>NZ_JAHLQA010000019.1 GCF_018918125.1 Blautia sp. MSJ-19
TTGTATGATCAGGGATATGCATGCGTGATCCAGGTACTGAATTATCACTATGTGGCAGTAAAAAATGTTAGCGGATCCACAGTAGAAATCATGGACCCTGGATACAGTAACCGCCCGACCATAGCATCTTATGCGAATCCACTCAGGATTTATTATTACAAAGTGTCAGGAAATCCGTCACCACAGTTTAAATGCCACCTTGATTTTCCACAGGAAGGCGGCAGTTATGTCGACTCTGTATATATTCAGGGATGGGCAGTAGTTCCGTCAGGATGTACCCATGTTACAGCATGGTGTAATGGACAGGTGTTTGATGTTCCGTTATATGACAGGGGCGATGTGCCGGATGGTAAGGGATTTGCTACATATATTCCTGTAGAGTATTTAAAAAATGGCTCCAATACGCTGGATATTTTTGCATATCATGATACAGAAACATGGAATGTATGCAGCATCAAGATCAACTATACAGACAGTGAAGGACCAACCATCTCAAATGCAAAGATTACAGATCTGACATCTACTGGTTATACGATCACCTGCGAAGTGACAGATAATGCCAAAGTTGCATCGGTACAGTTTCCAACCTGGACACATAACAATGGACAGGATGATCTGATCTGGCATGAAGGAACCATATCAGGAAATCAGGTTTCCTGCAGAATCAATGTATCGGATCATAATGGCGAGGTAAACTGTGTCTATCAGACAGACATATATGCATATGATACTGCAGGCAACTGCACTTCATATATCAATCAGTTCTTACCATATGTAGATGCTACAGCGCCGACAATTTCAGATGTGGAGATTGTGGATGTATCTGAAAACGGATATACAGTAAAATGTACGGCAACAGATAATCACGCGATAGACAGGGTACAGTTTCCGACATGGTTTGAAGCAGATAATCCATTTAATGGAGACGGAAGCTGGAAAACATCATCCGCGTATAAAGGAAAGCTTGAAAATGGAAAGTATGTATTCAGAGTAAATACCAGTGATTATAAGAAACAGGTAGGAACGTATCACACGGATATCTATGCGTTTGATGAATGTGGAAATTATACCAAATACAGTACAGATACGCTTATAAAAAGAACACCGATCACTGCAAAACTGACAATGAGTCCGTCAGGAAGCGCAGTGAAAGGAAGTCAGGTAAAACTGAACGCAAGTGCAAGCGGAGGAAGTGGAAACTTTACATATAAGTTCTGGATCAGTGATGAAAACAATGAAAACTGGTATCTGCTGAGAGATTACGGAAAGAGCAGTACCTATACCTGGACTACAGGAGCAGTTGGAAAGAAACATCTGTATGTAGATGTGAAGGACAGTTATGGAACAGTAAAAAGAGTCGGAATTACATTCGAAGTGAAAAATAAGGCAGTAACAGCAAGTCTGAGTGCAAGCCCGTCCGGAAGTGCCGTAAGTGGAAGTCAGGTAAAACTGACAGCAGGTGCAGGTGGAGGAAGTGGAAACTATACGTACAAATTCCTGATTTGTGATGCAAAAGGAAATTGGTACAAACTTCGGGATTATGCCAAAAGTAATACCTATACCTGGACTACAGGAACAGTTGGAAAGAAAACTTTGTATGTAGATGTCAAAGACAGCAATGGAACAGTAAAAAGAGCAGGAATCACGTTTGAAGTAAAAAACAAAGCATTGACTGCGAGTCTGAGTGCAAGCCCGTCCGGAAGTACCGTAAGTGGAAGTCAGGTAAAACTGACCGCAGGTGCGAGTGGTGGAAGTGGAAACTACACGTATAAGTTCCTTGTCTGCGATGCCAAAGGAAACTGGTACAAACTTCGTGACTATGGAAAAAGCAATACCTATATCTGGACTACAGGTGCAGCAGGAAAGAAAACACTGTATGTAGATGTTAAAGACAATAATGGAACGGTCAAGAGAGCGGCATTATCTTATGAAGTAAAAAGCAAAACTGCCTTGTCGGTAACACTTTCTGCAAGTCCTTTGGGAAGCACAGCCAGTGGATCAAATGTAGTTTTGATAGCAAAAGCTACAGGTGGAAGTGGAAAGTATACGTATAAGTTCCTGATCTGCGATGCCAAAGGAAACTGGTACAAATTACAGGATTACAGTACAGATAATGCCTGTGTATGGAAGACCGGAGCAACCGGAAAGAAAACTTTATATGTGGATGTAAAAGATTCTACAGGCCAGTATGTGCGTAAACCAGTTACTTTTACAGTAACTGCAAAGAAATAGAATCTGATGTAAAGATAAATGCAACCTCTTGAACAGTGGAGTCAGGGGTTGCATTTACTTTTTCAATTAAGTGGGGATAAAAATTGGGTGATAAAAATTTTTATATAAATTAGCACTCAACTCTTGATAATGGAAGTCGATTTTTGTCCTGCTTTGTGTATAGCAGAAATGCCTATTTTACAGGCTTTCTGAGCATTCAGTCATTTTGTCTGGTATCGTAGAGTATCGTCAAATTTATCGCAAATGTCGTAAATTTGTCGTAAAAAAATGATGAGAAATGGAGAGTGCTAATAAAATGAAACTGACTTATACAAATGTGAATGGATATCTGATTCCCAATCTCACCTATAAATCTGGTGAGCAGATGGAACAACTTGGCAAGTATGGATTTTTACGCAGAGACTATCTGAAGAATCATAGAAATTCATTGTATCAGGTGATGCTTTTGCAGGATAGCATTGGTGAGCATCTGTTGGAAGTAGACAAGGCAGCCAGAGAACGGGAAGAAATGATTCTGAAACAGTTGGAAGAAAAAGATCCATTGCCGGATAAAGAGAAAGACCAGATGGCATGGGTAAGAGCAGCCAATGGTCACAGAGCGATTGCGGAAGAAGTTATCCTGAAAGAATTGATCTATGTATAAGATAGATGAACACAGGAGATAACAGATAAATTTACAGAAAATTGAATATTGTGAGCAGGTAAGGCGTGAGTCATAGAAATGTGGCCCACGTCTTTTCTTTTTGCTCTGAAAGGAAGTGATGAACATGAATAAGAAGTTCCTGAAGCATTATATGGAAACAGAACCGGAAGGTACTTCCAAGAAGTATATCTTTTTGGTGGACAATCAGGATATTGCAATGAATATTGTGATGTCCGGTTATCAGGCACTTTATCTGGGGCAGGAAGATGATGAATACTATTTCAGCGTAAACAGTTTCATAGAAGATATGCGGTCTATTCAGTTTCATGGAACCTGTCAGAGTGCGTACCACTATGTGGCTGCTTGCACGACCAAATGGATGAATGACCGGATTCTGGAATTCTGCAAGGATGCTGGTCTGGACGGAAAAGTCGGATGGCAGTTGTTTAAAGAAAAAGAGTATCTGGGGAAACTGGACAATCAGCCAGAAGTAGGGAAAGCTCTGGAGCAGTTTATCCTGCGGTTTGAACGGGAACCGAAGAATGATCCGGAATTAAGCCGTTTTCACAAGTTTGATTCCAAAGGGAAAGTTACCGGTGTGCGGGACATGGAGATTGTGGATTATATTGTGGAGAATGTGAGCTTCTTTGTAAGGGGAGAGATTCCCTATTATTATGAGCATGGCGTTTTTATTGAGGACACTAAGGGGGTAAAGCTGAAATACCGGATTCAAAAGTTAATTTATCGAGATCAGGTTAACAGCAGCACGATCCAGAGAGTTTATAACCTTTTGATTACACAGCCACAGATTTACCGGAATTCGTATGAACTGAATAAGCAGCCTGCCCACTGGATCAATTTCAAAAATGCTTATTATGATGTGCTGACAGGTGAACTGGTAGAGCATGATCCGAAGTATCTGACAATTAATCAGATCCCCTTCCCATATTATCCGGAGGACAGGGAAAAAGTCCTGGAAGGTGGGGCAAATATCAGAAAATATCTGGATTCTTCCATACCGGACAAGGTGGAACAGCAGATGTTCTGGGAGTATTTTGGATATTGTATGACTACGGATACTCAGTTCCAGAAATTTTTGATGTTGAAAGGAAATGGAGGTACCGGAAAGTCAGTTGCAGTTGCACTGATCCAGCATGTAATCGGGAATGAAAATACGTCCAGTATCTCATTGCAGGACTTGAACAAACGGTTTTATGCAACCGGGATGTACGGAAAACTGTTAAATGCCTGTGCGGACATTCCATGTAAAGCAATGGACACAACCGATGTACTGAAAAAGGCAGTTGGTGAAGATACGCTTTTGTATGAGAAAAAGGGAAAAGATGCCGTTTTTTACAAGGCGTATGCAAAGCTGCTTTTCTCAACCAATGAAATGCCGCAGAATCTGGAAGATAAATCGGATGCTTTCTACCGGAGACTCCTTGTGTTGGATATGAATCAGATGATTCCAAGAGAGGAAAAAGATATACGCTTGAAAGAAAAAATCAAGGCAGAAGCGGATTATGCAATTCATATGGCAGTGACAGCACTGAAAGATGTCTATGAACGTGGGGAACTTATTGAAAGCGAACACAGCAAAGAATGCGTCCGGGAACTGCGGCGGTTATCAGACAGTGTATGTGCTTTTCTTGAGGACAAACTGGTGAAGGAAAAAGGAAAGCGGCTGAAACGCAGTGACGTGTTCCGGATGTATGAAGAATACTGCGAGGACAATGGACGTCAGGGACATGCAAAATCAGGATTTTTCAAAAATATGGAGGGCAAGGGGTTTCAGGCAAGGAAATATAACGGTGATTACTGCTACCAGGATATTGCAATCCGGGAAGAAGATTTCCAGCCTCTGGAAGCAGGGGAGAAAACACCCTTTGATGAACACTCTGAACAATTAAAATTGAATATATAACAGATGGTTTGGGGCATTTGGGGCAAAAAAGGCAAAAATGAACGAGGTCAGGACAGGGCAAAAAAATGGAAAGGCTGTCAGGAGGTTCAGAAAAATGCCCTTTTTGCCCCAGTTGTTCTTTTATCAATAAAAATAAAGAAGAAAGAATGAGGTATGATTATGAGAATGATGAAAACAAACAAAAACGAGACAATTATGGTGATCGGGATTGATCATGGTTATGGCAACATGAAAACTGCAACCAGGTGTTTCCCATCCGGTGTAGTCAGATACGAGAAGGAGCCGATTTTTCAGAATAACCTTCTTGTTTACCATGGTATGTTTTATCAGATTGGTGAGGAGCATAAGGAGTTCTGTGCGGAGAAAACGCAGGACGAGGACTATTATGTGCTGACACTGGCTGCGATTGCGAGAGAACTGGAAGGAAAAGGAATGAACAGGGCAAAGGTACACCTTGCTGCCGGATTGCCTTTGACGTGGGTGGCTACTCAGAAAGAGGATTTTCAGAAATATCTGCTTCAAAACGAGAGCGTGGATTTTACGTTCCGCAATAAACAGTATCATATTGAGTTTGAAGGAGCGGATATTTACCCACAGGGATTTGCGGCAGCTTTTTACCGCTTGCAGGATTTTAAGGGGATCAATATGCTGGCTGATATTGGAAATGGAACCATGAACATCATGTATATCAACAACTCCCGTCCGGTGGAGAAGAAATGCTTTACAGAAAAATATGGAACGTACCAGTGTGTGCTTGCAGTCAGGGAAAGTCTGCTGAAAGAACTGGGAACGGTGGTAGATGATCTTGTGATTGAACAGGTAATTCGTACTGGGACAGCAGATATCGGAGAAAAATATCTGGCTGTGATCCGTAAAGCTGCCAGTGATTACACAAAAGAGATCTTTCACAAGCTGAGAGAACGGGAATACAACCCAGAGCTGATGCGCTTATATGTAGTTGGCGGTGGTGGCTGTATGATTCAGAATTTCGGGGAATATGACAAAGAACGGGTGACGATTGTACGGGACATTTGTGCAACCGCAAAAGGATATGAAGCTATGACGGTGAGAAAAATTCAGAAGAACGGAGGAATGCTGGTATGAGAAAAGAACGGAAAATTATCAACACCAATATTCGGTTGAACCTGTGTGATGAACAGGATAGGAAAGCATGGGAATATCTTCAGACCATGGACAGGCAGAAATATAAATCCTATACGAAAGCAGTTGTGGCAGCTTTGAATGATTACTTTGCGAGAGAGTACCAGAATGAAGAAGATCCATATCTGGAAACCAGAGAAAAGGAAGATGCTTTTCTGGAAAGAGTAGAGAAAGCTATCCGAGATGGAGTGAAAGAATCCGTTCCAATGGCTATGGCAAAAAACTTATTTGAGATGCTTGCACCGTTTGTAAAAGAATCAGCAGGAGAAAAAGCATTGCCTGATCTCATAAAAGAAAAGGCGAGTGAGCAGCACACGGAGGCTATGACGGACTGGGAACAGGAGGCAGATCTGGATGCAGCATTGGATTTTGCGGATAGCTTTTAAATGGCTATAAATAAAATAAAGCAGTCCGGCTTTCTTACAAAAATCGGGCTGCTTTAAGTGGAGCTGTTTTTACTTCTTGGATATGGACGTTTATCATCCGTCAGGTTTAACAGATAATCAACACTGGTATTATGAAATTCTGCCAGCTTAATCAGAATCTGAGTGGGAATATCAACATCGCCACATTCATAATTACTGTAAATACGCTGGCTGCAGTTTAAGATTTCACCCATATTTTTCTGTGTCAGGTCACGATCTTCACGCAGATCACGAATTCGTTTATACATGATTTCCACCTCATGCCTAATAATAAACTAGCGAGATATTCACTATTGAGATATAGCGAGAAATTCGCTACAATGAGTTCATAAACTTAGGAGGGAGAAGAAACAGAATGAAGAAGAAGCTGAAAAAGGTTTTGATATGGTTTTTTGAACTGAGTTTATTTTGTGGATATTTTTATATTTTATTCGTGAATCTGGTATGTGGATTTGGCTATGGTGGGATAGAAAGCAGGGGACAGGCGATTAAAATTCTGGCTGTTGCGTTCCTGCTGGCAGCCGGACTGCCGGGACTGATCTGGTATCAACACCGCAGGATCATGAAATTGGAAAAGTTAATGGATGAAGTTTTTGATATCGTCAAAAAAGTAAAATAACAGAACAAATGGAGTCAAGTGACAGCGTAGAATAGATTCACAAAAACAGAATAACAGAGAAAAAGGTGGCAGTGATGGCATTTTTCAGGGAGAAAATCCTGGAGATGTTCATGACTGCCAATTTTTATGCCTTTGAACAGGAAAGAAGATGAGTCGAAAGAATAGAAACAGCAATAAAAGGAAATCTGGCAGAAGAAAAGGCAGATGTGGTCAAAAAGAATGGAGTGCCGGATACGGCACATGATTGTCCGGTACTCCGCACCGGAGTGGCATGTGAAAAGCCTGTTACGGAAATCAAGATTCTCTGCAAAGGGGAGTAATCTGGTTTTCCTACACAGCCTTTCCACACACCACAAGACCACCGTCATCAGCCGCTTTTTATTCTGGAAGATGCCGCAGGGAAAATGGTGATCCGGTTCTTACAGTGGGCGGCAGATGACAGGCAAGTTTCGCAAAGTGGCAAGCCACTATGCACCGGAGCCAGCCTTTGGGCTGTTCCTAAACTTGCCAGAGGGCTCCGCCCCTTGGAACCCCGGCACGTCAATAGCGTAAATATCCCTGCGAAATGTCCACCGGACATTCCTACGGAACACTTACTGATTGACTAGGACTTGTCTCCGCTGCCGCTCCGGTCGGTGCAAAGCTGACGTCCACTGGACGTCATGCACCCTGCACCTGTATAAGAGAGCGTTGCACTCTCTTATAAATCTCCTGCTAATATGCTACCAGAACGATGTACCTGTTAATAAAGAATGAAAAATCAGGCAAAGAAAGGAGATAAAAGCCTATGAGAAAACGAAATTATACAGTAACCATACGGATGAATAAAGCAGAATATGATCTGCTTCAAAACAAAGTGAAAGAATCTGGAAGAACACAGCAGGAAGTTGTGATAAAAGCAATCGCAGACTTGAAGATAGCATCGGCAGAGGAAGTGGAAGAACTGAAAAGACTGAACCAGATGTTTGCAGACATCCTTTGTCAGCTCCGGGGAGCGACTACAAATATCAATCAGATTGCAAGAAAACTGCATACAGATGGAGAAATCCCAAACGACAGTATGTTGTATTTCCTCAATAAAAATATTTTCAAGTATCGGAAGGAGAGTGAGAGGATATGGCAGTTAATAAGACGATTAATAAGCGGACAAATACACATGGAGCAATGAGAAACTGCATCGAATATGTGTTGCGACAGGACAAGACCAGCGAATTGCTTACCTATGTAACAGGCCCGTACCGCTATGATGAGATTACTTATGATCTGGTGTACAGAGCCTTTCTGGAAGAAAAGAAGATGTGGGATAAAGACACCGGGAGAATGTACGCCCACAACATTATTTCCTGGCATAAGGACGAGCAGATCACCCCAGAGCAGGCATTTGAATTTGGAAAAGAGTTTGCAGAAAAATGGTTCAGTGGATTCCAGACCTTAGTAGCGGTACATAAGGATAAAGATCATATCCATTGTCATCTGGTTACAAATTCGGTGAGTTATGAAGATGGGAGAAAGCTGCATAACACCAGAAAAGATCTGGAACGTATGAAACAGTTTACCAACCAGATGTGTCGGGAGCGAGGACTGACAGTTGCCGAGAAAGGAAAGCATTTTGATGGAAGTCAGATTGAAAAAGGGGAAGTCATTGCATGGAGCAAAGACAAATATAATCTGTTCCGTCAGCAGGTAAAGGACAGCTTTGTAGCGGACTGTGCAATAGCGGTGTTAAAAGCAATGGAAAATTGTATCAGTAAGGAAAAGTTTATAGAAAAAATGAAGCAGTTTGGGTGGAACGTAAACTGGACAGAGAAACGGAAGCACATCACATTTCAAAATCAGGATGGAAAGAAAGTGCGTGACAGTAATCTGTCCAAAACATTCCATCTGGACATCAGCAAGGAGGGGTTAGAGAATGAATTTAATGGAAATAGGCAAAAAATCAGAGATGCAGCCAATAGAAACTGCGGAGCAGCCGAAGAACTCAGAAACTATTACAGAGAGCTTGACGCAGCAATCGCAGATACCAGAGGAATCACCGATCAAGCTCAAAGTGGAGAGAGATATTCTCGTACAGAGTTTCGAGAAAGCGAAAGAGTTTATGCGAACACAGAAAAAGCAGATACAGACACTGGAAGAAGAGAAACGGATGATCTTATCCGACAGGCAGAGATTGCGAGAAGAAGTTCGGAAATCAACCGTAGAAATTCAGCGTCTGACAACCGAACTGTCCGAAACGCAGAAGCTGAATCAATCGCTTCAGCAGAGCAACGACGATCTGAGGAACAGAAATGGCTTAATGAGCAGGAGCGAGCAAGAGCAGCTCGAAGGAGAAATAAAAGACGTTCGGGACCAGAACTCTAAATTGCAGATACAGGTAAACAAATCATCGGTTGAGGCAGTAGATGAAGCCCAGAGAAAGCAGAAAGAAGCGGAGAAAAAGACAGAACAGGCAGAAGCAAAAGCCCGTAATGAAAAGAAAAGGGCAGAGCTGGAAATCCGTAAAGCGAAAAAAGAAGTAAAGGACAGAACGGAAAATATGAAGGCTATGGAATATTTCTGGGGAATGGGATACGTTACGGTAATTCTGTTTGCAATCGTACAGAATGGTGCTTTTCAGAATGACTTTATAGATTTTTTCAGGACTCCATTCGTGTGGTATGTTCGATTTTGTGAATGGTTGGTACATCCAACCTATGATAACGGATTCAACCAGAAAATAGCATATACAGGTGGAGAAGCGTGGGTTATCAGGATTCTGGCAATCGTAGCTGTGCTTTTTATATTGGCTATCGTGATGATAATAACCGTGGAAGTAGTAAAACGATACAAAGAAATGTGGGATGAAATTTCACAGATGTTTTTAGTTGGAAGTCTTTCAGGGATTGTAGTACTTGGAGATGTAATCAGAGAATATCTACCTGTGAATTTGATCTTGTTATTTGGATTTATTAATGTGGGAATGATGTTGCTACGAGTGCATCTTCAAAAGAAATTTGATTATCTGTAAAATGAAATAGGGTGAAAAGGGTGTAACCACACTATAGATTTACACCCTTTTGGAGTTAATTTTGTGATAATTTTCTATCTTTATCAAGGAAAAAAGTGCAATGGTGTCAGGCCTGACATGACTTCCGGTGCAGAAATCATAGGAAATGTTAATAAAATCATCGTAGTAGGTTATTTTTTCATAGTCCTGGTGTTTTATTTTGGAAAATAATTCCTAATCTAAATCTTTATACAATCTTAATACAGAATCAGAGACTCTTATACCATCTTTGAAAGCAATTATATATAATAAAAACAGCACAAAGATAGCATTATTTAGAATCAATAATAAGGAGTTCTGATTATTTATGACAGAAAAAGCATATAAGAAAAAACATCTGACATCCTTTCAGTTAATTATTCTGGGGTTTGCAGGAGTGATTCTTTTTGGAACCGTTCTGCTGATGCTTCCATTTTCCACTTTGGATAAAGTGACAACCCCATTTCATGATGCTCTTTTTACAGCCACTTCCGCAGTATGTGTGACAGGTCTTGTGGTGAAGGACACCGGAAGCTACTGGTCTATGGCAGGACAGGCGATTATTCTTGCACTCATACAAATTGGCGGGCTTGGTGTGGTAACGGTGGCAGCATCTGTTTCCCTTCTTTCTGGGAGAAAAATATCTCTTATGCAAAGAAGCACCATGCAGGATGCGATATCAGCACCTAAAGTGGGAGGAATTGTCAGATTAACAAGATTTATTTTAAAAGGGACATTTCTGATTGAAGCTGCAGGGGTGCTGTTGTTATTGCCAGTTTTTTTACCTGATTATGGTGGAAAAGGAATCTGGATGTCTGTCTTTCATTCAATCTCAGCTTTTTGTAATGCCGGGTTTGATATTCTGGGAACGGCCGACAATCCCTTTCCTTCCCTGACCGGGTATTCTGGAAATGCCCTTGTAAATGTGGGAATTATGCTGCTGATCATTGTAGGGGGAATTGGTTTTCTCACCTGGGATGACATTTATACGAATAAACTGAATTTTAAACGTTACCGTATGCAAAGCAAGATTATTCTGATGACTACCGCAGGCCTGATCTTATTTCCGGCATTTTTTTTCTTCGCCTGTGATCTAAAAACTCTATCCGCGGGGAAACGTCTGTTAGCTGCGGTGTTCCAATCGGTAACGACAAGGACGGCAGGATTTAACACGATTGACATTTCAAAGATGAGTGAGGCTTCAAAAGCAGTTATGATCCTGTTAATGCTGGTTGGTGGTTCGCCAGGTTCTACAGCTGGTGGAATGAAAACGACAACCTTTACGGTGCTTAGTTTAAATGCGATTGCGACATTTCGAAGCCAGGAAAATGCAGGGGCTTTTGGGCGAAGGCTGGAATGTCATGTGATAAAAAATGCAGCAACGATAGCTATGCTTTATTTTACCCTGTTCTTTTGTGGTGGAATTGCAATCAGCGTATACGAAGATCTTCCACTTTTAGACTGTCTGTATGAAGCTGCTTCGGCTGTAGGCACGGTAGGGCTGACACTAGGGATTACACCGGGACTTCATGTCTTTTCACAAAATGTGCTGATTATACTAATGTATCTGGGACGTGTGGGCGGTCTGACCTTGATTTATGCGGTGTTTTCTGGAAGAAACAAGGGGAATGCAAAGCTGCCCCTGGAGAAGATTACAGTTGGATGAGAAGGAGAAAGATAAAATTATGAAGAATGTATTGCTTGTTGGACTTGGAAGATTTGGAAGACATATTGCTATGCAGTTAAGCCAGCTGGGACATGAAATTATGGCGGTTGACTGGAATGAAGAAAGGGTGGATAAAGTACTGCCATTTGTGACTAATGCACAGATTGGTGACAGCACTAATGCGGAATTTTTACGCTCCCTTGGGATTGGAAACTATGATATCTGTTTTGTAGCCATTGGAGGAAGCTTCCAAAATTCCCTTGAAACAACGTCACTTCTAAAAGAGTTAGGAGCAAAACTGGTAATCTCCAGGGCTGAACGTGATGTTCAGGAAAAATTCCTTTTACGCAATGGTGCCGACAAAGTGGTTTATCCGGAAAAACAGGTTGCAAAATGGGCCTCTATCCGTTACACAGATGACCATATCCTTGACTATATGGAGGTGGATGCTTCCCATGCGATTTTTGAGGTAGAAGTGCCAGAAGAATGGGTTGGAAAGACAGTAGGTGAGCTGGATATCAGGAAACGTTACAACATTAATATCCTGGCGGTAAAGGGTGAAGGGGAATTCAGTATTGCAGTTTCCCCGAATACATATTTTGCAGAGAATAATAAATTACTGGTGTTAGGAGAATACAGGGCGCTTCAGAAATGCTTCCGTATATAATTAAATTGCCAGAGTGACTGATAAAGAGGTGATGGTAATGGTACAGGGAATGCTAGCGGTTGCTGTATTTTGCATGTTTGGGTTTGGCTTTTATATTGCCAATAAAATAGATCAGTTTTTGGATACCATACAGGAAACTGTCAAAGACAAACCGGAAGGAAAGCAGACTTTATCGAAGATACTATTTTTGAACAATCTTTCGGATAAAGAATTGTTAAAAGAGGTTCACGAGTGTAAAAGCCAATATAAAGAAGCAGAAATTATCATTTTTGATGGACAGGCTGAAGAGGCAGAAAAGATTTTGACCATAACACAGTCACATGATATAATTTCCAAAACAGCAGAAAAAGGGGATAGGCAGGATGAATCAGAAAATTGAAGATGATACTCAAAAGGCAGATGACCATATTCTTGTATGTCTGTCCGCAGCACCCTCGAATCTAAAAATAGTAGATACAGCAGCAAAGATGGCAAATGCGTTGCAGGCTCGTTTTACAGCTTTGTATGTGCAGACCGGTACAAAAGCAGAATCCATGGATAAAGAAAAGCTGGAAGAACATATCCGGTATGCGGAAAAACTTGGGGCAGAAATAGTAATGACTCATGGGGAAAATGTGCCCGTGCAGATTGCAGAATATGCCAGACTTTCCAGTGTTACAATAATTGTTATCGGACAAAGCAATGCCAGACGAAATCACTTTTTCAGCAAATCAACTCTGACGGAAAAGCTGATTGAAATTGTGCCGGACATCGATATCCATATTATCCCGGAGGCGGTAAAAAACAGAACCTATCCGAAGCGGTCATTTACATGGTATGCGGAAAAACCATCTGTAAAAGATTATTTTCTGACCGTTTTTATATTTGCAGTATGTACTTTAATTGGTTTGCTATTCCAGAAGCTAAATTTCACGGATACGAACATTGTAACCATATATATTCTGGGAGTTCTGCTTACCTCAATTGTGACAGATGGATACCTTTGTAGTATAGCAGGCTCCTTTTTGAGCGTATTCTTATTTTGTTTTTTTCTCACAGAGCCAAGAATGTCTTTTCAGACATATGCAGTGGGATATCCGATAACCTTTCTTATCATGCTTATTTCATCCGTACTTATGGGAGTACTTGCGGCAAAGCTGAAAACACATGCAAAGCTTTCTGCACAGCTTGCTTTTCGCACACAGATTCTGTTTGATACAGACTGCCTGATACAGAAGGCAAAAGGGGAAACAGAGATTCTTGGAGTTACCTGTACACAGCTTATCCGCTTATTAAACCGTAATATTACAGCATATGTAGTGGTAAATGGAACTTTATCAGAGGGAAAACTTTTCTCTGGGGAAAAAGAAAATATTGAGGATTTTTTAACACCAGAAGAGCAGAAGGTAGCCAAATGGACTTATGAAAACAAACAGCGTGCCGGCGCATCCACGCACCATTTCCCCCAAGCCAAATGTTTATATCTGGCAATCAGAAGTGGGAATAATGTTTACGGTGTAATTGGGATACCGCTACAAAAAGAAACACTGGATTCTTTTGAGTACAGTATTCTGCTATCTGTAATAAATGAATGTGCGCTTGCCATGCAGAATGCACAAAATGCCATGGAAAAAGAGAAAAATGCTGTTTTAGCCAAAAATGAGCAGCTCCGTGCAGATCTTCTCCGTGCAATCTCCCATGATCTTCGGACTCCGCTCTGCTCTATTTCCGGCAATGCAGATATGCTTCTTAGCAACAGCGACCGCTTGGACGAGGTTACCAGGCATCAGATTTACACCGACATCTATGATGATTCCGAATGGCTGATCGGAGTTGTGGAGAATCTTCTTTCCATTACCAGATTGAATGATGGAAGATTGAAATTTAAATTTACGGATCAGCTTTTGGATGAAGTGATTGCAGAATCACTTCGACATATCAGCAGGAAACATGATGGTTATAAAATTGTGACAGACTGTGAAGAACTGGTTCTTACACGTATGGATGTTCGCCTTATTATACAAGTTTTTGTAAATTTAATTGATAATGCCATAAAATATACGCCGCCAGGTTCTGTAATCCATATTCAGGGAAAGAAATCTGGTGGGAAGGCGCAGATAAGCGTGGAAGATAACGGTCCTGGAATCCCAGAAGAAATGAAGCCTCATATCTTCGAGATGTTTTATACAGGGAAAACAACAGTTACGGACAGCTATCGGAGCCTGGGACTTGGTCTGGCACTTTGCCGCTCTATTATAGAAGCACATGACGGAACACTGGTTCTGACAGACTATACTCCGCATGGATGCAATTTTACTTTTACTTTACCCTTAAGCGAGGTGACATTAAATGAATAAGACATTAATCCTGGTAGTGGAGGATGACAGGCCCATACGAAATCTGATTGTCACTACATTAAAAACACATGACTATAAATATCTGTCGGCAGAAAACGGATTTTCGGCTATTTTGGAGGCTTCTTCCCACAATCCGGATATTGTTCTATTGGATCTCGGGCTTCCTGATATGGAAGGCGTGGAGGTAATAAAGAAAATCCGTACCTGGTCCAACATGCCGATCATTGTGATCAGCGCCAGAAGTGAGGATACGGACAAAATAGAGGCATTGGATGCAGGGGCTGATGATTATATTACAAAACCATTTTCCGTGGAGGAATTACTTGCACGTATCCGTGTCACCCAAAGAAGGCTTGCCATAACGCTGGCAGGGGAGCAGCTGGAGATTTCTGTTTTTGAAAATGGTGAATTAAAAATAGATTATACAGCCGGCTGTACATATCTGAAGGGAGAAGAACTGCATCTGACACCCATTGAATATAAGCTGATCTGCCTTCTATCCCGTAATGTGGGAAAGGTATTGACGCATACGTATATTACCCAGCAGATTTGGGGGCGGTGTTTGGAAAACGATATTGCATCTCTTAGGGTTTTTATGGCGACATTACGAAAAAAACTGGAACCTGAGAAAAATGGGGTGCAATACATCCAGACTCATATTGGTATTGGATATCGTATGCTTAGAATTGAGAAAACTGAGCAGGAGACTGACAACTAATGGTTAGTCTCCTGCTTAATTATATGCTCCAGTTTTAATTCTGAGAATGCTTTTCGTTGTGTTTTCTGCGGTTTTCTTTCCAAAGCTTGTCTGCTACCGGTTTCCAGTGTTCTGCATAATGGTCACATTTTGAACAGAGATGTTCAGCACTTTCCGGTGACGGCAGGTCAGTGGAATGTGCACCGGCAGTAGTAACCATTTCGCGAAGTTTCTGCGGATTTTCCAGCATCAGACACGGGCGGAGCATATTTTCATTGAATGGCTGATTCCTGTGATAAGCCATCATCATTGGAGAACGCAGGGTTTCAAGTAAAGTCTTTTCACGGATGTTTGAATCAGAATAGTGAATGAATACACAAGGATCAATATCGCCATTCTGATACTGTACGGAATAAAACGTGAAGAATTTGGAACTTTAGACAATTTGTTCTTGGCGATATTATTTCTGACTATTATACCAATTTGTTCCTACCCAATTGCTATCAAGAAAAATTCTCAAAGAGAAAATCGTAATAATCAACGAAAAATGGCATTTGTTTTTAATTTTATATCATATCTGGCGGCAATGCTGATTGGCTATTTGGCAGGTTGCAGCAAAATGTTGCAATGGATTTTTAACGCTTATTTTTTAGCAGTTATGATACTTACGATTATAAATAAAGGATTTAAAATTCGTGCCAGTGGACATGCGTGTAGTTGTACATTACCTTATCTAATTTTAAGTGATTGCTTAGGATGGATAGTAGCAATAATATGTATGGTTTTCTATTTGGCGGAATTCTGGTCTTCTATTGAATTAAAGAGACATATTGTGAAAGAATTTCTTTTGGGAAGTGTCGTGGCGTGTCTGGCTTTTTTGATAACTGTATGGATATGAAAAAAGCACTGAAACCGTTTGATTATTGGTTTACAGTGCTTTTTCTTTTGCCGAAGAGGAAAAATGCGGTGAATTTAAGTTTTGCTAAGCTTCACTCAGTTCTGCTTTTACGAACACCATTTTTTCTTAGGTTCATATTTCCCACATCCATCACAGGTTTGAGGCCAGTTGATTTTCCATTCAAAATATTCATCTCTGGTAATCACACCGGATTTCAGCTCATCCATCCGAACTACCCATTCTTTCAAAAAATCATTCAGAATTCCATAATCAAACCACATACAGACAGGTGCATGAGCAGGCCAGTTATCATTATCATGGTAGTAAACGGATGTGTCAGCTACTTCATTACATTTTTCTCCGGGAAATTTTTTGGGGAGAAACAGATGCAATGCAGATGGATTAAATTCATCCAGCCAGAAAAGTAGTTCCATCATTTCAGGAGCATCCCGTCCAGCAGTGTCGTAGAGAGTATACGGGTTGACATCAAGTGCTTTTGCCATCTTATCGACCAGATCTTTTTTCGGGACACGAACGCCTTTTTCATATTGTACAATTCTATGCTGATCGGTCAGTCCAATCTTCTCTGATAATTCTTTTTGCGTCATTTTCCGGAATGTCCGGATTTTTTTTAATTTCAGATTAAAATTCATAAAGCCACCTCTGTATTAGTCCTGATAAATTTCATTTAATATAGAAAAACCAAGAAATGAATAATTATTTGTCCATATTATAACATAAATTAACAAAAAATCAATGAAAAAGAGTACAAAAAAGAACCTAAAATGCATGAGATGGTATTGACATTGGCAGTAGAGGGGGATATAATGGCATTAAATCAAATAGGTACAAAAATGTATACCTACAAAAATGTGCAACTTTGATTACAGAACCTTGAAAATTAAATGAGCTGTATAGGTGCCTTTCAGGGCTTAAAGGATAATACAGGGTTCCACCGCTGTACCAGAGAGTAGGATGTGGGAGCCGAAGATACTCCGGCAACGGCTGGTATGTTTGAGAAGAAGCTGCCAGTATTCAGAAAGATTTCTGATAGAGGTCAACTTCCCTTAGGATGTCGATAAATGTGCCAGTGGCACATTTTCGGTAGTAACGTTGACACCGCCTATACGAATGGAAGCCAACACGCCGAACAGAATGGAAAATCATTGTAAGCAGTCCAATCAAAAATAAAATGCACTGACAACGGGCATAACCGCTGTCTGGGAGGTGATGCAGAAGAATACGGAGGAAAGGAGGTATGTGCATCATGAGGAAAACAACAGAATATAATGCGGAGAATCGTCTGACCGTAGACATTGAAGGCTTAATGGCAATGTTATCCTGCGGAGAAGTAACTGCAAAGAAAATTGCAGACTATGCAGAAGCAAAAGTGATTGTTGGAAGACGTGTTCTTTATAACGTGGATAAGATAAAAAAATATCTTGATGCAATGGCAGTGTAATGAAAGATAAAAGGATAAAATACAACAACTTTCCTTCGGAATGAAAAAGGGGCAAAATATTCCTGTAAAAACAGCGGATAAAAAATTAGCATTTTGCAGGAATTTACCCTTGGAAATCTTAAAATATTATGTTAATCTGTGAGCAGATATCAGACAAAAATGACTGATACGACAGGACAAAAATCATTCCGAATAACAAAGAAATGAAGTGAAAGGAATGATCGATATGGCAAGAAAAGATAATAAAGGCAGAAATTTAAAAACAGGTGAATACCAGCGTCCGGATGGACGTTATGAGTATCGTTATAAGGATGAAATTACTGGAAAGCGTAATTCGGTTTATGCAGCTGATCTGGCGAGTCTGCGGGAAATGGAAAAGAAGATCAATAAGGATATGGATGATCTGCTTATTACCGATGCATCAGTCAAGAAGCTGACCGTAAATACGTTGTTTGAGCGATACATGGCAACAAAGAATATCAAGGAAAGAACAAAAAAGAATTATATCCGTATGTGGGACTATCGGATACGAAATACTTTGGGAAATATTCGTGTTGTGGATTTTAAGACATCTCACGTAAGGACATTCTTTTCAGCATTGTCAGATGAAGGACTGGCACACAGTACGATCAAAGGTCTTTATGGCTTATTGAATCCCAGTTTTGAACTGGCAGTGGAAGATGGAATTATCCGTAAGAATCCGGTAACAGGAACACTTGGAGATTATGGGACTCCGGCAAAGGAGAAAGAAGCTCTGACGCTTGCACAGCAAGAGAAACTTCTGAAGTTCGTAGAGCAAAGCAAAGTGTACAAGCCACATCTTCCAATGATGCAGGTTATGTTTGGAGCCTGCCTGCGAGTGAGCGAGACAATCGGCTTAACCTGGTCAGATGTGGATATGAAGAACAGGGAAATCCATGTAGGTGGACAGCTTGTATATTATGAAGGCGATGAGGGATATTGTTTCCATGATTCAGAAACCAAAACGGATGCAGGTATCAGAGATATTCCTATGACGCAGATGGTATATGATGCATTCCGCAAGCAAAAAGAACTGAATCTGATGCTTGGGTTACAGAGCAAGGTGGAGATCGGTGGACGTAGTGGATTCATCTTCAATACAAAGCATGGACGTCCGATCATGCCAGCAGGAGTAAACAGTTTTCTGAAAAATATTGTCAATGCTTACAATAAGAAAGAAACCACACTGGCAGAAAAAGAGAACAGAGAACCGGAGCTGATGCCTCATATTTCTTCGCATATCCTCCGGCATACAGGATGTACCAGACTGGGTGAGAACAATGTTAATCCAAAGGTTATGCAGTATGTGATGGGCCATTCAGATGCACAGATTACCATGAATGTCTATAATCATATTGCAGAGAAGTCTCATGTGGAGAACGAGATGTCCAAAATGAACCTGCCAGAAACGGTACCTGCTGTGGTATGAACCATAAGTCGTTGTCGTAAAATGTGGTAAGAAAATCAGGAGAATATATTTTTCCAAAGATTTGTCGTAAAAATGTGGTCAAATCAAGAAAATCGAGTGCGAAAGCAAGTGAAAAACCTCTGTGAAGCCCATAAAATCAAGGATTCACAAATTCTTCACAAAAAATTAGCACTCACCTCTTGACTTGGCTAACGACACGTGTTATATTACCAGTATAACAAAGATAACCCAAAGGGTACGGAAAGAAATTTCGGTATCCTTTTCCTACGATATAGAGGAGGAAAGCCTATGAATATCAGTAAATTTACACAGAAATCCATTCAGGCTGTTCAGGACCTTGAAAAAGTTGCTTATGAGTATGGCAACCAGGAAGTAGAGCAGGAGCATCTTCTGTATGCGCTGCTGACACAGGAAGACAGCCTGATTCTCAAGCTGATTGAGAAGATGGAAATCAATAAAGATTATTTTATCAACGTAGTAAAGAAAGCTCTGGATGCGAAGGTTAAGGTATCTGGCGGTGATCTGAGATTTGGTCAGTATCTGAACAAGTCGCTTGTAAATGCGGAGAACGAAGCAAAGGCAATGGGAGATGAATATGTTTCCGTTGAGCATCTGTTCCTGTCCCTGCTGACACAGCCGAGCCCGAGCATGAAGAAGATCTTCAATGAATTCGGTATTACCAGAGAAAGATTTCTCCAGGCACTTTCTACCGTGAGAGGCAACCAGAGAGTTGTCAGCGACAACCCGGAGGCAACTTACGATACCCTGAATAAATACGGTGAGGATCTTGTCGAGAAGGCAAGAAATCAGAAACTTGATCCGGTCATCGGACGTGATGCAGAGATCCGCAACATTGTCCGCATCCTTTCCCGTAAGACAAAGAACAACCCGGTACTGATCGGTGAGCCTGGTGTTGGTAAGACAGCAGCAATCGAAGGTCTGGCACAGCGAATCGTCGCAGGCGATGTCCCGGAAGGTCTGAAGGACAAGAAGATTTTTGCCCTGGATATGGGTGCTCTGGTTGCAGGCGCGAAGTACCGTGGTGAATTCGAGGAACGTCTCAAAGCCGTTCTCGAAGAAGTGAAGAAGAGCGAGGGTGAGATCATCCTCTTCATAGATGAGCTTCATCTGATCGTCGGAGCCGGTAAGACAGACGGTGCGATGGACGCAGGTAACATGCTGAAACCTATGCTTGCCAGAGGTGAGCTGCACTGTATCGGTGCAACTACACTGGATGAGTATCGTCAGTACATCGAAAAAGATGCTGCACTGGCACGTCGTTTCCAGCCAGTCATGGTAGATGAGCCAACGGTAGAAGATACCATTTCCATCCTTCGTGGACTGAAAGAAAGATACGAAGTTTTCCATGGCGTTAAGATTACAGACAGTGCCCTGGTAGCCGCAGCAACCCTTTCACACAGATACATCACAGACAGATTCCTGCCTGATAAAGCCATCGACCTGGTCGATGAAGCCTGTGCCCTGATCAAGACCGAACTGGATTCCATGCCGACTGAGCTGGATGAGCAGAGACGTAAGATTATGCAGATGGAGATCGAGGAATCTGCCCTTAAGAAAGAAACAGACAATCTGAGCAAGGAACGTCTTGCAGAACTGCAGAAAGAACTTGCAGAGATGCGTGACACCTTCAATACTCAGAAAGCCCAGTGGGATAATGAGAAACATTCCGTAGAGAAGCTCCAGAAATTACGTGAGCAGATCGAGGATATCAATAAACAGATCCAGAAAGCGAAACAGAACTACGATCTGGAAAAGGCTGCAGAACTGCAGTATGGTGAACTTCCGAAACTCCAGCAGCAGCTTGAGATTGAAGAAAAACAGGTCAAAGAAAGTGATCGCAGTCTGGTACATGAAGCTGTTACAGATGATGAGATCGCAAGGATCATCTCCCGCTGGACCGGTATTCCGGTAACAAAACTGACCGAAGGAGAGAGAACCAAACTTCTCGGACTGGAAGATGAACTTCACAAACGTGTGATCGGACAGGATGAAGGGGTTCGCCTTGTTACAGATGCAATCCTTCGTTCCAAAGCAGGAATCAAAGACCCGTCCAAACCGATCGGTTCCTTCCTGTTCCTTGGACCTACCGGTGTTGGTAAGACAGAACTTGCCAAGACTCTGGCAGCGACTCTGTTTGATGACGAGCAGAATATGGTGCGAATTGATATGAGTGAGTACATGGAGAAATATTCTGTATCCCGTCTGATCGGAGCGCCTCCGGGATATGTTGGATATGAAGAGGGCGGTCAGCTTACAGAAGCTGTTCGTCGTAAACCATACAGCGTAGTACTGTTTGATGAGATTGAGAAAGCACATCCGGATGTATTCAATGTACTTCTGCAGGTTCTGGACGATGGTCGTATCACCGACTCTCAGGGCAGAACGGTAGACTTCAAGAATACCATCCTGATCATGACTTCCAATATCGGTTCTCCGTATCTTCTCGATGGAATCGACGAGAACGGAGACATCAAACCGGATGCACAGGAACTGGTCATGAATGACCTGCGTGGACATTTCCGTCCAGAGTTCCTGAACCGTCTGGATGAAATTATCATGTTCAAACCATTGACAAAAGACAACATTGGCGGCATAGTAGACCTTATGGTGCGCGAACTCAGTGACCGTCTGGCAGACCAGGAACTTTCTCTGGAACTGACTGATGCAGCAAGAACTCAGGTAATCGAGAACGGCTACGACCCGGTATACGGTGCACGTCCGCTGAAACGTTATCTGCAGAACTATGTAGAGACACTTGCAGCCAAGAAGATCCTTTCCGGCGACGTTCATCAGGGAGACACTCTTGTGCTCGATGTCAGAGACGGTGAGTTTGTGATCAATACGAAATAATCTGTTGCTGTGTAAAGTATTCAGCGGCAGAATACCACAGGAGGTAAATTATGATACCAAAAGATCCGGTGATGCTGTTGAGCTACGTCAACACACAGCTCAGAGATTTTTATTCTTCTCTGGATGCTTTTTGCGAAGACAAAGATGTGTCCAGGGAAGAACTGGTGGAAAAACTCGCGTCGATTGATTACGAATACGATGCGGAGAAAAATCAGTTTTTATAAAGGATTCCCGGCGATGATGGGAGAGTAAAAGAAGACTTAGACTGGAGATTTTCGATGAAAGATTCTCTGTGTCTGTCTCAATTCAAAACTTCTAAGGTGTCAAGGCATACAGAACTTTGCTAAAAACGATACAGAAAAGAGCTGAACTCGCATCAAAGATGCTCAGACAGCAGCATTTTCTGTATCAACGCAAAAACCTGTATACCAGAAACCTTCACGAAGTTTTTCAGGCGAGCCAGAGGCAGAGAATCTTCCCGAAAATCATCGGCCACGGGTCTTCTTTTTTTATACTTCCATTTATCCCCGTACTTTATAGCGGGTAGTGTGGTGAATGGGGAAGAACCCGGCCGGAGGTCAGCGTAGCCCGATACCTCGCGGTGCCTGATAGATGATTAGCCCAGCGCGAAGCGCGGTCCGGGGAGTGGCAGCCCACCGTGAAGCTAATAAATTAGAGCAAGAGAATAGCTCTGGGTATAAACAGTCCCGTTCAGGAAACCTCTGGAGGAATTTATGGTAACACTTAGGTTCTCTACAGTCTGCGTTATGGAGAAAAAGTGCATTGTTTGAGCCGTGAGGCGAGTTATGCACTTTTTCTTCATGTATTTAGCAGAATGGAAAGAACCATAGTGTTTCCAAATTCCGAAGCTGTTTTCGAACGGGACTGTTTATATACCAGAGCATTACTTTTCTTATATTTATTAGCCTGCCAAATCATTTATTAGCTACAAAATCTAAAAATTCTGTGAAATCTTCAAAAACCAGTTGCTTTTTTTGTGCAAATCCATATAATAAACAATTAGCCGACTAATTAATAGCCGCCTAATCAATTGAAAATATTTTTACGGAGGTGAAGAGGTGTTTATAGACGAAGAACCAGGGTTTTGCCAGGAACACAGCCAGAGCTTTCTGTCAATGTTCATGCGGATCGACCGCCGGTTTATGGGCAAATGCTTTGGTCAGATGCAGGAAGTAGGGATTTATCCGGGACAGATTCCGGTGCTGGGACTTCTGGCACACAGGGACGGACTGAGCCAGCGGGAGATCGCAGAGCATTTGCGGATCAAGCCGCCGACCGTCAACGTGACCGTCCAGCGACTGGAAAAGGCAGGATTTCTCTACAGAGAAGCAGATGAAAAAGATCAGCGTATCTCCAGGATCTACCTGACAGAGAAAGGCAAACAGGCGAAGGAAAATGGCATGAAGAAAGTGAAAGAGAATGAAAAGATCCTCCTCAGCGGTCTCAGTGATGCAGAACTTTGCCTTTTGAGAAGAATGTTGGAGCAGATCACGGAGAATATTGATAAGATACCGGGCAGCTCCGGAAAAAATGACACAAAGAAAGCGAGGCAGCAAAAGTGATCAAACTGATGAAGTATCTGAAAAAATCAGCAGGCTATGTAGTTCTGATCATAGCACTTCTGTTTCTGCAGGCATACTGCGATCTGTCTTTGCCGGACTACACATCCAAGATCGTGAATGTGGGTATTCAGCAGAGTGGTATCGAAGATAATGTGCCTGAAAAGATCAGACAGACTTCCATGGACAGCTTACAACTGTTTATGGACGATGACGACAAGGAAACCGTAGATTCTTTTTATGAAGAAGATGGAGATGATCTCGTACTCAAAGAAGATATAACAAGTGACGAACGAGACGAACTGAACAGCATCTTCGGCAAGCCGATGATGATCGCAGCAAGCTTTTCATCCGGAAGCGATGAAGTTACAGCCATGCTCTCCCAGATGGGCGTTCCGGAGGGAACCGACCCGATGCAGGCGATCGCCATGATGCCAGAGGAAGCACTTGACGCGATGACTGAGCAGATCAGCGAGAAGATCGACAGCATGCAGGATTCCATCATCACCCAGGCAGGCGTTGCTTATGTAAAGAGTGAATACGAGGCGATGGGCGAGGATGTCGATGCGATCCAGATGCATTACATCAAGATCGCAGGTGTCAAGATGCTTGGCATGGCACTGGTAACGATGCTCTGTGCGATCTGTGTGGTATTTCTTTCTTCCAGAGTGGCAGCAGCACTTGGACATGACCTGAGAAATGCCGTGTACCGCAAGGTTATCACCTTCTCAAGCCGTGAATACCATAAGTTTTCCACAGCATCCCTGATCACCCGCTGTACGAACGATATCCAGCAGGTGCAGCAGGTAATGGCAATGCTTTTCCGTATTGTTCTTTATGCCCCGATCCTTGGTATCGGAGGTGTGATCCGTGTACTTAAGACCGATTCTTCCATGACCTGGATCCTTGGTCTGGCAGTCGGACTGATCCTGGTAGTTATTATCGTTCTATTCCAGGTGGCAATGCCGAAATTTACCGCATTACAGACACTGGTCGACAAGTTGAATCTGGTAACACGTGAGATTCTTACCGGTATCCCGGTCATCCGTGCATTCAGCCGTGAGGAACACGAAGAAGAACGTTTCGAAGAAGCAAACGAGCGACTGACAAAGACCAACCTGTTTGTCAACAGATGTATGACCTTCATGATGCCGACCATGATGCTGATCATGAACGGTGTTTCCGTACTGATCATTTACAGCGGTTCCTATGCCGTTGATAACGGAACCATGCAGGTAGGTAACGTTATGGCATTCATCCAGTACGCGATGCAGATCATCATGTCCTTCCTGATGATCACAGCCATGTCCATCATGCTCCCGAGAGCAAACGTGGCAGCACTCCGTATCAACGATGTCCTCAAGACAAAAGTAAGCGTCACAGATCCGGAAAATCCGGTTCAGCCAGCCGAAAATGTCAAAGGAACGGTTGAATTCGACCATGTAAGTTTTGCTTATCCGGAAGCAGGAGAAAATGTCCTGACGGACATTTCCTTCAAGGCGGAGAAGGGTGAGACGATCGCCATCATCGGAAGTACCGGAAGTGGCAAGAGTACTCTTGTAAACCTGATTCCTCGTTTTTACGATGTGACAGAAGGTAAAGTTCTGGTGGACGGTATCGATGTCCGTGATATGACACAGAAAGAAGTAAGAGCCAGACTTGGATATGTGCCGCAGAAGGGAGTTCTTTTCTCTGGTACGATCGATTCCAACATCCGTTACGGTAAGACGGATATTTCAGAAGCAGAAGTAAAAGAAGCAGCAGAAGTTGCCCAGGCAACGGAGTTTATTGAGACAAAACCGGAGAAATACACATCCCCGATCGCACAGGGAGGAACCAACGTATCCGGTGGACAGAAACAGAGACTTTCGATCGCGAGAGCGATTGCCAAGAAACCGGAGATCTTTATTTTTGACGACAGCTTTTCCGCACTGGACTTCAAGACTGACAGTACACTGCGTAAAGCACTCAAAGCACATACAAAAGATGCGACAACGATCATTGTTGCACAGCGTATCAGTACGATCCTGAATGCAGACAAGATCATTGTCCTGGATGATGGACATATGGCTGGTATCGGTTCTCACAAAGAGCTGATGAAGAACTGTGAGGTTTACCGCCAGATCGCAATGAGTCAGCTGTCAGAGGAGGAATTGGCATGAGTGAACAGAGACGACGTGGACCGATGGGCGGTCATGGAAGAGGCATGCGCCCGACAGAAAAAGCAAAAGACTTCAAAGGTGCGATGGGCAAACTGTTCCGCTACATGGGACGCTATAAACTGCGTTTTGTGATGGTGTTCATTTTTGCGATCGCAGGAACAATCTTTAACATCGCAGGACCAAAGATTCTTGGTAAAGCGACGACCGAACTTTATACAGGTCTGGTTGCAAAGGTAAACGGAACCGGAGGCATTGATTTCACGAAGATCGGAACGATCCTTCTGTGGACACTGGGATTATACCTGGCAAGTGCATGTTTCTCCTTTATACAGGGATGGATCATGACCGGAATTTCCAATGATGTAACCTATAATTTAAGAAAAGATATTTCAAAGAAGATCAACAAACTGCCACTCAACTATTTTGAGAGCAGGACAAACGGTGAAATCCTCTCCCGTGTAACAAACGATGTTGATACACTGCAGATGAGTCTGAACCAGAGTCTGACACAGCTTATCACATCTGTGACAACTCTGATCGGTGTATTTATCATGATGCTTTCCATCAACGTGTGGATGACACTGGCAGCACTTCTGATCCTGCCGGTTTCCATGTTTATCATCCAGGCAGTGATGAAGCATTCACAGAAATACTTCCAGGCACAGCAGAATTACCTTGGTGCAGTCAATGGTCAGATCGAAGAAAATTTCGGCGGACATGACGTAGTAAGAGTATTCAACAAAGAAAATGATGTTCTGGAAGAATTTGAAAAAGACAACAAGAAACTTTATGAATCTGCATGGAAATCACAGTTTTTCTCAGGAATGATGATGCCGATCATGCAGTTCGTAGGAAACCTCGGATATGTAATGGTAGCACTGCTCGGTGGAGTTTTTGTTATCAAAGGTTCCATCGAAGTCGGTGATATCCAGTCATTTTTCCAGTATATCCGTAACTTTACACAGCCGATCCAGCAGATCGCACAGGTAACGAACCTCCTGCAGTCTTCGGCAGCGGCATCAGAGCGAGTATTTGAATTCCTCGAGGAAGAGGAAGAAGTACAGCAGCCGGAACATCCGGATTCTATCGAAGGTCTGAATGGAAATGTGCAGTTCGAGCATGTAGAGTTCGGCTACAACCCGGATAAGATCATCGTTCATGATTTCTCCGCAGATGTGCATGACGGACAGAAGATCGCAATTGTAGGTCCAACCGGAGCAGGTAAGACGACCATGGTCAAACTCCTGATGCGTTTCTATGATGTAAATAAGGGCGCGATCAAGGTAGACGGACACGATGTCAGAAACTTCAACCGAAGCGAACTTCACGAGATGTTCGGTATGGTGCTTCAGGATACCTGGCTGTTCTCCGGAACGATCATGGAAAACATCCGTTACGGCCGGCTGGATGCCACCGATGAGGAAGTGATCGCAGCAGCAAAAGCAGCACATATCCACAACTTTATCATGCAGCAGCCGGGTGGATACCAGATGGTGCTGGATGAAGAGACCAGCAACATTTCCCAGGGACAGAAACAGCTTCTTACGATTGCGAGGGCAATCCTTGCGGACAACAAGATCCTGATCCTTGATGAAGCGACATCTTCCGTCGACACAAGAACAGAAATGCAGATCCAGAAAGCGATGGATAATCTGATGAAGGGACGAACCAGTTTCGTTATCGCACACAGACTTTCCACAATCAAAGATGCAGATCTGATCCTCGTTATGAAGGACGGAGATATCATTGAGCAGGGTAATCACGAAGAACTTCTGGCAGCCAAAGGATTCTATGCAGACCTTTATAACAGCCAGTTCGACAATGGTTCTTCGGAACTTTGCTCATAAAGCCAGAAATAAAACCAGAATTTTAAGCCATCGAAAAGGCAGCTATTGGCAGGAGTCAGCTCTTGTCAACGGCTGTCTTTTTCGGTATAATATCTCTCTAAAGCTATGGACAAGATCTGGAAAGAAACAGTTTACAGCATCCAGATCTGTATATGATAGGATAGAGGAGAAATCACGAATGGAAAATGGCAGAGAGTATCTTCAATATGTAATGAAGTGTCTTCACACAAGACTGGCCCAGATCGACCAGGCAATCCTCGAAGGTGAAAAGGAAGTTGAGGATATGCATGAATATTACTGGGAAAATTATACGGAGATGGACGAATATGGTTATGAGAATTATGATAACCAGCAGGCTCTGTTCCATCAGATGCATGCAAATGAAGAACAGTTTCTTTTAAGAAAGCGATTCAAAAAGATGCTGGATTCCCCGTTTTTTGGCCGGGTGGATTTTCAGTATGACGGAGATGATGAGCCGGAGACTTTCTATATCGGGATCGGCAATCTTTCTGAGACGGCCGGAAGCCTGCCGCTGGTATATGACTGGAGAGCACCGGTCAGTGGGCTGTTCTATGATTATGACAAAGGACCGGCATCCTATGAGGCACCATCGGGGACATTTACAGGCGATGTGGTTTCTAAATGGCAGTATAAGATCCGCCGTGGAAAAATGCTGTATGAATTTGAGAGCGATGTCAAAATCGATGACGAGATCCTGGGTGCAGAGCTTGGAAGTAAAGGCGAAGTACAGCTTAAGAATATTGTAAGGACAATTCAGAAGGAACAGAATGCGATCATCCGCAATACGCAGGATCGGATCATGGTGATCCAGGGAGCAGCCGGAAGTGGAAAGACTTCTGTGGCATTGCACAGAATCGCATATCTTCTTTATCATGACAGGGAAAATCTGAAATCATCCAACATACTTGTCCTTTCACCGAATGGTGTATTCACAGATTATATTTCACATATTCTTCCGGAACTGGGCGAAGAAAACATCCGGGAGATGAGCTTTGACCTGTTTGCCTATCGGGAGCTCAGGGGAATTGCAGCAGATTGTGAAGACAGGTATGACCAGATCGAGCGTGTGATTCTTGTCCCGGAGATGCAGGAGCTGTGCAGAAAAAAACAGTCTGTGGAATTTGCTGCAAAGCTGGATGGGTTTATGCTTGGGCTGGAAGACGAACTGATGAATTTCCGGGATGTGGAATACAAGGGATGCATCCTCAAAGAAAGAGAGATCATTGATCTGTTCTATTTCAAATTTCTGGATATTCCGCTTCTTTCCAGAATGGAAGCAGTCGCAGAATATTTTATTGACCAGGTGGAAACACTGAGAGACAGGGATCTTGTGGACGAAGAAAAGGAAGAACTGACGGAGAAATTTCTGCGGATGTATGAGACGAGAGACTGTTATGTACTGTACAGTCGTTTCCTTGCACAGGAGGGCTATAAGCCGCTTCCCCGCATACCTGCAGAAAAAAGAAAACTTCGCTATGAGGATGTTTATCCGATACTGTATCTGAAATATTCTCTGTTCAGATGTCGCAGCCATCATGGGATCAAGCATGTCGTAGTTGATGAGATGCAGGATTATTCCTGGATGCAGTTTGTTCTTCTGAAAAAACTGTTTCCATGCAGGATGACCATACTGGGGGACAAGGCACAGACCATGGAAGAACAGCAGCAGGATGTCCTTACATTCCTGCCGAAGATTTTTGGCAGAGATATCCGTAAGATCGTGATGAACCGCAGCTACCGAAATACCATGGAAATCGCACAGTATGCAAATCAGCTTACCGGGATTTCGGACATAGAGCTGTTTGAACGTCATGGGGAACCTGTGGAAACCAAAACCTTTGAAACAATGGAAACAGCGCTGGATACGATAATTGAACAATGGGAACAGCACAGGGCAGAGTATGAGACAGAGGCACTGATTCTGTTTACAGAAAAGGAAGCGGAACATGCATTCCTGTACCTGGAAGAAAAACTGAAAACGCGTGATTCACAGGGCGAATATCAGATTACCTATATGAATCGCGACAGTCAGAGTTTTAAGAAAGGTCTGACGGTGACGACTTTTTATCTCGCAAAGGGACTGGAATTCGATCAGGTTTTTGGGGTATATCGAACAGAAGAAAACAGCGGACTTGCTTCACAGGCGAAGTATATCACGGCAACCAGGGCACTGCATGAACTGCATATGTATGAGGTCAGATAACGAGGGCAAAGGTGCTTTTCTGACAAGCCTGCCAGGGAAATTTGTTGACTTATTTGTAATAAAATTGTAAAATATAGCATGTTATGCGAGTTGAACTTAACGATCATTAAGGAGGTTATTATGAGAAATAAAAGATTACTTGCAATTTCTGCAATCGCGATTTCCGCATCTGTTTTTATGACAGCATGCAGTTTTGGCGGAGATACAAAAGATAATGCAGAATCGGTAGTGTCTGTGACAGAGACACCGACACCGGAAGCGACTGAGACGCCGGCTCCGACACCGACAATTGCACCAGATGTGCAGAACAGCACAACTTATACTTCTGCAGATAAATCCATAGCGATCAACCTTCCGGATGCTACATGGGCAAACAAGACGGATGAGACAGATATGGTCAGCTTTGAATCACCGGATAAAGGTAACATCCTGATTCTGCACGGACAGGGAGAGGATACCATGGCGGCAACTGTTGTTCCAAGTACACAGGATATGGCAGTATCTCTGGAACAGGCAGACGGAGACAAGGTCAACGGAACCGACTTTGAGATTCAGGAATATACATCCAATGATGTCAGTGGAATCGGTGTATACAGCTATACGACTAAAATGCTGAATACAGAAAAGAGCAATGGAAATCTCTATGTTGTTCACAAAGTATTTGCAAACGATACAGAGTATTATACAATTGAAGCCGGAGTAAAAACAGAAGATGCACTTGCTTCTGTTAAGGCAGCGGTAGAGTCTTTCCAGATCCTTGGAGATTCCACACTGAAGGAAGCAGCTCCGCAGCAGGCTGCATCCAATACGCAGGCAGCTGACAACAGTTCAGCAGATGCCAATAATGCAGATGCTTCCACAGATCAGCAGGCAGCCGACAATGCCGGTACAACAGACGCAGCGGCAGCAGATAGTTCATCAGATGCCTCTGCAGATAGCGGAAGTGACAATTCCGGAAGTACAACAAATTCCGGCGGATTTACCGACGAACAGCTGTCCAATACCGATGAGACAAGAACACTGTACCGCAACTCTGACGGACATGCATTTGTGATCACACCGGACGGAAACGGAAACTGGGTTGACTTTGATGGAAATACTTACAATTTCGTTGATGAACAGGATGCGTATGATGCAGATGGCAACAGCTATTACTGGCACGGAGAAGCGGCAGACGTATATTATATGCCTGTTCAGTAGTGATTTGGTAATGATTCAGTAACAGGATGTTATTGTTCATGGGAACAGTAACAAGGCGAAAGGCAGGTGAGAGATCATCTGCCTTTTTAAGCAGCATGGAGAGTGGAGATCTGAAATGCTGTCTCATCAAATTAAGAGGGAGTAGATTATGGGCGCATATGAGAAATTTGCACAGGTATATGACCTGTTCATGGATAACATTGATTATGAGGGCTGGGCAGAGTATGTGACAGACCGGCTGAAAGAGTATAACATCACAGAAGGACTGGTCCTGGAGCTTGGATGCGGAACAGGAACAATGACAGGATTGCTTGCAGGCAAGGGTTATGATATGATTGGTGTGGACAATTCTGAGGAAATGCTTGCAGAGGCAATGGAGAAAAAAGTAGAATCCGGTCAGGATATCCTGTATCTTCTTCAGGACATGCAGGAATTTGAACTGTACGGAACGGTACGGGCAGTGGTGAGTGTCTGTGACAGTCTGAACTATATCACAGACAGAGAGGAACTGCGGCATGTATTTGAGCTGGTAAACAATTACCTGGATCCGGAGGGGATTTTCCTGTTTGATATGAATACCGTACATAAGTACAGAGATCTTATGGGAGATACTACGATTGCAGAAAACCGCGAGGAAGGAAGTTTCATCTGGGACAACAGTTTTGATGAAGAAGAAAGCCTTAACTACTACGAACTGGCTGTGTTCCTTCCGAGAGAAGACGGCCTGTATGAGAAGTCCGAAGAAGTGCATTGTCAGAAAGCATATCCACAGGAAGAGATTGAAGCATTGATAAGAGAGGCAGGAATGGAACTCCTTGCCGTTTATGATGCATATACACTTGCTCCGGCTACAGAAAACAGTGAACGGCTTTTCTTTGTGGCACGGGAAAAAGGCAAGAAGAAATCATAAAACAGAGAGGTTTACAGAGAATGAAAGACTATATTGTAAGAGCGATTGCAGCAGACAGTCAGATCCGTGCGTTTGCGGCAGTAACAACAGAAACTGTAGAGACAGCAAGAAAGGATCACAATACCAGCCCGGTTGCGACTGCCGCTCTGGGACGCCTTCTTACCGCTGGCTCTATGATGGGTGTTATGATGAAAGGAGATAAGGATATTCTGACTCTCCAGGTAAAAGGCGACGGACTGATTCAGGGAATCACCGTAACCGCAGATTCCAAAGGTCGTGTCAAAGGTTATGTTGGGAATCCGGAAGTGATCATTCCGGCCAATGCAAAAGGCAAGCTGGATGTATCAGGAGCAGTTGGAAATGGATTCCTTCAGGTTATCAAAGATATGGGTCTCAAAGAGCCTTATGTAGGACAGGTGGCATTGCAGACAGGTGAGATCGCCGAAGATCTGACGTACTATTTTGCAGCAAGTGAGCAGGTACCATCCGCAGTAGGTCTTGGGGTACTGATGAACAAAGACAACACTGTCCGTCAGGCGGGTGGCTTTATCGTACAGGTTATGCCGTTTGCGGAAGAAGAGACCATTGCAAAGCTGGAAGAAAATGTCCAGAAGATCCAGTCTGTTACGACACTTCTGGAACAGGGGCATACGCCGGAAAGTCTTCTGGAACAGGTACTGGATGGATTTGATATTGAGATCAATGACACGATTCCTACAGAATTTTACTGTAACTGCAGCAAGAGTCGTGTGGAGCGTGCGCTGATCAGTATTGGACGTAAAGAACTGAATGAGCTGATTCAGGAAGGCAGGGAAGTAGAGCTGAACTGTCATTTCTGCAATACCAATTACACATTCAGTGTGGAAGAATTAAAAGAAATTCTCAGGAAGTGCAAATAGGAGGACGAAGCGGTGAAAGACGGGTTTATCAAGGTGGCTGCCGGAACGCCGGATGTACGGGTGGCAGACTGTGAATTTAATGCTGCGGAGATCATCCGCATGGTTCATGAAATGGAAGAACAGGGTGCAAAGGTCATGGTCTTTCCGGAACTCTGCATCACTGCCTATACCTGCGGTGATCTGTTCTGGCAGGAAAATCTTCTGGAAGAAGCGAAGGTACAGCTTGTCCGTATCACGGAAGAGACCGCAGAAGTGGATGCGATCATTTTTGTGGGACTTCCGCTGGAATATAATGGCAAACTGTACAATGTGGCAGCCGGTCTGAATCATGGAGAGATCCTTGGATTTGTGCCGAAACTTTATCTGCCGAACTATAATGAATTCTATGAGGCAAGATATTTCACATCAGGAGAATGCCTTGATGGAATCGTGCGTATAGACAGAAGTGCCTGCAAAGAACGTTACGGAACAGTTTCCAAAGAAGCATATGAAGAGGAAATCTGGATTTCTCCGAATACGATCTTTACCTGTGAGGAGATGCCGAAGCTTCAGATCGCAGCTGAGATCTGTGAGGATCTCTGGGTACCGAACCCGCCAAGTGTTGCGCATGCGTATCACGGCGCAAATCTGATCGTAAATCTGTCTGCGAGCGATGAAGTTGTCGGAAAAGATTCTTACAGAAAGAGCCTTGTGAGTGCACAGTCAGCAAGACTTCTCTGTGGCTATATTTATGCAACGGCAGGTGAGGGAGAATCTACACAGGATGTAGTTTACGGAGGTCAGAACCTGATTGCCGAGAATGGAAGTATCCTTGCCGAGAGCAGAAGGTTTGTGAACGGTGTGATCTATGCAGATCTTGATATGCATCGTCTTGATAATGAGAGAAGAAGAATGACGACCTGCCAGTTTGCACCGGATCTGGCACCGGACGGACAGGATATCAGCTATAACGAAGCAATATTCTCGATCAAAAAGACAGAGACGGTTCTTTCAAGAAAATTCGATTCCAGACCATTCGTACCGGGAGTCCGTGAAGAGAGAGAACGCCGATGTGATGAAATCCTGAATATCCAGGCAATGGGACTGAAAAAACGTCTGGCACATATCCACTGCCAGAATGCGGTCATTGGTCTTTCCGGAGGTCTGGATTCTACACTTGCACTTCTTGTGACGGTACGTGCATTTGATATGCTGGGGATGGATCGGAGTAAGATCACGGCTGTGACCATGCCATGTTTCGGAACAACGGACAGAACATACAACAATGCCTGCAGTTTGAGCGAATGTCTGGGAGCAACTCTGAAAGAAGTCAATATCCGGGAAGCAGTAAATCTGCACTTTCGTGATATCGGACATGATCCGGAAGTTCATGATGTTACTTATGAGAACGGACAGGCACGCGAGCGTACGCAGATTCTGATGGATATTGCAAACCAGTCCGGTGGGATCGTGATCGGAACCGGTGATCTTTCGGAGCTGGCACTTGGATGGGCGACCTATAATGGAGATCATATGTCTATGTATGCGGTCAATGCATCCGTACCGAAGACACTGGTGCGTCATCTGGTAAGATACTATGCGGATACCTGCGAGGATCAGAAGCTTGCAGAGATTCTTCTCGATATTCTGGATACACCGGTAAGCCCGGAACTTCTGCCTCCGAAGGATGGTGTGATTTCTCAGAAAACAGAAGATCTGGTGGGACCGTATGAACTGCATGACTTTTTCCTGTATTATATGCTTCGTTGGACTTTCCCGCCGAAAAAAATCTTCCGTCTGGCACAGAATGCATTTGCCGGAGAATATGATGATGAGACGATCCTGAAATGGCTCAGGACATTTTATCGCAGATTCTTTATGCAGCAGTTCAAACGCTCCTGTCTTCCGGATGGCCCGAAGGTCGGAAGTGTTGCAGTATCACCACGAGGAGATCTGCGTATGCCAAGTGATGCAAGTGCAGCTCTGTGGATGAAAGAGATTGATCAGATTCAGATCTAGTCAGAGGTTTCTGCTTTTGTGACAGCTTCATCAATGGCATGGATCAGCATCAGCGCAGTATATTTCTGGTCACTGGAATATTCGAGATTATCCAGGGACTGACGGGAATAGATCTGGCTGGAAAGAGAGTCCAGTACAGGTTCTACAAGCGGGAACATTGCAGAAGTACTCTCACTTAAATTGGCAAGATGGATTGCTTTTATCTGGTCCTGGTCTACGGTGACTTCCACATCAAAAGTATTGTTATTCAGACGGATGGAGGTACGATAGATTCCAGGCGTGTATTTTGAGACGGCATCGGTAGATGCCGTTTCTGACTTTCCGGAACCAAACATGAGAAAGATCAGCACACCCAGAATCAGGAGCAGCAGCAGAAAAATTCCTGTATAGATTACTTCTTTCATATGTAGAACGACGATCTTTGTTTTGGAACTCATGATTCAAGCCTCCTGATTTTCAATAATATGGTTTCCGTTCAGAGGATTTCGTGGGAGCAGATTCTGTATATCTTATTACAATTCGAACAGATTTATGTTACATTAGAAAAAATTATTTTTGAGGAGGGCATGTATGTCGCTTCAGTTTATCATTGGAAATTCCGGTTCGGGCAAATCATATACGGCATATCAGAATGTGATACGTCAGGCCTCCTGTCATCCGGAAAAAATGTATTATGTAATTGTTCCGGAACAGTTTACAATGCAGACACAGAAAACACTTGTAGAAATGCATCCGCAAAAAGGAATCCTGAATATCGATGTGCTGAGTTTTGAGAGACTGGCGTATCGTGTATTTGAGGAGGTTGGCGGAGATACCCGCAAAGTACTGGAAGAGACAGGCAAAAATATGGTTCTTCAGAAACTGGTACAGGACAGCAGAAATAAACTGAGTTATCTCAAAAACCAGATGAAAAAACCGGGATACCTGGATGAGGTAAAATCTCTGATCTCCGAATTCATGCAGTATGAGGTGCATGAGGAAGAACTGGACAAAATGATCACAGATGCGGCAGATAAACCGCTGCTGCAGATGAAGCTGAAAGATGTAGCAGTGCTGTATCAGGCATTTCGTGAGTATCTGTCAGAACATTTTATGACATCGGAGGAAGTGCTGGAAGTTCTTGCAAAAGAGATTCCGTTTTCCGAAAAACTGCGGGGAAGCACCGTTGTGCTGGATGGGTATACCGGGTTTACACCAGTACAGCATACCGTGATCCGGGAATTGCTGCAGGTCTGCGAACGGATATCGGTAACGGTGACGATGGATACCAGGGAGGAACTGCTGGCAAAAGGCAAACCACATGAGCTTTTTTACATGAGCCACAAAATGATACGGTCACTTGCTGAGTTTACAAAGGATATGGAAGATCCGATATGGATAAGACCAGATGAAAGATCACGCTTTGCTGATGCGCCTGCATTGAATTTTCTGGAGCAGAATCTGTTTCGCTATCATAAAAAGGTTTATGGGCAGGAACAGAGAGATGTGCAGATCTTTCAGGCAGGAACGCCGGAAAAAGAGATGGAGGAAACGGCAAGAAGAATCATTCGACTGGTGCGTGAGCAGGATTGCCGTTATGGACAGATTGCAGTGATCACAGGAAATCTGGAGGAATACGGCAGCATTGCCAGACATGTGTTTGCGGAAGCAAAGATTCCGTTCTTTGTAGATGAGAAGCATTCGGTTCTGATGAATCCGTTTGTGGAATATATCCGTGCAGCGCTTGAGATGGCAACACAGGGGTTCAGCTATGAGAGTGTATTTCGTTATCTGCGTTGTGGAATGTCTGATCTTTCGCGGGAAGAAACAGACCGCCTGGAAAACTATGTGATCGCACTGGGAATCCGGGGATTCCGTAAATGGGATGAGACATGGGTAAGAATCTATCGGGATATGGATCCTGCATCAATTATGGAACTGAATCAGATCCGCGAACATTTTGTGGAGGAAATTCGTGAACTGGCTGAGGGATTTTCCGGCAAAAAGAAAACCATAGAGGAATATAGTCGGTGTCTTTATGCGTTTATTGTGAAAAGTCGGGTGCAGAAAAAACTGAAATGTCAGGAAATGAACTTTAAACAGCAGGGTGAACGTGCGATGGAGAAAGAGTATGCGCAGATTTACGGCATTGTTATGGAGCTGCTGGACAAGATCGTCAGCATACTCGGAGAAGAAGTGGTATCGGCAGAAGAGTTCCGACAGCTTCTGGAAACAGGCATGAGTCAGGCGAAGGTAGCACTGATTCCGCCGGGGGTCGATCAGGTGCTGATCGGTGATATGGAGAGAACACGACTGAAAGATATTCGTGCGTTGTTTTTCGTTGGTGTGAATGAAGGCTGTATACCGAAGAATACGGAATCGGGTGGAATTCTTACTGAAATGGACCGTGATTTTCTTGGAGGGCAGGGAATTGAGCTTGCGCCGGGACCAAAGGAACTGATGAATATGCAGAGATTTTATCTGTATCTGAATCTGACGAAACCAAGTGAAAAACTCTGTCTTTCTTATAGTCAGGCCAATGGAAAGGGGGAGGCGGTCGGACCGGCATTTCTGATCAGGACCATACAGACACTTTTTCCCAAAATCTCTGCAGAACGTGCGGAAGAGCCGGATAATGAGATGGATCTTCTGGAAACTCCGAATACATCTGTAAGTTATTTTCTGGAAAACCTGACAGAGGAAGAAAAGCGTAAGGATAATCCGGTGTTTGAAGAATTGTACAGCTGGTATCTGAACAGTCCGGAATATCGTACAATGGCAGAAAGACTGACGGATGCGGCATTTCTGCGAAAACCGGAAGACCAGATCAGCAAAAGTGTGGCGAAGGCACTGTATGGGGAAATATCTCCGAACGGAGCAACCAGACTGGAGCGTTTCTGTGCGTGTGCATTTGCGCATTTTCTTAAATATGGTCTCGAAATCACGGAGCGGGCAGAATATGAATTTCGGGCGATGGATATGGGAAACATCATTCATCAGGCACTGGAGGATTTCGCAACAGAGCTTCGACGCAAAAAGCTGAACTGGAGCGAACTTTCTGATGAGGAACGAAATGAGATTGCAGATGCATGTCTGGATAAGGTGGCTGCGGATTACGGAAATACGATCCTTCAGAGCAGTGCGAGAAATCATTATATGATCGAGCGTACAAGAAGAATCCTGAGAAGGACCGTGTGGGCGTTGCAGGAACAGCTTAAAAACGGAAAGTTTGAGCCGGAGGGATTTGAAGTTTCCATAGGCGGAGGACGTATTGACCGTCTGGATGTAATGAAGGAAGAGGACAAAGTTTATGTAAAGATCATCGACTATAAGACAGGAAATACTTCGTTTGATCTGGTAAGCATTTATTATGGCCTGCAGATGCAGCTGGTTGTGTACATGGATGCGGCTATGCAGGCTGAGCAGCGAAAACATCCGGATTGTCAGGTAAAACCGGCAGGAATCTTTTACTATAATGTGAAGGACCCGATGCTTCAGAAAGAAATGGAAGAGGATCTGGATGAACTGGATCCGGAACTTTTCAAAAAGCTGAAAATGAACGGACTGGTCATGGCAGACAGGGATGTGATCGAAAGCCTGGACAGAACAACGATTTCACTGCCGTTGTCATATACGACCAAAGGAGCCCTTCGCAAAGGTTCGTCGGTGGCAGAAGAAAGGCAGTTTGCACTTCTGGATACCTATGTCAAAAAGAAGATCATGGATATCCGGGAATCTGTCATGAGCGGAAATGCAGACGTTTCGCCATACGAGATGGGAAATCGGAATGCATGTACGTACTGTCCGTATCAGGGGACCTGTGGATTTGACCGTAAGATTCCGGGCTATGAATTCCGGAGACTGAAACAGTTTGCGGATGAAGAAATATGGAAAGCATTTGAAAAGGAGGTGGATGACGGATGGGAGTAATGTGGACAGAAGAACAGCAAAAAGTCATTTCACTTCGTGACAGGAATATCCTGGTCAGTGCTGCCGCCGGCTCAGGTAAAACGGCGGTGCTTGTACAGCGTATCCTGAGCAAAGTGCTGGATCCGGAGAGACCGGTAGATATCGACCGTCTGCTGATCATGACATTTACCCGTGCCGCTGCAGGGGAGATGAAAGAACGAATTTCAGCGGCGATCGATCAGGCATTGTTTGAACATCCGGAGCATGAACATCTGCAGAGACAGGCGACACTGATCCACAATGCGCAGATCACAACGATTGACGGGTTCTGCGCTTATATTATCCGAAACTATTTTCATATGATCGAGCTGGATCCGGGATATCGTACTGCAGAAGAAGGAGAGCTGAAACTTCTTCGGGAAGATGTCATGAAGGAAGTTCTGGAAGACGCTTATGCGAAAAAGAATGAAAAGTTTTTAAATCTTGTCGAATGTTATGCGACCGGAAAGACCGATGATGAGATTCGTGATATGATCTACAAACTGTACGATGCTTCCATGAGTCATCCGTTTCCGGAGGAGTGGCTGGAGGAATGCCTGCAGGTCTATCGGGTGGATACCCTGGAAGAACTGCGCAAAACCGTGTGGATGGACCTGATCTGGGAGGCGGCACAGGAAAGTATTGCACAGATTCGGGAATTTTTGTCGAGGGCAACCGGGATCTGCAGAGAAGAGGGCGGCCCGTATTTTTACGAAACAGCACTGGAAGATGATATTTTGCTGTTAAGGGCGGTTGAAGCACTGGCAGAAGAAAGGGATTATGACAGGCTTTCGGAAATGCTCCGAAATCACAAATATGCCAGACTTTCCACCAGGAAAGATCCTGCAGTTGACGAAGAAAAGAAGGCACAGGTGAAAGACCTTCGAGACAGTGAAAAAGAACTCTGGAATGAACTGGAAGAAAAATATTTTAATCAGACAGAAGAAAAAATTCTGGAATATCTGCAGTACTGTCGTATACCGATGGAGGGCCTGACAGAGATCACGCTGCAGTTTAAGGAGGCTTTTGCGGCCAAAAAGAGAGAAAAGAATCTGCTGGATTTTACTGATATGGAACATTTCGCACTGGAGATCCTGATGCACAGAGAGGGCGATACGGTGACTCCGAGTGCCGCTGCCCGGGAATTGTCGTCACGTTATGACGAAGTTATGGTGGATGAATACCAGGACAGCAACCTGGTCCAGGAAATGATCACCAATCTGGTGTCTGGCTGGGCAGATAAACGCAAAAATATTTTTATGGTAGGAGACGTAAAGCAGAGTATTTATCGTTTTCGACTGGCAAGACCGGAGCTTTTTATGGAAAAATATCACAGTTATTCACTGGAAGACAGCAAAGAGCAGAGGATTGACCTGCACAAAAACTTTCGAAGCAGAAAAGAGGTGCTGGCTTCTGTGAACTATCTGTTCCGGCAGATCATGGGGGAAGACCTTGGCGGGATTGCATACGATGATGAAAATGCACTTTATGCGGGGGCATCTTTTCCGGAGAGAGAAGACAGGAAAGAGCCGGAAACAGAGGTACTTCTGATTGAAAAGGACGGAGAAGAACTGGAAGAACAGGGAAACCAGACGATTCAGGAACTGGAAGCTCTGGCAATCGCACAGAGGATTCAGAAACTTGTAGGCACAGAGGAAGTACTGGACAAAGAGACCGGCACATATCGAAAAGCCGGTTACGGAGATATTGTGATACTTCTTCGGACTTCTACCGGCTGGGCGGAGCCGTTCAGTCAGGTGCTGGCAGCCAAAGGAATCCCGGTTTATACGGCATCCAGAACCGGATATTTTTCTGCACAGGAAGTAGTGACGGTACTTAATTATCTGCGAGTGTGTGATAATCCGCTGCAGGATATTCCGCTGACGGGCGTCCTGCATTCGCCCATTGTCGGATGCAGTGCACAGGAGCTTGCGATGATTCGAAGCACCTGCCCGGATGGCATGCTGTATGAGAGCCTTCAGGCTTACTGTGAGAGAGAGGCACAGACAGAAGAAGAGATTCTGCTGAAAGAAAAAACAGGGCATTTTCTGGAACAGCTTGAAAAAATGCGTGACCGGTCTGTCTATACACCGGTGCATGAACTGATTCAGATGATTCTTGTGGAAACAGGATATGGAAATTATGTGAGAGCAATCCCGGGAGGTGCACAGAGAGGCGCAAATCTTCATATGCTGGTGGAAAAAGCCATGGATTATGAAAAAACGAGTTACCGTGGTCTGTTTAACTTTGTTCGTTATATCGAAAAACTTCAGAAATATGAGGTAGATTTCGGAGAGGTCAATCTGGCAGATGCCGGAAGTGGTGCGGTACAGATCATGACGATCCACAAGAGCAAGGGGCTGGAATTTCCAATCGTATTTGCAGCAGGCATGGGAAAACAGTTCAATTTTCAGGATATCAATAACCGTTTCCTGATTCATCCGGATATGGGTTTTGGCGTGGATGTGATCCTGCCGGAAAAAAGACTGATCTTAGCAACTGTACACAAGCAGATCATAAGAAGACAGCTCAAGAGAGAAAGCCTGGGAGAGGAACTGAGGGTACTTTATGTGGCTCTGACCAGAGCAAAAGAAAAACTGATCATTACAGGCACGCTCGGAAAGATTGCAGATGTACTTACGGCAGTGTCCTGGCAGATGCGTCGCAGGGAGACTTTGCTTCCAATCGGCACACGAGGGGAGGCAAGAAGTTACTGGTCTTATATTTTGCCTGCGTTGGCACGGCATGAGGCTATGCTTCCTCTGTTCAGAGAATATGGAATCACAGAACGTCCATTTCCGGTGTGTGAGATGGAAGATGCAAGGTTTGTGGTGCATAAGGTGACGGTGGCAGAACTTGTGCAGGGAGAAATCCTGGATCAGACGGACAGCCAGATGCAGGAAAAACTGCTGAAAGAATGGGACAGCAGCCGGATTTATGAGAAAGAGATTCATGAGATTCTGGCAGAGAGATTTTCTTTTCAATATCCGTATGACTATCTGAAGGAACTTCCGGTGAAGGTCAGTGTTTCAGAGCTTAAGAAGCGAAGCTGGCAGGGAGAAGCGGAAAAAGAAGAAGCGGTGTTTTATGAGACGGATGTGGAGGAAATCATTCCGGCATTTATTTCCGGAGTAAAAGAAGAATATCGTGGAGCTGCGAGAGGAACGGCATACCATCGGCTGATGGAATGCCTGGATTATGCAAATGCAGAGAACGCACGTCAGATCCAGAAACAGATACGCCAGCTTGTCGATACTAAAAAAATGTCACAGGAAGAAGCAGAATGTATCAGGATTTCAGATGTTCTGGAGTTTGTGGACTCGGAAGTCGGACAGCGGATGAAAGCAGCGGCAGAGCGGAATGCGCTTTACCGGGAGCAGCCGTTTGTCATCGCACAGAAGATGAAGCAGATTGAGACAGGATGGAATGGAGAAGAGACTGTGCTGGTACAGGGAATCATAGATGCATATTTTATAGAGGATGAGGAGATCGTACTGGTGGATTATAAGACGGATAAGGTTTCCCCTAGTGGAGAACAGCATCTCGTTGATCTGTATCACACACAGCTGGAGGATTATGGGGCTGCATTGGAACGCATGCTTCAGAAGAATGTAAAGGAAACATATATTTATTCTTTCACACTTGGAAAGATGATACAGTTATAAGAGAAAATATGAAAAAATCATGGGGACGGAGTTTTTCGCGGCATTTTGGTGCTGCAAAACCGTCCCCGTATTTTTTATACTCTCCATCCGGCAGGATATTTGTTTTTGAGCGTTGCACCGACCAGTTTGCCAAATCCGATCGGATATCCCTCCGCACAGAGCAGATGCCAGCCTTTGGCATGTGTGGCTTCTTCCGGTTCGATATTTAATGTCTCACCTTTTAAATAGCGTGTGAGACGCTGGTCAGATACAGGAAGCGAGATGACGGCTTCTGCATTGCCTTTACGAAGAGCCAGAGCGAATGGCTGAGAAGGCTCAAAACGATTCTTTTTCAGATCACCGAGATACAGACCGTTTCGAAGAAAGGTAAGGCCGCGAAAATCTCCGCTGACTGGTGGCAGATAGTAGACTTTGTCTTTGCGGGTTTCAACGCGGTTCCAGTCGAATGGCTGTCCGCCAAGAGTTTTAAGGCCGATTTCTTTCAGGAACAATTCCAGCCATTTTCGTGTCTCGGCATTTGGTTTGGCTATGGAAAACTGTCCGATCAGATCTGTTTTGCCTTTTTTGCGGAACAATGCGAGAAAATGCCCTTCCCCCTGCATTTTGTGAGGAAACAGATGTACACATTTCTTTAGCTGTGGGTCGCCATTGCCCCATTCCGGGACACCCGGGGCGAATCCTTCGTATGCAGGAAGTTCCAGAAGTTCCATATCCGGACGGTTTTCCAGAAGGTGAGAGACGACAGCTTCATCTTCTTCCGGGGCAAAGGTACAGGTTGAGTACAGAAGCTGCCCACCTGGCCGGAGCATATCCGCAGCCTGCAGGATCAATTCCTTCTGCAGGACAGAAAGTTCCCGGGATTTTTCAGGTGTCCAGTCACGGGCAAGTGCTTCTTCCTTACGAAACATGCCTTCACCGGAACATGGGGCATCGAGCAGAATCTTATGGAAAAATTCAGGAAAGCGTTCACCTAAATGTGCTGGTGTTTCATTTGTGACAAAAGCATTGGTAATGCCAAATAATTCTACATTGCGAAGCAGTGCCTTGGTTCGGGAGGAGCTGATGTCATTCGCAACAAGCAGTCCGCTGCCATTTAACATAGCTCCAAGTGCAGTTGCCTTGCCTCCTGGTGCAGCACAGAGATCCAGGACATTTTCGCCGGGAGTGACCGGAAGGCAGGCGGCTGGTGTCATGGCGCTTGGTTCCTGCAGATAATAAAGACCTGCCTGATAAAGCGGACAAAAAGACGGACGGACATCTTCCGGGTAGAAATAACCGTTCGAGATCCATGGAATCGGCGTGACCGGGAACGGAACGATCCGCTCGAATTCCTCACAGCTGATCTTGGCAGTGTTGACACGAAGCCCGTAGGTACGTGGTGCTTCATAGCTTTTCAGAAAATCTTCGTATTCGTCACCCAGCATATTTTGCATACGATCAAGAAATGCAGGGGAAAGAAGTTCAGTAATGGTGTGTTCAGACATAAAAATCTCCCTATTTAGTAAAATATGATACCAGGGTCAAAAGTGCATGGCACGAAATAATCTGTATGTATCATAAAAATTATAAAGTAGTTGAAGAAAATAGAAAATACTATTGACAAAACTATATTATATAACGTATAGTATTGCTAACGAAATAATATTATATCGGTTGACAATATTACAGAAAATATAAGAAGGAAGTGAGAGCATGGTATTTAACACAGGTGCGGCACTTCTGGACGCGATCGTTCTGGCTGTAGTATCGAATGAGAAAGACGGGACCTACGGTTACAAGATTACCCAGGATGTACGGAGTGTGCTGGATGTATCCGAATCAACGCTGTATCCGGTGCTGCGGAGACTGCAGAAGGATGAATGCCTGGAGACTTATGATCAGGCATTCGCGGGCAGGAACCGCAGATATTACAAGATCACAGAGAAAGGCATGGCACAGCTGAATCTGTACAGAGTTGAGTGGAAGAATTATTCGACAAAGATTTCGAAGCTGTTTGAGGGAGGCATAGAGTTATGAACAGAGTGCAGTTTATGGAACAGTTAAAGAGACTGCTTTCTGATATCTCTGAGGAAGAAAGGCAGGAGGCTCTTGATTACTACGAGAGTTATTTTGACGATGCAGGGGAAGATCAGGAGGCAGAGGTGATCCGGGAGCTTGGAAGTCCGGGCAAAGTAGCCGCTATCATAAAAGAAGATTTAAAGAACAGTTCACAGAATTACGGGGAATTTACCGAGACAGGATTTCAGGACGAACGAGTGGAGGATGAGCGTCAGATGCCGCAGAGCCGTGCAGAGCGTGGGTATCATGCAGAACGAAAAGGTGGAAAGGCAAGCAAAGCCAGTGTGATCCTGGTACTGATTCTGCTGGTATTTGTTTCTCCGTTTATCAAAGGCGCAGTGGGAGGAGTCCTTGGATTTATTGTAAGCCTGGCATTGCTTCCGTTTCTGATCGTATTCGGGATCGGAGCCGCAGTAGTTGGACTTTTTATAGCAGCAGTCGCAGTAGTCGGAGCCGGAATAGGAACCTGCTTCAGTGCACCGCCGTTTGGAGTCCTGATCGTTGGACTTGGCTTGATACTGTTTGCACTGGCACTTGTCGGACTCGTGTTTCTGAAATGGGCAGCGACCCGTGCACTTCCGGCAGTTCTTCGTAAGTTTACAGATTTTTGCTGTCGGATTGTGAACAGAGGCGTAAAGGAAGGTGAACGGGCATGAAAAAATCTTCAAAAGTGATGTTACTTACAGCTGCAGTTGTTGGTGTGGTCGGAATCGGCATGAGCATCGGAGGCGTGGCGATGGGGGCAACGATCACAGGCCTGAATTTATCAAAATATGGATTCAGCGAAGCAATTAAGCAGACAACGAAATATGTCAGTCTGGATGATAAAGATGACTGGGAACAGGACTGGGATGAGATCATGCAGCTTAAACCGGTTAAAACAGATACTGACAAAGAAATGTTTGAAACAGCACCAACTTCTGATCTGGAATTTTCACTGAGTGGAGATGAACTTGAGTTTCAGTCTTATGATGGAGATAAGATTCGCATAGAGGTGTCCGGTTCGAAGAAAGATAAAGTAAAAATCGGCACAGAGGATGACTGTTTGATTCTTGAGACGACCGGCAGGATCCAGGACCGTAAGATTACAGTGAGTTATCCGAAGGGGTTGAGATTTAAGGAGACTTCTATTGATGTTGCGGCGGGTACAGTTACAATGTCTGATGAATTCCGGACAGATGATCTGGATGTATCTGTAGGAGCAGGAGAGTTTACAAATACAGGGAAGATCAGTGTAGCCAATGATACAACGATCACAGTCGGCACAGGAAATGTAGAATTGTCAGAGCTGGATATATGTGATCTGGAAGTTAAATGCGGTATCGGAAATGTTGACCTTGACGTTCTGGGAAAAGAAGCAGACTATAATTATGCGATTTCCTGTGCAGCAGGTAACGTTGATATTGGTGACAGTTCCTACAGTGGTCTTGGTCATGAAAGGGATATCAGTAATCCTGGAGCGTCCGACAGGATGAACCTGGACTGCGGGGTCGGAAATATCACGGTAAATTTTGAAAAGTAATTTTATTTATATATCATTTTATTAAGAAAGAAGGAATCTGTTATGAGTAACAAAAGACTTTACAAATCTTCTGTAAATTATATGCTGTGTGGTGTGTGCGGCGGTATTGCGGAATATTTTGACATTGATCCAACGCTGGTGAGACTGGCATGGGTAGTCCTTACCTGCTTTGGCGGTGCCGGAATCTGGGCATATATCATTGCAGCAATCATCATTCCGAAAGGCTGATCCTGCAAAAAACTGAGAATACCATATAGAGAATGTGAAGCAGTGTATATTCTCTGAAAAATCTGTCCATACTCTGAAAGAAATGTTGAAAGAAAGACTGCTGTGTGGGAAGTGCAGCGGTACAAAGGAGTTATGGACATGAAGAAAGAAAAAGAAGTGGAAGCTTATCTTAAGGGGGAACTCCCCGAAGAGCAGAAGCTGAAATATGAGATCGCACAGGAGCTGGGTGTGCTGGATAAAGTGCTGGAGAGCGGCTGGAAAAGTCTGTCGGCAAAAGAGACCGGGCAGATTGGAGGTCTGCTTGCCAGCAAACGAAAAGAAAATAACATATAACACACAGAAAAAACACAAAAAGCATCGACCGGGAACTATTCCGGACGGTGCTTTTTGTGGTATACTTATAACACTGACATCAGGACAGGATTGCAGGAGTGCGCGGCACGCAGCAATCTGCAGAGATATTAAAGATCATGAGAGTTGTGAGAGACAGGAGAAAAGAATGGGCAGCCTTCAAAAAGCATATGTAAAGTTAGATAAAGTTTCAAAGATATACAAAATGGGCGAAGTAGAGATCCGTGCAGTAGATGAGATCAGTTTTGAAATCGCCAGAGGAGAGTTTGTTGTAGTGGTTGGACCGAGTGGAGCAGGAAAAACCACGGTCCTGAATATTCTTGGCGGCATGGATACGGCTACCAGGGGAGCGGTACTGGTAGATGGCAGTAACATAGCAAAATATAACAGTCGCCAGCTTACCGCATACCGCCGGGATGACATTGGGTTTGTGTTCCAGTTTTACAATCTGGTTCCGAACCTGACGGCACTGGAAAATGTAGAACTTGCCATGCAGATCTGTAAGAATCCACTGGATGCGGCAGAAGTTCTCAGAGAAGTTGGCTTGTCTGACCGTATGGGGAATTTTCCGGCACAGCTTTCCGGAGGAGAGCAGCAGCGTGTTTCCATAGCAAGAGCACTTGCGAAAAATCCGAAACTACTGCTGTGTGATGAGCCGACGGGTGCCCTGGATTATCAGACCGGTAAGTCAATCCTGAAACTGCTTCAGGACATGTGCAGGGAAAAAGGAATGACTGTAATCGTTATCACGCATAACTCTGCACTGACACCTATGGCAGACCGTGTGATCCACATCAAGAATGGAACGGTATCTGCGATGGAAATGAATGAACATCCTACACCGGTGGAGGAGATCGAATGGTAGGAAAAAGAAGAAAGAAGGCATTACATAAAGATTTCTGGCAGGAGATCCGAAAGAGCAGAGCACGTTTTATTTCCATTTTCTGTATTGTGGCGCTGGGAGTGGCATTCTTTTCGGGAATCCAGGCAGCGTCGCCGGATATGAGACTTTCCGGGGATGCTTATTATAATGAATCGAACCTCATGGACATCAAAGTTATTGGGACACTGGGGCTTACGGAAGATGATGTAAAAGCAATCCAGTCAGTTGACGGTGTGGAGAGTGCGGAGGGTGCGTATTCGACAGACGTCATCTGCGGAGAGAATGAGACGCAGAAAGTGCTTCATATTGAGTCTATGAATAAAACGGTCAATCAGCTTACTGTGACGGAAGGTCGTCTTCCGGAAAAAAGCGGCGAGTGCTTCCTGGATTCTACATTTGCTGCGGGACAGGGATATGAGATCGGCAGCACGATCAACATGCGTCAGGATGAAGACAGCGAACTTCTGCTGACAGAGACTTATACGGTAGTCGGATTGGGTAAAAGTCCACTGTATATTTCATTTAACAGAGGAAATACGACAGTCGGTTCCGGTGAGGTAAATGGATTTGCCTATGTGCTCCCGGAGGATTTTGATCAGGAAGTTTTTACACAGGTCTATGTGCGGGCACATGGAACAGATCGGGTGATCAGTTATACCGATGCCTATGACAATCTGATCGAGAAGCTTCAGGACAAGGTCGAGGCCATTCAGGCGGAACGCTGCCAGATCCGCTACGATGAGATCATTTCTGAAGCTCAGGATAAGATCTCTGACGCAGAGCAGGAACTTGCCGACGGCAAAAAAGAAGCGGACGAGAAACTTGCTGATGCAAAGAAAAAGCTGGATGACGGCGAAAAAGAACTTGCCGATGGCAAAAAACAGTACGAGGACGGAAAGAAACAGCTTGCTGATGCAAAGAAAGAACTTGCCGACGGCAAAAAACAGATCGCAGATGCCAAAGCGCAGATCGCCGACGGAAAGGAACAGCTTGCTTCGGCGAAAGCACAGCTCTCCGATGGGCAGTCCCAGCTATCAGCGGCACAGGCAAAGCTGGATGACGGATGGGCACAGTACAATGCCGGAAAGCAGCAATATGATGAAGGCAAAGCCGAATTTGATAAAGCCAGGCAGCAGATAGAATCCGGAAAGCAGCAGATTGCTGACGGAAGAGCGCAGCTTGAACAGAAACAAAAAGAGCTGACAGCAGGGATTGCACAGGTAAAAGAAGGACAGACAGCCGTAGATGCGCAGATTACGCAGCTGGAAAGTCAGATCGCACAGATTCAGGCAGGACTGGAACAATTTTCCGGTGTAGAGGATCAGCTTGCCGCGGCACAGCAGGTTTATAATCAGACAAGTGGCGCAGTACAGGCGGCCCAGGAAGCTGTAAACAGTGCCCAGGCAGCGTACGATGCGGCGAAACAGCAGGCTGAGGCAGGCGAACTTGCAGAAGATGAACTGGCAGGATATGAGCAGGCACTTGGAGAAGCACAGGGACAGCTGGAAACAGCAAATGGTGCTCTTGGTCAGGCTCAGGCAGCTCTGGATGCCTGTCAGCAGGCAGTAAATCAGAAAACAGAACTTCAGAACAACTTAAGTGCGGCCCAGGGGGGACTCAGTCAGGCACAGGCAAAGAAAACAGAACTGGCCTCTACGCTGCAAAACCTGAATGCCGGTCAGCAGACGATCGAGCAGAGCCGGACACAGCTTGACAGTGAAGAAGCCAAACTTGTAGCAGGAGAAAAAGAACTTACTTCTAATGAAAAAACGCTGGCTGCGAGTAAAAAGAAACTTGATGCAAGTCTCGTACAGCTTCAGAGTGGACAGGCAGAGATCGATGCAAACTGTGAGAAATTGCAGAGTGGACAGAATGAGATCGAAGCTAATGAAGCGAAACTTTCTTCCGGAGAAGCAGAGATCGCGGCCAATGAGAAGAAGCTTGCAGACGGCGAGAAAGAAATTACTGAAAATGAACAGAAACTTAAAGATTCCGAACAGAAACTTGTCGATGCCGAGAAAGAATTAAAGGACGGAAAGAAAGAATATGAAGATGGCAAGAAGGAAGCGGAAGATGAGATCCGCGATGGTGAGCAGAAGATCAGCGATGCAAAAGAAGAACTGAACGATCTCAAAGAACCGGAATGGATCATCACAGACCGTAACGGTCTTCCGGAATATTCCGACTATGGCGATAATGCAGACCGAATCAAAAACATTGGTCAGGTATTTCCTGTCATCTTTTTCCTGGTTGCGGCATTGATCAGTCTTACAACCATGACAAGAATGGTGGAAGAACAGCGAATACAGATCGGAACGATGAAGGCGCTTGGCTATAAGAAATTTGACATTGCATCCAAGTATCTGAGTTATGCATTTCTGGCAACAGCGGGAGGAAGCGTGACGGGAATCCTGATCGGCGAAAAAATTCTTCCATATATAATCATCAAGGCATATGGAATGATGTACCATAACGTTTCCAACAGCCTGCAGATTCATTATGAGTGGAAATATGCGCTGACGGCTTCCATAGCGGCACTTGTATGTACTGTGGGGGCAACGATTCTTTCCTGTCGGCAGGCACTGGCAGAGACACCTGCATCTCTGATGCGTCCGCCGGCTCCGAAGGAAGGAAAGAGAATCCTTCTGGAGCATATCCCGTTTTTGTGGAAGCATCTGAACTTTACCTGGAAGTCATCGCTTCGAAATCTTTTCCGTTACAAGAAACGTCTGTTTATGACGATTTTTGGTATCGCGGGAAGTATGGCACTGATGCTGGTAGGATATGGAATCCAGGATTCTGTTTCGGATATCGTTAATCTTCAGTATGCAAATATCCAGCATTATGACGGCACGATCATCTCCGATGATGATGCAACGGAGCAGGAAAAGACAGCACTCACAGAAGAACTGGATGCAACGGAAACACTGGATCATTATACGAAGATCCAGCTTTCCAAACTCACTGCACCGAACGGAAAATCAAACTTAAGCGTATATGTTTATGTTCCGGAAAATCTGGACAATTTTAAAAAGGACGTAACACTCAGAAACCGTAAGACAAAGGAAGAATACGAACTGACGGATGAGGGGGCAGCAGTCAGTGAAAAAACAGCCAGTCTTCTGGGCCTCAAAGTGGGAGATGAACTGACAGTCAAAAAAGACGATACAGAGTACCAGGTGAAGATCGCTGTCATCACAGAGAATTATGCCGGTCATTATGTTTATATGACGCCGAGCGTTTATAAGGAAACCTTTGGTGAAGATCCGGATTATGCAGATATTGTTTTTGCTGTCAGAGATGAGTATAAGGATCAGACAGAGACGATCGGACAGAAGATCATGGAATCACCGGCAGTCTTGAGTATCAGCTATACGGCCAGTACCATGGATATGGTAAACCGTATGCTCAGTACACTGGGAATCGTCATCATTGTGCTGATCGTATCAGCGGGAATGCTGGCATTTGTGGTACTTTACAATCTGAATAATATCAACATCACGGAACGCCAGAGAGAGCTGGCGACACTCAAAGTACTGGGATTTTTCGACGGGGAAGTTTCACAGTATGTGCTGAGGGAAAATATTATCCTGACCATAGCCGGAATCCTTTTCGGCGCGGGATTTGGTATTCTCCTGCACCGTTATATCATTGTGACAGTAGAGGTTGACGCAGTCATGTTCGGAAGGAACATCCGGCCGATAAGCTTCGTATACTGTGCGGTGATCACCTGTATTTTCTCGATCATCGTAAATATCTTCATGCACAGGAAACTCAAGAAGATTGACATGGTAGAATCGCTGAAATCTGTCGAATAACGAAAACTCTGGAATTCAAAGACAAAAAAGGAAACGAATATCTGTGAATTTTCATCAATCCTTCTTGACAAGGTCGAAAAATGCAATTATAGTAGTTTTCATAACTATGAGTTTCATAGCAAAGGCAGAGAAAAAGAGGAGTAGGCGATATTCGCTGACAGAGAGGGGTTCTCGGAGGCTGTAAGGAACCCTCAGAAAGAGATTGTCGAAGGTAGCTTTGGAGCCGGAAAGCTGAGAAAGGACTGCGTCAGGCAGAATCAGTAAGCTTTCACGTTTCCTGCGTTAAGGGAGAATGAGATGTGTAGTTCTATCATCTGCACAATGAAGGTGGTACCGCGATTTAATTGCCCTTCACACAGGTTCTGTGTGAGGGGCTGTTTTTTCAATAAGCAAAATGCACCTATCAAAAATTCAGGAGGACATTATGAGCAAAGAACTTGCAAAGACTTATGACCCGAAAGGGCTGGAAGAACGTCTCTACCAGAAATGGATGGACAACGGATACTTCCACGCAAAAGTAAATCCAGATAAAAAACCATTTACCATCGTTATGCCGCCGCCGAACGTAACCGGTCAGCTTCATATGGGACATGCACTCGATGAGACCATGCAGGATATCCTGATCCGCTTCAAGAGAATGCAGGGATACGAAGCACTCTGGCAGCCGGGAACTGACCACGCAGCGATCGCAACAGAGGTCAAGGTTATCGACAAGCTGAAAAAAGAAGGAATCGACAAACACGACATCGGACGTGAAGAATTCCTCAAGCATGCATGGGCATGGAAAGAAGAGTACGGCGGAAAGATCATCAACCAGCTCAAGAAGCTCGGTGCATCTGCTGACTGGGAGAGAGAACGTTTCACCATGGACGAAGGATGCTCCAAGGCAGTACAGGAAGTGTTCATCCGTCTCTATGAGAAAGGTTACATTTACAAAGGTTCCAGGATCATCAACTGGTGTCCGGTATGCCAGACTTCCATCTCTGATGCAGAAGTTGAGCATGAGGACCAGGACGGATTTTTCTGGCACATCAACTACCCGATCGTAGGTGAAGAAGGAAGATTCGTAGAAATCGCAACTACACGTCCGGAAACACTGCTCGGTGATACCGCAGTAGCAGTAAACCCGGAGGATGAGAGATACAAAGATCTGATCGGCAAGATGCTGAAACTGCCTCTGACCGACCGTGAGATCCCGGTTATCGCAGATGAGTACGTTGACAAAGAATTCGGAACAGGCTGCGTTAAGATCACACCGGCACACGACCCGAACGACTTCGAAGTAGGCAAACGCCACAACCTCGAAGAAATCAATATCCTGAACGATGATGCTACCATCAATTCCCTTGGCGGCAAATACGCAGGAATGGACCGCTACGAAGCACGTAAGGCAATGGTGGCAGACCTCGATGCACAGGGACTTCTGGTCAAAGTTGTTCCGCACAACCACAGCGTTGGTACACATGACCGCTGCGGCACAACCGTAGAGCCGATGATCAAACCTCAGTGGTTCGTCCGCATGGACAAAATGGCAAAAGCAGCTATGGACGCTCTGAAACCGGGCGAGCTGGAATTTGTTCCGGCAAGCTTCGGAAAGACATACCTGCACTGGCTGGAGAACATCCGCGACTGGTGTATTTCCCGCCAGCTCTGGTGGGGACACAGGATCCCGGCTTACTACTGCGATGAGTGCGGTGAAGTAGTCGTTGCAAGAGAAATGCCGGAGAAATGCCCGAAATGCGGCTGCACACATCTTCATCAGGATGAAGACACTCTGGATACATGGTTCAGCTCCGCTCTGTGGCCGTTCTCCACACTTGGATGGCCGGACAAGACACCGGAACTGGAATACTTCTATCCGACAGATGTCCTGGTAACAGGATACGATATCATTTTCTTCTGGGTTATCCGTATGGTATTCTCCGCACTGGAGCAGACAGGAGAAGTTCCATTCCATCATGTACTGATCCACGGTCTGGTACGTGACTCTCAGGGACGCAAGATGAGTAAATCCCTCGGAAACGGTATCGATCCTCTTGAAGTTATCGACAAATACGGTGCAGATGCACTTCGTCTGACTCTGATCACAGGTAATGCACCTGGAAATGACATGCGTTTCTACTGGGAGCGTGTAGAGTCCAGCCGTAACTTTGCAAACAAGATCTGGAACGCATCACGTTTTATCATGATGAACCTGGAAGGCAAGACAGTCACCGAACCGGCAGACCTTAATGATCTCTGCTTCGAGGACAAATGGATCCTTTCCAAACTCAACACCGTGATCCGTGACGTAACAGACAACATGGATAAATACGAACTTGGAATCGCTGTACAGAAGGTTTATGACTTCCTGTGGGATGAGCTCTGCGACTGGTATATTGAGATGGCGAAGGTACGTCTCTGGAAAGCAGACGAAAATCCGAAGGCAGCCAATGATGCACTCTGGACACTGCGTACAGCCCTGACAGAAGGACTGAAACTGCTTCATCCGTATATGCCGTTCATCACAGAAGAAATCTACTGCACACTTCTTCCGGAAGAAGAGTCTATCATGATCTCTGACTGGCCGGTATTCCAGGAAGCATGGGTATTCCCGGAAGCAGAAAAAGCAGTAGAGAGCTTCAAAGAAGCAATCCGCGGAATCCGTAACACACGTACAGAAATGAACGTACCGATGAATCGCAAGACAAATCTTTACATTGTAGGTAAAGATGCAGAAACCTGTGCAAGATACGAGGCATGCAAGAAATCCTTTGTAAATCTCGCATTTGCAAAAGAAATCCACGTGCAGGAAAGCAAAGACGGCATTGGTGAGGATGCGGTATCTGTTGTCGTATCCGATGCAGTTGTTTATATGCCGCTGGAAGATCTGGTTGACAGAGAAAAAGAGATGGAACGCCTTAAGAAAGAGCGGGAGCGTCTCACAAAAGAAATCGCAAGATGCCAGGGTATGCTGAATAACCCGAACTTTGTCAACAAGGCACCGGAAGCAAAAGTAAACGCAGAAAAAGAAAAACTTCAGAAATATGAAGAAATGATGGAAAAGGTAAAGACACAGCTTACACAGATGGAGAAGTAATAAAGGAGCATTTGGATGAGATTGTATAAGATATGCAATAAGATTTCCCTGCTGCTTCATGCACTTTGCAGTGCGGCCGGCTATTTTCTGATCGAGGCGATCAGCCGTCATTCCTTTACGGAAGCATGGACTTTTATGACAGGAAAACCACTGGTATTTGCGTATAATGCAGGATTGATCTTTACGACGAGCCTGCTTGTATATCTGTTCCGGCGGAGAACCTTCTGGCGTGTCCTGGTATCCATGTTCTGGCTGCTTCTTGGAATTATAAATGGTGTGATTCTGTCCAACAGGGTCACTCCGTTTACCGGGCCGGACCTGCATCTTCTGACAGATGGTATGGCAATTCTGAACAAATATCTGCCGGCATGGGGTGTGGTTCTTGCACTGATCGTTCTCGGCGTATTTGTACTCATTTTGCTTGCACTGCTGATCAAGGGACCGAAGTATCAGAGAAAAGTAAAATTCCGTTATGACCTTCTTCTGGTGGTTGTGGGAGTTGCGGCATTTGCCGGAATCACACAGCTTGCACTGGAAAAAAGAGTGCTTTCCAATTATTTTGGAAATATTGCATTTGCCTATGAAGATTATGGCTATCCATATTGCCTTGCTGTTACGATCTTTGACACGGGCATCAGCTGCCCGAGGGATTATTCAGAAGAAGAAATCCAGCGGATTGAGAAAAGCGAGGATAATCTTCCGGCAACAAATGAAAACAGCAAACCAAACATTATTTTCCTTCAGTTGGAATCATTTTTTGATCCGACGCTGGTTAATTATCTGAAGATTTCCGAAGATCCGATTCCGAATTTCCGCAAACTGATGAAGGAATATTCTTCCGGATATTACAAGGTGCCGTCTGTAGGCGCCGGTACAGCAAATACAGAGTTTGAATCCATCACAGGCATGAGCCTTCATTATTTTGGACCAGGTGAATATCCGTACAAGAGCATTCTGAAGGAAACGACCTGTGAAAGTGCACCGTATGTGCTGAAGAATCTTGGATATTCGACACATGCCGTACATAACAATGAAGCGAATTTCTATGGGAGAAGGACGATTTTCCCGAATCTGGGATTTGATACCTTCACTTCAGCAGAATACATGCCGGAGGAAGAGGATAAGAATCCGCTTGGCTGGACCAAAGATGAAGTGCTGACAGATGAGATCATCAAATGTCTGGATTCCACAGAAGGTCCGGACTATGTATATACGATTTCCGTGCAGGGACATGGGGCATATCCGGAAGAAGAACTGATCGATGATCCGGAGATCACTGTCACCGGTGCTGCGACAGAGGCACAGAATAATCAGTGGGAGTATTACTGTAACGAGATTCATGAGATGGATAATTTCGTGAAAGAGCTTACAGATGCGCTTGCGGACTATCCGGAGGATGTGATCCTTGTGATGTATGGCGATCATCTTCCGACGATGGGACTGAAAGTGGAAGATCTCAAAAACAAGTATCTTTTCCAGACCCAGTATGTTATGTGGGATAATTTCGGAATGGAGAAGAAAAATGTCAACCTGGCGGCTTATCAGATGGCAGCAGAAGTTATGGACCGTGCCGGAATTCACGAAGGTACGATCTTCCGTTATCATCAGGCAAGAAGAAGTACCCGCAACTATCAGGTGGATCTGGAGACACTGCAGTATGACCTTCTCTATGGAGAAAAGTATTCCTACAAAGAAGATGGCGAATCCTTCGAGAGAACAAAGATGAGGATGGGACTGTATGATGTGACTCTTGATTCCATGGATCTTGTATCGGCTTCAGATTCGACTTACCGTCTGAAAGGAACAAATTTCACACCATCCAGTCAGGTCAAACTGAATGGAGAATGGATCGATACCGTTTATGTAAATCCAACGACTCTGATGATATCAGGTACAGAACTGGATGATTTTGACAGGATCTCTGTGACACAGCGGAGCAACAGTTCAACCAGAAAGGCATTGAGCAAGAGCTACGATCGCTCGGTTTATATGCTGTATTCTGAAAATAAATGGAAACTTCCGACGGAAGAATCCTGATTCTGACGAATAAAAGATTACGATTAGTACTGGACATCTTTCACCACTCATATATAATGATATCGTAGTGGTTTGAATCCCGGAGATTCAGACCGCTGCGAATACATTAGATGAAGTGGTGAATTTTTTTATGAATTACGAAGAAGCAGTTGCTTATATTGAAGAAACTCCGAAATTTACAACAAAGAACAAGCTGGAGCATACAAAGGAATGTCTGCACCGTCTGGGGGACCCGCAAAAGAAATTCAGGGTCATACATGTGGCAGGAACAAACGGAAAAGGAAGCACCTGTGCATTTCTGACTTCTGTTCTGAGGGAGGCAGGTTATTCCTGTGGTCTGTTTACTTCCCCGCATCTGGTCGTGATCAATGAACGTTTTCAGATCAACGAGAAGAATATTGATGATGAAGCATTTTTGAATGCGTTTGAAAAAGTAAAGAAACTGTCAGAGGAACTGGTAGCAGAGGGAAACTATCATCCGACCTATTTTGAATTTCTGTTTCTGATGGGAATGGTAGTCTTTGCGGATGCAAAAGTAGATTATGTGATTCTGGAGACTGGACTGGGTGGAAGACTGGATGCGACAACAGCTGTAGAAGATCCGGCAGCGTGTGTGATCACGTCGATCAGTTTTGATCATATGCAGTATCTTGGAGATACGATCGAGGCGATTGCCGGTGAAAAAGCAGGAATCATAGTACCTGGAGTTCCGGTGATCTATGACGGGAACAATCCTGTGGCAGCAGAAGTGATACGTAAACATGCACAGGAACTGGGAAGCCCGTATTATGAAGTCAGGAAAGAAGATGCAAAAATCGTGCGCAGCACAAGGTCAGGCATTGATTTTTTGTTTGAGAATGAGTATTATGGAAATACAGTTTTCTCATTGCCGTTTATTGCAGAATACCAGGTGATGAACGGATCTCTTGCACTGAAAACGATTGAAGTACTGAAGAATCAGATTCCGGTATCTCTGGAGGCAGTCAGAAAAGGACTTCAGGAGACTCGCTGGCAGGGACGAATGGAAACCGTACTTCCGGGAGTTATCGTGGATGGAGCACACAATGAGGATGGTGTGGAGAAGTTTGTGGAGACAGCAGCTCACTTTCAGGAGGACTGTCCGCTGACACTTCTTTTTTCGGCAGTAGATGACAAGGATTACACAGATATGATCCGGACGATCCTCGGCAGAATTTCGTTCCGTCATGTGATCGTGACACAGGTAGGCGGCTACCGTAAGGTGCCGGCAGAGAAACTTGCGGAGATCTTCCGCAAAGAAGGATGTCCGTCAGCTGAAGCCTGTGAGGATGTAGAAGAGGCATTTCGCAAAGCACTGGCTGTGAAGGGCGAAGACGGAATGCTGTTCTGTGTTGGTTCCCTGTATCTGGTTGGTGAGATCAAGACAGCCATCCTGAAGGGAATCGGAAAATAAAGGAGAATACGATGATTGATTATGAAGAGGAACTGAAGAAGTTTGAACCATGTCTGGATGTCACAGATGCAGAAGGCGCGATCTATGACCGTGAACTGACAGATATTCTGGATGTTCTGCAGGAAGTATTAAGAGAAGCAAAGAGCAACAGACGTGTAAAATAAAGCACAAGGAGAACTACATGAATTGTATGAACTGCGGTGCATTTCTCATGGATATGGATCTGGATTACTGTCCGAACTGTGGGTATAATGTGCTGATTCAGAAAAAAGTAGATTATCTGTCCAAAATATACTATAATCAGGGGCTTGAAAAAGCGAGCATTCGTGACCTTTCCGGCGCGATTGCCTGTCTGAAACAGAGCCTGATGTATGATAAAAGAAATATTCGGGCTCGAAATCTGCTTGGACTGGTATATTTTGAGACGGGTGAAGTGGTGTCGGCACTCAGTGAATGGGTGATCAGCAAGAATCTTCAGCCGAGCAGAAATCTTGCAACAGAGTATATCAATAAATTACAGGCCAACCCGAACAAGCTGGCTGCGATCAATGAGACGATCAAAAAATATAATCATGCGCTTTTTCTCTGCAGAGAGGGGCATGAGGATATGGCTGCGATCCAGCTGCGTAAAATTCTTGCGCAGAATTCAAAACTGATCAAGGGATACCATCTGCTTGCCCTGATCCAGATGAAAAACGGGGAATGGAATCGTGCACGAAGAATCCTGAAGAAGGCAGCACGGATCGACAAAACAAATACGACAACACTTCGGTTTCTTCGTGAAGTGGATGAACAGACCGGGGTTACGACAAGACTGGAAAAAACTCCAAAGAAGGGGCTGTTCCGTTCCAAAAACAAAAAACAGAGTTTTGATGAGGAAATCCTTGGAAATGGCAGCAGTGTGCAGCCGACCGTGTACAGGGAACATTCGAGGATTTCTGCATTCTTTATTTTGATGTCCGGTATTGCGGCAGGTGCAGTTGCATTCTGGCTGCTGGCCGTGCCATCGATTCGTCAGGGAATCTACCAGGAAGCAAATCAGCAGATCGTGCAGTACAGTGAATCGCTGGCAAGTCAGGGAGCTGAGCTGACCAAAGTGCAGGGAGAGGCAAAAGAGTCCGGGGATACCGTAGAATCCGTGACACAGGAGCTGACAACGGAGCAGGCGAAGAGTGAGAGTTATCAGGCACTTCTGCAGGCATATACGTATTATCAGCAGCAGGATATCGACAGTGCAGCGGTGGAGATTCAGAAAGTACATGTAGATGTGCTGACAGATTCCATGAAGACGATCTATACGACGATCAAAAATGCAACCGGTGTTACTGGAATCAATGATTCTGAAGGCGTACAGGCGCAGAGTGACCAGAATACAGACAATGCTGATTACAGTGAGTATGACAATGCAGATGGAGAATATTATGAATAAGCGATTCGGATTTTAAGAAAAACCTCGGAGAAGGGGATGTACCAGCGGTGCATCCTCTTTTTCTTTTTTATAAAAGCAGGGGGGAGTGGAAAATGAAAGAAATGTTTAAACTGGAGGGGACAACATTGGTTATTCTGGTTCCGGAGGAACTGGATCATCCGGTATCTGACTGGATCCGGAAAGAGGCGGAAAAACTGGCAGGCAGAACTTATATAAGGACGATCGTGTTTGATTTTTCGCAAACGCAGTTCATGGACAGCTCCGGAGTTGGATTGCTGATGGGAAGATATCGGTCTCTGGGGATGCGCAAAGGCTGCATCCAGGCAACGGGAGTGAGCAGCCATATCGACAGGCTGCTCCATCTGTCGGGACTGCATCGTTATATTGAAATACACAGAGCAGAAGAGGAGGAGAAACCATGAAAGAGAATACAAACGAAATGCTTCTTGTTTTTGACAGCCTTCCGGCAAATGAAGGTCTTGCGAGGATCACGGCGGCATCTTTCTGTACGCAGCTGAATCCTACATTGGAAGAGATTGCAGACCTTAAGACTGCAGTGTCGGAAGCCGTGACAAACTGCATCATTCACGGATATGAGAATCAGATAAAAAAGATTGAAATGAAATTATATTACAGAGAGCAGGTACTGTACGTGGACATCACAGATCATGGAGTGGGAATTATGGATGTGCAGAAAGCAATGGAACCAATGTATACCACAAAACCGGATAAAGACCGTTCGGGAATGGGATTTACCTTTATGGAAGCCTTTATGGATGAAGTGGAGGTGGAATCAGAAACAGGAAAGGGAACCACGGTGCATATGAAAAAGACCATTGGTCGGTAGGCACAGATATGACCTTGGATACATCGGCCCTGATCGGGCGGGCGCACCAGGGGGATAAAGAAGCGAGAGAACTGTTATTTCATCAGAATATGGGACTGGTCTACAGTGTTGCCAGAAGGTTTGCGGGCCGAGGGGTAGAAATGGAAGACCTTGTCCAGATTGGAAGTATCGGCCTTTTGAAAGCGATAGATAAATTTGACCTGTCATTTGATGTGAAATTTTCTACTTATGCCGTGCCTATGATCGCAGGTGAGATCAAAAGATTTCTGAGAGATGATGGCATGGTAAAAGTCAGTCGTTCTATAAAAGAAAATCAGTACAGGATCTATCGTGCACGGGAAATGCTCGAAAAAAGGCTGGGAAGGGAACCGAACATTACAGAACTTTCCGAAGAACTGCAGATGCCGCCGGAAGAGATTGCGATGGCATTGGAATCAGCAGCTGAGGTGGAATCCATTTACCGGCCGATCCATCAGGGTGAGGGAACGGAACTGAGGCTGCTGGATAAAATTCCGGAACTGAAGAATATGCAGGAGAAATTGTTGGACAGAGTGCTGCTGGAAGAACTTCTGGATCGCCTTCAAAAAGAAGAAAGAGATATGATCTGTATGCGCTATTTCTGCGATATGACACAGACAGAGGTAGCGTCGCGCCTGGGAGTATCACAGGTGCAGGTATCCAGAATGGAAAAAAGAATTTTGCAGAAGCTTCGAAAAGAATTATAAAATATGCTGTGGCAGCCAAAACTTTAATGGCACTATTACGTATACTTTTTGCCGGTTTTTCAGATACTGATACAGAAACAAACCGGAAAGGACGTGTGGGGATTTATGGCATCTGAATCAGTAACGGTGTATATCAAAGGTGACCGGAATGTGGAGGTAACAAAAACGGATGTGACTCTGGGAGATATTGTCACACTGGAGTGTGCCGATAAAGTTATGCTGCCCAGGATCAAAGCATTGAAGATACTCAAAATACACGGGGAGAAAGAACAGAGATTTGTGATATCCATATTAAAGATCATTGCCTGCATTCACGAGCAGTATCCCAAAGTAGAAGTGCAGAATCTGGGAGAGTCGGATCTGATCGTGACCTATGAAAATCAGAAGACACCGCCATATGCGTGGCATATCCTGAAGGTGACTGCTGTGGCAGCTGTGATATTTGTAGGATCGGCTTTTTCTATCATGGCATTTAACAATGATGTAGGAGGGACGGAACTGTTCGGTCAGATCTATGAACTTGTGATGGGAAGCAAAAGTGATGGATTTACAGTGCTGGAGATCACTTACTCGATTGGGCTGACACTAGGAATTCTGATCTTTTTCAATCATTTTGGAAAAAAACGTTTTACTGTGGATCCGACACCAATGGAAGTGCAGATGCGTCTTTATGAAAATGATATTCAGACAACACTTGTGGAAGATGCGGCGCGCAGAAAAAAAGAAATGGAAGTTGGTGGGAAATAATGTGGATACAGAAGATAGTTCTTGTACTGATCGGACTGAGTGCAGGTGTGGTCGTTGCAGGCGGATTGTTCTCTTTTATCGTAGAACTGGGGGTGATCTCTGATTTTGCGGACCGGACGCATACCGGAAATAAGATCATGTTCTATGAAGATATGGTTTCGGCAGGGGCTGTGTTTGGGAATCTGTTTCAGATCTTTGGACTGCAGATGCCGGGTGGAAAGCTCTTTTTGTCTGTATTTGGTCTGCTTGGAGGAATCTTTGTGGGATGCTGGGCTATGGCACTGGCAGAGATTCTGAATGTATTTCCGATCTTTATGCGCAGGGCCAGGATCGTTCGCTATCTGGCGGTGTTTGTGCTTATGGTAGCACTGGGAAAAGGGTTTGGAGCAGGGCTCTTTTTCTGGAAGAGATGGTAAAAGACAACGGGGACGGAGTTTTGTGTTGTAAAACTCCGTCCCCGTTGTCTTTGGAGATAAAATCAATAAACAAGAATAGTTGGCTAGAATTTAATTTCTTTTCCTTCCAGTCGCCACTGTCTGAATTCTGCAGATGCAGAAAGGAGAAGGTCGGAAGAAGAGTTCAGAGCGGTCTCTACAGAGTCCTGGATAACACCGATGATGAAACCAACGGCAACGACCTGCATGGAAATATCATCAGAGATACCAAACAGGGAGCAGGCCATCGGAATCAGCAGCAGGGAACCGCCGGCAACACCGGAAGCACCACAGGCTGACAGAGCTGCCAGGAGACTGAGGATGATCGCAGTCGGAATGTCTACATGGATACCAAGTGTGTAAGCGGTTGCCATAGTCATAACGGTAATAGTGATCGCAGCACCATCCATGTTGATCGTAGCACCTAACGGAATCGTTACAGAATATGTATCACGGTCCAGACCCATTTCTTCACATACTTTCATGTTGACCGGAATGTTGGCAGCAGAACTTCTTGTAAAGAATGCAGTCAGGGCGCTTCTTTTCAGACAGTGGAAGATCAGCGGATACGGGTTCTTACGGATACACCAGTAAACCAGAAGCGGGTTGGTGACAAAATAGATAAAGAGCATACAGCCAACCAGCAGGAGAAGCAGTTTTCCATATGTGGTAAAGATATCCAGACCATTGGTGGATACGGTATTGAATACAAGACCGAAGATACCAAATGGTGCCATATTGATGATCCAGGTAACAACTGTGGAGATTCCGTCAGCAACATCAGCAAGAACATTTTTAGTCATGTTATTGGCTGCACGGAATGCAAGTCCGAGAAGAACTGCCCACATAAGGATTCCGACATAGTTTGCATTTACGAGGGAGGATACCGGATTGGCAACCAGATTCAGAAGAAGGTTGTTAAGAACCTCTACGATACCCTGTGGTGCAGCTGTGTCAGTTGCGGCAGCGGTAGCAAGTGTCAGTTTGACAGGAAAAGCCATGCTTGCGAATACTGCGATGACTGCTGCCAGTACAGTACTGAACATATAAAGAATGATGACTGTCTTGATGACCCCGCCGTGGGATTTTCCTGCGTTGCACAGAGAACTGATCACAAGAAAGAATACCAGAAGTGGTGCGATTGCCTTAAGGGCACTTACAAAGACATCGCCAAGAATTGCAATGCCGGTTGCACCTGGTACAGCGATTCCCAGAATGGCACCAAGAATAAGGCCGACCAGGATTCGCTTTACCAGAGCGATGTCTGTCCATTTGTTCCAAAGCTTTTTCATATTTGTACTCCTTTAACGTTTTAAAATGATAATATGATACAATTATAAACGAAAAGAAGTAAGAATGCAAGAACGTAATGTACAAATGTTCACCAGTGAAAGACAAGACGGCAAAATCTTCTATTCTTTCATTTGGGGATGAAAGATCAGACTGGCAAGATAGGAAAAAATCAGTGCAGCAGAGACTCCGACAGCACAGGCTGTAAAACCTCCGGTGAAGAGACCGAGAAAACCGTCCTGGTCAATTGCCTTTTTCATACCCTTCCAGAGAACATGGCCGAAACCCAGAAGAGGAACACTTGCGCCGGCTCCGGCATAATCGGTAAATGGCTGATAGAGTCCGACAGCACTGAGAAGTGTGCCGAGGCAGACCAGCAGGACCATGACCCGTCCGGGGAGCAGCTTGGTTTTGTCCAGAAGGATCTGGACAAGGGCGCAGATCAGTCCGCCGACCCAGAATGCATTAAAATAATCCATTGTTTATGCCTCCTTTGTTTTGGGAATGTGTTCAAGGACGATGGCATGTGCGATGCCGGCAACGGGAGCTCCTTCATTGAAGCTGACTTTGGAAAGCATCGCACCTGTTGGCACAAAGAGAATTTTTTTCCATATTCCGGATGCGACCTTTGGAAGAAGCAGAGCAGAAAGCACAGATGCGGAACAGCCACAGCCGCTTCCGCCGGAGTGTGTGTCCTGACTGTCATTGTCGTAGATCAGCAGACCGCAGTCCTGATGTACGGAAGCAAGGTCGATCTGATCCTGTTTCAAAAGATCGAGAAGGATGCGCTGCCCGACCAGTCCGAGATCGCCGGTGATGACTGCATCGTAGCTGTCTGCAGTCAGATCAAAATCCTGAAGATGCTGCCGGATCGTATCGCAGGCGGCAGGCGCCATGCAGCCGCCCATATTCAGAGAGTCACGGAAACCAAAGTCGATGACTCTGCCGGTAGTGATGCCGGTAACCGCAGCATAGCCCTCTTCGTGGCAGAGTGGAGAACTGCCGACGGTGTTCCGGGGATGAGGCGGTTTTGCACCGAGAATGCAGGCTCCGCTTCCGGTGACTGTCCAGGTAGCAGAGAGGGGACGTTGAGAACCATAGCCAAGCGGGAAACGAAACTCTTTTTCGGCAGTTGCAAAATGACTGGATGTGGCACACAGGATATGTTGACCGTATCCGGCAGATACAGCGATAGCTCCGAGAGAAAGAGATTCACCCATGGTAGAGCAGGCACCGTACAGACCAAAAAATGGAATGCCCATTTCTGCGATGCCGAATGAAGAGGCAATTGTCTGGGCCAGGAGATCACCGGCGAAGACAAAACGGATATCTCCGGGAGTAAGTCCTGCTTTTCCGATGGCAAGAGTGGCGACTTCTTTCTGCATGGTACTTTCGGCAGCTTCCCAGGTTTTTTCACCGAACATAGGATCATCACAGATCATATCAAAAGAATCTTTTAATGGACCGTTTCCTTCTTTAGAGCCAACCACAGAAGCACAGCTTTGGATATAGACGGGACTGGAAAAAGCAATACTTGCTTTTCCAAGCAGAATTCCGGATCTCATCGAATCACCTCCATAAACTTTATAAAGAAGTAGATAAGGCCAAGCAGCCAGGAACTCAAAATGCCATAGAGGATGACCGGTCCTGCGATGGTAAAAATCTTGCAGCCGATTCCAAATACCTGTCCTTCGGCACGGTATTCAATAGCGGATGCAGCGACGGAATTGGCGAATCCGGTGATAGGGACCAGTCCGCCGGCACCACCGAATTTGCCGATTCTGGAATAAAGATTGAGACCGGTCAGGATCACGCTGAGCAGGATCAGGAGAAGTGAACACCAGTTGCCGGCAGTTTCTTTATCAGCTCCCATGGAAGACACGGTGTTCAGAATCAGCTGCCCAAAGGAGCAGATGAGCCCGCCGGTCACAAATGCTTTGCACATATTCAGTGGGAGACTGTGCGAAGGAGTGATACTTTTGACATATTTTTCATATGCTTTTTGTTTTTCTTTCTGCGTGCTTTCAGACATAACAGACATCCTTTCATAACAATTTTGAGATGCGAAAAAAATATTTGTAGAAAAAGAAGGTTTTCTTTTGACTTTTCCTGCATTTATGCATATAATGAGAAGGCTTATGGTCATCAGAACCTTCGGGCGGGAAAAGTTCCTGAGGGGTCGTGATGGGTAGTATATGGAAATGCGGGAAAAAAATACGCAAATTCTAAAAAAAGTATGAAAAACTGTACATTCTTATATCCGGATAGTATAATAAAACGGAGTGGGAGCAGAGAGTCTTAGAATAAGAAGGCATGAGGAGGTTTGCGTATGTATGACGCATTTTCCCGAATGGAATGTCTGCTTGGAAGCAGGAATATGAGGCGGATCAGCAGTATGAAGATTGCAGTATTCGGCGTTGGCGGTATCGGTTCGTATGTAGTGGAAGCTCTGGCACGATGTGGTGTGGGAAGTCTTACACTGGTCGATCATGGAGAGATTGCACTGACGGATATCAACAGGCAGTTATATGCATTGCAATCAGCAGTTGGCCGCAAAAAAGTACAGATGGCAAAAGAACATATCCGGGATATTGATGAAAATATTCTCGTACACACTTACGAGACATATTATAACAGAGAGACAGCTGGTATGTTTGATCTCAGTGCATTTGATTATATTGTGGATGCGATGGATACAGCTGCATCCAAGGTCCTTCTGATCGAACAGGCGGGACTCAGTAAAGTGCCGGTCATTTCCTGCCTTTCTACAGAAAACAAACTGAATCCCGCAAGACTGGAGATTGCAGATATTGCCAGAGTCAGCGGCGATCTGCTTGCAAAGACTATCCGTGCAGAACTGAGAAAGAAAAACATCCGTAAAGTAAAAGTTCTGTATTCGCGTGAAAAACTGCGCAAAACACGCGGAGTACGTCAGCATGAAGACATCGGAGACGGGATGACAGATGGCAGCATTTCTTTTGTGCAGGGAACTGCGGGGATGCTGGTTGCCGGTGAGGTGATCAGAGATCTGCTGACAGAAAAAGCAAAAAATGATAAGCGTAAATGATGTATTTTTTATGAAAGATAGAGGAAAAGATCTGTGAATGAAGAAATAAAACAGAAGCTTTGTCATGAGCTGGGGACGGAACAGGTGTTGTTTGAGGAACCAATGAAACGTCATACAACATTTCGAATCGGTGGCCCGGCTGAGGTTTTTGTGATGCCCAGGAGTGTGGAAGATGTTGCAAAAACACTTATGATCTGCAAAGAGGAAAATATACCGTATTTCATTCTCGGTAATGGAAGTAATCTTCTTGTGAGTGACAGAGGATACCGTGGTGTGATTCTGCAGATGGATCGTAATATAGGAACGGTGGCGGTAGACGGAACAGAGATTCGTGCATCTGCAGGTGCATTGCTGTCTACGATCGCTGTAGCGGCAAGGCGTGCATCTCTGACCGGATTTGAATTTGCAGGCGGTATTCCGGGAACACTTGGTGGAGCAGTCGTCATGAATGCAGGCGCATATGGTGGCGAAATGAAAGATGTTCTGAAGGAAGTCACTGTGATGGATCAGGATGGGAAAATCCGGGTTATACCTGCAGAAAAGCTGGAAATGGGCTATCGTACCAGTATAGTCAAATCAGCAGGTTATATTGTGTTGGAGGCTGTGATCTCTCTGAAAGAAGGAGACATCGAAGAAATCAAGGCTCTCACGCGTAAACTCAGTGAGCAGCGTTCAGAAAAACAGCCGCTTGAATATCCAAGTGCGGGAAGTACGTTCAAACGTCCGGAAGGATACTTTGCCGGCAAACTTATTATGGACAGCGGGCTGCGGGGCTATCGCGTGGGCGGCGCACAGGTGTCCGAGAAGCATTGTGGATTTGTGATCAATGCGGGAGACGCGACTGCGGAAGATGTCTGCAATCTGATGAAACATGTGCGTGAGACGGTATATGCGAAGTTTGGCGTGACACTGGAACCTGAAGTGAAATTTCTGGGAGAATTTGACGGGAGATAAGATATGCGGCTTGTGATCGTAACCGGATTATCCGGTGCAGGAAAATCGACTGCATTAAAGATGCTGGAGGATGCAAGATATTTTTGCGTAGATAACCTTCCGATCCCGCTGGTCGGGAAGTTTGTTTCTCTGATGGCGGGAGCACAGGAGGAAGAAGTTCAGAATGCGGCAATCGGTATTGATGCACGAAGCGGAAGAGCACTGGAAGAACTGGAAGTAGTCCTTGAGAGACTGAAACAGGAAGGTCATCGCTTTGAGATCCTGTTTCTGGATGCGGAAGACAAAGTACTTGTAAAGCGCTATAAGGAATCGCGAAGAAGCCATCCGCTTGCAATGAATGGCAGGGTGGATGACGGGATTCGTCTGGAACGTCAGAAGATGATGTTTCTGAAAAATCGTGCAGATTATATTATTGATACGACACATCTTCTTACCAGAGAACTGAAGAAAGAGCTGAATAATATTTTTGTAGATAATGGGAAGTTCAGCAATATGGTCATTTCGGTTCTGTCTTTTGGATTCAAATACGGAATTCCGGAAGATGCGGACCTGGTATTTGATGTGCGCTTTTTGCCAAATCCATATTATATAGATGAACTTCGGCCACAGACAGGACTGGACGAGGGAGTTTACAACTATGTGATGGACAATGAGACTGCGAGGCAGTTTGCTGCGAAACTGGGAGATATGGTGAAGTTCCTGATTCCCAATTATGCAAAAGAGGGCAAGACCAGCCTGGTCATTGCGATTGGATGCACAGGCGGCAAACATCGGTCGGTGACACTTGCGAGGGTATTGTATGACTGCCTTACAGAAGAGAGAGAGTATGGAATCCGACTGGAACACAGGGACATTGGAAAGGATGCTTTACTCAAAAAATAGACCGACAGAACAGGAGAAGGTGGAAATGTCTTTTTCAGGGATGGTGAAAGAAGAACTTTCCAGACAGATCAGCATGGCGAGACACTGCCGTATCGCTGAAATCGCCGCGCTTCTGAGTGCATGCGGAAAAGTAAATGCAGAGGGAGCCCTTCGCTTTCAGACAGAAAATGATGCTGTGGTGAGAAAGTACTTTACTTTATTACAAAAAACATTTAATATAGATACAGAAATAGCCATTCGCGAGAGTCGCCAGATGAAGAAGGGAAATGTGTATTCTGTTGAGATCACAGATTCCACACAGGCACTGACGGTTCTTCAGGGAACGAAACTTTCGCTGAATGAGGCTGACGGAGATACCTTATATTTGGATAATGAACTGATCACACAGCAAAATTGCTGTAAGCGGGCATTTATCCGTGGCGCTTTTCTGGCATCCGGATCGATCAGTGATCCCGAAAAGGGATATCATTTTGAAATCGTATGTCAGGACGAAAGAAGAGCGAAATATCTGCAGAGGATCATACGGAGCTTCGATATCGATGCCAAAATCGTACTGCGCAAGAAATCATATGTGGTCTATGTGAAAGAAGGCGCACAGATCGTGGATATGCTGGCAATCATGGAAGCAAATGTGGCACTGATGAATCTGGAGAACATCAGGATTCTCAAAGAAATGCGCAATTCCGTTAACCGGAAAGTAAACTGTGAAACAGCCAATATCAATAAGACGGTAAATGCAGCAGTGAAACAGATTGAAGATATCAGACTGATTGAGGAAAAAACAGGACTCCACAATCTGAGTGAGGGGTTATCTGAGATCGCTGAACTGAGACTGCAGTATCCGGAGGCTACACTAAAAGAATTAGGAATGATGTTAAATCCGCAGGTGGGAAAATCAGGAGTCAATCACCGCTTAAGAAAATTAAGCGAGATGGCCGATGAACTGCGGACAAACGAGGAGGAGCTATTATGATTAAAAAACCTATCACCATTCATTTGTCTACTGGTCTTGAGGCACGCCCTGTCGCACAGCTTGTACAGGTGGCAAGCCAGTTCAACAGTGAAATCTATGTTGAGATCGGAAGAAAGAAAGTCAATGCAAAGAGCATCATGGGAATGATGACCCTGGGACTTGACGCAGGTGAAGAAATCACACTTTCCGCAAACGGAGAAGATGAAGAAGCTGCAATGAAGAGCATCGAAAATTATTTAAGTAATCAGTAATTAAGCAATCAGTATATTTTGAAGCATTGCCAGGGAGAAGACCGATTCCGGGGCAATGCTTTTCACAAAGGTAACCAAAGCGAGGGAGATACCAATGTCAAAATTTTTGAAATTTATTGTACATTTTGTTGTGATATGTACGATCGCATGTATCCTTGGGCTGGCACTGCCGCCGTTTTTTGGAGTCAGAACTGTGATTATGGATACGACGGATAAGGCAACAAATCTGCCATATGGTTCTGTGACTTATGCGATTCCTGTAAAAACAGAAGAAGTTACGGCAGGGACACCGATTCTGGTAGAGGAAGATTCTAAGACTTATAAATACAGCCTTATGAGTGTGAACAGAGAAAATAATACAGGTACTGTGGTTGACACAAGCACATCTGCACAGCAGAATATTACGGTTTCTGTAAAGAACTGGGTACCAAAGGTTGTTATAACGCTTCCACTTGTGGGATATCTGCTGATCGCAACGCAGAGCATTGAGGGGCTGATCATTCTTGGTCTTGTGCTTCTCTTCCTTATTATATTATACGTGATCGCAGAACTCTGGAAAAAAGAGCCGGAGGATGATTATGAATATGAGGATGGCCGTGGCGACCGTCGCAGGGTAAAAACATCCAAGGAACTTAAAGCAGAAGAAAAAGCCCGCGAGAAACGTATGAAACAGGAAGACAAAGAACTTCTTCGCGGAGCAAAAGAAAAAAAGAAGAATAAAAAAGAAGAAAAAAGAAAGAAAATCCGTACTGGTGGATTTGTAGATGAAATCTATGAGGATGATCTTGAGGAAGAAGTGCCGGTAAAGAAACGCCCGGTCAAAAATGTGCAGACAGCAACAAGCGAGGCACATGAGCTGCTCAAAAAAGAAATTGCAGCAGCAACGGCAGATGATGAACCGGAAATGAATCAGGAATATCAGGAACCGGCGGAGAGTACATACGTGTACGAAGAAGAGCCGGAGGAAGATGAGATCGAAGAAGAAAAGGCTCCGGTCGAAATCAAGAAACTTGCGATTCCGAAGAGAACTGCTTCTCAGCTTGCCAATAAAGCGAGAAAGGCCGGAGATGCACCGGATGTTGTGAGAGATTCCATCACAAAGGTTACACTGTTTGATTATTCGGATATCATCGGCGGCGATGAAGAGGCTGAAGAAGAATAACAAAAGATATCCTATTATAATAAGAAGAAAACGGATAAAATAAGATGCAGTGAAGGGAGAAAGACCTTTCACTGCATTTTGCACTATAATAAGAAGAAAAAAGGCAGAATTATTGTGAATAAATAAATGTAAAAAAATGAAAAAAACACTTGCATAATTTAGAATCATCGTATATACTAATATCTGCTGTGACATGATAGCAATGAAGCGCGAGGTTGCCGCCAGGAGATGACGGGTTTTCCGTGGAGCGAATGTCAAGTTAGGAAACTGACGACAAGTCACTGTACAAGTTCAGAAACCATCAACGGGATGGACGTGTGTAAAGAAGTCGAAAGACACACACGGAGATGTGTACAGTCGCCGCTTGTCGTACTGCATAATTGAGTACGAATAGGAGGAGACTTTTTTTATGGCAAATCAGGTAATGAGAATCACTTTAAAGGCTTATGATCATCAGTTAGTAGATGCATCTGCAGCAAAAATCATCGAGACTGTTAAAAAGAACGGAGCAACAGTTAGCGGACCGGTTCCGCTTCCGACAAAGAAGGAAGTTGTTACAATCTTAAGAGCTGTTCACAAATACAAAGATTCCAGAGAACAGTTCGAGCAGAGAACTCATAAGAGACTCATCGATATCATGACACCAACTCAGAAAACAGTTGATGCACTTTCCAGACTGGAAATGCCGGCTGGTGTTAACATCGATATCAAGATGAAAACAAAATAATTTAAACTCGTTTTAAATGCCCTTCGGGCGTTTCAAAAAACTATATGATTGCCTTTATGGTAATCCGCTATAAGGAGGAAGAAAGAAATGAAGAAAGCTATTTTAGCTACTAAAGTCGGAATGACTCAGATCTTCAATGAAGATGGCCAGTTAATTCCGGTAACCGTTTTACAGGCTGGTCCATGCGTTGTAACTCAGGTTAAGACAGAGGAAAACGACGGATACGCTGCAGTTCAGGTGGGCTATGGCGAGATCAGAGAAAAACTGGTTAACAAACCGGAAAAAGGTCACTTTGACAAAGCTGGTGTTGCAGTAAAGAGATTTGTAAAAGAATTCAGATTTGAAAATGCTGCAGAATACACAGTAGGACAGGAAATTAAAGCTGATATCTTTGCAGACGGCGATCACATCGATGCAACTGCTGTTTCCAAAGGTAAAGGTTTCCAGGGTGCTATCAAGAGACATGGACAGTCCAGAGGACCTATGGCTCACGGCTCCAAATATCATCGTCATGCTGGTTCCAATGGTGCTTGCTCCGATCCGAGTAAAGTATTCAAAGGAAAACACATGCCGGGTCACATGGGAAATGTACAGGTTACTGTTCAGAACCTTGAGATCGTTCGCGTTGACACAGAAAACAACTTACTGTTAGTGAAAGGTGCTGTTCCAGGACCTAAGAAATCTCTGGTGACCATCAAAGAGACAGTAAAGTCTTTATAATGAGAAAGGAGGAGCATCAGAATGGCAAACGTAACAGTTTATAATATGGAAGGCAATGAAGTTGGAACAATGGAACTGAACGATGCAGTGTTCGGTGTAGAGATCAACGAACATCTTGTTCATCTTGCTGTTGTTCGTCAGCTTGCAAATAATCGCCAGGGTACTCAGAAAGCAAAAACACGTTCTGAAGTAAGCGGCGGCGGAAGAAAACCGTGGAGACAGAAAGGAACAGGTCATGCAAGACAGGGTTCCATCCGTGCACCACAGTGGACTGGCGGCGGTGTAGTATTCGCTCCGGTACCGAGAGATTATGAAGTAAAAATGAACAAAAAAGAAAGAAGAGCAGCTCTGAAATCCGCTCTGACTTCTAAAGTTCAGGAAAATAAACTGGTTGTTGTAGACAGCCTTGCACTTGCAGAAGCAAAGACAAAAGAAATGCAGAAGGTTCTTACAAACCTCAAAGCAGACAAAGCTCTTGTTGTAACTGCTGGTGATGATCAGAACGTAGTTCTTTCTGCAAGAAACATTGCAGATGTACAGACTGCAACTGTAAGCACTATCAACGTATATGATGTGATGAAACACAATACAGTAGTGGTTACAAAAGACGCAGTTGCATCCATTGAGGAGGTATACGCATAATGGCAGCTATTAAATATTATGATGTAATTCTCAAGCCTGTAATCACAGAGAAATCCATGAATGCCATGGGTGAGAAAAAATATACATTCCTGGTTCATCCGGAAGCAAACAAGTCTCAGATTAAAGAGGCTGTTGAGAAAATGTTCGAAGGAACAAAAGTTAAGAGCGTAAACACCATGAACATGGATGGAAAGAAAAAACGTCGCGGTGTTACAGTTGGTAAAACAGCTAAGACTAAAAAAGCGATCGTAGCTCTTACAGAAGAAAGCAAAGATATCGAAATCTTCGAGGGACTTTGATCGAAAGCAACTTAATGAATGCGAGTGAAAACGAAGCATGAATTAAGTGCGAGATCGTTCCCGAACCTTAACGAGCATATAATGCGAGTTTGGTTGAGGGAACATTCCTCTTCACGCTTTCAGAAGATATATGCTGGAAAGCATGATAACTAATATTCGAAAGGAGAAACATCATGGGAATCAAAACCTATAACCCATATACACCTTCCAGAAGACATATGACTGGATCTGATTTCTCTGAGATCACAACAAATACCCCTGAGAAATCCTTAGTCGTATCTCTGAAGAAAAATGCTGGACGTAACAACCAGGGTAAAATTACTGTTAGACACCGCGGAGGCGGAAGCAGAAGAAAATACAGAATCATCGACTTCAAGAGAAGAAAAGATGGAATCCATGCTACTGTTAAGACAATCGAATACGATCCGAACAGAACAGCAAACATCGCTCTGATCTGCTACGAAGATGGTGAAAAAGCATACATCCTTGCACCGGAAGGACTGAAAGTCGGACAGAAAGTCATGAACGGTCCGGAAGCAGAAATCCGTGTAGGAAACTGCCTGCCACTGGAACTTATCCCGGTTGGTACTATGATCCACAACATCGAGCTGCATCCTGGAAAAGGCGGACAGATGGTTCGTTCCGCTGGTAACGGCGCACAGCTGATGGCTAAAGAAGGAAAATACGCAACATTAAGATTACCGTCAGGTGAAATGAGAATGGTTCCGCTTGTATGCCGCGCTTCTATCGGAGTTGTTGGTAACGGCGATCACAACCTTATCAATGTTGGTAAAGCTGGACGTAAACGTCATATGGGAATCAGACCTACAGTTCGTGGTTCCGTAATGAACCCGAATGACCATCCGCATGGTGGTGGTGAAGGAAAGACCGGAATCGGTCGTCCAGGTCCGTGTACACCATGGGGCAAACCTGCTCTTGGTCTGAAGACCAGAAAGAAAAACAAACAGTCCAACAAGCTCATCGTAAGAAGACGCGATGGAAAAGCTTTATCAAAATAATAAGGAGGGTACAGAATGTCTCGTTCATTGAAAAAAGGACCTTTCGCAGACGCAAGCCTGCTTAAAAAGGTTGACGCTCTGAATGCTGCAAATGATAAATCTGTGATCAAAACATGGTCACGTCGTTCCACTATCTTCCCGTCCTTCGTAGGACATACAATCGCAGTACATGACGGAAGAAAACATGTTCCGGTATATGTAACAGAAGATATGGTAGGACACAAACTTGGTGAGTTCGTAGCTACAAGAACTTACAGAGGACACGGAAAAGACGAAAAGAAATCCGGCGTTCGCTAGTATTAAACTTAAATAAAATAATCTGCCTGTTGTCCCGCAAGGGGGCAGCAAGGCGGTGTTACCAGATATCGATTAATTGGAAAGGAGGCACTTTAAAATGGCAAAGGGACATAGAAGCCAGATTAAGAGAGCCAGAAATGAGAGTAATAGAGAGACAAGACCGTCTGCAAAATTATCTTATGCAAGAATTTCTGTTCAGAAAGCCTGCTATGTATTAGATGCAATCCGTGGTAAAGACGTGCAGACAGCACTTGGTATCCTCACATATAATCCGAGATACGCTTCAAGCGTTCTGAAGAAACTGCTTGAGTCAGCAATCGCAAACGCAGAAAACAATAACGGAATGAGCGCAGATAACCTCTACGTTGCAGCGTGCTATGCAAACAAAGGACCTACAATGAAACGTATTCAGCCAAGAGCACAGGGTAGAGCTTACAGAATCGAAAAGAGAACAAGCCATATCACCATCGTGCTGGATGAAAGATAAGGAGGAAAAGCATGGGACAGAAAGTTAATCCACATGGCCTTAGAGTCGGTGTGATCAAGGATTGGGATTCCAGATGGTATGCAGAAGCAGATTTCGCAGACTACCTGGTTGAAGATTACAATATCAGAACATTTTTAAAGAAAAAACTTTACAGCGCAGGTGTTTCCAAGATTGAAATCGAAAGAGCATCTGACAGAGTTAAGATCATCATCTACACTGCTAAACCGGGTATCGTAATCGGTAAAGGTGGTTCTGAGATCGAAAAAGTAAAAGCTGAATTACAGAAATTCACAGACAAAAAACTGATCGTAGATATCAAAGAAGTAAAGAGACCGGACAAAGATGCTCAGCTCGTAGCTGAAAACATTGCCCTGCAGCTTGAAAACCGTATCTCCTTCAGACGTGCTATGAAATCTACAATGCAGAGAACAATGAAAGCAGGAGCAAAAGGAATCAAAACATCCGTATCCGGACGTCTTGGTGGAGCTGATATGGCTCGTACAGAGTTCTACAGCGAAGGAACAATCCCGCTTCAGACACTGCGTGCAGACATTGATTATGGATTTGCAGAAGCTGACACAACTTACGGAAAAGTTGGTGTAAAAGCTTGGGTATACAACGGTGAAGTACTTCCTACTAAAGGAAATAAGGAAGGGAGCGATAAATAATGTTAATGCCAAAAAGAGTAAAACGTCGTAAACAGTTCCGTGGCTCCATGAGAGGTAAAGCCCTTAGAGGTAATAAGATCAACTATGGTGAATTCGGACTTGTTGCTACCGAACCTTGCTGGATCAGATCTAACCAGATCGAAGCAGCCCGTGTTGCCATGACACGTTACATCAAACGTGGTGGTCAGGTTTGGATTAAGATTTTCCCGGATAAACCAGTAACAGCGAAACCAGCAGAAACACGTATGGGTTCCGGAAAAGGTTCCCTTGAATACTGGGTAGCAGTTGTTAAGCCAGGACGTGTAATGTTCGAAATCGCAGGCGTTTCTGAAGAGATCGCTCGTGAAGCATTACGTCTTGCAATGCACAAGTTACCATGTAAATGTAAAATCGTTTCTCGTGCAGACTTAGAAGGCGGTGATAACAGTGAAAATTAATAAATTCGTAGAAGATTTAAAAGCAAAATCAGCTGCAGAATTAAATGAAGAATTAGTAGCTGCTAAAAAAGAACTTTTCAATCTGAGATTTCAGAATGCAACCAATCAGTTAGACAATACAAGCAGAATCAAAGAGGTTCGCAAAAATATTGCCAGAATCCAGACAGTAATCACTGAGCAGGCAAACGCTGCTAAATAGTGAATAGTAGGAGGAAATAATCGTGGAAAGAAATCTGAGAAAGACCCGTGTGGGTAAGGTTGTCAGCAATAAGATGGACAAGACCATTGTTGTTGCTATCGAAGACCATGTAAAACATCCTCTTTACAAAAAAATCGTAAAGAGAACATATAAACTCAAAGCTCATGATGAGAACAATGAGTGCAATATCGGTGATACCGTTAAAGTTATGGAAACCAGACCGCTGTCCAAAGACAAGAGATGGAGACTGGTTGAGATCGTAGAGAAAGTGAAATAAGGAGGAAACCAGTATGATTCAGCAGGAAACTAGACTGAAAGTTGCCGACAACACTGGTGCAAAAGAAATCCTTTGTATTCGTGTTATGGGTGGCTCTACAAGAAGATATGCTAACATCGGTGATACTATCGTTGCTACTGTTAAAGATGCAACACCAGGCGGTGTTGTTAAAAAAGGCGATGTAGTTAAAGCTGTTGTAGTTCGTACCAAAAAAGGCGCTCGTCGTAAAGACGGATCTTACATCCGTTTCGATGAAAATGCAGCCGTAATCATTAAAGACGATTTAACTCCGAAAGGAACACGTATCTTTGGACCAGTTGCCAGAGAACTTCGTGAAAAGAAATTCATGAAGATCGTTTCCTTAGCTCCGGAAGTATTATAGGAGGGTGCCTAATGTCAGCTATGAAAATTAAAAAAGGCGACACTGTTAAAGTAATCGCTGGAAAAGATAAAGGCAAAGAAGGAAAAGTTCTTGCCGTTAACGTAAAAGACAACACCGTAATCGTTGAGAATGTCAACATGGTTACAAAGCACAACAAACCATCAGCTGCAAACCAGGCTGGCGGAATCACAACAAAAGAAGCTGCTCTTCATGTTTCCAACGTAATGCTCGTTGTTGACGGAAAAGCTACAAGAGTTGGATTCCAGATGGATGGAGACAAAAAAGTACGTGTTGCAAAAGCAACAGGTAAAGTTATCGATTAATTAAGAGAGGAGGCATGACAGGTGAGTAGATTAAAAGAACTTTACACAAATGAGATCATGGATGCCATGACCAAAAAATTCGGATATAAAAACGTTATGGAAGTGCCAAAACTCGATAAGATCGTTATCAACATGGGTGTTGGTGAAGCTAAAGAAAACGCTAAGCTTCTTGATGCAGCAATCGCTGATATGGAACTGATCACAGGCCAGAAAGCAATCGCAACAAAAGCTAAAAAATCTGTAGCTAACTTCAAAATCAGAGAGGGTATGCCAATCGGTTGTAAGGTTACCTTAAGAGGCGAGAAGATGTATGAATTTGCTGATCGTCTTATCAACCTTGCTCTTCCTCGTGTACGTGACTTCCGTGGTGTAAATCCGAACGCTTTCGATGGCAGAGGAAACTACGCACTGGGAATCAAAGAACAGCTGATCTTCCCAGAAGTTGAGTATGATAAGGTAGACAAAGTAAGAGGTATGGATATCATCTTCGTTACAACTGCTAAGACAGACGAAGAGGCTCGTGAACTGTTAACTCAGTTCAATATGCCTTTTGCTAAATAAGGAGGAGAATTCGAATGGCTAAAACAGCAATGAAAATCAAACAGCAGCGCAAACAGAAATTCTCCACAAGAGAATACAGCCGCTGCAGAATCTGTGGACGTCCACACGCATACCTGAGAAAATACGGTATCTGCCGTATCTGCTTCCGTGAACTGGCTTACAAAGGTCAGATCCCGGGTGTTAAAAAAGCTTCCTGGTAGGCCGGAAACACTTAATGAATGCAAGCTGTTAAGCACAGCATGAATTTAGTGTGAGGCCCTTCCCGAACCTTAACGAAACCGAGTGTAAACGAAGGTTGAGTTTAGTTGAGGGAAGTGGTGCAAATTTGTTAAACCTAAAGTAATTATATTAATCATGTAAAGTCTGAGAAGAGAATAATAGGAGGAAACTAACATGACAATGAGTGATCCAATCGCAGATATGCTTACAAGAATCCGTAACGCTAACACTGCAAAACATGATACAGTAGATGTTCCGGCATCCAAAATGAAAATCGCAATCGCAAACATCCTTGTAGATGAAGGATATATTGCAAAATACGATCTGATCGAAGACGGCGTATTCAAAACCATCCATATCACACTGAAATACGGTGAGACAAAGAACGACAAGATCATCACAGGACTTAAGAGAATCTCCAAACCAGGTCTTCGTATCTACGCTGGTAAAGATGAACTCCCGAGAGTACTTGGCGGACTTGGAATCGCAATCCTTTCCACAAACAAAGGTGTAATCACTGACAAAGAAGCTCGTAAACTTCAGGTTGGTGGAGAAGTTCTTGCTTTCGTTTGGTAATAAGGAAAAAAATCTGAATGCAGATTTTTTATAGATGAAGGAAACACCATCGTCACTAAATTCGATAGCCGACGCGTTGCATCGACTCTCTCATTAAGTGTCGAGGTGTGCTTTCTCACTAAACTCGTACAGCGTTTGCGCCTGTACTTGTTAAGTGTTCAATGCAAACTGAAAACAGAGAGAAATGAAAGCTTTTCTCTCCGACAATTTAAGTAAGGAGGACAATATTATGTCACGAATCGGAAGACTTCCGGTAGCTATTCCGGCAGGCGTTGAAGTAAGCGTAGCTGCAGGTAACGTAGTAACCGTTAAAGGTCCTAAAGGAACACTCGAAAGAGCACTTCCAACCGAAATGGAAATCAAAGTAGAAGATGGTCATGTAGTAGTTACAAGACCGAACGATCTTAAGAAAATGAAAGCATTACACGGTCTGACAAGAAGCCTTATCCACAACATGGTTGTTGGTGTAAGCGAAGGCTACACAAAAGAGCTTGAAGTCAACGGTGTAGGTTATAGAGCACAGAAACAGGGCAAGAAACTTGTTCTTTCTCTGGGATATTCTCACCCGGTAGAGATGGAAGATCCAGAAGGTCTGGAATCCAAAGTTGATGGAAACAAGATCATCGTTTCCGGTATCAGCAAAGAAAAAGTTGGCCAGTACGCAGCAGAGATCAGAGATAAGAGAAGACCGGAGCCATATAAGGGCAAAGGTATCAAGTATGCTGATGAAGTTATCAGACGTAAAGTCGGTAAGACTGGTAAGAAATAAATAAGGAGAGTGAGAATATGATTAATAAAGCATCCAGAGCGGAAATTCGCGAGAAAAAACATAGAAGAATCCGTCATCATCTCAATGGAACAGCTACTACTCCTAGACTGGCAGTATATCGTTCCAACAAGCATATGTATGCACAGATCATTGATGACACTGTAGGAAAAACTTTAGTATCTGCTTCTACTCTTCAGAAAGATGTAAAAGCTGAACTGGAAAATACTGATGATGTAAAAGCTGCAGCATACCTTGGAACTGTAATCGGAAAGAAAGCAGTTGAAGCAGGTATCGAGAGCGTTGTCTTCGACAGAGGAGGCTATATCTATCACGGTAAAGTAAAGGCACTGGCAGACGCAGCAAGAGAAGCTGGGCTGAAATTCTAAAAGGGAGGAAAAAGACACATGAAAAATAATCTTATTGATGCTAGTCAGTTAGAATTAGAAGATAAAGTAGTGTCAATCAAACGTGTTACCAAGGTTGTTAAAGGTGGCCGTAACTTCCGTTTCACAGCTTTGGTTGTTGTAGGTGACGGCAACGGACATGTTGGTGCAGGTTTAGGAAAGGCAGCTGAAATTCCGGAAGCTATCCGCAAAGGAAAAGAAGATGCCATGAAAAAACTGGTTACAGTTGCAAGAGATGAGAACAATTCCATCACTCATGACTATGTAGGAAAATTCGGAAGTGCTGAAATGCTTCTGAAACGTGCTCCGGAAGGTACTGGAGTTATCGCTGGTGGTCCAGCGCGTGCAGTCATCGAACTTGCAGGTATCAAAAACATCCGTACAAAATGTATGGGATCCAGAAATAAACAGAACGTAGTTCTGGCTACTATTGAAGGATTAAGCAAACTGAAAACTCCGGAAGAAGTTGCAAAACTTCGCGGAAAATCTGTAGAAGAGATTCTGGCATAAGGAGGACAAAACAATGGCAAACACATTAAAAGTTACACTTGTTAAGTCTCCAATCGGTGCAGTTCCGAAACACAAAAAGACTGTAGCTGCTATGGGACTTACAAAAATGCATAAGACAGTTGAAATGCCTGACAATGCTGCTACAAGAGGAATGATCCAGCAGGTTCAGCATCTTGTAAAAGTAGAAGAAGCATAATAATTTCCAGAGATTGAATAATAAAAGGAGGTGCCAAAGATGGAATTATCAAACTTAAGACCAGCAGAAGGTTCTAAACACAGTGATAACTTCAGAAGAGGCCGTGGACATGGTTCCGGAAACGGCAAAACAGCCGGAAAAGGACACAAAGGACAGTTAGCTCGTTCCGGACACAAAAAACCGGGATTTGAAGGTGGACAGATGCCTTTATACAGACGTCTTCCTAAGAGAGGCTTCAAGAACAGAAATTCTAAAGAGATCATCGCAATCAATGTTGACGTTCTGAATCGTTTTGAAGACGGAGCAGAAGTTACAGTTGAATCTTTACTTGCTACCAGCGCAATCTCCAAAGCTGGAGACGGTGTTAAGATTCTTGGAAACGGTGAACTGACCAAAAAACTTAATGTAAAAGTAAATGCTGTCAGCGAAACCGCTAAAGCAAAAATCGAAGCTGCAGGTGGTACAGTAGAGGTGATCTAATGTTTGAGACTCTTAAAGGTGTTTTTAGAGTGAAAGAGATGCGGCGTAAGCTTCTCTACCTGTTAGCGATGATTTTTGTCATCCGTATAGGTTCACAGCTGCCGATACCTGGTGTGGATGGCAGTGTGTTCAAACAGTGGTTCAAGAGCAATACCGGTGATGCATTCAATTTCTTTGATGCATTCACCGGTGGTTCCTTTGAGAGCATGTCTGTTTTTGCATTGAATATCACACCGTACATTACATCTTCCATTATCATTCAGCTTCTGACGATTGCAATTCCTGCTCTGGAGGAAATGCACAGAGATGGTGAAGAGGGAAGAAAAAAGATGACTGCAATTACCCGTTATGTCACAGTAGGTCTGGCTCTTTTTGAGTCAGTTGCGATGACGATCGGTTTTGCCCGTGGAAATATCGTTAAAGATATGGACCTCTTAAAAGGCATTGTTGTAGTTGTCAGCCTTACAGCCGGTTCTGCAATGTTGATGTGGATCGGTGAGCGTATCACAGAAAAGGGAGTTGGAAATGGTATTTCTATCGTACTTGCAGTAAATATCGTGTCCAGAATTCCAAGTGATATGACAACTCTTTATGAGAACTTTATTAAGGGAAAAACAATCGCAAAGGGAATGCTTGCAGGTGTGATCATCTTCGCGATCATTATGGTTGTGGTTGTATTTGTCCTTATTCTTAATGGAGCAGAAAGAAGGATTCCTGTTCAGTACTCCAGAAAGATGGTTGGAAGAAAAATGATGGGCGGTCAGGCCACAAACATTCCGTTAAAGGTCAACACTGCCGGTGTTATCCCGATCATCTTCGCTTCTTCCATTATGTCTTTCCCGGGTGTTATTGCCCAGTTTGCCGGTAAGGCAAATGGTACAGGCATTGGAAGTGAGATCCTGAGAGGTCTTTCATCAAGTAACTGGTGTAATCCATCCCAGCCGCAGTATAGCTGGGGATTGCTGTTATACGTAGTTCTCTGCGTATTCTTTGCATATTTCTATACTTCCATCACATTTAATCCGCTGGAAGTTGCAGATAATATCAAAAAGCAGGGTGGTTTTATCCCAGGCATCCGTCCAGGAAAACCTACATCAGATTATTTGACTAAAATGCTTAATTATATTATATTTATAGGTGCGGTAGGCCTGATCATTGTGGCAGTAATTCCGTTCTTCTTCAATGGTGTATTCGGAGCACATGTTTCTTTCGGTGGTACATCTATCATCATCGTAGTTGGTGTTGTTCTTGAAACATTGAAGCAGATCGAGTCTCAGTTGCTTGTCCGCAATTACAAAGGCTTTCTGAACAGCTAAAATGAAGGCTGTGGTGTGAAAGCATCACAGTCTTTTGTTTTATAGGGATTCCCTGTAAAGCAGAAACGCTCCGCGAGGATGTTGTTTTAAGCTTCATAAAGAAAAAGGAGGGTATTTATTATGCGTATTATTATGTTGGGTGCACCAGGAGCAGGAAAAGGAACTCAGGCAAAAAAAATTGCCGAGAAATATGGTATTCCGCATATTTCTACAGGAGATATTTTCCGTGCAAACATCAAAAATGGTACTGAATTGGGGAAAAAAGCAAAAACATATATGGACCAGGGGCTTTTGGTACCAGATGAATTAACCTGTGATCTTGTAGTAGACAGAATTCAGCAGGATGATGCAAAGAACGGTTATGTACTGGATGGTTTCCCAAGAACGATCCCGCAGGCAGAATGCCTGACAGCGGCTCTTGAAAAACTGGGAAGCAAGATTGATTATGCGATCGATGTAGACGTACCGGATGAGAATATTGTAAATCGTATGTCCGGCAGAAGAGCCTGCCTGAAATGCGGAGCAACTTATCACATCGTATATGCTGCACCGAAGACAGAGAATGTCTGCGATACCTGTGGGGAGAACCTTGTACTCCGCGATGATGACAAACCGGAAACAGTTTCCAAACGTCTGAAGGTTTATCATGAACAGACACAGCCGCTGATCGACTATTACACCAAACAGGGCGTTTTAAAGACTGTAGACGGAACTGTTGCACTGGATGAGGTATTCCAGGCAATCGTCGAAATCTTGGGAGAATAATAAAGATGTCAGTTTCTATTAAGTCAGAACATGAAATTGAGCTTATGAGACATGCCGGTCATTTACTGGAACAGGTTCACGATGAACTGGCTTCTCACATTAAGCCGGGAATCAGCACAAAAGAACTGGATCGCATTGGTGAGGACATGATCCGTTCCATGGGTTGTATTCCGAACTTTAAGAATTATCAGGGCTTTCCTGCATCATTCTGTATCAGCCTGAATGATGAAGTTGTACATGGGATCCCGTCCAGACATAAGATCATCCAGGAAGGCGATCTTGTCAAGATCGATGCCGGACTGATCTACAAGGGATATCATTCCGATGCTGCGCGTACGTATGCGGTCGGTGAAGTATCTCCAGAAGCAAAACAGCTTATGGAAGTTACCAAACAGAGTTTCTTTGAAGGAATCAAATATGCAAAAGCAGGAAATCATCTGAATGATATTTCCAAGGCAATCGGTGCGTATGCTGCAAAGTTTAACTATGGTATCGTTCGTGACCTGGTAGGTCACGGAATCGGAACACACCTCCATGAGGATCCGCAGATACCGAATTTCCCGCAGAAACGCAGAGGCATTAAACTGATGCCTGGTATGACATTTGCAATCGAACCAATGATTAATCTGGGACGCGCAGACGTTGCGTGGGAAGATGATGAGTGGACGGTTGTAACGATGGACGGCTCTCTTTCTGCACATTATGAAAACACCATTCTGATCACGGATGGAGAACCGGAAATTCTGACTCTTACAAAATGACAGATGACATAGGAGGTTTATAATGTCTAAAGCAGATGTAATCGAAGTGGAAGGTACTGTATTGGAGAAGCTGCCTAATGCGATGTTCAAAGTAGAACTGGAAAACAAGCATGTAGTGCTGGCACATATCAGCGGAAAGCTGCGTATGAACTTTATCCGTATTCTTCCTGGAGACAAAGTTACAATTGAACTTTCTCCATACGATCTTTCCAAAGGACGTATTATTTGGCGAGATAAATAAAAACGTGAGGGGGACTCGCTCACAGTTGCGAAGGCCGCTGTCCCCCTCACACTCCCCCTGTGGGCCACGCTGGTGCTGCGGGGGGAGTTTTTTGTTATTAGAATATGTAAGTTAACCCAATAAGATCCTTGAACGAGAATGATTTACATATTTTGATATGCACAGCTACGAGAAAGAAGAGAACAGAAATCGCAGTGTGTCAGGAACTCCTTCTTTCTTATCTACGTAGCGTAAATATTTTATAGACAAAAAAATTAACAAAAATTTAAAATTAGGGCTTGCATAATTTGCAACAAGGTGTTAATATATCATATGTACGCGCTGAGAGTGCGTGTATGAACTGCAGATTCAAGCCTATATTACGGAAAAGGAGGATTTCCAGTGAAAGTAAGATCATCTGTAAAGCCGATCTGCGAAAAATGCAAGATCATCAAAAGAAAAGGATCTATCAGAGTAATCTGTGAAAATCCAAAACACAAACAGCGTCAGGGTTGATTGACTGATTTGTGAAACGTGCGGCTGCAGTTTGATACACCCGGAAGGGTTGTTCGGACTGTTTTAATATCTTATTAAAGAAGCATGTATTGCCTAATACCGAGAGGCAACAAGATGTCCGAGAGGACACAATTTCGGAAAGGTCGCTTTACGCCAAAGGCGACTGGGTGTTTTACCGAGGCACCCCAATTAGGAAACTAGAAAATCAGAAAGCTTAGGAAAATATACCCCATTTCACCTTGCAAGATCGCAAGTGGTATAGTTCTGAAGACTTTCAAAAAGAAAATGGAGGAAACAGTACATGGCTCGTATAGCTGGTGTAGACTTACCAAGAGACAAACGTATCGAAATCGGCCTTACCTATATCTATGGTATCGGCAGAACAAGCGCTGACAAAATTCTTGCTCAGGCAGGTGTAAATCCTGACATTCGTGTTAGAGACCTGACAGACGATGATGTAAAGAAAATCAGTGCTGTAATTGATGAAACAATGACAGTTGAAGGTGATCTTCGTCGTGAAATCGCTCTGAATATCAAGAGACTGCAGGAAATCGGATGCTACAGAGGTATCCGTCATCGTAAAGGACTTCCGGTTCGTGGCCAGAAGACCAAGACAAACGCTAGAACACGCAAAGGTCCTAAGAGAACCGTTGCAAACAAGAAGAAATAATGAACGCTTAACGAATGCAAATGTAAATGCAGCATGAGTTTAGTGTGAATATTGTTCGAAGGAACTTAATGAAGACAAGCGTAAGCGCAGACTGAATTTAGTGAATCGAACTTCCTTACGAAACGAAATAATTGATTATATAAAGGAAAGTGTAGGTTAGTTTTAAAATGGCAAAGACAACCAGAAAAGCGACAACAAAACGTCGTGTTAAGAAAAACGTTGAACACGGACAGGCACATATCCAGTCTTCTTTTAACAACACAATTGTTACTCTGACAGACAACGAAGGAAACGCTCTTTCATGGGCAAGTGCTGGTGGTCTGGGATTTAGAGGTTCAAGAAAATCTACCCCTTATGCAGCACAGATGGCAGCTGAGACTGCAACAAAAGCTGCTTTAATTCATGGTTTAAAAACTGTTGATGTTATGGTTAAAGGACCAGGATCCGGACGTGAAGCTGCAATCCGTGCCCTTCAGGCATGCGGTCTTGAAGTAACAAGTATCCGTGACGTAACACCGGTTCCGCATAACGGATGCCGTCCACCAAAACGCAGAAGAGTCTAATTTAGGAGGTAGCTTGAAATGGCAGTAAATAGAGTTCCTGTTCTGAAAAGATGCAGATCCCTTGGCCTGGATCCGATTTATTTAGGAATTGATAAAAAATCCACAAGACAGTTAAAACGTGCAAACAGAAAAATGTCTGAGTACGGTTTACAGTTAAGAGAAAAACAGAAAGCAAAATTCATCTACGGAGTTCTGGAAAAACCTTTCCACAACTACTACAACAAAGCTGACAGAATGCCGGGACAGACTGGTGAAAACCTGATGATCCTTCTGGAAAGCAGACTTGACAACGTAGTATTCCGTATGGGTCTTGCAAGAACCAGACGTGAAGCTCGTCAGATCGTTGATCACAAGCATGTACTTGTAAACGGCAAATGTGTAAACATTCCGTCTTACCTTGTAAAAGCTGGTGATACAGTTGAAATCAAAGAAAAATGCAAAGGTTCTGAAAGATACAAAGGTATTCTGGAAGTAACAGGCGGAAGACTTGTTCCGGAATGGCTTGATGTAAATCAGGAAGCTTTAAGCGGAACTGTAAAAGAACTTCCAAGAAGAGAAGCAATTGATGTTCCGGTTAACGAAATGCTTATCGTCGAGTTGTACTCCAAATAATGCATTTTAAATTAAATACCCTCAAATGTTGACAAACCCAGAAGGAGGGACTTATAGTGTTTGATTTTAATAAACCAAAAATCGAAATTACGGAAATTTCCGAAGATAAAAAATTTGGCAGATTCGTAGTAGAACCTCTCGAAAGAGGATATGGAACTACACTTGGTAATTCTCTCAGAAGAATTATGCTGTCATCCCTCCCGGGAGCAGCAGTCAGCCAGGTTAAGATTGATGGTGTCCTTCATGAATTCAGCTCTATTCCGGGCGTGAAGGAGGACGTTTCAGAAATCATCATGAATCTGAAAAGCCTTGCTATCAAGAATAACAGTGCCGACAATGAGCCGAAGACCGCATACATTGAGTGTGAGGGCAAAGGTGTCGTAACTGCTGCTGATATTCAGGCAGATCAGGATATCGAAATCATGAATCCAGATCAGGTTATTGCTACTCTTAATGGTGGTAAAGACTGCAGACTGGCTATGGAACTTACAATTACACGTGGACGTGGATATGTAAGTGCTGACAAGGGCAAAACAGACGATATGCCGATTGGTGTACTTGCTGTTGATGCAATCTATACACCGGTTGACCGTGTAAATATGATTGTTCAGAATACCCGTGTTGGTCAGATCACTGATTACGATAAACTTACATTGGATGTATATACCAATGGTACACTGGATCCGGATGAGGCTGTCAGCCTTGCTGCTAAGGTACTGAGCGAACATCTCAGCCTTTTCATTGACCTTTCTGAAAACGCTAAGACTGCAGAAGTCATGATCGAGAAGGAAGACAATGAAAAAGAAAAAGTGCTTGAAATGAGCATTGATGAGCTTGAGCTTTCTGTTCGTTCTTATAACTGCCTGAAGAGAGCCGGTATCAATACAGTAGAAGAACTTTGCAATAAGACTTCTGATGACATGATGAAGGTTCGTAACCTTGGTCGTAAGTCCTTAGAAGAAGTACTTGCTAAACTGAAAGAACTGGGATTACAGCTTCAGCCTACTGAGGAGTAATTTCATTCAGCAAATATGAGCGGGGATGCCTAAGCATCAGGACAGTAAGACCGAACAAGCATGTTCTGATGTCCCGCAGATGGAGGAAAATAAAATGGCAAAATATAGAAAATTAAGCAGAACTTCTGATCAGAGAAAAGCTCTGTTAAGAAACCAGGTGACAAATCTTCTGTATCACGGAAAAATCGTTACCACTGAAGCAAAAGCAAAAGAAATTCGCAAGATCGCTGAAGGTCTTATCGCTATGGCAGTACGTGAAAAAGATAACTTTGAGACAGTTACTGTAACTGCAAAAGTTGCACGTAAAGATGCTGATGGTAAGAGAGTAAAAGAAGTTGTAGACGGAAAGAAAGTAACCGTATACGATGAAGTACAGAAAGAGATCACTAAAGATGCTCCGTCCAGACTGCACGCTCGTCGTCAGATGGCAAAAGTTTTCTACTCAGTTAAAGAAGTACCTGCAAAAGGTGCTGGTAGAAAGAAAAACACTAAGGACATTGATATGACTAAGAAAATGTTCGAAGAAATCGCTCCAAAATACGCAGGACGTAACGGTGGTTACACAAGAATCGTTAAGATTGGACCACGTAAGGGCGATGCTGCAATGGAAGTACTTATTGAATTAGTATAATTTTCATGTGCAATAAGAGGAATGTCTCAGAAGAGATGTTCCTTTTTTTTTGTTAAGTTTCGGCAGAAGGTTGATTAATTTGCCGATATAGCGTAAAATTATGGACAATAATAAGATTAGAAAGTTACAAAATAACGATAGAAAAACAAAGGAACAAAAATATGAATATAAGAAGAATACTGGCAATCTGGGCAGCAAAAGCAGCCGGAAGTGTCTGCAAGATCATGGGCAGACAGGGTGTGACATGGGCCGGAAAGATTGCATTAAAGATATATCCGCCAATTTTAAAAGAACTTGCTGCAGAAGTACGAAAAGATATTTTTGTCGTATGTGGTACAAATGGCAAGACTACGACAAATAACATGTTGTGTGCTGCATTGGAAGCAGAGGGAAATAAGGTGATCTGCAACCATACGGGATCCAATATGTTGAATGGCGTAGTTGCAGCGTTTGCACTTGGTGCAGGACTGAACGGGCATATCAATGCGGATTATGCCTGTATTGAAGTTGATGAGGCTTCTACGCGACACGTATTTACCAAGATCAATCCGGATTATATGGTGATGACAAATCTGTTTCGTGATCAGTTGGACCGTTATGGTGAGATTGATATTACCATGAATATTCTGGAAGAGATGATACGGAAAGTTCCGGAGATGAAACTGATCGTAAATGGTGATGATGCACTTTCAGCATATCTTGCCATGGACAGTGGCAATCCATGTATATATTATGGAATCAGTCATCCGGTTATGAAAACAGAAACAAATGAGATACGTGAGGGAAGATTTTGTAAATGCTGTGGGGAACGTCTACAGTACAGTTTTTATCATTATAGTCAGCTTGGCGATTATAAATGCCCGAAATGCGGCTTCCAGAGACCAGAACTGGATTTTGATGCAGAAGAAGTAAGTGTTGGTGATCAGCTGTCATTTACTGTTGAGAACAGACGTATTACGGCAAACTATAAAGGCTTTTATAATGTATATAATATTCTGGCGGCATATGCGGGAATCCGTACAGCCGGATTAAAAGCAGAACACTTTACAGATATGCTGCGGAAATTTAATCCGGAAAATGGCCGTATGGAGCAATTTCGTATCAAAGGAACCAGCGTGATTCTGAATCTTGCAAAGAACCCGGCTGGTTTCAATCAGAATATTTCTGCTGTCATGCAGGATAAAACACCGAAAGATGTGATCATCGCCATTAATGATAATGCACAGGATGGAATTGATATTTCCTGGCTCTGGGATGTGGATTTTGATCGCTTTAGTGATGAAAGTGTGCGTTCCATCACAGTGAGCGGTATTCGCTGCCAGGATATGCGTCTGCGTATGAAATATGTAGATATTCCATCGGTTCTGGAGTCAGATGTAGAAAAAGCGATTCGTGGCCGTGTGGAGGACGGGACTGGCAATCTGTATGTGCTGGTTAACTATACGGCACTGTTCAGTACCAGAAACATTCTCAAGAAACTGGAGGGAGAACTCAAATGAAACTTACGATAGGACATTTATATCCGGACCTTCTGAATCTTTACGGAGACAGAGGCAATATCCAGTGTCTGATGAAACGATGCCAGTGGAGAGGAATCGAGGCAGAGACGATTGCCTATGAGATTGATGATACGATTGATTTTTCAAAGCTGGATATTGTGCTGCTGGGAGGCGGATCTGACCGGGAACAGATGCTGGTATGTGAAAAACTGAAAACTATTCAGAAGGATTTTAAGGCATATGTGGAAGATTACGGTGTTGTGATCGCTATCTGCGGAGGATATCAGCTCCTTGGCAAATATTACAAGACAGATCAGGGAATGATCACTGGACTGGATCTGGTAGATATGTATACAGAGCAGGAAGAAGGCCGTCTGATCAGCAATATCGTGCTGCAGAGCGATTTGTTTGATATGCCGGTGGTTGGATTTGAAAACCATGGAGGAAGAACCTGTATCAATGATAACAAGCCACTTGGAAAGGTACTTTATGGTGCTGGAAATGATGGACGTTCCGGGTATGAAGGTGTTGTTTACAAAAATGTGATCGGAACATATCTTCATGGACCGCTCCTTCCGAAGAATCCACAGCTTGCAGACTGGCTGATTCTGCATGCACTTCAGAAGAAATATGGGGAGCAGACGGAACTGTTGCCTTTGGATGACAGCCAGGAAAAAGAAGCAAATGATTATATCGTCAGTCGATTTACAAAAGAAAAATGAGGGAATAAAGATGGCAAAATCACGTAATCAGAAAGGGAAAATCTTAGTTATTGAGCATCTTCTGCAGGAGACAGGCGAGGGCAGGATCGTGACCATGCAGGAAATCCTTGACAGACTTACAGAATATGGAATCACTGCAGAAAGAAAAAGTATATACGATGATATAGAAGCACTGCGGGAATTCGGACTGGATGTACAGTTTAAGCGTGGAAGACCGGGCGGATATTATCTGGTCGGAAACGTGCCGAAACAGGCTATGCCGGTCAGAAAGACAGAAGAAAGACCGGCAGACAAAGATAAAGCAGAAAAAGCAGCCGAACATCCCAAAATACCGAAATATGTACTTGCAGAAACAGAGATACAGGAAGGCGAAAAATCAATGAAACTGCAGTGCAAAAAATCCAGAGAAAAAGAAATCCGTGAATATTTTGGAAGTCATGGTGAATATAAGATCAAAGAATCTGGTTTTCTGCAGGTGACAGTACCGCAGATCAGCGGACCTGAATTTTATGGATGGCTTGCCATGATGGGAAAAGATGTACACATTCTGAAACCCAAAAAAGTGGCTGCATCCTACAGAGATTATCTGAAAGCTCTTGCAAAAGAGTATAAGGGAGTATAGACAGAAAGGAAGACAGCATGAAAAAAAGAGCAGTATGTATGTTACTTGGAGTACTTCTGATGGGAACGGTATTTACCGGTTGTGGGAAAAACAAAGCCACAGAAGCAGCCAGTGAGAGCGCACAGACTGAAAAAGAAGGAACCGGAGAGCAAACGGCAGAAGAGACGGGATCAGATTCTTCAAAGGAAAGCAAAGCGGATACAGACAAGAAAGACGCGGATCAGACAGCCGAATCTGATGATCAGGAAAAGAATACAGCCGAAGAAGTTGTAAAAGAAAAAATAGCAGTTCTTCTTCCTGATGAAAAGAACTGGTCAAGAGATGCAAAAGAGCTGGAACTTCAGTTTGAAAATGATGGTTATGAGCCGCAGATCCTTTATGCAGAGAATGACAGCTCCAGACAGGTATCGCAGATTCAGCAGATGACAGAAGAGGCAGTGTCGGCTATGGTGATCGCACCGGTAGATCCATATGGACTGGGAGATGTACTGAGCACTGTAAAGGATGCAGAGATCCCGGTATTTTCTTATGAAAGTCTGATCATGGATACCAATGCAGTCAACTATTATGTGACATTTGGCGGACGACAGGTTGGTCAGATGATCGGGAAACAGATCATAGACAGCGAAGAGCTGGATAAAGTTCAGGAAGCAAAAGAATCCAGAAGTATAGAATTCTTTATGGGATCCCTGGATGATACGCAGGCACTGTTTCTTTATAATGGAGTAATGGAAACATTACAGCCGTATCTGGACGATGGAACGCTGGTCTGCAGATCCGGCAAACTGTCTTTTGATGATACGGGACTTCTCCGCTGGAGTACAGAGCTGGCAAGAACAAGAATGACAGATATACTGGCAGCGTATTATCAGGAGGGAGAATATCCGGATATCATCTGTACCGGATTTGATAATGCAGCCATGGGAGTAGAAAAAGCCCTGGAAGAAAATGGTCTTATGCCTGGAGCTGAAAGCTGGCCATTGATCAGCGGCTCAGGATGTAATGCGGAAGGTGTACGCAGAATCGCGGAAGGAAAGCAGTCATTCAGCATCTTTATGGATCGCAGGGAACTTGCAGACAAATGCGAAGAGATGGTACATGTATATCTGCATGGGGAAGATGATCCGGAGGTCAATGATTATGAGCAGTATGATAACGGTGTCAAGATCATTGGTACATATCTTTGTGAGCCACAATTGATCGATCGTGAAAATTATGAGATTCTGATTGACAATGGATATTATACAGAGGATGAGGTAAAACCGGCAGCCACGCCTACTCCTACCCCGGAACCAGTCACTCCAACTCCGGCAGAAACAGTGACTCCAACCCCGACAGAGGAAGCAAAACCGACAGAAACGGTGACACCGACCCCGACAGAGGAAGTGGAGCCAACAGAAACCGCCACTCCTACACCTGCCAGAGAAGCTGGTGTGACGGCAACTCCGACTCCAAAAGCGCAAACGACGCTGAAACAATCTTCAAAAAATAAATAAGGATATCAAAAAAGGAACTCCTGATTGCAGGGGTTCCTTTAAATATACAGAGATATATAAGATCATTCACGGAATGTCAGGGAATCATTGGTCATAGAATCTACAATTGCCAGAGATTCCAGACGGACCCCCATATCACGAATTTTCTGACCGCCGTTCTGGAAGCCTTTTTCGATCACGATACCGGCACCTTCAAGTGTTGCACCGGATTCTTTGACAATATCGATCAGGCCAAGAAGGGCACATCCGTTTGCAAGGAAATCGTCGATCAGAAGAACATGATCTTCCGGTCCGAGAAATTTCTTGGATAAAATAACGTCATAAACTTTTTTATGAGTGAAGGATTCTATTTTTGAACAATACATTTCTCCATCAAGATTCAGGCTCTGAGATTTTTTTGCAAAAATCACAGGTACATCAAAATACTGAGCCGCGATACAGGCAATACCTATGCCGGAGGCCTCGATTGTAAGGATTTTGGTGATCGGACAATCTGCAAAACGTCTCTTGAATTCTTTACCGATCTCGTTGATGAGAGTAATATCCATCTGATGATTCAAAAAACTGTCTACCTTCAAAATATTACCTGGTTTCACGATTCCATCTTTCAGTATACGGTCCTTTAAAAGCTGCATGATTTCTCTCCTTTGATCTTGTAAGCATTTTTATAAAATTATACTAATGATACTCTATTCTTCGAAGAAGTTCAATTCTTTTCGACAAAATTTTTTTTATAAAATTACAAATAAATTGGGAAATAGAAAAAACTTATGTTACAATGAGAACAACGTAAGAATGAAACAGGAGGTAACAAAATGGCTGAACAGAAATATACAGTAGATGCGATGGGAGAGCAGTGTCCGATCCCGGTAGTAAAGACGAAAAAAGTTCTCGACAGTATTCAGGGAGATGCAGAGATTACTGTACTGGTAGATAATGAGATTGCCGTACAGAACCTTACCAGAATGGGTAAAAGTGCCGGAGCCGAAGTGATTTCCGAGAAAAAAAATGAAAAAGAATTCCATGTGATCATCCGCGTAAAGGACAGAGAACCGGCAGCTGGAGCAGAGAATGAAACTGTTTCCTGCATTCCGGATGTCAAGGGCGACTTTGTAATCGCAGTAGATACGGCTACAATGGGAAGAGGGAATGACGAGCTTGGTAAAGTTTTGATGAAAGGTTTCCTTTTTGCAGTGACACAGCTGGATGAACTTCCAAAGACCATGCTCTTTTATAATGGTGGTGCAACGCTGACTACAGAAGGTTCTGAGTCTCTGGAAGACCTGAAGAGTCTGGAAGCGCAGGGTGTGACGATCAAGACCTGTGGAACCTGTCTGAATTATTATGGACTGACAGAGAAGCTTAAGGTTGGTGAAGTGACCAATATGTATGATATCGTAGAAACAATGGCAAAAGCTTCCAAAGTCGTAAAACCATGATTCAGAAGATTCCGAGGTATCTGCTTACATTTTATAATACGAGTGGTGCAATTGCGGTGGAGAGATTCTGTAAGGCGAATGGAATTCCCGGAAGACTGATTCCCGTTCCGAGAGAGATTTCAGCGAGTTGTGGACTGTCCTGGGCAGTTCCGGCAGAACAGAGAGAAGAGCTCGCAGAGATTGAAACAGAATTTGCGGATGAGATAGAAGGAAAATGGACGCTGGAGATTTAGCTGTGGATGTATTGTCAGATATCTGTCGCAGTATTAGAAAGTGTGGAAAATATGAAAGAATACGAAGTAATCTGGGAAATCTATAATAAATGCCCGAGAAATCAGATGAGGGATGTCTTTGTGGAGGAAGTGGAGATTGCAGATCCGGAGGAGTATGTGAAGCAGAAATTCCAGGGGAAAGATGTCTCCTATGATAAAACCGTTCTTGAGGATGGTACGATCATCTTTGATATCGTCACTTCACAGATAAAACAGAGATGTTCCTTTACAGAGATTTAATGAGTGTGGTATAATATAATTTCAAGGTTGCTGCGGTACGGCAATCCGTAAGATACCAATCTGATACCTGAGAGGAGCACAGACATGAGTGAAACAAACGAAACCCATGTACATGTACTGGAAGACGGAACGATAATGGAACATTCCCATTCTCATGAAAATCATGGAGAACATGGTCATCATCACAGCCATGCCCAGACAAAGGCGGTTCTGAACCGGCTTTCCAGAGCCATCGGACATCTGGAATCCATTAAACGTATGGTCGAAGATGGCAGAGACTGTTCAGAAGTGCTGATTCAGCTTTCAGCAGTGAAGTCCGCCATTAACAATACCGGTAAGATCATTCTTCAGGATCATATTGAGCATTGTATCGTAGATGCGGTAGAGCACGGCGATAAAGACGCGATCAAAGAACTGGAACGTGCGATCGACCGTTTTATGAAATAAAAGTATGTCTCGGGATTTTGCCCTGTTCATGGCAAAACAACGCGCGGGATATTACTTGTGAACAGTAACAAACAAAATACAGAGAATGCGGTTCAGGCAGACACAGCAGCATTCTCGGAAAATAAAGGAGTATAGAAAAATGGCAGAATGCAGTAACAGCGGCTCATGTGGTAAATCAAGCTGTGAGGGATGCGCAAGCAAAGGACAGAGCAATCCGCAGAATTTTATGGCAGAGCAGAACATTTTTTCAGATGTAAAACACGTCATTGGTGTTGTCAGCGGCAAAGGTGGCGTAGGAAAATCTTTTGTAACAGGTTCCCTCGCAAATGCAATGGCAGCGAAAGGCTATAAAGTAGGTATTCTGGATGCAGATATCACAGGACCATCCATTCCGAAGATGTATGGACTTACAGGAGCAGCACAGGCAGATGATAACGGTATCTACCCGATGGAGACAGCAAATGGTATTAAGGTTATGTCCATCAACCTTCTTCTTCCGACAGAAGACACTCCGGTTATCTGGAGAGGACCGGTCCTTGCAAACATGGTAAAACAGTTCTGGACAGATGTTGTATGGGATAAAGTTGACTATCTCTTCGTAGATATGCCTCCTGGAACAGGCGATGTACCGCTTACGGTATTCCAGTCCCTTCCGATTGATGGAATCGTGATCGTAAGCTCTCCGCAGGATCTTGTAAAGATGATCGTTAAAAAAGCTTACAACATGGCAGAGATGATGAAAATTCCGGTGCTCGGAATCGTAGAAAACTACAGTTATGTGAAATGCCCGGACTGCGGAACTCCGATCAAGATCTTTGGTGAGAGCCATATTGATGAGATCGCAGCAGAGCTGAATGTTCCGGTATTAGGAAAGATGCCGATCGACATGGCATATGCATCCAAGGCAGACAGCGGTGCGTTCGACCAGATCAACAACGAATACATCACAAAAGCCGTAGAGGTTATGCCAGAGTAATTTCTGACAGATAATCCCCGACAGTTATTGGAAAATAAATCCGGTAACTGTCGGGGATTTTTTACTTTACAGGAAGTTATTCCGTAATGTTCTGATAAAGTGAAAAACGCTCCGCTTTATCCTTTTCAGAACATCTCTAAGAAACGTTCGGCCGCCTGGGAAACAGGAAGGCTGTCATGCTGGACGAGTACAAGCTGTCGTTTTGGAAGTGGCTGGGCGAGCGGGATGGGTTTCAGAGAATCATCCGGATTCAGCATATAATCCGGAATGCAGGCAATACCCAGACCGATGCGGGCAAGATCCATCAGAAGATCGTTGCTGTTCAATTCGACTTCAGGCAGCAGTTTCAGGCCATGAGAGGTAAAGGTCTGCTGCAGATACTCACTTGTGGTACTTTTGGAAGAAAGCATCAGGACCGGCTGCTTCAGAAGTGTCTGAAATTCGCAGGGCAGTTCATCGGGACTGAAACATCCGGGTTTACCGACAAAGATATCCTGAAAATTCTGAAGGATTTTTATTTTCATATGACTGCCAAGGCGTGAATTCGGAGAATTACAGACGATCAGGTCAACCTGTCCTTTTTCCAGAAGTTCCACGCAGCCGATGGAAGTACTGTTGGTGACTTTGATACGGACATCCGGAAAATCCTGATGAAATTTCTGAAGATAGTGAAGAAGATAATAACGGCAGATCGTGTCACTGGCACCTATGCGTAGCTGGCCTTTCAGCATATTATCCCCGGACAGCAGAGATTCACCTTCATCCAGCATCTGCATGGCAGGTTTGACATGCTGTAACAGAAGTTCCCCTTCCGGCGTAAGGAGGACCTTTTTGGTACTGCGGATAAAAAGTGTATGATTCAGCTTCTTTTCCAGTGTTTTGATCGACTGACTGACAGCTGACTGTGAGATAAAAAGTTCCCGGGAAGCTTCCGAGAAGCTTAAGGTGGTAGCTACATAATAAAAAACTTTATATAATTCGAGATTGATGTCCATATAAACGAACCTCCTGCTATTTTAAAATCGAAGTTTTTAAAACATAAATTAGCATAGCTAATAAAAAATATAAGATATATTAATTTTACTAATGATATTTCTTATGATACTATAAACTCAGTAATTTAACAAGAATATACATAATAACAATGCACGAAGGAAAGGAGTTTCTAATGAGTAACGTAAGACGCGTTTATGTAGAAAAGAAACCAGCCTATGCCGTACAGGCAAAAGAATTAAAGCATGAGATCAGCAGCTATCTCGGAATCAAATCCGCAACGAATGTAAGAGTGCTGATCCGTTATGATGTAGAAAATATTTCAGATGAAGTTTTTGAAAAAGCATGCAGAACCGTATTTGCAGAGCCGCCGGTTGACGACCTGTATCTTGAGAAATTTGAAGCCGCAGAAGGCGCAAAGATCTTTTCCGTAGAATATCTCCCGGGACAGTTCGACCAGAGAGCAGATTCCGCTGTACAGTGTGTACAGTTCCTTGATGGAGATGCACAGCCGATCATCCGCTCTGCGACGACTTATGTAATAGAAGGAAATGTAACAGACGAAGAATTTGATGCCATCAAACATCACTGCATCAACCCGGTAGATTCCCGTGAGACAGGACTTGAGAAACCGGAAACACTGGTTACCGTATTCCCGGAACCGGAGGATGTCAAGATTTTTGACGGATTCAAAGATATGCCGGAAGCAGACCTCAAAGCACTGTATGATTCTCTGAATCTTGCAATGACCTTCAAGGATTTCCAGCACATCCAGAATTATTTTAAGAACGAAGAGAAACGTGATCCGTCCATGACGGAGATCCGTGTACTGGATACCTACTGGTCTGATCACTGCCGTCATACCACATTCTCCACAGAACTTACCGATGTGAAGTTTGATGAGGGCGATTACAAAGAACCGATCGTAAAGACTTATGAGAAATATCTTGCTGACAGAGAAGTTCTCTACAAAGGCCGCGATGACAAATTTGTCTGCCTGATGGATCTTGCTCTGATGGCAATGAAGAAACTGAAATCCGAGGGCAAACTTGCTGACCAGGAAGAATCCGATGAGATCAATGCCTGCAGTATCGTTGTCCCGGTAGATGTAGACGGCAAGGAAGAAGAGTGGCTCATCAACTTCAAGAATGAGACACACAACCATCCTACAGAGATCGAGCCATTTGGTGGTGCTGCTACCTGCCTCGGTGGTGCGATCCGTGACCCGCTTTCCGGACGTACTTATGTATATCAGGCAATGCGTGTGACAGGTGCTGCCGACCCGACGGTATCTGTGAAGGAAACCCTCAAGGGCAAACTTCCGCAGAAGAAGCTTGTCAGAAGCGCAGCTCACGGCTACAGCTCCTATGGTAACCAGATCGGTCTGGCTACCGGTTATGTCAAAGAAGTTTATCATCCGGATTACGTTGCGAAACGTATGGAGATCGGTGCTGTTATGGGTGCAGCTCCGAGACGCGCAGTCATCCGTGAGAACTCTGATCCGGGCGATATCATCATCCTTCTCGGAGGACGTACCGGACGTGACGGTATCGGTGGTGCTACCGGTTCCTCCAAAGTACATACAGAGGCATCTATCGAAGTCTGCGGTGCAGAAGTACAGAAAGGTAATGCACCGACAGAGCGTAAGATCCAGCGTATGTTCAGACGTGAGGAAGTCAGCCACATTATCAAGAAATGTAACGACTTCGGTGCCGGCGGTGTATCCGTTGCCATCGGTGAACTTGCAGACGGACTTCGCGTAGACCTCGACAAAGTTCCGAAGAAATATGCCGGTCTTGACGGAACAGAGATCGCAATCTCTGAATCCCAGGAGCGTATGGCAGTTGTTGTAGATCCGAAAGACGTAGACACTTTCCTTGGCTATGCAAACGAAGAAAACCTGGAAGCAATTCCGGTTGCAGTCGTTACCGAAGATCCTCGTCTTGTCCTTACCTGGAGAGGAAAGGAGATTGTAAATATTTCCCGTGCTTTCCTTGATACCAACGGTGCACATCAGGAAACAACCGTAGAAGTTGAGATCCCGAACAAAGAGGGCAATCTTTTTGAAGACCGCCCGGATGTAGCAGATGTCAGGGCAAAATGGCTCGAGACACTTGCCGACCTCAACGTATGCTCACAGAAAGGCCTCGTCGAGATGTTCGATGGTTCTATCGGAGCTGGAAGCGTATTTATGCCATACGGCGGTCAGTATCAGCTTACCGAGACACAGAGCATGGTTGCCAAAGTTCCGGTACAGAATGGCAAGACTGACACCGTAACGATGATGAGCTATGGATTTGATCCGTATCTGTCCTCCTGGAGCCCGTATCACGGAGCAGCCTATGCAGTGACAGAATCTGTTGCAAGGATCGTTGCGACAGGCGGTGACTATAAGAAGATCCGCTTCACCTTCCAGGAATACTTCCGTCGCATGACCGAAGATCCTAAGAGATGGAGCCAGCCATTCTCCGCACTTCTTGGTGCATATGCGGCACAGATGGGATTCGGACTTCCGTCCATCGGAGGTAAGGACAGTATGTCCGGTACTTTCAACGAGATTGACGTACCTCCGACACTCGTTTCCTTTGCAGTAGATGTGGCGAAGATCCAGGATGTCATTACTCCTGAACTCAAAAAAGCCGGAAACAAACTGGTATGGCTCCGTGCGCCACGTGATCAGTACGATCTGCCAGATTACGCAGGAATCATGGATCAGTATGAAAAACTCCATAACGATATCCAGAGCGGCAAAGTCGTTTCCGCTTATGCACTGGATCGTCATGGTATTGCAGCAGCTGTTTCCAAGATGGCATTCGGTAATGCACTTGGCGTAAAGATCGAGCATAATCTGGATCCGAGAGATTTCTTTGCTCCGGGATTTGGCGATATCATCATGGAAGTTCCGGCAGACAAAGTCGGCGAGCTTTCCATCACTTACACACTGATCGGTGAAGTTACTGACGACGGTAAATTCTCTTATGGAAATACTGTGATCACAGAGGCAGAAGCAGTAGAGGCATGGAAAGGAACTCTGGAAAGAGTCTTCAAGACCGCTTCCGGTGAAGAAAACGAAAAACCTGCCAAAGATGATCTGTACCATGCAGAAAACATCTATGTATGCAAACACAAAGTTGCAAAACCGCGAGTATTTATTCCGGTATTCCCGGGAACCAACTGCGAATACGACAGCACCCGTGCATTCGAGAGAGCAGGCGCAGAAGTGGATGTCAAAGTCTTCAAGAACCTGACTGCAGAAGATATCCATGATTCTGTAGAACTCTTTGAGAAAGCAATCAATGAGGCTCAGATCATCATGTTCCCTGGCGGATTCTCCGCAGGTGATGAACCGGATGGTTCTGCGAAATTCTTTGCAACTGCATTCCAGAATGCAAAGATCAAAGAAGCTGTTATGAAACTTGTAAATGAGAGAGACGGTCTTGCACTTGGTATCTGCAATGGTTTCCAGGCACTGATCAAACTTGGTCTTGTACCATACGGTGAGATCTGCGGACAGAAAGAAGATTCTCCGACACTGACCTTCAATACCATCGGCCGCCATATCTCCAAGATGGTCTACACCAAAGTTGTCAGCAACAAGTCTCCATGGCTTCAGAAAGCACAGCTTGGCGGTGTATACTGCAACCCGGCATCCCACGGTGAAGGACGTTTCGTTGCCAACGATGAATGGCTTGCAAAACTTTTCGCAAACGGACAGGTTGCAACTCAGTATGTAACTCCGACCGGAGAATTGAGCGCAGATGAAGAATGGAACGTAAATGGTTCCTACATGAACATCGAAGGTATCACAAGCCCTGACGGACGTATCCTTGGCAAGATGGCACACAGCGAACGCCGCGGTGACGGTGTGGCTGTCAACATCTACGGCGAGCAGGATATCAAGATCTTTGAGTCCGGTGTAGAGTACTTCAAATAATAACATATGACAGTTTTGAGCCCTCGCTTATACGGCGGGGGCTTAAGATTGCAGATAAAGTCCATGGCAGTAACAGGGGCTTTTCTTTTTTGGCATAATGGTGGCAAATCTTTTATATGACAGGGCTATTAGCATCGATTCATGCGCCTGACGTGTTTTTCGATGCTTGATATGTTTGTTATATTAAGATACTGGCATCGATATATACATCTGACGTGTTTTCCGATGCCAGATATGTTTGTTATGTTAAGATACTGGCATCGATATGAACACCTGACGTGTTTTCCGATGCCAGATATGTTTGTTATATGGTCAAGTCCTTTTTTGTGTGTAAATTCCCTTTAGGTATAAAAAGTATTACGCCGCAAGCATTTTTTGTTGTTCAATAGCAATCAAGCGTAACTGCTTTTTACAATGCGATAGTGCTGTTTTATCTTTTTTACTTATATTGAGTTTTTGTTCTAGTGAATACCGCTCATGC
>NZ_JAHLQA010000009.1 GCF_018918125.1 Blautia sp. MSJ-19
TTGTATTGTCTGAAAATAGGCGAACAATCTCCAAAACAAAAAAAGTAGGCAGAGATAGGAATTCCAATATCTCTGCCTAAAAAGGAACACCACGCCAATGCCTTAACTAAATGACATTGACTATTTTCCCCCCTTTTGTATATATTTCTGTTCAGTTTTTAGTGGTGGAACAGGCGAATTCCGGTAAATGCCATCGCCATTCCATATTTATTACAGGTTTCGATCACAGCATCATCTCTGACGGATCCTCCCGGCTGTGCAATAAATTTTACTCCACTCTTATGCGCTCTCTCAATGTTATCACTGAACGGGAAGAACGCATCAGATCCAAGCGTTACATCTGTCAGCTGATCCAGCCATGCACGTTTTTCTTCTCTGGTAAATACCTGCGGTTTCTCAGTAAATACATTCTCCCACGCGCCATCAGCCAGTACATCCATATATTCTTCCCCAATATAAACATCAATCGCATTGTCTCTTTCTGCACGACTGATCGTATCTTTAAACGGAAGGTTCAGAACCTTCGGGCTCTGACGCAGGAACCAGTTATCTGCTTTCTGTCCGGCAAGTCTTGTACAATGTACACGGGACTGCTGACCTGCCCCAACGCCGATTGCCTGGCCATCTTTAACGAAACATACAGAATTGGACTGTGTATACTTCAGAATGATCAGAGAAACCTTCAAATCTCTCTTAGCTTCTTCTGTGAGCTCCTTATTCTCTGTAACGATATTGGAGATCAGTTCATCATTGATCGCAAGCTCCTGCCGTCCCTGTTCAAAGGTTACTCCAAATACCTGTTTGTGTTCCAGTGGAGCCGGTACATAATCCGGATCGATTTCAATCACATTGTAGTTGCCCTTTTTCTTCTGTTTCAGAATCTCGAGTGCTTCTTCTGTATATCCCGGTGCAATTACACCGTCAGATACTTCTCTTTTGATCAGCATCGCTGTATCTTTGTCGCAGACATCAGAAAGAGAGATAAAATCACCAAAAGAAGACATTCTGTCTGCACCTCTGGCTCTTGCATAAGCACATGCAAGCGGTGAAAACTCTTTCCAGTTCATGTCATCTACCCAGTAGATCTTTGCCAGCGTCTCTGTAAGCGGAAGTCCTACTGCAGCACCTGCCGGTGAAACATGCTTGAAGGAAGTAGCTGCCGGAAGACCGGTTGCTTTTTTGAGATCACAAACCAACTGCCAGCCATTGAATGCATCAAGAAAATTGATATATCCAGGTTTGCCAGACAATACTTTAATTGGAAGATCCTGACCTTCTTCCATATAAATTCTGGAAGGTTTCTGATTTGGATTACATCCGTATTTTAACTGTAATTCTTTCATCTTTACACGCTCCTTACTGATTTTTGTTTACGATTTTTGTATTGTAAGTTCCAGTTGCGATGTCAATATAACGCACAAACAGTGAAACTTTGTTATCTGCATTCAGACTGTTCCAGAGAAGCTCTGTAAAAGCCTCCATATCATCTGGAATGTCCACCAGTTTTGGCTCTCCCTCAAAACTCGGAAGCGGATTTCCATCACATTTATATGTATGAATAAAACGTCCCTCGCCTGCAACTGCTTTTTCATATGCATAAGTATATCTCAGACAGGAATCCGGGTTCCCATTATCACTTTTGAGAATCGACATAGCATAACTGTAATTTCCATTTTCAATATGCATAACGCCGGAAATCCTTGGTGTATAATTCGGTCCATCCGGTTCAAATTCGCGGGATCTTAAGGACTGCTCAAAAGTAAGCTGTCTGTCCAAGCCTTCATAGATTGTATCTGTCTGATCCCCATTTGTCACGATCGTCTTATTTCCCAATACACGTACTGGTGCATAAATGATCAGGCTCGGATCTGTCAGTTTGGAAGGATCAAATGCCTGTGTGCGGATTCCTTCGCCTTCTGTAACAAATACACGATTTCTGCTGTTCTCGCTTCTTCCCATAATGAAATATGCTGCAACTGCTTTCGTTCCGTCTGCAGAACGTCCGATAATGATTCCTCTGCCCGGATAAGAATTGTTTTTCAGTTCATTTTCCAGTGAAATTTTTTCCATGATCATTCTCCTTTTTGTACGTAATAGAATCGGATGTGCTACCTCGATTTTAAATCGAAAAAACCGCCTGGGTAGTCTGTTTCCAGGCTGCCCAGGCGGTCGGCATGTTCTCTTACTGCACTCCCTGTAGTTCACTCTACTTCCGCCAGTCATGCAGTCGTTGTAATTATAATATACTAAATTATTTTATTTCGCAAGAACAAAAATAAATACAAAGGATAGATTTTATTCATCTACGCTGTAGTTCGGTGCTTCTTTCGTAATATGAATATCATGTGGATGAGACTCTTTCAGAGAAGCCGCTGAAATCTTGATAAATCTGCCGGTTGTCTTCAGCATCTCGATTGTTTCTGCTCCACAGTATCCCATACCGGAACGAAGGCCACCCATCAACTGGAATACGGTATCTTCTACATGTCCCTTGTAAGCAACTCGTCCTTCTACACCTTCCGGAACAAGTTTCTTTGCATTTTCCTGGAAATAGCGGTCCTTGCTGCCGTTTTCCATTGCTGCAATAGATCCCATACCACGGTATACTTTGTATTTACGTCCCTGATACAGTTCGAATGTTCCCGGGCTTTCATCACATCCGGCAAACATGCTTCCCATCATGCAGACATTAGCTCCCGCTGCAATTGCCTTGGTGATATCTCCGGAATATTTGATACCTCCATCTGCAATAATCGGGATTCCATAACGGTTTGCCACCTCATAGCAATCCATAACAGCTGTAATCTGCGGAACACCAATACCAGCTACCACACGTGTGGTACAGATGGAACCAGGTCCGATACCAACTTTAACTGCATCAACACCTGCATCGATCAGAGCCTTTGTAGCTGCTCCGGTCGCAACGTTTCCTGCAATCACCTGCAGATCCGGATATGCATCCTTGATCTGACGTACTGCACGGAGAATATTTTCAGAATGTCCGTGTGCAGAGTCAATTACTATAACATCAACATTTGCCTTCACAAGCGCCTCAACACGTGCCAGCACATTGGCAGTAATACCAACAGCAGCACCACAGAGCAGACGTCCCTGTGCGTCTTTAGCTGCAAGAGGATATTTGATCTGTTTCTCGATATCTTTGATCGTAATCAGACCCTTTAAATTAAAATCATCATCTACAATGGGTAATTTTTCTTTACGGGATTTGGCAAGAATTTTCTTTGCCTCTTCAAGTGTGATTCCCTCTTTGGCTGTGATCAGTCCCTCAGAAGTCATGCACTCTCTGATTTTCTTTGAAAAATCTGTTTCAAATTTCAGGTCACGGTTAGTGATAATACCAACAAGCTTTTTGCCTTCTGTAATCGGCACACCTGAGATACGGAATTTTGCCATCAGATTGTTGGCATCTTCCAGTGTATGATCTGCGGATAAAAAGAATGGATCTGTGATAACACCGTTCTCAGAACGTTTTACTTTATCTACTTCCTCAGCCTGTGCTTCGATGGACATGTTCTTGTGAATGATTCCGATACCACCCTGTCTTGCCATGGCAATCGCCATTCTGTGTTCTGTAACGGTGTCCATTCCTGCGCTCATCATAGGAATGTTCAGCTTGATTTTTTTCGTTAAGTGTGTTGTAACATCTACCTGATTCGGAATTACCTTTGAATATGCCGGAACTAACAGAACGTCATCAAAAGTAATGCCTTCACCAATGATAGTACCCATTGCATTTCCTCCCTTGTATTATGTTATTTTGATTTTGATTCAAAGTGTAACAAAAATAACTTACAGTGTCAATCCAAAAAAACTTTGCTCGGAGCTGAATTTTTGATAGCCTGTGCCATCTGTTCATCCGGTTCAATGATAACTCTGCGATTCTCTCCGCCACTCTTGATAATAACAGCAAAACGTTTGTGGTCCGGATTTCCAGAAGAATAATCTAAGGTTTTCATTCGGTCATTTCCATTGTAATAAGCCATTCTCTGCGAATCCAGAGGTGCAACCAGATCTGCTTCGCTGAGATTCATGGACATTACTTTTTTACGCTTGGATTTTGCCATGACCATATCAATGTCAAATTCTCCATTTACAAAAAGATACTCATACTCCAGGTCTGTTCTCGGAATCACAAAATAACATGCTACTCCAAGTGCAACTGCAACAATCAAAAGAAGCGGATTCATAAAAAGTCCTGCAAAAGCTGCCAGAACAGTCAGTACGATCATGCCGTATTTTACAACAGCATCTTTTGAAGTTGCCTCCTTCTTAACCAGCAATTCTGAATAAAGGTCACTCATATACACGCTCTCCTTAATATATTATTTGTTTTTAATTCTATCACAAAAAGGGATCAGCGTCTATGACGCCAATCCCTTAATTTGTGAAACTGTATTTACATCATGCCGCCCATTCCTGGTGCACCTGCCGGCATAGCCGGAGTATCTTCTTTGATTGTGGCAACTACAGATTCTGTAGTCAGAAGTGTGGATGCAACACTTGTAGCATTCTGAAGAGCACTTCTTGTAACCTTAACCGGATCAAGGATACCTGCTCCTACCATGTCTACATATCTTTCGTTCAGAGCATCAAAGCCGATTCCTGGCTCAGACTCTCTTACTTTGTTGATGATGACAGAGCCTTCCAGTCCTGCATTTGCAGAGATGTGGAATAACGGAGCTTCCAGAGCTTTGAGGATAACATTTGCACCGGTCTTCTCATCGCCTTCCAGAGTTGCAACCAGTTCAGCAACTTTCTTGGAAGCGTGGATATAAGCAGATCCGCCACCTGCGATGATTCCTTCTTCTACTGCTGCTCTTGTAGCTGCAAGAGCATCTTCCAGACGAAGTTTTGCTTCTTTCATTTCAGTTTCAGTTGCAGCTCCAACACGGATAACAGCTACGCCGCCTGCCAGTTTTGCAAGTCTTTCCTGTAATTTTTCTTTGTCGAATTCGGATTTTGTCTCTTCGATCTGTCCACGGATCTGTGCAACACGGTCTTCGATTGCTTTCTTGTCTCCAAGTCCGTCAACGATAACTGTGTTTTCTTTTGCAACTTTGACAGATTTTGCACGTCCAAGCTGCTGCATGGTAGCTTCTTTGAGATCCAGGCCAAGTTCATCAGAGATTACCTGTCCACCTGTCAGAATAGCGATATCCTGAAGCATTTCTTTTCTTCTGTCACCATATCCAGGAGCTTTGACAGCTACTACCTGGAAGGTTCCTCTTAATTTGTTTACGATCAGAGTTGTCAGAGCTTCACCCTCTACATCCTCAGCGATGATGAGAAGTTTGGCACCTGCCTGAACAACCTGCTCCAGTAACGGAAGGATTTCCTGAATGTTGCTGATCTTCTTGTCAGTGATCAGGATATATGGATCTTCCAGATTTGCTTCCATTTTTTCCATGTCTGTGGACATGTATGCGGAAATGTATCCACGGTCAAACTGCATACCTTCTACCAGGTCAAGTTCTGTATGCATGGTTTTGGATTCTTCTACAGTGATAACACCGTCGTTGGAAACTTTTTCCATTGCGTCTGCAACAAGCTGACCAACTTCTTCATCACTTGCAGAGATTGCAGCAACGTTTGCAATCTGAGCTTTGCCACTGATCTTCTGGCTCATCTCTTTGATAGCTTCTACTGCTGTATCAGTAGCTTTTTTCATTCCTTTTCTGAGAATGATCGGGTTAGCGCCTGCTGCCAGGTTTTTCATTCCTTCGTGAACCATTGCCTGTGCAAGGACAGTTGCTGTTGTAGTACCATCACCAGCTACATCGTTTGTCTTGGAAGCAACTTCTTTGATGAGCTGTGCGCCCATGTTTTCGAATCCGTCTTCCAGTTCGATTTCTTTTGCGATCGTCACACCATCGTTTGTGATGAGCGGAGCACCAAACTGTTTGTCAAGTACTACGTTTCTTCCTTTTGGTCCGATCGTTACTCTTACTGTATCTGCAAGTTTGTTTACACCAGCTTCAAGTGCAGCTCTTGCTTCTGCGCCAAATTTAATTTCTTTTGCCATGATGAATGTCCTCCTGAAATAATAAATTATTCAACGATTGCCAGAATATCGCTCTGTTTTACGATAATGTATTCTTCGCCGTCAAGTTTTACTTCTGTTCCTGCGTATTTGGAGTAGATAACTTTGTTTCCTACTTCAACTTCCATTTTGACTTCTTTACCATCAACAACTCCGCCAGGTCCTACAGCGATCACTTCTGCCTGCTGTGGTTTTTCCTGTGCCTGACCCGGAAGTACAATACCGGATTTTGTTGTTTCTTCTGCTTCTAACTGTTTTAATACAACTCTGTCGCCTAAAGGTACTAATTTCATGATCTATTTCCTCCTTTATTGTTGCCTTTCTTTGAATTACTAGCACTCATTTCGTATGAGTGCTAATCACTGTCCCTATATTATTGAAATTCATGATTTTCTGCAACTCTTTTCACAGTTATATATTGCTACATTTTATGTTTTTATCTCTTATTATCTCTTATTTACTCTTATTTTCTCATTTTATTATTTTTAGTAAATTTATGCAAAGAAAAAGCCCTCTCCCTCAGGAAAAGGCTTTTCATTATCAAGTTTAAGATTTCTTATTTCTCTGCGCCTTGATTTCTTCCAGTTCATCAAAGATCACTTCGTTTAGTACTTTGATATACGTTCCCTTCATACCGGAAGAACGTGACTCGATGACTCCTGCACTCTCAAACTTCCGGAGTGCATTAACAATCACGGATCTGGTAATACCAACACGGTCTGCAATTTTACTTGCAACCAGAATTCCCTCTTCTCCGTCAAGTTCATCAAAAATATGGATGATCGCTTCCAGCTCTGAGAAGGACAGTGTGTTAAAGGCAGACTTTACGACCTGCTGTTTACGGTCTTCTTCCGCATTTTCTTCATGAACTGCTCTCATCATTTCCAGTCCGACTACGGTCGTGCCATATTCACTGACGATAATGTCCTCAATATCATACGGCTTATCATTGCGATACATAAAGACTGTTCCAAGTCTCTCTCCTGCAATGTCGATCGGGTTGATGATTCCCTGACAGTTGCTGTTTACATGCTCAAATCCAAGTGTCTGAAGATTTACATTTTCCTTTGTAGACAAAACGCCCAGGAAACGTTCATTCAATAAGGAATCCACATGTCCACCCACATTGTCCTCGATCAGTTCCGTGATCTCTTCTACGCCCGGACATAAGCTGATTCCAAGTACCTTGCCTTTTTTGCTCAGCACCAGAATATTGGAACTTAATGTGTCCATCAATACCTGACAGATATCATTAAATACAACCTTGCTGGAACTGCTGTTGTGCAAAAGTTTATTAATTTTTCTGGTTTTATCCAACAACTGAACGCTCATTACGGCCTCCTTCTCTTGTTTTTTCGTTGTTTTCACTCTTATGGTATAATAGTACACGTTTTGCGACGAAAATACAAGATATTTTTATAACTTTTTCGATTTTGTCTGCATTTTCAGAAAATTCGTATATTTACTCTTCTTTCGCTTTTGGCTCTACATAACCGCAAGTTGTCTCACTGCAGACAAGCTTATTTCCTTTTTCGACCATATATTTGCCACAAACCGGACATTTCTTGGCTGATGGTTTCTGCCAGGACATAAAATCACACTCCGGATTGTCAATGCAGCCATAATATTTGCGTCCCTTCTGAGTCTTTTTCAGAACAATATCCTTACCACATTTTGGACATGCCACACCAATTTTTTCATAATAAGGTTTGGTATTCCGGCATTCCGGAAATCCCGGGCAGGCAAGGAATCTTCCGTGAGGCCCGTACTTGATCACCATATTGCGTCCACAGACATCACAGATCTCATCTGTTACTTCATCCTGAATTTCAACTTTCTCCAGTTCCTGCTCTGCAGCATCCACATCTTTTTTGAGATCCGGATAGAAATTTCTGACAACTGTCTTCCACTGTACAGTGCCTTCTTCCACGCAGTCAAGCAACCCTTCCATCATCGCTGTGAAACGAACATCCACAATGCTCGGAAATGCCTGCTTCATAATATTGTTAACCACTTCACCAAGCTCTGTCACATAAAGATTCTTCTGTTCCTTTGAAACATATCGACGACTGATAATCGTCGTGATCGTCGGTGCATAAGTACTCGGACGGCCAATCCCCTGCTCTTCCAGAGCTTTTACCAGAGAAGCCTCTGTGTAATGTGCCGGCGGCTGAGTGAAATGCTGTTCCGGCTTAAGCTCTGTAAGCTGCAGTTTCATGCCCTTTTCCAGGCTGTGGCTAAGAACATTTCCCTTCTGGTTGTCTTCCTCCTGCATATATACAGACATAAAACCGTCAAATACGATCTTGGATGCCGCCACTGTAAAGGTATACTCTCCGGCTCCGATCTTTACAGAAGTCGTTTCATATCTGGCCGCTGACATTCTGCTGGCAGTAAATCTTTTCCAGATCAGCTGATACAGGCGGAACTGGTCTCTGGAAAGAGACTCTTTGATCATGGCAGGTGTTCTGGTAATGTCTGTCGGACGGATTGCCTCATGCGCATCCTGAATCTTCTGTTCCTTCTTTACTGTCTTGCCACTGGTGGAAACATAATTCTCTCCATACTGTTCCCCGATATATGCTCTTGCTGCTTCATCTGCTTCCTGTGAGATTCGCGTAGAATCCGTACGCAGATAACTGATCACACCAACAGTACCGCTGCCTTTGATGTCAATACCTTCATACAGCTGCTGCGCAAGACGCATCGTCTTCTGTGTAGAAAAATTAAGTGTTTTTGCAGCTTCCTGCTGCAGTGTACTGGTCGTAAACGGGAGCGGTGCATTTTTAATACGTTCACCCTTTTTTACTTCTGTGATCTCATACTCTGCATTTTCCAGATTTTTGAGAAGTTCATCCATCTCTGCCTTATTATGAATCGGAATCTTCTTGTCCGTTCCATAAAACTTGGCCTGAAGCGGTTTCTTCTCTCCTTTTATACGAAATTCACCATCCAGACTCCAGTATTCTTCCGGAATAAAAGAATTGATCTCATCTTCTCTGTCACAGATGATGCGAAGTGCGACCGACTGTACTCGTCCTGCACTTAAGCCTCGTTTTACCTTCACCCAGAGAAGAGGGCTGATCGTATATCCTACCATACGGTCAAGCATTCTTCGTGCCTGCTGTGCATCTACCAGATTCATATCCAGATCTCGCGGCTGTTTGATTGAACTCTTGACAGCCGTCTTGGTAATCTCATTGAAGGAAATTCTGCGCATCTTTGCCGGATCTTCTTTTAAAGCCTGCATCAGATGCCAGGAAATTGCCTCTCCCTCACGGTCAGGGTCCGTTGCGAGATAAATCTTATCTGCTTTTTTTGCTGCTTTACGCAGATTGGCAAGCAGTTCACCCTTGCCCCTGATCGTAATATATTTTGGTTCAAAATCATGCTCTACGTCAATGCCGAACTGACTCTTCGGAAAATCACGTACATGTCCGTTTGACGCCTGCACATCATAATTACTCCCAAGAAATTTTTTAATGGTTTTTACTTTTGCAGGTGATTCCACTATCACCAGATATTTCGCCATGCTATCTCTCCTACTTCTCCAACTACTTGTTAACTTTCCCGGGAGTCATCATTTCCATGCTATGTTGCTTTTATATAATAGTGTCTTCCAACTTCCCGGGCTAACCCCGATAATTTTAATTCCAGTAGCAGCGTTCCTGTTTTTTCTGCAGAAAGCCCTGTTTTCTGGATCAAAAATTCCATAGATTTTGGTTGCAAATCGAGACAACTATACACCAATTTTAAATCTGTTGCAAGTCCTAACTCATTTTTTGTCTTTCTTTTAACGATTTTTTCACAATCTATTCCCAGCTCGCGCAAAAGAATTTCCGGTGCGTATGCTATTCCCGCTCCATCATAGATCAGCCGGTGACACCCCATACTCAGTTCCTCTGTGACTGGTCCTGGTATCGCAAAAACCGGCTTTCCCTGATCCAGTGCCCATTGTGCCGTGATCAGAGATCCGCTTTTTTCCCGTGCCTCCACAATCAGAACCAGATCTGCCATTCCACTGATGATTCTGTTTCTTGCTGGAAAGAAATAATTTCGCGCCCGCACTCCCGGCTTCTGTTCACTGAGAATCCCGCCTCCGCTGCGCAGAATTCTCTGATATAAATTTCTGTTTCCGGCAGGATAACAGATATCCACTCCATTTCCAAGTATGGCCCAGGTTCCTCCAATTCCTTCCAGTCCGCCGCGATGCGCTTCCGTGTCGATTCCATATGCCATGCCACTTAAAATCTGTACGCCCTCTTCACTCAGACGTTTCGCATATCGAAATGCCTGCATACGTCCATAAGGACTGGAAGCTCTGGCTCCCACGATTGCAACAGCAGGACGTTTTGGATCTGGCATGCTTCCCTTTATATAAAGTTTTTGTGGCATATTTTCATAAGGTTGAAGTTTTTCCGGATATCCCATGTTTCCAGCCGAAACTTCCCAGATTGGGAAAGCCTGCTTTTTCTGTATGAAATTCTGTGTTTCTTCCATATATAAATATCTCTCCTGTATCCGTTTTATACCTGATTCAATTCCAGTATTTTTTGTCAAATGCCCGATAAGATAATGCTTCCCCTATGTGATCCCGATGAATTGTTTCTGAAGCATCCATATCTGCAATCGTCCGTGCCACTTTCAGGATACGATGGTATGCCCTTGCACTGAACGGCATCTGCCGAAATGCCATCTTAAGAAGCCGGACTGCACTTTCTTCCAGCTGACAGTAAGTATCTATCTGACTGCCTTTTAATTCTCCGTTGAACTGAATTTCTTCCATACGATATCGTTCCCTCTGAATCGACTGTGCACAATCCACACGTTTCCGAATCTCTGCGGTAGTTTCGCCTTTTTTTCCATTGCTCAGTCCCTCAAAATCAACCGGAGCTACATCCGCACACAAATCCAGTCTGTCCAGAAGCGGCTGGCTGATCTTTCCCAGATAATGCATAACCTGTCCCTGTGTACAGCGGCACCGATTCATATCCGGATAATGTCCACAGGGACACGGGTTCATTGCTGCACATAACATAAAATCAGCCGGAAAATCATATGTTCCATATACCCTCGAAATGCGAATCACTTTGTCCTCCAGTGGCTGCCTCAGAATTTCCAGACTTCTTCGTGAAAACTCCGGCATCTCATCCAAAAACAGAACGCCTCTGTGCGCCAGTGTAATCTCTCCCGGTCTCGGATTGCGCCCTCCGCCTGCCAGTGCCTGTGCCGAACAGGTATGATGCGGACTTCGAAACGGACGAACTCGAATCAGTGGATCACCTGGTGCCAGCAAGCCCGCAATACTGTATATCTTTGTCAGTTCAAGACCTTCTTCAAATGTCAGCTCCGGCATAATTCCCGGAATCCTTCTTGCTATCATTGTTTTACCTGCTCCCGGCGGACCGATCATAAGCAGATTGTGAAAACCGCTGACTGCAATTTCTACTGCTCTTTTGAGGCTTTTCTGACCACGAATATCACTGAAATCCAGTTTTTCATTTTCCGGCTGTACAGATAGCTCTTCTGATTCTGCATTGTAGGACGCAGGTTCACGCACAAAGCGGATCATATCTCTAAGGTTTTTTACACCAATCACTTTCATATCCGGAATCAGCCTGGCTTCTCTTAAATTTTCAAAAGGAACGACACAGAAACGACATTTTTCTTCCCGTGCCCTGATGATCATCGGAAGAATACCGGAAATCGCATGTATCTCCCCATTCAGACTGATCTCTCCTGCCATCATAACCCGTTCCAGCTGTTCCGGTCTCAGAATATCCGAGGCCGCCAGGACTGCCGCCGCCAAAGGCAGATCAAACCCTGCCCCTTCTTTTTTTATATCTGCCGGAGCAAAATTTACCGTTATCTTCTTGGGCGGAAGTGCTATTCCATTGTTTTTGAGTGCTGTGCGCACCCGATCCTGAGCTTCCCTTACCTGTGCAGATGGAAATCCAACCATAATAAACGCCGGCAAGCCGTCGCTGACATCTGCTTCCACCTTGATCGGATGTACATCCATTCCTAAAATTGCTGCCGATAGTACACTTGCAAACATAAAACTCCTCCTGTATGCACCTGCACCCCGATCTGCATAGCTATATATAGTTTTGTTGTATTGGGAATAAAAAAGAAATGACTTTTATTATAGTCCATTTTGCTCCTAATTGCAATAGCACATTTCGGACTGTTCTATAATTGCAGAAAATAAAGGAGGTGAAGGCATGAAATTTCAGCGAATTCAGGATCTTCGTATAGATTCAGACCTGTCACAAAAACAGATCGGTGAAATTCTTCATATCAGTCAGCGTTCCTATTCTCACTATGAAACAGGCTCTCGGAACATTCCGGTTGAAATGTTGATCCGCCTGGCTGACTACTATGATACCACCATCGACTATCTGGTTGGCAGAACCGACAATAAAGCACCAATCAAATAGAAACTACAGGGACGAAGTTATTGAACATTTTGATCATCAACTTCGTCCCTGTTACTTTACTGGCTCGCCTTCTGTTCTTCCCACTGAGCGATTTTGGAAATATTGGCAAGTTCATATTCATTAAAAATTTCATTCTGCTGCGCATCAAAAACATCCGGATCAACCGTTCCCTGATACCAGGACTTGCTATTAAAATAATCCGAAATATAATCTGTCACAAACTTCCGTCCATGTCGTGCATAAATCTCATTTTTTGCAAGTTCCAGCTGTTCCGCACTGTAGACCGAAATTTCTTCATCCGTCAGATAACGACTGCTGCTCTCCGGGAAGAAATACTCTCCTGTCTCAGCCGTATTCTGAGCCTGCTCTGCCGGCGTCGGTGTCGCTGTCGGATCCGGCTGTGCCTGTGTCTGTGTTCTGGTCATAATGCAACTGACATTCGGATATACTGCTGACACAGGCTCTGCTGTGCTCACACGCAGATACAGTTGTCCATTATCAAATGTCAGATTTCCGGATGCCATATTTCCTGCACTGTCGCCAAATGAAAATGCTGCTGCTGTTCCAGCTACCTCTGCCGTCACATCTGCACTGACTGCCTGCGTCTGTCCGGCATCCGTCTGATAAAAACTAAATGTTACACTTTCCTGACTGATATCATAAATATTGATCGTAACAAGCCCGTCTTTGCTGTACCAGTAATTCCAGAAATCATCTGGATTGAAGCTTACCTTTTCTTTTGGAATCGGTGTTGGTGTTGCAGTAGGTCTTGGTGTCGGACTTGGAGACGGTGTTGCAGAAACTCCTGTCGGCGCAGCTGTCGGCAGATTTTCCAATGCCTCCAGTGCTTCCTTTTTGGCCCGGTCTTTCCGCTCACTCTCCCGAAAACCAGCCAGAAGAAGAACTGCCGCTCCAAATATGATAAATAAAGAAATCAGGATCATCAGCAGTACTTTCAGTCTGTTTTTTCTTTTCATTCGTTCACCTCTGTAATTGCCTTTGTTGCCATTTATTTCTTTTCTTTTATAATACCTTTGCGGTATGCATCAAGTAACTGTCGCAGTTCCTCAATACGTTCACGCAAAGCCCGCCCGGTATCGGTATCTCCTACCAGACGACGTTTGGATGTATAATGCACGGATACTCTGTTTGAGACAATATCGCTTTCTTTGGAAACCGCCTCCTCTTTAGATGTAAACGGTTCATGCGCCGTAAGAACCAGTCCATACGAGTTATAGATCAGCGTATAACCGGCTATACCTGTCACTTTCTGATATGCTTTACAGAAACCGCCATCAATGACGATCACCTTTCCATTGCATTTTACCGGACTTTCTCCATCTCCCTGATGTACCGGAACATGTCCATTGATAATATGTCCGGTTTCCGGATTCAATCCAAATTCATGAAGCATGCCATTCACCACTTCTTCATTTTCCAGAAGATGATAATAAGCACCCTTTGTTTCTTTGTGTGTATTTTTATCTGCAATAAAATATCTCTCAAATGTGGTCATTTTATCCTTGCCAAATAATGGAGATGACGGGCTCGCCCAGATAAACCACAGGATGTCTCTGCCCTTACGCTGCTCTTCGCTGTCTACCGCATAAAAAGCTCTTCTTACATAGGACTCCAGAACATCATAGAGTTCTCTTCCCTTGTAAGTCTTTCCATAAATCTGGATTTCTTTCAGACTTCCGTCTTCATTCAGCGGGATGCATCCATGGAACAGCAGATTTCCATTATAAATTTTATAAAGACCACCTTTATCCAACAGGAGACGCATATGATTCTGAAGTTTTTCACAGTTGCGAAAAGCGGTTTCCAGTCGTTCTATCACGTCCTTTTCTCCCGGAGTCAGCTCATACGGATGCTTCCAGTCTATTGTCGGAAAAGCTGTATCCAGCAGCGGATACTCCTTTCCATCTGCCAGTACGACTGTTCCCTTTTCCGGATTGATCCGATGGAGCAGACAACGATCCTCCATATGGAACTCCCTGTGCCTGCGCAGAAGCTGTCCTTCCAGTTTAAACTGAATGATTGCGATCGCCTTGTGCATTTTCTGCCCGAGTTCTTTTTCAAGTGCATTATAATTAGAAGTTCCCTTCATCTCAAATGCCGCACATGGATCATCTTTGTAGACTTCCATGGCAAACGTAGCCAACGGAAGCATATTGATCCCATATCCATCTTCCAGAATATCCAGATTACCATATCGAATACTGTTACGCAGAACAGTTGCTATACAGGCTCTCTGTCCGACTGCCGCTCCCATCCAGACTACGTCGTGATTTCCCCACTGAATATCCAGCGAATGATACTGCATCAGACGATCCATAATAAAATGCGGTCCCGGACCACGGTCAAAGATATCCCCAAGAATATGCAGATGGTCAACAACCAGTCGCTGAATCAGTTCTGCAAGTGCAATGATAAAATTTTCTGCACGCCCGATTTCAATGATCGTATTAACAATAGAATCATAATACGCTTCTTTGTCCAGAACTTCTGCCTTTTCTGTGATCAGTTCTTCGATCACATAGGCATAGTCCGGCGGCAGTGCCTTACGTACTTTAGATCGGGTATATTTAGATGCAGTTGTCTTGCACACTTCAATCAGGCGGTATAAAGTAATTTTGTACCAGTTCTCCATATCCTCTTCTGTCTTTTTGACAAGCTGGATTTTTTCTTTTGGGTAGTAGATCAATGTTGCCAGCGCTCGTTTGTCATTGTTACTCAGTGTATGTCCAAACACATCATCTATCTTCTTGCGCACCGCACCGGATCCATTGCGGAGCACATGTGAAAACGCTTCATATTCTCCATGCAGATCCGACATAAAATGTTCTGTTCCTTTTGGAAGGTTCAGAATAGACTGCAGGTTAATGATTTCTGTTGACGCCTTTCCAATCGTCGGATACAGCTCTGCAAGTCTTTGTAAATACCTTAACTCCTCTTTTTTCATAGTCCTCTCCTTTTTGTTATGGTAACACAAATAGATATTTCCTCAGTAATTATTATTTTTTGCTGCTTGCTTTTCCTGGTCAGGCAATCACATCATCAAAAAGTGAAAACTGATTCGACTGAGGAATATCTCCGAAAATCCCAAGATCATCCATTAAATCAATCACTGTCTTGCTGACTTTTGTTCTGTCGCGGAAATCATCCTTTGATAAAAATTTGCCCTGCTTTGCCGCATCAACTACCGCCTCTGCTGCCTTGTCCCCCATTCCGTCAATACAGTTCAGTGCCGGCATCAGTTTGCCGTCAATGATCTGAAAACGATTTGCCTTGGCACGGTAAAGATCGATCGGCATAAATTCCAGACCACGTGCATACATTTCCTGCACAATTCTCATATCTTTGATCGTATCCTGTTCTTTCTTAGATGCAGCATCTCCTTTTTTGCGAAGCTCTGCAAGATAAAAGTCCAGACGGTCACGCCCCATACACATCGTCTCATAGGAAAATGCGGTCGCACGGATACTGAAAAATGCCGCGTAATATGCCAGCGGTTTGAACACCTTGAACCAGGCGATACGCCATGCCATCATAACGTATGCCGCCGCATGTGCTTTAGGGAACATATACTTGATCTTTTTGCAGGACCAGATATACCACTCGGGAACATTGTGCTCACGCATGGTAGTCTCCCACTCATCGCGAAGACCTTTACCCTTACGTACAGCCTCCATGATCGTAAAGGCAAGGCTGCTTTCCACACCCATGCTGATCAGGTAGATCATAATATCATCTCGCGTACAGATCGCTGTGGAAATTGTTGCTTTTCCCTCTTCGATCAATGTCTGCGCATTGCCCAGCCATACGTCCGTACCATGCGACAGTCCCGCAATACGGACAAGATCTGAAAAATATTTTGGTTTTGTATCAATAAGCATCTGCATGGCAAAATCTGTACCAAACTCCGGCACACCCAGGCATCCCAGTTTGCAGCCCCCAATATCCTCTGGTTTGATTCCCAATGCATCCGTACTTGCAAATAAAGACATAACTTCTTTGCTGTCCAAAGGCACATCGCGGGCACTTAGCCCGGTCAGATCCTCCAACATACGGATCATGGTCGGATCATCGTGTCCGAGAATATCCAGTTTCAAAAGGTTTCCATCAATGGAATGATAGTCAAAATGGGTCGTAATGATATCACTGTTTTCGTCATTTGCCGGATGCTGGACCGGCGTAAATTTTTCAATCTCCACACCAACCGGAAGAACAATGATTCCTCCCGGATGCTGCCCGGTCGTTCGCCGGATGCCCGTACATCCCTGTACGATACGATTGATCTCACAGTAACGTTTGTGCTGTCCGCGCTCTTCATAATAATTCTTAACATAGCCGAATGCTGTTTTTTCTGCAAGCGTACCGATCGTTCCTGCCTTAAAGGTCTGTCCTTTTCCAAAGATAACCTCTGTATAACGATGGGCATTTGCCTGATATTCACCAGAAAAGTTCAGGTCAATATCCGGCTCTTTATCCCCCTTAAATCCAAGGAATGTTTCAAAAGGAATGTCAAATCCCTCTTTGTTCATCTTTGCTCCGCACTTCGGGCATACTTTATCCGGCATATCGCATCCTGCCATGCCACCGAATTTTTTAACTTCCGGCGAATCAAAATCGCTGTATTTACACTCCGGACACAGATAATGTGGCGGCAGTGGATTTACTTCCGTAATACCGGACATAGTTGCTGCCAGCGAAGAACCTACGGAGCCTCGGGAACCAACCAGATATCCATCTTCGTTTGACTTCCAGACCAGCTTCTGTGCAATGATATACATAACCGCGTATCCATTGGAAATAATTGAGTGCAGTTCCTTATTCAGTCGGTCTTCTACAATTTTTGGAAGTTCTTCCCCATACATTTCGTGTGCACGGTTAAAGCAGATATCCTTCAGATCCTGATCCGAATTCTCAATGACCGGAGGAAATTTGTCCGGATGGATCGGAGAAATTTTCTCGATCATATCTGCAATCTTATTGGTATTGGTAATAACAACTTCTTCTGCCTTTTCACTTCCCAGATAGGAAAATTCCTCCAGCATCTCCTCTGTTGTGCGCAGATACAAAGGTGCCTGATTATCCGCATCCGAAAACCCGTTTCCTGCCATAATGATCCGTCGATAGATTTCATCCTGCGGATCCATAAAATGTACGTCACAGGTAGCAACAACCGGCTTCTTAAACTGGTCTCCCAGCTTCACGATTTTTTTATTGATCTCAATCAGATCCTCATTAGATTTTACACGGTCATTTTTTTCATCTGCGATCATAAACGCATTATTACCAAGCGGCTGTATCTCCAGATAATCATAAAAATTGACCAGTCTGGCAATTTCCGGTTCCGGAGCATTGCGCAAAAGTGCCTGATACAGTTCTCCTGCTTCACAGGCACTTCCGATCAGAAGTCCGTCTCTGTGTTCAAGAAAAAGGCTTTTGGGCACACGTGGACGCCGCCTGTAATATTTAAGATGAGACTGGCTGACCAGTTTGTACAGATTGACGCGCCCTGTCTCATTTCTTGCCAGAATGATTGCATGATAAGTTGGGAGTTTCTTAATCGTATTTACTGATACATTTCCATGTTGATTTAATGCATCCATATCAAAGATATCCCGTTCTTTCAGCATTTCAACAAAACGTACAAAAATTTCTGCCGTACAGGCCGCATCATCTACTGCTCTGTGGTGATGATCCAGTGACACTCCAACCGCTTTTGCAACCGTATCCAGTTTAAATCGGTTCAATGCCGGCAGAAGGAAACGTGCCATACCTACTGTATCCACGTATGTATATTCCTGTGCCAGTCCCTGTCTTCTGCAGTTTTCAATGATAAAGCTCATATCAAAGTCCGCATTATGAGCCACCATAACTGCTCCTTTGCAAAATTCAAGAAACTGAGGAAGAATCGTCTCAATCTCCGGTGCATCCATGACCATGGAATCATTAATGCTGGTCAACTGCTCAATCCTGTATGGAATCGGAACCTTCGGATTAACAAACGTAGAAAAACGATCTGTGATCACGCCATTTTCTACTTTTACCGCGCCAATCTCGATGATCTGACAGGTCAATGGAGAGAATCCTGTTGTCTCGATGTCAAATACAACAAATGTCCCATCTATGGACTGCCCCTGACTGTTAGTTACAATCCCCTTCGTATCATCTACAAGGTAAGCCTCCATGCCATACAGAACTTTGAAGTCAGAATCTTTCGGCACACATCCTCCCCATGCATCAAAACAGTGATTTGCCTCCGGGAATGCCTGTACAACACCGTGGTCAGTGATTGCAATTGCTTTGTGTCCCCATTCATAAGCACGCTTTACCAGATCTTTCGCCGTAGTAACACCATCCATATCACTCATTTTGGTATGGCAGTGCAGTTCCACACGTTTCTGCGGACTGGTGTCCATTCTGGTACTGCGAAAATCTGCAATCTTCTTGATTCCGGAAATCGATCCGATCGTCAGTTCGCTGTCAAAACGGTCAATTGTTGTGACTCCCTTAAATTTGAGGAATGCCCCTTTTTTTATTGATTCGGTGATCTCCGGCACCTGCTCATTACGCAGGAACATTTTGATCACAATAGAATCTGTAAAGTCTGTTACCGGAAAGATCAGAATCGTCTTCTCATTTCGAATCTCCCTGGCTTCCACATCCATGACCTGACCACGGATAATAACTTCTCCCATCTCACCGGTAATGGACTCCAGGTCGATCGTATCTCCCTCAAAGTCTCTTCCATAGACAACATCCGGATTACTGTCCTTACGAAATCCACCATGGAACTCTCCACGCTGTCCTTTTTTTTCGAAAGTTTTTGCTTTTTGTTCCGTTTTGCCCTTTGAGTCTGCTTTTGCGCCATTCTTTTTATCCGCAGCTACCTCCTCTGGCTTTTCTTCCTGCACCGGTTCTGATGTCAGTTTGGCATGTTTCAGTACATTTGCAACTTCCTGTCGAATCTGCAATGCTGCATTCCTTCGGTATTTACTTTCTTCTGCTTCTACAAACTGCAGATTGATCTTAAGATTCATACCACAACGTTCACAGAATACCTTTTCCAGATATTCCATCAGAATCCCACTTTTTTCTCTGGAAATCACCGAATCCGGCAAAGTCAGAGCCATCTGGTCTTCTGACGGAAAAACAATCCGTGCACGTTTGAAAAGGTTATACTCCAGCATATTAAAATTTTTCAGCTCCACTTCCATGCTGGAACGATAAACCTCCAGAAAATTGGACGGTGAATACTGTTTTGACAAATGAAATCTCTCGATCACAGTCACCTGCATTTCCAATCCGGAAAAACATTGTCTCTCAATCTGATCCTCCAATGCCATAATGTATTTTTTGTGGATCCAGCGATCACTGTGGATATAAACCCAAAGCCTCGTTTTCGCCGGATTACAGGAAACTCTTGATACCGTTACCATCTCCAGCCATTCTCGCAGCTGGTCTTTTACTTTCAAATTGGGAAATACATCGAAAAATTCTTTTTCCACGTTTTATGCCTTTCTTATCTTTCCCAGTGAAGCAGTTCTTCTCGCAAAGTATCCAGAAGCTGATCTTCCGGAACTTTCTTGACAATTTCACCTTTCTTGATCAAAAGTCCGACTCCAACTCCACCGGCAATTCCAATATCCGCTTCTTTTGCCTCACCTGGTCCGTTTACTACGCATCCCATAACAGCTACTTTTATATCCAACGGAATATCCTGTACCATAGCCTCTACTTTATTCGCAAGACCGATCAGATCAATGCGGGTACGTCCACAAGTCGGACAGGATACCACTTCCACGCCGCCTTTGCGAAGTCCAAGTGTTTTGAGAATACGCTTTGCTGATTTGATTTCTTCCAGAGGTGCACCAGTCAGAGAGACTCGAATCGTATCACCGATTCCCTGTGAAAGAATGATGCCAAGTCCTACTGCTGATTTGATATTTCCGGAATACAGTGTACCTGCTTCCGTAATTCCTACATGGAGTGGATGATCTGTTTTTTCGGCGATCAGTTCATGCGCCTTGGCACACATCATAACATCTGAAGATTTAATACTGATCACAAGATTGTCGTAACCCATCTCTTCGATGATACGCACTTTGTCCAATGCACTTTCTACCAGTCCCTCAGCCGTTACTCCGTGATATTTTTCTACAAGTTCTTTTTCAAGAGAACCGCTGTTGACACCTACACGAATCGGAATATTACGCTCTTTTGCCACATCTACCACAGCCTGGATGCGTTCTGTACTTCCAATGTTTCCAGGATTAATGCGAATCTTGTCTGCCCCATTTTCCATTGCGGCAATAGCCAGACGATAATCAAAGTGGATATCCGCCACCAGCGGAATATGAATCTGTTTCTTGATCTCTTTAAGTGCCTGTGCTGCTTCCATAGTCGGCACAGCGCAGCGGATAATATCACATCCAGCAGCCTCCAGCTCCAGAATCTGCTTAACCGTTGCCTCTGCGTCTTCTGTTTTTGTATTAGTCATTGACTGAATCAGAATCGGATTTCCGCCTCCGATTTTTTTATTTCCTATCTGTACAACCTTTGTATGATCACGATACATTTCTTTCTCTCCTTTTTGTGAAAAAGCGGAGCTGTCGTTGTTTCCATAACAGCCCCTTTCCTTTATATCCTCAGTGCTGAATTTCCAGCAGCTTAGCTTTCAGTTCATTTTCCATGCGAAGCATTTCCGTCTCAGCAGTCTGGCGTTTCTCTCTGCCTTCTTTCTGAATCTTCATGACATCATCCAGCGTCTGGATCAGATCTGCATTTGTTTTCTGCAGAGTTTCCATATCTACAATGCCACGTTCAGATTCTTTTGCTGTTTCCACTGATGCCATATGAAGTTTTTCTGCATTTTTGCGAAGCAACTCATTTGTCAGATCTGACACCTGACTCTGTGCCTGTGCTGCCTCTGTAGAATGTGCAATGCCAAGAGCCAGCACCATCTGACTCTTCCACAGAGGAATCGTATTGACCAGTGTTGTCTGAATTTTTTCTGCCATCATAGTATCGTTATTCTGTACCAGTCGAATCTGCGGTGCTGTCTGCAGTGAGATCATTCTGGTCAGTTCCAGGTCATGCAGTTTTTTCTCAAAACGTGCACACTTGCTGTCCAGATCCTTTGCAGCCTGTGCATCCTCCGGAAGCCCGGTCATGCGTGCTTTTTCTTCCAGTTCTTTAAGTTTCCCGCCACGTGTCTGTTCCAGGCTCTGCTTTCCTGCCTGAATATACATGGAAAGCTCTTTGAAATACAGAAGGTTCTGCTCATACATTTTATCCATCATCGCAGAATCTTTCAACAGACGAACCTGATGTTTCTGCAGGGCATCTGCAATTTTCTCTACATTTGCCTCTGCCTTGTCATATCTGTTTTTCAGGTTCTCTACTTTATTGGCCTGCTTTTTAAAAAATCCAAACAGGCCTTTTTCCTCTTCCGCATCAAACCCTTTGAGTTCACCGACAACTCCGGAAAGAAGTTCCCCTACTTCTCCCAGGTCCTGTGCCCTTACATTCTTCAAGGCTTCATCAGAAAAATCAGCCATCTTCTTCTGTGTTCCTGCCCCATACTGCAGCACCTGTGTCACATTTTCCACATCAATCTTTGCTGCAAATTCATCTACCATCTGCTGTTCCTGTAGTGTCAGAACCGTCTGTGCCATCTTTTTCTGTACCGGATCCATTTCCGGTGCGGTCTCCATCAGCTGTCCCTGTACATCCGGTTTCTTTTCCGGCTGCTGTACAAAATCCGGCTCCAGTGTCAGAGATGGCATTCCTGTTTCTGCCTGTTTCATTTCGTCACCCATATCATTCTCCTTATTGTGTTCTGTGCCCCGTGCACTCTTTGTATCTCTTTATTTTTTACTGAAATCGCTTCCGGTAAGTCCTTCCTGCGCAAGCATAGTATGAAGCACAGAAATATCACTGGAAACATCCCATGCCGTATCCTGAAAAACAGAATCCAGAAGTCGCGCAAATGCATCATTCAGCGTATCCAGTGTATCTTCTATCTCTTTTTTGGATGCACGGATCGTCTCGCCCTGGATCGGCTGACTGTCCATATCCTCATAAGCATCCAAAAGCTTGACTGTCATCGGAAGATAATAGTCCATCATCCTCTTGAGATCCGGAATGATTTCCGGATGTTCTTCTGCCCTCTGGAAAATCTGATCCACAATCTGTTCCATCTTTGCAATCTTTGCAGAAATTTCCTCACCGGGAATTGCATCATTGCTCGCATGAATCTTCTGGATGTAAGCTTCTCCTTTGTCCAACACTTCCTGTACTTCCGGACTGATTCGATTGTGTTTCTCACTCTCCTGCTGGTGCTTACGCTGTTCCTCCTCAGTCCTCTGTTCCAATGCCTCTTGAGTTTGTGCATACTGTCGGTATGTTTCTGTACTTGTGATCAGACAGGTTTCTTTCTGGTCTGTCTTTCCCTCCAGAAACCATCCTTTTTGGATCATATAATGAATGTCTTTTTTGACAAATTTCACATTACGTCCCACAGCACCTGCCAGATGTTCAAAATCACAATAAGTTCGGTCACCAAGTGCTTTTACATATTTCTTAAAGCGTTTCAGTCTGCCAAGCCCTTTACATCCGCCACCGACCATACCAAGGCCTGCAAGAGTACCAATCAGTGTCACTGCCGTCGAGCTGATTCCTCCATGTCCGGTCACTGCCTGCAAAATCTGTACAGTCAGCAGCCCCATTGCCATACTTCCGGATAAAATCCCGCCAAATACAACAAGAAGGATATCCTTTACTTTTTCTCCGCCGGTATTTCCATAAAGTTCCGGATGTGTCTCCTGTACCCTCTGCACTTCCGGAGGCTGTCCTTGTTTCTTACCGCCCCGTACAGACTCCGGATGTTCCTTTTGATATTGTTTCAGAGTATTATTGACCATTCTGGTGATCGACTGGTTCAACTCCTGATAATTGCTTGTTTTTACAGCATTTTCTATTGTCGACTGAACCTCACGGACCTTTTGTTCCACAAAGCTCAGATCCGGGCCATTGTCATAAGATTTTTTGTCCATTCCATCCTCCTGTAAACTATTTCTTATTATAACGAAATACAGACAAAAAAACAAGGCACAGGACATATGCCTGCACCTTGTCTTGTAATATAAATGGTAGATCCTGCATCCACTGATGAGCATGCCCATATGGATCCAGATCTTTTGACCCTGCTATCACACAAATTATTCGATTACTTTGATCCAGCCTTCCGGAGCCTCGATGCGTCCCATCTGGATTCCGGTAAGTGTTTCGTAAAGTTTCTTTGTTGTCGGTCCCATCTCTTCCATTCCGCTTGGGAAACAAATCTCTTTATCATGATCCACAATCTTGCCAACAGGAGAGATAACTGCTGCTGTTCCGCAAAGTCCACACTCTGCAAAGTCTTTTACTTCATCCAGATATACTTCTCGTTCTTCTACTTTCAGTCCAAGATAATGCTCTGCAACATAGATCAGAGAACGACGGGTAATAGATGGAAGAATGCTGTTGGACTTCGGTGTTACAACTGTATTATCTTTTGTAACAAAAATAAAGTTTGCTCCACCGGTTTCTTCTACTTTTGTTCTTGTAGCAGAATCCAGATACATGTTTTCATCATAACCCTGACGATGTGCATCCATGATTGCATGAAGGCTCATTGCGTAGTTCAGACCAGCTTTGATGTGTCCTGTTCCATGCGGTGCAGCACGGTCAAAATCTGTAACACGGATCGTAATCGGTTTAGCGCCGCCTTTGAAGTACGGTCCAACAGGTGTAGTCAGGATACGGAACTGATATTCATCGGCTGGTTTAACACCGATTACCGGATTGCTTCCGAACATATATGGACGTACATACAGAGTTGCACCTGAACCATATGGTGGCACATACGCTTCATTTGCTTTAATTGTCTGTACAACAGCTTCTACAAAACGGTCTTCCGGGAATACAGGCATTTCCAGTCTTCTTGCAGAATTTGCAAGACGCTCTGCGTTGAGGTCAGGACGGAAAGTAACAATATGTCCGTCTTCGGTTGTATATGCTTTCATTCCTTCAAATACAGTCTGTGCATACTGGAATACGCAGGCACATTCATTCAGCGTAACATTCGGGTCCGTAGTCAGCTGTCCCTCATCCCATTTGCCATCTTTAAAATTGGCAACATAACGATAATCTGTCGGGATATAGCCAAATCCGATGCTGCCCCAGTCAATGTTCTTTTTTTCCATAATATATCTTCCTCCATTCGTATGGATATCTTTTCTACTCATTTTAGCACTTTATCGTGGTGACTTCAATGCAAAATTCACAGAGAACCGTATTTATTTCACTCTCTCATATTTCACAAAAGAATATTCCAGATCAAAATAGGTCTGTTCTTCACTTTCAGCCGTCACCTTCCATTCCGGCATCTCATCCAGATTCGGAAAATAACTGTCCGCTTCGTATCCAAAATCAATCTTCGTCACATGTGCAGTATCGCAGTATGGAAGAAGCTGTTTGTACACGCTGTCTCCACCGATGCAGTATACTTCTTCAGACGGATATTTCTTAATTTCCTCAAGAAGTTCTTCTATAGTATGCACAATGATCGCATCTTTGACATTATATTCTTTGTTGCCTGTCAGAACAATGTTAGTTCTGTTTTTCAGTGGAAGTCCATTCGGAAAACTTTCCAGAGTTTTTCTCCCCATTACAACAACTTTTCCTGTCGTTTCCTGTCGAAACATTTTCATATCCGCCGGAATACTTACCAGAAGTTTGTTATCTTTGCCAATTGCCCAGTTTTTGTCTGCTGCTACTATAATGTTCATACTTAAATTTCCTCTTCCCTATTGTCTATAGTAATATATTCTCCGTTACATTTCTTCTGGAAAAATCAGATCGCGATCGGAATATTTTTAATCTGCGGCCAGGTCTGATAATTCTCTACGATCAGATCATCTGTTGTAAAATCATAGAAATTTCTGACTTCCGGATTCAGTTTCACAGTCGGTGCCGGATACGGAGTACGACTGATCAGTTCTTTGATAACCGGAACATGGCGGTCATAAATATGGCAGTCTGCAATAACATGTACCAATTCTCCCGCTTCCATATCGCAGACCTGTGCAATCATCATTAAAAGGATCGAATACTGGCAGACATTCCAGTTATTTGCAGCAAGAATGTCCTGTGAACGCTGATTCAGAACCGCATTCAAAGTAAGTTTCTCTTTCCCCGGTTCCTTTGTCACGTTAAATGTCATCGAATATGCGCACGGATAAAGGTTCATTTCATGGAGGTCCTGATGCACATAGATATTGGTCATAATACGGCGACTATACGGATTATTCTTCAGATCATACAATACACGGTCTACCTGATCCATCATACCTTCTTTGTACTGATGTTTCACCTGAAGCTGATAACCATATGCCTTACCTATCGAACCATTTTCATCTGCCCAGCTGTCCCAGATATGGCTGTGCAGATCTTTGATATTATTTGATTTTTTCTGCCAGATCCAGAGAATCTCATCCATCGCACTCTTTAATGCGGTTTTCCGAAGTGTCAGTGCCGGAAACTCTTTGCGGAGATCATAACGGTTCACCACCCCAAAACGTTTGATCGTATACGCAGAAGTACCATCTTCCCATACCGGTCGTACCTTTTCCCCCTCTGTACTGGTGCCATTTTCTATAACATCTTTGCACATATTAATAAACGTAACATCTGCCAAACTCATCTGTATCTTCTCCTTATAACTTTATATACCTTTTGTAATGTCTTTCTTTTCCTACAGTGTTATCAGTATAACATATCTTCCTCTCTGTTGACAATCGTTTCCCCCTTTGCTATATTTAATGCCATGAAAATACTGATTACTTTATTAAAACCATTATCTTTTATACCTGCATTGCTTATGATGTATCTGATTTTTTCATTTTCAGCCCAGACCGGGGAGGTGTCCGGGGAATTAAGTTACAAAGTCAGCTACAAAATCGTAGAAATCAAAGATGAGATTCTGCACGAAAATAAAGGATATGAGGAACTCGACTACGAAGCAAACGCGATACAGTTTTATGTACGCAAGGCAGCCCATATGACTGAATATTTTCTTCTGGCTGTGGCTGTTTCTTTCCCGCTTTATGTCTATCGAGTAAGAGGTTTCTGGCTGTTTCTTCTTGCCGGAATCTTTTGCGTGGCATTTGCAGGACTCGATGAATACCATCAGTCTTTTGTCGCAGGCCGCGGACCATCCGTCCGGGATGTTTGCATTGACAGTTCCGGTGCTCTGATCGGAATCATACTGGTTCAGTTATTCTGCTGGTCTACTTTACATAATCCTTCTTCATCTGGCAAAAAGAAAAAATCGCGCAACAAAAAACGCCGCAGATCTTAAATGATCTGAGGCGTTTTCTGTTTTCTTATACGTTATTCTTTCCGAATGATCCTGTTTTTATTTTTCAGATTTCAATTCATCCTGTTCGTCCGAACTTTCTGATACTTCTGCATCTTCCAGATTTGACGCCAGTCTTGCACGTTCAGCAATACTCATGCTTTTCTTTTCTTGCTGTGGTTCAGGCTCTGCAGCCTTCTGCTCCATCATAGCAGCTTCCATGGCACGTTTTTCTTTATCTCGTTTGATAAAATTCTTTCCGCCGATGAACAGCATTACCGCACCGACAAGCAAAAATCCTATGCCGGCTGCAAAAAATCCCCAGTTTCCGCCATCCACTCCGTCAATCACATTTTTACACAGCTGGTAGCCTGTATACAGAAGATAACAGCCTGCCAGGATCATCAGAATATAGCTTCTGGTCGGTGTCGTGTTCTGCGGTGCATTTTCCTGTGAAGTCTGCACCTCTGTTTCCTGCTGTTCCGGATTTTTATTCTGTTCTTCCATCCGATGTCTCCTCTCACACGTTTATCCGACTATCTTAGCATTTTTGTTGTCATTCTTCAATTCTTTTACGTCTGTTTCTGTGGTTTCTTTGATTTCTTTTTCAGTTTTTTCCACGGGTTCTTTTGCAAGACGGCCATAGATTCTGGTAACTTCTCTCATATTATAAATCGTAATCTCATTAAGCTGTCCTGCAGTCATTCTCCACTTCCAGTTATCACCCAGTGTAGATGGTGCATTCATACGTGCTTCATTTCCAAGGCATAAGTAATCCTGAATCGGGATGATTGCAAGGTCTGCCACACTTGCCAGTGCCGTACGGATCAGTGCCCATACGCAGTCATTGACCGGCTGTTCATAACAGTTAATATACTCTCTTACAAATTTCAGATCATGCCCCTGAAGATTTTCCAGCCATCCTTTGGTTGTTTCATTATCATGCGTTCCTGTGTAAACAACACAATTATGTTCATATTTATATGGAAGATAACTGCTATCCTCGCTTCCATCAAATGCAAACTGAAGGACTTTCATTCCCGGATATCCACTCTCCTTGAGCATTTCCAGAACGCTCTTGGTAAGAAAGCCAAGATCTTCCGCAATCACACGAAGTTTTCCAATCTTTTTATCCAATGTATGGAAAAGATCCAGTCCTGGTCCCTTTTCCCATTCACCGTTCTCTGCAGTTTTATCGCCATATGGAATTGCATAATATTCATCAAATCCACGGAAATGATCAATCCTTACCACATCATAAAGTTCCAGGCAATGAGTCATTCGCTGTACCCACCAGCCATAATCATTCTTTTTCAGCTTTTTCCAGTCATATAATGGATTTCCCCAAAGCTGTCCTGTAGCCGAAAAAGCGTCCGGCGGACAACCTGCGACTGCCTTTGGATTATAATCCTCATCAAACTGCAGCATCTCCGGATTTGCCCACGCATCAGAACTGTCCAATGCCACATAGATTGGCACATCTCCAATGATCTGAATGCCTTTATCATTTGCATATGCTTTCAGTTTTCTCCACTGTGTAGTAAAACAGTACTGCTGAAAACTGTAAAATCCAATTTCTTCTGCAAGTTCCTTTTCTGCTTCTTTTACGGCTTTGGAATGACGATCTTTCAGTTCCTCCGGCCAGTCGATCCAGCAGATTCCCTTCTGGTCATTTTTGATTGCCATAAACAGGCAGTAATCCTTCAGCCAGTCTTTTTCTTCTTTCAGGAACTCTGCATATTCCGGATCATTTTTTAAATCTGCTTTTTCATATGCTTTGCGTAAAAGTTTATATCTGGACAGATACATCTTTTCATAATCTACATAGGCTTCGCTTCCACCCCAGTCACAGGCTTCACAGTCCTCTTTCGTAAGAAGCCCCTTTTTGATCAGTTCTTCCAGATCAATAAAATATGGGTTTCCGGCAAACGTAGAAACTGACTGATACGGAGAATCGCCATATCCTGTCGGTCCTAACGGAAGTATCTGCCAATACTGCTGCCCTGCTTTTTCAAGCTGGTCTACAAACTCATAGGCCTCCTTTGAAAAGCATCCGATTCCATACTTTGACGGAATACTGGATATTCCCATCAAAATGCCACTTGCTCTCATTTTATCTCCTCCAAATCTGGTAATTTTTCACAAAAATGATTATACCAGATTTGATACATTTTTAAAATCCTTTTTTCTTCATATATATCATTACATCACGCCAGACTTTTTCCTTGCCTTTTTCATTCAGAATTTCATGGCGCATTCCCGGATATAATTTTCCTTTTACATCCAGATACCCAGCCCTGCGCATAGCATGAACAGCCCCCGCAAATTTGCGTACATTTCCAAGGCACGGATCTTCTGCACCACTGATAAAAAGTACCGGCATCTTCGGACTGGTACATTTCCATTTATGTATATCGTATGCTTTCTTCATCAGATCAAACAGTGCGATATAAGCATCATCTGTAAAAGTAAATCCGCACAGATCCGACTTTGCATATGCCTCATAGACCGCCGGATCCGAACAGATCCATGCATTTTTATTTTTTTCTCCCTTAAACTTCAGCGCATACGTTCCCAAAGACATAGCTTCCAGAATCTTGCTCTTATGATGCGCCCCCAGAATTTTTCCCTGTACCTGTGCGATCACTTTACCCAAAGGCCTTGCCTTATTTTCACTTGGAGACCCACATACGATCAGCATATCCATACAGTCATCATGCTCTGCTGCAAATGCCCTCACTGCAAGAGATCCCATACTATGTCCAAACAAAATCAGCGGAAGTTCCGGAAAATGACGTTTGATTTCTGCATTTACCGTCAAAATATCTCTGAGCATGGCATCCGCTCCGCCACCATACATATATCCCAGATCTTTTTTGTCTGATACACTTTTTCCATGTCCTCTGTGATCATGAATCACTGTTATGTAGCCTTTTTCTGTCAGATATTCCATAAACGGAAGATATCGTTCTTTGTGTTCACTCATTCCATGCACCAGCTGAACAATTGCACGAGGCTGCACTTTTTCATCTGGTATCAGACACAGCACCGATATTTCAAGTGCATCTGCCTCTGAAAGAAAACTTCCTTCGTATTTTTTTGCCATACAAAATTCCTCCATCCATCCGGCTGCCATTCTCCCCTCTGAATCACAGCCGTTTTTCTTTTGTTTTGCTGCATATAATTCATAGGCTTATTGTAGAGTCATGAAATAACCTTGTCAAGTAACGTCGCATTCTGTTATAATAGTTCTGTTTCAACAAGTTACTGTTCGCTTTGTTTACAGTAACCCAACAACATCATTACGATCTTCAGTCGTAATCTGACAACTTCATAAGGAGGAAGTATGGATACTAACAATCAGGAAGTATACGAGGAACAGTCCACTGCTCCCAGACGTAAAAAGAAGAAAAAAGGACTGATCATTTTTCTTGTCATCCTTGTTCTTGCTATAGCCGGCGGTACCGGTTTTTACTTTATGCAACGTCAGAAACCAATTTCCGCTACAGAAGATTTTCTGGAAAATATGCGTGCCATGAATTTTGACGGCATGAAAAATCTTCTGCAAAGCAGTGACATGTCCGCTCTTGACAATGCAGATATCACCAGTGATGCCTACGCTTCTTTTTTCAAAAAAATCAATGAAAAGATGAGCTACAAAATCACCAAAACAAGTTTTCATATCCAGAATGGAACCGCATCTGTAACTGCACACATTAACTATATCGATGGTGCAGATATTTATAAAGAAACTATTACAGAATTTCTGAAACAGATCGTTTCCACCGCCTTCTCCGGAACAACACTTACCGAAGAAGAAACTCAGGAAAAACTGGCAGCTCTTCTCGAAGAAAAATCCGGCAGTGTAGAAGATAAGTTTACAGAAACAGATATCACTTATCCACTGATCGAGGCTGATGGCAAATGGAAGATTGTTGCTCTTGATGCAGAAACTGTAAAAGTCATGTCTGCCAACTTCACAAATGTGCAGGATGAGATCAACCAGTCTCTGGCCGATATGAACGATTCCGAAAACACAGATACCAAAGCAACTGTCACTCCCGCAGAAACTACCAGCATCGATATGGACAACGATCATTTTTCCCTTCGTCTGAAGGAATTCCGTGTCACACAGGCAATTGATGATTCTGACTGTCTGCTGCTGTACTGCGATTATACCAACAACAGCAGTTCTTCATCCAGTGCATTGGTAGACGTACAGCTTTCTGCCAAACAAAATGGCGAAAAGCTTTCACCGGCAGTTCCAAAAGAAGACGAACCGGCTATTGACAACTATATTGCCGAAGTAGAACCTGGCAGTACCGTTACTGTCTGCTATGCATTCTCTCTGAGTGACAAATCTGACGTCACATTGGAAGCATCCGAAGCCTTTGCATTCGGTGGTGGCAATGTCACTTCTCAGACAATTAAATTACAATAAAAAATATTCGCGACAGATCTGATCTGCCGCGAATATTTTTTTGTTATCCCGCCATACTAGCACTATGAAAGGATGGTGACTTATGGGAAATAAATTTTTACAATACTTTTCACTGACAATCGCCGTGATCGGTGCCATTAACTGGGGATTAATTGGTTTTTTCAATCTGAATCTCGTCGCGCTTCTCTTTGGAAGCATGAGCTGGCTCTCCAGAATCATCTACGGTCTGGTTGGTCTTTGCGGTCTTTACCTTCTCACCTTTTATGGTCTGGTGGAACAGGACAAAACAACCGCATGATCCTGATCAGCAGGACTCCAGTGCTACCTTCATCATATTCTCAAAAGACTCCTGTCTTGCCAGTGATGACAATTCTTCATGCGTCACAAAAGAGTCTGAAATAGTCAGAAGGCAGGCTGCATTTTTACCAAGGAGCTTCGCATTGTGAAACAGTGCGAAGCTTTCCATTTCTATACACTCACATCCATATTTCTGATTGATTTCTCTGAAATCTTCCATATGTTCTTCCGGATAGAAAACATCGCAGGAATGAACACGTGCTGTCTTGACCGGAATCTGCAGCCGTTTTGCCGTCGCAATGATCTTGTCATTCAGGGCACTGGATGGATACAAAACATCATCCTGACATCCATTCTGTACTTTTGCAAAGCTGGAACGACTCCATACACTGTCCGCAAGAACAACATCCAGTACTGCAAGATGTTCTGTATAAGAACCTGCCGATCCGATACGGATAATATTTTCTACATCATAAAACTTATACAACTCATAAGAATAAATACCTATTGACGGCATTCCCATCCCACTTGCCATAACAGTAAGTTCTTTGCCTTTGTATGTTCCGGTGTAGGCATACATATTTCTGACCTGGTTGACCAATCTGGCATCCTCTAAAAAATGTTCTGCCACATATTTGGCACGAAGAGGATCTCCCGGCATCAGAACATTTTTTGCGATTTCACCTTTTTGAGCTTCAATATGAGGGGTTGGTACTGGCATCTTTCATTCCTCCTGTCTTTTTTATTTATAAGACGAAAAAAGGACTCTGAAAACTCAGAGTCCTTAAGAGCGATAGACGGGGCTCGAACCCGCGGTCTCGACCTTGGCAAGGTCGCGCGTTACCAACTACGCCACTATCGCATAAGAGCGGGTGATGGGAATCGAACCCACGTATCCAGCTTGGAAGGCTGGTGTTCTACCATTGAACTACACCCGCATATCGCTGTTCTTGCGTTGCGTTTGTGTTTCGCTCGCTTCAACGATATTGAGTATATCTTATAACTCATAGTTTGTCAACAGGTTTTTTTAATTTTTTTAAAAATTTTTATTTTGTATTTTTTCCTGTTATTTTGTATAGTTTTGACAGTTTCAAATATTTAATCCTGCCAGTCCCATACATCGGTCTTGGATACTGCATTGCGTGGTTTCTTGATCACAAGTTCCGGACTCTTCGCACTTACTTTGGTATTTGCAGGAATGGATTCTGTAATAAACGTATTACCACCGATAATCGTGTTCTCTCCAATCACAGTCTCACCGCCAAGCACAGAAGAATTAGAATAAATCGTGACATTATCCTTGATCGTAGGATGACGTTTTACATTTGCAAGCTGCTGTCCCTGTCTTGTAGAAAGTGCTCCCAGAGTCACACCCTGATACAGTTTTACGTTACGTCCAATTTCTGTTGTCTCACCAATTACCACACCCGTACCATGGTCAATAAAGAAATAATCTCCAATCACAGCACCTGGGTTGATATCGATTCCTGTCTTACCATGTGCATACTCTGTCATAATTCTCGGAATGTACGGAACTTCTTCTTTATATAAAATATGTGCCAGACGATATACATAAATTGCAAACAGTCCTGGATAGGAGGAAATGATCTCTTCCTTGCTTTTTGCCGCCGGGTCGCCGTCGAAACCTGCCTGCACATCCTTCAGAAGACGCTGCTGCACATCTGGCAGCTGTGCAAAGAATCCGGCACAGATACGGTCTGCCTCTTCCCGTGCCCCCTCCTGCTCAAGTTCCGGATCTGCATACAGAAGTGCGATCTCGATCTGTTCTTTAAGGCTGTCATAAAGATCGTTCAGGCGATATCCTGCAAAATACTCTGGAAACACCTTCGCTGCCGAATCATTCCAGAAGTATCCTGGAAAAATAACTGACCGAAGCTGCTTGACAACATCAATAACTGCTGCCCTGCTTGGAAGCTCACGGTTATTCTTTGGCATAAATAACTCTTCGTTTTTATAATTCTCGGTCAAAGCTTCAGTTGCTTTGAGAATTACATCTTTTTTTCTGTTCATGGTTTAACCTCTTTCCGCAATTTCTGCAAAGATGCTAATACGTAACGTATAACTACTCTGCGGATTTCTTTCCTTATATCATATTATAGGATTGTTTTCGCGTCAACAAAAGATTCTCTTCCCGGCAAAAAAAGAATTGACCTTTCCGCGATCTGACTATATAATGGAACATGGTCAGAGCAATCTGTTTCAGATCCGGAGATGTACCCAAGTGGCTGAAGGGTCCGCACTCGAAATGCGGTAGGTCGGGCAACCGGCGCGAGGGTTCAAATCCCTCCATCTCCGCTATTGACAAACAGAATATTATCTGCTATAATTCATTTTGTTGCAGATAAAGTTGCAATTATTTCAATAATATAGGGGATTGGTCAAATGGTATGATAGGGGTCTCCAAAACCTTTGGTGGGAGTTCGATTCTCTCATCCCCTGCTCTTAGGAACGCTGAAAAGCCTTATAAATCAAGGGTTTTCAGCGTTTTTGATTTTCCGTAAATTACAAAGAGTATTAATCAGGGTATCAAAACTGGTACCCCGATTGCTTTTTGTTTCATTTATCTTTCCTGTATCTCTTTACCACTGATATGCTCAATCTCTATCGCAAAGAGCTGCACGGCCTTTCCTGAACGTTCGATTTCTTCGTCGATCAGCTGTTCATTTGGATAGTATTTCCTGGCGATTTTCTTAAGAATCTCTGTTGCTTCTGTGCCCTCTTTCAACAGATGGCATCTGCCAAATACAACCGCGCTCTGCACAAACGGTGCCCATGCTTCTTCTCTGATCGTTTCATTTCCATAAACAGTGAAGCATACTTTGTCGTCAGCTCGCAGGGCATCGACTTTATGTCCAACGCGTGCTCCGTGAAAATATATTTTCTCAGCATTTCTGTCATAGAAATAATTGACAGGAACTGCATAAGGATATCCATCATCTCCATTTACCGCAAGAACACCACGCCTGCTGCATTGCAGAAGTTCCTTCGCGGCATCAATATCCATTTCTTTTTTCTTTCTTCGAATCGGTCTGAACATTGCTTTCCTCTCCATTTCTGCACAAATTTTATAATGACTTTTTATCGAATAAAATGTGTTGCTACTCTTTCTTCTTTCTCCGGAAGACCAAACTTTTCTTTGCCAAGTGCAATGCTCTTCATCAGGAATGTCATATTTGCGGCAAGTGTGCGCATGGTCTGTTTTCCTTCTTCATCCCGCTCTGCTTCTCCTGGTGTTCTTCCATGGATGCTGTTCCAGTACTGGCTGGATGCGACCGGCATGCCGGAAATGGTGAAATATTTATTGAGTTCATCAAAGGTCGCTGAACATCCACCTCGTCTTGCACAGGCAATGCTTGCACCGACTTTCATGGTCTTGTCAAAATGACTGCTGTAAAACAGACGGTCAAGACAGGCGATCAGGGTTGCGTTTGCAGATGCGTAATAAACCGGGCTGGCGATCACAAGGCCGTCTGCCTCTTCAAATTTCGGTGCAAGTTCATTCACCACATCGTCAAACACGCATTTGCCTTTTTCATAGCAGGAATTGCACGCCACACAGCCGCGGATAGCTTTGTTTCCCACTGTAACGATTTCCGTTTCTACTCCGTTTTCTTTAAAAACTTTCTCCATTTCTCTGAGTGCAATAGAGGTGTTTCCATTTGCCTTCGGGCTTCCGTTGATCATAAGTACTTTCATAGTAGATTCTTCTGTTGATATTTTGCTCATAACATTCTCCTTTTCGTTTGCTAAGATAAGTATAATTGCATATGCCGTAAATATCAAATATTTATATCCGGCAAAATCATAGCTTCTCTTTTTTTCCAACTGACAAATCCATATAAATCATTGATGAAAAAAATCATAAAATTAAACGCTACTGGCACATACGCTGGATTTTTTAAGGATGCCAGTATCCACAAAACAATCAGTATAATATCATTCGACGCATATCCCAGTGCATAATAAGAAGATCGCAGAAGTGTCAATGCTGATGCGAGAAAACTGGTTGTAATAGATATTGTACTGAATACAATGTTTGGCGTATTTAATGCCCGAAGTATAAAATAAAATATCAGTGTTGTCGCCACACCAAAAATCACAAGTCCGGCAATATGTTTCGAGGTCAGCTTCTGAATTGCAACACTGCTCCCGTTTTCAGATGAATTCTTTGCCCATGTGATAATTGACCATACTGACATTGGCAGAGACATTCCAAGGTAAGTGATCATCTCACCCCAATAGTGAAAACGCCATGAAATAACCGCATATAAAATGCAAAATATGGTCATTAAGATTTGCGACCAGACATTGCCTTTGGCAGCAAAAATTAATGCTGTAACTCCGATGCAGGTAGCTGCTAAAGTGAGCAGGTCAATATTTCCAGTCATTATATTGGAAATAATCACCGCCAATAATGAGCCAAGCCACAATGCCCATTCTTTTTTTGTCAGAGTCTTTATTGAATTGCACATAATTACACCTCATTTCTTTCCCAAAACGCCAAAAGATGGTACTCCGGAATTTTCACGGAATACCATCCTGCCCATTGGGAATCTTTTTAATCATTTTACAGGAATACAGATTTCTGTCACAAATTTTTCCGGATCATTTGTGATGCCGTAGTCAATAAGTGTGATCTCACGGGAAAATCCGACAATCTGCATCTGATGTTTTTTTATATAATTCAGTAGTTTCTTATACTGTCCCGGAGCTTCTGCATGACTGCCCCGGAAGCACAGACGGACACATAATGATTCCTCCACAGGCATTGTCTCTCCATCATAGATGTCTTCATCGTCCAGTATCAGAAAGATGCCGTCATATTTTTGGTATTCCGCTGACTGTAAATGCTCTGGCGAAATTCCAAGTCCGACCTTGCCAAGAAATACGACTGCCTCTGCCTGTGACTGATCCAACTTTCTGATAGGAGCTTCCATATCCTGGGAGTCTTCTATTTTCAGCGGAGCATCCATCCATACGATCCGGCTTGCCGGAAGCTGTACTAATGTCACAGTATCCAACGGCATATTCTGTGCCTCTGCCAAACCATTTAAACGATGATTTATTTTTTGCTCAATGCGCTTTAATTCCTGTTGTTTTTCCAGAACAATCTTTTTTTGCTGCATCAGCTTTTCTTCAATGTTACTTATGTCCCTGTTTTTCAGAAAATCCTCTATTTCAGTCAATGGCATATCCAAGGCTCTTAAATATCGGATCGTATTAAGTACCTCAAACTGTTCTGTTCCGTAATAACGATACCCTGTATCTGGAGAAGTATATTCCGGATGAAGAAGTCCAACATTTTCATAATGCCGCAGGCTGCTGACACTGATATGAAAAAGTTTCGATACTTTGCCTATGGAAAACAGCCCTTTTTTGTCCATATCATCACGCTCCCTTCCTACTTATCGGTTCTTTATGATACATCAACCCAAATGCGATCACACAGATCAGCACCGATAACAACGAACCTGCTGCTGTCGCCAGTCCCATCGGAAACAATGTTGTCTGAAATATCCGTGATGTCAGATAAACTCCCGGGATACGGACCAGTACGATTGCCAGAATATTGTGCAAAAATGACAGTCCGGATTTTCCGCAGGCACAGAAATAACCACTGAAGCTAAAGTGAATACCTGCAAAAATACAGTCAAAGATGTAGCCTCTCAAATACTGACTGCCAAGCCGTATCACATCTGCTCCATCTGATGTATTCCCATCTGTAAATAAAGAAACAATCGGTCCGGCAGTAAACTGTATTGTAATCACTGCCAGTATTCCAAATCCAACTGCGATCATAACCGCATACCGCAGGGTTTCCATGGCACGTTCCCTTTTTCCTGCCCCGATATTCTGTGCTCCAAGAGCCGAAACTGTAGATAACATAGAGGACGGAACCAGAAACAGAAAGCTCATGATTTTCTCTACAATGCCTACAGCCGCTGCGTCATTTAGCCCTCTCTGGTTTGCAATGATCGTTATCACAATAAAAGCAACCTGAATCAGACCGTCCTGCACAGCGATCGGAATGCCAATAGAAAGAATTTTTCCCATCACCGGTCGATGCGGTTTGAAATCTGTCTTAATAAGCACAACGCTTTTCCTTTTTATAATAACGATCAGAGATACCAGTACGCTGATTGCCTGAGAAATGGTTGTTCCAAGTGCCGCACCAGCAGGGCCAAGCCTGAACACACCCATAAAAATGTAATCCAGCACGATATTTGCCACACATGCCACAGCAATAAAATACATAGGGCTCCTGCTGTCTCCCATACCTCTGAAAATAGAGCTGATGATGTTATATGCTGTAATAAACGGAATACCAATAAAACAGATCGTCAGATATGTGACCGTACCATTTACAGCCTCCGAAGGTGTAGACATTGCTGCTACGATCGGGTGTACCAGGGTAAGCAGCAATGCCATCCCCACGATAGCAACTCCCATAAACAGAACAACCGTGTTTCCGATAGCTTTGGATGCCTGTTTTTTATTATTCGCTCCAATTGCCTGGGCGATACTTACCGTTGTACCCATAGCAAGACCTACGATCATAACTGTGATCATATGCATAATCTGTGAGCCGACAGATACCGCAGTAGTACTTGCCACACCGTCATATTGTCCAATGATGAACAAATCAGCCATCCCATAGAGTGTCTGCAAAAAATAGGAAAGCAGGTACGGAAGGGAAAACAAAATTACATTTTTGAAAACACTTCCTGTCGTAAGATTTTTTTCCATAAAAATTTCCTCTTTCTTATCTGATATAAACATATCATAAACTCTATAACAGTTGTAGAGTCAACAGGAAATTTTAAAAGTATCAAATTATCTTTTTATATTTCTTATGAATCTCAGTTGAATATTCAGAATAGTTACTTTTCATCAACTAATTTCGCTGTAACCATTTCTTATACGACAGGTCAATGGCAAACGCCCCTAACGGTGCGGTAAGTACTATCGCAAGAACCGCCACTGAAAGTACCAGATCTCCACAGGAAAGCCCTAATGCAAGCGGTATTCCTCCAATTGCAGCCTGAACAGTTGCTTTCGGTGTGTATGCTATCATTGCAAACAATCGCTCTTTTCCTTTAAGACTTGTTCCTAACAGGCATACAAATACGCCAAGCATTCTAAATACCAATGCGCCAATAATAACAATCAGAGCCTTGGCTCCAACTTTTCCAAGGTATCCAATGTTTACAGTTGCTCCTACAAGCACAAACAAAAAGACTTCTGCCGCAACCCATAACTTTCCATATTTTACAGAAAGTCTTTTCGCAACAACTTCTCGCTTTTTCTGTAATCCTATACCAATAAACATAATAGCGATCAATGCTGAAAATGTAATTGCTGTTGTCAGTTTGTCTTCTATTACCACAAGCAAAAATGAAATACTCAAAATAATAAGCACCTTTGACGTATCCCGGATATGCACCTTCTCAAAGAAATAAGCCAGCAGAACTCCAAGTAACAGTCCGATCACAATTCCCAGGAATATTGAGATCGGAATATTTACAAACTTAAGTAGGGAAGCTCCTTCGCCCTGCATCATTCCAACAAATGTAGAAAACAGAACAATAACATACACATCATCAACGGATGCTCCTGCAAGAATCAATTGTGGAATTCCTTCGTTTACTCCATAGCCTTCATCCATAAGCCTGACCATCCTGGGAACAACAACAGCCGGTGAAACCGCTGCAAGTACCGCACCCATAACAGCCGCCTCCAATACGGTCAATCCCATCAACTTTGGTGCCAGTAGAATCATGCCGATCAGTTCAAAAGACGCAGGTACAAAACACATAAGAACTGCGGGTCGTCCAATTTTTTTAAGTCCGGATAAATCCAGTCCCAGACCCGCTCTTGTGAGGATAATGATCAATGCTATTTTACGAAGTTCTGCAGATATTCCAAGAATACTGCCATCCAATAGATTAAGTCCATATGGACCCAAAATAATACCGGTAATTAACATTCCAAGCAAACTCGGTAATTTGATTTTCTGGCATATCCATCCCATGAACATTCCCAAAATAAGAATCAGCGAAATACTTAATAACATAATTTTCCTCCTTCTATACGCAGAAAAAGCTGACACTTTCTGCGTTCGTTTAATCGCAGAAGTCATCAGCTTTCATAAAGCCGGAAAATTGTTAAAGTTTTTCCATGCTTCTGGATTTGCATTAAATGCAATTTCTCTTGCATACTTTGGCATAAAAATTTCCCTTACGGATTTTTATTTCTATTTTTCCAGAACCTCAATCGCACATTCATGCTTTTTCGTTTTCTTATTGTAATTAATACCAACAAGCAATATCTTTCCTCGATATTCTTTTAATACATTTCCATAATTCTTTTCTTTAATCTGATCCAATGCGCCAGAAACACTCTTGTCCCATTTTAGTTCAATTACTACTGCTGGTTTATCCAAATGTTTCTTTCTAGGAATCATACATACATCTGCAAATCCCCTGCCTGATGGCATCTCTCGAACTATTGTGTAGAATTCCCGTGCAAAATAAAACGCAAGATTAATTGTACAACTAAGTGAGTTTTCATCATTATATTGAAGAATCGAAACTTCTTCATGTGCCTTTTCAATTCCCGATGCAACAGCTTCTTCATCCAATGACCATAATGCTTCTAATAATCTGCGGGACGATTCCACTGACTCTGCTACGCCATACCAGTTCATCGTACTAATTGCATTCACATATTCCTGTGAGACTTCTTTGTTTGGAATTTTCACAGTTTCATTTATACTGTCATAAGTCAGATATCCTAAATGTACCAGCAATGTCAATACATCATCCTTCGTAGCAAACGTAGTCATATCATTACTGAATGTTCCAACATTAACTGAAACAGCTTCCCCTGCAAGCATTCTAATTACAGAATCTTTCAGCCCATCCATATTCATTTGAATATAGATTTTTAATGCTTCATAGGTCTCCGTCTGATTCCAGTAAGTTCCAAACTTATGCCGCATCATAGCTTCTACAACAGATTTAGGATTATAGATGGAATAAGATTCATTTCCAGTCTGACGGTGCATAATCAAGTGATATCCATCATACCAGGTTTCCGCTTCCTCAAAACTCATTCCATATTTTTCACATAAATCCAATGTTTCCTTCTCTGTAAAGCCAAAATATTCTGCCAACTCCCCCGGATCTGTCATTGAATATTCAGTAAACATATTTAAAGCCGAATGAGAACCATATTTTTTTATAGGCAAGATTCCTGTCATATACGCCAATGCGACATAATCTTTATCTTTCAACCATACCCGAAGAAAATCCAGATATTTTTTCTGTGCATTATAATCTTGCTGATATTCTCTGAACAAACAATCCCACTCATCAATCAAAATAACAAACGAACATCTTGTTTTACTATAAATATCTTTCATTACCTGAATCAGATTATCTTCATCACGAAAACGTACATTATCAAAATGATCCTTCAAATCAAATATCACATATTTCTGTAGCATAGCAAGCATCTCATCCATGCTATGTGTCATACTGAGAAATTCCTGCATATTTACCTTAAGTACATCATACTGATTCCGATGCGTCTGATAGGAAGCTGACTGGCTGATTTTAAGCGAATCAAACAGCTCTGAAGAATCTTCTCCACGCTCATAATATGCTGCCAGCATATCTGCGGCCATTGACTTCCCAAAACGTCTCGGTCGGCTGACACAAAGAAATTTCTGACGAGTATTAAGAACTGCATTTGTTTTATCAATCAAGCCTGTTTTGTCTACATAAATTTCAGAATTCAAGCTTTCCCGAAACCCTTTGTTTCCCGGATTCAGATAACTGCTCATGCAACTTCCTCCCTGTCAAATCTTTTATGATTTTTATTATACTGAATTTCATTAACAACCACAAGGAAAATGCAAATTAAGAACCTTCATTTGATAAATTTAATTGTTCTTGCAAACTGGAGGTTAAATATGTGCGATTGCTCTCAATCTGCGGTAATCGGCAATCCATTCATCACCATTCCAAAGATACTCTTTTGTTAAATCCTCAACTTTTTTTATGATTTCTTCCTGCGTTTTTTCCGACATCAATTCCAAATCAGATGCAAAAAATTGTCTTATCCAATTTGCTAATCCTCTCTCATGATCTTTTAATGGTGTCGTTCTATTGTAATCATAAATTTTATCAATCATAAAGTTGTTCTTTTTCAGCAAGCCAGAAAAAGTATCTACAGTTGGGAAGTTGAACTTAGGTTTATATTTATATTCAAAATCCTGGCAAACACTCATAAAGGCATTCTCAATGGTAGCAATATTGCCATTTGCACCAAATTCACAAATCAATAATCCATTTGGCTTCAACACTTTATAAACTTGCTTTAACAAGGTATCATGGTCAGCTATCCAATGAAAAACCGCATTTGAGAAAACAACATCAAACTGCTTCTCAAATGGCAAATCGAGTGCATCACAAACCACAAATTGCATATTGGAATATTGTTTTTTCGCCTTTGCTATCATACTTGCAGAGCTGTCCACGCCAATAATTGTATCTGCGAAATTCGACAGTTGTGCAGTAAGCATTCCTGTCCCGCACCCCAAATCCAAAATGCTTTGATTTTTATTTTCAGGCACAAACTCTAAAAGTCCTTTTCCGTATTCTGCGACAAAATCATGCTTATTATCATACAACACTGCATTCCAATCGCCCATACATTCACCTCCACAAATTCCGATTGTTCTACTTCTTTTCAATGAGCCACCTTCTTGCCCTTCGGATAAGAAGTATCCCTCGCTTTCAGCTCGGTTAATTCTCCTCAAGCCATTGAAAACACTGGATTTATCGCAGGTGAGCTTTCCCTTATTGTTTTCCTTGTGTTATATCGTCCCACCAGTGTTTACGAACTCTGATAAGGGCAAATACAAGGGTGCAGGACATCCGGTGGATGTCCGCTTTGCACCGACCGAAGCGGCAGCGGAGACCAAGAAAATCTCTAGTAGATATGGGGATTACTCCCCATACCCCTACACAAAACCGTACGTGCGCTATTAACGCATACGGCTTTTCACTTTATATTCATACTTTATCTATAAAACAAACTTACCTTAATACTCGGTTCTAATAATGGGAATGTTCGAAGCAGTCCATTAAAGAAAGTATCCAACGTATAACTTCTTTTCTGACTTCTCCGATTCATCCATTTATACAATAACCATTTGGTCTGCACAAGAAAGTTCTTCACTTCTCTCGTATTGTCGGTCACTCCATAATACTGGTAATGTCCACGCAATTTTGCATTTACTGTTTTTAATATCAATTCCAATGGCATTGTCCTATGTGTCTTTATCCATTCTTTCATTGCTTTAATTTTACTGCGGAATTTCTTTTTGCTGGTCTTTACCCTACAACGGAAAAACTCTCTCTTTCCGTCCATTCCGCAATAAAACGTGAAACCAAGAAAATCAAAGGTATCTGGTTTTCTCTCCCCTCTTGCTTTTCTGTTGTGCCTGGCAAACCTCCCGAATTCCAATATCTTTGTCTTTTCTTCTGCCAGTTCCAATCCGTATTTAGCAAAGCGTTCTTCCAGTCTCTGCTTAAATATTTCAGCTTCATACTGGTTCTGAAAACAACAGACAAAATCATCACAGTATCGGATGAGATAACATTCTCCTTCACACTGTCTCTTTACGATTACATCAAACCAGTTATCCAATACATAATGCAGATATATATTTGCTAGTATCGGACTTGCCCCGTTTCCCTGTGGGGTTCCTCGTTCGCTGTCAAGGTATTTGCCATTTTCCATGATTCCAGCTTTCAGAAATTTCTCTATAATCTCAAGAAATTTCCGGTCTGCTATATCATGCGCCAACATCTTCATCAGCCATTCATGGTCTACATTGTCAAAGAATCCTCTGATATCTGCTTCTACCACATAGTTTGTCTTTCGATACTGTACCCTCTCTATGATTTCCCTTACTGCCTGATGGCAGTTCCTGTTCGGACGGAATCCAAAGCTCTCATTATAGAACTTCGGTTCATAAATCTGTTCCAGTATCTGTGCAATCGCATTCTCCACCAGTTTATCTTCGTAACAGGAGATTCCCAGTGGCCGCATTTTGCCTTTTGTTTCCTTCGGAATATAGACACGCCTTGTTGGATTTGGACGGTAGCTTCCGCTTTTCATCCGTTTCACAAGATTCGTGAGATTTTCCTCCAGATTCTTTTCGTAATCTTCTTTGGTCACCTTATCAATTCCATACGCTTTCTTCCTGTCTATAGTTTTATGGATTGCTCTCAGCGTATCCTCATTGATGTAGGATGCAAGATTCTGAACCTTTCTGTCAGTTCTGTTTGCTTTCGCGATATTATACTGTATTCCAAGTAACTCATTCACCATGTTTATCAGCTCTCTTTTGTCTGCATAGTTCTTTTGTTCTTGAAGCTATAAAGTGCACAGCCCTTTTCTCCATCTGCTTTCACAGACTTCTGCGATAATATGGCTGTGTCGGACTTCCTGCCACTTATTTGGATTCCTAACGCATTTCTTTGTTTTGGTTTCCATATCTTTTTTTCAGGAAATGACAGGATCTCAGCTGTTCCGATAACATACTTATCATCAACCTCGCCAAGTTCTCAGACTGGGGGATGCCATTATAACCTTGCCTTATCGGTCATAGTGGTGTTGTCTGCTGTGAATATGAGCACATCGACCATTTCCAACCTCATACTAATTTCCCAGCTCAATCACTCCACTTTCGTTTCGGCTCTGTTGCTCCCTGTCCTACGCTTAAACCTAATGTTGCCATTTTGGTTCCAAGGACTCGGTACAGGCGGTTGGCCAGACCTTACCTGATAGGATTTTCCTACTGTATGATTATCAGCTTACCAAAGCTTACAAAATTTCTTCTGCTCGCTAGGGGAAATCAGCTATGCTGATTTCACAGCTCGCACCATATAAAACAGTATAACACAAAATGAAATTGACATGGTGAACTGATTGAAATGCTTCTGATTTTTGTAACTGATGATTGATTGAATGATAAGGAGATAGGATACGATGAGAACAATATTTGCAAAATACAATCCACAACGCAATAGCATTGATGTTTATACCAGTACAAGTTACATGCTTCGCATTGACTGTTGGGAAGCAGAAAAGAATTTAAAGACTACACCCGGATCAGATTGTGCATTAAATGCACTTGCCATTGATGAACCGCTTGAATATGCAAGGTTATATCTTGATGGAATTTTGCAGATGTGGGTGGATGCGGAAGATTTTCTGTATTATTTACCATCTGGAAAACTTTTGCAAACCAAAAATCATTGCTTCCTTTAATAAAATTTTTTTACCACTTTCATCATCCATAATGATGGAAAAAACTTACTTACAACTCGATAGGATTTATAAAACATCCCCGGTGTATAAGCACCTTTTCCTTTTTCTGCTTTTTCCAATGCTTTAGCAGTGATTTCTGACATATCCAGAAACGGAAGCTTATTGATTTTCTGGCTTTGCCGTCCCTGTCCTTTCGGATTCATTTCTGTATCCATATTTCCAGGACAAAGAAGAAGTACATTGATATCTTTATCCAACAACTCCTCACGAAGTGCTTTACCAAAATAATAAACATATTTCTTTGTTGCACTATATACTGTCTGATTTGGAACCGGTACAAATGAAGATACCGAGCATGTAATAATTGTGTAGCTACCTTTTTGCATATAAGGAAGCATGATTCTCTGAATCAACGTCATTCCCTTGATATTAACGGAAATCATATCTAAAATATCTTCCTGCCTCATATCAGCAAATTTACCTGATTTTTCATATCCGGCATTATTGATCAGCAATTTTACCTGCGGTTTTTCATTTTCCATTTTTTTGATCATTTTATCATAGGAAGATTCCTCAATTAAATCCACCTCTATTGCAACCACTTTTTTATTCTTGTATTTTCCGGCAAGTTTATCTAATCGTTCTTTTCTTCTTGCCAAAATCCAGTATTCATCCATCTGCGGATACCTGTTTACAACTGCTTCTAAAAACTTTACTCCAAGACCTGATGACGCTCCTGTAATGACTGCTATATCTGCCATATTTCTTCCTAAATTCTTGTGTAAGGATTTTTATACTGTCCATGTCTGTCAGTTTTTCCATTGCCATAGCTGATTGCGAATTTCGGGCATCTGTGAAGACAGCCAAGACACATTTCACATTCTTCCGCCTTCCAGACAGGATCCCCTTCTTCCATCCGTATTGCTCCGACAGGACACTTTTTTGCACACAAACCGCAGCCAACACATACCTCTTTGTTTACGGACAGATTTTTTGTTTTTCTTTCTGTAGCATACATATAAGCTGCGGGAATTGCTGTTATCCACTTTGGTAATTTTCTGTCTATAAAATCACCTTTTCTTTTTGAAATTATATTGTCGATAACAAGTTCCAACTGCTTTTTTCCGTCACTCAGCCACTTATCAACTCTATTCTTATCCGTAAGGTCAAACACCGGAGTCCATGTATCAGGCATGATCACACTATAATACGCATCAAACTTCTGTCCATGATGAGCCATAATGTCCTTCGCCATGCTTCCAGCCTTACCTGTTGTTGTCCCATAGCTGGCAAGGAAAAAAGTATATCCGCAATTTTCTGTTCTGAGTTTGTCCAGATAGTCTGCAACAATCCGTGGAAGACGCCAGAAATAAGTCGGCACTACAATTCCAAGTATTGTTTCATCGAAAAAAATATACTTGTCCTCACGGATGCAGTCTACGATAGACATGCATGTTTCGTTTGTTTTCTCTGCAATCTGTTCTGAAATATATTTTCCGTTTCCAGTTGCACTGAAATACAAAATCATTTTTTATGAGCCTCCTTTTCCACACTGCCAAGAAGAAATCGGACTGCCTGTAATGCCTCCTCTTTGCTTAGCTGTTCCTTTGTAAAAAAACATTTTTCAAGTAGCATTTCAAGCGTAGCGGCATAGTAGTCAACCATAACATCTTCACGCACAGGAAAATCTTTCGTTCCGGGACATTTCCTTATTACCTGCCCTATCTGCTTTTTTATAAAAGCACGCAGAGAAGCCATACATCTTCCTTCCAGACCGTTTTTTAATAAAATCCGGTAAATCTGTGGTCTGTACTGATCAAGATATCCATACAACAGAGAAAATATCTGCTCTGTGTTTTGTTCCCCCTGAACATTCAGATATTTTTCTATATCCATATCTTTCATAATTGCAATCCAGCAATAATCCATCAGATCATAAATGTCATCAAAATAATTATAAAATGTTGACCTTGGATAATTGCATAGACCACAAATTTTCTGGACAGAAATTTCCTCTAACGGCATATCTGCCAGCATCACTATCATTTTTTCTGAAAAGTCTGCTAATGTCCTTTTCGCAAATCTGCTTGTTTTACCTGATAAATTAACTTTCATGTAAATTACTCCAGTTGAATATTTATGTACAGATGTCCATCTGCTTATAATTTACCAACCGTATGATTAAAAATCAATCTTCAATTATCGCCTCTCGTCCACACATGGACATTTTTGTAAAAATGTCCATAAAAATGCCAGTGCACATTTAACGTACACTGGCATTATGATTTTGCATATTCAATTTTCTCTACAGTGCTGTCTCTTTCTTTGGTACAAATAAACGGCTCATATCCGCATGTTCCAACTCAAGCAGTGCAATTTTCTTATTAATTCCTCCGGCATATCCTGTCAGGCTGCCGTTTGTGCCAACTACACGATGACAGGGAATGATGATGGAAATTTCATTATGTCCGACCGCACCGCCAACTGCCTGTGCCGACATACGGGAAGTGTTTTTCATCTCGCCCATTTTGCGGGCAATCTCTCCATATGTAATCGTCTGTCCATATGGAATTTGTAGTAAAATCTTCCACACAGCCTGCCTGAATGCAGATCCTGCTGGATGAAGTGGTGGTGTAAATTCCGGTTCTTTCCCGGAAAAATAGATGTCCAGCCATTTTTTTGTCTCTGTGAGAATCTCTGTTTCCTGTGGAATATGCTGATTCGGAAGCGTGTTTGCAAAATATTTCTGCCCTTCAAACCACAGACCGGTAAGTCCAACTTCATCTGCCGCCAGCAAAATATCTCCCAGTGGAGATACATAGGTACAGGTATAAATCATAATTTTGTTATTCCTTTCATTCATAATTGACTCCGTCGCACGAAGTACAGTAGAAAACTCTTTAGTAGATATGGGGATTACTCCCCATACCCCTACACAAAACCGTACGTGCGCTATTAACGCATACGGCTTTTCACTTTATATTTTCATACTTTATCTATAAAACAAACTTACCTTAATACTCGGTTCTAATAATGGGAATGTTCGAAGCAGTCCATTAAAAATGGCTGTGGCAATTTCACCTACCATATCTGTTATTTTAAGGTTCGAATTCCTGTTTCACTCTCCTTCGTTTTTTACAATATAAATGACTAAAGTTTTTTTACAAGACATCGCTTTTTATAGAATGCTATGCCATATTTTAGAATGTGATCTGGTGTAATTCCCTGTTCCAGAAATTCTTCTTCATACCTTTTATCTGTAATTTGTGCAAGTGCTTCTTCACAGGCTTTTTCCAGATTGCCGTCCTCTGCGTATTTCAGTTCAATTACAATGCCAGTTTCCCCATTTTCGTTTTCTGCCAGGATATCACTATATCCATCTCCGGATTCTTTGTTGGAAGAAACGCTCCAGCTTTCTTTGCAGCTTAAAATTCCAAGTAGTACACCGTGGTAAAAATTTTCTTTCAGTTTCTTTTTTACAAAGGTATCTCGTATACTGATGGTTTTTCTCAGATATTCATTCAGTAATTTCTGTATCTTTTCTTCCTGTCCGTGTTCCAATGCCTGGCAAAATTCTTGTAATCTGGCACTATTTTGGGGAACACTTTCTTTAAATAAATTCATGATCTGAATTGTAAAAATCTTCCGGATTTCCATATTTGGAATCACCAACGAAAATGTATTTTCCTCTGGTTTTCCCCTTTTCGTTAGATATCCTGTAGTATACAATACGCTCCACATGTTCTCTATGGAACTATACATCTCTTTATAAGTCAGTTCCTGATAAATTTCTTTTACAATCGCCTCACCAGCAATTAATTTCTCAATCTCACGTCTGGCTGCTCCGTTATCAGACTTTTGTATAAAACGCTTTACTGCTTCGTTACTGCTTGTATTAATCCAATAGTTTCCCGGCTTCGCTTCTGGATCTGACAATAATGTATCACAGTAGTTCATCACATCCCAGGGACAATATACCTCCTTATTGCCAAATTCATATCCATCATACCAGTCTTTCATTTCCTGATAATGCCGGGAAAGTCCGTAATATTCCAGGATTTCCCTGACCTCATGATCTGTGAATCCAAAATATTCATCGAACTGTACTTCTGTTACTGACAATACCTTCAGATTATTCAGGCCAGTAAAAATACTTTCCTTTGAAATCCGCATGCATCCGGTCAATACTGCAAATTTAAGACTGTCATTGGTTTTCAGCGCATACTCAAATAAATTTCGGATAAACAGCACCATTCGGTCATAATATCCTCTTTCGAATGCCTTTGCTAACGGCACATCATATTCATCAATCAGCAATATCACTTTGCTTCCATGATGTTTTTCAAGAAGCTCGGACAGTATTTTCAAGCTGCTGCACAAAAGGGCTTCACTCATATTACTCTCAAGCAGTTGTCGGTATGTTTCTTTATCATATTCGGTAAGTCTTTCGCTTTCCAGAAGATACTGAAATTGCCTGGTCTCTGCACAAATAACCTGTACCGCCATAGCGCAGGATTTCTCATAATTCTCTGCATTGATTCCTTTCAGCGAAATGGATATCACCGGAAATTTCCCCATATAGTTTTCGCAAAGAGAGGTTTCTTTGGCAATTGCTGTGTTTTGGAAAAGTTCTTTATTTTCTCCTACTTCAAAAAAGTGCTTCAACATACTCATATTCAAGGACTTTCCAAATCTTCTTGGTCTGGTAAAAAGATTCACTTTCGCCCAATGCTCCAACAATTCCCTGATCAGATTCGTTTTATCTACATAATAGAATTCTTCTGTCTGTAATTCTGCAAAATTTTCAATGCCGATTGGAAGTTTCTTTTTGTGTGATTGCATCTGAGCACCCCCTTTTTATATTGCATGTATGCAATTATTTTCATCTACTTCATTATAACATCATCCCAGTTAATTAGAAAAGTAATTTTTATCTGTCTCCTGTATTGGCATAATTTGCTATCGGTTTTGTTCGGTTTGCTGTATAATTAGGGTGGTTCTGCCACTAATTCTTACACCATATACAGGAGATTACTGTCACTACCTCTGCGTTATTCTGATACTGTGATGTCAAATTCTGGCACTTGGGTATTGTTTCAAATTCCTGTATGTTTGAATTTGCTGTTTCTATGCAAAAAGACCTCGATATCTGGTTTTCGCCAGACTACCAAGGTCAATTTAGGGTTTTGGCAGATTATTCAGTTGGTTGAGCAATTTGTCTTTTTATAGAATATTTCGTTTTACCTGTTCACATTACTTCGCCGCCAGTTTCCACTGTGCAGACTCTGTCTGGAGTTTCACAAGTCTTGCGTATAAGCCGTTTTTCTTCATCAGTTCATCGTGATTTCCGTTCTCGGCTACGACTCCGCCATCAAGGACGATGATCTGGTCGGCATTCTCGACTGTTCTCATTCTGTGTGCGATCACGAGGACGGTCTTGCCTTTGACCAGTCTGGAAATCGCTTTCTGAATTTCCGTTTCATTATCTACATCCAAAGATGCCGTTGCTTCGTCCATAAGGATCACCGGTGCATCTTTGAGGAGGACACGGGCAATGGACAGGCGCTGGCATTCGCCGCCGGAAAGGGTGGAACCATTTTCTCCGATCACGGTCTGATAACCTTCCGGTAATTTCATGATAAACTCATGACAGCGTGCCGCTTTTGCAGCCTCGATCACTTCTTCATCCGTAGCATTCTTTCGTCCTACGCGGATGTTTTCCATGACCGTATTATTGAACAGTACCACATTCTGGAATACCACAGAAAAATCTTTCATCATCGCAACAGAATCGATCGGTGTGATATCTGTTCCACCCAAAGTGATCTTGCCGCCATCCACATCATAAAAACCTGCTGCCAGATTCGCCACTGTACTCTTACCACCGCCAGATGGTCCGACAAGTGCTGTCACCTGTCCCTGCTTTGCAGTAAAGGAAACATCCCGAAGAACCGGTTTTCCTGGTTCATAAGCAAATCTTACATGTTCAAATGTAATGTCATATCCATTCGTCTGATACTCTTTCTGCTTCTCCTCTTCCTTATAATTCTGGATAGCTTTCAGCCGATTCACCTGCAGATCTACTGCAAACAGTTCTGCCATATTCGCCATCGCACCAGAAAGCGGGTCATACAGTCTGGATGCCGCGATCAGAAAAAGGATATACGAAAACAATGTCGTCTGACCATTCAGCATCAGCTGGTTTCCCACCACGATAACAGTGGCAAGTCCCAGACGCAGAAACATCTGTCCTGTCGTGACCAGACTCGCACTCACCATTTCCGAGGAAATCTGTGCTTTCTCCGCACTGTCCATTTTTTCGTCCAGTTTCTTAAGATAGTCTTCTTCCAGATTGCAGGCCTTGATATCCTGAACCGTTTCCAGACATTCCTGGATTCCGTCTGCCAGGGCCAGTTTTGCATTGATATGTTTCTGTCCCATTTTGCCCTGTAGTTTCCGTGACAAAAGAACAATTGCAAATGCTGCCGGAGCCACCCAGAGCAGGGCCAATCCCATCCGCCAGTCATAGACCAGAAGTGCGATACATACGATCGCAGTTGATATAATGGAGCCCCAGAACTGAGGGACTGTATGGGAAAATGCATGCTCAAATCCGGAGCAGTCTCCCATGATTGTGTTTGTCAGATCTGTAAGATCATGTTCCTGAAAGAAACGTAACGGCATTGTTCTTAATTTTTCTGCCAGTGTGATCCTGCGGCGTTCACTTTCTTCGTAGGTTCCCATATAGGTAATGGTGTACTGTTTATAGTGCATCAGAAAGATCACTGCCAGGATCACGATTCCAAGCACTGTATACAGAAAGACATTCACTCCCTGCTCTCCATCTCCGAGAAGCGGGGCAAGCAGTGCGTTCAATACGCAGGCGAGAAGTGCAACCGGAAGCATCAGGCTTATGTACGCCAGCACGGAATACAGGATTCCTTTGAACAGATCTTTTGCGCCCTGTTCGCTCAAGGCATATTTTTGCTGAAGATGTTTCATTATCATTCTGCCTCCTTTCCGACTTTCCACTGGATTGAAGTCTGGTAATCCTTCCACATGGACGCATATTTTCCGTTTTCGGCAAGCAATGTGTCGTGTGTGCCTCTTTCGATGATCTTTCCTTCCTCAAATACCAGGATTAAATCTGCATTCTGAATCGTAGACAGGCGGTGTGCGATCATGAGAACGGTCTTTCCTTTTGTCAGTTCCTCAAAAGCAAGCTGGATCTGATGTTCATTTTCCGCATCTGCAAAAGCTGTCGCCTCGTCCAGAATGATGATCGGTGCATCCTTAAGGACCGCTCTCGCCAGAGCAATACGCTGATTTTCTCCACCAGACAGATAAGTGCCGCCATTTCCGACAACAGAGTCCAGACCGTCCGGCAGACGGTCGATGATCTCTCTGCACTGTGCCGTCTCCACTGCACGCATAACTTCTTCCCGTGTCGCTCCCGGTTTTGCTGCCCGGATATTTTCAAGAAGCGTGTCTTTGAACAGTTTTGTATTCTGGAACACAAATGCGATCTGATCCATCAGCGTCTGTTTGTCGATTTTTCTTACATCAACGCCGCCTGCCAAAATGCTTCCTTCTGTGACATCATAAAAACGCGGGATCAGCTTGGCAGCAGTTGATTTTCCACTTCCGGATGCTCCGACAAGGGCCACTGTTTTTCCCTGTGGAACCTCAAATGAAATATGCTCCAGTGCTTTTGTCTCTGTCCCCGGATAGCAGAAAGATACATCCTTAAATGCTATGGAAGCATCTTTTGGCTGCTGTGAATTTGCAGTTTCCGGCAGAGGCTGTTCTTTCAGCACTTCTTCAATACGTGTTACTGCACTTTTGGCCGCCATCAGCTGCTCGCCCGCAAACATGACACGGTTCATCATCGTTGTACAGATCGGAGTGAACAGACTGTAAAAAAGGAAATCAAGCAGCACATCCTGATAAGAAGCCTGTCCGCTCACGCCTGCGAGGATCATGCATGCCACCGGGATCAGCAGGATAAAAGTACCGTTCAGTGCTACATTAAATCCAGTCGGCGGAATGCGACATTTCAGCGCATATCCCGAAGCGTATTTTTCATATTCTTCGATCGCTGCGTGGAAGTTTTTGAAAGAATACACAGTCTGCTGAAAAACTTTTACTACCGGGATCCCGCGGATATATTCGACTGCTTCTTTGTTCATCGTTTCCAGTGCAGTCATATATCCTTCCATAAAATTTGCGTTATCGCCGCCCATCATCTGCTTCATGCAGCGCACACTGATCACAAGCGGGACCAGACAGCAGATTCCAAGTCTCCAGTCAAATACAAAGAGCAGCACGATCACTGCAACCGGCATGACGACTGCTCCTGTCAGGTCAGGGAGCTGATGTGCCAGGAAGTTTTCGGTCAGCCCTGCATTGTCATCGATCACTTTTCGCAGACGGCCGCTCGCATTCTGGCTGAAATAGCCAAGAGGCAGTTTCACAATGTGGTGCATGGCTGCTTTTTTCATATTTGTTGCCGTGCGGAATGCTGCCAGATGTGAACAGCAGAGTGCAATAAAATATAACAGAATGCTCAGAATGGAAAATCCGGCTGCCCACCATGCATACACGCTGCTGTGCGCCGCAAGACGGATATCTCCTGCCGTCAGCGCATTCAGCATGTCGCGGACGACAAACCAGATACAGACGAACGGAACCATTGACAGTACCGTGCTGAGTCCTGCAAGGATCATGCCGAGAACGGTAAGCCAGTGACGGTTTCCTGCATACCGGAACATTCTGGATATTTCAGAGTCTTTTTTCATAAAAAATATCCTCCTTATCATAATCGGCAGGAATCAGAAGTTTTTCCAATTCCTGCCGGATTTTTTACATTTTTCTCTTATTACTGCTCAGACAGGTTCTCTGTGCAGAAAAGCCTGATACAGTTTTCAACCATTTCCTGGTCATGATCTGTAGAAATGCCGGAGCCAAGCCAGTAAGCATAATCACCTGCATCATACTGTCCAAGTGCGTCCAGATCACTGCCGTATCGTAATTCAACATGATAGGTTGTATCATTGGTGTCTGGTGCAATACAGAAATATGTAAATTCTCCGGAGTCTGTATCATCACTCTCAAATTCATACAGACCGCGGATCTCTTCCATGCCTACATAATGATAAGTATGGGAAAACAGCTCTTTCTTGTCTGCATCATATCCTTTGATCGTGGAAGTATCACCGTCAAATTCCAGAGTATCTACATCCTGTGTAAACTCACAGTCATACACGCCATTACCGTCTGCATATTCTTTTACTGCTTCTTCTCCGTAGATCTTACCGGAAACCATGGAAGCCAGTTTCTCGTATGCTCCTTCTGCATTTTCCTCTCCGACCAGTTCTGTACAGTCATCGATCCAGAGCTGTTTGTACTGATCATCAAGGATCACCGGCCAAAGCTCCTGGTAGGTTCCTGTCAGATCTTTCATAAGCTGTTCGGCATCTGCCTCGTTGTCCGCAGTCTCGTCTGTTGTTTCTGCAGTGCTGTCTGCTGCCTCAGAAGCTGTGGCATCATCAGATGCAAAAGTTGTTACATTTCCATATCCTGCCAGCATGGAAACTGCAAGGGCAGAAGCAAATAATGTACTGAGAAATTTTTTCCGTTTCATCATAAATCCTCCTGAAATAAAAAGTGTTGCAGTTAGTATTTTCTAACCACAACACGCATTCTAAAGGATAAACTATGAAATTACAATTACCGAACAGGCTTTTTTCTATCCATTCGGACGCAAAGCTTTTTACTGAGAAAAAATATCAAAACAGTCAGGATCACACCTGACTGTTCTGACCTTTTTCTGCTTCATTTACTGCGCCGGAACAACGGATATCTTAATCTCTTTCTCATTTTCACTGAGATCAAAGGTTCCTCCATCCTGTACCAGAACATGGACTTCATACAGGACATCTTCTGACAGGCTATCCGGAATCTCACCACACTCAGTCTGGATATGCCACAGATCTTTTGGCATTTCCTTGAGAGTTCCGTCAACACCATAACCATAAAGTTTCAGTGCAGCTGCACTTCCGGACAGGCCTTTCATTCGCAGAGCCACTGTCGTGTTAGGATGTACATTTTCCACAGTTACGGTACTCAGCCAGCCGCTCACACTGCCCTGACCTCCGTCTGCCTCAAATTTTTCCTGACTGAGCACGTTTCGCATTGCCTGATCCAGATCTACTTTGCGGTAAGGCATTTCCGGCAGGTAAACGAATCTGTCCTGAAGTCGTAACAGCTCCAGATATCCGGTTGGGCAATAGAGCGCGTTTCCGCTGTTTCCCGCATACATGCCGATTGCCATATTGTTATATCCCGGCTTGCTGGAGACATCCATTGCAAACACGGTTTCTCCTGTCTCGAAATCCAGCATGATGTACTGCCACATTCCTGTTTCCAGATTCTGAACATAACCATAAATATAGCCAGTAGCTGTAGAAAGTTTCATCATGGATGTATCTGACAGATCACTTCGGCACCAGATGCTCTTCATCTCATAACCATTGTCTGTCTTTATGGTATCTACGCGCTCCACACCTGGCATGATCATTTTGTTTCCCTGACTCAGCCAGTTCACATCATAAATATTTGCGTAGCTCTGAATGGAAGAATCACTGTCCTCTTTTCCAAGATCTGCACTTCCCGCACCAAACCAGTTGCATACGATAGTGCTGACAGTTCCTTCCCCGTTGTCATATACGATCGCAGAATTTTCCACAGATACCTGGGTATCCTCCGGAAGTTCATCGATCACCGGAAGGCTTGCAACAGTTTCTCCTGTTTTCATATCAACCGCAAGAAGATTTACCGGATTCTGATTATCTGTAAACATGACCAGATCATCTGTCAGAGATGGTGAACAGCCGCTGCCCCATGCAAGACCGCCGCCTGTGGTGGCATCCCCTTCCTTGCTCTCCTTGGCACCAACGCTCTCATAAGGAGTTTCCCAGACTTTCTGTACTCCATTGTCGGCCCTGAACAGATAGCAGTTCAGATTCGTCAGGATCACCGCGCCGTCTTTGGAGGATGCAATGCCATTTTCTGCGCCTTCGCCCGGAGTCAGTTCATATACAAACACAGAATCTGTCAGATCTGCTTCCTCTCCATTCAGGATCGCATCAATGGCACTGCGGGAAATATAACCGACTGCGCCCTGCTGCTTCCGGTCAGGATAAATACGAAATCCTCCGGTAGCAAACCATAAGTTTCCATCATAGTCAAACACTACGGACAGAAGGTTCTGGTCCAGTGTTTTTCCAAGGGCTGTTTCTGCTGCTGCTTTAATGTCAATATCCAGGACTTTTTCAAATTCCGGCAGTACATTTCCGTTTTCATCGGTCGCCTTGAGCATCAACACATGATTGTTGCTGGTCGGGCACACGATCCTGTTGCTCTCATCCACAAAGGAATAGGAACTCTGGATCACATAGCTGCCTCCATCATGCTCCTTTGGAGAAAAATATCCCTCTGTCTGTGTCTCATCTGCATTGATATCACGGATCGCAAGACCGCCAAGAAGCGGAACCGCCGCATGTCCATAAGAATCAAAAAAGATTGCCGGAGATGCATTTGCGTTTACTTTCTCATACGAAACATTGATCTCCGAATAAATATCAACCGGCAGTACCTCATCCGTGCTGTCTGTGTTGTAGCAGTCATGATGGATATTGGCATCGCTTTTTGCCATATAGGGATTCTCAGCAACCACCTTAGGGGAAAGTGCTTTTATCGGGAGCTGAGATGTTTTTTCTGTTCCAGCCGCTGTCTGGGTTTCTTCCGTCTGCGTTTCTTCTGCGTGGAGAATGTTTACTGTAAAGTCAGAGGTAACCATAAGCATAGCTGCAAGCATCGCAAGTATTATTCTTTTTTTCATTCTCATTGTCCTCCTGGTAAAAAAACTTGTTAACTTCATTATAAAAAAATCCTGTCGCTTTACAATACAATTGGCACGAAACGGGGAAAAATAGCACGAATTGTCAATTCCTCCATGCATATCGTATATTATGTGCTATACTGTTTTCAGACAGACAGGAGGAAAACACTTATGAGAATTGCGATTGTAGATGATATTGCCAGCGAGCGGACGCTTCTGCATACCCGGCTGGAACAGCAGCTTGTGAAACGTGGTGTCCATGCTGACCTGACAGAATTTGAAAATGGAGAATCCTTTCTGAAAGCCGCAAAGGAACGGCCTTTTGCAGTCTTGTTTCTGGATATTTACATGGACGGGGCAAACGGTGTCGAGATTGCCAGAGAGCTTCGGAAATCTGATCCGGACTGTCTTCTGATCTTTACGACTACATCCACAGACCACGCACTGGAGGGCTTCAAAGTCCGGGCTCTGCACTATCTTGTAAAGCCTTATAGTGAAAAAGATATTTCCGATCTGATCGATGAGATTCTTTCCCGCATTCCAGTTTCCGGAAAGTACATAGATATAAAGGTAAACGGAAGCAACATACAGGTTCCTTTCCGCAGTATCATATATGCGGAACATTTTTCCCATATGATCCATGTCCACACATCAAAAGCCGGAGAACTTGTTACCAGACAGTCCTTTGAAGCTTTTCATGCTCTTCTCAAAATGGATCCACGGTTTTATCAGTGCAACAGGGGAATTGTGATCAATCTGGAACATGCTGTTGATTTTGACGGGACGGTTTTTGTGATGGATAACGGAAATCAGATTCCTGTCAGTCAGAAACTGGTCAAAAGCGCCAGAGAGACTTTTATGGAGTTTCTTTTTCAGAAAGGACACTGAGAATGGATATGATATTGAGACCGATCCTTGAACTTACGGTGATCATCCCAGGCATACTTCTTGCATATCTGCCGGTAAAAACTTATCTGAGACAACAGCCGGGCAGACTGGCGGCATGGCTGTTTCCTCTGCTTGCAGGGATCTGTGTTCTTGGAGGCGTATTGTGTTATACCCTGCGTATTTCTACTCTTCCGATTTTGTTTGTCCTGCTGCCTTTTGTCATGGTGATCTACCACAAAACGCTTCGCATCACCATCTGGAAATCGAGCAGTATTTTCCTGGCAGTATGTGCAGTATTTGCGTGTGTCAACAGTCTGTCAAGAGCTGTAAATGCCATTCTTACAGCAGGGCTTAACCTTACGGAAAATGAATTATGGTTCCAGATCGGAGCGGGAGTTTTTTATAATGGGATCTGCTTACTTTTCCTTCTGGCAGCCTGGTATCCGGCATCCCATGCTGTGCGGACAATGGTGACTGATGAAAATCTCGCACAGACCTGGTACATCTTCTGGATCCTTCCTCTGATCTTCATTGCCCTGAATCTGTTCATGGTGCCGACATATCGAAATACTCTGTATACCGGTCGGATCCTGCAGGGATATATCGTGATCAGTCTGGTTCTTCTGTTGATCCTGGTTCTTTTTTATGCCATGTTCCTGATGATGGCAAACAGCCTGAACAAGAATGCCAGACTCGTGCAGGAAAATTATTTCCTCTCTCTTCAAAGAACAAGATACGAAAACCTCTGCACTGCCATTGAAGAAGCCAGACAGGCACGGCATGATATGCGCCACCATTTTGTCCAGCTTTCCTCTCTTGCAGAAAGTGGTGATCTTGAAAAAATAAAGACATATCTTTCCAAAACGGCTGGCAAAATACCAGCCCATGATCTGCATTTTTGTGAAAATCAGGCGGCTGACAGTGTGCTTGGCTATTATTCTGCACTTGCAAAGCGGGAAAATATTCCTTTCCATGTCAAAACAGACCTGCCTGCACATATTGCCATAGACGAAATCGACATGTGTCTGGTTCTCTCCAACCTCCTGGAAAATGCTATCCAGGCAAGCCTGAAAACAGAGGTTTCCAGAAGAGAGATCAACGTGACCGCTTATCTTCACTATAACCGTCTTCTCCTGATCCAAATGGAAAATACCTTCGACGGCAAAATAGAGAAGAAAAATGATATTTTTCAGTCTTCCAAACGCCCGGGCAATGGGATCGGAATCCAGTCGGTACGTCACATTGCTGAGAGAAGAGGCGGTACCGGCAGTTTCTCCTTCGAAAATGGAATCTTTACAGCAAGGATCATGCTGCGTCTGAACGAACATGATAAAAATACCGGTTAAGTCCGGTTTTTGCCTTCTTTCCCATCGGATATGGTCTTTTTTCGCCAGACGGTCGGAGGCATGCCGTATTCTGTGCAAAAAGCTGAGGTAAATTTATTTGGATTGAGATAGCCAATCTGTGTGGCTATCTCTCCAACTGTAAGCTGACTTTCTTTGAGCAGGCGTTCAGCTACCTGCAGTCGGTAGAGTTTCATGTAGGAATAGACAGAGTCTCCATATACACCCCTGAAACATTTCTTCATAACAGTTGGTGAGATTTCAAACCTCTCTGACAGATAATCAATTGTATAATGCTCATTGAAATGTTCCACAAGAAATGCATGGATCTGCTTGATCACCGCGATCTGCGCTTCCGAAAAGTGCACCCGGTCTGTTTTATTTTCCTCAGGATCCAGACCGGTCAGCACAAGCAGGATCTCCAGCACTTTGACACGGATATAACCATGGCGCAGTTTCTCCGGAACACGATAGAGTTCCGAAAAAATATGCTCTATCGTCTGATTGGCCCGGATGATCGTAAAATCCTGCATCCTGGCAAGCTCTCTGATCCGTTCCAGATCCACAGACAAAAGTTCAAGGATATTCCGCATCTCATCTGTAATTCTTGAAAAATCGATCGTCACCGTGATTCCATGATAATGCGCCGTTGGAAATTCCGACTGATGTGTCTGATCCTGCAAAAAACAGAACGACAGATCTCCGGCCGACATATAACAGTACTGATGCTCTCCAAACAGACACTCCGACCGCCCTTCTCTGCAGTAATTGATTTCCAGCACGTTGTCCGCCGGTTCCTGATTCTTGTTACAATATGCCATATGCATATCATTATACACCAGCTCAATCCCCGGGAATACATGGTACAGAGTGATATCCCCGACACCGCTCTCATTCTCCAGATGGAAACTGCCAGAATTCTCCTCTTCTTCACCCTTTTCGTGGACAGCCGCACCATACAGATCTATGCTGGTAAAACTGTTCGGTAATGCCGGCCGTTCTTTCTGATCTGCTGACTGTAGGATGTTTTTTGCAAGTTCGTATAGATTTTTCATTATCCCTGCAATCCATTCGCCTGGCGGATCATGTCTTCGACGACGATGTCAAAGATTTCTCCGATGGAGCTGCAATATTCCAGGATCTTCCATGGTTCGTTTGTGTGGAAGTGGATCTTTACCAGGTCCTCGTCTCCTGCTGCGATCAGGCTGTTGCCCTCGAAATGTTCCATGATGTAATCGGAAATCTCGTCCTCGTCTAGATCTTCATCTCTTCTTTCAATCAGTAGCTGTGTATCATAACGATATGCAAACTGATCATCCTCTGCGTCGATTGAATTTACTGCCATTATAAGTACCTCCATAAATTTATTTATTACTGTGCACGGTTATATTCATTTCTCCGTGATCTTCCATTCCGCGACTGCATTTCTCACGCGGCGGTCAATGTCCATTCGTGTCCTGCGACATTCTTTTGGATATTTTCTTGCTGACTGGAACGCCAGTTTCATAAAGATCCCGGAACCAATCGGCAGCATCGTCTTTAACATGCTCTCCGGGAAAACGAAATGTGTTCCATATTTGTAGATCACAGACTCCAGTCTGCATGTATGCGGGCGTTCTTTGATACGCTGCTTCATACGGCGGATGTATTTTGCGGTATCCCACAACACATCATCTTCCGCTCCGATCAGCATCAGTTTCCCATGGATCTTCTCAACTTTTATCATTTCTTCTTCCATGATCGGATGTGCAGCCTCGGAATCATCAAAGAGTTTCCTCGAATTGAGCATATCTCCTGTCCGCTTTGTTTCCTTCTCGACTACATGCCAGTAGTCCGGATGCTTATAGCAAAATGGCATATACGGAAGAGGTTCTCCTCTGTAAGAAAAAAGAGATTCTCCCTCAATCGGCCATTCCTTGCAGCCATCTTTTTTGCCCTGCATAAATCCCTGCCAGATAAAATCACTCGGTGTCAGACCGATCGTCAGAGTGATGTCCTCAAAATAAGAAGCCGCCGTCAGGGCAAGCGTTCCTGTCGTGGATGCCCCAACAATCCCTATCTTCTGGTTATCGTGTGCTTTCAGCCACTCGATTGCCTTCTCGACACGTTCCAGTGGATAATTATGATGTCCATAATCTTTCTTCGCCGGTGACATCGTCATCACATTCACACCAAGTTTGTGAAGCCACTTCACCGAAGTACGTGCCAGATAATCCTCCGGGTCGTCCCCGATCATGGCGATCATGGCACAGTCTGAGTCTGTTTTGCATTTCCAGTATGCGCCATAAAATCCATCCGTATCCACATCAAAATGAATTTTTTTCATCCTGCATCTCTCCGTTTCACACATATTCTTTGTGTTAGTTTTGTTTAACAACATTATAACATTTCTTCATAAAAAATCCAGTTTTTTCCTCTTGACTTTTTCAACAGGTGCCTGTGTATTTTTTATTAAAGGTACCTGTTGAAAGCAAAGGAGGTCATATATGAGTGACATTTATTTTGATATTTATGAAAAACTGTCAACCTTACAATGGCTTATGAAGCGCTATCAGATGTTCTGTCAGGCAGAGTCCGGTCCATTTGCTGACACAACCAGAGGGCAGGGCAGAATTCTCGCCATGCTGAAAATCCAGCCTGAAATTGCCACAAAAGAACTGGCATATTTACTTGGAATTCGCCAGCAGTCCCTGAATGAACTGCTCAACAAACTGGAGAAAAACGGCTATGTACAACGAAAGCCATCAGAAAATGATAAACGTGTTATGATCGTTCATCTGACAGAAAAGGGAAAGCAGATTCAGCAGCCAGAAACAGACTATCAGGAAATTTTTGACTGTCTGCTCCCGGAAGAATTGCAAAAGCTGTCACAGTATTTAGATCGCATTATCGAGAGTTTTCAGTTACGAAACGGAAATGCTTCTGAAGAAAATGGTATGGCTGACTGGATGTCCCGGGCAAGGGAACGTATGGGCGATGAGCATTTTGAACAGTTAATGTCTATGCGTGAAAGAGCTTTCGGGCATATGCGGACACCCCAGGACATACCGGGAGCGGAACGCTTTTCCCCCAATTATGACGGGCCGGTTCCTGACAGAGAAGGATTTCCACCAGGAAATTTCAGACAAAACAACAAATAACAAAAGGCACTGTAAATTGCAGCGATAAGTCCTATGGAGATTTTCTGATCTCCACAGGGCTTATTTTTATGCCAGAGTATGCAGGAGGACTTGTCAGCAGCAAGTTCTCTGTATGAAAAGGAGACGAACAAAATGAACCAGAAAAACGAAAATTACTGGCTTTTAGACGCACCTGTTGCAAAAGCCATATGGCACATGGCAATTCCAATGATGCTTGGAATGTCAGTAAACATCATTTACAATATTACAGACACATTCTTCATAGGCAGATTAAATGACACAGCGGCTCTTGCAGCCATCTCACTGCTGCTGCCATTCACAACCATTTTAATGGCAATCGGAAATTTGTTTGGAACGGGTGGAAGCACTTTGTTTTCCAGACTGTTAGGCAGTGAAAATACAGATAAGACCCGGCAGTGTTCCACCACAACATTGTGGCTGTCATTTATCGCCGGTCTGTTGGCTACGATAATATCCATCATTTTCAGCAGCACTATCACAAGGCTTTTGGGGACTGATGCCAATACTTTTTCCTATGTCAGACATTCCCTGGTCATCTGTCAGATTCCATATTTCTTCAGATCAACTTTGCCGTTGATCACTTCTACTCCATCTTCTTCAAGAAGCTTCGCCTGTGCTCCCTCTCCTCCAAACGCAAATGCTCCGGCCAGTTCTCCCTTTGCATTTACCACTCGAAAACACGGGATGTGTTCCGGATCCGGGTTTTTGTGCAGGGCGTTTCCGACTGCTCTTGACATCTTTGCATTTCCTGCCATCTCTGCCACTCTTCCATACGTTGCGACATGACCTTTGGGAATCTTTTTGACTGCTTCGTAGATACGTTTCGTCGGATTATCTGTAATCATGTCATAGCTTTCGGCGATCATTCTTCTGATGTCTTTATCCGGGATACTTCCATCCAGAATGATCGTGTTCCAGTGCTCTTTGTTGAGATGATAACCTGCGGTCACAGCATCATATGCAGACCGCCAGAAGTCACGCCACTCCGGATTCACCTTCACATTGAGATTGATATATCCGTCTTTTTCATAGATCCAGAGGAAGGCTTTCTTACTTCCCTTCACCCTCACCAGCTGCCAGTTTGGATCTTTGAACGGGCGTTCTTCATATACATTTTTAAAGGATAATCCAAATTTCAGTGCCTCTTCGCGTGTCATCATAAACAGAACACTTCCCTCGTAATACGTTTTCCACTGTCTGTTTTCATAACTTTCTCAATAAAGTTTTCGATGTTCTCTTTGCTGTATTCGCTTTCATAAGCATTGACAATATAATCCGCTTCAATCAGAATCTGATAATCGATTCCCTCAATATCTTTCAATGTATGATGGTGGCCTACCAGATACGCCACACGTTCAATCTGTGCCTCTGACATACCAGTGTCTGCCAGAAATTCTTTAACGATAGGAATACCTTCTATTTCCTGATACTTGCCGTTTGTATTTCCATATTTTTCCCGGCAGAATGGACACGCAATATCATGTGTGATTGCTGCCACTTCCAGAATATACTGTGTTTCCTGATCCAGATTTTCCAGTTCACCGATTGTCTTTGCATATGTCCATACACACATGAAATGATTAATATCGTGAATATTTCCCTTTGAAAAAGCAATCATTTTTTCCATGATCTCTGAAATTCTCATAAATAGTTTCTCCTTTTTCACATCAGTTTCATATACAGAAGCGGATATGGATTTCCTTCTTCATCGTGTTCTGTTCTTTTGTATGTTTCAAATCCCAAGTACTCGTAAAACCCTACTGCCTGCGGATTCTGCTCATTTACTGTTAATTCACGGACGTCATAATCCTGGACTGCATATTGAAGCAGTTGTTTCCCCATTCCCTTTCCTTGCACTTTCGGAGAAAGAAAAAGCATTTCCAGGCGGTTGTTTTCAATCCCCATGAATGCTGTCGGTCCACCGGTCTCATCTTCCGCAATGATCAGATGTCCAACACCCATCAATGCCTGTGGAACATATTCTTTGATCTGAGTGATCTCCGCATCCGAAAGAAAATGATGTGTTGCACGGACGGATGCTTCCCAGATATCCAAAAGATCTGCTGCCAGCCGGGGCGTTCTTTCCCTGACTTCGTATATTTTCATTTTACGATTTCCTTTCATAAATGATTTCTTATTATATCATTTTATCCCCGGGAATCCAATTCCTTCTACATCAATATAGTGCAAAAAGTGGAACTTCTCCTGTTCATCAGAAGTCGTTCCACTTTTTGAAATTCTTATTATTCTGTTTTCTCATTCACTGCGATCCAGATCTCGCACTGGTAATTCGGATCTGAGACATCCTGTGATGAGTAGACTTCAAACTCTACATTCTCCGCATACTCATACTGTGCACTCTGCGGGAAAAATTCTGTGACGATCTTATGATAAGTCTCGATAAAAGCATCCGGCATCTTTCCTTTGCTTGTAAATACCGCATAAGTATTCGCCGGGATTGTCACGATCTCCAGGTCATCGTCGACTTTTTTTCCATCATACTCGACACCGATCCCATAAGGAAACTGCTTCGCATTAAGCTCAGAGGAAAAGCAAATTCCAAGCAGACCTTTCATCACCGGCTTCTCCGACATGCAGGCAATCAGCCTTCCCATTGTTCCGTCCGAGCCATACTCCTGCCACATTGCGGCAATGTCAGGCGTGGCGTTTGCCGACTGCGGTTTATCAACTCTTTTTCTCCTGCAGACAACCTGAAATGCTCCTCTTTTCTCAATTCTGTAATCCATCTTACTGCCTCCTGTTAAGGTTAATTTTACAGACAGGGGAGTAAAGATTCTGACTTTGCCGCTGTGTTTTGCTTCACTTGGCGCAATGCCATGGAATCGGGTAAAGGCACGAGAAAAGCTTTCCGCCGTATCGTATCCGTATTTCATTGCTATGTCGATGATCTTTGCATTTCCCTTCGACAGTTCTTCGCCAGCCAGAGAAAGGCGGCGCATACGAATATAATCACCAAGAGAAAATCCGCACAAAATACCAAAGACTCTCTGAAAATGAAATGAAGACGAATATGCCTGTTTGGCCACTTCTTCGAAGTCAATTTCTTCTGTTATATTCGCTTCTACATAATCAATCGCTCTCTGTATTCCCTGTATCCAGTTCATTCTTTCACTCCCTTCCTGGTGATTACAGTCTAACAAAATATAAGAGACATTTCCTGACTCTGAATGCTCACAGGTGTTATGAAAAAACACCTCTATCTTTTAATCAAAAAATGTCTTCCATTTATCACCTGCGCGGTACGCATCAAAACACATTCTGACCTGTTCTTCATTGTTCTTTTCGCCTGCGAGTTCAGGAAGTTCGTCCTCTGCAAAATAGTCAAAACCTGTAGTTTCGATATTCTCTTCAAAACCTCCGCCAGTCGCCGCGCAGAGCATGAATATCTTGCAGACTCTGTATGCATAGACCGGAAGATTATGCTTTTCCCTGTCCTGAATGGCGATCACGCTTTTGACAGAAACGTCAAGACCTGCTTCTTCTTTCACTTCTTTTATTGTATTTTCTGTCACGGATACATTTACATCACACCATCCACCCGGCAGTGACCAGGTTCCGTTGTTTTCGTGAACGAGCAGGATTTTTCCATCTTTAAATATCGCAGCACGGGTATCGATTTTGGGTGTCTGGTAGCCGGTTTCATTACAGAAAAGATCTTTTACTTTTTCCACTGGCACACCAGAAAGTTCCGCCATCATTTCAGCAGAAATATCCCGGATGCGTTCATAACGTTCTTTGTCATAAACATCTTTTCCATAAGTAAGTCCTGCCTGTGCAAGACTCTGCAGTTCCACGATCAGATCGATCCATTGTTTATTTTTATCCATCTTTTAAGTTCCCTCCTCAATACAAATTGATCTTCGTTTCGACAAGTCTGTCGCCTTCATACTTCAATTTCACAGAGAAGAAGCGTTCTTCGCCCGAAAGAAGCAGATCAAGAAACACTTTATCCCCTTCCCATGCAGGAAGTTCCGGTACCCTGGCTTTGTCGATCCAGCAAAGCTCACCCTCATTGCATTCGATCAGTTCACCTGTATATCCGTCCGCCGTAAACACACACATAAGCTCGGATTCACATTCACTGTTTATAAACGTTACCAGACCACGAAACTTATACGAGATGAGCGTAAGTCCTGTTTCTTCCTTCACTTCACGCACGAGACATTCCTCTGGCGTTTCCTGGCTTTCCACATGCCCACCGACGCCGATCCATTTGCCTTCGTTCATGTCGTTCTTCTTTTTTACTCTGTGAAGCATCAGATATTTATTATCATTTTCTATGTAACACAACGTAGTTGTCGTCATTCCATTTTTCCTTTCTTTCATACTTCCCGTTTTTACTAACTATAACATACTGCCAAAGCAAAATACACAGACATGCCTCGTTTAATTGACTTTTCTGTGCATTTATGGTAATGTCTGGTTAGTATGACCTAACCGTTTATTAAAAAAATTTCAAGTTAAGGAGGCCATCTCTATGACACCTGAAAAATATAAACAGCTTTCTATCAAAGAATTCACACAGGCAGCCCAAATTTACGACAGCGGACATGCCGGTATTTACGAAATGTGCAAGGATGATTACCCGCCGATCCTGGCAGAACTGGAAAAGGAGCCTTTCCATGATGTGCTCGACTGCGGCTGCGGAACCGGACCGATGCTTGAGTTACTTCATCAAAAATACCCGGATAAACATTATGTCGGTCTCGACCTCACTCCTGAAATGATCAAGGTCGCTCGGGCAAAGGAACTTTCCAACACGGAATTTATCGTAGGCGACAGCGAAAATCTTCCTTTCGCTGAGGATTCTTTTGATGCGGTGATCTGCTCCAACAGCTTCCATCACTATCCAAATCCTCAGGCTTTTTTTAACAGTACATACCGTGTTCTGCGAAAAGGTGGCCGACTTGTTTTACGCGACTATACCTCCTCAGATTTTATTGTATGGCTGATGAACCATCTGGAAATGCCTCTGGCAAATCTGGTTGGCCACGGCGATGTGAAGATACACAAAGTCACAGAATTCATCACCATGGCAGAAAAAGCCGGCTTCACTGTACTGACTATGGAGAAACAGAAAGGATTCCGCGCACACCTTGTTGCACGGAAATAACAGTAGATCATCTCATTGAAAAACGCCTGCGGCAGTCAGCTGTACAGGCGTTTTTGCGAATCCAGCACTTATTTTCTTCCGTAAATAATCCCCATTCCACTGATCATCCATGGTGTTGTTACAAAACCCGGGATAAAATCCAGTTTCTTTTCCAGATTTCCTATGTAATGTACTTCTGAGATGCCCTCTGCTTTCAGCTCACGGACAAACTGCTCCATATCTCCGTACAGTGCTTTCTGTGAAAACATATCCTGAAAAGAAAAAGCACCGCCTTTTTTTACAACTCTGAGTGCTTCTTTTACAACATCCCGTTTGTCTTTTGCCGTGCGTACTTCATGGAACACAAAGTTGCTTACTGCCGCATCAAACGTTTCATCTCGAAAATCCAGTTTCGCAGCATCTCCTTTCTGGAAAGATATACGGTCTGCAACACCTTCTATCTGTGCGTTTCTTTCACATTGTTCTTTGGCGTAATTCCATTCTGCACCCCAGTAGTCCATTGCGGTGATCTGTGCCTTTGGAAAAACTTTTGCACAGCGAACCGTAAGTGCAGCTACCCCGCATCCGATGTCGAGCAGTCTGCCTTCTCCGTTCCAGTCAAGATGCTCTACCAGATGTTCATGCACGCCCTCCATCATATTTCCTTTTCCAAATGCAAATGTCTCATGGCAGATCAGCATGTAGACAGCCATGATAAGTGTCAGTACACAGAGCACTCCTGCCACTGTCGTGACCACAGGTTTATCCAGTACTGTCTGTGCGAGCACCGCAATCACGCCCAAAAGAACTGAAGCTCCAAACAACATATACAGTGCTTTCTCCGGTACCCAGTTTCCGTAGTTTGCTTTTTCGTTCATGATTCTTTCCTCCTTACATTTCAAATCAAATCTGTGCGAGCACATAACAAATCCGAAAAAAATTATGTTTTGCAATAGAAAAAGCCTACCGCATTATTTGCGATAGACTTCTTTTTGTCCGTTCAGATATTTAATTAACGCCATCGTTCCTGCATCCGCGTGGATGCCGATTTCTCTTGCAAGCCTTATTCTCTCTTCCACGGTATAATCTCCTCTGATCAGCTCCATGTATCCCTGAAGCCTCATGGATACCAATATTCTGATAAGTTCTGCATCGGGACTGCTTCCCATAAATTTGGAAAAATAGCTGGTAAATGCTGATTGCATCTGCATATCGATCTGACTCTTAAATCCTTCGTACCGACTGCCTGCGGATTTCTCCATCAAAATGATCGCCTCTGTCCGATGCGCTGACAGATATTCCATCATCTGTCGTTCATTGTCATCTGCGGTACCAGGATCGTCCTCTTCTCTCTTTGCAAATACACTGCACATCCTCTGATAATCTGTGATCACAGGATCCAGAATCGCCGCCAGCAATGCTTCTTTATTCTCAAACGAAAAATAAAATGCCCCCGTCGTAACTCCCGCTGCCTTACAGATGTCCCTGAGATTTGCCCTGGCATAACCTTTCTCAAGGAACTCTGCCCTGCCGGATTCAATTAATTTTTGTTCGGTTTGTTTTCTGCGCTCATCATTCATAACACTTGTTATGTTAGCACGCGCTAACCGTTTTGTCAACTTTACACTAGTGTGCCTTATATTTTGCATATATTCGATTATATACAACTACCAGTACCGGAAGCCCAATTACACAGCCCACTATGATCAGATCCAATGCTACTATAGAATTCCAAATCCCGACAAATGTAGCTATCCAGTAAATAATCGAATATACTGCCCACATGATTCCATTGGCATGATTGTAAGCAGTAACATCTGAAATCTCTGTTTCTTTAACACTGCTTCCAGACCAGAACCACATAGGTTTTTTCCTGTTCCATGCGTAAATTCCAATTCCTGCCAATAATGCACTGCATGGGATCATTATGATGTACCAGATCAGATTTTCCATAGGATTCACCTCCAGGTTGCTTCGCATCTTCTGCCCAAATATTTGTTTACTTTTTTCTTATATTCCACATAGTCATTTTCAAAAGCAGACACCAGGAAGGCTCTTCTACTTTTACGATCTGTAAACGTTTCTGAAATAACTCTGCCTGTTTTTTCTTTATCTGAATCGTGTCAATTCTTACTCGTTGATACAGTGGTGGAAACCTTCAGTTTCGCCAGCCGCCGCAGGGCTTCATCCAGTGTTTCTTTTTCGCGGGCGAAATGAAGACGGATCAGGTTGTTTACGTCTTCTTTGAAGAAACTGGAGCCTGGAACGGCAGCTACTCCGATATTTCGGATCATCCATTCGCAGAATTCCAGATCAGTAAACCCATGGAACTGCGGAAGTTCCAGAAATTCTGTAATATCAATCAGTACAAAATAAGTTCCCTGTGGGATGTTATGCTTCAGTCCGATACGATCCAGTCCGCTGAGAAAATGATTTCTTTTTTCTGTGTAGGTTTCCAGAAGTTTCTTATAATATTCTTCCGGGAATCTCAGTCCGACAGTGGCTGCCTCCTGAAGTGGTGCTGCTGCCCCTACGGTCAGAAAATCGTGGACTTTTTTTGCTGCTTCAATGACATATTCCGGTCCGATCAGGTAGCCCAGCCGCCATCCTGTGACAGAATAAGTCTTTGACAGAGAATTACAGGTGATCGTGTGATCGTACATGCCTGGAAGGGATGCCATACAGACATGTTTGTTCGGTGCATATACCATATGTTCATACACTTCATCTGTCACAACAAAAGCATCATACTTCACAGCCAGTTCTCCGATCGCCATCAGTTCATCTTCTCGGAAAACTTTTCCACATGGATTGGACGGATTGCAGACAATGATTGCTTTCGCACCTTCACGAAAACCCTGCTCTATCAGATTAATATCAAATTCATATTCCGGTGGAACAAGTGGGATGTAGATCGGATCTGCACCTGAAAGAATTGCATCCGCACCATAGTTTTCATAAAATGGTGAAAAGACCATTACCTTATCCCCGGGATTGCAGATTGTCATCATGGCACACATCATCGCTTCTGTGCCACCACAGGTCACAACGATCTCTTTACCCGGATCGATCGTTCTATGGATCGCTTTTCCCTGTTTTTCCGCCAGTGCTTCTCTGAAATTCTGAGCACCGAAAGTTATGGAATACTGGTGAGGTCCTTTGTATGCAGCCTCTGCCAGTGCATCCATGATCTCCTTCGGCGGATCAAAATCAGGAAAGCCCTGTGATAAATTGATCGCTCCATATTCATCGCTGATACGTGTCATCCTTCGAATGACCGAATCCGTAAATGTTCCTACTCTTTTGCTTAATTCAGGCATTTCTTTGTTCCTCCAGTTTCCAGTTTATATATTCGCTGACTGCGTTTAATCCTTTTTTCAGAGTTTCTGTATCACAGGCATATCCGATTCTCATGCTGTGCGGCTGTTCAAAACAATCTCCCGGAGTTACAAACGCTCCTGTCTGCCTGTACATTTCTTCACAAAACATATAAGAATCAACCGAAAGATCGTAATAGACCAGTGCTGTTGTACCTGCCTCTGGTTTTATATAGCTGACATGTTTTTCTTTTCTGACCCATTCATCCAGGATTGCCAGATTATCTCTCACGATCTTTCTGTTTCTTTCCAGAAGTTTTTCGCTGTGTTTTAACGCAAGTGCTGCCACTTTTTCATCAAACATTCCGCAGCTTATGAGATTATAGTCTCTATGGGAAAAACAACTGTGAATCACATCTTTATCATGGGTTGCGATCCATCCAAGACGCAGACCTGCCAGAGAAAAGACTTTTGACATACTGCTCACAGAGATTCCTTTTTCATAGAGATCCGTAATGGAAACGCACCACTCATCGCTCTGTGTAAGGTGTCGATATACTTCATCACAGAGAATATACGCATCCACACTGCGGGCAATCTCTACAATTTCTTTCAGAAGTTCTGTGTCCATCAGTGCCCCGGTTGGATTGTTTGGATTGTTGATACAGATCATCCTGGTTTCCGGTGTAGCCAGCCGCCTTATTTCTTCAATATCTGGAAGATATCCTGTCTCTTTTTTCAGATCAATGATCTGGACATCTGCTCCATAGGATTCCGGAATGGAATATAACTGCTGATAAGTAGGTCTGATACTGATAACTCTGTCTCCCGGTGATATCAGAGAATAAAATACATGGTGATTTGCTCCGGTCGCTCCGTGTGTCGGTACGATTTCTTCTGGTTTGATCGTTTTATAAAGTTTACAGATTCCCTTTTTGAATTCAGGATATCCCTCTATATCACCATAAGTCAATCTTTTTTCACAAAAATCTTCCAGAAACTTCTCTTTATCTTCCCCGGTAAGTTCGAACAGTTCGTTCAGAGAAACAGAATCCACACAGGTCTCCGCAATATTATACTTTGCCCCTGTTTCCCATGCATTCATCCACTCTTCTACTGCAAATGGTCTGATCTTCATTATAAAATTCTCCTTTCATGCCAAAAAGAAAAGGTATCCAGAGTCCTGCCTTATAACATATCTTGCGATATGCCGTACCTACGGCAAAACTCTGAATACCTTCTGATCCCTACCCGGTGGTAAGGGAGGCTGTTCTTATTTATATTTGCTCATACTTTAGCACAGGCTGTATGGTAATGCAATATATTTTTATAATTTTTCAGAACCCCAGTATTGACTTTATAGACCGAATAGTCTATTTTGTAAATAAATTGTAAAGCACATACACCTGGAGGCTGATATGATAAACGCTGTTAGTAATTACGAAAAGACGAAACTTTCCATGGCGAATGTTTTCCTGCAATATGATCAGGAAGCAATGATAACCAAATTTTCATTAAAGCATACTTCTTCCTGGTTATATCTTTCTTTCGTTGGCCGCATCTATCGTATCTGCAGGAAATCAGGAAACGTTCAGTGGTCAGAGGATGATTTTAAAACGGTCTGCGAAGCAGATTATAATGAAGCAATGACCATTTATGATGTTTTATGTTATTCCAAAGATGGATGTCATCTGGCTCATGAGTTTGTAAACATCAGTAGTCTTTCCACCGTCCAAACAGGAAATCTTTCTTCGAATAACGGATTTTTTCAGAATACTGCCGACTCCTTTAATGGGAAAATCCCTGAATTACGCAACGCCTGCCTGACACTTTCCGGGAAAGAACTGAAAAAGGGCGATGTTGCTTTCGAATTAGAACTTTTTCCTTTTTTGCCAGTTATTATTCGTTTCTGGGAAGCCGACAATGAATCCCCGGCAAACCTTCAAATTCTTACAGACAGGAATATTCTGGATTATATGCATTATGAAACGCTCATGTTTGCACTCACACATCTATTTCACAGACTGAAGGAGGAAATGCAGGATGACAAAGGGTGAAGAATCCAGACAGCGTCTGATCAAATGTGCTGCCGAACTGTTCTGGAAAAATGGCTATTCTGCAACCGGAATCAGCCAGATTCTCAGTCAGACCGGACTTCCCAAAGGTTCTTTTTATTTTTACTTCAAAAGCAAAGATGAACTGGCAGTCGCAGTGACAGCCTATTATCAGAAACTTTTGCTGGAGCATTTTCAAAGCATTGCTCAGGGCAAAGAGTGGGAAAATTTTGTAGAAGAAGTATTTGATTTTTTATCAGCAAGAACAACCGGACGGAATTTTGCCGGCTGCCCGTATGCGGTGATGGGTATGGAAACTGCGCTCAGCAGGCCGAATATCGCAGCTGCATTTATGGACGGTTTAAAAAAACTTGCAAATCTTTTTTGTGATGTATTGTTATATTCCGGATTATCTCAAAATCATGCAGAAGTTCTCTCAGAACGCCTGCTTTCTGTTTATCAGGGTGAATTTCTCCTTGGCCGGATCAGTGGTGATATTTCTTATCTGGAAAATACACGAAAAAATATGATTGAAACATACAAAGAATACCGAACATTTCATGGGATTTGAGAGGAGACAATAGATGGATCTTGGAAAAATAATTCATGATAAAGCATTGGAATATGGATACGATAACTGTGGTGTAATAAGACTTGATGCACTGGATACATATAAAGAACGCTTAAAAGAAAGAATAGCAAAATTCCCGGAGGCGGTTTCCGTTCTTGAAACTGGATCATGGGATGCAACGCCTGCCAGGGTGCCTGCCCGTATAACAGACGTCACAACTGGAACGAAGGAGAAGATTTCTCTGGATTAAAAGAAATCGAAACATTGCTTCAGCCCGAAAATATTATTTCTGCATCTGATGAAGAACTGATCCGGAAAGTGATTCCACGGTCAGAATATCATTTATCAGAGGAGCAGACGGATGTGCTGAAAACAGGTGCCGCACGGGCGTTGGACCGCAGGAAACCACAGGGACAGTAAAAAAGCCACTTTACACGTCCCCGTGGCATTCCCTGCTCACCAGGTATCCATTTTCGTCTTTTATGATCTTGTATTTTTTTGCCAGCGGATTCTCGGAGCCAACCACGCAGTAATCGCATTTATCGGAATTTCCGCAGGTGCCGCGACGGATCAGGGTACCGTGGATCTGGCTGATTCCCCAGTAGTCGGAATTACAGAAAAGCGGCAGCACATGCATCAGATCATGTTTTTTGGCAAATTCTGCATTCGGGCATTGTGAGAAATGGTATCTGGCGGCGTGGTTCTTTTTGTCGTATGGTTCTGATATGTTGCAGAATGTCGCCGGATACTGTTCATACTGTTTTCGGTCCTTTTTTCCTATTATGTGGAAAACTTTGTCGATCAGCCACATGTCAAAGCTTCGGTTCAGATTAAAGATTTTTCCCATTTTTACAAAACCAGTCATAAACAGATTTGTGACAAACTCCTGCAATTCTTCTACCGGCGGGTGGTCCGGCAGCAGCGGATACATAGAAAAAATAATAATACTGCCGTAGATTGCAAGCGCATGCATATTCTTTTTCCCGCCATAATCCGGGATTTCTTCTAAATATTTGTCATACTGGCGGCTGACCGCCTCCCAGATCCTGCTGCCTTCATCGTTTCCATATCGCGTATTCAGCCAGTCTTTTACTGCCTGGCAGAAGTCTGGCATATCGTTTAATTTCATATGTTCACTCATTGTTTTCCCCTTACCATTTTGAAACAAACTCCAGCGTTTTTACGAGGGAATCCATTCGGGCTTTTCGTCCTTTTTCTTTATTTTTGCCACGGTCACCTTTGAAGAATTTTGTGCTTCGTAATTCCATTGGAACAAACAGATGGCTGCCATATTCGTAACTCAGATGCTGATAGAGATACGGAAAATCATGCTCTTTCAATCGCTTCATGATTTTCTCTGCCGCAAGTTCTGACGGCCACATGTTATCCATTTTGGATGAGATCAGCAGAATCGGACCGGTTATTTTCTCGACCTTAATAACTGCATCCGGGTTCGGATTTTTTACAAGCGGCACGTAAAGATCTGTCATGGTTATATCTCTTATCTGGATGCTTTTCCGCAGTATATGGCCGAGAGGAAATTTCTCCATTTCAAAGGAACTGTACGGAATTTCTTTTCCATGAAAACTCCAGCTGCTTTCCGGCACAAAAGAGATTCCTTTTTCTTTGGCAAATCCCTGACACACAGTGCTCATAGGCGCAACCGAGATTACCGCATTGACCAGCCCCGGAAGAAGGCTTCCTGCCAACAGCGACAATTCCGCTCCTTTGGAGATTCCCCACAGTCCTACCTTTTCGTAGCCCATATCATGCAGACGTTTTGCTGCTGCCTCCAGAGAATCAATAGGAACCCTAACAAAGCGGTCAGGTAAATCTTCCTCCATCACATAAGCAAGTGCCAGAGTTGTCAGTCCCTCAGACCGAAAAACATCTGCCAGCAGACGGGTCATTTCAATTCCACCATCGCTGCCGCTGAAACAGATCAGTGCTTTTCCCGGATATTTGTCCTCTGCCGGGCGAAACAGTTCTCCGTAAAAGCCATCTGTTTTGACACGATATGTATTATTTTCTGTTTTTGACATGATTTTTCCCTCCTCAACTGACAGTGATCTTTGCTTTGGTTAGTTCTTACTTACTCCTATTTTATCATAAATTTTGTTTCACTCAACTAATAATTTTCTACAAAATAAAAAATGATATCCTCCGAATGTTTCCATCCGTAAAGATATCATTTTGACTTATTTGTTTCGTGCCTGCATGTTTGCAGAATCTCTCTGAGGAACTAACCTGCACTACATTTCCGATTTTGTTACAGTCTCATAAAACCGGACATCATACAGCCGCCTGCCGCTCCGACCTCCATCACCATCTGCAGACGTCCCATATTGATTCCCCCGATTGCATACACAGGTATCGGGCAGCCCTTGCAAATCTCTCTGACAAACTCCAGACCTTTTCCTTTCAATCCTTTTTTGCATTCTGTTTCAAAAATTGTCCCGAGAATAATCTGTGTAGCTCCGTTTCTTACAGCAATCTTTACATCTTCCATGCTATGACAGGATACGCTGATTTCCTGAAAATCTGTTTTTAACTGCTGACGTTCCTCCTCTTTCAGTGCCACAAGCACCGGAACAGAAAGATGAATCCGTCTGCAGTTTAACCTGCATGCCACAGAAATTCTGGAATGCAAAAAGCAACGTACTCCTTCTTCTGAGCACAAATGCAGAACTTTTTCTGCCAGTGCTTCATATTCATCATCTGGCAAATCTTTTTCTCTCAAGATTACCGCATGGGGATGCAGCTGAATCACTTTTTGCATCTGTTCAAGAAAATCCCCCTGTACCAATGTACGATTTGTAATCGCAATGGTATGTTCATATTCTTTACACATAGATATAATCATTCAGAACCGGCTGCAAACCGCCCTGCTCCATATCTTCATACATTTTTTCAAAAGAACGGTCATCATTGATCTCGAACTGTTCGTCTCCGACATCCGCATCCTCTTTGCCTTCATATTTTTCTTCATGATCACCAATTCCGGTCGAAACACCTGCAGAAACTTTCGTTGCACAGATTTTTGTGATTCCATTTCGAAAAGCAGCACTCTCACGGCTGGACACGGTAATTCCTGCAAATGGAAGAAAAATGCGATATGCACACAATACCTGACAAAGTTCTTTCTCACCGACATCACGGGGATTGATCTTGTCATTATTTACAATTGGGCGAAGTCGCGGACAGCTCAGCGATAGCTCTGCATGCGGATATTTACGGTTTATATAATAAACATGCAGTGCTGTAGCCAATGCATCTTTGCGGAAATCATCAAGACCCAGGAGCGCGGAAAATCCAGCCCCTCGCATGCCGCCCATCAATGCTCGTTCCTGAGAGTCAAAGCGATATGGCCAGACGCGTTTATGTCCCATAAGATGAAGTGTCTCGTATTTATCTGTATGGTAAGTTTCCTGGAACACTGTTACATAGTCTACCCCGCATTCATGAAGATACTGATATTCGTCCACATTTACCGGATAAATCTCAATCCCGATATTTTTGAAATATTTTCTTGCAATCTTCACAGCTTCTCCAATATATTTCACATCAGAATACGCACGGCTCTCGCCTGTCAGTATCAGGATTTCTTCCATGCCGGTCTTTGCAATGACCTGCATTTCATGTTCGATCTCTTCAAATGTCAGTTTTTTTCGCCGGATATTATTATAGCAGTTAAATCCACAGTAAATACAGTAATTCTGACAATAGTTCGCAATATATAACGGGGTAAAGATATAAACCGTATTTCCAAAATGATTCTTGGTAAGCTCTTCTGCTTTTCTTGCCATCTGCTCCAGATATGGTGCTGCCGCCGGAGATAAAAGTGCTTTGAAATCTTCAACGGAACAGGATTCATGCGAAAGCGCACGTTCCACATCTGCTGCTGTATAAGAATCATAATCATACGCATCCATTGCCTGAAGTACTTTATCTTTTATATCTGATTCAATGATCTGCATGCCTTCCATATATTCCATATGATTGGTACGAAAGGACGGATCCTGCTCAAGTTTGTGTTTTCTTTCCAGTGCAGCTGGCGGAAGTTTATCACTGTCTACAAAATATACCTGATTTTCTTCATTCATGATTCAGCTTCCCCCTTACCGCAAAAATCCTGTCAGTGGATCAGACGCACTTCCACCTCTGGCAAGCACTCTTCCCATTCCGGTAAGATAAGCTTTTCTTCCCGCTTCAATAGCAAGCTTAAATGCAGATGCCATCTCCGGTATATTTCCTGCGGTGGCAATTGCTGTATTTGCCATAATTGCGGCAGCTCCCATTTCCATAGCCTCACATGCCTGAGATGGCTTACCGATTCCTGCATCTACAATGATCGGCAGATCAATCTCATCGATCAGTACCTGTATCATGGCTTTTGTCGCAAGTCCTTTGTTGCTTCCGATCGGAGCAGCCAACGGCATAACTGCTGCCGCTCCGGCATTCTGAAGATCTCTTGCTGTATTCAGATCCGGATTCATATAAGGCAAAACAACAAAACCTTCTTTTGCCAGGATTTCTGTTGCTTTGACTGTCTCATAATTGTCCGGGAAAAGGTACTTCGCATCACGCATAACCTCAATTTTTACAAAGTTTCCACATCCCATAGCTCTGCTCAGCCTTGCGATACGGACAGCTTCTTCTGCTGTTCTCGCGCCGGATGTGTTTGGAAGCAACGTAACTCCTTTTGGAATAAAATCCAAAATATTCTCACTCTCCTGCGTATTTGCACGTCTGAGAGCCAGCGTGATGATTTCTGCTCCTCCCTGCTCAACTGCTGCCTTGATCAGATTCAGATTATATTTCCCGGAGCCGAGAATAAATCGGCTCTTAAATTCTTTTCCACCTAATACAAATTTATCTTCCATAATGAATATTCTCCTCTTTTTTACTCATATTGTGCCTGCATGACCAACTGCAGGACTTTGTTAGCCTGATGTGCTGCACAGGCCGACACTCTTGGCGCGATCAGTCCGATTCCATCTCCAACATCCGTACTCTGATCTCCACATACATACAACCTCTGCATCATCTGACATGTTTTGATTTCATTTATATCTGCATACCCTGCCATTCCATTTCCCGATATAACTGTCGTTTTCGGACACTGAGTCAGAAGTTCCCGCACCAGCATTGCTTTCTGGTCTGGCCGATCAAAAGCCTCGCATACGATCGGATACTCACAAAAAAGGCCTCCAAGCCCTGCTATTGCGACTTTGGCACTGCGCAGCTTTCTCTGCATATTCTTCGGAAATCTTGCGTCAAATGCTCTGTCCAGTTCTTCTTTCGAAATAAGTTCCTGCATTTTTTTCTGCATTTCTTTCACCTTTTCAGCCTCCTCCAACAAACCGCAGAACTTCAATCTCATCTTCATCTTCAATTGTCACATCACCAAGCAGTTCTTTGGGAATAATCTCAAGATTACGCTCTACTACCACCCACTCTGGTTTGAATCCTGTCTCTTTCAGATATTCCAGGAGATTTTTGCCGGCAATTTCTTTTGCCTCTCCATTAATTTTTACCATCACTATACTCCTTTCGCTTTTTAACACCGCAAAAAACAAAAAGACGCCGGACAATACACTTTCTGTATTATCCGGCGCCTGAAATACTCTGTGAAAAGTGGTGCCCCCAGTTCACACAAAACAGAGAGCAACGGCACACAAGTCCATTCATTCACGACATGTATTTCCCTACGTTGGCATTATCCAAATCAGGTTCCAGGTCAAGACTAATAAAGTCTACTCTCAGCCCATCTATTTGAGCTCCCTATTTTCAAAACATTATATAAAACTTAAAAACAATTTGCAAGCCTTTTTGAACACTTTTTAACATTAGAAACCAGTCCTTCACCGATATCCATTTCTGAGCAGCACCTCAATGCATAATCCGTTATGATTCTGTAACCTCATATCCTGCTTTTTTAAGCACTTCGATTACCTTATCATAAACATCTTTTTTTGTCAGAATATAATCTGTGTTAAAGGTTGAAACTGCAAATATACTGAAATTCTTCAGAATAATTTATAAAAATGGTGCCATATAAACTGGTATACAAAAAATATCCTGATCTTTGCTCATATCTTTCGTATAAACCAAGCATCTCTTTAATATCCTGCTTGAATATTTTTCCGTAAACACATCAAGAGATTTATGTGTTTTATATCCCGACGATTTTACCTCTATTGGAATTATTTTATTCTTTCTTGCCAAAATAAAATCTATTTCATAATTGTGTTTTGAATTTTTATTCATGATTGTGTGATAGAATAATTCATTTCCATTTGATGCCAGGCATTGAGCTACAATATTTTCATATAAATATCCCAAATTCACGCTTAATTTATCATTTAATAATTTCTCATAAATCTCATTTTCCGTGAAATCTTTATCTTTGAACATTAATGTTACAAACAGACCTGTATCACTTAAAAATAATTTAAATTTTGATAAGTCCCTTGTATTAGACATACCCGCATCTGGATCATTTGTATTATATGCAACCAGTACTGTCTTTGAATCTTTTAGTTCCGCAATCAGTTCTAATATTTTATCTTGTTTCTCACCATTTAACACACTACTCGTCTGATATCTGGCCGCATTTTTATTTAGCTGGGCTGGGATTGCATCAAATAACATTGCTAAACGTCCTGTCTGATCGATTTTTGCAAAATCACTTTCATACAGATTTAAAATATCTCTTTTTATTTCATCTACTTTTCTGAAATTGTTCGTTTCAATATAAGTTGATACTGCCTGTGGCATTCCACCAACGAGCATATACAGGCGAAATTGTCTTAACTGCTTACGATTAATTGCATCTCCCAATCCCTGCTTCATTTCAAAACATTTTTTTAATAGTGAAAATGTTGCTGTATCTCCAATTGCCCATAAAAACTCCTCATAGTCCATTGGATACATACTGATTTTTCTTTCCTCGCTGGGGATTAAAATATCTTTTACATTTTTCTTAATTGAAATAAGTGATCCTGTTTCAATGTAATCATACCGATGATCTGCAACTAATGCTTTTATTGCCTGACGTGCCTTCGGACAAAGCTGAACTTCATCAAATATAATCACTGATTTTCTTTCTTGTAAATCTACTTTATATTGTAATTGCAACTGCAGAAATAAAAAATTCAGATCGGAAACGTCTTCAAAAAGTTCTTTGGTTTCTTTGGACGCCATTGAAAAATCTATTAATATATAGCTTTCATATTCATTTTTTGCAAATTCTTCAACTACTGTTGATTTACCGATTCGTCTTGCACCTTCGATCAAAAGAGCTGTTTTCCCATCTGAATCTCTTTTCCATTCTTGCATTTTACTATATATTTTACGTTTGAACATGGCATGTTTCTCCTTTCCGCATTTTTTATGTCTTTATATTATCACATATCCGCATTTTTTTATATAGTATATTATCATATTTCCGCATTTTTTATTTTTATATTTTACCTGGTTTCCGCATTTTTATTCTATATATTCCAATTTTTATTTTTAATAAGAAAAAGGTATCCAGAGTCCTGCCTTATAACATATCTTGCGATATGCCGTACCTACGGCAAAACTCTGAATACCTTCTGATCCCTACCTGATAGTAAGGGATGCTATTTTATTTTCCACAAATAAATCCAAAAGCTCCGCACAGTGCGAGCAGGAACAGGATCAGCATTCCTGCAAATGCAATCGCAAACAGTTCAACAAACAGTTTGTTCTGTGGGTATTTTTTCTCACTGCCTTCTTCCTGGGCTACTGCTGCCATTACCAGTGCACCGACAGATGAGATCGGGCTGATGCCTGTGATCGTTCCGCCTACAACAACTGCTGCAGTAAGTTCCAGTGCATTGATTCCAAAAGTACCTGCCAACTGACCGGCTACCGGCACGAAGGTCGGAAATACTACGCCAAGTCCAGAGCTGAAGAAGGACAAAATTGCTGCAACAAGTGACAGGATCGCTGCTGCTGTTTTTGGTCCCATAATATTTTCCAAAATGTCTACCAGAATATCAATTCCACCTGACAGTGAAATAATATTCATCAGCACACCAACACCAAGTACCATCAGTACTACATTCCAGGAAATTCCTTTGATTGCTTTTTTCTCATCACCGATTCCAAGCGCGATCAGGATACTTCCCGCCAGAAATCCGGCCAGTCCGACATTCCAGGAAAAAACAAGAACTCCTGCAATCACAACAACAAGTGCTGCCAGTGAAATGATATGTTCTTTCTGTAACTTTAATTCTTCTGTATTTTGGACTTCCTGCTTCTGAACCTGTTCTACTTTCCAGCCTTTATAATAAATATAAACGCCAATGGAAAGGATCACATCCACAAGAAGCATACACAATCCAATACGAACAGTGCTTCCGGAAATCTGACTTTCTGTCATCAGAGTCTCTACTACTGCAGCTTCCGGTGTCAACGGACTCATTCTTCCTGCCTGGACACCCATCTGTCCGATCAGTGCTACCATGATCGGATTCAGTCCTGCTGAAACTGCGATCGGCACTGCCAGGATCGGAATGATCGTCAGAGTCGGGATTGCTCCCGGTCCTACTGCACACAGGACATATCCTATCACAAACATTACGACCGGTATCAGATAATGTTTCTTTCCTACAAGTGCCACAACTTTGTTTGCAACGATTGTCAGCGTTCCGTTTCCATTTATAATTGCAAAGAAATACATGATTCCCAGCATCTGGATGCACAGAGAACTGCTGAAGCCACTGATGACATCCTTGGAACTGAACCCATAAAGTTCTCCGATGATCATGGCAAAACCCATACATAAAATCCCTACATTACTTTTTCTTGTAAACCCAATTACAATCGCTACTACAAGTGCAAGCAGCGAAATCACCCCTGCATTCATCTACCTTCTCCTTTATCCTATCTAAACACGATACATACCGGACTTTCTGTCCGGATGATCCTTCCAGTCGCCTCTTTTCTTACTGTATGGTCTGTACGTCACAGTCTTTCAGTGTCCATGCTACTTTTGCGCTTTCTTCCAGTTCTTCAAGGATATAAAAAGCATCCATCAGATTTTTACCTCCTGCCACTGGTCCGTGGTTTCGGAGAAGATATCCGTCGCTGTCTTTGATCCGTTCCCGGAACGCCTTAAAAAGTTCTTCTGTGCCTGGTTTCGCATAAGGGATCAGTCCTACGGTTCCAAGTTTCATTTTGAGGTATGGCGTATAGGACGGGATGCAGTCGCGCTCATTTTCATGTGCCAGACATGACCAGATCGTGGAATAAAAACTGTGCGTATGAATGACAGCTCCGGTCTGTTCTTTTGCCTGATACAGCGACAGATGAAGTGGAAATTCTTTGCTTGGCTTTTTGTCCCCCTGTACTTCTCCGTTCAGATCGATCACTGCAAAATCTTCTTTTTTCAGTGTTCCAAAACAGGTTCCACTTGCTGTGATATAAATCTTATCTTCATGACGGAAGCTCATATTTGCTGTGGAGCCTGCTGTTTTACCTCGCTCAAACAGGCTGTGTGCGATCCAGACTGCCTGTTCTAATTTTTTCTCTAAGGTATCACTCATGATCTTTGTCCTTTCCTGTAAGCTTTAATGCTTTTTCCATAAAATCCACATCTCCGAAGTTTCCTGATTTCAGGACCAGACGGATGTTTCTGTTATTTAATGGTGTCATAACCGGGACACCTGGGGCAACGCTCTCTCCGATCTCATAGGCATCGTAGCCAAGTGCTTTTGTCACCGCTCCCGAGGTTTCTCCTCCTGCTACGATGATACGTGTAAATCCGTTTTCTACCGCTCTTTTTGCGAGATTCGCTGTCGTTCTCTCGAGAAGGGCTGCTGCCTTGTCTTTGCCGAGTTTCTGGACTTCTTTTACAGCTTCCGGATCGTCGGAGCTGTAAACCAGTACTTCGGACGGATTTTCTCTGATAAAATCCCAGAGTTCTTCTTCTGACTGTCTGTTCTGCATCAGCGCAACTGGATCCATTTTGGTAGATAAGATTCCTTTTTCCTGGATATAGGCAATCTGGTTTCTGGTTGCCACAGAACAGCTTCCGGCAAGCAAAAGGGCTTTACCGTCTGTTGCGGTTTCCGGCATTTTTGCTGTATTGTTTCCGGTATATTTTTCTGCAAGATACTCAAGAAGTCCTGACCCGCCGGATAAAATTTCGAGGCTGCCAAACGCTGTTACAATATTTCTGGCATCTTCCTCATTGCTGTAATCCGGGATTACGTAAAAATGGTCGTGTTTTTTCTGGAATTCCTGGATCTCATCTGCTTTCTGTTTCTGGTTTTCTTCTGTGAGATGTCCCACTTTCACGCATTTGTATCTGCTCTGTGCTTCCATGAGATTTGCAAGGTCTGAATCCCACATCGGTGTCAGCGGATGATTTTTCATTGGACTTTCATCCAGAGGAACTCCGTTTACATAGAGTTTTCCATCTTCTACTGTGCGTCCGTTTACTGGAAGCGACGGACACAGTACGGAATATGGTACATGATAGGCTTCCAGAAGGGCGTCCATGATTGGTCCTATATTTCCCTCTCTGGTGGAATCAAATGTGGAGCAGTATTTGATATAGATCTGCTGCGCATTCTTTTCTTTCAGCCATGCTGCTGCCTGAAGGGTTTCTTCCACTGCTTTTGCAGTCTCCATCGTTCTTGTCTTGAGTGCGATCACCACTGCCTGTGCATCGCCGATCTCCCTGTCTCCATCCGGTGTTCCGTTCAGCAGGATCGTCCGGATTCCTTTTTTTGCCAGAAAAGAAGCGGCATCACTGGCTCCGGTGAAGTCATCTGCGATACATCCCAGGATTTTTGGAGATGTGATCTTTTTGATCGTTTCGATGGCAGATTTCGGGCTGGTATAGAGTGCTGCATGTTCCATTTTTAACCCTTTGACTGCTCCTGCCATGGACATCTGGGCAAGTACGATTTTGTCATACTGCGGATCAAGTTCTCTGATTTTCTCCCGGATCCGTTCATTGTGCTTCTCCATGTTTCCTGCCTGTGCATCATCGTAAGCCGCCTGAAGTACATAAGTATCAATTGTATATGGCTTACCGGAAGCTTTGCAGTATTTCTCAAGAAGCTTCGCAGAAACTTCTCTGGTTCCTTCAAACGTACATAAGAGTGCAGTTTTTCCACCGCTTTTTCCGGCATCTTCCATCATCGCCACATCTGCACCTACGATCGGCACAGAAAAAAGCTTCCGAAAAATTTCTACGTATTTTGAAAACATAGTACAGGTCAGGATAATACCTTCTGCGCCATCCACGCACGCTTTTGCGATCATGGAAAGCATCCGTCCCATACAGTGGTCTGTAATCCTGCCTTCTTTTCTTATTTCATCCAGAATCGTACTGTCCAGATATTGTATCGGTTTGATATCTGTATATTCACTGATGCAGTCCATCATTGGGCTGATACAATTCGGCGTAATATTTACCAATGCGATTTTTTTCATCTTATTTTTCTCCGTCCATATCTTTTAATGCTCTGGCAGACATTGCCGCCACAGATTTTGTGTCCGGTTCCTGTTTGATCTCCATAGAAAGAAAACCCTGGTATCCAATCTCATGAAGCGTCTGCAAAATCTCTGGAATGTTGATCTTACCACTTCCCGGAACTTTTCGCTCCGAATCTGCCATATGGATCATTCCGATATACTCCCTGTATGTCCTCAGGCTGTCTTCGATGGATTTTTCTGTTTTGTCCATGTGAAAAATGTCCATCAGCAGTTTTGTATTCATAAATCTGTTTCTTCGGATCCATGCAACGGTTTCTTCTATTGTATTCAGATTGTTGATGTTATCACTGTTCTGTGGCTCGATCAGAAGCGTTACACCAGCTTTCGATGCTTTTTTGTCTGCTTTTCGGATAATTTCTTCCAGGTCTTCCATTCGGCAGTGGTCTGCATCTTTCTGCATTCCACGATATTTTCCGATCAGCACCGGTGCATGGAAAAAAGCTCCGAGTTCTATAAGAGATTCCAGGCGTTTCCAGGCTTCTTCGCGGATTTCCTGATTCTCACTCAGCAGAAACAGATGATCTTTTTTCTGCATGGGAGTTGTTCCGATTGCTGAAATCTGTAACTTATTTTTCTGCAATAGTGCAAGAAGTTGATCTCTTTGAACTTCTGCCGGATCCCGGACCAGCATTTCTATACCTTCATATCCATTTCCGGCAAGCCATGGAAAAGATTCCTCATAATTCTGGCGCCATGCCATGATAGTTTCGTCTGTGTCCGGAATGCATACCGGAAAAGATAATTTCATTTCTGTCACCTCGTTTGACTTATTCTTCATGTCGTTATAAAATTATATTTAACACTTAAGAAAGGGAGTTTTCTTATGCGAGATTTTGACTGGAATATTTTGTCCACTCTTTACAAAACCAAAAATATTACAAAAGCTGCGGAACTTTTGTATATCACTCAGCCGACCCTTACCCGCCGTCTCCAGCAGATCGAGGAGGAACTTGGTGCTGTACTGATCCTGCGCACGAACAAAGGGGTTACTTTTACACCGGAGGGTGAATATGCCGCCCGCAAAGCTTCTGAGATCCTTAATGCGATCAATTCCATTAAATCTGCCATTTCCCAGTCACGCGGTGAACTGAATGGAACGCTTCGCCTGGGTGCCCCGAATTCTTTTGTACACTTTGTAATTCCGACCCTGATCGAGCAGTTTTCTACACTTTATCCGAATATTGAGATTAATCTTCACACGGATCTGAGTCATGAACTGCTGAAATATGTTGAAAAACAGGAACTTGATGTAAGTTTTGTTCGTGGTGAGATCGATACGCCTCTGGAAAAGAAACTGCTCTCCAGAGATCAGATCTACATTATTTCCAAACAGCCTGTCGTTCTCTCAGAGCTTCCATCTCTGCCTCAGATCGTCTATACCAAGGAAACTTCCATCGTCAAAGCTTCCAAACGCTGGTGGCAGGAACGTTTCTCTGAACCGCCCAAGATCCGCTTCCGGGTTCATACCGGCGATGCCTGTATCCAGCTTGTCAAAAAAGGACTGGGGTATGGAATTTTCTCCGATGGCCGGTATTTCAATCCGGAGGATGAGCTTTATTCACTGCCACTTGAATATCTTGATGGTTCCAAGTTCCGGCGGGATTCCTGGATGGTTTATAATAAAGCTGATCTTCAGAACCCGATCGTTGCACAGTTCACACAGTTTGTACTGGAACACTTTACGGAATTATGCGGGGGATCTCCCGCATAATCCCTGTGGATATTTAATTTCCAAAAACAACGTCACCTGCATTGTGACTCTGATCCAGTTCTACTTTTCCTAAAATATCTTCGCACGCTACATTTCGTTTCATGCACTCAAGATACAGGCTTTCCTGAATATTTCCGCTGAGGAGGATGCCATCTCGCTTGCTTGCTTCTGTCTTTCTGTCCTCTGGTTCACCCGGCATCAGGATTTCTTTTACACCGGCTGCCTTTGGAAGTGCTTTTAATCTCTTGTAGTAAACGTCCATCCGTTTCTTGTATTCATCCATGCTCATGAACATATCTGCTTTCATGATAAAGATCATATGCCCCAGGTTCTGTGGCTCATCAAATCTGTAATACAGACTGCTTACATCACCTGCATAATTGGAACCTGTATACATTCCTGCAAGCATATCCATCAGCATTGCAAGTCCGGCGCCTTTCGGTCCACCGAATGGGAGGCACACACCTTCGAATGCTTTCTTTGCATCGGTTGTCGGATTTCCGTCACTGTCAAGTGCAAGTCCCTCTGCAATCGGCTCGTTATTGATCATTGCTACACGGATCTTTCCTCTTGCTGTTTTGGTCATTGCCATGTCAAGAACGTATGCCGGGCTTTCATATCCGCCTGCCATTCCTGCTGCAAATGGTGCCGCACCGAGGAATGTTGTACGTCCACCAAATACCGGGAGTGCCGGGCTGGAATTAGTGTAGACCATACAGCAGTAACCTGCTTCCACTGCCTGTTTTACATAGAGAGCAGCCATTCCATAGTGAGTACTGTGGGTACAGCCGATCATTGCGATTCCTGTCTTTTCGGCAAGTTTGATTCCTTCTTCTACTGCTTTGTGTGCTACCAGGAAGCCCATTCCGTCATCTCCGTTTACTCTGAGAACTGCCGGAGCTATCTGCTCTACTTTGATGTCCGGATTTGGTTTTACGCAGTTGCATTCGATTCTTTTGAGGTACATCGGGATTCTTGATACACCGTGGCTGTACAGCCCTCTCATGTCTGCTGCTACCAGATCTCTTGCGATCGTCGCTGCACTTTCTTCTTTCATTCCACTGGTTTTCATTAAGCGGGTTGCCAGTTCTACAAGCTGTTCCTGTGAATATCTTTTTTCTTCCATGATTCGTTTCTCCTTTTGCGTTCGGTTGTTGTTTTGATGGTTTTATTATATTTTATCTTTCCGCTGTCGTAAAATAGCTATCCAACATGTCCCGGTATGCAAAAACTGCATAGCAAAAAAGCAGAAATCTGTTATGGATTTATTGCCATAATGATTTCTGCTTTTGCTCTTATAAGGACTTTAATGTGTGGCAAGCATCGGAATAGATGATTGCTCTGTTCCTCGATGCCCGAAATGGCTATTATTTTAAACTCCCAGCATCGATTTTATATACATAATCCATTTCCGATGCCCGAGTTTCCAATTTTGTGGTCAAGTCCTTTTTTGTGTGTAAATTCCCTTTAGGTATAAAAAGTATTACGCCGCAAGCATTTTTTGTTGTTCAATAGCAATCAAGCGTAACTGCTTTTTACAATGCGATAGTGCTGTTTTATCTTTTTTACTTATATTGAGTTTTTGTTCTAGTGAATACCGCTCATGC
>NZ_JAHLQA010000043.1 GCF_018918125.1 Blautia sp. MSJ-19
AAACTGTTCGTTAAAATAAAACTATCCCGCACAAGCTGCAAGCATAAAAGCCTTGTACTTGCCGGGATAATTTTATTTGGAGCTGATGTTGTTAAAAATCATTATTAACCGACAGCCCCTTTTTTCGTTGCGGTAAAAGGTTTTCTGGTGCAGAAAATTGATTTTGTACGCTGGATTTTCTGTTCAGGAAACTGAAGCTGTGTTATACTAAAGTGCGAAAAAGATAATCTTTTTGGGGCAATGGAGACACAAGAAGTCTGTACAGCTTCTGAAAATACAGTGGAAATATAAAAAGAGCAGGAAAGAGGGTAACGACGTCATGAGTGAGACAAGAAAATTGTATTATGAAGATGTATATACAAAAGAATTTACTGCAAAAGTTCTGGAATGCAGAGAAGGAAAAAAGGGTTATGAGATCGTTCTGGATCAGACAGCTTTTTATCCGGAAGGCGGCGGACAGCCATATGATCTGGGGACGCTTGATAAGGTGGAGGTCCTGGAAGTACATGAAAAAAATGGAGAGATCATCCATTATACAAAAGAGGCGATCGAAGCTGGCAGCGAAGTGACCGGAAAGATTGACTGGGACAGAAGATTTGACCTGATGCAGCAGCATTCCGGCGAGCATATTGTCAGCGGTCTGGTACATGAAGCTTATGGCTATGATAATGTCGGATTTCATATGAGCAGTGATGTGATCACGGTGGATTTAAGCGGTGTACTGACAGAGGCTCAGCTTGCTGAGATCGAGGCAGAGACGAACCGTAAGATCTGGGAAAACAGTGAAGTGGAGATTACTTATCCATCCAGAGAAGAATTGGATAAACTGGATTATCGAAGCAAAAAGGAACTGACCGGTCAGGTGCGTCTGGTACGTTTCCCGGGATCTGATCTCTGTGCCTGCTGTGGAACACATGTGACACATACCGGAGAGATCGGGGCAGTCAAGATCCTGACAGTTGAAAATTTCCATGAAGGAATCCGACTGACAATGATCTGTGGAAAAAGAGTCATGGATTATCTGAATATGGTCAATGATCAAAATCGCCAGGTATCCGTGAAACTTTCTGCAAAGATTGGTGAAACCGCGGCAGCAGTAACCCGTCTGCAGGATGAAAACTTCCGCCTGAAAGGTCAGGTAAATCATATGTTTGATGAGCTGTGTACAGCAGAGGCACAGAAATGGGAAGGCGCAGGAAGTGTTCTTCTTTTTAATGAGGGACTGGAAGCTGATCAGGTTCGAAGGATGGCAGATGCTGTGATGCAGAAATGCAGTGGCTGTTGTGCAGTGTTTTCTGATAATGGAGACGGAAGCTACAAATATGCGATCGGAGAAGTGAATGGTGATCTGCGCCAGTTTACAAAGGAAATGAATGCAGCACTTAATGGACGCGGAGGCGGCAAGCCATTCTTTGTACAGGGTTCTGTCAAAGCATCTGAAGAAGAGATCCGTCAGTTTTTCAAACAATGATGAGGTGGCACAGATGTTTGGAGAATGTCATGCGCATGTGCTGATGAATGGTACAAATTATCGTCAGGCAGTGCTGCAGCACAGAGAGAAACCGGATGAAGCCGCTGTGCGTGCGTGTCTGGAAAAATATCAGGAGGCAGAGGTACATTTTGTGCGGGACGGAGGAGATCCTTACGGAGTCTCAAAACTTGCTGCACGACTGGCTCCGGAATATGGGATCGATTATCGGACACCGATTTTTGCTGTACATAAAAACGGACATTATGGTTCGATCGTCGGACGTGGATTTGATAACCTGAAAGAATTTCACCAGAGAGTAGTGGAGGCAAAAAAAGAGGGCGCGGATTTTATCAAGATCATGACGACCGGCCTTCTGGATTTCAGAGATCATGGAAAAGTGACAGGAACACCTCTGGATGCGGAAGAAGTCAGAGAGATGGTACATATTGCACATGAAGAGGGTTTTGCAGTCATGAGTCATACCAATGGAGTGTACGGAGTAAAGGCTGCGATTGAAGCTGGCGTAGACAGCCTGGAGCATGGAAATTACATGGATGAAGAGGCGATTTCCATGCTGGCAGACAGTCACACTGTGTGGGTTCCAACACTTGTAACTGTCCGTAATCTGATCGGAGCTGGTCGTTTTGAGGATGCAGTTCTCAGGCCGATCATCCGCCAGGCAGAAAAAATGGTCAGCCTGGCATATCAGAAAAAAGCAAAAGTTGCAGTCGGAAGTGATGCCGGCGCTTATATGGTTCCTCATGGAACGGCTGTCCGCCAGGAATACGAAGCTTTCTGTCAGATTCTGGGAAACACGACAGAAGTAAAGGACTGGCTGTATAGCGGAGAACAGGAAATTCGGGAAAGATTCCGGAGAAAGTAAAATGTGTGGAAACGCAGATACAAAATAGAATATATAGAGAAAAAGAAGGCCTGTAAGATGTTCTTACAGGTCTTCTATTTTCAGTGCCTGGTATATATTGGACTGTCTGGAGTCGGCAGGATTAAAGGTGATTTTGACAGAGCTGCCGGACAGAAGACCACCGGTGGATACGTTGGAGGCATTTTCGGTATTGCAGGTGACATACATTCCATCATAAGTCAGGAGTGTGATGGTATTGGCGGTGGAAGCGGCGATATCTCCGGATATGGTGAATCCGGTACTGCGGTCGCTTAAGTTTTCCGGAATTTCTCCGGTGATGCCGAGAATCGTAATGCCTTCCAGAGAGGAACCGTCAAAATCGCCGGTATATGTAATATTTACATGGGAACCTGATTCGATGCCGCCGCTGAAATAACAGGGAATTTTGGATATATCCAGATTCAGGGTGTCAGAAGAGTTCTCTGCAGAAACCTGCAGAACATTTGTCTGGATGTTGCGGATCACAGCACGCAGGGTATTTTCTTTTTGTTTTTCCTGATCTTTGTTCTTTGCGGAATCTGGTGTCGGTGTCGGATCAGGGACTTTCAGAGGATCAATGTCAGAGACACTGAATATTTTCATATGAGAACCATCCAGCAGGTTGGGGTCATCGGCATGTGCAGAACCGAACTCGCCTTTGTAATGCAGGTATACCCAGACACCGGCTTTGAGACCGGACTGATAATACTGCTCTGTACCGGTCACAGGAAAAGTTACGGTTTTGCCGCCCTTGGATTTGACAGTGATTGAGTTGGCGGTCAGACTCTGTACCTGCCCGCGGGTTGTCTTTTCTTCGAGCTCCGTCGTTTCATGATAATCGTCTGCGACCTTGAGGGCACGGACGGCACCGGTATCTGTACTGTTCAGCTGCCCTTCATAGATCACGCTGATGGCATCCCCGGTGATCATCCCATCCTGACATTCCAGCGTTGCCTGAGAGACATCGAATATATAGTTGGAGGAATCACTAAGAATGGTAAGTTGGTTTCCGTTAAAATCCTGAAGAGTACCGCGAATCTCATCCATGTATACACGCGTGCTTTCCGGGTGGATATCCTGAATTTCTGCGGTATCAGATGTGGAAAAACGATCGATAACATCACCCGGGGCACAACCGGACAATGTGGTGAGGAAAAGGGATCCGATACAGATCGCCAGTAGTTTTTTCATGAGACTCCTTTCTGGCTGGCTGATTCCGGCTGTACGCGGAACCAGTAAGTATAAACATCAGTAAAACCAAGTGATGCATACAGGCGTTTGGCGGCAGTGTTGCCCTGTACGACCTGAAGATATGCATTCTGTGCGCCTTTTTTCATGCCTTCCGTGAGAAGGGCAGTACAGATCTGGCGGGCATAACCATGTTCGCGATACTTTTCTTTGACATGGATCGCGTAGATACCGATATAATCACGGTCAAGGATACCAAGTCCGGTGGCGATGATCTTTCCCTCTTTCCAGATGGATGCACAGATGGTTTCTTTGGGAATCGCGCGATACATAGATGGAACAACGGCACGGTGGATCGGATTTGTCATTCCCTTGAGATCAAAAAGGCTTGTGATCCAGATATCTGGAATCTCATCTGTGATGGTGACATTGGGATATGGAAAATCCAGGCAGGCATCATTCAGATGCAGTGTCATAACTTCTGTAACATGCTGAATCTCATAGCCGCGGTTTTCCAGAGTATAATCAAAATCCGGCGAGACCAGAGGACTGATCTTGAAGATTGCCGGGGAACCAAGTCGTTTGTATACATTTTCGCAATAGGAAACCTTTTCACGCCATGGAAGAGTGGACGTTCCAAATTGTTCCACACTGTTGGTACGGTGGGTATAGAAATAAGAAAATCGCAGGATCCAGCCATCATAAAGCTCCATTTTGTGGGATGGCCATGCATTCAGCGACATATCTTCGATTTTTTTAATATTTTTTTCCATGAAAAAGCCTCCCTTATGATACTGAATTTTATTATACAGAAGTAAATGCGAATGTGCAATAACTCCGCGTGTCAGAAAAGCAGATAATTTGACGAACGAATTTTCTTTACAAAAGCGAACGAAGCGTTCTATAATAGGACTCACCAGAAATCTTCTGGTATTCATACCGTCAAGTCAGACGGAACATCCCATTTTTGATCAAAATTACAGACAGAAAGGAGCGTGATAGGTATTGTCATCGGTCAGATGCTGTTGCTGACAACAGCCGGAGTTGCTGTACTGATGGATCTTTACGAAATGAAGATAAAAAACGGCTGGATCCTCTGGTCATTGCTGACAGGATTTTTATATGAACTGTGGCGTGGCGGATGGAACGGAGCTGCATTTTTTATCGCAGGGGCAGGACTTCCATTGCTGGTCCTTGGCTGGATGTTTTATTTTCGCATGCTTGGCGCGGGAGATATCAAACTATTCTGTGCGCTTGGCGGGATCATGGGACCGGGTGCGGTTCTGTGGTGCATCTGGTTTGCCTTTGTGGCAGGCGCGGGAATCTCGCTTGCAGTGGTAATCTTTTGCGGAAATTTTCGACAGAGATTACAGCGTTTTGCGGAGTATCTTCTGGCATTTATATGGACAGGCAGAAGAGCCCCTTACTTTCAAAAGGGAGCTGTGACAGAGAATATTCATTTCACGGTTCCGATCTTTATGAGTGTGATGCTTTATATGGGAGGTATGTATTGAAAAAACAAATTTTTGCAGTCTGTGATCTGGAAGCAGAATATGCCTGCAATTTTATGGACTATCTGAATCAGAAACGAAATATCCCCTTTGAGATTCAGGCGTTTACCAGTGTGGAAAGTCTGGTGGCATATGCGAAGAAGAATCCCGTAGAGTTGCTGTTGATTTCTTCGGAAGCCATGTGCCGGGAGGTCGGAGAACTGGAAATCGGTAAGATCGTGATCCTGACAGAAGGAAACAGACCGGAAGGGCTTGAGAAGTACACTGGTGTATACAAATATCAGGCATCCTCGGATATTGTGCGTGAAGTCATGGCATGTTACGGAGCGGAGAAGGCGATCCTTCCTGTGCAGTCTCCGGTGTTGAAGAAGACGACGGAAATACTGGGGGTATATTCGCCGTTGGGAGGATGCATGCAGACTCTTTTTGCCCTGACACTTGCACAGATCCTGGCAAGAGAAAAAACGGTCCTGTATCTGAATCTGGAAGAATATTCCGGTTTTGAGGAGCTTCTGCAGAAAAAATTTCCACATACCCTCAGTGACCTGCTCTATTTTGTGAAGCAGGGGCGCACAGGTCTGATCGTAAAGATGAACAGTATGCTCCAGAGTATGGGACAGGTGGATTTCCTCCCGCCGGTACAGTCGCCCGAAGATATCAGAGGAACTTCCTGGCAGGACTGGGAATATCTTTTTCAGGAACTTGTGCTGCACAGTGCATATGAAGCAGTGGTGATCGATATTGGTAATGGGATCGAAGAAGTATTTCAGATGCTGGATCTGTGCACTACAGTTTATCTGCCGGTAAAGACAGACCGCATGTCTCAGTGCAAACTGCGGCAGTTCGAAGAACTTCTCGGAGTACGGGATTATGCACAGGTTCTGACGCGTCTTGTACGTTTGAATCTTCCATATGACCAGAAAGACTTTGCGGAAGCAGAAGCTTTTAAGCCGGAACAGTTGATCTGGGGACCGTTGGGCGATTACGTGAGGGAGCTGCTCGGAAAGGACTCTGCATGAGCCGGGCAAATTTCCAGATGCTGCGTGCTCTTTTGATGGAGAAGCTGGATCTGGCAAGAGAACTGACGGATGAAGAGATTCTGGAGGAGATTGACACGTTGATCCTGGAAAAAATGAGAGATTCCGGACTCTCTCTTAAGGAAAAGGTACAGCTCCGGCAGGCATTGTTTCATTCTGTCAGGAAGCTGGATGTCCTGCAGGAACTGATCGAAGATGACACAGTGACAGAGATCATGGTCAATGGTCCGGATGCTATTTTTGTAGAACAGAACGGAAGACTCAGGAAATGGGAAAAGACGTTTACTTCAGGAGAAAAGCTGGAAGATGTGATTCAGCAGATCGTAGGAAAGTGTAACCGGGTGGTCAACGAAGCAATGCCTATCGTGGATGCCCGTCTTGATAACGGAGCCAGAGTAAATGCGGTGATCCGTCCGGTTGCCCTGAATGGTCCGATCCTGACGATCCGTCGTTTTCCGGACACGCCGATCACGATGGAAAAACTGATTGCGCTGGGAAGCCTGCCCGCAGAATGTGCGGAATTTTTAAAAGCCCTTGTAAAAGCACGGTATTCCATAGTGATCGGAGGAGGAACGGGAAGTGGAAAGACCACATTTCTGAGTGCACTGTCCAATTTTATACCCAGTGATGAGAGACTTATCACCATAGAGGACAATGCAGAACTCAAGATTCAGGGAATACAGAACCTGGTCCGTCTGGAAGCAAAAATGGCAAATACTGAAGGTGCATCTTCGATCACGATCCGGGATCTGATACGGACAGCACTCCGTATGCGACCGGACAGGATCGTGGTGGGGGAAGTGCGTGGCGGAGAGGCGGTGGACATGCTGCAGGCGCTGAATACCGGGCATGACGGAAGCCTCAGTACGGCACACGCAAACTCTGCAGAGGATATGCTGTCACGTCTGGAAACCATGACATTGATGGGAGTGGATCTTCCGCTGGAAGCGATACGGAGACAGATTGCTTCCGGCGTGGATATCCTCATTCATCTGGGAAGAATGAGAGACAAAAGTCGCAAGGTGCTTGAAATCACGGAAATATGCGGATTTGAGGATCATGAGATCAGGACCCGGACACTTTACCGGTGGCAGGAAGGCAAAGGGCTGGTACAGACAGCGCCCCTTCTGAACCGTGAAAAACTGATCCGGGCAGGGGTGACAATATGAAACAGAATTATGAAGAATATCATTTTACGGCAGTTGAAGTTCTGAAATATCTTTTTCAGTGTCTGCTTCTCTGCAGTATTCTGGATTATCTTTTCTATCAGAATATCTGGATGATGCTTCTGGCAGCTCCGGCGGGAATTTTTTTTATGAAGATCAAAAAGAAAAGTCTGATCCGGGAACGGAAAAAGACACTGAACTATCAGTTCAAAGATGCACTGAACGCACTGAGTGTTGCTGTACAGGCTGGATATTCTGTAGAGAATGCCGTGGCTGCCTGTTCCAGAGACCTGGAGCGTCTGTATTCCGGTGACGCGGATATCGTACAGGAATTTCATTATATAGAAACACAGCTAAAAGTCAGCGTTCCGGTAGAAGAATTGTTCCTGAGTCTGGGCGACCGGTCAGGGATTGAAGATATGGAGAATTTTGCCGCGGTGTTCTATACCGCGAAGAGGACTGGTGGTGATATGAACCGGATCATCCAGACTTCTGCAAGGATGCTGGGAGACAAGATCGATGTCCGCAAAGAGATCGAGACGACACTGGCGGCAAAAAAAGCAGAACAGGTGATCATGAGCTTTATGCCGGCTGGGATCATTCTGTATCTGAAACTGACTTCGCCGGGATTTCTGGGAGTCCTCTATGGAAATCCGTTTGGAATCTGTGCGATGACGTTATGCCTTGGCATCTATGGGCTGTCATACTGGCTCGGACATAAGATCGTGGATATTGAGGTTTAGGGACTGCATGTAGGAGAAAAGAATATGTGGGTACATCTGATTATTTTTGGTCTGGTCTTCGGAACCGTGATCGTCTGGAAGGCAGGGTGGCTCCGGCTCGACGGCATTGCAGACAGAGAAAGCATCCGTCTGTTTCTGATGGTTGCCGTCTGCGGCAATCTGCTTGGAATGACACTGACGTTTACCAGTGGAAGAGCGGAGATCTATCCGGAGGGATACCGCCTGGAAAAGAATCCTGATGCAGCGTATACAGAAAATCTGGAGGTCACTGTGGATGGTGGAGAACCGGAAGACTTTGCTGTACAGATTCCGGAAAAAGAAACAGAAGAAGCACAGGATGAGCCGGAGACAAAGACCACAGAGAGTGAAGAGGAACAGAGGCAGAGAGAACTCAGGGAAGTGATCGAGAAGTACAATCTGCAGAAGCAGGATCCGGATTATTATTATCTGCCGGATAAATGGGATGGAAAGTCTCTGCAATGGCAGAAAAACGGAGATAATACCGGGACACTTCTGGCATCACTGGCACTGTTTGCGGCATTTGTCCTCCTGCTCAAAAAAGCCCGGGAACAACAGGAAGAGCTGGCAAAGCGAGCAGAACAGCTTCTGATGGATTATCCGTCACTGATCATGAAGTTTACGCTGCTGGTTCAGGCGGGAATGACGGTACGGCGGGCATTTCAGAAGATCAGCACAGATTATATGAGAAGCCGGCATGGTACAGAACGGTTCGCATATGAAGCCATGATCACTGCATGTCACGAAATGGACAGTGGTGTAGCTGAAGTCGAAGCATATCGGAGATTTGGTGAACGGTGCGGACAGATGAAGTATAAGACATTTTCCACGATTCTGGTCCAGAATCTGCAGAAAGGTGGTCACAGGATGGCGGATCTTCTGGAAAAAGAGGCACTGGAAGCGTGGGATGAAAGAAAAAGAAAGGCGAGAGTGCTGGGAGAAACAGCGGCGACAAAACTGCTTGTGCCGATGATCATGATGCTGGCAGTGGTGATGGCGATTATCATGATCCCCGCGTTTCTGTCTTTCTATGGATAAACGGAAAACAGGGAAAGAAGGGAGCTTATGTGTATGAGAGATTATCTGAGAACAGCAGAGGAATTCTGGCAGGAAGAAGATGCAGTAGGTGTTGTGGAGATTATTCTGATATTGGTGGTACTGATCAGTCTGGTCATTATTTTTAAAGAGCAGCTGACGAATCTGGTACAGGCAATTTTAAGCAAGATCACAAAACAGAGCAATTCTATCTGAGAAAGAGAGGAGAAGGCCTATGGAGAAAAAAGGAAGTATCACTGTTTTTCTGGCGCTGATACTGAGTCTTCTGCTGTCGCTGGTCACAGCAAGCATTCAGTCTGTGCAGGCGGCAGCAGCCAGGACACAGATTCTGAACAGTATGGATATCGGACTTTATTCTCTGTTCGGGCAATATGACCCTTTCCTTCTGAAAGAGTATGACCTCTTTTTTCTGGATGGAGGACAGGGCGGAAGTGAACTGAATCTTGCAGCAGTCTATGACAATCTGGAATCTTATATGAAACCGGTCCTTCGTCAGAACAGTCAGAAGCTGTCTGTAAAGCAGGGCGGTTTTACCGGATATCGACTTGCTACGGATGAGGACGGTGAAGTGTTTTTTCAGCAGGCAGTGACCTATATGAAGGATACACTTGGAAGTCAGGGAATCCAGAATCTTCTGAAACGCTATAAAAATAAAGAAGAAAAAGTCAGACAGGCAGAAGAAAACGGCAAACAGGCGGAGAATGGAGACACTCTGAAAAATTATGAGACAGAGATGGATTCTGCAGCACAGAAAAGCCAGGAAGCAGAAGCGGCGGCCAGAGATGAAAATACAGGAGATTTTGGAATAGATGCCGGTGGGGATTCCGGAGAGTTTTCGGATGGCGCGGCAAAACCGCAGGTAGTCAATCCGATCCCTGTGATACAGAGGATCCGGCGTATGAGTCTGCTGGATCTGGTGGTGCCGGCTGCGAATGGGATTTCTGATGCAGCTATCTCACATAAAGATCTGCTTTCCGGAAGAAAACTCCAGCAGGGTATGGCTCTTCCGCAGACAGTTGTCCGGGATTCTTCCGGTACTTCAAAAGTTCTTTTTCAGCAGTACCTGATGGATCATCTGGGCAGCTACAGAAAACCATCCAAAACCGGACTGCAGTACCAGCTGGAATATCTTCTTGGTGGCAGGTACAGTGACCGTGAAAATCTGCAGGCGGTGGCAAAGCGCCTGCTTCTGATAAGAGAAGGGATCAATGTCTCCTGTCTGATGGGAAACAGTGCCAGGATGACGCAGATCCATGCACTGGCGCTGGCGATAGCAGCCACTTTTCTGATCGCACCGGCAGCATTTATTATTGAAGCGGCACTGATCCTCTGCTGGTCTTTTGCAGAGAGTGTTCTGGATCTCAGAGAGCTGTTTCATGGCGGCAGAGTGCCGCTTGTGAAGACCGCTGCAGACTGGCAGCTTTCTCTGGAAAATCTGCCGAAACTTCTGGAAAATCTGGACAGTCAGAGACGGGATACGGAGGGTGGGATGTCCTATGAAGATTATCTTCAGGTCCTGCTTCTGGCCCGTTCCAAAGCAGAACAGTTAGGAAGAGGCATGGATATGATCGAAGCTGAGATTCGCGGTTGCGGAGGACGGGAAGATTTTCGTCTGGACTGCTGTATCGAAGCGATTGAGGCATCCGTAGATATCAGGGCAAATAAGAAACAGACGTTTACAGTCACAAGACAATATAGTTATACATAAAAAGGGCGGTCGCAGGACCGCCTGAGAAAAGAGGTGCAGAAAGATGCTTTTTCAGAAGGCAATACATAAAAATGGGAATGAAAAAAGGATAGACAGAAATAAAAAAGAAAGGATACGCTCTCTGTGCAGAAGGTTTGTGACTTCCCCGATAGTCAGGACCTTACGTAACCCTTCTGAAAAAGTGTCTTTGTGTGCCTTGTTTCAGAGATACAGGAGGGCAAGCCTGGCGGTAGAAACCGCACTGGTGCTGCCGTTGTTTTTCCTTGGGATGGTCACAATGATCTCCTTTATGGATATCTATCGGATTCAGACGGAACATTTACAGACTTTGTGCGAACGGACAAAAGAAGCCGGAATGTATGCTTATGTGCTGGATGGCAGTGGTCCGGAAGAAATTACTTTGCCGGATGTGTACAGATATACACCGGTTGGCGGGCTGATTCCTTTGCCGGCGGTATGGATGCATAATACAGTAAAAGTACATGCCTGGACAGGGGCGGAGTTTTCAAAAGGCGGGGATGGAAAGACAGAATCGGAAGAAATGGTCTATGTGACTGCATCCGGTTCCGTATATCATCGAAAGACAGGATGTCGTTATCTTAATGTATCCATTAATCAGGTTTCCGGAGCATCTGTAGCAGGACTTCGGAATAACAGTGGAGAAAAATACAGTCCCTGTGAAACATGCAGCAGGAATCAGAAACCTTCCGGGGCTGTATATATCACTTCCGGTGGGAATCGTTATCACAATCTTGCGACGTGCAGCGGTCTAAAACGTACAGTAAAACTGGTGAAACTTTCGCAGGTTGGAAGTATGCATGCCTGCAGCAGCTGTGGATAGAGAGGAGACAGACAGGATGGGTATCACAGAATGGATCACGCTTGGATTTCTGGCGTTCAGCAGTTGGAAGGACTGGAAGACCAAAGAGATTTCCCTTGTATTGACGGCAGCATATGGGACAGCAGGAATCGGGATCAGCATCTGGCAAAAGAGAAATCTGCTGGATTTCCTTATCCCGTTGGGAATCGGTCTGATGCTTCTGGCAGTCAGCGTATGGAGCCGGGGAGAAGTAGGGATGGGAGATGCATGGTTTCTGCTTGCACTGGGAGCTATGCTGACTACGGATATCTTTATAAAAACAGTGTGTGGAGGAATGCTGCTGGCAGCGGGAGCAGCCGGAATCCTTCTTGTGATCTGTAAAAAGGGACGCAAAACAGAAATCCCACTGGTGCCGTTTCTGTTTGCCGGATACCTGGGAGGGATATTGCTATGAAAACGAGACAAAAAAGCAGGAGAAAGGGCAGTTTTACGATCGAAGCCGCATGTGTGATGGCAATCATCCTGGTGACGGTCATGGGAGTTCTGTATCTGTCGTTCTTTGTGCATAATCGGGCATGGCTGACGGCGGCAGCCTGTGAGGCGTCACTGGCAGGAAGTATGGAAGGTGTACGAAAAAACGGACAGACATATGCGACTGCCTTTGCCAGAGGTCAGGAACTTGGAAATGTAGGATTCTTCGGTGCAGAAAATCTGCAGTGTCAGGTAAAGGCAGGCAAAGAGGTTCATGTCACGTATCAGGCAGATACGATAGTTGCTTATGGAGGTTTTCAATGGCCGCTCCGGGCAGAGGGAAGTGCAAAGATCATCTGTCCGGCGGAGTGGATCCGCAAAGCCAAAGCAGCTTCAGAAATTATAATAGAGACAGAGGATTGAACAATGTATGCAGAGTATAAAAGAGATGTCAGTCACAATTATCTGATCCTTCATGGAGAATCAGATATCAATACCGCATCCTATCAGGTGAGGATGCTGACGGGGAACAGCATTCCATCCGTATTGAAATGCAGGATACAGGGGCTGGACGGGAAACAGCTGTTTTATTATGATATTACTTCCAGACAGTCAGTAGCTTCTTTTTATGAACAGAAGAAACTGAAGGGAGGGGATCTGGCAATGCTGCTCCGTGGATTTCTGCAGATTATGGAGGAGCTGGCGGAATATCTTGTGGATCCGGGACAGCTTGTGCTTTGTCCGGAATATATGTTTCTGGATGTGGAGGCAAGGAAGGTATATTTCTGCTGTCTTCCGGGATATCAGCATCCGGTGCAGGAACAGTTTCGACAGCTGACGGAGTATTTTTTGCCCAAACTGGATCATGAAGATCCTGAAGCAGTCGATCTGGGATATGGGATCTATCGACGGGCAATGGAACCGGGACTGCAGCTGGAACACATTAAGGAAGCTGTTTATAAGACACAGAACAACAGAGAAAAAGAGCAGGAAGTAAAGAACGAAGAGAAAGGGCTGGTGGCAGAGTGTACGGATACAGCAGAGAAAAAACCAGATCCGGAGAGACCTGCAGAAGAAATCCAGCTGGAAAATAAAAAAGAAAATATCTGGAAGTGGGCGGCCGGATGCGCCGGTGGCGTGTTATTTTTGCTGGGAATCGTGGCAGCGGGATATCTGGGATATATTCCTGGAATTCCTGTGGAACTGGTGATCGCAGCGGCTATTGTACTGCTGGCGGCAGGAGCTGTGTGCATGCGTATTGCAGAAAAGAAAAAAAGAAAGAAAGCGCAGACTGCGGAATGGAGAAAAAAGGTGCAGCGAGAACTGGAAAAGGACCAGAGGATGCCGACTGTGACCGATGTACCACAACAGGATTTAAAACCGACAGACAATTTTGTATGTGAGGAAAAGCCTCCGGAAATACTACTGAGTAAGAATGTGGAAAAAATCATAAAAGAAAAAATTCAGACAGAGAAAGTTCAAACGGAGACAGAGAACAGGTTTCAGGATGATGACGGGCGGTACGGTGAAACGGTGGTGCTGTCTGCCGCACAGATGCGGGGGAGCGCAAGTCTGGTCAGCCGGGAACCGGGAGAACTGGCACCGATCTATCTGGAGAAGGAACTAACAGTGATCGGCAAACTTGAAAATGCATCAGATGCGGTGATTCCGCTTCCTACGATCAGTCGTATCCATGCGAGAATACGCAAATGTGAGGAGGAATATTATCTGATGGATCTGAATTCCCGAAACGGAACCTCTGTAAACGGACGTATGCTGAAACCGGAAGAAGAGTATCAGCTTCAGGACGAAGATCAGGTGGATTTTGCACAGGCACGTTATATATTTCTGAGATAGCGGAGAACAGTGGGAATTTCGCAAATACAGTGGAAATCTGACGTTTTACAGGATTGTGTAAACTTGTCATGGGAAAATACTTCTGATAGAATAGACCAAAAACAGAGAGCTGCTGTGGCTCTCTGGAAAGATTGGAGAGAAGTCTGTGGAAGAATTACGCAAAGAGCCGGTGACGGCGCTGTTGCTTCTGGTGAATATTCTGGTATTTCTTGCAGTAGAATTTACGGGAAGTTCGCAGAATACCATGCATATGCTGGACTGTGGTGCGGCATATACGCCTATGATCATTCAGAACGGAGAAATCTACCGGCTGTTTACCTGCATGTTTCTGCATTTTGGAATTGAACATCTGGCAAATAACATGCTGGTGCTGTTTGTACTTGGAAGTCGTCTGGAACGGGTGATCGGTAAGATCCGTTTTCTGCTGATCTATCTTCTGGGAGGGCTCCTTGGAAATGTGATCTCTTTGTATCTGGAACTGCGGACGCAGGAATTTGCAGTGTCTGCAGGTGCATCCGGTGCGGTATTTGCAGTTATGGGAGCCATGATCTATGTGGTCATCCGCAACAGGGGATGGCTTGGTGATCTGTCCATGAAACAGATATTGATCATGGCAGCTTTTTCCCTCTATTTTGGCTTTACAAGTACCGGAGTGGACAATGTGGCTCATGTCGGAGGCATGGTGTCCGGTTTCCTGCTTGCAATCCTGCTCTATCATCCGTCACATGGAAGAAAGATATAAAAAGTAGTTCCTTCGTCGACGGTACTCTGTACATCCAGGGTGCCATGATGTGCTTCGATGATCTGCCGGGTGACAGCAAGCCCGAGACCTGTGCCTCCGGGCTTGTAGGTTACGAAGGGGTGAAAAACATGTTCCATCTGCTGCGCAGTCATACCGCAGCCATTGTCGCGGATGACAAGACGGATACCATCTGAAACAGCAGAAGCGGAAATCTGGATTTTGCCATGTGAATGCTGAATGGACTCCTGTGCATTACGAAGAAGATTAAACAGAGCCTGACGGATCTTGGTCTGATCCAGAGGGACCTGGGGAAGGTCCAGAGGGATGTCAGTCTCCAGTGTGATTCCAAGGTAATCCAGAGCCGGACGAAAGGAAGCTGCGATATGCTGCAGACAGATGCCTGCATCCACTGGTACAAGGGAAAGGCGTCCGGCATTCTGATATCTGGAGAGTTCATCCAGAATCTCACGGATATAATTCAGATTGTCCATAATGTTGTCCCAGTGCTCATCAAAGCACAGTTGGGGATGGGAATCAGACAACATCTGCATTTCTCCTGTGATCAATGCGAGGGGATTTCGTATCTCATGTGAAAATGTGGAGAGTGTCGAAAGAAAGTCTTTTTTCTGCTGTTCTATAATGTTTTTTTCCTGCATAATCTGTCACCTCATGGAAAGTGTAACATACGAGATACAGGAATCAACAAATTTCGTATTGAAAACATCGAGGAAATACGAGACAATGTATGCGAAAAAATGGCGAAAATTAAAGAATTTGAAGGAGGAACAGATATTATGGAAAATTGTATTTTCTGCAAAATTGCGAATGGAGAAATTCCTTCAGCGACCTTATATGAGGATCAGGATTTCCGTGTGATCCTGGATCTGGGACCGGCCAGCAAAGGACATGCACTGATTCTTCCGAAGTCTCACGCAGCCAATATTTATGAACTTCCGGATGAAACAGCTGGCAAAGCGATGATTCTTGCCAAACATATGGCAACGAAGCTCAGAGACGGATTAAACTGTGACGGCTTCAATATTGTTCAGAACAACGGAGAAATTGCAGGTCAGACTGTATTTCATTTCCATATGCATCTGATTCCACGTTATGAGGGAGATCAGGTAGGACTTACCTGGAAGCCGGGCGAGCTGACAGATGAAATGAAAGAAGAAATTCTTACAAAAGTAAAAGCCTGAACGAAAGAGTATAAATACCAATGATAATTGAGAATTTTGATGATTTCTATGATGAATACCAGGGATTCTCAGCATATATTGCCTTTTGCATGACCGGCGACAAAGAACTGTCAAGGGATATCAGCCAGGAAGTTTTTATATCACTGTTCAAACTGAAAGACCGTTTGGATTATTCCAACAGGTATCGTTTGAGGAAGCTGGTGCTGAAGGTAACAACCAACAAATGTAACGATTATTTCAGAAAGTCTCTTGCAAAACAGAGATTTTGCAGTATCGAGGACGAGAACGGGCGGGAGATCGCCGACGAAAGAAACAATCCAGAAGCAGAAATACTTCGTATGGAAGAAGCTGCATATCGGAAACTTGTACTGGAGGGACTTCAGAAAAGAAATCCGATGAATTACGATATTCTGCTAAAGACAAAGATGCACAGAATGACTGCCGCAGAGGTAGCCAGTGAATATGGAATTACAACAAATAATGTAAATAATCGAAATCTTCGTTCCAAAGCATGGATGATCGAAGAGATGGAAAAATTATGCAGGCAGTCACATAAGAAGTAACCGCCTGCATTCTGTTATTTTGCTGAAACACTTTCCTCAATGAGAGAAACGATATGATGGATGGAATCCATCTGTCTGCCGCCGGACATTGCTTCTTCGAAGGACTGGCGGTTTTCGTACAGATGATGAAGGGTATCAAGAAGCTTCTGATTTGTGATTTCTTCTTCCTCAAGAACCATACTGAATCCCTGTTTTTCAAAGGAACGGGCATTCAAGATCTGGTCTCCGCGGCTGGCATTTGCGGACAGCGGGATCAGAAGATTTGGTTTGTGGAGAGCCTGGATCTCACAGATCGCATTGGCACCTGCACGGGAGATCACCACGTCAGACAGGGCAAACAGATCCGGAAGTTCCTGTTTGATATATTCATACTGAACATATCCGGCAGTGCCGTTGAGGCTTTCATCCATTTTTCCTTTACCGCAGAGATGGATCACCTGGAAATCCTTGAGCAGCTCCGGCAGGATCTTGCGGACATGATCGTTTACGGAGGCAGCACCAAGGCTTCCGCCGATGACCATCAGGACCGGCTTGTCAGAGTTGAAACCACAGAACTGGCGACCGGCTTCTTTGTCACCGTTTAACAGTTCCTGACGGATCGGTGTACCGGTAAGGACAGCCTTGTCAGCCGGAAGTGCACTGACGGTTTCCGGGAAGTTGCAGCATACTTTGACAGCGGAAGGAATACACAGTTTGTTGGCAAGTCCGGGGGTCATATCAGACTCGTGGATGATTGCTGGAATCTTGCAGCGTTTGGCTGCGATCACGACCGGGACGGTGACAAAGCCGCCCTTGGAAAATACTACATCGGGTTTCAGTTGTTTAAGAAGTTTTTTTGCTTCGTGGAACCCTTTTAAAACCCGGAAAGGATCGGAAAAGTTCTTAGGATCAAAGTAACGTCTGAGTTTGCCTGAGGAGATTCCGTAATAGGGAATTCCAAGTTCTTCGATCAGCTTGCGTTCGATACCTTCGTAGGATCCGATATAGGAAATCTGATAACCGGCTTCTTTGAGCGTCGGGATCAGAGCGATGTTTGGGGTTACGTGTCCGGCTGTACCACCGCCGGTGAGAACGATATGTTTCATAGGGAATTCCTCCTGAAAAATCTTTTTATTAATCTTAACTATGAACCACCGGGGAAGAATTGTCAAGAAAAGATGTTGCTACGCTACTGTAGGTAGCAGGAGATAATATTATGAAAAAAATGTTTGAAAATGAGCAGAAAGACAAGGAAATAGAAGAAATCCTGAATATGCCGGATATGGATGATGATGAAAAATTCTGCCAGTGGCTGGAAGAGGAATTTTACAGTGAGGCAGACATCATTGAAGAATCCCTGCTGAAGGGCAGACGATATGAGGATAATCTGGATACAGTAGAAGAACTGAAGGTATCCCGAGACAGCTTCTACCAGAGACTGAGAGAAGAGGGACTTCTGGAAGCGGACGATGCCCGGACTGCGGATGTGCGTGAAGAAAGCGAAGTCGCAGAAGTTACCGAAACGGAGACCGATAAAGACACAGATTCGGAAAGTGCAGCGGAATCAGAGGGAGAAGTGGCAACCGGGAAGGAAATGCTGTCAGAGGAAGATACGAGAGAAACGACAGTTGAGAGAGAGAGGTCAATACCGACAGATACCGTATCCGAAGTGGAAAGCGGACATGGCAAGGTGGTTGCTATGGAGAAAAAAACTTCCGCAAAGAAAAAATGGCATGTCCGTCTGGGGAAAGTTGCCGGTATTGCGGGCGTGTGCCTGCTGAGTATCTTTATGGTAAGTATGAGCAGCGAAGCAAACCGCAATCATTTTATAGAGGGAATTCGTTATCTGGCTGGGGACGATACCAGAGTGGTCGTAGATAATGATAAGACGAATGAACAGGCTGATACAGATGAGTATGAGGCAATCCAGGATATTGAAGATACACTGGGAGTTGAGGTGCCAGAGTTTTTTTATAGACCGAATGGGATGGAGTTTTTTAAATATGAAGTTAGCATGTCAACTTCATCTGCATGGATGGAATATACATATGAAGGAAAAAGTATTGTATTATTTATAGATAATCAAAATGCTGATACCGCAAGTAATATCAACGGTATAAGTGGAAGTAAAATAGAAATAGATAGAATGTTGGTGGAAAATATTGAAATATCCATAAATGAAATAGGTGAAGAGGGCGATACTTCGCCTACTTATGCTGCTGGCTGGACTTATGGAGATGTTGCATATCAGTTTATTGGAAAAATAGAATTACAAAAATTAGAAGAAATTTTAAAACAAATAAAATTTTAGAGTGATTTTTTTCGATTTCTTACGTATATAGTTATGTAAGGGTTGTTTGCATAACGAAGGGAAGTGAGAAATGAATATCTGGAAAAAATTATTAGGGATTACTCTGGCAGTTGGTTTATCGGTAGGAATGAGTGTGAGCCCTGTATTTGCGGAAGTAAGTATTTTGGATGCAATTACTGAAGAGGAAACCACAGAAGATTATGCAGAAGATACAGCGTATAATCCAGCACGTAGTAATAATTTAAGTTTTGGAAATGTTAAAGTGCAGCGGATATCAGATCATGAGATTGGTATTAGTGGATTAACACAATGCCATAAGTCTTGCAGCAAGGTATATTTATCACTGTATTTGGAGCGAAAAGTCAATGGTAGTTACGGAACTTATAAATACTGGGAATATACTGCAAATAATGTGACAAATCTGAGTAAAACGCTCAACGTCCTTGTCCCATCAGGAACCTACTACCGTGTGCGTGGATATCATGCAGCCAGCAATGCAGGTGTGAAGGAATCTACATCCACATTAACCAGTGGTATCATGATTAAGTAATGAATCATTAAAAGAAAAGTATTTTATAGTAACAAGGCGAAGGCCAGAGAGCCGGAGGATGTCACACAACGAAAAAAAGAGATGCGAACATCCATTACCTTCCGATGGCACGAAGCGTTTGCCAATACAGGATGGTACGTACCAGACTCGGTTGGAGTTACGTTACCTGTCTTTCTTCGTTTGAAAAAACGAACATAACAGAACCATACAAAAGTCAGTGCCTGACCATTACCATACAACCATAGGCACTGGCACGATACAGCCGACAAGGCGGGATTTCGCGGTCCCGCCTTGTTTTTTTGCACAAAAAGACTGTTAAAAATCAATCAAATCGTGTATAATGGTTACAACAATAATGTGATTGGATGATTTTTCAGACAAAGGGGGCTCGCATATGAAGATAACCTTTATCGGTGCGACACATGAGGTAACCGGAAGCTGTTATTATCTGGAAGCAGCAGGAAAGAAATTCCTGGTAGACTGTGGTATGGAGCAGGGACCGGATTACTACGAGAATCAGGATATTCCTGTAAAGGGAAGTGACCTGGATTTTGTTCTTCTGACCCATGCGCATATGGATCATTCAGGAAATCTTCCCGCAATTTACGCAAAAGGCTTTCAGGGACCGATCTATGCAACACAGGCAACCTGTCACCTTTGCGACATCATGCTTCGAGACAGTGCACACATTCAGATGTTCGAGGCAGAATGGCGGAACCGTAAGGGCCGCCGTCAGGGCAAACCGGAATTTGTTCCGGCGTACACCATGGAAGATGCAATGGGCGTCATTCAGAACTTTGTTCCGTGTCCTTATGAAAAAACGATCGAGCCGGCAGCAGGGATCCGGGTACGCTTCGTAGATGCTGGACATCTGCTTGGTTCTGCAAGTATTGAGGTCATCATTGATGAGGACGGCAAAGAGAAAAAAATCGTTTTTTCCGGCGATATCGGAAATCTGAACCAGCCGTTGATCAAAGATCCGGTGTATCTCCATGATGCGGATTATGTAGTAATGGAATCCACCTACGGGGACAGAAGCCACGGCGATCGTCCGGATTATGTGTCGCTTCTGACCGAAGTGATCCAGAGAACGTTTGACCGGGGTGGCAGTGTAGTGATCCCGTCCTTTGCGGTTGGCCGTACACAGGAGATGCTGTACTTTATCCGCCAGATCAAAGAAGAAAACCGTGTACACGGACATGACAACTTCAAGGTTTACGTAGACAGCCCGCTGGCAAACGAGGCGACGACGATCTTTAATGAACATATTTATGACTGTTTTGATGAGGAAGCACTGGATTTGGTCAAAAAAGGTATCAACCCGTTGATGTTCCCGGGTCTGAAAACCTCGATTACCAGCGACGATTCCAAAGCGATCAACTTTGATGAGGACTGCAAGGTCATCATTTCTGCAAGTGGTATGTGTGATGCCGGACGTATCAAACATCATCTGAAACATAACTTATGGAACCCGAATAATACAATTCTGTTTGTGGGATATCAGGCGATCGGAACCCTCGGAAGAGCCCTTCTGGAAGGTGCAACGGAGGTAAAACTGTTCGGTGAGACTGTTTATGTAGGTGCAGAGATCTGCCAGATGCCGGGCATCAGCGGTCATGCGGATGTGAATGGTCTGATGACCTGGATCAAAGCATTCAAAGAAAAACCGGCAAAAGTTTTTGTTACACATGGTGATGATGAGGTGACAGAGATTTTTGCAAGAAGATTGCAGGAAGAACTGGGACTCGATTCTATGGCACCGTTCAGCGGAACGGTTTATGACCTGGCAGAAAATACCTGTGTATATGAAGCCCAGGGAATCAAGATTACCAAAGCCTCTGTATCGCCGAAGGCGAGCCGGGCAGCGAGAGCTTTCCAGAAGCTGGTTGCCATGGGACAGCGTCTTATGTCTGTCATCCGCAAGAGCGAGGGTATGCCGAACAAAGATCTGGATCGTTTTACGAGAGATATCCAGTCGCTGTGTGACAAGTGGGATCGCGATGACCTTTCCTGAAGCGGGCATCCTGCCAGATATAGAGAGTATGGAAATACCAGAGATAAGATGAAATAGAAAAAGACTGTCGTTTCGCAGAGCCGGAAGTAAGAATATTCCGGTCAGTGAGACGGCAGTCTTTTGCATTTCAAAATCAGTTCAGAGCTTCTTTCAGAGCTTTGGAAAGCTGGTCCGGACAGGATGTCGGCCTGAATCCACAGCGGATTCCTTCCAGTCTGCTGATAGCTTCTCTGGCATCCATACCTTCGATCAGTCTGGCAACGCCCTGTGTATTACCGGAGCATCCGCCCTGGAATTTGACATCATGAACTTTTCCCTGTTCATCAATTTCAAAAGAAATTGCACTGGAACAGACTCCAGATGTTTTATATACCATAATCTCAACCTCCTTAGTCAAGTATTCTGGAATCCAGTATAGCAGAAAATAAAAAAAGTTTCCATATAAACTCAACATTTGTTATAATAGGAATGCAAATGCCCGGACAGTTCCCAAATGAAAGCTGTATATATAACGGGCACGATAAGATAATGAATTTTACAGGAGATTTTAATATTATGAGATGTATTGGAATTATAGGAGCAATGGAAGTTGAAGTGGCAAGCCTCAAAGAACGTATGCAGGAGGTGGAGATCACCCACAAGGCTTCCATGGAATTTTATGCAGGTATTCTGGAAGGCAAAAAGGTAGTTGTTGTCCGTTCCGGAATCGGCAAAGTCAACGCCGCAGTCTGCACTCAGATCCTGATTGATGATTTTCATGCAGAGGTTGTGATCAACACCGGTATTGCAGGAAGCCTGAACGCAGATATCAACATCGGAGATATCGTGGTTTCCACAGACCTGGTTCACCATGACATGAATGCGGTAGCATTTGGATATCCGGTCGGACAGATTCCGCAGATGGAAGCATTTTCTTTCCACAGTGATGATGCACTCCGCAAAATGGCAGTAGAAGCGTGCCGGGAAGTTAATCCGGACATTGCAGTATTTGAAGGAAGAATCGCATCCGGAGATCAGTTTGTTGCAGACCAGGGTGTGAAAGATTTTGTTGTCAAACAGTTTGGGGCATATGCCGTAGAAATGGAAGGTGCAGCAATTGCACAGGCAGCATACCTGAATAATGTTCCGTTCCTTGTGATCCGTGCGATCTCTGACAAGGCAGACGGCAGCGCAGAGATGGATTACCCGACTTTTGAGGCGATGGCAGCAGAGCACAGCTTCAGACTGACACTTCGTATCCTCAAAGAGATCCAGGGATAAAGAGAACTGCACGTTCGGAGGATTTCTGCATAGACTGTTATAGACAACGACAAAGCAGGAGCCTGTCTATGTATTATGACAAGTTTCTTCCGTTTTATATGACGTATGCAAGTCCGGCTTTGAACAGCGGTGAGAGAATACAGGAGCAGGAATTTGCTCTGATGAAATCTTATTATCCGGACACTGCCCGCAGGATCCAGGAAAAAGTTGAAGAAGAATGTCAGCTTCTGGATTATGAGGGAAGCCGTCTTTATGACGAATATCCGGACAGATTGATGATGCACCGGCTTTACAGTCAGATCCGCAGTCAGGTGGCAGGAGAACTGGCAGCACAGGAGATTCCGGACGCATTTCTGGATGAGCTGATTCAGGTGCTTCTGTATCAGGAAATCTCCAGGAGACGGTGCAGACGACGCAGGTATCGGGGATTCTGAATGAAACAGGATTTCCGTGATACAGACAGGAGTAATTATAGAAAGAATTTTAAAATATGATGACATTACAGGAATTTTTGGAAAAACAATTTGACGGAGAACTGATGCTTGCAGTGCTCAGCGGTCAGCGGAGCAAAGAGAAGGATGCACCGGTCAAGGTGCGGATCCGGCAGGTTGAACTCAAGGGTACGGTCTGTTATCAGGCATCTTCTACAGTAGGGACCAAAGTTCTGCATTCCAATTATACGAGAGAAGAGGTTCAGGCTTTTGTAAAACAGAGCCTCGAGACTGGCGGATTTTCTCAGCTTCAGGTACAGGGACGCTGCAAGGACGGTACTGTTCTGATCAGCAAAAAAGGCAAAGCGACCATCAAGGTCAAGCAGCATCAGGCACTGGAGCCGGTACAGATCCTTGCGCATAATCGCGTGAAACAGTATATCCTCAGGGAAGGCATTCCGGTTCCGTTTCTGATAGACCTTGGAGTTATGAATAAAGAGGGCAGGATTCATCGCCCTTCTTATGATAAATTTAGACAGATCAACCGTTTCCTGGAATTTATTGAAGACATTCTTCCGGCTCTTTCCAGGGAGCGGGAGGTCACGATCCTTGATTTTGGATGTGGAAAATCTTATTTGACATTTGCCATGTATTATTATCTCAAAGAGCTGAAAGGCTATGATGTCCATATCATCGGCCTGGATCTCAAAGAAGATGTGATCCGTAAGTGCAACGGACTGGCGGAGAAATATGGTTATGACAAACTGCATTTCCTGCATGGCGATATTGCAGATTATGAAGGCGTGGAGAAAGTGGATATGGTCGTGACACTGCATGCCTGTGACAAGGCTACCGACTATGCACTTGCCAAAGCCGTAGAGTGGGATGCACAGGTGATCCTGTCGGTTCCGTGCTGCCAGCATGAACTGAATGACCAGATACAGAATGAAATGCTGGCACCGGTTCTGCAATATGGAATCCTCAAAGAGAGGATGTCTGCGTTACTGACAGATGGTATCCGTGCAGAACTGTTAGAGTCCAAAGGCTACAGCACACAGATCCTGGAATTTATTGATATGGAACATACACCGAAGAATCTTCTGATCCGGGCGGTCAAAACAGGAAAATGCCGTCCTGTACAGGAGCTTGCACAACTGACAGATGCTGTTCACGGACATCTGACGCTGGAAAAGCTTCTTTATCCGGAAGGGATCTGCACACAGAAGGGAGTCTGAGACCATGATAAAAGTTCTGAAAAGGTTTTTGATCCTTCTGCTCGTGTTTGTGCTCGGTGTGGCGGGAACGGCATTTCTGATGAGCAATGAAAATACGGATGACCGCTCCGATATGAATATTCCGACGCTTCCGGAAGTGATGGTGGATTTTAACGGAACACTGGCAAACCGGATGTATGGCTATCGCCAGCAGATGGAAGCAGATTTTGTGAGGGACAGTGTAACTCCTCTGGATACGACAAAGAAGTTGACGATAGCAGTTAACCCTTATGATGCAAAGGTAAAAAGCCTTTCCTATGAGGTGCGGACTTCAGATGGCACGAAAATTGTTGAGAACCGTAAGATCAAAGACCTGACGACATCTGATTCTGACGGTTATCTCCGGGCACAGATCGAGATCAGTTCCGGACTCCTGATGAATCAGGAATATTCCCTTCAGATCACGCTGGATACAGACGGAGGAGAAGCCTACTATTATACGAGAGTGGTTTCCCGTTCTTCGACCAATACGCAGGATTACATCAAGTTCGCTTCGGATTTTGTGCAGATGTGCATGGATAAAAATTCTGCGGACAATCTGGCTGCATATCTGGAATCAGCAGAATCTTCCAGTACAAATTTTGCATCGGTTTCCATCAAGTCACCGCTTTCTGTGATCAGCTGGGGAAATTTGGGACCGCAGATATCCAAAAAAGGAATTCCGGTGATCAAGGAGATCAATGAAACAACCGCAAGTATTGCACTGGAATATGAGATTATGGCTGCCAACGAAAATGGCGGTGCAGAATATTATAATGTGACGGATTTTTATCGGCTTCGTTATACGGAATCCCGTATCCGTCTGCTTGATTTTGAACGTTCGACCCGACAGGTATTTGATCCAAAACAGTCAGTTGTTACAGATGACGGGCTGCTTCTTGGGGTTCGTGACAAGGCTGTTTCCAGTCTTTCCAATGATGATGGAAGTGTGACTGCTTTTGTACAGGAAGGGGCACTCTGGACTTATGCTCCGGATACCGGAAAATTTGTTGATGTGTTTGACTTCCGCAAGAGTGCAAAGGGCGATTTCCGTGATTCCAGAGTGGAACACGATATCAAGCTGCTCAGTGTGGATGCAGGCGGAGATGTTGATTTTATGGTCTATGGCTATATGAATCGTGGAACATACGAAGGCTATTGTGGCGTCGGCATCTATCATTACAATCATGATCAGAACGTGGTGGAAGAACGTGTATTTATCCCATCCACAGAATCGTATGAGTTTTTGAAAGAGGATCTTGGCACGCTGAGTTATGTCAACAAAGACAATCAGTTATTCCTGCTGCTTTCAGGAAGTCTGTACCAGATCAATATTGATGAGAACAGCTACGATGTTCTTTCCGAAAATATCGATGGAGATGAATTTGCGGTTTCTGAGACAAACGCCCATGCGGCATGGCGCATCACAGATGGTGACAATGCAGGGCAGGTGGAAATAATCGATTTTGATACACTCGAAACGAGAAATAATACACCGGAAGCCGGACAGAGTCTCAAGGTTCTTGGCTTTATGAATGAAGACCTGATCTATGGTGTGGTCATGGATGGTGACAGTCTTACCGACGAAAACGGTCATACGACAGAGGGCATTACGACAGTGAAGATCGAAGGTTTTGACGGTAAGGTCAAAAAGGAGTATCATCAGGACGGATATTATGTCACGAATGTCACGGTCGGAAGTACGCTGATGGAGTTTGATCTTTCACAGAAGAATGGAAATTCTTATGTAGTTAAGACAAAAGATAATATCATGAATAACAAAGCAACCTCCGCAGATTTTGTTTCTGTAGAACAGACCAGCAGCAAACGGCAGGGAACTGCAGTAAAACTGGTATTCCAGAACAAACCGGAGACGAGCGAGGCACTGATCCTGACTGCAAAGATGAAAAATACCGGTGAAAATGTGGTAGAAGTCAATGTAGAGAAGAGTCTGGATCAGGAGATTTATTATGTTTATGCAAGAGGCGGACTGGACAGCACCTGGTCAGACCCGGCTCAGGCAGTTCTTCAGGCAGACAGCCGTACCGGTGTGGTTCTGAACAGGGCGCAGCAGTATGTCTGGGAACGTGGTAATATGAAAACACAGCTTACACTGAATACAGAGGACGTGCCGGAGATCATCCGCAGTGGTTCCTGGGACAAAGAGACGCTTCAGAATGGTCTTGGAGATACCGGAACAGTTATTGATCTTACGGGATGCAGTCTTGAGAATGTTCTTTATGAGATCAGTGCACAGCGTGCGGTTATAGCCAAGACTGGTGCAGATTCCAGTGTGGTGATTGTCGGATATGACGAATACAACACATGGCTTCTGGATCCGGCAACAGGCGAGGTAAGTCCTTACGGAATGAATGACAGTACAGATTTGTTCCAGAAGGCAGGAAATGTCTTTATCTCTTATCTTGATAACCAAAAATAAAATTAGCAGGGGGATAAGCTTATGTTGAGTAAAAGCATCACGAAACTTGTACAGTATGGAATGGAAACAGGGCTGGTACCGGAGTGTGAAAAAAATTATACCATCAATCTTCTTCTGGATGTTTTTCATGAAGACGAATATGTTGCACCGGAGGAGACCTTTTCCAATGTGGATCTGGAGGAAACTCTGAATGAACTTCTGGAGGAAGCCGTAAAAAGAAATCTGATCGAAGACAGCGTTGTGTATCGTGATCTTTTTGATACAAAGCTGATGAACTGCCTGATGCCGCGTCCGGCACAGGTGCAGAAGGAGTTCTGGGACAGCTATCAGGAAAGTCCTGAAAAAGCAACTGAGTATTTTTACAAACTGAGCCAGGACAGCAACTATATCCGCCGCTATCGTGTAAAAAAAGACCAGAAATGGAAAGTGGACAGCCCTTACGGAGAGATTGATATCACCATCAATCTTTCCAAACCGGAAAAAGATCCGAAGGCGATCGCAGCAGCCAAGAATGCTAAGACAAGCAGCTATCCGAAATGCCAGCTTTGTCGGGAGAATGAAGGATATGCAGGTCGTGTGAACCATCCGGCAAGAGAGAATCACAGAATCATTCCGATCACGATCAATGACACACCGTGGGGCTTTCAGTATTCCCCGTATGTATACTATAATGAGCACTGCATCGTGTTTAACAGTCAGCACACACCGATGAAGATCGAGAGAAATACATTTATCAAACTGTTTGATTTTATCAAACTGTTTCCGCATTATTTCCTTGGCTCCAACGCAGATCTTCCGATCGTAGGCGGTTCCATCCTGAGTCATGATCATTTCCAGGGTGGTCATTATACCTTTGCCATGGCAAAAGCACCGATCGAAAAACATGTGACGGTTCCGGGATTTGAAGATGTGGAAGCCGGCATCGTCAAATGGCCGCTGTCTGTACTGCGAATCCGCCACAAAGATTCTGCACGTCTCGTAGATCTGGCAACACATGTGCTGGAAGTCTGGAGAGGCTATACAGATGAGGCTGCATTTATCTTTGCCGAGACAGACGGAGAGCCACATAATACGATCACACCGATCGCCCGCAAGGTTGGAGATATGTATGAGCTGGATCTGACACTGAGAAACAACATCACCACAGAAGAAAATCCGCTTGGTGTATATCATCCGCATGCAGAGTATCATCATATCAAAAAGGAAAACATCGGCCTGATCGAGGTTATGGGTCTGGCGGTCCTTCCGGCAAGACTGAAAGAAGAACTGGAACTTCTGGAAGAGTACATTCTCGAAGGAAAAGACATCGCATCCAATGAAAAAATCGAAAAACATGCAGCATGGGCGGCAGAATTCCTTCCGAAATACAAGGATATCAACAAGGACAATGTTCATGAGATCCTTCAGAAAGAAGTCGGAATCGTATTTACTCATGTTCTGGAAGATGCAGGTGTTTACAAATGCACACCGGAAGGCAGAAATGCATTTATGAGATTTATCGAAAAACTGTAAATAACATACATAAAACACAAAAGACAGGGACTCACGGAGCGGTGGGATCCCTGTTTTTTGTCTATCAGATTTTACAGTTTTTTTTCGTGTCATGTTAAAATAGCATTAAACAGATTGATACGGGCAACAATAACCATCAGCAGAGACAGGGGAAGTACCCCGGCAAAGGAGGCGGTGCAATGAAGGGAAGATATGTACTTACGGCAATTGCAGTTCTGGCAGTGGGAGCAGCGGCACTGGGCACAGTGACGATGTGGAAAGGAACCGATACAACGAGCCGGAAAGAGACAGAAACAGTTACATTTGAAGATCCGGTGGAGAAATCCGACGAAAAAGAAATACAGAAAAAAACGGAGAAGGATACCGGGAAAATAACAGCGACTCCATCACCGGAACCGCTTCCGACAACTGCACCGATTGACGGAATCAGTCATGCGGGCAGTTATGAAGAACTGTATGATGCAGTCAAAGACTGGCAGCAGAATTCTTCTTACAGCAATATGAGCCCGCGAATCATGGCAGTCGAGGAAACGGCAGATTCAACGGGCAGTGGAGCGGGAGACACCGCATCAGAAAATATGGTGGCAAGCAGGACAGAGGAGGCGATCGATCCGGATTTCAGCTATGATGGATCGCAGGAAAATGTTGACCATTCTACAACAAATACACAGGAAAAAAATGTAGATGAGGCCGACATTGTCAAAACAGACGGTACTTATATCTATGCTATGGACAGCAGAGGAAACATCCGGATCGCAGATACGTCTTCGATGGAACTGATCGGTGAGATTGCGGGCGACAGCAGTTCGGATTATCGGGAAATGTATGTGGATGGTGACTGTCTGCAGGTGATTCGTGAACAGGTAACTTATGTGACTTACAGAGGAAAAATGACTCTTCCGTCTGCAGATGAGGCAGAGGATGATGAGGGGACAGCGGTGCGTACGAGCTACAGCATTCCGATGACGACAGTGACCGTGGAGACCTATGACCTTGCAGACCGGACTGCTCCGCAAAAGACCGGGGCTTATCAGCAGGACGGCTCTTATCTTTCTTCCAGGAGAAAAAACGGACAGATCTATCTTTTTACCTCCTACATGCCGGATACGGCGAATGGCGCGGAACAGCTGCAGTATTATGTGCCAAGGAGCGGGGAAGAATATATCAGCTATGACCATATTTATCTGCCGGAACCGGGAGCTGACTTTTCGTGCAGAAGCAGTTCTTATCTGGTGGCAGGGGCAGTTTCACCGGATCATCCGGATCAGGCATCCGATATCATGGCAGTAGTCAGCGGGGCTGAGACTTTTTATGTGAGTGACCGCAATATCTATTCGGCCATGTCGATCTGGAATGATACAGAGACCAGGACAGAGATCATTCGGATTGGTTATGAAGATGGCAGATTTACAGATGGAGCTGCCGGTTCTGTCAAAGGAGAATTAAATAACAATTTTTCCATGGATGAGTATGATGGAAATCTTCGCGTTGTGACTACTACAGAGTCCTGGGACAAAGACTATACAGAGCTTTCACGTAATAACGGACTGTATGTACTTGATGATACACTCAGGACAATTGGAAAGATCGAAGACCTTGCATCGGGTGAAGAACTTAAATCTGCCCGTTTCCTCGGAAAGACCGGCTATTTTGTAACATATCGGAATACCGATCCGCTGTTTGCGGCGGACCTGTCAGATCCGGAAAATCCAAGAATACTCAGTGAACTTAAGATTACAGGATTTTCAGAGTACCTGCATTTTTATGGTGAGAACCAGCTTCTGGGAATCGGATGGGAGACAGATCCGGATACCGGAAATGTAGACGGTATGAAATGTTCGATGTTTGACCTTACTGATCCGACTGACATACAGGAGACAGACCGCTTTATTCTGAAAAACGTGCTGGTTTGCGATGCACTTTCCAATTATCGTGCGATCCTGGCATCTCCACAGAAAAATCTGTTTGGTTTTGCCTATGTCGTCTACGGGAACAGCAGTGACATCTATGACACCAGTGAAAATTATTACTATGCGTTGTTTTCTTACAGTGAAGCAGATGGATTTGAACCGCAGGTATATCTGGACCTCAATAAAAGCGAATTGTTTGATGGTTCCATGGATTATCAGACTTACCGGACAGTACGAGGCGTGTATGCCGGAAACATGTTTTATCTGGTAACAGAGAAGGGAATTGCTTCCTATAATATGCAGGATGGATATTCTCTGGAAAAAACTCTGAAATGGGAGGAGTAAAACCGCTTTTACTCCTTGCAGGAATCCTTTGAATAGTCTATACTAGAAAAAGATCGGATGAGAATTGAAAAACAGAGAGGTATAGATTATGAAGCTCACAACTGTAAAAGAAATTTATAAAAACAGAGAAGAATATCTGAACAAAGAAGTGTCTGTAGGTGGATGGGTACGCAGCGTGCGTGGTTCCAAGGCATTTGGATTTATCGTACTGCATGATGGTACTTTTTTTGAAACTCTGCAGATCGTATACCATGATAACATGCCGAATTTTGCCGAGATCAGCAAGCTGAATGTAGGTGCAGCGATCATTGTCAAAGGTACACTGGTTCCGACACCGGAAGCAAAACAGCCGTTTGAGATCCAGGCAACAGAAGTACAGGTAGAGGGTGCTTCCGCTCCGGATTATCCGCTGCAGAAAAAACGTCATACTCTGGAATACCTGAGAACCATGACACACTTAAGACCAAGAACCAATACTTTCCAGGCAGTGTTCCGTGTACGTTCTCTCTGTGCATATGCAATTCACAAATTCTTCCAGGAGAGAGGATTTGTCTATGTGCATACACCACTGATCACAGGAAGTGACTGTGAGGGTGCAGGTGAGATGTTCCAGGTAACTACACTGGATATGAAGAATCCTCCGCTCAAAGAGGACGGAACAGTAGATTACAGCCAGGATTTCTTTGGCAAAGAGACCAACCTTACCGTAAGCGGTCAGTTAAACGGTGAGACTTATGCACAGGCATTCCGCAACATTTATACATTCGGACCGACTTTCCGTGCCGAAAACTCCAATACGACCCGTCATGCGGCTGAGTTCTGGATGATCGAGCCGGAATGTGCATTTGCAGATCTGGATGACAATATGGATCTTGCAGAAGACATGCTGAAGTACGTGATCCGTTATGTACTGGAGAACGCTCCGGAAGAAATGAACTTCTTCAACTCCTTTATCGACAAGGGTCTTCTGGATCGTCTGAACCATGTGGTAAACTCTGAATTCGGTCATGTGACTTACACAGAAGCGATCGAACTTCTTGAGAAAAACAATGATAAATTTGATTACAAAGTATTCTGGGGATGTGACCTGCAGACAGAGCATGAGCGTTATCTGACAGAGCAGATCTTCAAGAAACCGGTATTTGTTACCGATTATCCAAAGGAAATCAAGGCATTCTACATGAAACAGAATGAAGACGGCAAGACGGTTGCTGCTATGGACTGCCTCGTACCGGGAATCGGTGAGATCATCGGTGGAAGCCAGAGAGAGGATGACTATGACAAACTGAAAGCACGTATGGACGAGCTTGGACTGGCAGCAGAAGACTATCAGTTCTATATGGATCTTCGTAAATACGGTTCTACACGTCATTCAGGATTTGGTCTTGGATTTGAACGTTGTGTGATGTACCTGACCGGTATGGGTAATATCCGTGACGTGATTCCGTTCCCAAGAACAGTAAATAACTGTGATTTATAATAAGGAGTCGTTTTAAATGATACGATTTATTCATCTTTCGGATGTACATCTGGGGGCAGTTCCGGACAGGGGCTGTCCGTGGAGTCATGAGAGAGAAGAAGAAATCTGGGAAACATTCCGCCGGGTCATTGCGGGCATCCGCAAGAATCCGGTGGATTTCTTGTTTATAGCCGGAGATCTTTTTCATCGCCAGCCGCTGCTCCGGGAGCTGCGGGAAGTCGGGGAGCTGTTTGCTTCCATACCGGAAACGCAGGTGTTTCTGGTGGCGGGAGATCATGATTACATAAGAGAAGATTCTTTTTACAGATCTTTTTCCTGGCCGCAAAATGTTACGTTTTTTGCCAGCGAGGAGCAGACCTGTGTGGAGATTCCACAGAAGCAGACATTTGTATATGGCCTGAGTTTTGAACAGCCGGAGATCCGTACACCTCTGTACGATGAGTGCAGACCTGTCAATAAGCCGGGTTTTCATGTCATGCTTGCGCATGGTGGGGATGTAAGCTGTTGTCCAATGGATTTTACCAGGCTGGCGGGAGCAGGATTTGACTATATCGCGCTGGGTCATTCACACAAACCCCATATGGTGAGCAGAGACCGGATCGTTTATGCGGGTTCACTGGAACCGCTGGATCGTAATGATCTGGGGAAACATGGCTATATAGAAGGTACCTATGAAAATGGCAGCGTGAAGCTCCGGCTGCGTCCGTTTGCGCTTCGATCCTATCAGAATCTGGTTCTCACAGTGGGACCGGATACGACACAGTATACGCTGGAGGAGATGCTGCGCAATGAAGTGATGAAGAGAGGCGGAAGGAATATTTACCGCATCATTCTTCAGGGCAGGGTTTCACCGGATAACATCCTTCTGCCGGAACGTCTGCATGCACTGGGAAACATTGTGGAGATCATGGATGAGTCGTGTCCGGATTATGATCTGGAGGAACTGTACAGACAGTACAGAGGAACTTTGATCGGGGATTATATCAAATCTTTTGACAAAGAAGGAATGACCGTAGTGGAAAAGAAGGCTCTTTATTACGGACTGCAGTCACTGTTAAGTGCGAAGGTCCTGACAGGTGGCAGGAAGCGTTTATGAAGATCAGAAAAATAGAAATCAGAGATTTTGGAAATATTTATAACAAAACAGTCAGTTTTACTTCAGGGCTCAATCTGCTTTATACAGAGAAAGAGCAGGAAAGGAAGGAACTGCAGGCATTTGTCGAGACGATTCTGTTTGGCAGGACGGAAATTCCCTATGCAGGTATCCTGTGGTTTGAAAGTGGCGGCAGGAAATACCGCCTGACAAGAGATCTGCACGGAGAAGTACCTTATAGTGAACTCCTGTGTGAAGATGACGGTGCGCTTCTGGATGCGGATCATATCAGTGAGTCAAAGATCGCGCTTGGAGTCAGTGAGGCAGTTTATGAGAATGCAATCTGTATTTCACCGCTCAAAGGAAATACCGGTGCGGAGATAGTTCGCCAGGTGCAGAAGCAGATGACAGATTTTCAGACGACAGGAGACTGTTCTGTGGATCCGGGACGTACGGTACAGCGGATCAAGATGACCCGAAAAGGATATCAGGTGCAGGTGGAACGGCGCAAAAAAGCAGATGAGAAAGAAAAGAAAAAAATCTCGTCACAGATCAGCCGCCTTCGCAAAGAAATACGGGAACTCGAAGAGCAGAAGAGTCAGATCGGGGAACAGGAAAATGCATTTCGCATGAATGAGGAGAGCAACGGATATCAACTTCTGGACGAACGCATCAGTGATCTCGAAAGGAACAAACGGTTTCTGATCGCAGCCATGTGCCTGACTGTGATGCTGGGGATTGGTGTGGCTGTGTTCCTTGGAATGGAACTCAATGCAACGATTCCTGCGGCACTGGCGGGAATCGTAGGAGTTGCCCTTTTTATGGCAGAGACAAATTTTGAGATGCAGACAGTTCGCGAGCTGGAAAAAAGAAAGCGGATGCGGGTGCGCTGGCTGAGCCGACAGGAAAAATTAAAAGGCGGACGCAGCGGTGTGGAAGAAGAACTGCTCGACAAAAATACAGAGCTTTCCAATCTGACAGAAGAACTGCGCAGTATGGAAGAATATGCGTATCTGCCTTTGATGGAGGAACTGGAGATAGATGCCCTGAATCTGGCGATGGAACGGATTGAAAAGCTGTCAGACAGGATTTACAGTCAGACAGGAAATCAGCTCGTACAGACGATGTCAGAAGTACTCAGCGGAATTACCAGAGGCGAATGCCGGGAATTGCTGGTGGATGATGAGATGCGGATCAGTGTGGATGTAGGAGATGAGATCATTCCGATTGAGAAACTGCGACTGATCACGGTGGAACAGATCTATCTTTCTCTGAGACTGGCGGCAGGCGAGCTCCTCTGTGGTTCTGAGAAGCTTCCGGTTATTTTTGATGAGATGTTTGCCGCGTTTGATCCGGAGCGGCTCAAGACGGCTGTATGCTGGCTGACAGATAATGGACGACAGGTGATCGTCAGTACCAGTCGCAAAAGCGAAGCAGAGATGGTGCAGCAATGTTAATAAAAGGGACGGAGTTAACGGCTTTTAGATGCCGTCAGCTCCGTCCCTTTTGCTGTGGTCGTTTATATTATTTGTCGTACTGTGACATGTAGTTGTTGACGCATTTTTTGATTCTGTCTGCCGGATTAAGCAGATGGCTGACAGACATATCATGATTCAGTGTATCAATGATCAGAGCGATGTATTTGCTCAGATCACAGCTGATGTAGTAATCTCTTGCGAGAAGTTCCGGATCCTGATAAACAAGGTTGGTAGTAAGAAGTTTATCGAAGGTTCCTTTTGCGTAAGCTGCGTCGAATTTTTCCATTCCTTCTGTGAACAGACCGAAAGTTGTGCAGATGAAGATCTTTCCTGCTCCACGTTTTTTGAGGAGAGAAGCGATCTCAAGGATGCTGCTTCCGGAGGAAATCATATCATCGATCAGGATGACATCTTTGCCTTCGAGCTTTGGTCCAAGGAACTCATATGCAGCGATCGGATGACGGCCTTTGACAACCTTGGTGTAGTCCAGTCGTCTGTAGTACATACCCATATCTACGCCGAGTACGTTTGCAAGGTAGATAGCTCTGCGCATGCTTCCTTCATCCGGGCTGATGATCATGAAATGTTCGTTGTCAATATGAAGGCCTTTTTCATTTTTGAGAAGGGCTTTGATGAACTGGTATGCAGGCTGGATGGTTTCAAATCCATGAAGCGGAGTCGCATTCTGTACACGGGCATCATGAGCATCGAAAGTGATGATGTTCTCCACACCCATTTTGGTGAGTTCCTGCAGAGCAGATGCACAGTCCAGAGATTCACGTCCGACACGTTTGCTCTGACGGCTCTCATAGAGGTATGGCATGATAACGTTGACTCTGCGGGCTTTGCCGCCGATTGCAGCGATCGCACGCTTCAGATCCTGAAAATGATCATCCGGGGACATCATATTGGTGTATCCGCTGATGTTGTAGTTGATGCTGTGGTTGCAGACATCGACCATTACATAGATATCGTCACCACGAACGGATTCACTGATTTCACCTTTTCCTTCACCGGAACCAAAACGAGGAGTTTTGACATTGACAATATAGGAATCACGCTGATATCCCTCAAATGCGCAGGTGCCTAATTCGTCGTTTTCACGCTCTTTTCTCCATTTTACAAGCCATTCATTTACTTTTTCGCCAAGGGGACGGCAGCTATCGAGGGGAATAAGTCCCAGCCTTCCTACAGGAAGTGTTGTCAGTTCCTTGTTGTTTAACTGTGCCATCGTTTATTTTCCTCCTAAAAATATTTTCTGTATTCGGATATCTTTACCGATCAGCTTCAGCATCTGGTAATTACTTGCTATCCGGGAAAAGGTTCTCTCGGAATAGGTTGCTGAAAAGTCTTCAAGTTTCAGGTTGGTTGATATGATCGTTGATTTGCGGCGGGCAATACGCTCGTTGATACACAAAAACAACTGTGAAGAAACGAAGCTGTTGGTCAGCTCAGTTCCAAGATCGTCTATAATAAGAAGATCGCAGTCAAAAATAAAATCATCACCCGGATCTGCCTCGGACCTTCGTGAGAAGGCTGTCTGTGCCAGCCGGTCAAACAGATCAAAAGCAGAAAAGTACAATACGCAGTGAGCAGTCTTGAGCAGCTCATTGGCAATACAGTGGGAAAGAAATGTTTTTCCTACCCCGGTGCTGCCATACAGAAACAGATTCTGTGTGCGTCTGTCGAAATCCCGGACAAAATCCCGTGCCGTATCATAGGCGCGTTTGGCAGTGTCGCGGGCGGTAAGTCCGGTTGCTTCATTTTTTATTGTATCAGAATACCAGTCAAAAGAAAAGTGTTCAAAGTTTTCTTTTTTGAGAATCTCAGTCAGATTGGACTGCGTATAGAGCAGTTCGATCTCGGATTTTTTGAAACAGGTGCATTTATGACCGTCTACATAGCCGGTATCCTGACAGATCGGACAGAAATAATGAGGCTCCAGATAGTCTGCACTGAATCCATTCTGGCGGAGCAGGGAAATGCGCTCCTGTGCCAGAGCAGCGACCTCGGCTTTGAGGTCATCCACGGAACCGGACTCTCCCTGCAGAAGGGAGCGGGCTTTCTGTGCACTCAGAGCAGCTACCTCCTGGTCGATTTCCAGAAGACGGGGAACCCGGATAAATGCTTCGCGGCGCCGTTCTTCCAGATCATGCTGGACCTGTGACTGACGGCGATTGTATTCTCTCATGATGATATCATACTGAAAGTTCTGTAAAGCCACGGCAATCTCCTTTACTGGTTGAGCAGATGTTTTTCGTATTCGTCAAAATTGTATTCTCTCTGCTGGAAATTATTGAAACGGTTACTGGAAGCAGCGGGAGCCGGTTTGGAAGCGCTTTGTTTTCGCGCCTGTTTTCTTTTCTGGTGTTCGCTGTCCAGAGCGCGGACATCATCCAGTGTACGGACTTCTTTCTTTTTCCAGCCTTCCAGGATCTTGTCGGTATACTGGAAACTGGCCTGTCCGGTCTGGAGAACGGTACGGTTACATGCTTCCTGAATGATCTCCATGGAAAATCCGTAGGTTTTGAGCCAGGTATCCATCAAAGTGATTTCTGTATCTACCGGGTTGCGGTTGGTGATTCCCAGAGCTTTGAGAATGGAAAAATACTCTTTGCTGTAGCGGGAACCGGACTGCTTGGCTTCTTCTACAGAAGTAATGCCTTCTTCGGTCCATGCGAGAGCAACCTTTTCGATGTAGCGGATGCTCTTGTGGTTATGACCGACGCAGTATTCAATCAGATATTCGATCAGGTCGGCAGGCATCTCCAGTCCGTCATAGAAAAACAGAATCTTCTGAATTTCTGTCGGAGAAAGAGTCTTGCCAAGGTACTGCTCAGAAACATAAAGAAGCTGAATGATGTCTTCGTTTTGCTTCAGTTCCCTTACACGGTCAGGAGTGAGGGCATCTGTACGCAGCGGCGAACTCGGTGTTTCGACATCCTGTGATGCTGACAGGTCAGAAGTGCCGGCGATCTCATGCGGCACAGCGGCAGAAGAACTGCCCGGTGTGAGCAGGGAAATGCCGCAGAGTTTGTTACTGTCTGTGAAATCCAGAGAAAGAAGCTGCTGTTTTGCCCAGTATTTTAAAGCCCTGAGGATGTCACGCTCCGTACAGAGAAGGCGGTCTGCCATCTGCTCAAGACTGAAAGAAACCGGAGCACTGGAAAGAGCACGTAAAAGGTAAATATAGACTTTTACAAATTCTCCATTGGCCTCCGGCATATAGTTGTCGATAAATGTGTTCGATAAGATCGTAACCTCCGGCTGGGAGGTCGTATGTAATGTGATCATTGCCATGAAATATCGCTCACTTTCTAAACAAAAATATCTGTGTGGACAGATATTACAGATACCGCAGGATCAGGTATTCTGCGGCTGTTTTGGAACACTTGGATTATAGCACAAGATTTTTCAAATGAGAATAGGGTATTTTATGGGGGAGGATTTCCACAATGAAATGTGGATAATGTGGATAATGTGGAAAGTAGTTCAGAAAATAAATTATGTGCAACCGCATAAAATGACGAAGTTTATTGTATTTTCTCGAAAAAATACAAAAGTCGACACGATATTATGTAAAGTAAATGGGCAAAAAAAATCCACATGCCATACACGGATAAAAATGTGTATAAACATGTGGATAATGTGGATAACTTACTTTCCGAGAAGCTGTTCTCCAATATTTACAACGTCTCCGGCTCCCATAGTTATCAACAGGTCGCCCTGTGTACAATTTTCTAATAAAAAGTTTTCGATTTCGTCAAAGGTCGGGAAGTATTCGCATGGTGTGCCAAGTTCCGCGATCTTTTCCTGAAGATTTCTGGAGGAAATCCCCAGATTATCAGTCTCACGGGCTGCATAAATGTCTGCCAGTACGACATGATCTGCCAGAGTCAGCGCTTTGGCGAATTCCGGAAGAAGAGCTTTGGTACGTGTATAAGTATGTGGCTGGAATACACACCAGATCTTTTTATGTGGATAATTCTTTGCGGCATGAAGCGTTGCTTCAATTTCTGTCGGATGATGTGCATAATCATCGATGATAGTGACGTCGCCGACCTTGCCCTTGTACTGGAAGCGACGGTTTGTTCCGCCGAAATCCTTGAGACCTGCAAAGATTACTTCTGTGGAAAGGCCAAGAAGCTCACCGGCAGCAACCGAGGCAAGGGCGTTGGAAACATTGTGGATTCCAGGTACGCTCAGAGAACAGATGCCAAGATCTTTGCCATTGTGCAGAACGTGGAAAGTCGCATGGCCGAGTTTGTTGTAGGTGATCTCAGAAGCGGTATATTCAGCAGGATTTTCCAGGCCGTAGGTAATTACTTTACATGGAAGGTTTTCGGTGATCATTTCATGCTTTGGTGTATCTGCATTGATGATCAGAGCTCCTTCAGCCGGAAGCAGTTCTGCAAATTTGCGGAAGGAATGACGGATATCATCAATGTCCTTGAAAAAGTCCAGATGGTCTGCATCAATGTTCAGAATGATACCGATCGTCGGGAAAAAGCTCAGGAAGCTGTTGGTGTATTCGCATGCTTCTGTCAGGAAGGTTTCGGACTGTCCGACACGGATGTTGCCGCCGATTGCCGGAAGGATTCCACCGACGCTGATGGTCGGGTCACATTCTCCCTTGAGCAGGATGTGAGAAAGCATGGAAGTCGTTGTGGTCTTGCCATGGGTTCCGGCAACTGCGATAGAAGTGTCGTAGTTGCGCATGATCTGACCGAGAAGCTGTGCTCTGGTCAGCATAGGAATGCCTTTTTCTTTGGCACAGGCAAATTCCGGGTTGTCCGGGTGAATGGCTGCTGTATAGACAACCACCTGAACAGAATCGGAAATGTTGGAAGCGCGCTGACCGTAATAGATTTTGGCTCCTTTGCTTTCCAGAAGACTGGTCAGAGGGCTTTTTTTGGAGTCAGAACCGGAAATGATAAATCCCTCTTCCAGAAGAATCTCAGCAAGTCCGCTCATACTGATGCCGCCGATTCCGATAAAATGGATCGCGAGCGGTTTATGAAAGTCTATCTGATACATAATAAAATCTCCTTAATCTTTAATGGTTTCATTATACCCCTGTCGCATAAAAATGAAAAGTGTAAGTTTTCGTGATAACAATATACATAATTGCCAAAACATGGAAAGAATAATTGTGAAAAATGCATATAAAAAGGAATGAGACGTTTTTTCGTTGTATAAAAAACGTGTGCAAAAAACACAAAAAAGGTCAGGATAAGTTAAAAAAATTATAAATAATGTTCACTAATAGAATGAAGTATGATATAATGAAACATCATAACATACAAGAGGTGATTGCGCGATGATGAAAAAAGAAATGATCGCTATGCTTCTGGCAGGCGGTCAGGGCAGCAGACTGGGCGTATTGACACAAAAGGTTGCAAAACCTGCAGTCGCTTTTGGCGGTAAATACCGCATTATTGATTTTCCTTTAAGTAACTGTATCAATTCAGGAATTGACACCGTAGGAGTCCTGACACAGTATCAGCCATTGCGTCTGAATACGCATATCGGAATCGGTATTCCGTGGGATCTGGACAGAAACGAGGGCGGCGTGACGGTTCTTCCTCCATATGAAAAGAGCACGAACAGTGAGTGGTATACCGGTACTGCAAATGCGATTTTCCAGAATCTGGATTATATGCAGCAGTACAATCCGGATTATGTGCTGATCCTGTCCGGTGACCATATTTATAAAATGGATTACGAAGTGATGCTGAATTATCACAAAGCAAACAAGGCTGATGTGACGATTGCATGTATGCCGGTTCCGATTGAGGAAGCGAGCCGCTTCGGGATCATGGTCACAGATGAGACAGGCCGCGTGACGGAGTTCGAGGAAAAGCCGGAGAAACCGAGCAGTAATCTGGCTTCTATGGGTATCTACATATTCAGCTGGCCGGTACTGAGAGATGCGCTGATCGCACTCAAGGATCAGAGCAACTGTGACTTTGGAAAACATATTCTTCCTTATTGTAAAGACAATGGACAGAGACTGTTTGCGTATGAGTACAACGGTTACTGGAAAGATGTGGGAACACTCGGTTCTTACTGGGAAGCAAATATGGAACTGATCGATATCATTCCGGAATTCAATCTTTATGAGGAGTTCTGGAGAATCTATACAAAAGGAGATATCATTCCACCGCAGTATGTTGCTGCAGATGCAGTGACAGATCAGTGTCTGATCGGGGAAGGTGCGGAGATTTACGGAGAAGTGCATCATTCTGTGATCGGACCGAATGTTGTGATCGGCAAGGGCACAGTCGTAAAAGATTCGATCATTATGAGAAATTCTGTGATTGGTGAGAATACTGTTCTGGACAAAGCGATCGTGGCAGAGGATGTTGTGGTCGGAGACCATGTAGTCCTTGGATGCGGCGAGGAAGCGGAAAATGTCCTGAAGCCGGCAGTATATGCATTTGGGCTTGCTACAGTCGGTGAACTCAGTGTGATCCCGGACAATGTTAAAATAGGAAGAAACACCGCTATATCCGGCGTGACAAAGGCAGAAGATTATCCGGGAGGAATCCTGGAGAGCGGACAGGTAATCAAAGCAAAGGATGGTGAGCAGGCATGAAAGCAATCGGAATTATTCTGGCTGGCGGAAACAATAATCGCATGAGAGAACTGTCGGATAAGAGGGCTATTGCAGCAATGCCTGTAGCGGGAAGCTATCGCAGCATTGATTTTGCCCTGAGCAATATGGCAAATTCTCATATTCAGAAAGTTGCCGTTCTGACACAGTACAATGCAAGATCTTTAAATGAACACTTAAGTTCCTCAAAATGGTGGGATTTCGGAAGAAAACAGGGCGGTCTGTTTGTGTTTACACCAACGATCACCAAGGACAACAGCCTCTGGTATCAGGGAACAGCAGATGCGATCTATCAGAATATCACATTCCTCAAAAACAGTCATGAACCGTACGTGGTTATCGCATCGGGTGACTGTATATACAAGATGGATTACAACAAAGTTCTGGAATATCATATTGCCAAACGTGCGGATATTACCGTAGTGTGCACGACATGCAAAGATCAGAAGGAAGTGGAACGTTTTGGAGTTGTCCGTATGAATGATGACGGACGGATCGAGGAATTCGAAGAAAAGCCAATTGTTTCCTCTTATAATACGATCTCTACCGGCATTTATGTGATCCGCAGAAGACAGCTGATCGAGCTGATCGAGCGTGCGGCACAGGAAGGAAGACATGATTTTGTAAATGATATTCTGATCCGTTATAAGAATCTCAAACGTATCTATGGATACATGACAGAGGACTACTGGAGCAATATTTCCACAGCAGAAGCTTATTATCGGACCAATATGGCATTTCTGGAGCCGGAGATCCGGAATTATTTCTTCAAACAGGAACCGGCGATCAAGACAAAGATCGATGATCTTCCACCGGCGAAGTATAATCCGGGCGCAAGTGTGAAGAACAGTCTTGTTGCAAGTGGATGTATCATTAACGGTACTGTTGAGAATTCGGTGCTGTTCAAAGATGTTTATGTTGGAAATAACTGTGTGATCAAGAATTCAGTAATTCTGAATGATGTGTATCTGGGGGATAACACACATATAGAGAACTGTATTGTTGAGAGCAGGGATACCATTCGGGCAAATTCAAATTATTGCGGCGAAGGTGAGATCAAGATCGTTGTCGAAAAGAATGAAAGATATACAATATAAGATATAAATGAAATGCGTATGAAAATGAAAGGGGCATGCACGATGAATATTACAGATGTACGTGTGAGAAAAGTAGCAAAGGAAGGAAAAATGAAAGCGGTTGTTTCGATTACGATCGATGAGGAATTTGTAGTTCATGATATCAAAGTAATTGAAGGCGAAAAAGGTCTGTTTATTGCCATGCCGAGCCGTAAGGCAACGGATGGAGAATACAGAGATATCGCACATCCGATCAATTCCCGCACCAGAGATATGATCCAGACCCTGATTCTTGAGAAATATCAGGAGATGCTGGAAGAGGAACCAGAGGTTCTTGAGGCGGCTGAATAATCATTCGGGCATTAACAAAACCGTATAAAAACAGAATAACCAGAAAATGGATCCGGGGCTCAGTAAAAAACTGAGTACCCGGATTTTTTGGGGTCAAAAATGCCGGATTTCTGTGACGAAAAAGTGAAATGTTACATGAATGTTACAAAATTAAAATAAAAGTGTTGATTATCTGTGAGAATGTGTTATACTTAGCGTACAAAATATTTAAGAGGTGTATTTATGAAGAGTAAAAAAGTTCTTTCACTGCTGCTGGCATGTGCAGTGACCGTATCTATGGGGACAACCGTATTCGCATCCACAGAAGATCAGATCGCAGCCGCACAGGCACAGAAGCAGGAAGCACAGGCAGGTCTTGCAGAGGCACAGGCAAATATCAGCGGACTGGAAAGCAAGAAACAGGAACTGGAATCCTACCTGGCAGAACTGAATTCCCAATATAATGAACTTACAGACAGCATTTCACAGCTCAGTACAGAAGCTGCCGAGAAAGAAGAAGAACTCAAGAATGTAAAGGCTCAGCTTGAGGTGGCAAAGCAGAATGCACAGGATCAGTATGAAGCAATGAAGATCCGTATCCAGTATATGTACGAGCATGGCGGAAGCACAATGCTGGAAATGCTTTTATCCTCAGATAATCTTTCTGATTTTATGAATCAGGCCAATAACGTGGCTACGATTTCTACTTATGACAGAAACATGCTGAAGAAATATGAAGAAACACAGGAAGAAATCAAAACACAGGAGACACAGGTCGAAGAAGAAGCTGCTTCTATCAACAGCCTTCTTTCAGAAAAAAGCTCCAAGCAGCAGGAAGTACAGTCTCTGGTGGCATCCACAAATGACAACATCAGTTCTTATGTGAGTCAGATCAGTGCAAGTCAGGAAGAAGCAAATGCGCTGATGGCACAGGTTAACAGTGCCGACAGCAGTATCGCACAGCTGATGGAACAGGCAGAGCAGGAAAAGGCCGCAGAGGAAGCAGCAGCGGCAGCCGCACAGGCAGCAGCTGAGGAAGCTGCACAGAGTGAAGCATCAGACGCAGCAGAAGAAACAGATGAGTCTTCTGATTACAGCGAGGAGGCTGCGGATACTTCTTCTGACGATACAGATTACAGCGAAGACAGCGCATATACAGAAGATACTACATATACAGAGGATACAGCTTCTTCAGACAGCGAAGAAAACAGTGATTATTCCGAGGATACTTCTTCTGACAGCAGCGCAGCATCTGAAGAGACAAGCAGTTCTTCTGAGTCCTCTTCTTCCGGACAGGGAACTTACCTTGGAAACTTCAAACTGACAGGATACTGCAACTGTGCACAGTGCTGTGGAACAGCAGGAAATGCAACTGCAAGTGGTGTAATGCCGACAGCAGGACATACCGTTGCCATGGCAGGTGTACCGTTTGGAACACAGCTTCTGATCAACGGAACCGTTTATACCGTAGAGGATCTTGGAACCCCATACGGACACGTTGATATTTACTGCAGCAGCCACGAAGAAGCATTGAACTTCGGATTACAGTATGCAGATGTATACCAGTTAAATTAAGGGAATTCAGATACAAAAAGAGAAACAGCAGGCTTGCGGGCCTGCTGTAAGATTGTAGACAAAGCTCATGGCAAATGCTGTGGGCTTTCCTTATACTAAAATCATGCGCCAGTGCATTCAAAATCTGATGATGTCTCCTTTTAATGGTCCGCGGGCATCGGGCTGGATGGCATGCTGTATTCCCGATGCTGAAGCTAACCTTTTTCGTAGGCATAAAAAAACACCGAAACTCCTGATTTTTCAAGAATTTCGGCGCCCCTGCCAAGTAGTCGAAGTGACAGGATTTGAACCTGCGGCCTCTGCGTCCCGAACGCAGCGCTCTACCAAACTGAGCCACACTTCGTTATTTAATTTTGTTTTTTCGCTTGACGCAAGACATATTATATTATAGTGATTTCAAAATGTCAACAGTTTTTTTGAAAAAATTTTATTACATTGCCAAGAGTAATCCTTTGTTGCATGTATTAATAAAATACGCTATATTTATAAATAAGATATTTATTTAACAAGTGTAAACAAAAACGCCTGTCTGTGACGGGCGGAACAGGAGTCTTCTTATGATTGACGTTAAAAGCATCAGCACACACTGTACACGAACAGAATTTGTCGGAACCACCGTCTTGGATACGATCGGACTGGTGATTTCCGGAATTGACGATACCTTATTAAAGGAAATGCATGTTGGAACCAAGTATCATGCGCTGGGACTTTTCAGTTCCAGGACTGGTGCTGCGGGACAGATCACTGCGATTGACGATGCGGTAAAAGCAACCAACACGGAAGTTTTATCCATTGAATTCCCACGAGATACCAAGGGCTGGGGTGGTCATGGAAACTATATTGTAATCGGTGGCAATGATGTCTCTGATGTCCGTCATGCAATTGAACTTGGACTGGAACTGACGAAAAAAAATGCCGGTGAACTCTATATCAGTGAATCCGGTCATCTGGAATTTACTTTTTCTGCAAGTGCCGGAGCAGCACTGCAGAAAGCATTCCATGCAGTACCAGGTGAAGCCTTTGGCTTCATGGCAGGTTCACCTGCTGCAATCGGTCTTGTGATGGCAGATACCGCCATGAAGGCATCTGCAGTCAGCATCACCTGTTATATGACGCCAAGTGTCGGAACCAGCCATTCCAATGAAGTGATTCTCGGCATTTCCGGCGATGCCAGCGCTGTCAAAGCGGCTGTACTGGAAGCACGCCAGGTCGGACTGGAGCTCCTGATCGGCATGGGATCCTATCCGGAAATCCCCGGAACCCCATATCTGTAAACAGTGGGAGGAGAGCAGGTAAATGTAAAAATATAAAGTAAGCTCTCACAGCATTTGCCTGGAGTTTGTATATAGTCTGAGAATCCCTTATTTTGAGGGGTTCTTTTTCGTTACATAAAAACACGAGAAACACAAGTCGGTGTTATTTTTTCCAATCCATAAAATAATGCACAAAATATGAAATGAAAAGTTGGCGGATATGCTGAATCTGCATTTGCCTGCGTGAATTGCTTTGCGTTACATGTAGGGGAGAGAGTAAACTACATATAGAGAGATATGTGGTACTGAATAACAAATGAAGGAGAAAATAGAACTATGAAGTTAAAGAAAGTGTTGGCAATTGGTCTGTCAGCTGCAATGATCATGTCGGTGGCACCGGCAAATGTATATGCGCTTGACGATGCGGAACAAGACATTTTCACAGAGGATGCAGACATTTCTGTATATGAGGAAGGGGACGAAACAGAGTCATCGGCAGAGGTGGAAATGCAGGATGAAACAGAAGATGAAGAGTTGACGGAAAACAGTGAAGCAGAGATAGAAGAAGCGCAGACAGAAGAGGCACAGGAAAATGAAGTGGAACTGTTTTCTGATGGAGAGACTTCACAGGCAGAAATGCAATCTGCGGAAGTGCGTACAGTAACTGCGAGCGGTCAGGATGAGACAATCAACTGGACCCTGTATGAGGATGGAGAACTGGTAATTGCGGGAACTGGTGAGATGCCATATTATTCAGAAACGACAGCTGCTCCATGGAGAAAATATCGCAAGAATATCGAACGGGTTACGATGAAAGACGGGGTAACAAGTATTGGCGGGTATGCTTTTTATGCATGCTATAAAATGACCGACATTCAGATTGCAGATAGTGTAACTTTCATTGGATCCAGTGCGTTCGATGGGTGTACAAATTTAAAAAGTGTAAACGTGCCACAAAGCGTATGGAATATTGGCGACCGTGTATTTTATGGGTGTGCAAGTCTGGAAAACGTAAAAATAGAGGGAGAAATAACAAGTACAGGTTTTGATGCTTTTTACAATTGCAATAATCTTGTGAGTGTGCAGTTACCGGAATCCATAACAAAAATAGACAGCAGTGCATTTTGTGGCTGCAGTAAGCTTGTAACGATAAATATTCCAAGTAAGGTAACAGAGATAGAATTTAGTGCATTTAGTGGATGCAGCAGTCTTGAAAGTATTGTAATTCCGGATGGGGTAACAAATCTTGAAAGTGGTGTTTTTAGTGGATGCAGCAGTCTTGTCAATGTAGTGCTGCCAAGTGAACTGGCAGTGATAAAAAGTAATACGTTTAGCGGTTGCAAAAAGCTAAAAAATATCGAAATTCCAGAGGGAGTAGTTAAAATTGAGGAATCTGCATTTAGTAATTGCAGCAGCCTTGAAAAGATATTGATACCAGAAGGTGTAACATCAATAGGGGGATGGGCGTTTAGTGGATGCAGCAGTCTTGCAGCGATTGAATTTCCGGAAGGAATAAAAAAAGTAGAATCAGCAGTGCTTTCTGAATGCAGCAGCCTTACAAATGTTGTCCTGCCAGAAAGTGTGACAGAAATAGGATCGTCTGCATTTAGTGGATGCAGCAGTCTTGTGAATATTACCTTACCGGAAAGCGTGACAGAAATAGAGGAAAGTATATTTTATAATTGCAGCAGCCTCGCAAGTGTTAATATCCCAGCGGGGGTAACAAGTATTGGAAGGAATACATTTTGGAGTTGCGTCAGTCTTGAAAGTATTGTAATTCCAGATGGAGTAACAAGTATTGGAGAAAGTGCATTTTATAATTGCAGAAGCCTTAAAAGTGTTGAGATTCCAGATGGAGTAACAAGTATTGGAGGTTATGCATTTTATGTTTGCAGCAGCCTTACAGATATTAATATCCCGGAGGGAGTAACAAGTATTGGAAGCAATGCATTTAATGGATGTAGCAGCCTTACGGATATTGTACTTCCGGAAAGTGTAACAGAAATAGAAGAATCTGCATTTTATGTTTGTGAAAGTCTTAGAAATGTTAAACTTTCGAGTAAATTAACCACAATAGGAAGAGAGGCTTTTTACAGTTGCAGCTTCGAGACAGTTGAACTTCCTGACACATTGAAAGAAATAGGATCATCTGCTTTTGGTCATTCCTTAAAAATAATCAGATTCAGAGGTTCTAAGGAACAATGGGACAGTTTAAATTACCAGAACGCTTATGGTGCAAAAGTGTATTACAATTATGATCCACAGCATGCTCATGAATATGAACAGGAAATCATAACAGCCCCTACCTGTGAGGAAAATGGAAGTGCAAGATATACGTGCAAATTATGTGGAGAAGAATATACAGAAGAAGTACCGGCAACGGAACATACAGAAGTAATTGATAAGGAAATACCTGCTACCTGTGAAGAAAGTGGAAAGACGGAAGGAAGTCATTGCTCGGAATGTGGAACAGTTTTAAGGGAACAGGAAGAAATCCCTGCGACAGGACATACAGAAGTGATTGACGGGGGAATTCCAGCAGGCTGTGAATATGTAGGAAAAACAGACGGAAGCCATTGTTCCGTATGTGGAAAGGTCCTAAAGGAACAGGAAGGAATTCCGCCGACAGGGCATACAGAAGTAATCGATAAGGAAATTCCTGCGACCTGTGAAGAGAATGGAAAGACCGAAGGAAGTCATTGTTCGGTATGTGGAAAGGTATTAAAAGAGCAGGAAGAAATCCCGGCGACGGGACATCGTGTTGTAGTGGACAGGGAAATCCCTGCGACCTGTGAAGAAAGTGGAAAAACAGAGGGAAGTCACTGCTCTGTATGTGGAAAAGTATTTCAGGAACAGGAGACTATCCCTGCAGTCGGACATAAACGGGTAACGGTAGTGACGGAGCGTGCAACCTGTGAGGAAACGGGAGAAGCTTACGTATACTGTATCGCATGCAAAAAAGTTCTGGAAGAGCAGACAGAGATTCCGGCAAAAGGCCACAAAGAGGTAGCGGATGAAGAAGTCCCGGCAACCTGTGAGAAGAGTGGAAAGACAGCCGGAAGCCATTGTTCGGTATGTGGGAAAGTGCTCAGCGGACAGGAAGAAATTCCGGTTACAGAACACAAACGGGTAACAGTCGTGACCAAGCGTGCAACCTGTGAAGAAACAGGGGAAGCCTATGTATACTGTATCGCATGCAAAAAAGTTCTGGAAGAGCAGACAGAGATTCCGGCAAAGGGTCACAAAGAAGTAGCGGATGAAGAAATCCCGGCAACCTGTGAGCTGAATGGAAAGACAGCCGGAAGCCATTGCTCGGTGTGTGACAAAGTACTCAGCGGAAATGAAGAAATCCCGGCAACAGGACATACCTGGGATGATGGAAAAGTAACGACGGCAGCTACCTGTACAGAAGAAGGCGAAAAAACTTACACCTGTACAAGCTGTGGGGAAACAAAGACAGAAAAGATTGATAAACTGCTGTTTGTATCCATAAGCGTGGATGAAGAAGGCGTGCTGTCCGGAGAAAAAGTAGGAATCACTGCCGAGGCAACCGGCGGAACCGGAAGATACACCTACAAATTCATCGTATGTGATGACAGAGGAAACTGGTACAAGTTGAGAGATTACGGAACCGCCAGCACCTATATCTGGCGTACCGGAACCGCCGGCAAGAAAATTCTGTATGTGGATGTCAAAGACGGTGCGGGAAATGTCAAGAGAGCAAGTCTTGCATATGAAGTAAAGAGCAATGAGATGAATGTCAGCTTCACTGCAGATCCGTCCGGAAGTGTCGTTTCCGGAAATGAGGTAAAACTGAATGTGCAGGTAACGGGCGGAACAGGAAGGTATACCTACAAATTCATCGTATGCGATGACAGAGGAAACTGGTACAAACTGAGAGATTACGGAACAGAGAGCACCTATACCTGGCGTACCGGAGCAGCCGGCAAGAAAATCCTGTATGTGGATGTCAAAGACGGCGCGGGAAATGTCAAGAGGGCAAGCCTTACATATGAAGTAACAGACAAAAATCTGACAGGTGTGTTCACGGCAGATCCGTCCGGCAGTGCAGTCAGTGGAAGCAACGTACAGCTGAGCGTCAAAGCAAGCGGTGGAAGTGGAAAGTATACTTACAAATTCCTTGTTTGTGATGATAAAGGCAACTGGTACAGACTCAGAGATTTCGGCGCATCCAGTACCTATAGCTGGAAAACCGGAGCTGTTGGAAAGAAGACCTTATATGTAGACATAAAAGACAGTGAGGGAACTGTGAAGAGACTCACAATGGCATATGAAGTAAAATAGACAGATTAAAAAAGAGGTCGTCTGATCATTCGTTGATCAGACGACCTCTTAATATTATATCGCTTTCTGCATCTGCATTACAGTTTCAAAATCTTTAATACACATCGGGCGGTAGTAGAGAAATCCCTGGATCTCATTACAGCCTTCGTTTTTAAGAAAATCTGCGATCGTTTCTGTTTCCACACCTTCACATACGATTGTTTTGTTCATGCGTTTCAGCATATGGAACATTTCTTCAAGTACGATTTGTGCGTTTTCATTCAGGGAATCACCGAGGAACTTCCGGTCGATCTTGACTTCATCAAAACGCAGGTCTTTTAATGTGTTTAAAGATGAATATCCCGATCCGAAATCATCCATGGAAATCTGGATTTTCTGACGCTGAAGAGTATGGATTACCTGATTGACTGCTGCTGTATTGTTTACATAAGTAGATTCCGTGATTTCAAAAGTAAGCCTGGACGGTGCAATCTCATATTGCCGGATCAGTTCCTGGATCTTGTCAATAAAGACCTGCGGCTGTTCAAAATGCAATGGAGAGACGTTTAATGAAACACGGAAATTATCCGGAAGGAACTCCCCGGCAGTGCGGAGCCACTGAAATGTCTTTTCATAAACGTAATAATCCAGATCAATGACAAATCCGTTTTGCTCAAACAGAGGAATATAAACAGCCGGCGACAGGAACAGTCTGCCATCACGCACCCAGCGGACCAGGACTTCTGCACTGGAGATCTTTCCGTTTTGCGGAAGCACTTTTGGCTGGAGATAAATCCGGAATTCTCCATTTGCGACTGCCTGATGAAAAGAGTGCAGGATTTCTGCCTGTACCTTTTCCTGCTGATCAATCTCCGGTGAATAGATGCAGCTGTGAGAAACCATTTTTTTGGCAATTCTTCTTGCTACATTGGCGCAGGAGATCATATTTTCAGGAGCGGCATCTTTGGTAATATAGCAGATTCCGGAATTTGTCCGGAAAAAACTGATATGGTATGTATTCTGGACGCGCTCGCAGATCCGACTGTCCAGTGCCTGGATTTCTTCCAGAAATGTATCCCGGCTTAATTCGGTTGTGTCGACAATGCTGACAAACACATCGGAAAAGAAACGTGCAGTAAACAGGGATGACGGCGCAGAAGCAAGCTCTTCATATACAATATTCAGGATTTCATTTCCGAGAGAATATCCGTACTTATCATTGATAAAATGAAAATTTTCCACATCGGTGGAAACCAGGGCGATGTTCTGTGAGGAAGCAGTGCCATCCTGAATCTGCTGGATCTTTTTTAACAGAAATTCTGAAGTAACAGTTGGGATGACTTTATTTGCAGAACTGCCTGGAACGGCAGGCTGACGCATGGCGTGAAGCTTTTTCTGTGCTTTGTCTTCATACATCTTTTTGTCTGCTGTCTGCATCAGATCTTCCATCATAAAATAGTGATTACGGTAGCTGACTTCATATCCGACTGCGTAGCTCAGAGGCAGACTGGAGTGGCTGTTGTATTCCTGAACCAGTTTGTCCAGCTGAGAGACCAGCTGTTTCAGATTTTCTTCGTTTGTATTTTCCTGGATCAGAACAAATTCATCACCTCCATAGCGGGCGAGAAAACTGTGTTCATTGAGAATACGCGTCAGACAGTAAGTAAAGGCCTGTATAAATTCGTCTCCTTTTTCGTGGCCAAACGTGTCATTAACATATTTCAGATTATTAAGATCAAACATCATGACACCAATATCGAAGGTATCAGGGCGGCTGCTCAGTTCCTGGATTTTTTTCTCCAGGGACTTTTTGTTATGTACTCCTGTAATGTCCCGAAAGGCATTGACCAGCAATCGGGAGAGCATCTCACGCTGGATCAGGATCAGCACAACGATGAAGATCAGCAGAATTGAGGTAAGCTGAAACAGGCGATGGATCGGAGGACTGGAAAGAGGCAGCTTTCTTGAAAGATAGAGATTTGTAAACAGAAGTGCTACCATAATGCCAAGTGTGAGTTCGCACAGGTAAAGAATGTTTTTACTTTTTTTCATAGTTTCGTGGCTCCTTGAAAGATAGATGTTGCAAGTATTATTCCGTCTGCACGATGATCATTTTGGCAAGTTCTTTGCTGATTCCAATCTTACTTTCTTTGACACGGATCACGTAGTAGCCAAAAAAGGAAGAAAGAATACAGATGGAAGTATTTTCTACAAGTCCGAGAGACTCGAGATAATGACGCTGATCTTCCGGACCACAGATTTTTTGTATGATATAGGGCATATTAATATCTGCAAGATTAAGTGGCATAATTTTACTCCCTGCTATAGTTTTTAAAATTGATTAGACGCAACTAACATTATAGAGGATTGACGGAAGGTGTCAATGCTTTTTTGCAAAAATATGTGATACTTGTTGACAAAAATTTATGCATGGGTATACACTGAATATAAGAAAATAAATACGGGCAAAGCAGTCGAAAGGCTGTGACGCAAAGCTACAGGGCCTGTGAAATGGCAGCCAGTTGCATAAATATAGGAAGCAATATAAGAAAGTACTATAGGTATGTGTCACAATCTATAGTGCTTTTTTTGTGTCAAAGGAAAGTATCCCGTAATGTCCTATAACGCAAATGAGGCATACAGTTTCCCCATGTTGAAACACAGGCGGTCAGTTTTGCCATGCATATGTCAGGGAAAGGAATGGGATCATGAACAAAAGAATAACGGCAGCGATACTGGGACTGCTGCTTTTCGTTTTATCCATATATCCGGTGTCCGCGTCGTCTATGACGCAGAACGAAACGCCGGATTACAAGGTCGCATTTTATGCATTTGACTGTTATCATATGCAGGATGAGAATGGCAAGCGGACTGGTTATGGATATGAAATGATGCAGGGTGTCTCCAAGTATTTGCAGTGTACCTTTTCCTATGTTGGATATGATAAATCTGCAAATGAATGCGAAGATATGCTTCGAAGTGGTGAACTGGATATTTATACCGCAGCCAAAAAGACTCCGGAGCGAGAAAAAGAATTTGCATTTTCTACGCATCCGGCGATTACTTCTTCTACATGCATGAACGTAAAAGTCGGCAATAACAAGATCATAGCGGGAGATTATTCCACCTATGATGGGATTCGCGTAGGACTCCTCAAACGTCATACATATAACAATACTTTTTTGGACTTTGCAAAAGAAAAGGGCTTTGACTGTGAAATCATTTATTATGAGACTCCGACAGATCTGACCAATGCACTGATCAATGATGAGGTAGATGCCCTCGTCAACAGTTATATCCGCATACCGGAAGATGAAAAGATCATTGAAAATTTTGGAGAGACGCCATATTATATCATGGCACGAAAAGAAGACCAGACTCTGATCGATCAGCTGGATTATGCGATTGACTGTATGAATGTAGAAACTCCAAACTGGAGAACAGAATTATATAACAAATATTATGGTTCTGAAGAAGCCACCACGGAATTTACCGAAGAAGAGCAGACACTTCTGGAAGAATTACAGAAAAACGAAACGGTGATCCGTGCCGTGATGAATCCGGATGCAAATCCATATTCCTGGTACGAAGATGGGGAAGCGCATGGCATTGCTGCGGATATCTTCCGGGCAACAGCCAGAAAACTGGGACTTAAGCATGAAATTGTGCCGGTGAGCACAAAGGAGGAATATTTCGAAACACTGGAAGCCGGCGAAGTTGATATCTGGATGGATCAGGAAGGATATTACGAGGATGAGCAGTCACAGAAATACAAGATCACAAATCCTTATCTGACTTCTACGGTATCTGTCCTGCGTGCCAGAGGAGCTTCCGAAAAAATAGAAAAACTGGTAATAAAAAATGACGATATTGCTGTAAAAGAAATCATTTCTTCCGTCTGGCCAAAAGCGGAAGTGGCGGTGGTTGATACACCTCAGGAATGCAGACAGGAAGTCCTGAACGGTAATGCAGATGCGGCTCTTCTTATGTCTTATACGGCACAGAAGCTGGCACGAGATGACATGCAGAATCGTTTGAGGGTAGACATTGTGCCGGGAGCACAGATGCAACTCAAAATGGGTGTCAATGCCAATGATGACTGTCATTTTTACGGATTATGGGAAAAGGCACTGGCAGATGTTGCAAACACCATGAGTGCAGAGATCGTGCAGGATTATCTGGAACAGACAGCGACTCCGACGATGATGGAGTATCTGTTTGATCATCCGTCATATCTGATCGCACTCTGTGTGGGTGTTTCTCTCCTTCTTCTTATGGTGCTTCTGTATGTGCAGTCGGTAAAGAGTCGGAAAAAGGAGCAGGAGATTTCACAGGAACTTGCGGAGGCACTGGAAAAAGCAAAAGAGGCGACGGAATCAAAGCAGAACTTTTTTTCCAAGATGAGTCATGATATCCGGACTCCGCTGAATGTTGTGCTTGGTATGACGCAGGTGGCAAGAAAATACAAAAACGATACTTCCAGACTGGAAAAAGCACTGGACAATATTACAACAGAAGGCAACTATCTGCTGGTGTTGATCAACTCAATCCTGGATGTAAATCAGTTGGAGCATGGAGCGATCGAACTGAACAACATGCCGTTTAATCCGGCGGATTGTCTGGATGAAAGTGTTGAAGTCCTTCAGCCGCTTGCAGATAAAAAAGAGCAGGAGCTGACCGTGCAGTGTGATCATGCAGACCGGGTAGTTCTTGGCGATGTGAATCGTCTGAAGCAGATCATCATAAATATCGTGTCCAATGCGATCAAATATACAAATGCAGGCGGACATATAGAACTGCGCCTGGAATGTCTTACGGATCATCGGTATCGCTTCAGCTGCAAAGATGACGGAATTGGTATGACAAAAGAATTTGTGCAGCATATCTGTGAAGATTATGCACGGGCAGAGGACAGCCGTGTATCCAAAACACAGGGAACCGGGCTGGGCATGTCCGTTGTAAAAGGTTTTACAGATCTGATGGGCGGAACGCTCAGGATTGAAAGCGAGCTTGGAACAGGTTCTGTCTTTATTGTTGAGATTCCATTTCCGGATGCCTCAGAAGAACAGAGAGAAATGATCCTGCATCCTGTGACAGAAGAGGAAGATGGAAAGCCATTATACACAGGCAAAAAAGTGCTTCTGGTAGAGGATAATGTGCTTAACGCAGAGATTGCGATGGAACTTCTCCAGAGTATTGGACTCGCGGTGGATTGGGCAGACAATGGAGAAGTGGGAGTAAAACGTTACGAAGCGTCTCGAAACGGCGAATATTTTGCTGTCTTTATGGATATGCAGATGCCGGTTATGGATGGCGTTGAAGCGACCAAAGCAATCCGTCGCAGCAGTCGAAGTGACAATAACATCCCGATTTTTGCGATGACAGCAAATACATTTGCAAGTGACCGGAAGGACTGTCGTGAGGCGGGAATGAACGGATATATTCCGAAGCCGGTAAGCATCAGGGATATTACAGAGACACTGAACGGAAATACCAATCAATTATAAAATACAGGATCATTTTGGATAAATGAAATGATTATCCGGTTGTTGCTGCAAGGCAGTAATGACCGGATTTTTTGACTTTATAAGAGATTGTTTCGTAATGCTCCAATAAAGTAAAAATAAGAATGGTTTATGCGAAAATAAAAGATAGTGCAAACTGGGCTATGGATAAAGAATATATCTGAAAAAAATGAAAGACAAAATTTATTTTAAATCTTTGAAAAAGTCACCCACTTCACAGTGAAAGATTTCTGCCAGAGCAACCAGCTCGCTGACTTTGATATTCATACGGTTGGTTTCAATCTTGGCATAACTGCTTTTGGAGATCGGAATATCCATCAGATTCATTTTGGCAATTACCTGATCCTGGGTGAGCTTACACTGGTAACGCATCTTCTGGATGTTGCTGCCAATGCTCATATCCATTCTGATCTTTTGCATCATAATTTCTCCATATTCTAATATTTCGCAATAAAGAAATATCTATGTATTGATGATAGAGAAGAATTTCGATATAATGTTTCGTAATAAGGAAACATTTGCCGACTGTAAAAGAAGCAGAAAATAACGAGATTCGGAAGGATGTATGGGGGAGCAACAGATGGATAAGGATTGGATAAAAGCAGTGACGCAGCTTTGTATGATGGCACAGAACGATTTGGGCTTGAAAAGCCGGGTTATGGACTATGTATACTGGATGAAAGATGTCTATGGACTGCAGTCCGGTCGTTTTAACAGGCTTTATGAAAAATGGCTGCGTACTGGAGAGATTGATGAAAGCATGCGTCAGACGGGGGCACTGGTAAATGAACTGCAGCTTCCGCTGTATCACAGAGGCGTTGCAGGAATGTGCCGGATGCTTCACGAGGGGATTCTGGACAAAGAGACTTTCTGTGAGATTCTGTGGGAGGAACCATATGAGATCCGTGCGGATAAAGAAACAGGGTATGTTGGCTTTTACCCGCAGTTTCCCGGCTGTATCGGTTATGCACAGACAAGACAGGAACTGAAAAAAGAGATGTGGGAAACTCTGAAAAAATGGATCCCGCAGGCTTATATTTTTTGGAAAGAGAGCAGTATTCTTGAGAATTAACATTCTCGGGATACTGTTTTTCTGTATACGACAGGAATGTTTGAGGGCAGGACGCATATATATAAGTGATGTAAAAAACAGGAGGCTGCTTTTGGCTGAGTATCGGCGCTTTGTAGCATATGTATATGAGTATCAGAAAGAGAAAAAAGGAAGCAACTGCGGATTTGTAAAGGTAGAAGTGCGGGGAGAAGTATGCAGGATCGAACTGCATCTGCAATGTCCGGGCTTGCTGCCGGATTCGGAATGCAGAGTGTACGGGTTTGTACGAAATAAAGGACTGCTGGATGGATTTTTGATCGGAACATGCAGAACCATGGAAAACCGTGCAGAATGTATACTGGAAACTTCGGCAGAAAATATGGCAGAGAGTGAAAAAGCACTGAGTGAAATGAGCGGTATGATCTTTACGACAGATCAGGGTGGATTTTTTGGGACGGAGTGGGATGATGAAAGAATCCGGCCGGGTGATTTCCGGGTGATAGAGAAAAAAGATTTACCGGAGAAAAGAGAAGAGACAAAAATACCTGAGGAAGAAGAAGAGAAACCGCAGACATTGGAGGAAACAGGGGCAAAGGAGGAAGAAGAAAAACAGGAACCAGCAGAAAAGCCGGAAGAACAGAGAGATCAAACAGCAGAAGAGAAGCAGAAAATGAGCGAGGCAGAGAAAGTGCAGGAACTTCACACACAGTCTTTGACGGAAACACAGATTTCACAGCAGGAATCTCAGATCAGGGAAGAGATTCCGATACCTCCGAAGCAACATGACAAAAAAATGCCGCCGTCGGGCAGGCCTCTTCCGGGAACACCCTGCGAAGTTTTTGCGGATGGAGAACTGACGGACTGCCGCAAGATCTCCCCGCAGGATCTGTGTCGTCTCGGGCGAAGAGCCTGTATGCTGCGCAACAATCGTTTTGTACAGTATGGTTCGTATAATTTCGGACATCTCCTGTTGTGCAGGAACAACTGTGGGCAGCATGTCCTCGGAGTACCTGGGGGCTATGATCAGCAGGAACGTTTTATGGCAAATATGTTTGGATTTCCGTATTTCAAAGAGAGCAGGCAGATCCAGATCCCGGGTGGCAGGGGCGGTTACTGGTATCGTTTAATCGATTCCCCGGATACCAACCACAGGAATGGTCTGATGTAAAATATCGCGGAAGTGCTCCAGGTCTTCGAGAGAATAGCTGCTGAAACCAGGCTGCAGGACTTCTTCGGAGTCCTTGTAGGCCTGGAGATAGTAAGCCTGAGCACCTTTCAGCCACTGACCGATCTCTATGAAATCATTTTCGTTATGAAGCTCTTTTACGACGGTTGTCCGAAATTCATAATCCAGATTTGCGTGCAGGAGAAAATCGACAGTTTCCCGGACAGCATCCAGATCAGGGTGCAGCATACCTGTCAGAGACGGATAGTTGTCCGGACAGGCCTTGATGTCGACCGCTGCCATCTGAATCAGTCCGCTTTCTGTCAGATGTTTCAGAATATCCGGACGTGTTCCGTTGGTATCCAGTTTGACCGGATATCCGAGAGCACGTATTTTGCGGATAAAATCTTCCAGGTCAGAGGCGAGCGTCGGTTCTCCTCCGGAGATACAGACCCCCTCCAGAATGCCCTGTCTTTTTTTGAGAAAAGAGAGTACTTCTTCTTCCGAAATCGTTGGCTCATCTGCAGGATGCAGGACAAGGCCGCTGTTCTGACAGAACGGGCAGCGGAAGTTGCAGCTTCCGAGAAAAATCGTGGCGGCCACGCGACCGGGATAATCTAATAATGTTGTTTTATTTAAACCATGGATTGCTGGCATAGGATTCCTTTCTGCCGCTGCAAATGTCACAGCGAACAATTACGTAATTACTCTTTATTCTAGTTTTTCTTCATTGATTTTGCAACCGGCATTTACTATACTGAAAGCAGGTTCATGACTGTTCACAGAAACTGCTGTGAACAACGATAATACAATTTGGAGGAAATTTCTTTGACAGAACAGGAACGATTTATGAAGGAAGCGATCCGTCAGGCGAAGAAAGCACGCGCGCTCGAAGAAGTGCCGATCGGCTGCGTGATCGTTGCAGATGGAAAGATCATTGCAAGAGGATATAACCGCAGAAACACAGATAAGAATACACTGTCTCATGCAGAGCTGAATGCAATCCGCAAAGCAAGCAGGAAACTGGGAGACTGGAGACTGGAAGGCTGTACGATGTATGTGACGCTGGAGCCGTGCCAGATGTGTGCCGGGGCACTGGTACAGTCACGGATCGATGAGGTGGTGATCGGAAGTATGAATCCCAAGGCAGGGTGTGCCGGATCAGTGTTGAATCTTCTGGAAGTGGACGGCTTCAATCACAAAGTAAAGATCACCCGGGGCGTTCTGGAAGAAGAGTGCTCTACGATGCTGTCAGATTTTTTTCGTGAATTACGTGAGAAGAAAAAACGTCTCAAAATGCTGGCAAAACAACAGGCGGAACAGGCAGAGTGAGGCACAGCACCCTTGTTTTTTGCAGAAAAAGTGTTATATTTATTTCAGTTGAATAAATAACAAACCACGAGGAGGATTTTGAAAATGACACTGGAAGCATTAAGAAAAGACATGGTTGCTGCCATGAAGGCAAAAGATAAGACAACAAAGGATGCGGTTTCCGCACTTGTATCTGCAGCCAAAAAAGCAGCGATCGATGAAGGATGCCGTGATGATGTTCCGGAAGCACTGGTTGACCGTGTGATCCTGAAAGAACTCAAAACTGTCAAAGAACAGCTGGATACCTGTCCGGAAAACCGTGATGATCTGCGTGCAGAATATCAGGCAAGATATGATGTGATCGTAAAATATGCTCCACAGCAGATGAGCGCAGATGAAATCCGTGCTTATCTGGAGGAAAAATTTGCGGATGTACTTGCAACCAAAAACAAAGGTCAGATCATGAAAGCGGTCATGGGAGATCTCAAAGGCAAGGCAGACGGCAAGCTGATCAACCAGGTTGTTGCTGAGATCTGCAAATAAAAATGAAGAAAAAGTCTGTAATTTAGCCGACAGACTTTTGTAAATATAACCTAAATTTTAAGCCCAAAAGAAAAAGACCGGAAACAGCGATGAAGGGAAAACCTTCCGCATCCGGTCTTTTTGCATAAAAAAATACTCTGACGACAACACTGTCATCAGAGTATGGAAACTTCTTCTTTTCCGCGCGCCGCACTTCGAAATGTTCCCATGGACGTTACCTCTACAGTTAACTCGGCCCAGGCACCCTCACGGCACACAAGAGCTTCTGCTTAGTGCTGCTACATTCCTGTCCTGACACGGTTCACAGATTCCTGTTGCGTGAGACCCAAACGTCAACGCCACTTATAAAGGGCAGCTCCACAGGAGACAAACCTCAGATTGGCATCACCCCTGCTGTAGCGGATTGCAGGTACAGGGCACCGCTATCTCCCCGGCTGCGCGGACTTTAAGTATAGACGATTTTTGAATACTTGTCAAGTAGGGGTAAAGTATTATATAATAGAAATCAACATACGATGTTGCAGGAAGAGCAACTTCAGCAGCACGTGCCACTATGTGCGCAGCACGCACAGTAAGGAGGAAATGTACGATGATCAAAAGAATTGGTTTATTAACAAGCGGTGGTGATTGCCAGGCGCTGAACGCAACTATGAGAGGTGTTGTAAAAGCGCTGTCCAACGCAGTGGAAGATCTGGAAGTTTATGGATTTGATGATGGATACAAAGGTCTGATCTATGGAAAATATCATATGCTGACAGCAAAGGATTTTTCCGGAATCCTGACCAGAGGTGGTACGATCCTGGGAACTTCCCGTCAGCCGTTTAAGCTGATGAGAGTACCGGATGAAAAGGGTCTGGACAAGGTTGAGGCAATGAAACAGACTTATTACAAACTGTGTCTGGACTGCCTGGTTATCCTTGGCGGCAACGGAACACAGAAGACTGCCAACCTTCTGAGAGAAGAGGGACTGAACATCATTCATCTGCCGAAGACCATTGACAATGATATCTTTGGAACAGACATGACTTTTGGATTCCAGAGCGCAGTCAATATTGCAACCAACGCGATCGACTGCATCCATACGACTGCAACATCCCACGGACGTGTATTTATTGTTGAGATCATGGGACACAAAGTAGGAAGCCTGACTCTTCATGCGGGTATCGCAGGTGGCGCGGATATCATTCTGATCCCTGAGATTCCGTATGACATCAAAAAGGTATGCGCTGCGATCGAAAAGCGCAACAAAGCAGGCAAACGATTCACGATCCTTGCTGTTGCAGAAGGCGCGATCTCCAAAGAGGACGCAGAGCTTCCAAAGAAAAAATACAAAGAAAAACTGGAAGCCAGATCAAAGAAATATCCGTCTGTTTCCTATGAGATCGCAGATCAGATCAACAAAGTCATCGGAAGTGAAGTACGTGTCACCGTTCCGGGACATATTCAGCGAGGCGGCGAACCGTGCCCGTATGACCGTGTACTTTCCACAAGAATCGGTGCAGGTGCCGCAGAAGCAATCCTGGATGAAGAATATGGAATCATGATCGGTGTCATCAATGGCAAGATCAAAAGAGTTCCGCTTGCAGACTGTGCGGGCAAACTCAAAATGGTTTCACCAAAAGATCAGATCGTCAAAGCTGCGAAGCAGATCGGTATCAGCTTCGGAGACTGATAACAGAGAGTAAAAAGAATGTAACTGTTCACAGGTAGTATCCCGCGAGGTGTTTTGTCATGAACATGGCAAAATCCCGAGACATACGAGGCAAAATGCTATCACCGAAGGTGATCTGGAATGCATCTTGACTTCGTTACTGTGAACGGAGTAAGCAGTAACGAACGACCGCCGCGGGAGTTTTTCCTGCGGCGGCTTAGTGCCTGAGGATATTTTACGGTAAGACAACATTTTCCGGATAAAAGATTCCCGGGGCACAGGAGAGGAGTGTATTCATGAGTTATACTGCCCTGTACCGAAAGTTCAGACCAGATAATTTTGCAGATGTCAAGGGGCAGGATCACATTGTGACCACGCTGACAAATCAGATCAATGCGAACCGTATCGGACATGCATATCTTTTCTGCGGAACAAGAGGTACCGGTAAAACAACGGTAGCCAAGATTCTGGCGAAAGCGGTCAACTGCGAACATCCGGTCAACGGAAGCCCATGTAATGAATGCGAAATGTGCAAGGCAATTCAGGCCGGTACTTCTATGAATGTGATCGAGATCGATGCGGCATCCAATAACGGTGTAGACAATATCCGTGAGATCCGGGAGGAAGTGACGTACCGCCCGACAGAGGGCAAATACAAAGTGTATATCATCGATGAGGTGCATATGCTTTCTACAGGAGCGTTCAATGCTCTGCTCAAGACACTGGAAGAGCCGCCGTCTTATGTGATTTTTATCTTGGCGACGACGGAGGCACACAAGATTCCGATCACGATTCTGTCCAGATGTCAGCGATATGACTTTCACAGGATTACGATCGATACGATCGCGGCACGACTTTCAGAACTTCTGAAAGTAGAAGGGGTGGAGGCAGAAGAAAAGGCAGTCCGCTATGTGGCAAAAGCCGGAGACGGTTCCATGCGAGATGCACTGAGCCTTCTGGACCAGTGTATTGCTTTTTATCTTGGTCAGACATTGACCTATGATAAAGTGCTGGATGTCCTTGGCGCGGTAGATACAGAAGTGTTCAGCAGGCTTCTTCGCAAGGTGCTCGCCGGAGATGTGACATCTGCGATCCGTATTCTGGAAGAACTGATCGTTGGAGGAAGAGAACTGAGTCAGTTTGTCGGAGACTTTACCTGGTATATGCGAAACCTTCTTCTTGTCAAGACTTCCGATAATCCGGAGGAGGCAATTGATGTTTCTTCAGAGAACCTGAAACTTCTCAAAGAAGAGAGTGAGATGACGGACAGTGATACCCTAATGCGATATATTCGCATTTTTTCAGATCTGTCCAATCAGATCCGCTTTGCGACACAGAAGAGAGTTCTGGTAGAGATTGCTTTGATCAAGCTTTGCCGTCCGGCGATGGAAACCAATCTGGATTCTGTTCTGGACCGTATCCGTGTACTGGAACAGAAGATAGAAGAACGTCCGGTGCAGCAGGTAGTCGTGCAGAGCGTTTCCGGGCAGGACAGTGCAGCTGCGGTGGTGCAGGAAGCACCGAAACCACCACAAAAGGCGGCCCCTGAGGATCTGCAGAAGATCGTGGCAAGCTGGAAGATGATCGTTGGCCAGACAACGGCAGCTTTTAAACAGGCGTTACTCCAGTCTGTTCCAAAATACAATGGAGAGACGGGGGAACCTGTATTATATGTAGAATTTCAGACCCCTCTTGGCAGGCTTTATCCGGATGATTCCGATGCAAAAAAAGAACTGCAGACGATCATAGAGCAGAAGCTTGGCAAGAGTATCGAACTTCATATGCTTGTGGCAGAAGACCATCAGCAGACCAATCTGACACAGATCACGGTCGACCAGGCAATCAGAGAAAATATTCATATGGATGTTGTGATCGAAGAAATGCCAGGTTCTGAGTCGGAGGAATGACCGGTTACAAACAAATAAAGCAAGAATCCCGCGCAGGCGGTTTTCATAAATAAACTATTAAAATCAATCATCAGGAGGATTTTTGAAATGGCAAAACGTGGAGGATTTCCGGGCATGGGAATGCCGGGCAACATGAATAACTTAATGAAACAGGCGCAGAAAATGCAGCGCCAGATGGAAGAAAACCAGAAGGCTCTGGAAGAAAAAGAATTTACAGCAACAGCCGGTGGCGGAGCTGTAGAAGTTACTATTTCCGGTAAGCGTGAAGTGACAAAGGTCAAACTTGCAGAAGAAGTTGTGGATCCGGATGATATCGAAATGCTTGAAGACCTGATCGTGGCAGCTACAAATGAAGCCCTTCGAAAAGTAGAAGAAGAATCAACAGCTGTTATGTCAAAACTCACAGGAGGACTTGGAAGCTTAGGCGGAGGCCTTCCTTTCTGATGGAATACTACAGTACACATATTAACAAGCTGATCGAGCAGTTGTCTCATTTGCCCGGGATCGGACCGAAATCGGCACAGAGACTGGCATTTCACATTATGAACATGCCGAAAGACCAGGTGGAGCAGCTGACCTCTTCGATCACAGGCGCGCGAGAAAAAATCCGTTACTGTAAAAAATGCTGTACGCTGACAGATCAGGAATTATGCCCGATCTGCAGCAACCCGAAGAGGGATGCCGGCACGATCATGGTAGTGGAGAACACCAGAGATCTTGCGGCGTATGAAAAAACCGGCAAGTACGAGGGTGTATATCATGTGCTTCATGGCGCGATCTCTCCGATGCTCGGAATTGGTCCGGATGACATTCGTCTGAAAGAACTGATGAAGCGTCTGCAGACAGAGGAGATCAAAGAGGTCATTATTGCGACCAACTCCAGTCTGGAGGGAGAGACAACAGCTATGTACATCAGTAAGCTGATCAAACCTACCGGAATCCGTGTAAGCAGAATTGCAAGTGGCGTACCGGTCGGCGGAGATCTCGAATATATTGATGAAGTAACACTGCTCCGTGCACTGGAGGGCAGAGTGGATCTCTGATCCGGATGTATCATCTATACAGAAAGAGAGAATGACGATTGGCAAAAAAGAAGGCAACTTCCTCACAGGTGGCGCAAAAAGCCGGAGTTTCACAGGCTACTGTTTCTATGATCCTGAATCGCAGGAGTAATGTTTCTTTTTCTGCCGAAACGGTGGAAAAGGTGGAACGTGCAGCCAGGGAACTTGGCTATGAGCTGCCGCATCGAAAGAACAAAAATACAACAAGAAAAGAAAAACTGATCGTTGTGCTGTGTCCTACACTGACCAGCCCTTATTATGTCCTTCTTCTTCAGGGAATCGAATCGGTTGCCAACGAAAAAGGATATGGTGTTTTTATCTGCAATACACAGAGAGATGCCGGGCTGGAAGAGAAGTATCTGCGGATGATCGGCACAATGGATCCGCAGGGAATCATCTATGCATGCAATCCACATCCTGATTTTCAGAAAAAAGTGGAAGAGCTGGCACGGAAGATTCCCCTTGTTATTATCAGCAACAAAGAAAAAACGACAACAGTGGATGCGATCAATCAGGATAATACAATGGTCGGCAGACTGATGGCACGTCATCTTCTGGATCTGGGTCACAGAGACGTGGCATTTATCACACCGCCGCTGACCAGACGGCAGTGGCAGCGTTCCAGAAGAATTGATGGTTTTGTGCAGGAATATGAAAAAGAAGGGTTGCAGGGACATGTGCTGATCAAGGCAGCAGATGAATCGGTGGACCGGAGACTGCCGAGAATGGATTCGGAATATTCCATGGGTTATCAGCTGACGATGGAACTTCTGAAAGAAGGCAGGAAATTCACGGCGATCGCCGGACAGAACGACATGATGGCACTTGGAGCGATTGATGCCCTGGAAGAGTCCAGGATCCGCGTTCCAAAAGATGTTTCGGTGATTGGCTGTGATGATATCTTTTATTCCGGCATCCGCCGCCTTTCCCTGACTACGATCGATCATTTTGTTGCACTCAAAGGCAGAGACGCCTGCGACATCATCATACGCAAGATCATGACGAATGATCAGTTTTATACCGGACTGCAGCCGACAAGTCTTTATAATATTGAATATACACCGAAACTGATCGCACGCAAGACAACTGCTTATGCAAATACCAGAAAATAAAATAAATATCTATGATAAAATTATTAATAATAATTCTGAGCGAATTCTTTGAACAAGGTTGAGAAAACAGGAATTCACAAGAGCTCTATCTACAAAAAACGTTAAAAAACGCATAGATTTATTTATAAATACTAAAATTATAAATAGAAAATTTATTAATAATTTTTAAGTCCCTTGACCTTGTTTGGGGTTCTGCTATAATGAACTTATCAAGTAAACAGAGCAAAAACTCAGGAGGGAATCAATTATGAGATTTTTTATCGACACAGCAAATGTAGACGACATTCGTAAGGCAAATGACATGGGAATTATCTGTGGTGTTACCACAAACCCGTCCCTGATCGCAAAAGAAGGAAGAGACTTCAACGAAGTAATCAAAGAGATCACAGAGATCGTTGACGGACCGATCAGTGGAGAAGTAAAAGCTACCACAACAGATGCAGAAGGTATGATTGCAGAAGGCCGTGAGATTGCAAAGATCCATCCGAACATGGTTGTTAAGATTCCTATGACAGTAGAAGGCCTCAAAGCTGTCAAAGTCCTTTCCAAAGAAGGAATCAAGACAAATGTTACTCTGATCTTTACAGCAAACCAGGCACTTCTTGCTGCAAGAGCAGGCGCTACTTATGTATCCCCATTCCTTGGAAGACTGGATGATATCTCCACAGACGGACTTCCGCTGATCCGTCAGATCGTTGAAATGTTTGAAGTTGCAGGAATCGATACACAGATCATCTGTGCAAGCGTTCGTCATCCGATCCATGTAACAGAGTGTGCACTGGCAGGAGCTGATATCGCAACTGTACCATACAAAGTTCTGGAGCAGATGACCAAACATCCGCTGACAGATGCCGGAATCGAAAAATTCCAGAAAGACTACAAAGCTGTATTTGGTGACAAATAATACATATTATACATTTTCGTAAATACAAGGTCAGGGTGCAGCGTGAATTTGATGAATGGATATCCTTGTACTTGACTAATGTCAGAATTAATTGTAGCATAAGCGTGTTATGGATTAACTATGAGCGAAATAGTTATTCTTCAAATTATCAAAAGGAGAAATTGAACATCATGGAGAAATTAGAACTTCAGAAAATTGCGAACGAAGTCCGCAAAGACATCGTGACCGCAGTTCATGCTGCAAAAGCCGGCCATCCGGGCGGGTCTTTATCAGCAGCAGATTTATTCACATATCTGTATTTTGAAGAAATGAACGTAGATCCAAAAGATCCGAAGAAAGCAGACAGAGACCGTTTTGTCCTTTCTAAGGGACACACGGCACCGGGACTTTATTCTGCACTTGCAGAGAGGGGATATTTCCCTAAAGAAGATCTGAAGACTCTTCGTCATCTGGGATCTTATCTGCAGGGACATCCGGATATGAAACATATCCCGGGCGTAGATATGTCCAGTGGATCTCTTGGACAGGGAATCTCAGCAGCAGTTGGTATGGCACTTTCTGCAAAACTGAGCAACGAATCCTACAGAGTATATACACTTCTTGGTGATGGTGAGATCCAGGAAGGACAGGTTTGGGAGGCAGCTATGTTTGCGGGCTTCCGTAAACTGGACAACCTTGTTGTGATCGTTGATAATAACGGGCTTCAGATTGATGGAAAAGTAGATGAAGTTTGCTCTCCATATCCGATCGATAAGAAATTTGAAGCATTTAATTTCCATGTGATCAATGTTGCAGACGGAAATGATATGGATCAGCTCAAAGCTGCATTCGATGAAGCAAAGGCTACCAAGGGAATGCCGGCTGCTATCATTATGAAGACTGTCAAAGGTAAAGGTGTTTCCTTCATGGAAAACCAGGCTGGATGGCATGGAAAAGCTCCGAATGACGAGCAGTATGCACAGGCAATGGAAGATCTGGAGAAAGTAGGTGAAGCATTATGTCAGAAGTAAAGAAAATCGCTACAAGAGCCAGCTATGGCGCAGCTCTGGTAGAGCTTGGAAAAGAACATGAAGATCTGGTTGTTCTGGACGCTGACCTTGCTGCAGCTACTCAGACAGGAATGTTCAAAAAAGAATTTCCGGAAAGACATATCGACTGTGGTATTGCAGAGTGCAATATGATGGGGATTGCAGCCGGACTTTCCACAACAGGCAAAGTTCCATTTGCAAGTACTTTTGCAATGTTTGCAGCAGGACGTGCTTACGAGCAGCTCCGTAACTCTGTTGCATACCCAAAACTGAACGTAAAAGTTGGTGCTACACATGGCGGTATCTCTGTCGGTGAAGATGGTGCTACACACCAGTGCTGCGAGGATTTTGCACTTATGAGAGCAATCCCTGGCATGGTTGTTATGAGCCCTTCTGATGATATCGAAGCAAAAGCAATGGTAAAAGCTGCTTACGAACATGTAGGACCTGTATATATGAGATTTGGCCGTCTGGCAGTTCCGGTGATCAATGACAGACCGGATTACAAATTTGAGATGGGCAAGGGTATTGTCCTTCGAGAAGGTAAAGACCTTACCATCGTTGCAAACGGACTCTGCGTGGCAGCAGCACTTGAAGCAGCAGAAAAACTGGCAGCAGATGGAATTGACGCAAAAGTGATCAACATTCATACTATCAAACCACTGGACGAAGATCTGATCGTGGCAGCAGCCAAAGAAACAGGCAAAGTTGTTACAGTAGAAGAACATTCTGTTATTGGCGGTTTGGGCGGCGCTGTATGCGAATGCCTCTCTGAGAAGGCACCGGTACCGGTGAAACGTATCGGTATCAATGATGTATTCGGAGAATCCGGCCCGGCAGTTGCTCTTCTTGAAAAATACGGACTGGATGCAGAGGGCATCTACAAACAGATCAAAGAGTTTGCATAAAAAAATCTGACTGAGGAATCATGAGCAGAATTCCGCCTGTGATCTGATCTGCAATGGAAATGACTGTGGACAGGCGGGTTGTCTGGAGCGTTAACTGTTCCAGCATTCCGGCGATATTGACGATTCCTGTAATGTGAATATGACCGACAGGCGGCAGTTTTTTATGAACGGCGGCACCTGGGTGAAGTGCACCATGAGCAATGGTCACGTAGCCCAGGTGCTTTTTTTGTCCGAGAGAGGCATCTATGGCGATGACCAGGCCAGTGGGATGACGCTGCTTTATGGTATGACAGGTTTCGATGAGATTGAGAGCATGGACCGGGTGCGTAAGCGTTCCGTAAGTGTATATGCCCGGATAATGGTGCGTGCTGAGTTGTTGACCGATATAGGGCCCGAGACAGTCACCGGTGACACGGTCAGAGCCGATGCAGAGAAAAATCAGTTCGGACCACTGTCCGGGATATTCGAGAATGCATTTCTGAAGTAGTGCAGAGATTTTGCGTGAACAGTCTCTGTGGTTTGCATTGATATAAAAAGTCATAAAAAATCCTCGCAGTTGTTTGTCCTGCTTTATTGTATCCGCTCATAAAATAAAATATGCACCCTGCAAAATATGTCGCCAAATTCTTGCGAATGCGTCTTACATTCTGCTAAATTCTGCGGTTTGCATATGCTATTCTGTTGCCTGAAGGGGTGATGAGATATGATAGAGGTTATCTACAAAGATGAAAAAAAGGAGACAGACGGAAAAGAAGGGGTATGGAATCTGCCAAGAAATATACGCCAGGTAGGGCTGCCGGGAGAGGAATGCAGGATCTATATAGAAGATTATGTATATACTTTTCTGGGGAAGGCAGCACTTGAACAAAATCAGGCAGAGAAAGATGGTCGTTTGGCAGTACTTACAGGGGAAATCAGATGGTATGAGGGTACAGCATATCTGTTTATAAAAGGTGCGTTGCTTCTTGATGGAGGAGAAGTGGCAGAAGATCATATAGAATTTGAAGATTCTGTATGGCAGAAAATGGAAGAAGAAACGGCAAAATATTTTTCCGGACAGGAAGTGGTGGGGTGGTTTTACACTCGGAAGTCCATGGCACTGGAGGTGCCGGAGGCCTTTCAGAGATTCCACCTGAAACATTTTGGCGCAGAAAAAGTACTGATGCTGATGGAACCGGGGGAACGGGAAGAAGCCTTTTTTCGATATGAAAATGGACGGATGCTAAAGCAGGATGGCTATTATATCTATTATGAGAAAAATACACAGATGCAGACATATATGCTGGAAAAAAGTCCGGATATCCGTACAGATGAGAGGGAGTCCGTACCGGATGATGCAGTGAAGGCTTTTCGAAAGATCATCAGAAAAAAGAATGGGGATGAAGGACAGGAAACGGAAGAAAAAACTTCCGTGTTTTCTTATGCGGCAACAGCGTGTCTGGCATTGGCGGTGTTGACAGTCGGAGTACAGTTTTATCAGAATAACTTCCGGACAGAAGTGGCGGAAACATCAACAGAAACAATTTCTGCGGCTGCGGAAGTAACTTCTGCAGTGACGCAGGCAGCAGAAAAAGTACGGGTAACACCAACTTCCGTATTACAAAAAGAGAGTACGCCGACGCCGATCATCCCGACAGCAACACCTGTACCGGAAGTGACACAGGCGACTGAGACACAGAACCAGATCTATAAAGAGGAGTCTGATATCAGAAAAGCAGAACGACGCGTTCAGCAATCAAGAGCAGAACAGTCCGAAAAAACGGACAGTGTAAATGGGAGCGGGGAAGTATCATCTGCTTCTGCAGGACAGGCATCTTATATGATCCGTCCGGGGGACACACTTTATCAGATCAGTATCTCGAATTATGGAACGATGGAAAAAGTGAAAGAAATCTGTGAGGCAAACGGCATTTCAGAAGATGATATTATTTATCCCGGGCAGATAATTGTATTGCCATAAAAAGTTTGCTATAATAAAACGGACCAGACGAAATACCAGAATACGTAAGGTAAGGATAAAAATGGCGAATATCATAAAAAAATTAAAAAGAAAACACAGGAAAAGAAAACAGCAGTATCAACGAGCGAAACTCGAACAGGAACAGAGAAAGCTTGCAGAAATGAGTCCGGAAGAAGCTTATCGCAGTCGACTGACAAAGCACAGGCGAACAGCGGTCAAAAAGACACTTTTGACTGTCGGGGCAGTTGTGATCGTGGTGATTCTCGTATTGTTCTATATAGAAAAAAGAAGTTATCACAATTACAAAATACTTTCTGCAAGTGAACAGGAAGATGTAGTATCTACCAATTATGTTGAAATGTCAGGCAAGATCCTGCGGTACAGCCCGGATGGGGCATCTTTGGTAAACAGCAGTATGGATACTTACTGGAGCAGCCTTTATGAGATGCAGAATCCGGTAGCGGATGTGAATGATGATTATGCGGTTATTGCTGATCAGGATGGTACTTTGCTGGAAATGTATGACAAAGACGGAGAGACCGGAAGCGTAACAACGTCCTATAATATCATTAAGGCCAGGATTTCTTCCAGCGGCATGGTGGCTGCGATTCTTGATGGTGGTGATTCTACATGGATCAATTTTTATGCATCAGACGGAAGCCTGATCGCAGAAAACCAGACGCACATTTCAGATCCGGGTTATCCGCTGGATGTGGCAGTGTCCAACAGTGGCGACATTATGATGGTAGCATATCAGTTTGTAGATGGAAGCCAGACGACGAGTTATGTTGCCTTTTACAATTTTGGAGATGTAGGACAGAGTGAAGACGACAGAATTGTCAGTGGCTATACGTATGACGGAGTAGTCGTGCCACAGATCATGTATCTCAGTGGTGATCGTGCGGTGGCTATCCGGGATGACGGTTTTACACTTTATAAAGGGCAGCAGATCCCGAAGGAAAGTACAACGATCAAGGTAGATAAAGAAATTGTCAGTACATTTTATGATGATAATATTATCGGGCTTGTATTTAAGAATGGAAATAAAGACAAACCATATACGATGAGAGCGTATTCGACAAATGGAACGATGAAGTTTGAAAAAGATTTCAACATTCCATATACATCGATCAAGGTTAGCGATGGAAGCATTCTTTTATATAACAGTTCACAGATTTGTGTGATGAACAGCAGAGGCGTAGAAAAATACAGTGGAACAGTAGATGGTACGATCAGTGACTTTATCAAGACTGGATGGAACAGATATCTGCTGATACTGGATAATGGTGTCGATGTGATCAAATTCAGTTAAGAGGTGAAAAATGAAAATAACATGGCTGGGAGTTGTTGCCATAGGTGTGTTGCTCTTGACTGGATACAGGGGATATCGAAGAGGATTTGTCAGAGAAATCCTCTCGTTTTTCTTTGTGTTTCTTACATTGGCGATCGCATGGGCGATGAATCCCTATATCAACGATTTCATAATGGAAAAAACTCCGGTATATACGCGTATTCAGGAAAGCTGTCAGGATCTGGTAAAGACACAGATGAATGAACAGGCGCAGGATAGCACGGAAGCAGATGAAAACGATTCGAATCGTGCGATAGAGAAGCTTGCTCTTCCTGACATCCTGCAGAAGAATCTGGAACAGAATAATACGACGGAGATGTATCAGTATCTTGCTGTGGATTCATTTGCAGATTATGTTACAGGATATCTGGCAAGAACGATTATAAATGGAATCTCTTATCTGATATCCTATATATTGGCAAATCTGATCTTACGGGTAGTAATGTGCATACTGGATGCAGTTACGGGTTTACCACTGATCAACGGGGCAAACCGGGTGACGGGTGGAATGATCGGCGTTGCCAAGGGATTGCTGTTTATATGGATTGCATTTCTGCTGCTGACAGTATTATGCAGTACTGAAATTGGAAAAAAAGGACTGGAACTGGTTGAACAGGATACTTTCTTGAGCGTACTCTACAAATATGATATCTTCGTAAATGTATTTGCAGATATTTTTTGAATAATTTTAAAAATATAGAAAAAACACTTGACTCAAATAAAACATAATGATATACTTTAATCCGCTTCGAAATGGAGCGGATTTTTCTTATTTTGATTTTTTCTCAATAAATAGAATCTGGTCGATTCTGATTGGAAAGAAATTAAAAAAGTTGAAAAAAAGTACTTGACATTCAGAGATGAATGTGATAAATTAAACGAGTTGCTGATGAGCAACGAAATCACAAAAGAGTTCGAAAAAAGTTTTGAAAAAACTTAAAAAAGTTCTTGACAAACGAAAGCGAACGTGATAAACTAAACGAGCTGTCGCAAGAGAGCAAAATAAAGAACCTTGATAACTAAACAGTGAAACACATACGATTCTCGAAAATTCTTTAAGAATCATCATTCAACAGAATGAACTTTTTATAAACAGTAAAGCGGGAAGATAGCCAAGTGTTGTCTGACCGGAATCAAACATTTTATCAGAGAGTTTGATCCTGGCTCAGGATGAACGCTGGCGGCGTGCTTAACACATGCAAGTCGAACGGGAAACCTAT
>NZ_JAHLQA010000025.1 GCF_018918125.1 Blautia sp. MSJ-19
ACCCCTGCTGCCACTATCAAATTATACAATGTCCATTGTGACACTAAAGAAGAATCAGAGCTTATTCTTTCTTATAGGAAATTGAATAAGCATAATCAGGATAGAATACTCACATACTCACAGAATCTTCTCTCCACCCAGCAGATGGAGGAAGACGTTCTTGCCGCCCACGCTCGCACAGATGTTGAACAGACATCTGAAGGTATTCAGCATGATCTTGATATTATGAATGATGATTCAGAATGGGAGGAATGACATGGCATTAGATATATTGGAATTGCGTAAACTATGTATACCTAAAAATATTCATATTACACTTCACGCTGCCAAAAGATTGGAACAGCGAGGAATATTTTTAAAAGATGTGATGGCCTGTATTATGAATGGAGAGATTATTGAGCAATATCCAGATGATTATCCTTATCCCAGTTGTTTAATTCTAGGAATGAGCATTGAAGATAAGTATCTTCATGTAGTTATCGGACATCATGAATCTGATTTGTTTCTTATAACAGCATATTTCCCAAGTGTTGATAAATGGGAAGCTGATTTCAAAACCAGAAAGGAGCATGCATAATGACTTGTTTTTATTGCAAAGGTGATATTGAACCTTCCACAACAACTTATATGACCGATTATCAGGGCTGCTACATCATCATCAAGAATGTTCCTTGCGAAAAGTGTTCTCAATGCGGTGAAGAATATCTCAATGGTGAAACACTTGAACAAATCGAAAAAATCATTCAAAAAGTTAAAGGTATGCTGACTGAAATTGCGGTTATTGATTACAAGCAAACAGCTTAAGGAGAACTGTTTTATGTTTACATTAAATGGAACTGTATACGCCAGTGAAAGACCTGAAACCATCCAGATACTTTCTGCCAAGCCGTTGGATGACATGATGATGCTTCTTACTTTCTCAACCGGAGAACAGCGTTTGTTTGATGCAACCATTTTGACTGGTCCTGCATTCACTCCACTGTCTGATGAGAAGATTTTTAACGACTGCAAAATAGTAGACGGTGTTGTTACATGGATGGATGAAGACATTGACTGTGCTCCTGAGTACATGTATGAACATAGCTATGCATATCCATCCTTAAAGTCCGCAATTTGATTTAAAAGGGGTGAGCCCGTTGAACTACGAGCAACTTTTAACTACTGCCGATCAGAATGATTTGGTAGTAAAAGAACAGCCTCTGACAGATCATGATGGTCTGCTCAGGGGCAAACGGATAGCAATCCGAAAAGATATAGAAACACAAGCAGAAAAATCCTGTGTACTTGCAGAGGAAATTGGTCATCACTGTACCAGTGCCGGTGACATTTTGGATCAGACCGACATCATGAACCGTAAACAGGAATATCGCGCACGGTTCTATGGTTATAACCTTAAAATTGGATTAACCGGTCTGATCAGAGCCTATGAAGCTGGATGCAGGAATTTATATGAGATGGCAGACTTTCTGGATGCGACTGAGGAATACCTGAAAGGAGCTATCCAGTGCTACAAATCTAAATACGGTGTGTGTACTGCTGTTGACAATTATGTTGTTTACTTTGAACCATTTGCTGTTATGCGAATAATCGCTACAGATTAATTCATTTCAGCATAAAAAATATAATATAAGGAGTTTTACTTATGAAAAAGAAATGGTATCTACAAACTTGGCTTATTGCATTACTTTTCTTTTTTACTTTTTTCGGCATTGTGATATCCCCTCCTATTGGATTGACAATGCTTGTTATTGGTATTGTACCCAATTTTACATATTTTATAAAACCGAGGTGATATCATGGCTCAAGTAATAGACAGTCCAAGATCTGTTCTCATTGGAGCATTGTATATTCGTGTTTCCACACACGAACAGGATGAACTATCCCCGGATGCTCAGATCAGGCTCGGACTGGAACATGCCAAAGCAAACAATATTATAGTCCCAAAGGAATTTATCTTTGTTGAAAGTGTTTCCGGCCGCAAAGCGAAAAACCGGCACGAGTTTCAACGAATGATCGGGATTGCAAAATCCCCAGAGCATCCTATTGATGTGATCCTTGTCTGGAAGTTTTCCAGATTTGCTCGTAACCAGGAGGAATCTATTGTATACAAAAGTATGCTTAAAAAAGACCATGTGGAGGTAATCAGTATATCTGAACCTCTTATAGACGGTCCTTTTGGGTCTCTGATCGAGCGCATCATCGAATGGATGGATGAATACTACTCTATCCGTCTCTCTGGAGAAGTATTGCGGGGCATGAAGGAGAAAGCACTGCGAAACGGCTACCAGACTTCTCCCTGCCTTGGATATGAGGCTGTAGGACACGGAAAGCCCTATCGGATCAACGAAGCTGAGTATGCCATGGTATCTTATATCATGGACCTATATGATAACCAGAACATGGATGAAACCGCCATTGCAAGAAAATGTAATGATCTGGGTTATAAGACCAAACGTGGAAATCCATTTGAGCGACGAACCATTGACCGGATCCTGCAGAATCCTTTTTACTGCGGAATCGTGTCATGGAATGGTGTAGAGTTTGAGGGCACACATGAGGTTCGGATTTCGAAAGAACGTTTTGACCGGAGACAAAGATTGATTGCATCCCGTAAGCGTCCCATGAAAGCCCGGAATGTTTCCACGTGCAAGCACTGGTTATCCGGATTGCTGAAATGTTCTGTCTGTGGTGCTACGCTCTCCTATACCGGAAATAACAAGTGTCCATACTTCCAGTGTTGGAAATATGCAAAGGGATTCCATAAGACTTCCGTTGCTCTGTCTGTCAAGAAAGCAGAAGAAGCTGTGATTGCATATTTCGATCAGATTCTTTCCGGAGCAGATTTTACATATGTCCGTAAGGATGAACCAACCACAGATTACACTGCTGCAATTGAACAAATTCAAAGGGAGTTGTCCAAACTCTCCACCCGCGAGACCAGGATCCGTGATGCATACGAAAGTGGAATCGACACGCTGGAAGAATACAAGGTCAACAAAGACCGGCTGATCAGTAACCGACTACAGCTCGAAAACAAATTGGAAACACTGCAAAAGGAGCAGGAAGAAAAAGAATTGAATAAAGATGATGTTCTTCACGAGATCAAATCCGTGAATGATATTTTGAAAAATCCAGATGTAAGCTATGAAGAAAAAGGAACTCTGATACGGACAATTGTTGACCAGATTGTTTACGACAAAGAATCTGGCAAGATGTACTTTGACATTATCGTATCATAATTTTCATACCTTCTTCTCCCTTGCAAAGTGCCTGAAACCCGCATAAATACTGGGTTTTCGGCACTATTATAGGGTATTACACTCTGGTGGACCGGACGGTGAGATTGGCGCATCTATGCGATATCTTTCCCAGCGTTTTACAATGCCCAACCGCATGGCAATGGCTGTGCTGAACGATATCGGTACAGAGGAACTTGCTCATCTGGAGATGGTCTCCACGATCGTCCATCAGCTTACCAGAAATCTTTCTATGGAAGAAATTGAAAAAAGCGGACTGGGACCATACTATATCGACCATACTGTTGGCGTATGGCCGCAGGCCGCAGGCGGAGTCCCCTTCAACGCATGTGAATTCCAGAGCAAAGGCGACCCGATCACGGATCTGTTTGAAAATCTTGCCGCGGAGCAAAAAGCAAGGGCAACCTATGACAATATTCTTCGTGTTGTCCGCGATATCCCGGAAATTGCTGATCCAATCCGCTTTCTCCGTGCAAGAGAAGTCGTGCACTTCCAGAGATTCGGCGAAGCCCTGCGTTCTGTGCAGGAACAGCTTGATGCCAAAAATTTCTATGCATTCAATCCGAGCTTTGACTGTCCATGTGAAGCCTCGTGCAAAAATTCATGACCGTAAGCCCAAAACAGCTCCCCTCGACCGGGGAGCTGTCCTTTTCATGATTTCATCTTTACTCGATCACATACGCATTTACGATCTCACCGTAATATGCCACATGTGTGTCTCTGTTGGAGCCGGTAAATGTACTGTCTACGTTCTGTGGATAGAATTTTTCCTGATCCTCTTTTGTCATTGCACTGATGTCCTGTGTCTGTTTGTAAACCACTTTGCATTCCAGAGTCAGCGGAAGTTCTCTGATTCCAGGCACAGAGATGGTTTCCGGTTCTTCATAGGTAAGACCAAGTTCTTTTTCCTTATCTACATCTCTTCCGGATTTTGAACCACAGAAACCAAGGATTTTCTTTGCACTGTCATCTATCGGAATATTAACTGTAAATTCTCCGTTTTTCTCAATAAGACTTCTTGTGAAACGACTCTCTCTGATAAATGTCACAAATACAGGTTTGGCCCATTCAATGCCAACCATTCCCCAGGAAATCGTCATGGAATTTACTCTGCCATCCGCTTTACCTGTTACCAGCACGCCTGATTTGACTCCTTTGAGGATTTCTCCCATATATTCATACACATCTATTTTTTTCTTCATGCTTCTGTTTCCTCCTGTTTTCTGCAAATCTCTTTTTCTGCATTTTATCTTAAATTAAAAAAAGAAATCCGCAAGTATTTTATACTTTCACGTATTTCCTTTTGCCTGTATAATAAGAAGTAATTCATATAAAGGAGACTTCAGTCATGTCATCTGTCAAACAAAAAAATCTCACTGTCTTTTATTCTTTTATCCAGGGATTATACTGGATGAACTTTGCTGCAATCATGGGATACTCCGGCTTTTATCTGCTGGGCAGCGGCTTCTCCAATACAGAAATTGGTATTATCATCGCCATTGCCGGTATTCTCTCTGCTGTTCTTCAGCCTGCACTCGCAAGTTATGCAGACCGCCCCGACAGTCCGTCCCTGAAAAAATTCCTGCAATTACTTCTCATCCTGCAGTTACTTTTAGGAGTCCTGTTGCTTTTCTGTCAAACAGTTCTCCTGACCGGGCTTGTTTACGGATGTGGCGTTACACTTCTGCAGCTGCTGACACCCTTCATCAACGCTCTTGGCATGGAAAGCATTAACCAGGGCAAAAGCCTCAACTTCGGCATTGCGCGCGGAATGGGATCTGTTGCATATGCAGCACTCTCCTACGTTCTTGGACTGATCACTGCCAGAACCGGTATCACAGCAGTCCCGGTATGCATTACTCTGATCACACTGGTATTACTGGGCTGTCTGACTTTGTTTCCATTTTCCAAAACACCTGTCAGTCCTGTCAAAACATCCAGTACAAAATCCAGCCTGAACCCATTGTCCTTTTTTATCAAATACAAACGCTTCACAATGGTTCTTATTGGCTGCGTTTTTGTCTATATCGGACATGTTCTTCTAAACAGTTTTACTTTCCAGATAGTAGAAAGCAAAGGCGGTGGAAGCTCCGAAATGGGAACCGCCGTCGCCATCGCTGCAATGTGCGAACTGCCAACTCTATTTCTTTTTGCACACATGGTCAAAAAGCTCCGCTGCGACATATGGTTCCGCATTACAGGAATCTTTTTTACCTTAAAAGCCTTCGGTACTTTCCTGGCTCCAAACATGCCTGTCTTTTATGGAATCCAGGTATTTCAGATGCTTGGCTGGGGGCTGATGGCCGCTTCTTCTGTCTACTATGTAAATGCGATCATGGAACCAGAAGATGCGATCAAAGGTCAGGCATATATTGCCATGGCAGACAAATAACACACTTATCATTGCTTAAAACTCCTTGAAATGCTGTATTTACGCTGTTTGCAGGCATTTTCCGATAATCTTCAATCCTGTCATTTTCCTGTATATCACAGCATAAATTCGTATATTTTCTTATCCAAATTTAGTAACTTCTTAGTAATAATCAGCCTGGAAAACAGGCTTTCTAAGAACCTTATAATCAGATTATTTTTAATTCTTTTTTCTATTATTTTATCATACTATGCCAGTTTTGCAATCCTATTCATCTCTTCTTTTGCATCAATTAATCCCAGATGCGTATATACATTTAACGTAACCCCTATATCAGAATGTCCCATTAAATATTGGAGTGCTTTCGGATTCATTCCAGCTTTCGCCATATTGGAACAATATGTATGCCTGCATACATGAGGCGTGATCTTTGGCATTTGTTCCTCATGAGTACGATTATACTTTCCTAACGCCCACTGAAAATGTTTTTCCCAATGAAGTGCTACCTCAGGCATATCTTTTTTATCCAGGAATAGAAATCGACTATATCCATCTATAATCGGCTCAACCCTTACTTTTTTACGGTTTTTCACAATCTGTTCAAAACATTCATAAACTTCATCTGTCATCGGTAACATTCGTGTTCCACTTGAAGTTTTGGTATCTTCAATGACGTACTGCATTCCTCTGGTTCTCTGAAGCTGATGATTCACATTGATTTTTCTCTCCTGAAGATCAATATCTTTCACTGTCAATCCACAAAACTCAGAAATACGAAGTCCAGTCTTAAACAAAATAAACATTCCATTATAGTATTTTGAGTAATGGTCATCATTTCGGATAAACTCCAGAAATAACTCTTCCTGTTCTTTTGTAATTGCCTGTCTTGTAACACTGTCATTTACGACAACTGTACATAATTGAAATTCAAAAGGATTCTTGCGCAGTAAATCATCTTCAACTGCCATCTGAAATGCAGGTCTTACAATTCCACGCACACTGTGAATGGAACTGTATCCTCTTCCATCTGCTTGCAGCTTAATAAACCATGCTTTTGCATCCGACAATTTTATTTTATCTATTCTTCTGGTTCCGAATTCTTCTTTTTTTATTATATTGATCACAAAATCATAGTTCGCCTGAGTGTTATGACGAACCCCCTTTTTTTGTCCAATATATTTTTGAACCAAATCCAAAACTGTTAAATTTCCTCCGTAAGGTACTATACCATCATGTAAATCTCTTTGGATATTTTTTTCTTTTTCCCTTAGAGCTAAGCATGGTCTGCATCCAGTTGGCAGAGAATCTGTTGGCTCTAATTTCCAACTATACAAAAACTTCTGCTTTCCATAACAATCTGTATATACAAACGCATATCTTCCATCTTTTCTCTGACTTTCTCCGTTTCGTAAAATTCGACCTTTTTTATCTCGTCGTTTTTGGTCACGTTTTGTTTTACCCAAACGTCTTCGCCCCTTTCTACGAAGAAGCCCTAGCACGATATAGGTATTATATCATACCAGGGCTAACATTTCCACTTTAAAGTGTTAAATTGTTCGTATATTTTTTACAAAGACGTAGTCTGATCCAGAAAGGCCTCAAATTTCTTACGGTTAATCAACGACTTACACCCCACCTGGACTGTAAAGCAACATTCTGAATTTAGATGTTCCGAAATAAGCATCCTTATTTTCTTTTCACCTATTCCAAAATATTGCACTGCTTCATCCACCGTAAGCATATATTTTTCCCAAATTGGAATCTTACCTTTTTCAATTTTAATCGCCACTCTTCTCTCCTCCTTTTCTCTTTGGACAAAACATTTTTATCTGCCCATGACAATTTACAATTTTATACACTGTCATCGGCAGATAAAATTACAATACAGGTGGCAGTTCAGTACTCTGCCCACATCGGTTTTGCACCGTCATTAAATATGACCAGATTTTTTCTGGAAGTATCATTATCACAGATATGCTTCGTCGCCCTGTGCAGCTGCTACACATTTTGTCAAATTCTTCTCGCTCCATACCTTTACTTCAATGTTATATTTCAGCATTTCCTCGTATTTACTCCATTAACAGAGCAGATATATCATGGCGGATTTACCTAGTGGCTCTACATATCTTCACGTCCTGTATGTAAAACAATATACAATTTTCAAGGTACAAAATTCCTGAAGGGGAAAAGGAATCTATATTAAATACTCCCTTTACTGATTACTTTTCCTTACATATGATTTCGTATCAAATCCCAAGGTCTTAGTAATCAGTTTTGTTTCCAGGCGTTGACGCAGAGTTTCATCTACACAGTAATGCACCTGTCCAAATTCGTCAAACATTTTTCTGGTAGCCAAAACTGTTATGTACCCTTCATAATGCTTTAACACTGCCTGGATTGCCTCAGTATCACCAGTTGATGCTGCCTCAATAACATGGAATGGCAGCAAATCAAATGCGCATTTCTGTTTTTTACTTTTTTTCATTTGCAGATTCCTCCATATTTTTTCTCATCAGTTCCAGTGATCGTCTACGATGCTCATTAATTGTGCTGCGTACAAGATTCATTTCTCTGGCAATGTCTGTATCACTCATATCCATAAAATATGATAATAACACAACATTCCTTTTCTTTTCAGTAAGTGTCTGCAGTGCTTCAGCAATCAATGCATCTTTGACTTCTATATCGTAACCCAGGACCTGAAAACGATGTGTTTCCATTTCATGCTCATCCATTATAAAAAGTCTGCTCAACTCCTTTTCTGATAATTCTGACAACATCACTTCATACTTCTGGCGATATGCCATATGCTTTTCATAATTAATAACTTCGCTTTTCAATGCCAGCTTGCACAGAGAATCAAACTGATGTCTGACTGTCTGCTCATCTTGAAAAGAGGATTGCTCCATAAGAGTTCACCTCCTTCCCCGCCGGTAGGCAATAAGCAAAGTTCTTGCTTCCCCTTCACACATATCCCAAACGGATAAGTGCATTTGTCGGGGTGTGGGAAGAAATTTTTAAAAAATTTCTTAATAAATACGAGAAAATTGTTTTTCCTGTATTTTGAGGTATATAAAAAACGTCCTAATGGGTAGTTTTTAGCCCATCGGACGCTATTTATATCAAAAGATAATATTTTGCCATCATTTCTTGTGGCATATAATTCACTTTTTGAGGTAAAGAAATTTATTTGCTTTTTTGAACTATTTATCTATTTCATCCGTCACGTAATGACGGATATGATACCAGACAATAAAATTCTTAATCTTTCCAATACCTCCGGATCTGTTTTACGGAAATTCAGAATTTTATATGTCTTTTAAAAAGTGAAATATCACCCTCTTTTTTAGTGAATTATTAGTTCATTTTCTTTCAAGAAAGGGAACTATACACTAAACATGGAGGTGTATCATATGCCAAAACAAACAGATAAAGAACTGGGATTGTTTTTTAAGAACGCCCGACACGAGCAAAAATTGACTTATGAAGAATTAGCTGAAAAAGCAGAAATGTCCAGCCGATATTTAAAGGAAATTGAAAATGGGGGCCGAGTTCCCAGTTTTCATAAAATCAGAAAACTGGTACGCGCTTTAAATGTTCCTCCTGAACCATTGTTTTATCCAAACAATCATACAGATAATCTTGATTATCAACGCCTGCTCATGTACCTGTCAAAATGCAACGATGAGCAAATTACCGCTATCCTTGCCATCGTAGAAGCATACCTGCGCACATACAAAATTCCTACAGATCACGATAAACAAGATCCCTGAAATTCATTTGAATTCTATCTGAATTATTCTGAAGAAGCGGTATGGTTTCCCATACCGCCACTCTTAACGTGCATATTTTTCTATCATTCTCTTAACATTCGTGGATTTCTTTATTGCCCCTATATTAATAAGAAACTCAACTACATCCATCATTCCCTGGTAATAAGCCCGCTGCTCCTCTTCATAATGGAAATGTTCTAACTGATCCAGATATTTATTCCAGAAATTCTGCTCACGCTCTGGGATTTTTTCCAGATGTAGTGGTAGCTTCTTTTGTATTTGTTTCAAATTCTTCTCTGCTTCTTTCCATTCTTCCGGCTCTACTGTATATTCTCTTTCTCCGGAGTCACAGCGCAATTCCTCAAATAAATTCGATACTGCTTCATAAAATTCATTCATCTTCTTTCCACCTCTCATTAGAATTATTTCTCATTACAGGCAGCATTATCATTTTCTTATTTCAAAAATCAAATAAACTTTCCAAAAACTTCATTTTTAGAAGTATAGTAACAATATTTTTCCTTAAAATCAATAACAATACTTCATCTTTAGAAACTTTTGAGGATCAGAATGATTATTTATTGGGATAAAAAAACGAACAGTAAAAACAGAATAGGACAACGGGTAAAAGAATTACGAAAGGCTCATAATCTTACTCAGAAAACACTCGCTGCCAAATTACAACTTGCAGGATATGATTTTAATGATCTGGCAATCCTGCGAATTGAACAAGGCACACGTTTCGTTCCCGACTACGAAGTTGTCGCACTGGCCGAAGTATTTAATGTTTCCTGCGAATATCTTCTTGGTCTGACGGACGCTCCTGCAAAATAATTCAATTGTATTGCTGCCCATTCTATGCTAAACTATGGATAGATACTTCTGAACAACATACACTATTTATAAACCGTATGATTGGAGTGATTTCATGGAATTAACAAAAAAAGTCCCTACAACCGATAAAAACCAGGAAAACAATCATCTTCTCCGCATGTTAGACCGGGGAATTGATGATATGGAAGCTGGTCGTGAATTGCCACTGGAAGATGCTTTTCGCAAAATCACAGAATTAAGGGATGCACGAAGAAATGCAAGAATATAAAATTATTTTAACCTGGGAAGCAATTTACGATGTCACAGACATTGCAGATTATATTGAAGAAGAATTCGGCCAGCAACGTGCTGACCGTTTTCAATCTGATCTGAAAGAACAAATGCAGAATTTAGGCCAGTTCAGTACTGCCTTTCCCCGAACTCAAATTCTGTACAGAGGATATTCCATACATAAAAGATCTTTTCCGCCATCTATTATTTTTTATATTATAATGGAAGAAACAAAAGAGATTCATATTCTCCGAGTGTTGCGCCATGAACGAGATTGGGAAAATATCCTGTTGCAAAGATCAACTTATACATATCCAGAATGAATACCTGGGAGCCGATCAGAGATTTTTCTGAAAGGCTTCCTTTTTAATTTTAATTACTTCCCACTGTCAATTAAATCATAACTCATATCCAGAAAATCTAGCGTCTTAGCTTCACTGACAGATTCATCCAAAAGAATCGTAATCCAGTGTCGCTTATTCATATGATACCCCGGTAAAAATCCATACGTTTGAATTAACATCCCAACCAGATCAGGGTCACATTTTACATCAGGATATTAATTTTTCCATCTTCTTCTAATCCCAGTGTTTTCTTTTCCACTGCCATAATTATAGCATACCATTTTCCATTTTTATGTCGAAGCACCGCAGAATCAGGATCTTTTTTCCATAAATATTCCGGTTCCGTTCCATATTGCTCTTTCACATATTGAAAAATTTCCTCACGTTTCAAATTTATCCCTCACTTACGATTTCTTGCTTTGATTATACGCTATCAGGATTATATTCTCAACCACTTCTCACAGTTCCATTTATGTTTTATAGCTTTTGCATAGCCTGCAAAGCAGGCTACACCCCAAAAGAAGCAAGCACTGCCAGTGTCATGACAACTGGCTCATTTTGTCAAATTCCCTTTCCGGTTCATTCTACCAAAATGTATCAGGGAGTATCCCTGGCCCTCTCATATTTTATAATTTCTTAATTTGACGCTTTCACCCAGTCCTGTTAAAATAACTTACAGATATATCTGTCCAAACCAACAAAAAACCAAGTACCATAACTGTCATAGCCGAACTGGTTAGACAGTTTTTTTGTACTCTTTTTTATAGAAAAAAACGAATTGGAGGATTTCAATGAGCAAACGTACCAGAATTCATCCCGTACAATTTTATTTGAATGATGACGAACAATACATTTTAGAAGAAAAATATCGTCTTTCCAGGATGAAAAGCAAATCTGCCTTTCTACGGAAAATGATCTTATATGGATTTGTATATGAAGTAGACTACTCTCATATCCGAAAAATGAATACCCTGCTGGGCAATATCAGCAGCAATTTGAATCAGATCACCCATCGTATAAACAGTACCAATACAGTTTACCCAAAGGACCTGGACGATATAAAGGAGTTAATGGAAAAAATATGGCAGTTACAAAAATCCATGGTATCAAAACAACCGTTGATAAAGCAATAGAATACATCTGCAATCCAGATAAAACTGACCAGAATCTATATATTTCTTCCTTTGCCTGCTCTCCCGAAACAGCCGTTCTTGACTTTAAATACACTTTGGATCATACACATGACTGCAGAGATCCGCACAATACAAATAAGGCATTTCATCTGATTCAGGCATTTTCCCCTGGTGAAGTTTCCTATGAAGAAGCCCATCAGATTGGCAAAGAACTTGCGGATCGCTTACTGGAGGGAAAATACTCCTATGTTCTGACAACACACACTGATAAAGGTCATGTACATAACCATTTAATTTTCTGTTCTGCAGATAACATCACTTTTTCTCATTACCATGACTGTAAAAAGAATTACTGGAAAATACGAAATCTCAGCGACACTTTATGCCAAGAACATAACCTGTCCACAATTATGCCAGATGGTAAAAAAGGAATGAAATACAATGAATGGGCTGCAAATAAATCTGAATCCAGTAAAAAAGCGCAGCTGCGAAAAGATATCAACCAGACAATCCGAATTGTTTCCACTTACTCAGAATTTCTTGCATTTATGGAAGCTAAAGGATATGAAATAAAAAACGCAGAATTTGGCGAAAACAGCAGAAAATACATTACCTTTCGTTCTCCCGATATGTCCCGTCCAGTGCGTGGAAGTGCTAAATCTTTAGGAAAAAATTTTACTAAAGAACGTATCAAAGAACGCATTGAAAATAAACGTCAGAAAGCTATTTTTCCTTCTGTTCATAACAAATTAATAGATACCAATGCTCCCAATATAGCAGGAAACATTGGGCTTCAGAAATGGGCAAATAAGGAAAATTTAAAAATTGTCTCTGCTGAATATAACAAGATGCTCACACATAATCTACATAATTTTTCAGAACTTGAAGACCGCATAGCCTTGTTACATATGCAGCAAAAAGAGGTAAATACCTCTGTTGTTTCTCTCGAGTCTCAGATACGTCATCTTCGAGAAATGCTAAAATATGCCAAACAATATCAGAAAAATAAAATTTACGATGACCATTATAAAAGTTCCAAAGATCCGGATCGTTATTTCCGTAAATATGAATCTCAAATTATTCTTTTCGCTGGTGCTGAACATATTTTACAGGAAAATGGTATAGACCTGAAACATCTTAATTCCAATAAGTTACAAGAGCAACTTTCAGATCTTATTTCCAGAAAGGAATCACTAAATACTCAATACGTTTCTTTTAAGCAAGAAATAAAAGAGTTGGAATTGATACATCAAAACCTGTCCAATTATCTCAAACAGGATGCTCCTGAAATACAAAGATCTTCTCATAACCAACTCCCTTCTTTGTAAAACCATAATAATAGGCAGCGATTTCACTCGCTGCCTAAATTCCCATTAAACCGATATCCTACACCTCGTACTGTTTGTATATATAATGGTTGTCCAGGATCATCTTCTATTTTTTCTCTGATATTGCAGATATGTCGCATGACCACATTATAATCACCGGAATAAGGTTCATTCCATACCAGATCATAAACCATTTCTTTTCCAAATATTCTACCTGGACTTTTCGCTAAAAGAAGTAAAATATCATATTCATATTTTGAAAGATGAACATCACTATCATTCTTTTTAACAATTCGTTCCTGTAGATATATTTTTAATTCTCCAAACCTTATAATTTCCGGTATGAATTGGTTTTTATGTTCCCAGCTAGTCAATATGTTTTCACTTATGCTTCCATTAGCATCTGTGATTCTCTCAATAATTTCTACCTTTTTCACCTTTATTGCCTCTACATTATTAATTTTATATTCTATATATCATCTGCCATTTGACTTTTTTCTTCTACAAGTAATATAATATATTTATTACATATGTAGGATTTAGCAGGAGGATTTTATTATGTCACTACCCCAGATTTCAGAAGCCGAATTTGAAGTTATGAAAATTGTATGGAAATATGCTCCCATCAATACAAATGAAATTACAGAAAAACTTACTCTAACTACCAGCTGGAGTCCAAAAACAATTCAAACTCTTATCAAGAGACTTGTTTCCAAAAAAGCTCTTTCCTACGAAAAACAAAGCCGGGTATTTGTCTATACTCCATTAGTCCAAGAAGATGAATATATACGCCAGGAAAGCAATTCTTTTTTAAAGCGATATTATAATGGAAATCTTTCTTCTATGCTGGCTTCTTACCTTGAAGACGATAAGCTCTCTTCAACAGAAATTGATAACTTACGCCATTTATTATCAAAACATCAGAAATAGGAGGTTTTGAATGAGCAACTGGATCATCCACTTTTTAATCAGTAATATCTTCATATGTATTTTTACACTTGTAATAATCGGAACAAAAAAACTTCTGAAAAAATATTTATCTGCGGCTACACAGTACCATCTCTGTTTTCTTTTATTTTTATTACTTGCCGTGCCATTTTTTCCTGTACAGATTCATGGCTCACAACTTTTTTCATGGTTACATTTTTTTCAAACTGACTCAGGACTTAACTCTGGTACCGACACGCTATCCGAACTTACCAGTAATACACAAAATATTTTGTTAAACCAGGTGAATGATTTTTCAGTTTCCATCAGTAGTCAATTTTCTGGAGGCTTGAATACCATACTCTTTCTAATATGGATAACGGGTGTTATGATTATGTCAGTCCTCACCCTTCATTCATTAAACTATGTACGTTCCATAAAAAGATCTGCTCTCCCGCTTCAAAATCAGCAGGTAAAAACTATTTATTACAATTGTTTAAAGGAACTTAAAATCTCTCACCCAGTATCAGTCTACAGTACTGCATTTTTAAAATCACCAGTTTTAATCGGAATAATACATCCCAGGATTTACATTCCCATCCATTTAATTTCCGAACTGAATCCTGATGATATGCGTTTTATGCTGCTACACGAATTACAGCATTACCGTCACAAAGATACATTTATTGGCTTCCTCATGGTCATAAGTAATATACTCTACTGGTTTAACCCTTTTGTTTGGTACACTTTAAAAGAAATTTTCTGTGACCGTGAAATAGCCTGTGATTCTGCTGTATTGCAGATGATTTCTGCTGATGAATACCAAGCTTATGGAACTACACTGATTAATTTTGCAGAAAAAATATCCTCTTTTTCCTCTCCACTGGCAGTTGGAATGTCCGGAAATTTCAGGCAGATGAAACGACGTATTCTCAACATCGCCGTTTTTAGGAAAGAAACTCTTTATCAAAAAATGAGAGCATTGATAATTTATCTGGTCATTAGTGCTGTTTTTATTGGATGTACACCCATTTTATCCATTGATGCCTCTACTCAAAGCGTATATCATTTTAGTGATACAGACAAAAATATCTCCCTGTTAGATATATCCGAAACATTTGGAACATATGATGGATCATTTGTTTTGTATGACAATAATTTGGATTCCTGGAAAATATACGATCTTGAAGAAGCCACCAAACGTATTCCGCCAGAGTCTACCTACAAAATATACGATGCATTATTAGGGTTGGAATCCGGAATCATCACACCAGAACACTCTTCCATGACATGGAATGGTGATGCCTTTCCTTTTCCATCCTGGGAAGCTGATCAGGATTTAAACTCTGCTATGCAAAATTCCGTTAACTGGTATTTCCAGGCAATTGATTCGCAGCTCGGAATTAACAGAGTCCAGGAATTTTTGAATAAAATAGAATATGGAAACCAGACAACCAGTTCAAATCTGGATTTATACTGGTCCGATTTTTCATTAAAAATCTCGCCTTTAGAGCAAGTAACATTATTGAAAAAATTTAACACAAATGAATTCCATCTAAATTCCCAAAATGTATTTTCTGTTAAAAATGCTATAAAAATTGCCAGTACACCTAATGGTAATTTCTACGGAAAAACTGGAACCGGTCGTGTCAACGGACAGGATATCAACGGCTGGTTTATCGGATATGTAGAAACTTCCGATAACAGCTATTATTTTGCAACCAATATCCAAAGTGATTCTAATGCAACTGGCAAAAAGGCATTTGAAATCACTTCTGATATCTTAAAAAAATTACATATATGGAATTAACAAATATGAAAGGGCTGATAGTTGTTATCAGTTCTTTCTTTTTATTCTATATTGATATTTGGGAACTTCTTTCGTACCATTATTCAGAATTTTATTCCCCATATATTTAAAACTCTTATCATCGTTGAACTTAACAGTCAGCTCACTTGTAATAACGGCATCATTACATATAAATGTATCACATACAGCATCAACAACCAGCACATTGTTTCCCTCTCCGCTATCTCTTATTTCAACGACCTCCGGTAAAGATGTTCCAAAATAAGTAGGGCTATAATTTAAACAACCTAATCGTTCCCAGTCATAAGTTTGATGTTCCGAATCAAATACTGCCCATTTTTTAATTTGCTCCGCTGTTATCGGCAAAAACTCCATTATCAGATTTTCAAACTCTTCTGCCGGAATTCCACTTGAGTTACCTGAAAACTCATATCTCTCCCCGTATTTCATTCGATATAAATATTCATATAAACCATTATAATCTAACCCTTCCATATCAGATCTATCCCAATCAGAACATAAAAGATTATTCCCCTGATATCCAAGCAAATACACACACCTCTTTGAAACTTCCCTGCATTCATCACTTAAAGGTTTAATTCTTATCATAGAACTGCCATCAACCGCTTCTGATACTTCCGGATATTTTGGAACACATAGCGTATAACCAAACCAGCCTTTTTCTGTATATTTCCATTCTTCTATCCTTGTATACGAAACATATACAATAGATGGATTGTCGTTCATACCCCAAACAACTTTCACAGCCAGCAAATACATATCTGTCCCATCATAATTGAATTTGAGTCTTTCTATCCCACCATCCCTGTTAATCCTATATAAGACGATATCTCCTGGCAGATCCTGTTCTGCCTTGAAAAGAAATTCTTCCATTTTAGAATAATTAGCCATATTTGAATACGGCGCTGATGTAATAACAGGGACATTTTTTTCCTTTAATACTTCCTGCATTTCTTCCATTACTGTCTCAGAAACTACTACATTCGATGAAGTTCCTTTATCCGCCTTTTGATAAATGGCTTTCATCTGATTCATAACATTCTTACAATCTTCAATAGCTTCTTCTTTCACGACTTCATCTACTGGCAAATCATATCCTCTTTCTTGTACAGCATAATTCGCAGTTTCCTGTGAAATATATTCTAAATCAGCCCCTTTACATTTTGTATTTCCTATGAAAAAGCATCCCAAAATAAATAAAACACTCACCATCTTTTTCAGTTTTCTTTTTGTACTCATATCAATTATCTCCATAACATTCCTCCCACTTTTCGTCTGATAATCTTTCCGTATACCAGGTAACCTCTATTTCTGACCTTGATACATAATTGGATACATATTGAAATCTATCTTTATCTAACAGCCGAATGGTTACGCTATGACAAAACGCCTGATCTAATTCTTTTTGTGGCCATACCGCATTTACTTCCAGTGTTATTGTTCCATCTTGATTTTCTATGTAGGAAACAACTTCCGGATATGGAATATATGGTGTGGAAGCAAAATCATATACGATTCCTCTGGTTCGATACCGATATGTCTGTGTTTCCGTGTGAAATACCGTTCCTGTCTGCAGTATCTCTGCGCTTATATTAAAATATTTTTGAAATATCGCTTCAAATGATTCTTTTGGGATTTCATAAGTCTTTCCTTCCTTAAATTCATCAGCTTTTTCTTCCATTGAAAGTAAACGGTCAAAAACATCATAAAAATTTATTCCATCATAATTTTTTTCACTCCAATTAGAAGTAAACAATTTATTAAGTGTATATCCAAAAGGAAGTATATATTTTCGATTCAGCTCCCTGCATTTTTTATTTAACGGCACTACCCGAAAGGCCCGATATCCAGACGGTCCATCATATCCAGCCGGATGATATTCTTCCATAAAGAAATACCCGTTTTCTGTATATTTCCATGAATTAGCTCTAAACTCATGATAATATGTTTCCTGCCAAGTATCCTCTTTCCATTTAAAAGAGCTTACTTCAACGTCTATTTTCCCCTGTTTGGTTTTCAGATCATACCGAATAAAATGATCCCCTGCTATAACTTGAAATATAGTAGTTTTTCCATTTTTCTCTTTTTCTGCTTTTTTCAAAAAATCATCTACTTTAATACTTTGAACCATATCCAGCTGATTGTAGGAATCAATTACTGCATATCCATATTTTCCAAAATAATCCATACTTTTTTGTATTGTACTCAGCTCATATAGTGCATTTTCTTTCACAGCATTCTCATATATGCTCTGATAGCCTTCTGCTAGCATTTCACACTCTCTGTAAATTTTTTCTTTCGTATCTTCAATTGTCTTTTTCTGCTCTTTCTTTATGCCACATCCACTACAGACAGCAAGAAAAATAACTCCCACAAATATTTTCCAAATTTTTTTCATATCATTTTCCTCTTACATTTGTAATATTTAAAGGTAAAAATTATTCATTACCAAGATATTCATCCAGTATCGCCTTATCCTTTTCCACCACATAACCGCTTCCTCCAATATCTTTCACATTCTCTACCATACTGATGAGCAAAATAGGATTCTTTGTATCTCTGTCTGTAGTAAAAACTGTAAACCAGCCAATTTCTGTTCCAGATGTATCTTCTTTTGTAGCTTTCAGTTCCGCTGTTCCGGTTTTTCCTGCTAATCTAATGTCTTCCCTGCATGCTCCATAACCAGTTCCTTCCGGGTTATTCACTACACCCTCTAACCCCTCCATAACCTCCGAAACAATTTGTGGTGAAAAAGCATCTTTTATCCAGATTTCACTGGAAGTGCTTCCACCATCCGCGTGAAGATATGGCTTTATCATATTTCCATCATTTAGAAAAGCCGTATAAATGCTTGCAAGATGCAAAGGATTTACCAGAATCTGTCCCTGTCCATACCCACTGTCAGCAAGCTGGATTTCTGTTTCTATCTTGTCCATATTAGAATATTTGGACTCTGACATTTTAATATCAAATGGAAGTTCCTGATTAAATCCTATTTGATTTAGAGACTGCATCAGTTGATCCGCACCAATTTTTAATGCTGCTTTTGCAAAATAAATATTATCTGAATAAATAAGCGCATTTTTCAAAATCACAGGTTCATAATCATGAAGTGTAGTCACTGTATAATCTCCCCACGAGGAATCTTTCTGCCACGCCAGACCCTCATTTCCAAAATCGTCATTTGCAGTAAATGCCCCCACTTTTAATCCAATTGCAGCAATTACAGGTTTAAAAGTTGAGCCAGGACACCATGTCTGGCGAAAGCGGTTGTATAAAGGCCTATCTTCATTTTCATTTAATGCACTCCACTGGCTGTTGTCCATTCCACGTACAAAATCATTATCATCATAAGATGGCGTACTTACCAACGCCAATACTTCCCCTGTGTAAGGATTCAAAGCCACAGAACATCCTCTGTCTTCTTTAAATTGTTCATAAAGAGTACTTTGAAGATCACCATCAATCGTAGTATGGATATCTTCTCCATCTTTTCTAGGCTCATATGCAATAACACTTTTTTTATTTCCATTTGCATCTACAATACAGATTTCACACCCATCTGTTCCTTTTAGTTCTTTTTCATAAAGCGTTTCCAGTCCAGTCTTTCCAATCACACTGTTTGTACGATACCCTTCCCCTTTATGTTCCTGCAAATCTTCGGCTGTAACCGCCTGTACATACCCTACCAGATGAGAGGCAGCTTCTTTTAGATAATAAGTTCGTACTTTTACATCAGATAACATAATACCTGGAATCTTCAATAATGTGTCCTGCTTTTCTTTTTCTTCCAGAACAGTTTTATCCGGATTCACTGTCAGAAGATCGACCTCTTGTATTTTAGGAATTGTTGCTACTGGTACAAAAGAATCTGCTTTTACCCAACCGGCTTCTAACTTATCCTCAATTTCGTCTGCTCCAATTCCAAGATACTCTGCCAGTTTTTTTATTGTATCTTCTCTGTTCTCCATCCTGCCCGGAACAATTCCTACCGAAGATGCAGTTCCCTCTCCAGCCAACTGACGACCATTTCTGTCTAAAATATCTCCTCTCTTTGCCTCTTCTGACGTTACCTGAACTTTATCCGTTGCAGATAACTCTGGAAAAATCAACTGATCCTGCCAGATTAAATGATATCCTGTCCAATCATGTGAAAATACCGCATCGTTGGTAAATTCTACATTTCCTGCAGCAGTCTGCATATTTGTTGTATAGGAAACTGCCGCATTTCCGTTTTCTTGTCTTTTTACTGTAATATCGGTTATGGACAGATCAGACATCTCAATGCCTTCATATATTTTAGAATTTCGTTCTATAAATTCTTCCTTACTGTTCATGCTGCTTTTTTTCTGATCCAGCATGGCATACATTTGCTCATATTCCCCTTTTTCAATATATTTCATATATTCCATTAGTCTTTTTTCAGGAACATTACAATTCATTATTGTTACAATACCGATTTCACCACCAATCAATATACCGCTAAATAAAACTATTTTTGTGATAATCTTCGTGAGTTTTTTTCTTTTCTTTTTTCTCATATAGTTTTATTTCTCCTTTTTTCATATTTTCTTAAATATTACACTTGTAATATTTAAACGTCAAGCTTTTTCTTAGGTTTATATATGTAAACAAGAGGAAAGATTTGGATAAAAAAAGAAAGGGCATCTCAAAGCCTTCTTTGATAAAGAACTTTACGACACCCTGAGGTAATGGTTTCTCCGGATGTTTCCCAAGCATCTTAATACTAATAAGTTACAGGAGCAACTTTCAAATCTTATTTCCAAAAAGAAGTCAATAAATACTCAATACGTTTCCTTTAAGCAAGAAACAAAAGAGTTGGAATTGATACATCAAAACCTGTCCAAATATCTCAAACAGGATGCTCCTGAAATACAAAGATCTTCTCATAACAAACTTCCTTCTTTGTAAAACCATAATAATAGGCAGCGATTTCACTCGCTGCCTAAATTTCCGTTAAACCGATATCCTACACCGCGCACCGTTTGTATATATACCGGATGTCTAGGATCATCTTCTATCTTTTCTCTAATGTTGCAGATATGTCGCATAACAACATTGTAATCACCCGAATAGGGTTCATTCCAGATTATATCATATATTTGTTCTTTACTAAACACTCTTCCAGGACTTCGCATTAATAAATGCAAAATTTCAAACTCTGTAAAAGACAGATCTATTTTTTTCTGCTTTCGGAATAATTCTCTTGTGGCTAATAAAATAACAATATCTCCATAATGTATTTTCAATGGATTTATATTTTTTTCATCACAATATATATTTCGTCCGGTTTTCAAAGCAGCAAGAACAGACTCTATCATTTCTTCTTCACTATCTTTAAACGATAATAATAATATTTTTCCTATGTTTTCACTCCCTCTAACAGATGTTTCTTCATCTAATTATAAACTTCTTTTCTGCGATATATAAAATAAATAACTGGAACAATCAATAATAGCAGAATGGAGTACGATATTATTAAAATAGGAACTGCGCAAAACACTTTTCCTCCGATTTCATACAAGTTAAAAAATTTAACTACCTGATTCATTTGAAGCATTTGATCTGGAAGAAGTCCCAAAATTTTATTTAATAATGGTAGACTTGTTCCTGATAAAAATGATGGAAGAAAAATCAAAATAAAAGGCACGATTACCGCTATTACTGATGAGTTTGTCTTCGCAGAAACCAACATAGTTAGAGATTGCATAAATAAACATCCCAGATATCCACCCAGAACTATCAAAATATATTCCTGAGCATTCGTGATATTATAAATACTCTTCCACCCACTCATACTAGACTGTATGGGACAATTTGCTCCGTCTACACCAAGAATTCCCAAAACAAGCATAGTGTATAACAACATAACCGCCCAGTAAATAGCCGTTATTATGATTGCTCCTGCTTTCACTTTTGCCCATACAGCCTTATTTCTGCCATAATAAGAAGAATAAAAAACTGCATTCGCTTTCAGCTGAAATTCACCTGAAAAAATACCTGCACAAAGGAAACCTAATACCAATGTCAAAATCATAATTATTGAGGGTGAATATTGAAATAAGTTTTTCCATCCCGCTTGATAATTATAATATAAAGGGGTTTTCATTTTTTCATACGCTCTTATTAAATAACTTTTTTCCTTTTCAGAAAACTGATCCTTTCCATCAGTTTCTAACCAATTTTTCAAATTTTTGATACGATTAGAATAAAAATCTACTGCTTCATCAGGAGAAAGAGAATCTGCCAGATAATAATTATAATCGTTAAACTCTCCATAATCACAATTTAGTAAATCCCTTATATCCATGAAACCCTGTCTTTGACTATATGCTATATCATTCTGTCTAAAATCATTCGACTTAGCTTCCGGTGTCTGTGAAATCCTGACATTTTCTTCAATAATTTTTCTAAGCACATCCTCTGTCAGTTCTCCTGACCATTCTTTTTTCAACTCACGAACCTTTAACATAGCCGATATTCCACTTTCCGCATCACCATTACGATTCACATATTTATTATCCCCGATGATAAAAGACAAGACTACTGAAATTACAATAAAAATAAATATCAGCGCAACCTTACTTCCTTTTTTTGAAAAAACTTTTTTTATTTCATAATACGTCATAATCATCACCTGTTTTCTCTCCGAAATAATATAAGAATATGTCCTCCAAAGTCATCGTTTCCTCTTTCGCATTATAGTGTGGAGATTTTTCAGACAAAATGCGTAATTCTATTCCATCCGAAAGTGTTTTCATATTTGAGACTTTAAACTGTTTTTGCCACATTTCAACTTCATTATTTGCAACTACACAACTCCATACTTTTACTGGTACTGACTGAATAATCTCTTCTTGTGTTCCTGAATGGCTAATCTTTCCATCTTTCATCAATAACACCTGGTTGGCAATGTATTCAATATCCGACACAATATGTGTTGATAATAGCACGAGACGATCCTGTGACAATTCACTGATCAGATTTCGAAAACGTATCCTTTCATTCGGATCCAGACCTGCAGTAGGCTCATCGAGGATCAAAATCTTTGGGTTATTTAGCATAGCTTGGGCAATCCCTGCACGGCGTTTCATTCCTCCAGACAATTTTTTCATTTTTCTATTCTGCATTTTAGCCAACCCAACCTGCCGCAGAAGTTCTGTTACACGCTTTCGTGCAATACTTGTTCGCATTCCTTTAATTGACGCAATATACATTAAATAATCATGAACCGAAAACTCCGGATAAAATCCAAATTCTTGAGGTAAATAACCAAGAATTCTCCTATATTCGCCATCCAATGCAAAAATATCTTTTCCATCACATAATATGCTTCCCGAAGTAGGTTTAATAAGTGTGCAGAGCATTCTCATCAGCGTTGTTTTTCCAGCACCGTTGACACCAAGAAGCCCATAAACTCCATTACTCATCGTCAGCGTGATATCATCAACTGCTTTAAATCCCTGAAATTCTTTTGTTAATTTTTTCAATTCTAATTCCATAATCAAATTCCTCACATTTCTCTGATTACGACCGTTGTGTGATTTCTCGTAATTGACACCATAATAGTCTTATACACTTGCCCCATTACTCTCGTAATATCTTTCACTGCATTTCCATACTCGCCAAATACTGTAACACAAACATAAAACAGATAATATCATCATTCCACACCATATTGATGTAGATATATGCTCATAAATACTATCTTTGAGAACTACAAGCGTCCAAACAGCGATCCAAATCAGACAGGAAAATAATGTGGAAGATACATAATCATCTCCTTTACTGCAAAGTAATCGAAAACATATGCAGCATGTCACATTCATTGGCAAAATAAATTGTATTAAGATATCCATAAATGCAATCTGTAACACAAAAGTGCTGGTTATCAAAAACACACTCAATAGGCAAACATCTACCATGCCGAAGAGTAGCATTCGTGCGGCATATATATTCTTTATGGAAAAAAATGTTGCACCTTCTACTTCCATAGCCCCATTGCTTCTATTTTTCCAGAGTTCCGGAAGTATCAATATTACAAAACTCGGTGCCAAAATCCCCATGCAGCGCCTTGTATAAATACTACTGTCTGATAAGAACATTGTCATCCAAAGGATTAGTAATACTGCCCCTTGAGCAAACCACCAGTGCTTCTGTATATACGAAGCTTGCTGATATAAAAATTCTAACCATGACATATTTCTTTCGATTTCTCCATCCCAATATGCTTCTTTCGATTTTATAATGGTCTGTTGTAATTTTTTCTCATCTATATTTCTATCCTTCTGATTTTTTGCATACGCATGCAATTTTTCATCAACTGTCATCATCATTTCTTATCCCCCAGATAAACACTCAACAATTCTTTTGCTTTTCCTATCCTATATTTTACAAGAGGAAGTCCTATGCCAATAATATCTGCTACTTCTTTTAATTTCAAATCCTGAAAATAATGTAGAATAACTACTTCCTGCAAATCTTCTGGAAGTTTTTTTATTGATTCTTCTATATCTATTTTATTCTCAATTACAGCAATTGGATTTTCCCCCTTATCTGGTAACGCTTCCATCACAATATCTCTTTTTTTCTTATAACTATCCCGACATAAATTTCGAGCAATCACATACAAATAATTAGCAGTCTTTCCTAAATGATGATACGACCTAAATGATCGAAAAAAGTGTTCAAATGTTGCTTGAGTAATATCTTCTGCATCACAGTCTGTGTATGTATGTAATCGACAATAATTCCGTATAGTTGAATAGTATTTTTTTACGAATACCTCTATAGCTTCTTCATCACCATTTTTCATTTTGTGAATCAAAAGAAAATCTGCATCCACTTCTTTCCTCCTTTTTCTACTGAAAGCACTTTCTATTATATATAACGAATAAATTGTACAAAAAGATAGTCAAAAATATTTTTCTTGCTTTTTATTACATCATTAATTACACTGCTCTTTTACATACTCGCTTTATTTTACTATGATGCATTGTGAAATTTAAAAGTCAATAATAAAATTTATGATATTAATAATATGTGCCAGTTTCTTAATCGGATTGGCTACTTTCTCCAATTTAAATAAATTCTATCTAACACTAATTCACACAAAATATTCTCTATTTTTTATAATTATCTTCCAAATCCACTTTATAATCTTCCAGATCCATAAGAAAAATCTCATAGCCTTCATCACTCATGCAGAACAGCTTTCTTATGGTATTGCAGACCAGCCCGATCATATCCGCATCCCCCTTCAGAAATGGAATGATATTGTCGATAGCTTCCATCGTATCATTTCGGTTGCCTTTATCAAACATTGCGGTCACTAAGCATTCATCTGTATCAAAGTTCATTGCCAGATTCATCATAATTCTACATTCCCCTTCTTATGTGCTTTGGATTTTTCAGTTGCCATTTCTTTCTGCTCCTGTGCTTTTGCTCTTGCCTGGAACTCTTTTAACGACTGCAGCACGGATTTTTTCAGTTCCCCTTTTCCACCCTTTGCAGGCTCTTTGTTTTGTTCCCGGTTCGGTTCTACTGATACGGATTCTTTCTTGAATGGTGTTTCTGAAACTTTCTGTTTCACTTCCACGGTCTGTTCTGCCTCCTGCACTTTTCCATGTTTCTCATTCAGATACTTTTCCATGTCATTGATTGCTTTCTGTACCAATGGGCTTTCCTTATAATGTGGAATCATATCAATCAGATCCCTGTCTATCCTGTCTCCACTCATGAGTCCATATTCCCCGGAATAATCTTCATCACCATCTTGCAGATCAAATCCGATTCCTTTAATCCCATGCAGTCTCTCTGCTGGGATACTCTCATATATTTTAATGGCTTCTTCTAAAGTGAGGTTATTATGGTACTCTCCCATGACCGGAAACTCCATGCACTCTGCGACATAAAAACTGATCGTGGCTTCTGGCTGTTCCTGCTCTGGCTGTTTGTCAAAGATAGAAAATCTCTCTGCGTCCTCCAAACGGGAAAGTAAAGAACGGGCAGTTATAACATCGCTGTCTATATCGGATTCTTCAGATACTTCAACCAGCCAGTCCTTTAAACACTCTGTTTTCTTATTCAGAATGTCCTCTGTGATTTTCTCCACCTGTTCTTCCCTGTTCTCAACGGTATCTTTATATTCGTAAGTGTCATATTCATAGCTGAAATTATCTAAATCCACCGCCAGCTTTTTAATCTCCTGCTGATCAAGGTAAGCATCTGCTTCCTTCATATATTCTGCCAGAGTGATTCTTTTTTCTGCGATAGGATTGATGTCCACCTTAATGCCTGCCATTGCTATACCATGAGCATTTAATTCATTGAAGAAACTGTCTTCACGGATATTGCCACGATAAGAAAGCACTACATCAAGGTCAGAATCTTCCCGGTAGAGGTCTTGTCTGCTTCTGGAACCATACACTCTTGCAGCAAGCAGCTCTACCTCCTGTTCCATTCCCATATCTTCTAATACTGCCTGTGCATGATACAGGACACCTCTTTCAACTTCTGCCCTGCTCAGGCTATTTAATGCCAGTTCATTTCTTCCAATCTCAGAAGTCGCACGAAGTTCCCCCTCCTGCAATAAATCCTTAGAGTGCTGGATCGTCATTTCTTCAAATTCTTTATAATCCACTTTGACACATTCCAGGTCATCCATTCTTTCACTTTTAAGGATTTCATAAGCAGCTTCCTGAATGGATGCGTCTGGATTATCGTAATCACCACTCTGGATTTCATGCAGATCAGAGTCATAAAAAATAAACGAATATCCTTCTTCTGTTGCCTGTATGGTCAGATACCCTTTACTCCTGATAAACTGCATTGCGATTCCTTCATAGGTTTGCATTGCTTCTTCCCTGCGAAATCCTTCAAAAATACTTGCTGGGCAGTTTTTTTCTAATTGTATCCGCTGCATCTGTTCTTCCTGAACTTCTTCCACATCTGCCATCAGTTCTTCATAATCCACTACTTTTGCGTCTTCCAATGAGTACCCTTTATCTTCCAAAATATCACTGGCAGCTTCATCTACATAAATTGTCGGATTGTCATAGATTCCTCCATCATCCTCCTGATAATCTTCATTGTAAAATGTATAATCATAGCCATCTTCAGCAGTCTGGATTGTAAAGTATTGTTTTCCAATCTGATATGCAATCTGTACCTCATTCCAGTCCAGCATATTTTCCATTTTATTTACCGCTTCATATATTTCCGGATTCAGCCACCCTCCGATCTGTTCATATGCATGGGTCAGCTGATCTATTCCGTTTTCACATCGGATAAAATCCATGCTTTCCTGCATTGTTTCCGTATTCTGGATACCAAGCACTTTTTCCTGATGATTTGGCAGGTGTAAATATTCCTGCATCGCTTCATCCAGTGATTCATACCGGTTTACTTTTACTACACCCTCTGCATTTACATCTTCCATCACATAAAAATTATCAACGTAATGAATCTCTGGCATTTTCAACTTTATGCCTTCTGGCAGCTGCACCTCACTGACTGCATGGAAATTAAACCGGACATCCGTTCCAGATTCATTTTTTCCTGCCATCGTTTCTTCCCAGGTATCTTTCTGTACTGCCTGTATTTCTTCGATTGTAAGTGTCTGTCCACTCCGCAGGGTTACAACAGAATCTTTCGGGAATTCCGTCAAGTCATAAAGTGTTGTTCCATTTTCCTGCAAATATTCTGATACAGCTTCTAACGCTCCTGCATCAAACCCATTCCATAAATCCTCCGCTACAAGCTTTCCATTTTCTGCTACGATAATCCCTGCCACATCGGAGCCAAATTCATCATGTTCCATTAAGAAGAACTTCTCCCCCGCATATTCCTTTTCATCAACCGTATGCCATGTCCCGTTATGTCCTTCTGCTTCATATCCTCTTGTCTCTGCCGTGATTGTCACTTCGTTTTCTCCTATCGCCTGTTCTATCCTCTGCATCCGGATCTCAGCTCTTGCCATGTCGATAAACCCATCTAAAACTGCCGGGTGGCTTTCGATCACATAATCCAGGTTTAGATTTCTACCCCGGCTGACATTTTCCGGGACTTCGATATGCTCCGCCCAGTCTTTGTTCTGTCTGGAAAATCTTCCATCATGGGAAAGTTCACGGATGGTATTTGCCATAACAAAATTCATACGTTCTTCCCCGAAGCGTTCCACGACTTCTTTTGCCGCATCCTGCTTTAAGTGCAGCCCATCAAAATTCTCCCGGATGGCTTCTTCGATTGCTTTCTTACAGTCCAGGTTTAACTTTCTGGAATCCAGATAAGCATCCACATCCCGTTCTCCCATTGCCTGTTCCAATGTTCCTTTATAAACTGGCGGATATGCCCTGACGGAATTATGTTCCAGTATGTTCATTCTCTGCTGGACAAACTCCGGAAGTTTCTGAAATCCAAAAGAATCTACATAATAGGCTGTGATCTCTGCACCCCTGTTTATCACGATCACATCACTTACCGATAAGGAATGACCACGGAAATCTTCCGGTCGGTCAATGTTAAAGCGTTCAAATATATTGTCTAACGTGATCGTTGGCATCCACGGTGCTGCATAAACCATTCGGTAATCCTTTCCGTCAATGGTATAGCCCAGACTCTTTGCGGATTCTATTCCCATAAACTGATAAATATGCTCATCTCCACTATCCATCTGATAAATAGCAAACCTTCTGCTTTCTCCATGCAGAAGAAGTGTCTCATCAATCTTTTCTGCACTGTCCTGTTCCAGTTTTTCCTGTCTGGCGGCAGCTGCTTCTCTTTCTTTATGTACTTCCCATTCTGCTTCCGTGATACCAAAAATACCGTCATGTCCCAGGATTGCATTTTCTGTTTCTGCAAGAATCTGTCCTGCCTGCTCTGGATTGTCTGGATTTCCATGTAAGAGAAAAACTTCCGCACCCTCACGATACAATTCTACTGCCCTGTTTTTTTCAAGAGGATACATGTGTTCCAGTCGGATTCCTGCTTCGTGCATTTCTGTAAAACCGATCACGCCATCTGGGAAATTGTCAATCTGTGCCTGTGTTTCATTCATAAGGCTTCTCGTATATTCACTTCCCGGTCTGCGGATTGCAGTCATCATACGGTTCACCAGTCCAAGCACTTCGTCTTTGTCGTCCATCTTATATGCAAAATTCACAATAAGATTTCTCTGACTATCCGTAAAATTTCCCCTACTTGCATCCTCTGCCGCTTCGATCAGCCGGTGGGCATACTGCATAGCTGTTTCTTCTATATTTTCAAGACTTGCATCTTCGATTGGTCTTTCCATTTCCAGCTCGTGTATCTGTGTTTCGATATTCCCAATGACTTCCGCAGACGTTTTCCGGATAGTATCCATAGATGCTCGAAGTGCTTTCATATCCTTGCTCTCACACCAGCTGGCGATATAGGTAAACGAATATTCTGAAGTATCCAGACCAAAATGATTGCAGACAATATAAGCAATACTTTCTGCTTCCACTTCCTTTGTTGTCTGGTCTTTTAAGACTCCTTCCGCATCCATTACCTCCCGGTCATGCAGCAATGCGTGGCTCACCTCATGGACTCCGGTTTTCATGGTCTGGAGATTGCTCATATCTTCCTGAATTGCGATATACTTTTCTGTCTGATGGTAATACCCCTTTGCTTCCCCTTCTATCTGCATCATGCGGATTGGCACAGGGGAAATGTTCTGCAATGCTTCCATGAACGTGTCATAAAACTGTACGCTCCCGGTAAGTTCCGGTACTTCCAGTTCTGCAATCGGCTCTCCCTCTGTCTGGCTGACATCAAATACTGTTGTCACACGAAACCTTGGAATGACCATCTCCACAATCTCTGTTTCCGGCTGACCGTCATCCCCGATCACTGGCTCTTTTGTTACAGGGTCAATCTTTTCAATCTCCTGTTTCTCACGGATGGGTGCCGGTGCGATGATCTGGATTCCTTTTTCCCCTCTCTTTACATGGCGGTTAAACTTCTTCTGCCACGCCTGATACCCTGCCACCAGAGTAGCCTCCGGTTTCTGCATGGTGATCAGAAGGGTGTTATTAAAACTGTAATTATGGAACTTGGACATGGTATTCAGATATTCTGTATATCTCTCCGAAGTAAAGATTTCTTTTACTCCCTGCTCCAGCCGTTCCGATATTTCTTTTAACTGTTTTTCTATATTATTTGCCATAAACAAACCCTCCATTTTATGTCCCCGCCAGAGAAAACTCTGACGGGAAATCTTTTATAACTCCTGTTCGTGTTTTTTCTTTGCAGTTTTCTGTACAGGTGGCTGTTCCGCCGTATTCTGCTGTGTCTTCTCCTGCTTTAAGCGTTCCAGAATAGATGGCTTATGGATTCTGTCTGCTGTTTCCGGAAGTTCTTTTTCTTCTACAGCATCCCTGCTATCTGTGCTGCTTCCTTCTCTGCCAATATCCTCATCTGCCATAATCGTCTCATTGCCCTTTTCATCCATGTTCAGCAACGCATTTAACTCGGATAACCGTTCCATCTTTTCATTCAGCTCTGCTTCTTTCGGGAATGGTTTCTTTACCTCTTCCTGTGCAGTCGCAAGCTGCTGTTGTACGGTTTCCAGTTTCTGTTCGCTTTCCGTCAGCTTCCTGTCAATGGAAGAAAGGGTGTTATGGATACGCTGCATATTTCCTACCGGGTCTTTTCCGATCTCCAGTTTATAAGAGCATTTTCCTTTGACCGTCAGCTCAAACGCATTGGAGAACATATTGTAGGAAGCAGATAACGTAAACCCATGATATTCCCCGACCTTTCCGCCGGTGCTAACGGTTTTTAGTCCTGCACAGGCAGCAATCAATGCCTCGCCTGCTTCTTTCTTATCTTCATAAAGGACATTTCCTACTGTCATGGCAAATGTGTCATTATCCTGTAAATCCACGCTTTTTACTACCTGCGAATCCACCTGCATCCCGGCAATCCGCTCTTTCAATGCACTGATCTGTATCGGGAAATTCTTTGCAATATCGGATTCCAGACGGTAAATCTGACTGGTATGGTTTGCCTTTAAGAGTTTCAGCTTACTTACCTGCACATCCAGATCCATTTTTTCCTTAATGTACGGATTGCCTGTAGCAAGTGCCTTGATCTCTGCATAGGACAGTGCCGTATCATCCACATCTTCACAAGCCCTGACCGGGGATTTACTGGTCATGATCTGACTGATGAACTTCTGCTTATTCTCCAAAATCTGCCACATATACGCATCAAAAGTGTTCTCCGTCACATACCGGAATATCTTTACTTTGTCATTCTGGTTTCCCTGTCTTAAGATACGTCCTTCCTGCTGTTCCAGATCAGACGGCTTCCACGGACAGTCAAGGTGATGAAGGGCAATGAGCCTGTCCTGTACGTTGGTACCAGCACCGAGTTTTGGAGTGGAACCCATAAGGATTCTCACCTGCCCGGCCCGTACCTTTGCAAACAAATCTGCTTTCTTTGTCTCCGTGTTGTATTCATGGATAAACGCAATCTCTTCTTTCGGGATTCCCCTGGCAACCAGTTTGTTTCGGACATCATCATATACATTGAAAGTCCCATCCCCTTTTGGAGTAGACAAGTCACAGAAGATCAGCTGTGTTGTCCGATCTGCTTTTCCCTCGTCCCATACCTGAAAAGCATTTTCCACACAGGTATTGACCTTGCTTTTTTCTGCATCCGGAAGGAGTTCATTTAATAGCCTCTGATCCAATGCACATTTTCTTCCGTCATTGGTAATCTTGAGCATGTTGTCCACCGTTGGATTCACAAGACCGGCTCTTACTTCTTCCGCACGTTCCGAAAAGGCACTGACCATTTCCTGCTGTTCTTCACTTGGTTTTAAGACTTCATTGATAAACTCTGCTTCCGGTACAGGAAGATTCAGCATATCCGATGTCTGAATATCCGCAGCTTCCTTAAAAATAGAGATCAGCTCTGGAAGATTAAAAAAACGGGCAAACCGTGTTTTCGCACGATAGCCCGTTCCTTCCGGTGATAATTCGATTGCGGTTACTGTCTCCCCAAACGTTGCCGCCCAGGAATCAAAGTGTCCCATACCCATACGCATAAGTGTGTCATACTGGAGATAACGCATGATAGTGTAAAGCTCGGTCATACTATTTGATACAGGAGTACCTGTAGCAAAGGTGATTCCTCTGCCGCCTGTCAGTTCATCCATATACCGGCATTTCATAAACATATCCGAACTTTTCTGTGCATCCGTCTGTGAGATACCCGCCACATTCCGCATTTTTGTATACAAAAAAAGGTTCTTAAAACTATGGCTCTCATCCACAAACAGCCGGTCTACACCCAACTGCTCAAAAGTTACTACATCATCCTTTCTGGTCTGGTCATTGAGTTTCTTCATCCTCGCCTGCAGACTTTTCTTTGTTTTTTCCAACTGCTTGATGGTATAATTCTGCCCTGCCTGATGTGCCGCTTCTTCAATGGAAAACGTAATATCTGCGATCTGATCTTCCAGCATGGCAATCTGCCGTTCTCTTGAAAGAGGGATTTTCTCAAACTGCGTATGGCCGATGATCACGGCATCATAATCCCCTGTCGCAATACGGGAACAGAACCGTTTTCGGTTTGCCGGCTCAAAGTCTTTCTTCGTTGCCACCAGGATATTTGCTCCCGGATAGAGACGTAGGAAATCACTGCCCCACTGCTCGGTCAGATGGTTTGGCACAACATAAAGATTCTTTTGTGAGAGTCCCAGCCGTTTTGATTCCATACCGGCTGCGATCATCTGGAACGTCTTTCCTGCTCCTACGCAATGAGCCAGTAACGTATTATTTCCATACAGCACATGAGCCACTGCGTTTTTCTGATGCGGCATCAGGGTGATCTCCGGGTTCATGCCGACAAACTGAATATGGCTTCCATCATATTCCCGTGGACGGATGCTGTTAAATCGTTCATTATAAATTTTACAGAGATCTTCCCGTCGGTGCAGGTCTTTAAATATCCACTCCTTAAATTCCTCTTTGATCAGCTCCTGCTTCTGCTGTGCCAGCATCGTTTCCTTCCGATTTAATTCCCGGTGTTCCCCATCGGCATCCTGTACCGTGTCATAAATCTTGGTATCTCTAAGGTTTAAGGCATCTTCCAAAAGGCGGTAGGCATTGGCTCTCTGTGTTCCATATGTGGAAGTAACAAGGGCATTTCCGTAGCTGTCCACATTTTTTCCCATAACATTCCACTGTCCGGTCACTTCGGCATACTGGACTTTGACCTTGCTCCCTACATAATATCTTGGTGTATGAAATGTCTCTGCCATGAACCTTGTAATGTAATCCTCGGAGATCCAGGTTGCCCCAAGTCTTGCCTCAATCTCTGACGCATCCAGATCTTTTGGCTGTACCTGCTCCAAATACTGCACGTTCACCTGATATTCCGAGTGATCTTCTGCAAACTGTTTGGCAATCTGAAGTTTCTCCCTCACATTTCCAGAAAGATATTCGTCCGACGGCTCCCATTTTTCACCGATTGGATTCTTAAAGATCACCCCTGCCAGTTCTTCAGTAAGCTCCTCTTCTGTTTTCCCGGAAAGCTGTGCCATATAGGAAAGGTCAACGCCTGCCCTCTCACCAATAGAAACCGCAAGTGCTTCACTGGCAGTATCCACGGAAGTTACCGTTTCTGCCCTACGGATTGTCCTTTTGGTAAAAATATCCGCTTTCCGTTTCAGTTCTCCCTTATCATCCAGAAATTCCAGAGAAGTCAAAAGACAATAACTACTGTCCTGACTAAATGCCCTCTTATTGGCATTGCTGCTGAGAAGACCATATTTTGCTGTAAAGGTATCGTATTCTTCATTGAGTTTTTCCTGCAGCTTTGTGATCTGTTCATCGCTTCCCTCTTCCATCTGGCACTGGATCAGTTCATTCGTAACATCACGGATATTCACCAGCCCTTTGACACGTTCCGCTGTCATAGCCGGAAGATCCATGCGGTTCATCACAGAATTTTCCCGGTAATAGACTTCATCATTCACTACGGTAAAACTGAAATTCTTTACATTCGGGTCTGCCGGGATAGAGACAACATCCTCCTCCAACTCTGTATCCGAAAGTTCCAGTTCCGTGATCGTACCATGGATATTCTGGACAGCTTCTTTTAATTGTTCTTCTAAGGTAATTCCTTCTTTTGGTTTTACGGTCACTTCCTGCTTTCCATACTGGGTACTTTCTGTAGTAAACTCACCAAGCACCATTTCCGGATGCTCTGCAAAATAAGCATTGACTGAATAGCCTTTCGGCATTTCCTTTAAATTTAACCATTCCGGTTCCTCAATGGATGCCCTGTCTCTTTTCTGGAAAAACAGAATATCAGAAACAACGCTGGTATTGGCATTTCTCTGGAACGCATTATTCGGTAATCGGATGGCTCCAAGCAGTTCTGCCCGGTTTGCGATATACTGTCTCACTGCCGGATTCTGCTTATCCATCGTTCCACAGGAAGTTACCACAGCCACTACGCCACCGGGACGCACCAGATCAAGGGATTTTGCAATAAAATAATCATGGATCATAAAATGATGCCGGTCATATCTGCGGTCACTGACCTGATACGCTCCAAACGGAACATTGCCTATCACACAGTCAAAAAAGCTGTCCGGATAACTGGTTTCCTCAAATCCCTGCACGGCAATCTTATTTTTCTGGTAAAGCTGTTTTGCAATCCTGCCCGAAACCGGGTCGAGTTCCACACCGTACATATTGGTTTTGCCCATACTCTCCGGGATCAGTCCCATAAAGTTACCGACACCACAGGACGGTTCCAGAATATTTCCCTGTTTCAGTCCCATATTTTCCAGTGCTTCATACATACTTCGGATCACGGTCGGGAATGTATAAAAAGCATTTAAGGTCGATGCCTTTGCTGCACTGTATTCTTCCGGTGATAAGGTATTCTTTAACTCCAGATACTCATTCGCCCAGCTGCTGTTATTCTCTTCAAATGCCTGTGGGATACCACCCCAGCCAACATAACGGGATAAGATTTCCTGCTCTTCGGGTGTTGCCAGACGCTCTTCTTTCTCCAACGTCTGTAACAAATGGATGGCTTCCATATTTGCCTTATACTTTGACTTCGGTCCGCCTGCACCAAGGTCATTATCCTGGATACGGAAGTTGTGTGGTTCTAACACAGCTTTTTCCTGTTCCTGACTTTCCGGAATATCTTCTTTGGCAGTAACCTCTTCCTCTTCTATTTCCTCCACATCTGACATATCTACTACGGTCGGTTCTGTCACTGCCTTCGTATCCAAGAAATCAAACATGGTCATCTGGTGTCCGGATAGTTCCGCAAAAGACGGTTCTGCTTCCGGTGTCGGGAATATCGTATAAGTTCCTTCTGCATACTGGTGGAGTTCCGAAAGAAGTTCTGTTTTCTGCTGATAGTTTGTCCCATACGCTTCAAAATCCAATGGCAGAGCTGCCAATGCTGCATCCATCTTCTGTAACAGTTCTTCTGTCTGCTCTGGATTCTCTAATACTGCGACCATTTCTTTTCCTGGTTTTTCCCAGAAGAAGTCATCCGTAAATGGTCTGTCTATCTCTTCCGGAAGACGGTCATAAAAGCGGAGTACCTTATTCGCCATCTGCTCCCGTTCATATTCCGGCATACGAGCATAATCTTCTGCCTGCAGGAACTGGTCATTCTTTATCAGATAAGCTACTCTGTTTGCAACTTTATTCCAGGATAATAAAATTGACGTATATGGATTCCCATAAGCACCTCTTGCAAGAAACAATCCTTTTCCATCATAGTTTGCGTGTGAATCATCGGCACCAGACAGTGCATGACTGCTTCCACCGATTCCATACTGTTCCTTGATAAAACCTGTCCTCGATCTTTCATCTTCATGAAGTAGATAAAAGGAATACGTCCTAAGCCTGCCCTGCGAATACGCTCCACCTCCTGCAAGATAAGCATCAATCTCATCCTGTGTAATGAACATCGGATGTTCTTTCCAGGCAAAGCCGTCCCTAGCCTGATAAGGAATCACCTCATCCGCAAACTTTTGAAACTGCTTTGAGATATTTATAGGATTATAAAGATGGAAACGCATAATAGAATGATTTTCTTCATAGGCTTCTGCCAGTGCATCCAGTCTTTCATTCAGTTCCGAAAGCCACTGGGGATCCTCCAGCTTTTCTTCCAGATAATCCGTAATCTCCGGATAGATACTGCGAAGATGTGGTAAGTCCTCTTCGTCAAAAACAATCTCCGCTACTCCTTCTGCCATATCCCCTTTCATATAGGCAAGAGCCTGGGCGTGTTCTTTTACTGCATTACTTCTTGCCGCATCCAATACAGACTGCGGTGCATATTCACCCTGGTCTAAAAGCTGATGGATACGTCCGCTGACATCTTCCCATGATAAAAATGCCTTATCTAAGATATGGTCTGTAACCGTATGCCCTACTGCGATCTGCATCCCGGTTTCATCAAACCAGACTGAATATTCATTTCCATCAATCTGAAAACCTTTTCCACCTTTACGGTATTCACGCTTCACAAACTCCGTATATTCCTCCGGTGTCTGTTCACTCATGAAATTATAGATGATCCGAAGCTGGCTGGCTTTCCGGTTTCCTCCTGTCCGTAAGATCTCATCAACAACTTGCTCTGGAATCGGAATTTCTCCGGCATAAAGGGCAGCTGCCCTTTCCTCGATCTGCCGTCTTTGTTCATTTGCGGTGGGATATTCGGGCAAAGATAAAGCAGAGGCGATCTCTTCCTCTGCTTTACTCAATCCATCTTCTCTTGTATCTTCGACTAACTGTATACCAATTCCGTCAAGATGCTCTCTTCCGCTGTTGCCATCAGTGCGTTCATGTGTGCTGTCCATGCCATCGGATCTGCTTCCTTGTCCGGTGCCGGATTCTTCTCCAGTAATTTCTCCATCTGGCTGTCCATTCTCTCCTGTGCTGCTTTCTCGATCTGTTCCAGATGGCTGTTCAGCTTCCCGGTCAGGGACAGGCTCTGATAAAGGCTGTTCTTGTGTTCTTTCAGAAATGTCCTCCGCAGCATCCCATATTTCCCGATCGTCACTTCTTCCTCTTCGACGGTCAGATTCGGAAACAGGTAATCTCCCTTGCGATGATATGTCAGTTCCATAATCGTTTCCTCCTTCATTTTCAATATTTTCTTCTTTTTTCGTTTCTGCATCCTGATTTTTAATTTCTCGCATTAACGTGGTAAAGTTATTATAATTCCTTTCATTGGATTTTTCAACCTCTTTTCTCGCTTCTTCCAGAGAAATTTTATGTACGGTCTTTCCAATATCAATCAGAATACTCTCACTGAGCTGGCTTGCCGCATTTCCAAGGAAGGTGAGAACTGACAGACGGTTATAATCTGTGATATGCATGAAGTCCTCTTCTTCCAGAAGTTCCATCGGGTCAAGCCCGCATCGCCTGGAAAGCAGATAGTAAACACTGTCTGTTGCCAGCTGACGAAAATCACTGCGGATCGTCACCTCATCCAGATCTTCCAGATAAGTACCTTCTACAGCATATTCCAATCCATCCAGGTATTCCTCCAGATTGTCATTGACCATTTCCCTTGCGACCGCCATCAATGCGTCCTGCAAAGTTGCCGCATCCTTTTCTTCCAGAGCATAGACTTCTGCCAGATGGGTGAGGATCTCTTCTCTCTGGTGTTCCTGCATCTTCCAAAGATATGGGCTTCTGCCTCCGGCTACCATGTGGGTATCCGAAATATCAAACACATAACGAAGTTTGGTATTCTGCCAGGTTTCATCAAACAAGGCAATTCCTCTTGCACCACGATTTACCCAGCGTAACATCTTTTCATTCCATAGTTCCAGTGATGCACAGGCTGTTGCGTCTGGACGCTGTGCATGGATCAGAAGCTGGTCTGAAAAAGAATAACGATATAACCTTGATGCTGTGTCCATATAATCCATCCAATCCCCTGGCGAACTGCTCACTGATACGGCATGTTCCTGCACCAAGTTTCGGATGTCCTGTAGTTTAGACATTAAACTTCCCTCCTATCAATAAAAAAACAGCCCACTCTTTTTTAGAATTGGCTGCATAAAATGTACTTTACTTTTCGGAGAGAAAATGCTATATTCTAATTGAAAAGAGTAACCGCCCACAAGGTGGATGCTCCTGGATTAGGTTTTAATTTATTTTGCTCTCAAAGAGAGCTGCCTATCCTGTTGGCAGACAGGGTAGGCTATTTTTTTCGCTTGTTGTCCCTATTATCCAAATAGGCAAGCAAAGCAATCAGAAACGTACCGCCTAAGAACAATAAGCTCAAGACTTCGTATGTATCCATTCGCTCCACCTCCCTTCTTCTGTATCCCTTAACGGAATCTGAAAATCCAGGAGGTTTTTACCAACCCTGTACACGGTTACTCCAGTAATATTCTAACAGGTAACTCTCCGCAAAGCAATTCCTTTTTACTTCATACGGTTTTATATTCTGTTTTTCTCTTATTCTCTGGCCAATGCAGTTTCCATTCCAGATATTCCTCTTCTGTGATTCTTCCATCGCCCAATTTCTGCTTTTTCCCCATCCATTCCTGCAGATAAGACATTGTTTTTTTATCCCTTATTGTGATTCCAACTATTTCACTTTCTGAATCATTTAGCAGGAACAGATGAAAAAGCCCTCTATTTTCTTCATCCATCCAGAATAAAGTTTCCATTAATTCGTCCATTGTCGCAATTCCAGGACTTAAAAAATTTCGGACATCAACTTCCAATATTTCTGCTATCCGGATAAGCGTTTCCTGCTTCGGTGTACGCTGTCCACTTTCATATTGGGCGATTCTCACATCCGCACTACTTTCCCCATATCCTAATCTGCGTCCCAATTCCTTTTGAGTTATGTTGCGAAACATACGGATTTTTCTTATTCTTGCTCCTAATTTCAATTTCTTCTCCTTTTCAAAATGGGGCTGTGCAGTAACCACAGCCCCAGAACACTATTTATATTATCATTTGCGTTTTCTCTTAACTGCCACTACAGTTCCCAGACATCCTGCTGATACCGCAAGAGTCAGAACAAAAATAGCAATATTTGTATTATCTCCTGTTTTTGGTGAATTGGATACAGAAGTCGCATCAGAACCATGGGAACCAGGAGTGCTGCCTTCCTGATTTTCTGATGTTTCTGGAGTATCTTTTTCCGGAGCTTTCTTATTTGTCAGATCCAGAGTATATTCAATCACAGGAGTACGGTCATTGACATATTCAAACTGAATCTTATGCTCTGTTTCATCAAGCTGATAGCCATCCAGTGTTTTTGTTTCTTTCAGGATATATGTAATTGCTTTTTTATACTGCCCATTCTTAAAAGTCGCAACCGGATAATTCTTTGATTCTGCATGGCCGGCACTGTCTGTTACCAGAGTTTCCAGAACTTTACCTTTACTGTCACAAAGGGCAAATTCTACACCTTTCATTGGCTTCTTGGTGTCTTTATCTGTTTTGTTTAAGATTACCTTTCCCATTGCCTGTTCATCTTCCATTTTGGCTCCCTGAACATCTCCGGTGTCCTTAACCTCAAATGTCACTTTATTTGCCACAATATAGCCTTTCGGTGCTGTTTCCTCCAATAATGTATAAGTACCGATTGGAAGTTTCTCTACATAATGGGGCTGATCACCAGATGTCCAGCTTTCCATAACTTCCTGGTTTTCATTAAGGATATACAGTTTAGCACCTTTGACCTCGCTGCTTCCATCTGTCATATCAACTTTACTGATCAGAATTTTTGTTGTATCGTCCTGCATTTCTACTTTCTGTATATCTGCAGTATTTTCTACTACAAACGTAATGGATTCTGCAGTTGCATAGCCATCAGCAGGAATTGTCTCTGTTAATGTATATTTCTTTCCAACTTCCAGTTCCTTAAGGATGTGTGGTGTGCTTCCGGATGTCCACTCATCCACAACGTTTCCCTCTGAATCGGATACTTTCAGTTTTGCACCTGGTAATTCTTCCCCGGTTGTAATATCTGATTTTGTGATTTCAAAAGTAGTTGGCTCATCTTCATAAGTGAACTCAAAGGATACTTCTGCAACCTCTTCTCCCGCATAAGCAAAATCAAATTCCTTGATTTCTTCTGTTGTCACAAATCCAGCAGGAGCCTGCACTTCTTTTACATAGTAGTTGCCATTGATTGGAAGATCTGCCGTAAATACAATTCTTCCATCCTGATCCGTAGCTTTCTGCTCGATCATGGTATCTGCTTTCAGGATTACTTCGCCTTCTGCATTTAAAATATCATTCTTTGTATAAAGTGCAAATACTCCGCCTTCCAGAACACGGTCTGCATTTTTTTCTTTCTTAACTACAGTTACTTTTGCTTTCTGGCGGTTATTCTGCCAGTCCTCATCATAAGTCACAACCGGAGTATTCTGATCACGATAAGTCAGATCAACCTCTCTGATTTCTCCATCCAGAACATATCCATCCGCCGTCTCTTTTTCCTTTACATAATATTTGCCTAAAGGAAGATCTTCTGATCTCGCATATCCAAGAGCATCTGTCGTAATTGTTGCTACCAGTTCGTCCTTTTTATAATAATCACTGCTTTCCCCATCTGCAGCCTTGATATCCTCCGCTGCATAAATTTCAAAAGTAACATCTTTCAAAGAACCTGTAACATAACCAAATGCTGCGTCCATGCCGCCTGCCAGCATATCTTTCCAGGTAACTTCTTTGACAAATTCACCTTTTTTATTGATGATGATTCGTCCAACCGGAACAGCATCCTTCATTTCTACTTTTTGAACATCTGCAGTATCAGAAACTGTAAATTTCACTTCCTCTGCCTGCAGATAACCATATGGTGCAAACTCTTCCCGAAGTGTGTAATTTTCTCCCACATGAAGTCTCTTTATTACATGAGCTTTTCCTTTTACAGAAGTCCATTTTTCTACTTCTTTTCCATCTGAATCCAAAATCGTCAGTGTTGCTCCGTCAAGTTCCACACCTGTTGTAATATCTGATTTCGTAAATTCAGTTGTTGTCGGCTCATTATTAAAAACGGTTTCCAGTTTTACTGTTTTTACTTCCTGTCCCTGATATTTCGCAGTCACCTCAATCTGCTCATCAGAAGATACAAAACCATCTGGTGCTGCCAGTTCTTTTATATAATAAGTTCCAAATGGCAGATCCTGCTCAAAAACAGCTTTTCCATCTTCACCTGTTACCGCTTTTGTAAGCAGTTCGTCTGCTTTTACCAGTACCTTATCCCCTGCTTTTATATCCTCTTTTGCGTAAAGACCAAACTCTGCTCCAGAAAGCCCTTTCTCATTTTCAGCATCTTTTTTCACAACTGACACTTCTACTTTCTGGCGGTCATTTATAAACTCTGCACTCTGTGAGATCACTGGTGTATCCTGGTCTGCATAGACGAAAGAAATTTTCTGTTCTTCTTTATTTAATACAAATCCCTCTGGTGCAGTCTTTTCTACCACTTTGTATTCTCCTAAAGGCAGATTATCAAGATCTGCTTTTCCGGATTCATCCGTTGTCAGTTCTGCAACTTTTGCACCCTTTGCATATTCCAGGATTCTTTTTCCTGTGTCATCTTTCTGGAAATCAGCTGTATAAATGTCCTCTGCAGCATACACTTCATATACTGCACCGGAAAGATTCTGAACTTCATACTTAAAATCATTCTTATAGGTCGAAAGAACCTCTCCTTTTTTCTGTACAGTGAGTTTTCCTTTCACCGGATGATTCTCATATACAACTTCAATGATTGCATCACCTGATACCGGATCAGTCTGATACAGGGTATTGGTGTCCACCTGTATTTCGACATAATTTTTGTTAATGGTATAACCGTCCGGTGCTGTTACCTCTTCGATTCTATAATGACCGATTTTTAAATTCTGCGGCAAGATCAGATATCCGTCTATATCTGTGAAATAAGAGGTATGTGTAACGGTTGTCGGGTATGTAGTTACCTGCTCTACATATTTTTCATGATCCAGATCATAAATTTTAAACTCTGTTCCCGGAATTAAAACTGATTTTTTAGTCTCGTCATCCTGTTTGATGATTTTCAGTTTTGCAGAAAATTCTTTATCCAAAAGAACTCTCCATGTCTGCGGCTCTGTTGGTTTATTCTCTGTAATCCGGACAATAAAATCATCTACAGGTTTGTAATTATGGGGTGTTGTAGTTTCTCTCACCAGATATGTTCCATATGGAATTGCAATGGATTTTACATAACCTTTCTCATTTGTAAAAATTTCTGTTGCCCCATTTTCACCGATCACAACCGGCTCTGCAGAGGAAAAATCATAATTTCCATCCTCTTTTACCACCAAAGAAGATACCAGATATGCACTAAATCCAGCTCCGGATAATAATGCAGCATCTGTATCTCCATTATTGGCAGCTTTAATAAGTTCAAACGGCTGTTTTTTTACAGTTTCCAGCGAAGTACATTCTTTTTCTACAACCGCTGTCAGATCACCTTCATCACTGCATACAAGGTCATATTCATTCTCATCTGTCAGATATCCTACGGAAGGGGTAATTTCCTTGATATAATACTCTCCAAGATAAAGATTCTTTATCCTTGCTTTTCCCTCTTTATCTGTGGTCAGCGTACCGATTTGGCTTCCTGCTTTATAAATAACACCGGTTTTTCCATCTGGATGGGTAATATCGTTTCTTGCATAAAGTCCATACACCGCATTTTTCAGGGAAGCATCTCCCTGTGCCTTATTTTCTTTTGTCTCGGCATCTTTTTTATTCAAAGAGATTGTAGCACTGACCCTGTCATTCACAAAAGTATGACTGAAAGAAATTTTTGCCTGTTCATCATTGGTATAACTGAACTGGAAAGAATAAGTATCTTTCTCATTTCTGACATAACCAGCCGGAGCCTGGACTTCTTTTACATAATAAGAAAATCCCACTGGAAGATCTGCTTTAAATGCTGCTTTTCCATCAGTACCAGTAATTGCAGTCTCAATCAGAGCATCTTTTTTTACTGCTACTTTTCCATCCACAGTTTTCATATCCTGCGCTGCAAACAGAGCAAAATGCCCTCCGGATAGTGTATTTTCAGTATCTTTGTCTTTCTTTATCACCTGCACCACTGCTTTCTGACGGTCATTTGTAAAGGTAGTCTCTGAGAAAGCCGCTTCTGCAGTCTGCCCTGCATAAGAAATGGTTACTTTTTTTGTTTCTTTTGCATTATAAAAATTTTCCGGGGCCTGTGCTTCTGTTACATTATAGCTTCCAAGCGGAAGATTCTTTACCGTTACAGAACCGTTCTCACCTGTGATCAGATTTTTCGCTACTTCTGCGCCTTTTTTGTAAACTGTTTTTCCACCTGCTGTTACAATATCCTCGGCAGCATATACGTTATAAACGGCTCCTTTCTGACGGCGTTTCTCATACTGGAATAAAGTTCCATTTTCATCAGATACAGCTCCTACGAAAACCTCACCCTCTTTATAAACGGTCAGATTTCCTTTCTGCTCTTTGTCCGTTACAGTCTGTTTGGTCGTACTGCCAACTACTAATTTCACTCCATAAGAGGAAGCCTGGACAACATAACCTTCTGGTGCTGTAATTTCCTTTAAGTAAACTGTATCCTGTGTCTTAGTAAGAGTTACACGTGAAGAACCATTGCTGTCTGTTGGCGGCATTTTAGCAATCAGCTTTGTGCAGGCGTTATCACTATATACCCCATACACGGCTCCAGCTATATTTTTTCCAGTATCTCCATCTTTCTTTGTAATTTCAATAACTGCTTCTTCCGGCCAGTCAACTGTAATCTGCAGGTCAGAGGAATCTGTATAGTAGCCAAAACCAATGTCCTGTGAACTCTCCAATTTTAAGAGCATTGCATGGAAATCCAAAGGGAAATTAGATGTAATCGCATACTTTCCTTTCAGGCTACCCATATTGGCTGTTGTAGCTACAAGATGGAATTTCTCTCCACCCTTTACAGTGACATTTCCAGATGCCGTTTTTCCTGTGGTTTCATTAACAAGGCTTACTCCGTTCTCCAGATGAATGGTAATGGTAAATGCTTCATTTGCCTTCCAGGTAAAACTTTCTGTTTCCTTTCCCGTTGCATTAACGGAAAGTCCTGGAAGAAGTTTCATTGCTGTCGGATCAGGCATTTTAGCAAGAGCTGCTTTAATCTCTTTCAGCATATTTTTAGCGGTTGTAGAAAGCGCACCTCCAAATCCGGATTCGCCATCATATAAATAGTCAACCAGGTAATGCTGCATGGCTCTTGTCTCAGAACTGCATCCATATTTTTCCATAATGGATTTTACATTATATCCGTTGAATGTATGTCCCCATCCAGGACCGCCATATCCATAGAACAAAGCTTTCCGCAGATACTTATCATCTCCGCCCTCATCCAGTTCAACCATATTTTTATATGTTGTCCCACTTGGAGGTGACTGCATGGAGTGCTGCATACAATACGCATTTACTGTATAAGTCTTTCCGCCTGCTTTGTAACGAACATATTTGTAGCTGTCATTTCCACCCTGTCCCATAACTGTATCAAACGGATGAAGCTGGCCATCTGAATAATAGTAATATTTATTTGCTTCAATATTTGTTGCATCATCCCATGGAGTATCGGTTGCAAGTAACATGATACCATTTTCTGCCTGATCTATGGAAACACTTAGGTCAATGTCATCTGCTGGCATTTCAAAACTGAATTTGTCCGATTCTTCGTGATAAGTCACCTCTGAATACAATAAATCTTCTGTATTCTCTGTCTGGTTTGCCTGTACTTTTGTTGTTCCTACTGCAATTAAGCTGCCTTGCGGCATATCTCCGGAAAATACAACGGTTTCTCCTGGCTGATACTGTCCATCTTCATGGTTCAGCTCAATATGAAATTCCTCTCCACGAACAATATTTACCTGATAATTTCCATCTGCATCTTCTGTTTTCTCTGTTCCATCTGTAAAAGAGTCGTCTGTCGCCTCTGGCATTTCTTCCGGATCTGTATCTGTAATTTCTTCAAATGTGCTGTCTGTATCCGGATTATCATCTATGGCAGGTTCTTCTGTTGAAACTTCCTCAGACGGATTTTCCGGGATTGGTGTATCTATTGGCTCTTCCTCAACCGGAATTTCTGTCGGAGTTACTTCTTCATAGATTTCATCCTCTGACGGAATTTCTACATTTACCTCATCCTGCACAGGTTCTTCACTCTCTGCAGTGCCTATGGCTGGTTCCTCGCCTTCTGCTTCATTCTCATCTTCCTGGTTGCTTACAGATTCCTGATTCTCAGATTCAGCAACCTGCACCACCGCTTCCTTTACAATCAGCTTACGATTGATCTGATAAATTGGGTGGCCACTTACTGGCTCTACATAATAAACAGCTTTGTATGTATCTTCGTAATCTGTTGTAAAGTCCTGCTTTTCCTCATTTTTTGCCTCATGGAAAGTGATCTTCACCTTTTTTTCATCTGGTATTTCCAGTCCGGTAAAATCTTTCTCCACTTCAAAAATCCTGCCTGTTTCCAGTTCCAGATCTTTTGCTTTTACCACTTCATCTGCATCCAGCTCATTTTTTACCTCTTCATATAACGGTGGCTCTTCTGGCACTGGTACTACATCTGCCGCATAAGACAACATTGGTGATAAAATTGTAGATAACACTGTAAGCATTGCCAGGAATCCCGACAAAAATCTTCTCATATTTTTTTTATTCTTCATCCCTTTTTCCTTTCTTCCGTTCCGGGAAAATCAACTGAAACTTTGGATTTCCGGTTTCTGAAATCTCCATCTTTATAGTTGCTTCATACTTCCTTTTTGTTTTCTCTGATACCAGATCTTTGAAATGCACCTGCTTCTCACTCAGCAGTTTCCTGACAGTTACTTCATCAAGTGTTTTTCCCTGACTCTCAAAAAATCGGTTATTTTTCCATAAAGTAAAACTGCAATCACTTCCTGAACAATAATAATTTCTCTTTCCCACATAAACCTTATTGCCGCATCTTGGGCATTTTCCAATTTCTTTCCGACCATCTGAAAATAGTTTCTGGTATTCTTCCACTGGCTGTCCATTATCACTTACCAATTTGGTAACCATTTTTTCAATTTCGAAGAGAAATTCTTCTACATTTTTCTGGCCTCTGGAAATCAGTGTCAGGTCATTTTCCCATTCTGCTGTAAGTTTTGGTGATTTGATCATTTCCGGAAGAATCCTGATCAGATTTCTTCCATCTGCTGTAGGTAATATCTGCTTCTTTTTACGCTCAACAAAGCCTTTCTCAATCAGTTTTTCAATAATCGCTGCCCTGGTAGCCGGAGTTCCAAGCCCTTTTCTCTCTGCGTCTTCTATCATATCCGAGCTTCCAGCGTGTTCCATGGCACTAAGGAGCGTATCCTCCGTATAATGTTTCGGCGGTGCTGTAAAATGTTCACTAAATTTTACAACAACACTTTCAAATACCTGTCCCATTTTTATATCTGGAAAATCACTTTCCTCCTCTTCTGGATTTTCTGCATTTTTCCCATATGATTTAAAGAACCGTTCTTCCACTTCTTTCCATCCATATTGGAGAACATTCTTTCCAGATGCAGTAAACAGTTCTCCATGACAGGAAATTTCAGTCTTAATACTCTCATATATGTATTCCTGTTCCGATGCACATAATAACTTTGATGCAATCAGCATGAGAATTTTCTTTTCTCCACCCGGAAGTGCTTTTAAATCCATGTTTGTAATTTCTACCGTTGGTATAATTGCATGATGATCTGATACCTTTTTACTGTTCAAAAGTCTCTTTATATCTGGTTCTGAACCCTTTATTGACATTTCAGGAAACATACTATTTACTGCCCCGACAACTAGAAGAGCATTTTCTTCCATATCATCTGTAAGATATTGGCTATCCGTCCTTGGATACGTCACCAGTTTCTTCTCATAAAGGCTTTGGGTATAGTCCAAGGTTTGCTGTGCCGTAAATCCAAGAAGACGATTTGCTTCCCTCTGTAATGTGGTCAGATCATATAATTTCGGCGGCTGTACCTTTTTCTTCTCTTTCTTTACTGAAAGAATCTGTGCAGTTTCATCCTTCATATCCTCCATCATCTGAACGGCAGCACTTTTCTCTTTTATCCGGTTGCTTACAGCATCCAATCCATCCATCAGAAGATGAACCAGATAATACTTCTCTTTCTGGAAGTTCTCGATGCTCTTTTCCCGTTCCACCAGCATTGCAAGTGTAGGTGTCTGCACCCGACCTACAATCAACCGATGGTGATACAGTACCGTAAACAGTCTGGTGGCATTAATTCCTACCAGCCAGTCTGCTTCACTTCGCGCCACTGCAGAATAATAAAGATCATCATATTCATGTCCATCTTTCAGCTGCTGAAATCCTTCCAGAATTGCTTTTTCCTCCATGGAAGAAATCCACAGTCTTTTAAAGGGAAGTTTACATTCTGCCTGGTTATATACCAGACGGAAAATCAACTCCCCTTCTCTTCCTGCATCTGTTGCACATATAACTTCTGTGATATCTGCTCTGTGAAGCAATTCCTTTAAAACCCGAAACTGCCCTTTTGTACTTTCTTTAATCTGATATTTCCAATTCTCCGGAATCATGGGAAGTGTTTCATATTTCCATGCTTTCCAGTCATCCCGGTACTGATCTGCACTAGCCAGTTCAATCAAATGCCCAATACACCAGGAAACCAGATACTCTTTTCCTTCCAGATAGCCATCTTTTACGTTTGTGGCATGAAGCACCTTCGCAATGTTTCTGGCTACGCTGGGTTTTTCCGCAATTACAAGCTGCAATTTTCTATCTCCTTTCTGCACCTGTCGCTGTAATTAAGTGAAACAAAGTTATTCCTCTGATTCTTCGTCTTCTACTTCACCTTCCATTTCATATTCTTCTAATTCTTCATCATCCTCACGAATTGTATCTTCCTCCTCATCGTCGTCCTCGTCCTCTTCATAATCAAAAGAAGTATTTCTTCCTTTCATAAATTTCCAATAATAGTAAGCACCACAAACTCCTGCCAGAACCAGCAGCATTAATAAAATCGTGCCGGAATTATTGCTTTTCTTCTCAGGTTCTTCCTTTTCTTCCGGTATGATCGTAACTTCTGGTTCCGGTATCTCTTTGATCTTCTCTGTTTCAAGTGGCAGTGCGGATTCTGCAATAGCCTGGTTCTGTGGAAGTGTGACCATGTTGGTATCCGTAAAGTTCAACAGATCATTTTCGCCTACCTCTGTAAGAAGATAAACATTTTCATCCGTTTTATCCTTATCTACAATCAGATAAAAAACCTTATCACTTTTTGTCTTGATCGTATAAAATTCCTTTCCCCCCTTGTCCTGAACTGTTCCTGTTGTCATGCCGGAAGCAGAACTTTCTCCCTGCATCCGCCCGGTATCTGCTTCTGTATCCGTTTCATTTCCTGTGTTTTCTGGTTCTGTTGGTGCAGTAGCAGTCTCGTTCGTTGTCTGATGTTCCGTTACGGTTGCCGTAGCACTGGTGGGCTTACTTGCAGTTCCATCGGCTGGCAAAGAAGCTGCATTCTGCTCCGTTCCGGAAACCTCTGTATTCTCTTTTACTGCATCTGGATTTTCATAATAAGGGTTTCCTACTTTATAGATCTCTGACATATTTCCTGCTTTGTCTTTTGCCTGCAGGGTAAAGTATTCATAGGAAGTATCCGCTTTTTGCAAACGGACATTTAATGTATTATTCGTCAGTTCTGTGAATTCATTTCCATTGACATACAAAGCAGCAATTCCCGATTCCGCATCAACTCCCTGCACGATCAGTATCCCATTCTTCGCAGCCGCAATAATAGTTGGTTTGGTTTTATCAAAACACTCTATGTAACGATTCTGCTCATAAGTATTTCCATTCTGATCAGTAACTCTCACATAAACACTACAATTAGAAGAGATGGATACTTCCATATTTCCGGTTATGTCTGACCATCCTCCATTTTCTGAAAGTCTTGCTTCTACTTTTGCAATAGAAAAAGCACCTGTATTCTTTGTATCTTCCACTTGAATTTTTACGGTTGCCGTATCTGTCTGCCAGCCTTCGGGTTCTGTAAAGGTAATCCCTACTTCTGGTGTTTCCGTCACATCATTTCCTGCATCTTCCTGTGCCTGTTCCACTGGATCTGCATGAATTTCAACTTCTGATCCATCTGAAAAATCAACATCTTCCGGGCTGCTTTCTTCTGATGATTCCACTTCTACATTATCTGCCCATACAGTCAGACTTCCGGGCGAACTATAAAAGAAAGCTCCTGCCGGAAGTCCTGCTAACGTAGCTGCGGTTAAAAATACAGCTGCTCTTTTATGAAATTTCTTCATTTTCTGTCTGCTCCTTTTCTCTGGTTTCCAATATCTTTTTTTGTTCCTCCTTGCTGATATCAATCATCAACTGAAGTTCCTCTGCGGAAACTCCATTGCTTCGGATAATTTTCAGATACTCCATATCCTCTGCCTGTTTCTTCTGTTCTTCCAGATCCCTTGCTTTTTTCTGTAGCTTTTCAATCTTAGCGTAGGTTCTTGCAAGTTCTTCTTTTATTCGTTCAATGTTCAAATACGCCCCTCCTTATGGCCTGCCAAAAGCATAAAAATGAGACTGCCAGTATGCAGAATTAATGGACGTATACTGAATTGGATTTCCACAATGGATCATCTGTCCATCTCCGGCATAAATTCCTACGTGGGTAACCGGCTCTCCCGCATCATACGTCCCAGTGAAAAAGATAATATCTCCTGGCCTTGCTTCTTCTGGTGATACAGACATACAAATGTCATAAATTCCCTGTGCAGTAAGTCTTCCCATATTGCAGACACCCGAATTGGTAAACACATAGCTTACAAAACCAGAACAGTCAAAAGAAGTCTCCGGGCTGGAACCGCCCCATACATACGGCATACCAAGATATTTGTCTGCTTCCGCAAATAATCTCCGCACAGTCTCATCATCATAACTGCCGCCTCCACCATACAGCCCGCTATCTCCGGTACTGATATAAAAAACAGGATTATAATATTCCCCATCTTTGACCAGTTCCAAATATAACTGGCTTCCGGTTGCACTTCCTGTACTTCCCGTTGTACCAATTACAGTATCTGTTGTTACTTCCTGACCATTTGCTACCGAAATGCTCTGCAGATAAGCGTATTTAATCTGCACACCTTTTTTATCCTGCGTAACTACATAATTTCCAAAAGTTCCGCTATATCCTACATCTACAACAAAACCATTCATCGCTGACTTCACTTCTGTTCCCTGTCGTACATTAATCGTCACACCTCTGTGAAGTTGTGTCTGCCCGGTTCCATTGTTTACAGAATACCCATAATAGGTACTGATATAGGCATACCAGTTTAACTCAACCGGAGTTTTATATGTCTGTAAATTTCCTCTGTTGGAATAGACCTCTTCATAAATTTCCTGCTCATCCTCTTCCATTCTGGACAGAATAACACTTCTAAGCGGTTTTGCCTGAACAGAAACATTCAGTACATCTGCAGTTACTGTACGGGTAACTTCCACAGAGTTCTGATTGCCCTCTGCCAGAAAACATTCCCAGGTCTGATGACCATGTGCCTCAGCTACTGCGTGATTATCATAATAAACATCAAACTGGACACCATACTGGGCAAAGTTTCCAGTATCTTCTACGGTGTACTCAATCCCATTCATCACTACTTTCGTCCCCATTGGAAGAAATGGGTTTGCAGCATCAACCGCAAGCGTATGATTAGCCTGTGGCATTGCCCCTGAAGCAGTAGGTCCTCCACTCCACACGCCACAGCAGATGGGACAATTACAGTATCCACTGGTCACAACATTTCCCAATGACTGCCCTACCTGTATTGTAGATGTTTCCTGCCGGGTTTCACTTTTTTCCTCTACGGTGATTCCGTACTGTAAAGAAAAAATTGTTTCCAGTTCTCCTTTTATCTCATCAAACTTAAAATCCCCATAACTGGCAGTCAGATAACTGATCAATGTATGAGGATCATGGCCGATTTCACCAATGTTATATCTGTATTCATCTTTTCCTGGATACCGGGCTTCCATCTGGTTTATTTTCTGTTGAAGACTGGCTTCCAACTGCGTATAATACAACTCTGCTTTTTCAATTTCGTCCGGATCCGCAATGTAACTGGAAGCGATTACCGTAGAAATTCCATTAGAAAACATAGCCGAACAGGAAGCAAATCCTGTCATTACGGAAAGAAGCAAAATCAATAACAACCCCATTGAGATCAGAGTAGTTACATTTCTTACAAATACTTCCTGTGCCTTTCTTGCAATTTTAGTAGCAAGATTTACTGACCGGATTGAGGTGTCTTTTGTTTCTTTTGCAATCTTCCCAGCCCGGTATGCCATCTGATACTCTCGCTTAATCCTCTGCTTCTGTATTAATTTTCTGATCAGCTTTTTCTGCATCTCTGGATGTTCTTCCAGATATTTCTGATATTGATACCTGGATGCACTCTTCCAGACTCTTTTCTCTAAACGGTTTTCTTTATGTATCTGACTGCGGTTCTTCCGGATATTTCTACTGCTATGTTCCTGTAATATCCACTCACCTGAACGCACCAGCTTATGTGCTGCATCTACAGCACTGTTTTCCTTTTCGTCTTCGCCTGCTTTCTGATATACTGCATTTTTTAATGCTTTCTTTGGAACAGAAGACAAGGTTTTCTTTTTACCATCCGTTTTCCCTGTTTTTTTGTCGAAATATAAATGGTACTTTACCTTTGCTTTCTGTTCCTCATTTGTTTTCTTGGTATAAACAGAATCTTTCGGAATTTTGTTCTGCCTCTCAGCTTCCTGTTTTCTTGCAGCCTTATCCACTTCCTGATAAGTTTTTATTGTTTTTCGGCTATATTTCTGCTTTCCTTTTTTTCGGTTTGTAGAAACATCATTCTTCTCTGCCTGAAAATGTCCTCCATCTGTTTCAGCCGAAGTTTTCTTTTCTTTCTTCAGACTTCCATCTGTCTCCAGTTTTCCAAACTGCAGTCTCTGCTGTTTCTTTTTCTGTCGCTGATACTGGCTCCTGTGTTTTTCTTTGCGCTCACGTATTTCTACCGCTGAATCCACAGATACACCTGCAGGCTTGTCCCGGTATCTGTACCGTCCCTGTGTTTTTCGTTTTCCCGGAGGACTGTTTGCAGCCTCTTCTTTTTTGGCAGGATTTCCCTCCTGAACTTTTTCGGAAAATTGTTTCTTTTCAGCTTTTTTATGAGAGTTTTTCTTCTTTTCAGAAGTAATAAATGCCTGTTCTACATCCTTCTGTTTATAAGGCAACTCCTGATCGCTGTTTGTAACTTTTCTGGTCTCCTTTGTTGCAAGATTTTCCTCAACCAGACCATTTCTGGTCATACGGCTGACTTTCTTCTCTTTCGCCGTATATTTTTGTTTTCCCAATGTACCTCACCTCTGCTTTTTTGTCCGTTAAGTCTGAATCTCATCCGGTTTAGTACTCATCAAAGCATAGGTTCTGGTATCCTGCGGATATCTGTCTGCAAAAGGTATGATTACATTTCCGTAAAAAAGCAGCCCTTCTCCTGCATTACTGTTATTTACAAAAGAAATCTGATGCTTGGAAATATTCAATTTCTCCGCAAGGATCTTCTGATCCCCGCTGTGCTGATTTAACATCAGGATAAAATCACTGTTTCCCACAATACTTTCTACTGCCAGAGAGCCAAGAAAATCTGTTACATTCTGACTGATTCCTGTAATGATTCCACCCCACTTACGAAATCTCTTCCACATTTCAATAGAATAATTAGCAGTCTGTGGCTGGTTCAGCAAAAGGTGAAATTCATCCACATAATAACGGGTTGATTTCCTGCGACTGCGGTTCTGTGATACTCTTGTCCAAACCATATGCTGGACAATCAACATCCCTGCTTTTCGTAGTGTGGTTCCAAGTTCCCGGATATCAAAGCATACCACTCTGTTCTGCGTATCGACATTACTTCGATGGTTGAATACATTCTGCGATCCTGTTACATACAACTGCAGACTGTTGGCAATGTTCTGTGCTGCTGGTTTATCTGGTGCATAAAAGTTCAGACGTTCATAGAAATCCTGCAAAGTCGGCATATTTTCCGGTTTTGGATCATTGTAAAGATATTTTTTATAAATGTCTTTTACACACAGGTCAATCATGGAAACCTCATCACCATTTAATTCTGCATTTTGAGGTTTCTTCATAATGACCTCGCAGAAAGATGTGATAAACTCTGCTTTATCAGCAATAATGGTATCAATATCCTCCACATCGCCATTAATCCTGTATTTCTCCGGATGATAAATAACATCCAGGTTCACTTCCATAGGATTGATGTAATCATTACTTTTTGCACTGATTTTAATAACTTCACCATTTAAGGCATTTACCAGCGGAAAATATTCTCCCTCCGGGTCACAGATAATAATGTCATCGTCTGTAATCAGGAAAACATTGAGAATTTCTCTTTTCGTTGCAAAACTCTTACCGGAACCAGGAGTACCCAAAATCAGGCCGTTGGGTGTTTTCAATCGTTTCCGATCCACCATAATGAGATTGTTTGACAGTGCATTTAAGCCATAGTAAAGAGCTTCACCGCCTTGGAAAAGTTCCTGTGTGGTAAACGGAACAAAGATTGCTGTAGAAGTCGTAGTCATAATTCTCTGTATTCCAGTCTGGTTCATTCCCAGTGGTAGTGATGCCACAAGTCCCTGTTCCTGCTGATATTGAAGTCTCCGTATATTGCAATTATATTTCTGGGCGATTCCTGCAGTCTGATACACAATATTGTCCAGTTTTCTCTTATTGTCCGCTGTATTCATCAGCAAAAAAGTAAGTTCAAAAAGTTTCTCATTCCTGGACTGGATTTCATTGAGCAATCCCTCCACATCCTCTCCGTATGTAGAAATGTCCGTTGGAATAATATCCATATCATATCCGCTTCTGACCGCTTTCTTCTGTTCTTCAATTTTCATTTTCTGAATATTTGACAGCGTACTTTTCAGGCTTTTAATAGCTGCCTTGGGATCAATTGGACGCAGGTGCATATTGATGATAAGATTCTCTTCCAGATCCAGCAGATCTGCCAGCAGTTTATCCGTAAGTTCTGGTGATGTAATCTGTAAATATGACACGCATCCAAAAGTCTGTCCCATCCGAAAATAGCTGTCATTGCGAAAATCAAATCCGGTAGGTGCAATAAAGTCTTTTGTCTGCAGACCTGTTTTTGCAACCATCCCATAATGGAAATGAAAAGATTCTTTTGTGTCCATATTCATCACATCATGCAGAATTTTCAGACGTTCTACCCCATTTAAAGGCTCTGCCATGGCTCCCATCACCTTAAAATTATTCAATACACTGGCTTCAATTCTCTCCAGCCTGGATTTTGCATTTCGCAGATTATCCGCTTTAATGGAAAATGTAATATATTTTGTTTTTACAAGCCCATTATTTCCTTTGGAAAGCTGCATTTTCAACATATCCGAATATTCTTTCCGGATATCATTGAAACAGTCATCCTGCTCTGGAATATCAATATTTTTTGCATACTCATCAAAATTCACCTGTTGATTAAGAAATGTAATTTGTACCTCGACAGAGCTGTCAAATGAATTCAGGAACTCACAATAGTTTTCAAAAATAGCCGCTTTGTCATCATTCTGCGCTAACTGGTAATTTATATCGTAAAACTGCACCATTTTTGAATAATAATTATCATCCGTCCTGCAGATACCATCCTTATATATTTCCTTATATGGAATCGTATCCTGCGCTGTAAAAGGCTTTCTCTTCTTCTGATTCTCCGCTTTTATCATTCGAAGTTCTTTCAGACGCTTTTTTTCTTCTTTCGTAAGCCCGGTTTTCTGTTTCTTATTTTTTTCGGTCTGCTTTTTTAAAGAAATGGAACGGATTTCTCGCTTCCCTGGCTTCTTTTGCCTTTTTCTCAAGCCATGCACCCTCTTTCTCTAATTTATCGTACTCTATAATCCGGTCATATAAGTTTTGGGAACGATAGACCCTGATTCCAGGTCTTAAAAATTTCTGCCGGATAATGTGAAGCAATATTTTCTCTGCTGGAAATCCATCCTTTTCATACATTGCAAAAAAGAAAAATGGCAGCATCACTATGATCATAAGCGTTGCTGCCACATCTGTTCCCATTCCTGCTTTTGTCAGCAAATAGACCGGAACACCACAAATTCCTGCCAGAGAAAAACATATAATTTGTCTTTTAGTTAAATTCAGTGCTAATTTTGTCTTTATTTTTGAAAAATCTTTCGGCACTGGAACATATGCCATATTCTTGTTTCCTCCTAATGTGCATTGAAGATTGATTTTGCCAGGGAACTGGTCTTAAACAGGCTGAAACATAAAATAACTGTATATGCTGCAACTGACCAGATAGCTGTATGAAGATTATCCGCAACTGTAATAGCATTTACCAGAACTGCATAAATCGCAACACATACCATCATAAAAAATCCCTGGAATCCCAACGCTAATAATGCCTTCACGTAATTATTTCCAATACTTCCCCATTCCCTGTTCGTAAATGTTGAAAACGGAATAGGTGCCACAGAGACATAAAGATATATTTCTATCATTCGTCCATATAAAATGACGGTAATCAGGACTGATATGATTTTTAGACATAAACTGACCAGCATCGTTTCCAGACCAAGCCCCAGTAATTCTCCGATTCCCATATCTTCAATCTGTGTTTCAAGAAGCGTTTTCAATGCTTCTGTAACATCAATAGATGCGGAACCGGTTATCATACCACCAGCATTGGATACCACATGATTCGCTACATCAAAAATTGCCATCGCAATATCAAAAGTATGAGTAACCAGATATACCGCTACCCACATCTTAAAAATGTATTTGAAAAACATAAACGTATCCGTATCGTGCATATTGTTTTTTTCCATAATCATGGAAATCAGCTCATAACACAGTACAAATGTAATAATCATCCCCGCAATGGGGACAATGACATTATCCGACAGATTTTTTATCATGGAAAAAATGCCACTGTTCCAATTTTGGGGTGTTTTCCCAACCTCTGTAGCAATCGTTTCTACTTTGGTATTTACATCGGTGAACATGGTATCCAGGTTTGATGTGATCCAGCCTGTTAGCAGATCCTTTATGAACTCTGTTATTTTTTCGGTTATTCCACCCATTTATTTATCCAAACAAAGTTGCAAGCTGTGGAATCAGGTTTATTCCAATCAGTACGATGCCACCGCCCGCCATCAACTGTTTTATGTCTTTTATGAGAAAATATTGGCTCGAAATGAGCCTTGAAAAGATTAAAATAGATTAAATTTTGATAGATTTTTCTTATTTATGGGAGCCGGAACCTCTTTCGATGGTTCCAAGCTCCGGTATTGATTTTAAATTGAAATGAATTTCCATTGTAACCGTTTCAGGAGTACGGCGGTAATTTTCTGTTCCGTCTTTCTCCTGCGGTTCTGAGATAATGATTTTACTGATCAGCCGGTTCAGAAGATTGGCATCCAGTTCTTTGATATCCGCATACTCGCTGATATCGTCAATCCACTGTTGGGACTGTGCGTCCAGTTTTTCTTCTGTGTTCAGCACACTCTCATTCTGGGAAAGTTCCTTTTTGATGTCCGACTGCTCTTTCTGCGTCTTCTCCAACATCTTATCAAAAACAGATTCTGTAATCTTGTCATTGATGAGGTCGTCATACAGTTTTGCAATCAGCCGGTCTAACGTCTCCAGACGGTCTTTCTGCTTTGATACCAGCTTCTCCAGACTGTCTCTGTGTCCCTGCGTATCTTCCTCACACAACTCTTTTACCCTGTCTTCCAGTTCTGTTCCATCTCCGGTGACTGCTTTTGCACATTCCTGGATTCTGGTAAGGACTGCATCATACAGATCATCAGCGTCCACTCGGTGCTGAGTGCAGTGTGCTTTCCCCTTATGGATATAAGTGGAACAGGTATAAACTTCATGTTGGTCTTTGGTGTGTGTCTTCTTTAATGTTAATGCACCGCCACACTCTGCACAGCGGAGTAAACCGGCAAACATACTGTATTCTCCCTGTTCTGTCTGGCGTTTCCTGCCTTTCATCTTCGCCTGTACCAGAGCAAATACATCCTGTGGAATGATTGCTTCGTGGGTATCCCTGACTGTGATCCAGTCCTCCGGAGCTTTATCTCCCTGATTGCCAATCTTAAAACGGTAGTACCTCTTCTGGGAAGCCATGTCACCACAGTAAACGGGATTCATCAGCAGGGATTTCAGATAGGATTCATCCCATACATATTTCCCATTTTCAGGGTCTTTCTTTTCCCATTTTGTGTAATAGGTACGGAGTCCCCGTTTCCGGTGCCACCATGACGGGCAGGGAATCTGCTGGCGTTCCAGTTCTCTGGATATGAAGTTAATCCCATGACCATCCACCGCCCACTGAAAGATTTTCCGGACAATCGGTGCTGTCTCATCGTCAATCAGGAGATGTCCCTTTTCCTCCGGGTCTTTCTGATATCCCAGTGGTGGAACAACGCCTGTAAACTTGCCCTTGGTTGCCTGCAGATGATAGGACGCATGGACTTTCTTGGAAATGTCTCTGGAATACATCTCATTCAGTACATTCTTAAACGGAGCAATCTCATTGTCCCCGTCAAAGGTATCCACATTGTCGTATAATGCGATATACCTTACTCCATGCTTCGGAAAAAACTCTTCCATCAGAAATCCTGTCTGTACATGGTTTCGTCCCAGTCGGCTCTGATCTTTGGTGATTACAAGATTCACCAGTCCTTTTTCACAGGCTTTGAGAAGTCTCTGTAAGTCCGGTCGGTCTGTGTTCAATCCTGTATAACCATCGTCTTGAAACACATCCACCACCTGCCAGCCCTGTGACTGACAGTAATTCACCAGAATGTCCCTTTGGTTGGAGATGCTGGCGCTCTCTCCGGTCAGTTCGTCATCTTTGGAAAGTCGGCAATATACGCCAACTCTCCATGTTGCATTTCTGTCTGTATTGTTACTCATATATCTGTTGTTCATCTGATACCTCCGTTACGTTGCACATCCTACGCAGATTTCAGATTACTGAACTCATAATCATTATACTGCTTATCTTTCATTATTGCAAGTTTATCTTTTGTTTTCGTGTCACGTATTTTCTGTGCGATCACTTCGGCAAATACTTCTTTTGCGTCCTGATCACCGTCAAAATATACTTTGATATTGATGATTTTCTTCATCGCTGCCATTGTAAAACCTCCATTTTGGGTAAAAAAAAGCAGGTAATCCATTTTTACAGATTAACTGCCCAGACTGTTGATTGCCTTTTTGAATTTTCGTATGGATACCTACTGTTTTCGTTCGATTGCCTTGCACGGGCAGACGGCAGGCGGCAGGTAGGGTATCTATAAAGCCTGCCGTCCACTCCAAAATCCTGCCGTCACCCATTCTCTTTTATTTTTTTAATCGAATGGTATTTTCCTGTTTTTCATTCATCTGATAATCCAGTTCTTCTTTCATTCGGCTTCTGGCTTCACGCATGGTTCTCTGGGAGATTCCCTGTGATTTTGCCTTTTCATCCAATTCCCGAATTGTGACTGCATTTCCGTCCGCAAGCAGTTCATAGATCAGTTTCGTTCCTCGTTGCAGCTTTGTTTCTGTCGGCTTTCCTTCCTTTCCATCCAGAAGATCATCGGAAGAAATCTCATAAGCTCCCACCCATCGGAAACCTTCTTCATCTCCAAGTTTAAATGCCATCGTCTCACCCGGAGGTGCAAGAGAACTTTTCTCATGAATCAGCACTCTTGTTGTCGGGTCTTTCTTTACTTTTCCGATGAAAAGCAGGCTTCTCACTGCCGCCATGATATCAATAGAGCCAAGTCCCCGGTAAGTACTCTGCGTACCCGAAGATTTATTCAGATGTCCAATCAACACAATCGCACAGCCGGTCTTTTCAGCAATCATTCCCAGTTTTCGAAATACCGGACGGACTTCATTTGCCCGGTTCATATCCACGTCGGCACCGATAAATGCCTGTACCGGATCAATGATTAAAAGTCTGACCTGATTCTGACGGATTGCCTTTTCGATACGGTCATCGGATAATGTCAGTGCTTCTTCTGTATCATCAATGACCATAACCCGGCTCAGATCAGCACCGGCTTCTACCAGTCTCGGCTTGATTGTGTCTCCCATACCGTCTTCTGCAGTCTGGTATATTACATTGAATGGTTCAATCTCTTCCATATTCGGGAAAGTCTTCCGGTTCGTACAGGCTGCGGTCAGCATCATGGCAAAATAAGTTTTTCCCTCTCCCGGATTGCCCTGGATAATTGTCAGCTTTCCAAATGGCAGATAGGGAAACCACAGCCATTCTACACTGGTCTGCTCAATATCTTCATAGCACAGCATCGGCACTAGTTCTTCCGGTGCTTTCATTGTAACTGTTTCAATGATTGCTTTCTTCCTGTCCGCACTTTTATCGCAAAGGATTTCATTCCAGTCCTTTCGGGACGGTTTCAGACGGATGACACTGTATCCGTCCGGGATTTCTTCTGCCAGTTTCTCACAGGCTTCATTCCCTGGCTGGTCATTATCCAGGCACAAAAATACAGAAGTAATCTGAGGGCGTTCAGAAAGAAAAGCCATCAGTGCCACACCGGAGATGCCACCCAGACTCAGGTAGCTTCGTTTCTTCCAGTCTTTGGGAAACAACTGGATAAAAGAAAGCAGATCAATGGCTGCCTCAAACACAAACAACTGATTATCCGTCCCTCTGTGACTGAATCCGCAAGATTTATCAGATCCAGCCACATCTCCCCGGTATTTTATTTCACCTGTCCCCCTGCAATGGGCATATCTTGGAATACCATCTGCATCTTTTCCAACAAACACCACATTATGGTGCTTCTTTTCTTCATAAATATCCCCACTGCTGATCCATTTCTCCACCAGATTTTTTTCAATCCCTCTGTTTTCTGTCAGATATCTGATGATTCTATCATTATTTTCCTCTTTCTCTGGCAACCGGAAGTCAGGGGACGGGGCGGGGCAGGCACTGTTCCTGCCTTCGCCTTCCTCCCCGGTCAGCATCTTGACAGCTTCCGGAAACGTAGCATTGTAAAATTCCATCACAAAATCCACCGGATAGCCACCCCTCCCCTGACTGTGCCTGTACCACCTATTTCCAGACACTGTTACACTGTCATGCTTTTTCCAACGGTATTCCTTTCCGCTTTTCATCAGTTGTTCTCCCTGTGCGTTCAGAAAAGATACAAGATCTGTCTGGTTTGCTCTTATAATCTGTTCTTCCGTATACTGCATTTTCCTCATCCTTTCCTGTCTGTCCTGCTGACAGACTGTTATAAACTCATCTCATAGTTCCGTTTTTTCTTCACTGCCTGTTGTTTTGCATCACGCTCTGCACATTCTTTCTTCTTTTCATCCAGTTTTCTCAAGAGGGAAGTCTTCTTTTCTGGTTTCTGCTCCTCCATTTTTTCTTCTGAACGCCCGGAAGTATCTGCTTCTGCCATTTCCCGGTCACGTCTGGCAATGTCTGCACAGCTCTGTACCTTTTTTACAAACGCAAGTTCCTCCTGATACGGCTGATTGTCTGCTTTCAGCTCTTCGATCACCGACTGGAGTTCTTCTTTCTCCCGTTTCCATCTGGCAGTTGGGACTTTCCCATTTTGATCCAGATGCTGTTTTAGTTCCCGTTCACATTTACGGTAATAATTGATTTCTTTTTTGTGCTGCTGATAATATTTCTCCCGTTTTTTCTGGAAAAAAAAATGATTGTACTCATCAATCAATGGCTGGTTCGTCTTGATTACCTCTGCCATTTTTTCCAGATTCTCCAGTTCCTTTAACTGTTTCCGCTTTTCGGAAATTTCTTTTTTACTGACAGAAACAACACCGTTCAATTCCTCAATCCGTTCCTGCAAGTCCTCCATCGTCTCTATCTGATGTGTCTGAAGATAATTGATGGATTTTGAAAATTCCTGTAGATTTGAGAGATTCTTACCTCTTCGTTTCATCTCCGCATAGAAATTAGGAAGTGGCGGTCTTCCCTGTGTCTTTTTATCATAATAGTCCTGCAGGCTTTCCAGGAGTGTCGGGTTCTGCCTGCGATCCAGCTCGGCTTTCATTTCTTCATAAACAGTCTTCATCCACTGAATGGATTCTTTCAGGGAAATGAACATCTGGTTGAACTGCCGGATTGCCCGGTTCAATTCTCCGATCACCGTTTTGATTCCCTTTTTCTCCATTGCCCGGACTTCATATCCCTCGTGGATAGTCGGGATCAGGTCAATCCCCTGTTCTTTGTAGGAACGGTGGTCGATTCTGGCTGCCATGTGGCACTCTCGAAATTTTCCATTTACTTTCTCTGTCCATGCTCTCCGCCACTCCTTTAAAAGCTCCGGATCATTCCAACCGGTAGTGGAAACAGCATTGAACATCTCCTTTCCTTTAGCATCCTTCACCCGGTTTCCATCCTCATCAAGAATATATTCCCGCCTCTGCTTATTGCCCCAGATTCCTTCCTCTGTAAAAGGACGGATTGGTACAAGCACATGGAAATGTGGATTATCCGGTTCTTCTTCATTGTCCGATTTTCCCTCATGGATTGCCAGATCTACGATCATGCCACGTGCCACAAACTGCTCCTGGCAGAACTCTTTCGCCAATCTGATATTTTCCTCAAGTGTCAGTTCATTCTGCAGGGCAATGTCAAACGAATAGGCAAGCTGCGCCTTGTTGTTCCTTTCCACATGCTCCACCTCGTTCCAGAGGGTTTCCCTGTCAGTCAGACGCTCCGGCACATACTCCGGTGTCAGGATTTCTGTAAATACCACACCCGACTTGCTTGTATAATCGTGTATCTTGTTGTAATAACTGTCAAAAATCCTCTGCCCGGAAATATAGGCTGCGGAAGCGATCACCATCTGTCCTTTCCCTCTGGATACATGTCTTACTGAAAAATGATACAGTGCCATTAGCTGTCATCTCCCTTCTCTGTTTTTTTAACTGCTTCGGCAATCTCTTGTCTGTCTTTTTGTGAAGCAGCTATATAATTCTGCCGCACAACACTCTTGTTGTAACTGCTGTTACGCATCTGGTTCATTACCTCCTGAAATTCTTCCTGTTCCAGATCTCTTGACAATGGAAACGCTTTCTCAAACTCTGCCCCTTTGACAATCAGCCGGTGGGAACGTTCTCTGCGTTCCACCAGCTTTTTCCTCTGTTCCAGAAGATTTTTATTGTGGATTGCCGCCTCCAGTTCCTGTCTGCTCTTTTCCATATTTGCCTTCAATTCTTCCAGCGACATGGATTCGTATTTCGGATTTTTTGCTCTGCTCACTCTGTCGTCCTCCTTCTTTTCTGTAAATAAAAAGAACCGGTTCATTCATAAATGCCGATTCCTGGGTATAAAAAAACTGAGGTCATTGTTCCATAATTAGGAAATGCTGACCTCAGTAACTTTTGAAATATTTAGTTGTCACAACGATATAATAGCGGAAGTTTTCAACACAATCCGAATATGCATTCATCTCAAATCTGATATCCGGATTTCTTTAACTCTTCCCTATACAATTCAGCAATATATGCTGGACCATTGCACCACAGCTTTGTGTTCTCATCATACAGTGCTTTTCCTGTCTTTGAACAAAGAAAATCTGTCAATATCTCTTTTCTGTCCTTGCCCGTTTCTTCTGCAATCTCATCTGTCACCATAGTGATAAGAAGGTCGATTGTATAATTCATTTTTTCCTTTGGAATTGTTACTTCAGCCATATCTTCTCACCTTTCATAAATTTCAGGCACTCAATAGCTGCTTCCGTTTTGAAGCAATATTGATCTTTTAGTTTATTGGGCAACAACTGTCTGATGCAGAAATCGTCTGCCTCCTTATCGCCTGCTGTCCCGAAAGCCCCGGCAAGGTAAGCAGTAAGGGTAGCGTTTGTTGCATCATCCGCAATCTTTCCTGCAATGATATCATACCTTGCCATTTCACGTTCCACTTCGATAAACATTTTTTTCTTTCGATGAGCGGCAATGCAATGTAACCAGTCTACATCTGCATTTTCAAAAATATGCATTTCAAGATTTCCTGAAAGGTTGAATTCAAAAGTTGAAATATATCCAAACTTCTGTCCTTCTTCAATTGTTCCGGTTGCGATTGCTTTGGCTATTGAGGTTCTCAGAAAACTTTCTGCCTGCTCCTTGGATGTAGTTAAATAAAATCCCTGCCCAAAATCTTTTCTCTTTGCACATTTGGCAAGATCTGGCTCTTTTACCTCACAATAACTTCCATGATAGAGAACAAATCCATCTTTTAACTCAAGCACTAATCTTTATCCCCTTTCCTTCCAGAAATTCTGTAATGTCTTCAAGCACAGCTTCATCACCCTCACAATGAAAAATCCCATAGCATTTTTCTATATATCCAAGAACATCGGCTTCTTTAAACAAGTGGATAATCTGTTCAACAGGTAAATGCCACTCTTCTGAAGCAAGCCGAATTAATCTTGTCTGCATGAAAGTAATCTCTGTTTTCTCACTCATTATGAATCCTCCTCAATTTCTTGGTCAATAAAATTAGAATTTATCTGTTATTAAACATCTGCAACAAATTCTTCTATTAAACTGTTTATCAATTCCGGTTTGTCTGTATTAGAATTATGTCCAGCTCCTTCGATCCACTTCAAAGGAATTTTTCTCTTTTGGTGCCATGCTTTGTTATACCGTATACATGAACCAGCGTGGTCTTGCGTTCCGCATATTAACAGAGATGGACACTTCAGCTCATATGGCAGATTCTTTTCCATTGCATCTGCCAAAATGCGAAAGCCATGCCCCGCAATTTGCGCATAACGCTTTTGATCACCATCATAGACCAACATCATTTCACGCATTAGATTTCTGCCATAATCAGACATGGCAACTCCTTCCGTTCCCGATTTCAGAAGCAATTTCCACGGATAATGAGCATATACGGGTTCCATTCGCTTCAAAAGCCAGAGTTCAACCGCAGTCACATAGTTCCGTTGCAGCGGTGCAGAGTCAATAGAGATAAAACCTGTTAATCGATTTGGGTAAAGCTGTGCATAAGCCTGTCCCACATATCCACCCATAGACTGACCAATAATGACCGGCTTGGTAATTTTTTCTTGATTCAAAATGTTGTTCAGCCATTTTGCCTTATCGAACAAGTCGAACTCAAACCGAAACGGCCATGAAGAGGCGTGTGCCGGTGCATCCCATACCACAACATTATACTTCTCCTTGAAATGTTGAATCTGCTTATCAAACAATCTATGATCGGCAGTCAATCCAGGCAGAAAAACAAGAGTAATTTCATCTGGGTGTGAGACGCTTACCCAATAGTGGATTGTTCCGCAAGGAGTCTGATATGTTTTTTCTTTCATTGATTTTCCCTCCACAACTTCCGATTTCACGCTTTCTTTCCCCTATATGTTTGTATCTGAGGTATTCAGTCACAAACTTCGGGGATAGGCACCTGTGCCGCAAGGGGAAACATCCCCTTGTCCGAAATCTCTGATTTCGCTGTATTTCACGGATTAAGATTCCTCGAATCCGTGAATAGCACCGCAGGTCGCACGATACAGGCAGATGGAATTGCCTGTATAGAAGTGCGCTCTTAGCTTTGCTAAGAGAATTATATTTCTGTTTCACCGCATATTTTATTAAGTGCCACAAGAGAGAAAGTATCCTTTATCAAATGTTTTATTTCTCTTGCATTTGACTGAGTAACTGCACCTTTCTTTATTTTGTCAAATAACTCTCTGTCTTCAATATCATAATCTTCCCTCAGTCTTTCTATTTCTCTCTCTGCAATTTTTTCTTTTGCCATACCTGACAAATCATTAAATTTAATAATTGAATCAAAACGGTTATATATCGGCAATCCTAAATGTTCTTTTATCTCATCAATTGTTTTATAATTTGAAGTACACATAATAATTGCCTTATTTACTACCACTTTATAATTATGATCTTCATAAATTCCTTCATCAAATAATTGATAAAATGCACTATGGAATATAGATAAAGCTTTATCAAACTCATCAAACAACAATACATTAGTTTCTCTAACCAAAAGATCTTGCGCAAAGCTTTTTTCGTTATATCTTCCACCAAAAATATAATTGGCCGACTCATTATTCTGATACATAGAAAATTGTTTTCTTAATAATTTTCCACCCATCAATTCTGCCATATATTGTGCGGATTCTGTCTTTCCAAGTCCTGAATCTCCATATAACAATATTACAACCGGCTTGCTTTGTTTACCATCTACCAGAGGATATATTGCTTGAAGCAATTTCTTTTTTGCTCTTTCCTGTCCAATTATCCTTTCACTATATTGGCTATTAAATGTTTGTATCATTTCTTTTGAAACTTCCAAATATGGCTGTTGCGTTTCATGAATAATACTTTTATTAAATGTTCGGTATATCTGTTCTCGAATACTTTTCGGTGGATTTTGAATGTACATATTTGTTATGGACATTTGGAAAATAAAATTTATAAAGTTTATAATTACATGTTCCTGAACACTACAGTACTCATCTGCATGAATAACAAAATCCTGAACTCTCGGTTTCTTCTTTTTCTTAGGCTTTGGTTCTGGCTGCCCTGGAATGTTAACAAACACATCCATTTTTTTATTACCATCATCAAGTTTCGCTGCCATTTCACTAAGATTTCTTGCACTTTTCGGAACAATCTTTTCAAAGGCAGAATCAGATCCTACAAAAATTTCAATCTTCTTCACGTACTACACCTGCCAATACTATATCATAAACATCTAATTCTTTTTCTTCTTCAGCAGCAGACTTTTCTCCCTCTACAATTTCTTCTGCTGTAGTCTTGTCTTCTGCTGGTTGAAAATCAAACTCTTTATCAATCGATAAATGATTTTCTCCACAAGTTCCAACCTTTATTCCGAAATATGTCAGCTTCATTTTGCTTAAATCGACAAGATTATAATTGTTTTTAAATGCTTGAAGGTTAAATCTCAATACGCTTTTCCGCTCTATCTCTGTTTTTAAAAGCATGTCATAATAACCCCGTTCACCTAATATTGCCTCATTTAATTTTTCCATATCTATTGGCATTTCTTCTTTAGGCACAATTGTCAAATATGAACTGAGCATTTTATATAATGTCACAGAATTTTCTGGTGCATAAACACCACTATTCTCGAATTTTTTTACGTGTTCATCTTTCGATGCTGCCTGTATATAATCTGTAAGCAACGTATTTTTTATTGTTTTGTCAAAAGCACTGGTCAGTTCAGCGGAAGCACTGGCATCAACTTTTCCCTGAAATGTTGCTTTAATATAATTCAAAATATTAAAGCCACTTTTTGCCTGAGCTTCAATTTCAGCAACTATTTTAGCTATTTTTTCTTTATTTTCCTGTGTTGACCAATCAAGTCGTCCTCCATTTGTAACATCAACATAATCCTGTGCAGCAGCTTCATCAAAATATACTATTTTTAGAAACTCTATTTTCTCAGTGTTTTTATTTTTCAACTTTTCTGCTCCTTACTATTTCTGTTCCTCACACAATTTCTGATATCTTTTCATAAGTTCTGCAACACATGCAGCTTCGCTTTTATAGGCTTCACTGCCTTTTGTAAATCCGTATGCCTGCATGACTGCCATATCATTTTGCTGATGTGCCTTTCTCAGTTCTGGAGGCATCGTTAATTCATCATACAGCGTTGCAAGACTGCTATTTGGATACAATGCTCTTGCATCAAGTATTGCTTGAGCAGTCTTCTCTATTTTTTCCTTTTGCTGCTCTGTTGGCTCTGGCCAAGGGAAATTATTGTATACAACATCTTTTGAATAACTATAGTCACTTTTTAATCGCATACATGTTACTCGCATCCAAGCCATGTGAATATTTGAAATTATAATTCCAAAGTCATACAGTGAAGCATCAGGGATTACCTGAACCCTATCGGTTACAATTGTTCCAGCTTTAATGAATCCCATAGGAACATAACGTCTTGCTTGTGAAGATACTCTCGGCACAATGATAAAATCTTTATCAACTGGCTGCGTTCTCTGTGCAAAAAGTGTTGGTGTAGCTGCAAATTTTCTTATTCCAGCCGCAACGCTATTTTCTCTCGCCTCTTTACATTTCTTTATTCTTTCCATAATCATTGGACACTTTTTCAAGTCTTCTGGATCTGCTCCAACAAGCCATAAACACCATCTTTTATTCCCTTTGATATATTCTGATGCTCCCAAAAGAGGATGGATATATTTCTTTGCATTCGGATCTTTTTTAATAAATTCATTTAAGTCCTCATCTTCAATAATCAAATTTCCTCCATCTGCTGGTTTATTACCATATATCATTTTAGGAATATCACACAAGGGTTTATTCCGGCTACGTACTAATATATTATCTCCATCCATCAGATAACGATTGATATTTTCAGCCACTGTAGTTCTTCCATTATCGTACAAATATTTATTCGAACGTGAGAATTTCGCAAATCCAATGATCACACAATGTACATGAGCTTTTACACTGGCTTCACTATCCCATACAAACGTTCTATATGCAAAGTTAATAATATCATCCTGCATAAAGTCCCAAAATCTGGATACCGTTTCACCTTGAACAATTGAATTTGTTGATACAAAAGCAACTTCTATTTTTGTTCCCCGAATATAATCTGACGCTTTTTTATACCAGGCACAAACAAAATCAAGATTCTTTACCCCTGGAAAAATATTTTGCATATCTTGTTTCTGCTCAGCTGTCATAAAAGTAAATCCATGAAATGGTGGATTCCCCATAATATACGACACCTGATTTTTGGGTACAACACTCTCCCAATCAATCTGTAAAGAATTGCCTTCCACAATAAACGCATTAGTTGTCAATGGCAGAAAATCTAAATTCATGTGAACGATGTCTTCTGTCTCTTTCATCATCTGAGATTCTGCAATCCACAAAGCTGTCTTTGCAACTGTGACAGCAAAATCATTGATTTCGATTCCATAAAACTGATCAATGGAAACATGAATCGGGGAAGATTCATCAAAGCCAAAAGTAATCTGTCCTCTTTGCAATTCTTTTATGACTTCATTCTCCAATCGACGGATACTAATATATGTCTCTGTAAGGAAATTTCCACTACCAGATGCCGGATCAAGCCACCGGAGATTTGACAGCTTCGTTTGGAAGTCTCTCAACTTTTTATCTTTTGTTCTCTGAACGGTTATTTGCTGAATTTCTTTCAGCTCATTTTTCAAATCGTCCAAGAACAGCGGATCAATGACTTTATGAATATTTTCAATGCTGGTGTAGTGCATACCGCCGGAGCGTCTTGTCTCAGGATTCAGTGTACTCTCAAATACCGCACCAAATATAGTCGGACTAATTTCTGACCAGTCAAAATCTGCTGAGGCTTTTTCCAGTAAAAGGTTTCTGATTTCATCTGTAAACTGTGGAATTTCAATATCCTCATTTGCAAACAGCCCACCATTTACATATGGGAACTGTGCCAGAGATTCTTCCATGTATGGATCTCTGTCTTCTGGTTTTGTATCAAGCACCTGGAACAGCTCAATCACGGCTTTTCTCATGTGCCTTGTATCAAATTCTTCCAGATAGTCATGGAACATGCCATGCTGTCCAAAAATACCGGCATCCTCTGCATACAGGCAGAATACGATTCTGACACAAAGGATATTCAGACTTTTCATTGCCCGCTCTGTTGTCGAATCAACATATTGTTTTGCCAGTGCATCATACAAAAGCCCTACAATTTCACCTGCGGCAATGGAAACTTCCATTTCTTTCTGAAGATTTGTGTTTCCCTCGTCCACAAGGAACTGTAACCGATAATATTCTTTTTCCAGATCTTCCAACTGGATAATCTCCGGATCGCCACCCGGCTTTTCCATATCGTAAATATAAAATGACTGGAAATTACTGGTTACGATCCATCTTGGTCTTTTTGAATATGGCAATTCGGAAGAATATCTTTTTGCCTGTTCAAATGGTGTCAGCATAGAGCCGTCGGCCTGCCGGATAGCAGCCGTCAGGCTCTTATTTATACTTTTCTGTTCAATCATGACATGGGTTTTCTCAATATACCCATCAATAAAACTGGTGTGGTCAAGGTGTACCTGATCCTCAAAAGAAATAAACTGTGATATTTCCGTTACACCAAATACCGTTGTCAGAAGCTCCACCCAAAAGATCTGACTGTCGCCTTTTTCATATCCACGGTCTTTCCAGTTTTTTGCAAATGCTTTCGCCGCTGCTCTTTGCTGTGTATTTGTCATTGCAGCAACCTCCTGTTATTCATCCTCTGTAAATTCCATCATCTCATCAACAGTGCAGTCCAGCTTCTTGCATATCTTCTCAATCGTCTCCATTGATACATACTGATTTTTTCCCATCCGGGCAAGAATATTACCACTGATCCCAGTGAGGTACTGCATCTCTATCCGCTTCATATTTTTATCTATGAGCATTTTCCATAATCTGTTATAACTTACGCCCATAAGCTACCTCCATATTTCTCATTCAACCATATTTTGATTATATCACGTTTTCGTTAGGTTGAATACCTGTAATTTTTGATTTCTTCTTTAAAATGGAAAAGAGAATGCCCCGGCAAAGAGCAGCCTCTCCAACCATTTATCCCGGTTTAGTCAAATGGAACCTCTCCTTCCGGTGCTTCCATAAATCCGTCCTTATCTGTTTTCTGTGTTTCTGACGAATCTGCACCGGCACCGTTATCCTTGTTCTGAGCAAATTCATGTTCTTCCACAATCACATCTGTGGTGTAAATTGTTTTCCCGTCCTTATCCTTATAATTACCGGTGCTGATACGACCTCCGATCACAATTCTCGTTCCCTTGTGAAGATATTTCTGTGCAAACTCTGCACTCTTTCCAAATGTGACACAGGAAATAAAATCTGCTTCCTGTTCTCCGTCACGTTTATATCTTCTATTTACCGCAAGTGTATATCTTGCTACTGCCATATCATTATCTTTTCCGGCATATTTGATCTCCGGATTCTTTGTCAGTCTTCCCATTAAAATCACTTTATTCATAATCGCTACTGTCCTTTCCGCAGCTACGCTGCCATTGCATATTCTTCATCATCTGGTTCATTGTCCGGCATAAACATTGCACATGCGTCCGGTGGATTAGTATCATCCGGCGAAAACATTTTCCGAATCATTTCATATATGCTCGGATACCGATATGCGATTTCTTCTCTTGCGAGGAATCTGCATACCTTGTAAAGATTCTTTTTCATTTCTGCATCCGTTGCAAGCATAGCTGCCAGATGGATTCTTTCCTTTGTACAGTTCAGATTCGGGCATCCAAACCAGTGGATTATCTGCATTTCTTTCATTTTCAGTTCTGTCATAAACTGCTCCTTTCCAGGCATTTCGCCCTGTAAACATTGTTATCAGTTTCATTCGTCCGGCGGTCTGGCGTGCGTTTCCCTGTCACCTGCAGCCGTCTCAGACTGCCTCTGCCTGCATAAGCAGGTCACTGACCATAAGGCTCCGGTCAGCCGCCCATCATCGGGAGTGTCATTATGCTTCCGCTTGCTCTCAGGAAAAGAAAGGTCATGGCAGAACTCCTGTTAGGCTTCCAGGGTGCACTTATCGGTTGTCAAGGTTCAGCGAAGGAACATTCCAAAACGTCCTCTGATTACTAAAGTCAAATGACTTGTCAGAATGCAAAAAATTCGTGATATTTTTTTGCATTTTTATCAGTTTTTCTTTTATTTTCATTAGTCCCTTCACATACTCTGTACTGGGACAAGCAAAAGCGGACATGATTTTGGAGATTTTTGAAAAATAATTATTCCTCTACCTATAAAGCGTTGGAAATGGTATTTACCAACCCCCTTTTGCAAGTTTTTTTCGCATAAATGAAATATTCCCTCACTAATAGCAAGTTTCAGAGGGCGTTTGGACGGTACTTTCGCAGAAAAATTTATTTTTTCTACTAATCACACGTGGGGACTTGAAGAATGTCAAATTATTTTTCAAAAAATCAAAAAAGAAGCACCGACCATTACAGTCAGTGCTTGTAAGATGACTATTCAAATGTTACTGTCCTTTTCACACACAAGTCTTTCATAGTCCAGAAATCCACGGATATACATTTCTTTTGCCACATGTCCTTCCATGGCATTCTTCGCTGAGATAATTCTGTCCAATGCCTGCCACATCTCCTGTCCGGCATCTCTGAGGACTGGTTCCAGTATTTCTATGTAATAATGAATTTCTGCTTCCAGAGAAAACATCTCCGGATCAGATTCAAGAAATCGTTCCAGTTCCCGTTGGTATTCTTCATAATAGCTTTCAATCAATTCTCTTCTCATATCTGGAATCCCCCTTATACATAAATCAGTTCCTGCTTGATGATTTCAGCAGCCCGATTGCGGATATTGTTGCAGTGGCGTACCCATTCCATAGGATTCTGTCTCTTCAGTTCCTCGGTAACTCCCTCTGAACTTCTCATTTGCGCTTCGATCAGCTCAAAGCGTTCCTGTGCCTGTTCATTCAGATCTGCCAGATAGCTGTCCAGTCTGGTAGTCAGAAGAAGATATGTATAAGTTCCAGATTTATGTTCTTTCAGATATTCCTTCCGAAGCATTCCCCAGAAGCCAATCGGTCTGGTTTCCTCCGGGTAGTAAAGATTCGGTAAATAATAGTCTCTAACTTTTGTGTATTCGATTTTCATGGTGTCTCCTTTCGCTTTGCATGAAATTGTCATGTTATCTGCGTAGGATGTGCGTTTTTCCTTTAAAATCTTTTCACATAGAAGACATTAAGTGTTTTATTCCTTGTGACTTTGCACCCGGATTGTCCGTTCCATATCCTTCTAGCAGATTGATCACTCCCCAGGCTGCAAGTCCGGCT
>NZ_JAHLQA010000029.1 GCF_018918125.1 Blautia sp. MSJ-19
TTGTATTGTCTGAAAATAGGCGAACAATCTCCAAAACAAAAAAAGTAGGCAGAGATAGGAATTCCAATATCTCTGCCTAAAAAGGAACACCACGCCAATGCCTTAACTAAATGACATTGCCATTACAGGGACATCTTTTCACTCTCATATATCTCTCTTACTTCATCTGTCTTTTTTCGATGCGGAAAACAGATATTTCCAAGCTGTCTTACCGGCATCACCCCCATCAGGGAGTTTGTTACAAAACATTCATCATAATACATCAGTTCATCCGGATAAACAATAGTCTCTACCACACTGAACCTCTCCATAACATACCTTCTCAGGATTCCCGGCAGAAGTCCACAGGAAAGCTGCGGTGTATAAATCATATTCTTACGTACAAAAAAGATATTCGAGACAGTTCCCTCACTGATCTGACCTTTGGTATTTACAAAAATCTTTTCATTGATACCAGCCGCTGCTGCTGCCCTCTTTTCCAGGATACAATCTCCATAATTTAATGTTTTATGATAAACCAGTGGAGAAGTCTCATTTCTTCTGACTTTGCTGATATCCATCATAAAACCTCTGCTGTATATCTCTTCTGTATATGGATTAGACCTCATCTGAAAAAAGAAGTTCTTCTCAGACATAACGATCTTGAGTGCACCATGTGCAGTAACTGCTGCATCTTGCTCCCCGAGATATGTTTCTACTTTTTCCTTTGTAAGACCGCGCCCTGTACATGAACCAAGCTTCAGAAATTGTGCTGCTTCTTCCAGTCTTTTCAGATGGCGGTCTAAAAGCAGAGGTTTTCCGTCTTCCACAGCAATCGTTTCAAATGTCCCCAGTCCAAACAGGAAGCCTTCATCCAGTCTAATCTCCATACTTCTCACTCCAACCTTATTCTATCGCCTGCAGAACTGCTTTTGCCTTCTGCAGGGTCTCTTCATATTCAAATTCCAGATCTGACTCGGCAGTAATACCGCCGCCCACGCCCAGATAATACATTCCATCTTTATGCAATGCCGTTCGTATTACAATATTGAAGTCACAATCTCCGTCCAATGTCAGATAGCCGATCGAACCTGTATACAGATTTCTGCGATTATTTTCCAGTTCATCAATAATCTCCATGGCACGGTATTTTGGTGCTCCGGTAATCGACCCGCCCGGAAATGTTGCTTCCAGAAGATCCATGACCGTTTTGTCCTGTTCCAGATCTCCCTCAATATCTGCTACCAGATGAAATACCGTTGCATATTCTTCAACGGTAAAAAGCTCCGTCACTTTGACACTGCCCGGTCTGCAGACACGATTCAGATCATTTCTCTCAAGATCCACGATCATCAGAAGTTCACTTTTATCTTTCTCTGAATGTTCCAGTTCTGTCCGCATACGTAAATCTTCTTCTGGTGTTTCTCCTCTTTTGCGGGTTCCCTTGATCGGTCTTGTATTCACATGACCTTTCTGCATTTTGAGGAATCGTTCCGGAGATGCACAGACAATCTGAAAATCCCCGTAATTTATATATCCACCAAACGGAGATGGATTATTCTCTCTCAGATCATAAAAAACCTCCAATGGATCTTTTGCACTTTTGACGCTGAGCTGCTGCGTCATATTTGTAATATAGATATCACCCTCAATGATATAACGAATCATGTCATCAACCGCACTTTTATATTCTTCTTTTTCGAAGTTTGGTCTGACTTTGGTCTGATATTTCCGCTCATTTTCTTTCAGATCCAGTGAAACGGATATACGTTTTTCCGCTATATCCAACAACTCTTCTGCATTTTGTGTGATCCCATTCGCTACCAGATATGTCCTCTGTTCCTGACGGTCTTCTATGATATACAGATCATAAAAAACAAGTACTGCATCGGGAATACACACCAGTTCTTCTTTGGCAGACGGCACTTCCATTAATTTTCTTCCGTACTCATAGGAAAAATATCCCACTGCTCCGGATACCATCGGAAGTTCGCTCTGATTCTGATCCACGTGCTCGGTCAGGTATTTTCTGAGATATTCTTCAAAAGTAATCTCTGTTTCCAGATGACCATTGATAAAAAATCCCTGTTCATCTCTGACCAGTTTCAGATATGGATATGCTCCTATAATAGAATATCTGCCAAGCCTGTTGACCAGCGACGAATCCAAAAACACACAATCTGGATCTTCTGTAAAATACCGAAATAATTCTGCTGTCGGCCTGGCAGGTTTTAATTCTTTTATCACACGCTTTTTATTATACATCTTTTTCTCCTTTCTGTCCATTCTCAAGGACATCTCCGCATGTTTTTTCATACGATTTTTCCAGATTTTTATCATGAAATTTCTCGGAGATGCAACAAAAATTTTCTAACAGTTCATGTCCGTATTCTGTCAGCACCGCTTCCGGATGGAACTGTACCCCATATAATGGCATACTTCTGTGTGAGATTCCCATGACCGCACCATCTTCTGAAATGGCATCTACTCTGTACTCTTCTGGAATACTGTCTTCTTTTATGACCAGCGAATGATATCTGGTCACCTTAAAACGTTCCGGCAGACCTTCAAACAATCCATTTCTGTTATTTCGGATTTCCGTCACTTTTCCATGCATCGGATGTCTCCCCTTTTCTACAGTTGCTCCACAACAATGCCCCAGTACCTGATGTCCCAGGCAGACTCCCAGAATCGGAATTCTGCCCTGAAAATGCTCAACGGTTTTCACACAAAGCTCTGCGTCCCATGGACGTTTCGGTCCGGGCGAAAGAATAATTCCCTCCGGCTGCATCGCATCTATTTCTTCTATATTAATATGGTCGCTCCGTATGACTTTGATCTTTCTTCCCAGTTCCTCAAAATAAGCTTTGAGATTATAAACAAATGAATCATAATTATCAATCATCAAATACATATTCTTATCCCTCTTTCCGTTATACAAAAAAGAGACAACGAGAGTGTGCATATCCATACACACAGTCGTTATCCCTGATCGGTCCGTAATCTGTGAATTTTTTGTCTTTCTTTTTATAGATAGCCTTATGCTATCATATCCGTCATTTCCCGTCAATATATATTAGAAATGAATATTTTTTTCAACAAATTACCCCTTTTATATCAAATGCATATATGCTATACTGTACGGGAAATGAATGCTATGCAAAATAGGATCATATGCGTCAAGTGTTCAGCGAATGGGGAGTTGTCGCCGAAACGAAAAGTCCGTCTTACGGTATGTGATCCGCACCCGTTGCAACAATATAAGAGGATATCTCATATTGTGTAGGGATACGTTTTTCGACATACGTTCTATCACAATTGGAGATATCTTTTTCGCTTTATCACGCTATTGCTTCGATAAAAAAAAGACAATCTCCATGATACACAATATCATACATACAGGAGGTTGTTTTTTTAATGGTAGACAAACAAAAAGTGGAACAGGCAATCCGTCTTCTCCTTGAGGGAATTGGCGAAGATACAGAACGTGAAGGTCTTAAAGACACACCTGACCGCATTGCACGTATGTGCATGGAAATTTACGGTGGACTGGACGAAGAAGCAGATCCGCATCTTGCCAAACAGTTCGATGTAGAAAACAATGAAATGGTACTGGAAAAAGATATTACTTTCTATTCTATGTGCGAACATCATCTGATGCCATTTTATGGCAAGGCACACATTGCTTATATTCCGAACGGCAAAGTAACCGGTCTCAGCAAACTTGCCCGTACTGTAGATGTATATGCAAGAAGACCACAGATTCAGGAACGACTGACTGTACAGATCGCAGATGCACTGGAACGTACCCTGAATCCAAAGGGTGTTATGGTCATGCTTGAAGCCGAGCATACCTGCATGACCATGCGCGGAATCAAAAAACCCGGAAGTAAAACCATCACAACTGTCACCCGCGGTGATTTTAAAACAGACAGAGAACTTCAGAAACAGTTCCTTTCCATGGTAAAAGACTGATGCTGACAAATATGACAAGGGTAAATGCAATCTGGGAGCATCCCCTCTATCAGCAAAACCTTAAGGAACTCATCAGCCTGGAAACAGATCGTATATTCTGCCGTCACACACCGGAACATTTTCTGGATGTTGCAAGACTTGCTTACATATTTGCACTGGAACGGAACATTGCCTGTTCCAGTGAGCTGATCTACTGCACCGCTCTTCTCCATGATATCGGTCGTGCAAAGCAATATACAGACGGTACTCCGCATGACATAGCCGGTGTACAGATTGCCGAACAGATTTTATCAGATCTGGATTTTTCCGACGAAGAAAAATCTCAGATTCTGACAGCAATCGGAGAACATCGTTCTTCAGGAAAAAACGTTTCACCTTTAAGCCAGATTCTCTATGAAGCAGACAAAAAATCACGTATGTGCTTTCTCTGTCCTGCCGAACAGGAATGCTACTGGTCATCTGATAAAAAAAATATGACGATTCAATACTAAAAGGAGAATCTTAGATCATGAAAATCGGAAATCGTGAATTTGATGTAAAAAACAGAACCTATATTATGGGAATCCTGAATGTAACTCCGGACTCCTTTTCTGATGGTGGTAAATGGAACACCATGAATCACGCTCTGAAACACGCAGAGGCTATGATCGCTGACGGCGCCGATATTCTGGATGTCGGTGGTGAATCTACCCGCCCGGGTCATACCCCTGTCAGTGCCGAAGAAGAAGCTGCCCGTGTTGTTCCTGTTATTGAAGCACTCCGCAAACATTTTGATGTACCGATCTCTGTAGACACTTACAAAGGAAGCGTTGCCGATGTAGCTGTCCAGGCAGGGGCAGATCTCGTCAACGATGTATGGGGTCTGAAATACGACCCGGAAATGGCCGGTGTCATTGCAAAACATGATGTTGCCTGCTGTCTCATGCACAACAAAGCTAATACAGAATACAACAACTTCCTCATCGATATGCTTGCCGAGACTCAGGAATGCGTCAATATTGCACGCAAAGCAGGAATCAAAGATGAGCGCATTATTCTGGATCCGGGTGTTGGATTCGGAAAAACATACGAAATGAATCTGGAAACCATGAATCATCTGGAACTCTTCCAGCACCTCGGATTTCCGGTTCTCCTTGGAACTTCCCGCAAATCCATGATCGGGCTCGCTCTGGACCTTCCGGTTGATCAGCGTATGGAAGGCACTGTCGCTACTTCTGTTATCGGCGTTATGAAAGGCTGCGCATTTGTCCGTGTCCATGACGTTAAAGAAAATAAACGCGCCGTACTTATGACAGAAGCAATTCTTGGAAGAACTATTAAATAAAAACTCTAAATAACCAGAACAATTAAGAAGGAATACAAGCGAATGGATAAGATTGAGATCAAAAACCTTGAGATTTTTGCAAACCACGGCGTTTTTCCGGAAGAAAATGTGCTCGGACAGAAATTTGTCGTTTCTGCAACACTTTATACTGACACCCGAAAAGCCGGGCTGACCGATGAACTGACTGCCTCCATCCACTACGGTGAAGTCAGCCATATGATCACAAAATTTGCAAAAGAACATACTTATAAACTTCTTGAAGCACTTGCAGAAAATCTCTGCCAGATGCTTCTTTCGGAGCTGCCTTTATTAAGGAAAATTACTCTTCGTATTGAAAAACCATGGGCTCCGGTCGGTCTTCCACTGGATACGGTCGCCGTTGAGATCACTCGTGGATGGCATACCGCATATGTTGCTTTTGGTTCCAATCTTGGCGATAAAAAGAAATTCCTGGATGATGGCATCCAGGGACTCCGTGATACTCCTTCCTGTGAAGTAGAAGCGGTATCTGAATATTTAGTTACCGAACCTTACGGTGGCGTGGAACAGGATGAATTCCTGAATGGAGTTTTAAAGCTTCGCACACTTCTTACTCCGGAAGAACTTCTTGACCGCCTTCACGAACTGGAGGCCGCTGCAAACAGAGAGCGTCTCATTCACTGGGGACCACGCACTCTTGATCTGGATATTCTGTTCTACGATAACGAGATCATTGATACCCCTGATCTCCATATCCCTCATATCGATATGGAAAACAGAGATTTTGTACTGAAACCAATGGATGAGATTGCTCCCTACTACAGACATCCTGTTCTGAACAAAACCATCCATCAGCTTCTTAATGAACTTCTTTCCGGAAATAACAGTTAACCATTTATTCTATAAATGCTGTCTGCTATGGAAATCATCTGATCATCTTACTTCTGAGTCAGGGTTATATCCCCAGGCTCAGAAGTTTTTTTGCTTCTTCAAGACGTTCATAAAACTGCTCATAAAAATCCCTGTTTTCTTCATATGGATTTGTATAAAAACGACTGAGCACATACATATTCAGGTTCTTGATAAGGTCTGCATCTTCCGTCTGATAAAAGACTTCCTGCACATCCAGTAGAAACTGATGCCAGTCCCACACAAATTTTTCATACTGTTTGAGATCCGGTGTATCGATCCATTTCTTTACTTTAATCTTGGAACGGTTTTTCTTTGTACATTCATGAATCTGGATAATATACTTAAATCCATCTTCTGTATAATATCTTCCAAGTGGAAAAAGGCGACAGAATCCAGGACGAATTGCATGAATGGAACATCTTCCTTCTCCATTCAGGAAAACACATTTTTCTTCGATGCCACGCATTGTCAGATGCGGCAGGATATTTCCATCCGAAATTCCTAATTCCAGTACACTTCCAATCAGTTCTTCCGGATTCTTTTCCAATCCTCTGCTCAACCGACAGACATCATATGGATCCAGCAAGACAGAATCTCCCATTCCTGTACAGCAGTCAAAACATCCCTTACAATCCTGGCAATCGGCTTTGACCATATCATTTGCCTCATATAACCTTCCGTCTGAAATTTCTTCCAGTGTCACTTCTCTTCTCATAATTTTCCTCTTTTTCTTTATACTATATGTATTAGAACACCTTTGGATTTCAAGTTCAAAATCTTTATCGTACAGGCACGATCAGATTTTGTAATTTTAACCTCAGATGCTCATAAATATTCATTGCAACCCTTATGATACAGGACTATAATAGAGAATGTCAATCTGTTGCTGCAAACAGCAACACAATAATAAAAAACGGAGGAAACAAAAATGCGATCTCTCGCAATCTATCTGAAAAACTATAAGAAAGAAAGCATTCTTGCACCTTTCTTCAAATTTCTGGAAGTTGTGTTTGACCTGCTTGTTCCGGTAGTCATCGCCCAGATCATTGATGTGGGCATCACAGGAAATAATCGACCGTATATCATACAACGGTTCTTCATTCTTGTTCTCATGGCTGCTGCCGGACTTACAGTGAGCATCACCGCCCAGTTTTTTGCAGCCAGGGCCAGTGTAGGATTTGCCACAGAACTGAGACAGGCCGTTTACGACCATGTACAGAAACTTTCTTACACAGAGCTCGATACACTTGGAACCGACACACTGATCACACGTCTTACTGATGATATCAATCAGGTGCAGAATGGAGTTAACATGGGACTGAGGCTTCTTCTTCGAAGCCCTTTTATTGTGTTAGGCTCCATGGTCATGGCATTTACTATCAATACACGCTGTGCCCTGATCTTCGTTGTCGCTATCCCGGTTCTTTTTCTTGTGGTATTTGTGATCATGTATCTCAGTATTCCGCTTTTTGGCAAAGTTCAGGGACGTCTGGATGCTGTCACAGGTCTCACCAGAGAAAACCTGACAGGTGTTCGTGTCATCCGGGCTTTCTGTCGTGAAAAAGAAGCCGTACGCGAATTTGATGAAAGCAACGCACAGCTCACCAGACTGAATGAGTTTGTCGGCCGACTCTCTGCACTTCTCAACCCGGTAACTTATGTACTCATCAACATCGCTACCGTAATCCTGATCAACAATGCAGGTCTTCAGGTAAACCTGGGACATATGCAGCAGGGACAGGTTGTTGCCCTTTACAATTATATGGCACAGATGATTGTTGAACTGATCAAACTTGCATCACTCATCATTACACTGAACAAATCTGCCGCATGTGCAAACCGTGTTGCCGATATCCTCAGGGTAAAAACATCCATGGATTATCCGGACGCAACTGCAGCCATTTCTCAGGCAAATTCCAGCGAAAATGCAGTTGAATTCAATAACGTAACTTTTACTTATGCCGGAAGCAGTGCACCGAGTCTTTCCAATATCAGTTTTTCTGTGAAAAAGGGACAAACTGTCGGTATCATCGGTGGTACCGGAAGCGGCAAATCCACTCTGGTCAATCTGATTGCCCGCTTTTATGACGCAACCAGCGGAACCGTACTAATGGATGGTCAGAATATCCGAAGTTACAGTCAGCATGATCTTCGTGAAAAAATAGGCGTAGTTCCACAGCGTGCCGCACTTTTCAAGGGTTCCATTCGTGAAAACATGAAATGGGGACGCGAAGATGCCACAGATGCAGAAATCTGGGATGCACTCACAACCGCACAGGCTCGCGAAGTCGTAGAGGGCAAAGATGGACAACTCGATTTTAAGCTGGAACAGAACGGACGAAATCTTTCCGGTGGTCAGCGTCAGCGTCTTACCATCGCCCGTGCCGTCATAAAGAAACCAGAATTTCTGATTCTGGACGACAGTGCCAGTGCACTGGACTTCGCAACAGATGCTGCACTTCGCAAATCTCTGCATCAGCTTAGCGGAAACGTTACCACCTTCCTGGTATCTCAGCGTGCCGCCAGCATCCGTCAGGCAGATCTGATTCTTGTTCTGGACGACGGTGAGCTCGTTGGAAAAGGCGTTCACGCCGAACTGATTCGCACCTGCGATACGTACCGTGAGATCTATTTCTCTCAGTTCCCGGAGGAACGTGCGAAATACAAAGCTTCAAATACAGCCGTATCCGGTAATACTTCGGAGGTGACCTTATGAGTAAACAGAACAAACAGCAGACAAATGCGACCAGCATGGAAACTCTCTGGAAAGTACTCCGTTTCATCGGAAAGTATCGTTTTCTCCTGGTCTTAAGCATCATCCTGGCAGCCATATCTGTCGTTCTTCAGTTATATGTGCCAGTACTTTTCGGCAATGCGATTGATCAGGTTGTTGCCGAACATAAAGTAGATTTTAGCATGATGTGGCATTATCTCACCAGGATCCTTGTAATGGTCATTGCTTCCAGTATCGCAACCTGGATCATGAACATTATCAACAACCGCATGACATTCCATACCGTACAGGATATTCGTGCCAAAGCAATCCGTCGCATTCAGGTACTTCCGCTCTCCTATCTGGACAGCCACAGTACCGGTGACATCATCAGCCGTATCATTGCCGACACCGATATTCTTTCTGATGGTCTTCTGCTTGGTTTTACACAGCTTTTTTCCGGAATCATTACGATCATCGGAACACTGATCTTCATGTTTTCCAAAAATGTCTGGATCACTCTGATGGTCATTGTATTGACTCCTATGAGTTTTTTTGTTGCTAAATTTATTTCTTCCCGCTCTTTCCATATGTTCCGGAAACAGAGTGATGCCCGCGGCCGCCAGACTGCTCTTATTGAGGAAATGATCGGAAACCAGAAAATCGTACAGGCATTCGGATATGAGGATAAATCTTCCGCACGATTTGCCGAGATCAACGAAGAATTAAAAGAAAGCAGTCAGAAAGCCGTTTTCTACAGCAGTCTGACCAATCCATCCACCCGTTTTGTCAACAATGTCATTTACGCAGGTGTAGCTCTGGCTGGTGCGTTCATGATCCCGGGCGGCGCACTTACAGTCGGTGGCCTGTCTGTGCTTCTTTCCTATGCTAACCAGTACATGAAACCATTCAATGATATCAGTTCTGTTATCACTGAGCTTCAGAATGCACTGGCATGTGCAACCAGAATCTTTGCACTTCTGGAAGAAGAACCCGAAAGTGCAGATCCTGAAGAAAATATCTCTGATGTCAGAGGTGAGGTCGACATTGACAATGTAAGTTTCCGTTATGTTCCGGATAAAAAACTGATTGAAAACTTCAATCTGCATGCGGAACCAGGCAAACGCATCGCGATCGTCGGACCAACCGGATGTGGAAAAACTACTTTCATCAACCTGCTGATGCGTTTTTATGATGTAACCGGAGGTACGATTTCCATTGACGGTCATCCGATCAATGAGATTTCCCGTCATTCTCTGCGCAGCAGCTTTGGTATGGTTCTCCAGGAAACATGGATCAAAAATGGAACTGTGCGTGACAACATCAACATCGGCAAGCCGGATGCTACTGATGAGGAAATCATTGAGGCAGCCAAACGCTCACACAGTTGGGAATTTATCCGCCGTCTTCCAAATGGCCTGGATTCCCACTTAAAAGAAGACAGTCTGAGCCAGGGTGAGAAACAGCTTTTGTGCATTACTCGTGTCATGCTCTGTCTGCCCCCTATGCTGATTCTGGACGAAGCAACTTCCAGTATTGATACCCGAACCGAATTAATGGTTCAGGAGGCATTTGACCGTCTTATGGAAGGACGTACCAGCTTCATTGTTGCACACCGTCTCTCCACGATCCGTAATGCAGATGAAATTCTCGTTATGAAAGACGGAAGCATCATCGAACAGGGTTCTCATGAGGAACTGATGGCAAAAGGCGGATTTTATCAGAATCTGTACAACAGCCAGTTCGTTAAAGTAGCTGAATAAACATTTATTAAAAAAAAATCGCCGCAGCAGACATCTGTTACGGCGATTTTTATTCTCTCTTTTATTTTTCCTTCCGAGCTTCCAGATATTCTTCTGTCAACGCTACCGCATCACGGATGCAGTCCGGACAACTTCTGAGTACTTTTCCTGTCTCCACACCTTTCAGTTCCCTGCAAAGATAGGAGCCATTCTGCTCCTGGAACTTTCTGACATATTCTTTGACTTTTCTGTAAGTGTCTCCCTTTGTGAGTTTTCCCTTTTCCGGATCTCCAACACTGTTTTCCAGACCAATGATCATCATCATTCCTGACAGTGCGCCACATACTTCCATCATCCCCATACCAAGTCCAAACCCTTCTGCGATACGGAACATTTCCTCTTCCTCTACTCCAAACTCTTTACAGAATGAACATGCCACTGCCTGTGCACAGTTGTATCCTTTATCATGAAATGCGATTGCCTGTTCTGCTTTTGTACTCATTTTATTTCCTCCTGTTGTTTTCTGCTTTTTTATCATTATTTGTTCTGATTATAACAGAATATTCTCGATATATCCATAAAAATCGTCCGGTCCGTCCGCTAATTGTATTGAATAATTCCCACTAAAATGGTATAATTATTCTTAATCTAACAGTTAAAGGGCGTATTGCTATGGGTATAAACAACTCACTATATAATCGGTCTGAATTTCTGGAAAAAGTACAGGAATTGCTTAATAATTATGCACTATCGGACTGGTGTATCGTATCGATCGACATCGAACGATTCAAATTATTTAATAACTGGTACGGACAGGAAACCGGCGATCAGCTTCTTGAGAATATCAGCCAGTACCTGTTGCGTATCCAACAGATGAAAGGATATCTGGCCGGACATTTTGGCGGTGACCATTTCTTTATGTGTATTCCGGATGATGACCGACTCATCAATCTCATCTATAAAACTATCCGCAGTTATATTGCTCTCCACAGTCAGAACGAAGGATTCCTTCCAGTGATTGGTATCTGTTCGATTTCCGACCAGCATCCGGATGTCGCAACCATGTGTACCAATGCACAGCTTGCCGCTTCAGAGATCAAGGGTAATTTTAATAAACGCATCTGCTATTTTACAAATGAGATCATGGATCAGCTGGAAAAAGAGCAACAGATGCTCCATGACGTAAAGATTGGGCTGGAAAACAGAGAATTTACCTTTTATCTGCAGCCGAAATGTAACAGTATCACCGGTGCGATCGTCAGTATGGAAGCTCTCTCCCGCTGGATCAGCCCGATAAGAGGCTTTGTTTCTCCTGGAGAATTTATTCCTTTTCTGGAAAGCAAAGGTATGATCACCGCTCTTGATACATACGTCTGGGATTCAGTCTGTCAGACACTTGCCTACTGGAAAGAAGAGCATCTGTACGTTGTTCCTATTTCCATTAATGTATCCGTCACCGATCTTGAAACCATAAATGTGCCCGAATTTCTTCAGGATCTTATCCATAAATATCATCTGACCCCGGATATGCTTTTGATAGAGATTACCGAAACAGCCTTTTCTGAAAATAATATTTTAGTACGTGAAACCATTGACCAGCTCCATCAATATGGTTTCTGTATTCTGATGGATGACTTCGGAAGTGGTTATTCCTCTCTGAATATGCTCAAAGACGCCAATATTGATATCTTAAAACTGGATATGAAATTTATTGAAATGAATCCGGACAATCGTCAAAAAGGTATTCAGATCATTGACTCGATCGTAAATATGGCCCACAGGCTGAAGCTTCCGATCATTGCAGAAGGTGTTGAGACTTCAGAACAGATTGAAATGCTCCATTCTATGAACTGTATTTATATGCAGGGATATTTTTTCTACAAGCCTATGCCAATTGCAGACGCGGAGGATCTGCTGACAACTGTTCCTCATGAAAAATATGAAGTCATGCATAAGGATACTCCGACAGAAACTACCGTATCCTCTGCCGAACTGCTTCACGAAACTACGGTTACTCATTCTATTTTCAAGATTCTTGCTGAAAATTCTCTGGTTCTCGCCCGCCTGAACCTGAATAACGGTGAATATGAGATTCTGAAACGAGATTATCGCCTGCATGGCAAAGGACTGGAACTGGAACATGATTTCGAGACCTACAACCAACGAATCTTAAATGAAGGGCTGATCCATCCCGAAGACAAAGAATTATACCGGACACGGATCACACTGGATGCACTTCGAAATATTTTCTTCAATGGCAGCAAACAGCTCCGTTATCAGTTTCGTCGTCGTTTAAATACCGATTATATCGTAACCGTGACGGAATTTCTTGCCGGCAACAAATGTGATGCACAAAATCCCTGGATCGTTGTAGTCATACATGAAACCACATCCTGATCCGACATAATACAGGCAAACTACTATATATTTTCTGCATCTGTATCCGCAATTTTGAATTGTATCTTGACAGTTTACAGTAAAAAGTGCTATTTTAACCTTGAAATTTCAAAAATCATATGACGAGGTGCAAAGAGATGCAGGAATTAAAACCAATTAAAGAAGGTAAAGTACGTGAGATCTATGATAACGGAGACAGCCTGATTATGGTAGCGACTGACCGTATCAGTTGTTTTGATGTTATCCTGAACAATGAAGTAACCAAAAAAGGAACTGTACTGACACAGATGTCCAAATTCTGGTTCGATCTGACAGAAGATATTCTGCCTAACCACATGATTTCTGTTGATGTAAAAGACATGCCGGAATTTTTCCAGCAGGAAAAATATGTTGGAAAATCCATGATGTGCCGTAAACTGAACATGCTTCCGATCGAATGTATCGTTCGTGGTTATATCACAGGCAGTGGATGGAAGAGCTATCAGGAAAACGGAACTGTATGCGGAATCACACTTCCTGAAGGATTAAAAGAGTCCGATAAGCTCCCTGAGCCAATTTACACCCCGTCAACCAAAGCCGAGATCGGTGATCACGATGAAAACATCTCTTTTGAGCAGAGTGTAGATCATCTTGAAAAATATTTCCCTGGAAGAGGCCGTGAACTTGCAGAAAAACTTCGCGACAACACCATTGCTCTTTATAAAAAATGTGCTGAATACGCACTGAGCAAGGGAATCATCATCGCAGATACCAAATTTGAATTCGGACTTGACGAAGACGGTAATATGGTGATCGGTGACGAAATGCTGACACCAGACAGTTCCCGTTTCTGGCCGGCAGAAGGCTATGAACCTGGACATGGACAGCCATCCTTTGACAAGCAGTTCGCCCGCGACTGGCTGACTTCCAACCCAGGCAACGACTGGACGCTTCCTCAGGAAATTGTCGATAAGACTATCGAAAAATATCTGCAGGCATACAAAATGCTCACCGGCAAAGATCTCGACTAATACACATTAAAGGAGTGAATTTAACGAGTGGACGCAAGTGACACTTACCAACTAATTATTCTGATCATCCTGCTGGCATTATCCGCATTTTTTTCATCAAACGAAACGGCTCTGATGGCAGTCAACAAGATTCGACTCCGAACCCTCGCTGACGAAGGCAATAAGCGTGCAGCCAAAGTTCTGGACATTGTTGAAAACCATACACCGAAAATGCTCAGTGCGATTCTGATCGGAAATAACCTTGTTAATATCACCGCCTCCTCTCTTGCCACTTCTCTGGCATATAGTTTTGGCGGATACATGGTGAGTATCGCCACAGCTATGCTGACTGTGGCAATCCTTATTTTCGGTGAGATTACACCTAAAAATTATGCAACACTGAACGCAGAAAAAATTACATTACGCTATATTCCGGTCCTCAGCTTTTTTATGACGATCATGACCCCGTTTATCTTTATCATCAATCTGTTTTCAAAGATTTTCATGAAACTGCTGCACGTGGATCCTGATGCGGCAAATAAGGCTATGACAGAAGAAGAGCTCCGTACCATCGTAGACGTCAGTCACGAAGACGGTGTGATTGAGTCTGATGAAAAGAAAATGATCTACAATGTATTTGATCTGGGGGATGCCGATGCAAAAGATATCATGGTTCCAAGAGTCAATGTATCTTTTGCAAATGTTGATTCCACTTATGAGGAACTGATTGATATTTTCCGGGTAGACCGTTTTACCCGTCTTCCTGTATATGAAAATACACAGGACAATATCGTCGGTATCATCAACATGAAAGATCTGCTTCTTTACGATTCAAAAGAACCGTTCGATATCCGTAATTTTCTTCGTAAGCCTCATTTTACTTATGAGTATAAAGATATCTCAAATCTCCTGGTGGAGATGCGTGAATCTACCTTTAACATCGCCATTGTACTTGATGAATATGGCGAAATGACCGGTCTGATCACCCTGGAAGATATTCTGGAAGAAATCGTCGGAGAAATCCATGACGAATATGACGAGAGCGAAAATGAGCTGATCAAAAAAGTCTCTGATCGCGAATATATCGTAGAAGGTTCGATGAGCCTTGATGATGTCAATGACCATCTTGGCACACATCTGGATTCAGAGGATTATGACTCTCTTGGCGGATTGATCATTGAACATCTGGATCGTCTTCCGGTTGCCGGAGATCAGGTCATTACAGAAGATCAGATTCGTCTTTCTGTCGAGAAGCTGGACAAAAACCGTATTGAAAGTGTACGTGTTCATCTTCCGGAACCCGCATCCGAAAAAACGGAATCTTCCAATTCTACATCCATCAGCGAAGATTGAATACCATAACTATACAAAAAAGAGTTGTTCTGATACCTTTTATCAAAACAACTCTTCTTTTTCTTTCTGTACTATACCAGCAGATGCGCTGCTGCTCTTTATTCTGCTTCCATCTCTGTGTTGATCTCATCCTCACAGGCTGCCATTGCCTGAAGTGTCATTGTCAGCAATTTCGGCAAATCCCAGCCCAGCTGCTCAGCCCCACGCTCAATCACTTCTCGTGAACATCCCGCTGCAAAACCTTTACTCTTATATTTTTTCTTCAGAGATTTCAGTTCCATGTCCTTTGTACTTTTTGACGGACGCATCAGTGCGGCTGCCCAGATCAGACCGGTCAGCTCATCTGCAGCAAAAAGAACTTTTTCCATTTCATGTTCCGGCTTCACATCAATTGTTTTTCCACATCCAACGGTAATCCCATATCCATGAGAGCAGACTGCATGAATGATATCTTCTCCCACACCACCATCTCGCAGAAGCTCCGGGGCTCTCAGACAATGCTCTTCCGGATACTGTTCAAAATCAATGTCGTGAAGGAGTCCTACAATTCCCCAATATTCCGCATCTTCCCCGTAACCCAGTTCATTTGCATACCATTTCATAACCGCCTCTACAGTGTAAGCATGCTGAATATGAAACGGATCCTTATTATACTTTTTTAATAAAGCTAATGCCTCTTCTCTTGTAATGTGCTCCATAATCGTCTCTCCTCTTGTTGCTGTGTTTTCTTTATACTATATTTCTTTTTGAAAAAAATAGCAAGAGAGCTCAGAAAGCTTATTCTGCAATCGTTTTCACAATTTCTGCTATATGTTCTTCTGAAACGGCCCTATTTTTTCTTTGTACGTATTGTTTTTGGATACATCTGCAGAAGATCCAGGATTTTTTCATATACAGCTGCATTATTTTTTATAATCAGCGCCAGGTTTTCTTTTGCCCGGTTCAACTGGTGAAAAAGGATTCGCACATCTGACATTTTCCCCGATTTATGGTCGCTTGTTCTCAGATATCCAGCCTCATCATAATAGTATCGCTCATCGAGCAATACCACCAACCGCTCCGTATCGCGGAGTGCCATACTGTTCACAGATTCTGAAGTTTCTGCTTTATTCTGATATGTATACCCTCTTCGGATATAATCCTGCAGCAAATTTTCGGCTTCTGTCTCATCATTTGCACAAACTGCTTCTATATGCGGATAACATCTCGGGCTTCTTTTTTCCGGCAGATGCATGATATTCTGAATAAAAGAAGAAAGCTCTGCATTTGTACGGATTCGATCCGTCAGATGAAATTTCTGTATGCCTGGCAGATTTTCCAGTTCTTTCACAACAGCATTGTCCATTTCCTCCGGCGAGATCATATTCTCGGAATCACTGGAAAGTATCACTGGCCGCTGATCATGCACAGCATTTAGCAAAATATCTAATTTGTCTGTTGATAATAAATGTGTCTCATCTATCAGAATCGCACTATAAGAAGTCAGATCTGCAGTTTCATCCACCTGGCTGTCTGCCCAAAAATCAATCCTCTGTAACCGTTCATGTAAGACCTTCCATGCTCTTCCCGCTTCTCCACAATGAATCATGCAGACTCTCTGACGAACTGACAATTTCATGGCAATATCGTAAAGAAGCAACGATTTTCCGGTCCCTGGAAGTCCGCTGAACCAGAAATAACCTGTGTGCTCTGCACGAATCTTTTTGAGAATCTGTCGTTCAATATCGCGCTGCTGTGAAGTCAGAAAATACTCTTTTCCCAGGAAACGTGCAGGTTCTGTCAAAGGAGAAATCAGATAAAGTTCTGCCTGAAAAAGATCTTCTACATCACCATGATAATCCGGACTTTCTTTTTTGAGGGCTATACACAGGTGCTCCCAGTCTGTCTCTATAATATGGTCATGATTCGTCAGCTTTACAAGTCGGTCCTGACTGCTGATATAAGTATAAGACTGAATCGGTTTGCCCAAAACAGACAGATAATAGCGATTCTGTATCAGTTGCTTGCGGATTGCCTCATCCGATACCACGCCACTTTTAAGTTCAATGTTAACAATCTGTTCTTCTTTGATCTGAAGAAGATCAAATTCTTTGCCAAGTCTGGGAATCTGGAAAGAATAGAAAAAGCAAAGAGTATACACGTCAGGCATATACTCTCCTAATTTTTTTACCAGTGCTTTCATACTCTCCAGTTCCCAGTCGCGAATCTTCAGAAAATATTCCCTTCCCGACAGCTGGCGCTCCAGCTTCTGTACAGAATCAATCGTTTGCTCTCTTGTAATGGTATAGATAGAGATGGATTTCATCCTCCGGTCCTCCGTCTTTGTTATATCGGCGATTTATCAAATTCTGTCTGCAATCACTGCCCAGGCTTCTCTCAGACGCTCCAGCGAATATCCTGCATTGGCAGGACTTGTTGATGGAAGCTTCTGTGCTTTGATGCCATTTACCGGATAAATGTATTTATTATATAGTTCATAAGCTTTGCCGCCATTTGTATAAATCGTCCGGATATCTGCTGTCGCAAGTATCTGTGTCAGATCATTTGGAACCACATCACGGATACTGGCATCTGAGGAGCCTTCAATCTCGCAGCTCTGAATCACATCCCATACAGCAATATGATTTGTTAAAAGCATTGCTTTCTTCTCCTCAATTGTCTGTGGCACTTCGCATCCCAGAATCCCGGCAAGCACTTTCCAGAATCGATTCTGCTTATGTCCATAAAAAAATTGCTGTTCTCTGGATTTTACGGATGGAAAACTCCCCAATATCAGAATATGGGAGTTCTCGTCATACACGGGTGCTATCGTATGTTTTATCATAATAACCTCTCAAAATTATTCTTATCTATTGACTATTATAATCATTTCCCACACTTTTTTCAATTTTATTACTCGCAGGATTTTTTATGCATACTATGTAAGTAAACAGAACTTTATGCAAGGAGATTTCTATATGAACTGTCCAAATAACAAATCCAGAAACTGCTGCAACACCGGCTGTGGATCCTACGGTACTTATGTAACCATTCAGGGACCTCCGGGACCAATGGGACCAGAAGGGCCTCGTGGAGAACAAGGACCAAGAGGCGAACAGGGGCCAACAGGGCCTCGCGGTATAAAAGGAGACACTGGATGTCCTGGACCTGTCGGCCCACGTGGAGCAGTCGGTCCTATGGGTCCAAGAGGACCGCAAGGAGTTCGAGGAGACGTCGGGCCAAAAGGAGATACCGGAGATATCGGTCTGCAGGGTATTCAGGGAAATCCAGGACCTGTTGGGCCAAAAGGAGACCGTGGTCCTATCGGTCCTCAAGGAAATCCGGGGCCTGCCGGTCCTGCAGGGCCAAAAGGGGAACGTGGGGAAAAAGGGGAGCGTGGCCCCGCCGGAGAACAGGGTCCTGCCGGTATCCAAGGACCTCAGGGCGAACTTGGCCCGCAAGGCATCCAGGGCGATAAGGGTTGTCCAGGGCCTCAGGGAGAGCAGGGTATCCCCGGACCAGAAGGGCCTGCCGGTCCCAAAGGAGATCCTGGTGTTCCAGGTCCCAAAGGTGACACTGGTGATATCGGCCCTCAGGGCGAAAAAGGGGATACCGGGGAAAAAGGCGAACAAGGTATTCCAGGGATTAAAGGAGACACCGGAGAAACTCCCAGGATTACAGTAATTGAAGATACGCCTCTCAGTTACAAATTAAACTTTAAAACCTCAGATGAAGACATCACAACTCCCAATTTATTCAAATCCCTCGATGAATATCATACAGATCTTTCTGCTTCCGGCAGTACGCTAAACATTCCTTTGAAAGATCTGATACTGACTTACCAGAACACCTCTTCCACATCCCTTCGAATCAGCGTAGCTGCAAAGGATCCTGCAGTTCCTGTCCTTACAGATATGCGTCGGGTCACAATTTACAATGGAAGTTCTGTTGAATCACAGACTTTCGATAATACCACTGTCACCACCCGAAAGGTATTGGATGATCTGATGTACAGCCAGTCGCAGGAATCACACAGTATCAAGATCCGACAACAGGATCCTGTCACCAAACTCTGGTCATTGTGTGAAATCCACTCTTTCAGTTCCAATGGTGGTGGCAGAACTTCTGTCTGGGTACAATGGAGTGAAGTTGATGTCAGTTACGAAGCGCCTATCGCTTAAACTATAATAAACAGGGCTTCCCGTATATTCGGAAAGCCCTGTTAAATCTCAGATATTATTTAATTTGTTTGTCATCCTCTTTTCCATTTTTTTCTTTCTTTTGAAGAATGCACTTATTGATGCCGCCAGTAAAAGGACCAGTGTCACGCCATATCCTGCTACTAGTCACCCTTGCAAAACCCTTGCATTTGGAGTCATTTTGATCTGATTTTCATATTTTTTTCAAAACGCCACAAAAAAAGCTATACCAACCTGATATAGGTAAGCGCAAAATATTGCTACGTTACTCATGAATTACGCTTGCACCAAAATGATAGATGCAAGCGTTTTACTCTATTTTAGTTTTGACAGTTCGTTTTCGCAGTCTCGCTCCATAGGGCAAGCTGTTCCAACTGTTCATCTGACATTTTATCGTCTGGCCGCTGTGATAAGAGATATGTCAGATATTTATAGGTATTCAGATTATTCGCTTTTGCCATCTCAACCATTGTATACACAATAGCGCTGGAGGCAGCTCCTTTCGGACTGGCACTGAACAGCCAGTTCTTCCGGCCGACAGTGAATGGCCTGATTGCAGTAGGAAGAAAGAACTGGCTCCCTGGAGTGAAAAACTCCAATCTATCAAAGATCACAAATAATTTGCAGTGAATTACTCCAACCGCAATAATCATTTGAAGATTATAATGCTTTTTATCACGAGTCACCTGACGCGAACCTTCGGTTTGAACTATTCGGAAATTCCGAATAGTTGCAGACTCTTCTAATTCACTATCTGCATAAATCTTTTTAATATGTTCATTTATCGTTGGCAAACCAACGTCATACAATGTGGCCCTCATTTTTTGTGTCAGTCATATATTCTCATCTTCATAGCGCATCTCAATACTGTCCTGCTGGTCACCGACAGAGGCAACATAGGTTAAGTATTCTGCAGCGCTGGAACGGATGGTTATTTCGTCTTTTTTCTTTTTCAAATAGGAGGCCTCCTTTTTGTTATTTCTCTTCTAAAAAATTGAAATGGTTAGTTTTTCTATAAAGCACTGTATTTGCTGAACAAACGTAAAAAGAATTGTTTTAAATCATCCAACACCGCTTCTTTTTTCTTCTCATCTGAATCTGCACCAACAAATTCATATCCACCAAAACGGTATACATCATAACCAAACAGCGTCATTTCTCTCTGAGCTCGAACCATTTCACTATATAGTCGAGGCGATGCAGAATTCCCTTCTGCGTAATGTTGCCTACCATCAATTTCAATAACTACACGGTCTTTATGCGAGAAAATCATCAGGAAGTCCATCTTTTGATGTTCAAATAGCTTGTATCCTCTTTGTTTAAGAGTCTGTGGGTCATAATACAAATACACCTGAGGGATCAATGCAGGCAAATCTTTACCAAGTTCCTTTTTTAAATTATAATATGCCTGCAACATCCAGGTTTCAGGACCACTTTTGGCTCCCTGTGCTTTAAAACTCGTATCTAAGCATTCGCACAAACGTTTTATAAAAACGATTTCTCTATTTTCATCAATATTCTTTTCCTCTGCATACCAATCAACAAGGTCATTCCACATCACTCCAGTAGACGGAATTGGACGATTATATATCAAACACTGATTTTCATTTTTTGTTATTCTTATATCATTATTCAAAGCATCATCAAAAGCAATTTCCGGCTTATATTTAGCCGCAAAAATAATATTCTTAACTTCACCCTGAACGCCTATTCTAGTCGAAATACATTTATAAAAATTCTTATCTCCAATCATATCACTAACAACAAGTTTATATCCGTCGTGATCAATATATCTATTTACCACATTTGCTAGTTCTGTATTAGGGATAAGTTCCCTTCTTTCTTCTTCATCATTCCATCTCCAATGATGAATATTAGGATTAACGTATTGCTCAAGAAAAAACATAAACTGCTCATCTGACAAGCTTAGGTAATCGATTATAGAATCCAGCAAATAACTTTCTGGCCAATCATCAAATCTGTCCATGTGCCTCGCTATTTCTGCTATATCACTATCAGTTAGTGAAGGGCAGACCCATTTTGCAAATTCATGATATTCTTTATCACCAGACATACTACCTAATACTAATATTGCATCAATTGTAGAGCGTCGAGTTTCGTCTATTATCTTATGCACTTCTTCATTCGCTCCACTCATAAAACTCTCCTCCAATCACTTAAACATATCATCATTCCAAACAAGTTTTACCAAATCAACGAGAACTGTAATTCTTTCAGTAATCTCATTCTTACCAAATGATGCATAAGCCTTAAACCCAAGAGAATTATCAGCTATAAACTTTTTGAATTTAGGGTTATTCTGGTACGCTAATTGACCAAGTGATTCCGTATAGATATTGCCTTCGTTAGAGCAATACTTCTTAAGCTTATAATCATATTTTGCATCATTTAAGCTTGCATTGATGCTCTTGTGAAGAAGTAATAAAGCACCGATGCTATTTCTCCAACGTCTAAAATCATCTTGGTCAGAATACTCTGCCGTAAACCATTCATAATGGTCTGTAATAATATGCTCAATCTCAAACGGATTCTTTGTTTGAGTATTCATGTAATTACAATAATTTGATGCAACACCAGTCTGTTCTTCAATATATCCAGTAATACGCGCAAGGATATTCTTAATATATTTCTTAGTAAAACTGTTCAGTCTTAAATCACTTAATGCTGCTGCCGGGTCAAATGCAAGATTGATATACTGCTGTTCTAATTTCTGTTTCAATGTAGGTATGTCTGTCATGCGGATATCCTTAGTAACATTGAAAACAAAGTTTTTAATTGTGCTGTAATCAACAGAGCGGTAATTCGTTACTCTGGATACAATCAAAACATCAATAAATCTTGCTACCAGATTAATCTTCTTAATAATAACTGGCCATGAATCTTCATAACATACAGGTGCTAATAATAGCTGTGGCTGTAATGTGAAGTTAACTTGCGCATTGTAATATACATACTTTGTTTCTTCAGCGAACGTTGTTTCTGCCTGACGGATACGCTCATAAACCTCTGCGAATCTTGCAAATTTCCTTATGAACAACTCGAAATCATCAGAGTCATTAAGACCTAGTTTATCACGTTCATCTCGTACCCACTTGTGGAAGGAACCACCGATGATATCAAAGTCCTTATTTACAGCACCAGCTTTTGTCTCACGGATTGTTTCCGCGTAGTGTGCTCTAAGCCAAGCTTTAATAAATGTCTCATCGCCCTTGTCGTCATCTTTCTTTAATGTAAGAACTTTATCTTTCCAAATACCATTCATCTTTTCACGAGAAGAATCGGATTTAATTTCCGAAAGAATATAGCCCTTTAACATTTCTGTAGATGTAAGGCTCAAACCACGGTCGTTCATAGTAACAAATACTTTATGAGCATCTTGCTCAGTTGTTGCAACAATCTCAATAAAGAATACTTTCTCCGCAACCCAATCACAGAAATGCAATAACATATCATCTGTAATATCAGCAGGAAAAACATCCTGAATATCCTGATATCGACCATAAAGGTTCTTTACAGACTCTCCGGCACCGGTAGTGTCAAAATCAGTATCGTTGAAAATTGCATTCATACAATCCTGACGGTCATCAACATTGATGTTGAAAGACTTAGTACCGAAGGATTCTGAGAAAATCATAGTCTCAATCATGTTATAACTCTGGCCGATAGTCTTTAATCTGTTATTAAGATACATCAGTAATAGTGTCAAAGACGAAAATCTTTGCTGACCATCAATAATCGCATTTTCTCTTCCTGCCAGAACAATGGATCCCATGAAATATGCGCCATAATCAGCTACAGCTTGCCTTGGATCATCTGTTTTATAATATTCCAAGAATTCTGATGTAAGGTCATCAATCAATTCTTCTATGTGCTTACGCTGCCACATATATTCACGCTGATAATAGTGAATAGAATATTTTGTATTCTGTAATAATTGTTTTAGATTCTTAGGCGAACCTTCAATTTTCTTCATTAGGCATCCTCCTCCAGAAACAGTTTCGGAGCATTGAACCTAATACTTGCTGCTTCTGTCATCACACTTGTATTTCCACAATTCAACAAAGATAAGCGTAATCTTAACTCATCTGTGCTTCCATCATGGACCACATACTCGTTCTTATGTTTTTTGATAAAAGTTGCTGACTCTCTTGAAAAGCCATTTCGCTGCAATAAAATCGTTAATGGATTCGTAGTTCCAAACTCGACATATTCATACCAGTTATTATCAAACTCATCAACACCATGAATCTTTTTATATTCGTTAGAGAACCTCAAAAAATAGTTTGAAATGCTAAAAAGCACAATGTTTTCAATGGCTTCTAGCGTATCCGCAAACACCACATTCCTGTTTTCCTTCGAGTTATCATTATAAATAGTTGGCGGCTGGTATGCTGACACTCTAAAATTTTCCGGACGCTGCTTATGATAATCTATTGCTCTTTGCATAATATAACTCAGTCCAGAACCTTCCATCCATTAAGAAAGTATTACTGCATACCATTTTCTTTTTGATTCATTTCCAAGTGTAGACTTGCACGACCATTGTAATACACAATAGTTTGACTGCGCTTCTCTGGCGGTAATCGTAGATTTTTACCTTCGAACAATAACAGCATATCATTAAGATTGACGTCTGACTTTTTTATAGAAGCAATCTGAATACAATGGTTTGTTCGCTCGTTATAGACCGAAATATTATTATTAATAAGATCCATAAGAAACTTTATCTGCACAACCGGAGAATATGTAGTAGCCAGTTTACTCTCATCACTGCTTTCAATGGCTTCATTCATTAATCGCAAATAAACCTGTGGATTAGGAATATTTGGTGATGCAAAAATAAAATGAGGCTTCTTCTCCTTCTGCAAAAGCATATCAACTACTTTATAGTAGAATGGACCTCTGCTATTTTTTCTTTATCATCGACAAGATAATACACAATAAAGTTGTCTACCGGAAGCTGATGCATTTTCATCGAATGCCAAGGCTCCCATTCAACTAACGTATAACGAGCTGGCATGAAATCCAATGAACGAACTTCCTTTCGTATGCGCCCCAGCTGAGCTGCGGCTGTCTCCGGAACAAGAAGTTCATTCGCAATATACGAATAGATTTCACGTAAATCACCAAGTGCATCTACAGAATAGCCGACATTGTAGCTATCCGTCATATGCCAAACTCCTTTGCAAGTACCGCATCGACTTCATCTGCAGAATATACCTTTCCTGCTTTGATGGAATCAACACCCTTCTGGAGTTCTGCATCAAGTTCTTCTCTGGTCATTGCGCCAACAGCTAATGGCTTAGAAGAAGGAAGTTTCAATTCAAACGGCATACCATTTTTCAGTACAATCTGGCTATAAAGCATCTGAATTGCACTGGATGGAGAAATGCCAAGCTGAGAAAGAATGCTTTCAGCATTATCCTTGAGATTAGTATCTATTCTTGCATAAACAGCGGATGTATTTGCCATAGTATCGCCTCCTTTTTCTTTATTATATTCGCTTTTGCTTGCAATTGCAAGCATTTGCACGGATTGTTTTGTGACGAAACTTTGAATTTTATACGCCTCTTAAGGCAGAAAGGAACATTTATGGGATTTTTATCGGGGCTATTTCATTCCAGAGACAAGCCCACCAACAGTACCAATGGCAGCGCCTATCGTTTTCTCTTTGGTGGAAGCAACTCTGGCAAAGCCGTCAATGAACGAAGCGCCATGCAGATGACTGCAGTCTATGCCTGCGTCAGGATTCTTTCGGAGTCCATTGCAGGACTGCCAGTCCATATTTATAAGTATACCGACTCCGGTAGTAAAGAAAAGGCAATCAATCATCCTCTGTATCGACTAATTCACGATGAGCCAAATCCGGAAATGACATCCTTTGTCTTCCGCGAGACCTTGATGACGCATCTTCTCCTTTATGGAAATGCCTACGCGCAAATTATACGAAATGGCAAAGGTGAAGTCATCGCTCTCTATCCGCTGATGGCCAATCGAATGAGTGTGGATCGTGACGATAAAGGGCATCTCTACTACCAATATCAAATGCAGGATTCCGATGCACCTACCATGAAAAATGGAACAGTCATCCTGAAACCGTCGGATGTGCTCCATGTTCCGGGTCTCGGCTTTGATGGTCTGGTCGGTTACTCTCCCATCGCTATGGCCAAAAACGCTATTGGATTTGCTATCGCCACAGAAGAATACGGTGCTAAGTTCTTTGCAAACGGTGCCACACCGGGAGGTATTTTGGAGTATCCCGGTACCGTAAAAAATCCAGAAGTTGTCAGAGAAAGCTGGACCAAAGGCTTCTCTGGGAACAATTCTCATAAGGTAGCTGTTTTGGAAGAAGGCATGAAATACACGCCTATTTCCATTTCCCCAAATGAAGCACAGTTTCTGGAAACAAGAAAATTTCAGATTGATGAAATAGCTCGAATCTTTAGAGTACCGCCTCACATGGTCGGTGATCTTGAGAAGTCGAGCTTTTCTAATATTGAGCAGCAATCTATGCATTCCTGACCATAACCATCTTTTGAGAGATAGATAATTCCAACCAAAACGGTCGGGGCATAAACATGTAATCCAGGCTAAATCAAACCCTCCTGTTATCTATTCCACTGCCAAGTCTGCCTCTTAGTATCGATTGGCTTAAACTGCGGTCGGCTCTGATAACAATTCCAGTGCCACAACCTATGACATCTAATCCACAGCCTAAACCCTACCGCTTTTTTCGGTCATCCACTTTTTCTTTAATCAGACCGAAAAGTAGATATGTTTCCATACAAGAAAACCGAGCTTTCCGCAAGGCTTCTCTGATGATACTAACCTCGCAAAAAGCCCGGAAATACGCCACTTTTCAGCCATTATTTATCTTTTCTTGACAGCAAGCAAACCGTCTCGCAATGTTCAGTCGCCGGGAACATATCGACCGGAACGGCCGTGACTGCTTTGTATCCGTGTTTAGTCAGGTATTTGAGATCACGTGCAAGTGTCGTCGGATCACATGAAACATAAACTATCCGTTTTGGCTTCAGCGTTACCACTGATGACAGGAATTTCTCGTCACTTCCGCTTCGCGGCGGGTCCATGAAAACAACGTCTGCGCTTTCTCCCTCATCTGCCATCTGGCGCATAAAAACACCTGCATCATTTTGATAAAAACGTACATTCTTAATTCCATTACGTTTTGCATTTACAATTGCATCTTTTACTGCATCCGGATTCAGTTCCACACTGATAACTTCCTTTGCTTTATCGCTGGCGATCAGACCAATCGTTCCGATTCCACAATATGCATCAATCACACGTTCTTTTCCTGTCAGGCCGGCAAGCTCGATTGCTTTTGTGTAGAGTTTCTCTGTCTGCACTGTATTTACCTGATAGAAAGATTTGGAAGAAATACGGAATGTATGACCACAAAGCTCATCTTCAATATACCCTTTACCATACAGAACTGTTTCCTTCTCACCAAGGATCATGCTCGTCTTCTGATTATTTACATTCAGAATGATCGTTGTGATCTCCGGATGAAGCTTCCGAAGTGCTTTTACAAAATTATTTTTGGATGGCAGAATCGGTGAACCAAGTACAAGAACTACCATTACCTGTCCGCTGTGATGTCCTGTACGTATCAGTACATGACGGAACAGTCCGTATCCGGTATCTTCATTATACGTCTTAATTTTAAAGGACTTTAAAAGGCCTCTGATATCACGGATGATCGCATCTGCACGTTTGTCCTCAATCAGACATTCATCCACCGGCACAATAAAATGTGTACCCTGCTGATAGGTACCGGAAATAACTGTACCATCTTTACGATGTCCAAATACTGCATGTACTTTGTTTCTGTAATGAAACGGATCTTCCATTCCTATGATCTTCGTCGTGCTGCAGTATGGCTTCAGAAGTTTGCTTACCTGATTCTGCTTTTGTTTCAATTGTTTCTCATACGGCATATCCAGAAGCTGACATCCACCACATTTTCCATGTACCGGACAGAGTGATTTCTCCGATTTCCCGGAAAACACTTTTTTCTGTTCTGGTTTTTCAATCTTTTTTGTAAATTTCTTTGCATCTGGTTTTTCAGATACTTTCTTCTCTACCTGTTTTTTCCCCGGAGCCTGATATTTTTTCTTAACTTTTGTTTTATCTTTTACATATTTTTTCTCGCTCTTAAGCTTCGGTTTCTGAACAAATTTCTTTCCTGTTTTTTTCTCTGCCATTTATACTCCCTCTCCATCAAATTCCGGTATAAAACTCTCTTTCGCCGTCTCACCCTCCTGAATAAAACCATTATCCAGACCAAGTGAGATCGCATAATCGATCAACCGCTCATACTCTCTGTCCGTCACCCTCCGTGACAACAGTGGATCATCTTTCATCGCCGGCATCGGCGTATATTGATTCATCATACTGATATAGATTCTGTCTCCATAAGTCTCATAGAGATATTTTAACACATTCTTTGAATCTTTTACATGTCCCGGCAACAGCAAATGGCGGACAATCACACCTTTTTTCATCATACCACGACTGTCAAATTCCACATCCCCAACCTGCTGCACCATTTCACGCAAAGCTGCCTGCGCCACCTGCGGATAGTCTGCCGCATGCGAATATTTCCTTGCCAGTTCTCCATCCATATATTTAAAATCCGGAAGATAAATATCTACCAGTCCATCCAGCATTTTCAGGGCTTCTGCTCTTTCATAACCACTGCTGTTATATACGATTGGAATATGCAGTCCCTGCTCTTTTGCCATTTCCAGAGCAGCAGCAACCTGTGGCAGAAACTGTCCGGCCGTCACCAGATTAATGTTATTTGCCTTTTGCTCCTGAAGGTTAAAAAAGAGCTCTACCAGGTGCTCCAGTGAAATTTTCTTCCCACTCTGGCCTCGGGATATTCTTCTGTTCTGACAGAATCCACACCCCAGTGAACACCCCGAAAAAAATACCGCTCCTGATCCCTCTTTTCCTGAAATACAGGGTTCCTCCCACATATGAAGAGCAGCTCTTGCAACCATGATCTCCGCATCCACACCACAAAAACCCTTCTGGCCTTCCAGGCGGTTCACTCCACAGTTTCGCGGACAAAGACTGCACATTTTCATCAAACGTCGCATCTTATCTGTTTTATTCATCTATTCTGTCTCCAAAATCACCTATGTATCTGCATTCTTATTATTTTATCAGAATTTCCATTAAAAGTCGACTGCCAGTTAACATTCCTCATGTCCACCGTCAATATTTTCAAAGCAGCGACAAATGCATTCCCTCGCTTCAATCCGTTGACAAATATAGCTTCTTATTTTATAATTATTTACATATTTGTACCGCGGATTTCCGTCCTGAGTATTCCAGATGCTTAGGACTTTTTTATGCTACAGATGCGAGAAGGAGGTAATCTATTTGAGACAGATTTCAGGAAATAAATTACTGGTAAAAGCTTTAAAAGAAGAAGGGGTTACTACTTTATTTGGCTACCCTGGTGCATGCACCATCGATATCAGTGATGAATTATACAGACAGAGCGGGATCGATATCATCCTGCCAAGACATGAACAGGCTCTGGTTCATGAAGCAGATGCTTATGCAAGAACTACAGGAAAAGTCGGTGTCTGTCTGGTAACCAGCGGTCCTGGTGCCACCAACCTTGTCACCGGACTTGCCACAGCCAACTATGACAGTGTTCCTCTTGTATGCTTCACCGGACAGGTTGCAAGACATCTGATCGGAAATGATGCATTTCAGGAAGTTGACATTGTCGGAATCACACGCAGTATTACCAAATATGGTGTAACTGTCCGCAACCGTGAAGACCTTGGCCGTATCATCAAGGAAGCTTTTTATATTGCAAGAACCGGTCGTCCGGGACCTGTACTGATCGATCTTCCAAAAGATGTCATGGCAGAACTTGGCAGTGCTGAATATCCAAAAAATGTCAATATCCGTGGCTATAAGCCAAACACCAACGTACATATGGGGCAGCTGAAAAAAGCTCTGAAAATGCTCCAGAAAGCTAAAAAGCCACTGTTTCTGGCAGGAGGCGGTGTCAATATTGCAAATGCAAATGAAATTTTTACTTCTGTAGTCGAAAAAACACAGGTTCCTGTTGTCACTACCGTTATGGGACGTGGTGCGATTTCCACCAGACATCCATTGTTTATCGGAAACCTCGGTATGCACGGTGCATACGCAGCAAACATGGCAGTTACCAACTGCGATCTGCTTTTCTCTATCGGTACCCGTTTCAATGACCGTATCACGGGCAAGCTTCACGAATTTGCACCGAATGCGCAGATCGTCCACATTGATATCGATACTGCTTCTATTTCCAGAAATATTCATGTCGACGTCCCGATCGTTGCCGACGCCAAAGAAGCTATCACCAAAATGGCAGAATATGTAACCGAGTGCAATACCAAAAAATGGCGGACAGAAATTGACACATGGAAAAATGAACACCCGCTTTCCATGAAGAACCGTCCTCTGATGGGTCCTCTCGATATCTTTAATGAAATCAATAAACAGTTTGACAAAGCAATCATTGTTACCGATGTCGGGCAGCATCAGATGCTGACTTCCCAGTTTGTAGACATTACTGAAAGCCGCAAACTCATCATGTCCGGCGGACTCGGAACCATGGGATATGGTCTTCCCGGTGCAATTGGAGCACAGATTGGTAATCCGGATACTCCTGTCATTTCAATCTCCGGTGACGGTGGTATGCAGATGAATATCCAGGAACTCGCAACCGCAGTTCTGGAAGAGCTTCCGATCATCAACTGTATCTTTAATAACACTTATCTTGGCATGGTGCGCCAGTGGCAGAAGCTTTTCTATGGAAAGCGCTACTCCATGACCAATTTAAGAGTCGGAGCCCTCTCCCGCCGTACGAACGGAGAAGAATATCCAAAATATACTCCGGATTTCATTAAACTTGCTGAAAGTTATGGTGCCAAAGGTATTCGCGTAACCAAGCGTGAAGAAATTGCCGCAGCTTTTGAGGAAGCAAGAAAGAGCACCAAAGTCCCTACTGTGATCGAATTTATCATCGATCCTGAAGAAATGGTTTATCCAATGGTCAAACCAGGTGGAACACTGGCTGATCTGATCATGGATTGTTAGGAGGAATCAGAAATGGATAAAGGAGTGAAAACTAGATGGATCTCTCTTTATGTTGAAAACCAGGTTGGTGTTCTGTCCAAAATCTCCGGACTTTTTTCTGGAAAATCCTATAATCTGGACAGTCTTACAGTAGGTACCACAGAAGATCCAACCGTTTCCAGAATGACGATTGCAACTGTCAGTGATGACGAGACATTCGAACAGATCAAAAAACAGCTCAACCGCATGGTAGAAGTCATCAAAGTCATTGATTTTACTGATGTGTTTGTTCGTATGAAAGAAATTCTTTATGTAAAGGTAAGAAAATGTTCTGCTGCTGATAAAGTGGAATTGTTTCAGATTGCCGAAACATTCAAAGCCAGAGTCATCGATTATGGCAAAGACAGCCTGCTTCTGGAATTTGTCCAGACAGCAACCAAAAACGATGCAGTTGTCAAACTGATCAAAGAAGAATTCAAGAATATAGAAGTGGTTCGAGGCGGCAGCGTGGGCATCGAATCCATCAGTATGATGGAGCGCTGATGCCCTCCACTCAGTCTCAAATCAGTCGATCAGATCATTCTGAAATCTTGACAAATGTTCATAAGGAAGAATCAGACGGCCGCGGTACAATCCGCAGCCGTCATTGATCAGACTGTTATCTACTGCAGAAAACATATTCACATCCAGTTTGGACAGCTCCAGTCCAAGAAGTTTCATCCCTCTCTCATAAGCTTCATCAAAATAAATACATTCCCCTTCTGGAATCGCATCTCTTCTTGCTCTTTCGTTTTCCTGCTTTTTCTCATATCCTAAATGATTCGCCGGTCCAATCTCTGCTATATCATCCATTGTCTTTGTTCTAAGCTGCACTTCCATATAGGAACGGGAACTGTTGTCATAAAATGTAATATGCAACGACTGGTATTCATCCGGCTCTGTCCCATAGATATAGTCTCTGTAATAAGGGCGAACCTCCTCATTCAAAAGCGGAGAACCACTTTCTTTGACACCATGTGCAGATTCTGCTGTAAATCCTCGTTCCTCAAGAAATCCCGGGAGTACATTTGCAATCTGGTACAGATACTTTAATTCTTCCTGTTCGCGGTCTGCCTCGCTTTTCAGATGACATCTCGGCATAGAGATTACGATCCGATACGCAATAAAATCGCGGAAACAGCTTAATCGATTTTTTAATTCAGCCAGCGGTGGATACTTCCCATGCTCTATATAATAATTATAGATATATTCCACCACATATCCGTTAAATTTCTCTTCGGCACGTATCAGTGATTTGATTCTTCCCTTAAATGTAAATGCAAGGAACGGGTATTCTTTGGACATATATTTGTAAAATTCCCGAATCTGCTGAGACTGTGCTGTAAGGAAATCATTATGTTCCAGCAGCTCTCTGATGAGAATCAGAAAATTACAGTGGATCATATCCACCTCATTATGTGTCTTTTTGGCTTCTTTTCTAAGATCATGAATATAATTATGTAAAATCCGAAGAATGGTATCCCCCGAATAAAGGTAATCATTTAATGTAATCATATCGCCGTCACTCCTTTCCCCTAATTTTACCAGAAACTTACATATTATCAAGCATTATGTACAAATATCCTCCTGCTATCCACAACATCCGGATCGTATTTTCAGTTGACATTTTCTATATGGCAAAGCTAAAATAAGGAATAGCAATTGATAATACCAGAAAGGATTACATAGATTATGGATGGGCTGCAGTTTGAACATCGCTGTGCAGAATTATTGCGATATCGGGGATTTCACAAAGTGACCGTGACCAAAGGCAGCGGCGACCAGGGCATAGATATCCTGGCAAAGAAAAATGGACAGAAATACGGAATTCAGTGTAAATATTATTCCCATCCTGTAGGCAATAAGGCCATTCAGGAAGCATATGCCGGTGCTGATTTTTATGACTGTGATGCTGCTATAGTCATGACCAACAATACATTCACCCGTCAGGCCAGAGAACTGGCAGAAAAACTGGATGTTGAACTTTGGGAACGCTGCTCTCCCAACGGAAGTTCTTCTTTTGTCTCGAAGCTCATGCGGATCTTTAATATTTTTTTTCTGATCTGTGGTATCGGTCTCTGTATTTCTGCAGAACTTTTGCATTTTCCGGAGGGAACGATTCTCAATTATATGAGTCTGCTGTTGCTTATTCTTGCTGCTCTGTCCGGTCTGATCGGGTGGAATCATTTTTTACCCTGCATCATTTCCGGGATGCTGTATTTTGTTTTTTTCCTATCTGCGTTGTTTCCAAGAATTCTGCTCTCGGATTCTGACTGGTACGGTATCCTGATGCTTTTTCCTTCTTTTGTTACAGTCGGACATGCTTTATACGCAAGATTCCGAAACCAGGAACCCGTTCAATAACAAAGTTCCTGCATCAGATCATGTACCGTTGTCATCTCATGGATGCGGTCGACATTTGCTCCGCAGAATACCAGGCCGTTACGTACATCTCCTCTGACTGCATCGATCAGTGCCTTTGTAATACAATATGGTACTGATCGCGGATCACACTTCTCCAGACAATTATAACATTTTTTTATCGGCTTTCTGACCGTCTCAAGCCCTCTGATAAACTCATTCCGAAGGGCTCTGCCAGGCATTCCGACAGGGCTCTGTATGATCTGGATGTCTTTTGGCTCTGCCTGAATATATGCCTGTTTATATGCATCTGCCGCATCACACTCTTTTGTTGCTACAAATCTGCTGGCAATCTGTACACCATCTGCTCCCAGTGCCATCATATGATCAATATCTGTCCTGTCAAAGATTCCTCCGGCAACAATCACCGGAATTTTTATTCCAAATTTCTCTTCATACAATGCTTTGCATGAAATGATCTCTTTGATTTCTTTATCATAGTCCAGTGTTTCTATATTCTTCAGCTGTTCTCTGGAAAATCCCAGATGTCCTCCCGCCTTCGGCCCTTCAATCACAATAAAATCCGCTGTACGGTCATAACGATGTGCCCACATTTTCAAAATGAGCTGTGCTGCTCTTCTGGAAGAAACGATCGGTGCAATCTTTGTCCGGCTCTCGCCCACCAGTTTTGGCAGATCCATCGGAAGCCCCGCTCCACTGATAATAACATCTGCACCTGCACTGACAGCCTCCTGCACATGCTCTTTATAATGCTTGAGTGCAACCATAATATTCACCCCAACTAATCCTTTTCCCCCTGCGATCTCTTTAGCACGTCGAATATGCTTTCTTATTGCAATACGGTTACAGCCTGCCTGATCCCGCTCAAAGCCTTCTTCATCATAACCAATCTGTGCTGTAGAAATAATTCCAATTCCTCCCTCAGCTGCAACAGCCCCGGCAAGACTGCTCCGACTGACACCGACTCCCATTCCACCCTGAATGATCGGTTTTTCCGCTGTCATTTCTCCAATTTTAAGTGGTTTTAACGGTTCTTTATATGTATACATTCGTCAATCCTCCCAGTATTTTCGATGTTTATTTTGATTATCAAACCATTTGTCAGTATAAACCGTTTTGTTGTTCATGTCAATGTGTTCTTGATTCTTTTCCTTTACTATGTAGTTTTCGATACTATATCGATGTTATAAAAAAGGAAAGACCTTTCAGTCTTTCCCATTCGTTCCAAAAACTTTTTTCATATGTACATTCATGATATAAAAATACATAACAAGCAGCAAACCACCTGCCAGTACCCACGCTGCCGGCCCCGCAAGACAGACACCCGGATAACTCCGCATCTTTCCTGCGATCACCGCAACCACACCACGTCCAATCAGTTCTGCCACACCCGCCATCATTGGAAGAAGTCCATATCCAAGACCCTGAATTCCATTTCGATAGATATTGACTACTGCAAGCGGGATAAAGAAAATACCTATACATTTCAGGTAAATATCCACGGAACTCATGATCACTTCGACATCCTCTGACACAAACAGATATGTCATAAATTTTCCGGCAGTCATAATAAATGTCGCCGCAGCAACGGAATATACCACACCAATGATCGTACATGCTTTAAATCCCTCGCGGATTCGCTTTACTGAGCCAGCTCCCATATTCTGAGCACCATACGTCGCCATAGTGGTTCCCATCGCAACATAAGCCTGCGTAACCACCTGCTCAATCCTTCCTGCCGCAGTATATGCCGCTACCAGTGTTGAACCAAGAATGTTCAGTGAAGACTGCACCATCATTGTTCCTATTGCCGTAATTGAATACTGCAATGCCATTGGCACACCAATTCTTAGCTGATTTTTGTAAATTGTACTTCCCACGTGAAGATCTTCGCGCTTCAGATGAAGCACCGGCACTCTGGCAATAATATAGAACAGACAGAGGACCCCGGCTGTTCCCTGTGCGATCACTGTCGCTACTGCTGCTCCTTTGGCTCCCATATGAAATCCTATGATAAACACCAGATCCAATACAATATTCAAAAGTGCACTGATGATCAGGAAATACAGAGGAAGTTTACTGTTTCCAAGCGCCCTCAGAATACTGGACAACAGATTGTAGAGCATTTGCGCCAGTATTCCTCCACTGACGATCATAATATATGCATATGCATCTGCAAAAATATCAGATGGTGTATTCATAAGAATCAGGAGTGGCTTCATAAATGCCATAAACAACACAGTAAGCAATGCTCCTACAAGAAAAGAAAGGATTCCTGCACCGGCAACTGTTTTTCGCATCCCTGCCATATCACCAGCACCAAATTTCTGTGCTGTAAGAACTGTAAATCCAGCCGTCATACCAACGACAAACCCATAGATCAGAAACATGATCGTTCCAGTACTGCCAACAGCCGCCAGTGCTTTATTTCCAACAAATTTGCCAACGATCACAGCATCTGCCATATTATAAAACTGCTGAAAAACATTTCCAAGAAAAATCGGAAGCGTAAATCCCAGGATGATCTTCATCGGATTTCCGACAGTCATATCATTTTGCGCTGATTTCATATTTGTTCACTCCTGTATTTTTTGTCTTCTTTATAAGTTTTGCATACACACGTTCTACAAACCACGGTTCCGTAGATTTCTGCAATGCTTCTTCCGGTGTAAACCAGGCTACTCCACTGTTTTCATCTGCTTTTATTGAAACAGCCTCTTCTGGATCAGCTTCAAGTAAATAAGTAATATTAAGATGCAAATGACTGGATACATATTTTCCCTTTTTCACATGTCCATCCACAGTAAGAGATTCCATGGAAAAAATCTCCGCTGATACGGGATGCACATTATGAATACCTGCCTCCTCTCTGACCTCACGGACAGCAACTGACAATAAATCTGTTTCCCCGTCTGCATGACCTCCCAGCCACGACCAGGAATTATATATATTGTGATACACCATGAGCACTTTACTTCTGTTTTTATTTACCACCCATGCAGACGCTGTCATATGTGCCACTCCATTGTCTCTGGAAAAAGCATTTTCATTCTTCATGATCCATTCCAAGATCAAAGATTTATCCTGTTCTTCCTGCTCATTGAATGGTCTGTATTGTTTTATACTGTCTATCAGTTCCTGACGAGTCATTATAAGTTCTCCTAATCTTAATTTTATTTATCAGTATAACAGGATTTGCCAACAATAAAAAGAGCCCTGCAAAGTTTTCTCACTCCACAGTGCCCTTCAAGTTACTGTTATTTGGTTTCCGTTATTTCACCAGTTCAAAAAAGTCTGTCAGATCATCGGTTTCGCATTCACCCTTTTCCATCCAGAAATCTGCCATTTTCTGGCTGATGGCATAAATAGAATCTTCGTTGCTTTCATCATTCAGTTTTTCATTGTCATCTTTTCCAAAGAATTTCAGTCCTTCTACATCGCTGGCAACATCTTCCGCAGTTACTTCCTCAAATCCGCTTGCCATCTCTTCGTAAGCCTGATCCGGGTTTTCATTAAGGAAATCTACGGCCTTATACCATGCATCCTCCACGGCTTCTACCACATCCGGATTCTCTTTTGCATAATCTGAATTGACAACCAGGGAATCCAGGATCGTATCCGGATAGTCTGCACTGGTAACAAGTGCATGGGCTCCATCTACACTCTCCAGTGCCTCAGAAAGTTCCGGCTCCCACATGATCGCCGCATCTACGGAACCACTCATAAAGGCCAGACCTGCTTCTGTCGTATCTCCCATGTCGATCACATTGATGTCATCTTCTGTCAGACTGCTTTCATTTTCCAGGGCAGTCAGGAAAAAGTAATAAGAAGAAGCAGATTTATCAAGAGCAACCTTTTTCCCTGCAAGATCATCCAGTGACTTGATATCTTCGGTTGCTACCAGGCCGTCTGCCCCTTCTGAAGCATCCATTGTAAGAACAAAATCACTTGCAGCTCCATTTGCATACATCTTGATATTTGGATCCTGTGCAGTTGCCAGAAACTGTACACTTCCCTTTGTGATCAGCGCCGCATACGTAGATTCATCTTCAATCACCTGAATGTCCACATTTAATCCGGCATCCTTGAAATACCCCTCCTGCTGTGCGATAAACATAGGAGAATATCCTGTCCAGGTACAAAAAGCCATTGTTACATCTTTTGTGTCGTCAGCCATAACTGTGAGTGGGCTCGCTGCCATCAATGCCAGTGGCAGAGCCATCATTACTTTCCATTTTTTCATAATCTTTTCCTCCTCGCAGATCTTTTTGTTTGTTGTGTATCTTATTTATCCAGAGCTGCATCCTGGCTTTCCTGCCAGAGCATATCCATGATTTTTTTCTTGGTTTCCAGGAACTCCGGTAAGACCAGAGAATTATGATCTCTCTCACCCGGAATATCTACTGTGATCGCGTCCCGCACCGTTCCAGGTCTTCGGCTCATAACATAGATCCGTTCTCCCAGAAGCACTGCCTCATCAATATCATGCGTGATAAACAGAATCGTTGTCCCGGTTCTGCGGCTGATATCTGCAAGCAGTTCCTGCATAACTACTCTGGTCTGGGCATCCAGTGCCCCAAAAGGCTCATCCATCAGAAGGACCTCCGGCTCATTTGCCAGTGTTCTGGCAATTGCTACTCGCTGTTTCATTCCACCGGAAAGCTGTCTTGGCAGTGCATCCTCAAATCCTTCCAAGCCCACCAATCTGATATATTTCCTTGCGTGTTCTGCACGTTCAGCGGCAGGAACTTTTTTCATTTTCAGTCCAAATTCTACATTCTTCTGTACACTCAGCCAGGGAAAAAGGCTATATCCCTGGAATACCATTCCCCTGTCTGCCCCGGGTCTATTGACCGCTTTTCCATCCAGAAGCACTTCGCCGGAAGACGCTGTATCCAGTCCGCCGATAATATTGATCAGTGATGTTTTTCCACAGCCGGATGGTCCTACGATCATCACAAATTCGGATTCTTTTACTTCCAGATTTACATCTTTAAGCGCTACAACTTCTCTTCCATTGTCCTCATATATCTTAGAAAGATCGCGCACCTGTAATTTGATTTTTCCGTCCATGACTGTCTCCTTTTACTTTTTGTCTCCTAATCTTTCCTGCCACGGAGCTACGATCCTGGTCAGGATCCGAAAGATCCAGTCTGTGATCAGTCCAATCAGACCGATCAGGATCAGGCCTGCAAAAATAGTATCTGTTGCCAGATATCTCTGGGATTTCAGAATCATGTATCCAAGTCCATTGCTTGCGGCTACCATTTCAGCAACCACAAGATAGGTCCATGCCCATCCGATCGTCAGCCTGAAATCATCCATCAGACCCGGAAGTGCTGCCGGGAAAATAACTTCTTTGTATATCTGCCATTTACTGGATCCCAGAGTTTTTGCCGCATTTATCATATTCTGATCCACACCGGATACCGTATCACATACCATCAGCACCAACTGAAAAAAGGTTCCCAGAAAAATAATCGTATATTTCTGTGTCTCATCAATTCCCAGATAAAGCAGTGTCAGCGGAACCAGTGCTACAACCGGCAAATATCTGGCAAATTCGATGATTGGCTGGATAAATGCACAGAACTTTCTCGAATTGGCCATCAGCATTCCTACCGGAAGTGCCACGATCACTGACCAGATCCATCCTACAAGAACTCTGGCTGTAGATTCCCAGCAGTTTGCCCACAGAGAACCGTCTTTCGCCATATCCACAATCTTTCGCGCTACTTCTGTCGGGCTTGGCAGAAACAGATCACTGACCAGACCGCCATAAGTTGCTACACACCAGAACCCAATGATCAATGCAAAACAGATTCCTGATAAAAGCTTTCCATTATCTTTTGCTATGTTTTTCTTCATGTTCTTATCCTTTTCTTCTTCACTTTACCATGCTAGCATGGTGCACAGTGATATATTAACCTATATTTATCAAAAACGCAAGCTATTTTTTTATTCTGCTTCATATTCAAAGGGAGTCCCGCTCCATAACCAGCTGACCAGTTATTTTGCGAGACTCCCTCTCTGTAAAAAAATCATTTTATTATTTTAGTATTGATGCCAGTGTTTCTATAAGCTTTGGAATTTCGATGGGCTTTGACAGATGACCATCCATCCCTGCCTCGAAGGATTTTCGCTTATCTTCCTCAAAAGCATTCGCTGTCATTGCAATGATAGGGATATTTGCCACGAATGGATTATCCAGCGTGCGGATTTCCCTTGTTGCTGTATATCCATCGAGTTTTGGCATCTGCACGTCCATAAGGACCAGATCGTACTGATTTTCTGCTGCACCTCTCAGTTTTTCGACCGCAACATCGCCATCGTTGGCGGTGTCTACAGTCAGCCCGACTTCCTGAAGGATTTCTACTGCAATCTCACGGTTCAGCGCATTGTCTTCAACCAGAAGGACTTTTTTACCGGTAAAATCAGCGCTGACCGGCTCCTGTTTTTCTTCTACTATTTTCTTACGTGTAGTAGTAAGCGCCTCACGAAGCTCAGACATAAATAATGGCTTGGAGCAGAAAGAAGTTGCCCCTGCTTCTCTGGCTTCTGCTTCAATTGGTTCCCAATCATAAGCAGGCTTCTTTTCCACTGGTTGTCCAGTCAGGGCGCATGCCAATCTCTGTCAACATCCTGCTCACAGAGAAACAGGTATCAGAATCATCATCTGCAACCAGAACACGAACGCCCTGCAATTCCGGAATCTTTTCATAAACAACCTTTGTTTTGCTCTTTTTGAACTGCAAGGTAACTGTAAATTCGCTGCCTTTTCCTTCTTCGCTGGTTACTGTGATGGTGCCGCCCATCAATTCCACCAGATTTTTGGTGATGGACATACCCAGACCGGTTCCCTGAATGCCACTGATAGTTGCAGTCTGCATTCTTTCAAATGGCTGAAAAACCACTTTCAAAAATTCCTTGCTCATACCAATTCCAGTGTCTCTTACCCGGAATACAAATTCGGCGTAATCTTCTCTTCTGCAAGGTTTCTGTTCTACCCTCAGGCTGACCGTTCCTCCCGCATTCGTATACTTAATGGCATTGCTCATCAGATTGAGAAGAATCTGATTGAGTCTCAACTTATCACAAAATACATTTTCATCTTTCACATCCAGAGTGTCAATGAACAGCTCCAGATTTTTATTGGCTACATCGCTCTGGATGATAGTTCTGAGATCATGAAGCACATCCGGAAGATATACTTCATATTCTTCAATTCTCACCTTGCCGGATTCAATTCGGCTCATATCCAGAATGTCATTGATCAGCGACAGCAAATGATTGCTGGAAGTTGCTATTTTGTTCAGATACTCTGAGGTTTTCCCCGGATCATCTACAGACTTAGCACACAGTGCTGTAAAACCGATAATTGCATTCATAGGAGTACGGATGTCATGCGACATATTATTAAGGAACGTGGTCTTTGCACGGTTTGCATGTTCTGCTGCTGCCAATGCCTGGTACATATTACTCTTCGCAAGAATGGTTATCCTTGCCACGTAAAATGAAATTCCAGAACAAATCAGCAACATAAACGGAAAACGCAAGCGCATATCCTCACCATAATCATATTGCAACAGCCTGTAAAGCGAACTGTGGAACACGATAAATGTAAAAAGTATAATATAAATGCTGAAGAAAAGTCCTTTTTTCAAATCAATCATCAACATAAAAACTATTGGAATAATCGTAAGCCACAGCATGGCAAATCCATTGTTTTCCCCTTTAATGATATATATCGGAAACAGAATCAGAAACAAAATCAAAAATACCATTTCCAGAAATTCCGTACTCTTCTTTTTCCATCCGATCAGCAAACAGATGGAAAGCAGCACAGCTGCAATAAAAGTGCTGAGCACCATCTCATAAGAATGTCCAATCGCATTCAAAGCCGTCATCAACAGCATGCCTATCACAGCAATGCCAGTTATGTAGCAAAGACGTTTCCTGTGCTGCTCTCGTTTCATATCCCTTCACAAGTTTATCCGCTTCAAAAAGCGGCAGTAAGATTTTCTTTCCCATATATTGACTCATTTCCTTCCGTAAAACATTTGATATGTTTTATAATATCAAAAATCAGGACAGATAGAAAGTAAAAAAATAGAGACACTCGATTTCACAAGTATCTCTACATTCTTATATTATACATCACCTGTTCACTATTGATTTATTCAGTTGTTCTTATACAAACATCTGCTGCAACAAACCTTTTTTCAGTTCTTCCCATGCAGCTAATGTTGCTTTCTGCTTCTCGATTACTTCATCCAATGATGAAAGACAATCCGCGATTTTCTGCTGTTCTGCAAGGCAAGGAACTGAAATTTTCATTTTAGTAATCATTTCCATTCTTACAGAATCAACAGATGTTTTTGCAAACATTGATTTGACTCTACGATAAAAATTTGTGGAAAAGAAATAATAAAAATACTTACCTATTACGCCACGAAAATCATACATTCTATAGCATCTTTGATGTAAATTATATTTTCCTTTCACATAATGAAAAACTTTACCGGTTCCAACGCCATCTCCAACAGTAATTACAGCTTCTTCATCAAATAAATAACTATCACTATGCTCAATAATCGGAGACCGTACATAAAATCTATATGCTCCTGTATCGACTTTATCTTGTGTATTACCCTTTCCTGTTGACACAGAACATACGTCTTCAACATTCTTTTCTTCCCACTCAGGAAAATCACTTCCATCGTCTTTATGTGCCTTGTCCATTGTGACCTGATGTGTTACCTGATAGATATTTCTATCTGTATCACCTGAAAAGAAATCAATATACACTGATTCTCCATTATCCAGCTGTAACACATATTTATCACGAAGAATCTTTGCTGATTCATACACAGAATGATTATCTACATGAATCATAATACGGTTGAACTCAGCATCTGAAAATGATGCATCATGTCCTTTTTCTGCCAGCTTCTTTGCATTGAACTTTGCAAGCTGTTCACGGGAATTGGCAAGCACATCATCATAGTTATCTAATTTTATGAATTTGTATCCGATACCTTCTAAACGGTCTATGAAAATATCTTCAACTTCGTATTCAGAAGTATGTGCCATACTTTAATCTGCTCCTTCCCTAGTTTTCTACATCAAAGTATTCCCAGTAAACACTTTCTACTCTAATGTATTATCATCCATTTTCGTATTTTCTTGCGCTTCCAAAATAGGGTGCTGCATATAAAATATCTCTTTCTGCCTCTCTATTTCTGCTTTTAGCTGTTCTTTTGACGGCAGATATGTGAGATATTTTGACATAAAAAGCCTGTCATTATCATGTAGCACAGAATATCTGGCAATATCCTCATCTGTTTCAGCACAAAGCAGGATTCCAAGTGTAGGATTATCGCCTTCTTTGCATTTCAACTCATCATACATACGAACATACATATCAATCTGTCCTACATCCTGATGTGTGATCTTGCCCATCTTCAAGTCAATCAACACGTAACATTTCAATTCAATATTGTAAAAAACAAGATCAATAAAATAATCTTCTGTTTCTGTTACTATATGCTGCTGCCTTGCCACAAAAGCAAAGCCTTTTCCCATTTCCATCAAAAAATCTCTGATATGAGTCAAAATTGCAGATTCCAAATCATTCTCAAGATACGTATCTTCATTTCTGAATCCCAGAAATTCAGCAACAATAGGACTTTTTAACAGTTCAAATCTGTTCTTTTGATTTTCCTTGTTTTTCTGCAGCATTTCATTTATTACCGCTTCTTTTTGGGGTGACTGCATTAATCTGTAATAATATTGGGTGCTGATATTTCTATCTAATGTTCTTGAACTCCAGCCTTCCTGTGCGGCTTCTTTCATATACCACATTCTTGCGGTTTCATCTGTAACACGTAGCAAACTCCTGAAATGTGTCCAATTCAGATTGTGAACGCACGCGTTCACAATCTGCTCATCTGGAAATGCAAGATAAAATTTCCTGAAATATTGAAGATTTCTTTTCGAAAAACTTTTCCCATATTCCTTTGTAAGCTCTTCTGCCAGCACTTCGATCAATGCTTTTCCATACTCTGCTCTTTCTTTTCCATTTTGTTCCTGTTCCACAATGCGTTTACCGATATGCCAGTATGTGAGCACCATTGCCCTGTTCGCTGCATCATAAGCAAGTTTTCTTCCAGAAGAAATGATATCTTTTATATCGGTAATTACTGACTGATATGTGTTAATTTCATTTTCCATGTTACAGCACCTCAGCTTTCAAACATATAACAAAACATTTTACAATGATTATGATCCAAACCAAAATTTATACTCTTAAAATATAAAATTTTTCCCCACCAGCAGAGATTATCTGCTGGCAGTTTTTATTTGCAATCTCCAAAAATCTGACCAAGAGTCTTCGTTACCGCATTCATATCAAAAGGCTTCACGATATGGCCGTTCATGCCACATTCAAAAGCTTTTCGTCTGTCTTCCTCAAAGGCATTCGCGGTCATCGCAACGATCGGGATATTCGCTTTCCTGTTGTTGGACAGTGTACGGATTTCTCTTGTTGCCGTATAGCCATCCATTCGCGGCATCTGGATGTCCATCAGCACCAGATCGTATTTGTCCTCCGGAGCTTCATTGATGATATTCACCGCTTCGATACCATCCTCGGCACAGTCGATCAGCATCCCCGCTTCTCCCAGGATCGTTGATGCGATTTCGCGATTCAGTTCATTGTCCTCTACAAGAAGGACTCTTTTTCCAGTGTAGTCATATGAATTTTCTGTACTTACCGTTTCCTGCTCATTTGTCTGGATTGGTTTGGTCAGCACAGATTTTAACTCAGACATAAAAATGGGCTTTGCAACAAAAGCAGTTGCACCGGCTTCTCTTGCTTCTTTCTCAAAATCAGTCCAGTCGTATGCTGTCAGCACAATGATCGGCACATCATCTCTGATCACCCTGCGGATTCTGCGGATCGTCTCAATCCCGTTCATGTCAGGCATGAGATAATCTATGATATAAACCTTATATTCCTCATTCAGCTCGGCTGCATCCTGGGCACGAAGAACCGCTTCCCTTCCAGTTACGGTCCAGTCAGGCTGCATGTCAATATTCCGAAGCATCTTGCAGACGCTGCGGCAGGTATCAATATCATCATCAACCACCAGTGCTCGCGCACCCTGCAGTTCCGGGATCGGCTGATATTGAATCGGCTGATCTGCAAGACGGACAGTAAGTGTAACAGTAAACTTAGAGCCCTTTCCTTCCTCACTCTCCACTTCGATCGTGCCGCCCATCATTTCAACGATATTCTTCGTGATAGCCATACCAAGACCGGTTCCCTGAATCCCGCTTACCGTGGCAGACTGTTCTCTGGAAAATGTGTCAAATACATGTTCCATAAACTCCGGCGACATTCCAATACCTGTATCTTTGATGGAAAATTCATAAGTCGTATATCCGTTTGTCTGGCAGGGCTTTTCTACAAGGTGGATGATAATATCGCCGCCAACAGGCGTGAACTTGATGGCATTGCCTACGATATTGATCAGAATCTGGTTCAGGCGCAGTTTGTCTGTGATGACATCTTCATGCTGCACATCCTGCGTGTCAATGTAAAGGTTTAACTGCTTGGCATTGATCAGTCCCTGGATCATCGTCCGCAGATCATGAAGAAGATCCGGCATATGCACAGGTTTCTCATCCAGCTTTACACTGCCGCTTTCGATACGGCTCATATCCAGGATATCATTGATCAGACTCAAAAGATGCGTGCTAGATGTATTGATCTTTGCAAGATAATCCTGCACCCGCTGTGCATTATCAATATGTGTCTGTGCAAGTGCAGTAAAACCGATGATCGCATTCATAGGAGTACGGATATCATGTGACATACTGTTCAGGAACATCGTCTTGGCCTTGTTCGCCTGCTGTGCTGCTGCGAGTGCAAGAGAAAGCTGATCCTGCTGCTCTCTCAGTTCCTCATCCTTTTTCATTTCTGCTTCCAGTGCAGCTTTTACCTTCTTTTCTTCTTCTTTCAGTTCTTCATTTTTCTGTTCCAGTTTTTCCTGTGTAAAGATCAGATGCTGTCTGATCTCTATCTCTCCTACAAAAAACGCCATCAATGCAGAGAAAGTCTGAGCATACGTCTGGAGTGACAGCCCAAAGTTCATGTATTCATATGCAGTCGCTCCCGCCATCAGAACAAAGTAAGTCCATCCCAGAACCTTGAGATTTCTGTTGAATTTACTATGATATCTGATCAGCATCCAGAGCACGACAAATAAAGCTGCGATCGGCGCAATATGAGTCATCCTGTAATACTGTCCTCTGCTGTACCCATTGCCACTGTCGATGGAATAAAACCATCCAAAATATAAATTCAAAGTCAGCGCACCCATTGCTATCGCTTCAAGGATCCAATACGCTTTCAGCACGATCCCCGGTTTCTCATCTTCGCTTCTGACCAGTTCCCATATAAATACGGAAAAAACCAGAGACACAAGATCATTCGAAACAAATGTAATATAATTACTGCCTCTCGTTATAATTCCCCAAAAAAGCCCCGGGACGCCATCAAACGCCCATGAGATCGCATCACTCACAAGTCTGGTGATACATACGATCATGAGGATCTTTGTAACCTTTTTCTCTTTCAGTTCACTCCTGAATAAATACATTATGACGCAAAATATCAGAGTGACCCATATTTCGCTTGCTGCAAGCTGTACACTTTGCATTTTTCCTCCCTCTTAAAAAAGAGCTACTTGTCTCTTTCCGTCAGCGCAGCTGATACTATGCTATAGTTATTGTTTTTTGGCACAAAATCTTTCTATGGTTTCAATCAGTTTTCTGGTATCCAGTGGCTTTGCCATATGTTCATCCATTCCGGCGGCTTTTGCTTTCTTTCTGTCATCGTCAAAGGCGTTGGCGGTCATGGCAATGATCGGTATTGTTTTGGCATCTGCTTTTCCACTGTTTCTGATAGTGCGCGTTGCCTCATATCCGTCCATTGATGGCATCATGATGTCCATCAGGATCACATCAAAATAATGTTCTGGTTTTTCCAGGAAAAGAGAGACTGCCTGTTGTCCGTCAACAGCCTCTGTAACTTTTATTTTCTCATCTTTAAGAATAAACGCTGCAATTTCCCTGTTCAGCTCATTATCTTCTGCCAGTAATACCCGAATGTCCTTTCTCTGCTCCACAGGTAACTGCTTCTGCATTTTTTCTTCTGTTACAATACTCTCTGCGATTTTGAACGGAAGCTGTACCTTTACAGTCGTTCCAATATTTTCCTGACTTTCTATCTGAACCGTGCCATTCATACGATCCACCAGATTCTTGACAATTGCCATTCCAAGACCTGTTCCCATATAGGTACTTCTTGGTCCGTGATCTGCCTGGACGAATGGTTTGAATATGTCTTTCAGAAATTCCTGGCTCATTCCGATACCTGTATCCCGGATCGTAACTTCCAGGGATACTTCGCTTTCAGAAATAACCTTTTCTTCCAGATAACAGTATATCTGTCCATTTTCTTTGTTATATTTCGTTGCATTTGTTAATAAATTCAGCAATATCTGTTTGACATACAGTGGACTTCCTGTTAAATGTGTATATCTGAGTTTTTCAACATCACTCTCATAATGGATCGTTATGCCCCGCTCATCTGCATGCATCCGGGCAATTGTTTCCACCTCATGGAGCAGAACCGGCACGCAAAAGTTCTCCTGATACAGCGGAATATCCATACTTTCCAGTTTGTTCAGTTCCAGAGTGTCATTGATCAGTGACAGCAGATGATCCGCTGCGATTCTCGCTTTCAGACGGCTGGAATCTACCAGTTTTTTATCGTCGGGATGCTTCTTACAAATGTCAAGAAGACCAATGATTCCATTCAGAGGAGTCCTCATATCGTGAGACATTCTGGAGAGAAAATCAGACTTATTCTGATTAGCCTTTTTTTCGATTTCAAGGGCGATCGTTTTTTTCATCAGCTCATCATTATCCAGGATAAGATTCCAGTGCTCGATCGTTCCATCTGCCTGACGGATCTTGTTACCACGATCTTCGATATACTTCCACGATCCGTCCTTGCATTTCATTCGATACGTGGTCGCATAATGATCCGATCTGCTGTACTGTTCCAGTGCATCTGCCAGCCCCACATCAAAATCATCCGGATGCGCCAGTCCCAGGATAGAGCCGTCAGAAGCTTCTATCAGTTCCTCCGGTGTCGCATATCCCAGCATGTTTGCAAACTGTTCCGACACATACTTGAAGGAATATGTACTGTCATCATTGCTGATCTTTACGCCTCCCGGCAGTGATGCTGTGATCAGATCCATCTGCTCCTTAAGTGCCTGGTTTGCTGTCTGAAGGGCATCTATATAAAAACGCTCTTTCTGAACAATTTCGTCTACACTTCGAAAACCAAGGAATGCATAGTGGTGTTCTCCATCATACTGCTTTACAATATGTGCCTGAAAACAGGATAACCCGGCTGCATTCGGAACAGTTTCAAAAGAAAAATGGTAATCATCCTTTGAGCGAAAACGTTCTTTTATCGTACTGCTTCCAAGTTCATGCTTCATAGGCTCCTGAAATTCCGGCAGTGCATAAGTTTCCGCATATCTGGCAACATAATCTGCAAATTTCGTAATATTCTTTTCTACTTTTGCATGATTTGTCTGCTGGCTGAATATGATCTCATAATCGTCAGTATCCAGATCCAGCACCAGAGCAATCGTATAATCCACGCTTAAACCAGACAGGATCTGATTGTGCCTCCTCTGCTCCTGCTTATATTGGATCTCTGCCTGCTTTTCTTTGTCGATCTGACGGACCACATACAGTACATTCAAAACTTTTCCTGACTGGTCACGTTTTTTTACAATAAAACGGGCAAGATTCCAGGAACCATTTACATCCAGATATTCTGCTGAAATACTTTCTGTATCCTGCAAACGGTCAGCCAGCGTTTCCACATCAAGAAACTCTTTCATCCTTTGCTGATGTTTCCGTGAAACAACATTCTCACGCGCTTCACCAAACCCTTCTGAAATATTGCCATGTTTTCCGGTAAGTGTATGCATTTCACTTCCGGCGGAAATTTCTTCATAAGTTCCCGAAACCAGATCCATGCGGTAAATAAGGCTGTACAGTTTGCTGATCGAACTGATGATCTCACTGTTAAGCGTTGCATCTGCCAGTGCATCTTTCAGCTGAAGAAGATTTTTCTGCAGAGCTTCCTGCTTCTTATTCAATTCTTCCACCATAAAAAAATTATCTTTCAGGCTGCTGATATGACCTCCGATAGAAGAAAGAAGCCTTACAGAAAGTGCAGCCCTGCTTTGTTCCGGGTTGTCAAAGCCAATATATCCATTTAGTTTATTATTCGCAAAAACAGGAATAACGATCAGAGAATGGATGCCCTGTCCGTCGAATGTGGCGTATTCCTGTGGAATATTTGATCTTTCTGCCTCCCAGTCCGCACATACGATAGCCTCGCCTCTCTTCAGCCTTGGAATCCAGTTCGGCATATCCTTTATGTTCAGTTCCTGCATCTGATCTATTGTTGGAAAAGCACCTTCTGCACACCACTCATGTGTCATCCGCAGAATCTGGTGTTCCTGAGATGCCCAGGTAAAGATATATGCACGGTCAGACATGGAATAACGACCTAACGATGCCAGTAATTCCGGCATGACCTGATCCAGTTCTGTTTCACTGGAGATCTTGTCAAACACTGCAAGTTTATTTAATACATCATCAACAGCTTCCACTGTTGCCCCTATTTCTCTGTGCTGTCTGGCTTTTTCCGTTTCCAAAGGTGCAGTCTGCCTGTCTAAAGTATTGTATTTATCGTTCATTGCCATCGTCAACCTCCATTTCTTCTGCCTGCCGGGTTCTGTAAATTCTTAACAAATCCTTCCAGAGACGAAAAGAGCATTGTCCACTCAGACAATGCATCTTAAACGTAGCAACTGGCTGCCATTTTACAGACCCTATAGCTTTGCGTCTCAGGCTTTCGGCTGATTTGCTAATAATAGTATTTTTCTATTATTATACATTTTCTGCTTCCTCGCGTCTATAGAAAATCTCATTCAGATGAGGCAATTTGATCCACACTGGTTCTTCTTCTGCTTAGCGGATGCTCCACTACATAGTATCATCAGCCTGTTAGCAAAATTTCTCCAGTGTGTTTCTTAGCATCTCAATCTCTACCGGTTTTGTCAGATGTTCATTCATTCCGGCATTGATACTGCTTTGAATGTCTTCGATGTATGCATTCGCAGATAATGCAATGATCGGTATCGTTTTAGCATCTTCTCTTTTCATGTTGCGGATTTCCCTTGCAGCATCCAGTCCATTCATGACCGGCATCATAATATCCATCAAAATAAAATCAAATGTATATGAATCCGTCTCTTCAAATAACTCAACTGCTTCTTTCCCATTCCTTGCCTGAACCACTGAGATTCCCATGTCGATCAACATAAACTCTGCAATTTCACGATTTAATTCATTGTCATCAACGAGCAGTACTTTTTTTCCATTGAGCATAAGGTATTCAGCGGCTTCTTTTTTCTGTTGCTGCTGCTTTTCTTGCTTATCTTTGTCAATCTCTAATGAAATCGTCACAGTAAATTTCGTACCTACATTTTCCTGACTGTGAATTAAAAACTCTATCCTCACACGACTGAAGTCGCGTGCTTCTGAACGCTTTAGACGTCAGACTAAATATCGGCGGATACGCCTGTAACTTAGGAACGCAGTTATGCGCATTTTCCCTGCCGGATACGGCATGTTCCCACATTGCAGGTAGTCCACTGATATCTGCCTGCATTTATGCTGCTTTTAAGATCTCCATTTGCATATGAAGTTCTTTTAAATCTGCATAAACACATGGGGAATATTCTTATTTCTTTGCAAACACGCAGCATTTCGTTTATGGCTTTTATGTGGAAATCATAACCCAGCATAGTGTACATAAGCAAAAAATGAGAACTTAATCCTATGTCAAAACATTTATCAGAGTAGGGTAGTTTATTGGGCAACTCGTGACAAATATATCGGTTCTCCTTTTTCCCACATTCATAGTCCGATAAAAACAGTCGCATGGCCGACATTCTAATATTTTCTAACTCGTCAAGATTTTTTATGTGTGTCTAAACATAGTTATCCATATTCTGTTTCATCTGTTCCATAACAGAAATGCGAACTTCACCAATTCGTTTTTGGATATCACCCTTTTAAAAAGCATAGATAGGGTCGAATGATGTTACTGAATAACCCTGTTTAGTCGCTTGATAGTTAAAACTTGCTGGACCATCGCCAAATCCCGTAATTCTTTTCTTCATATCATCATCTGATAAACAGAACATAAGTCGATATTCATTTAAGTTTCTGCCCCACGGAACTACGCTGTCAAGACAAAATGCCATATCAATTCACCTTCCTAATTTTTTGTGTCCAACCTTACAAATTCTGATTTTCTTAATTCTACAAACTGAAAAAAATCAACTATTTTCTTATATTAAATCCAGTCTGTCAACTGATTAAGACTTTCAAAATCAACAAAGTTAACTTTCTGATTGTGTGTTTCAATCATTGCTTTTATTTCTGCAGTTTTTTTCTCTTCCGGTAATCCTACTGCTTTTTTGTAGAGTAATCCCATCATTGTTTTGTGTTTAAAATTGAGACAAGAATAATCTATTCCACCTCTAAGATGAAAAATACGTGCATTTTCATACAATTCCTTTGATAACTGCCGCTTCATACTGTTTTTAATGTTATCTACATTCTCCGTATCTGCCGGGTCTGCTAATCCAACTGTGGCAATTATTATTTTCTTATTCTGACATTGTGAAATCTTTGCAAGGGTTTTCTTCATTCCTAAAACACCTCCTGCATACAGACTACCAATATATACAACTGTATTATAATGGTCTATATCTGTAACATCTTTATAACTCTTGATTTCAATGTTAGTTCTTTTTGCGAGTTCTTCTGCATATTTTCTGGCGGTTCCATATTGTGAACCATAAATAATAATTTTCATTCTTCCTGATTTCCTGTTTTTATTTTCTATCCAAGGCAATAAGATCTGACTTCTCGTACCGATTATGCCCCTGTAAGCTCTTTTTATATTTCCAGCATATAATTGCTTCTTCCAGACTTTTCCCCTGATTATCTTCAAAAAAAGCCCGGATATACGTGTTATATTCAAATTGCCTGTCTATATTGGTTTTTCCTTTTTTCTTTTCTTCTAAAATCTGGTAGTATGCCTTTATCGCATCGGCATAAGTCTTTCCCGCGTTTTCTTTCAACCATTTTTGAAACGGCACATATAAAATATTCTTGCCTGTTCATCATTTATACGCATCAAGACACGATAATGCGACCAGCTCAATTCAGGACACAGTGTGTCTCGAATTGGAAATGTGCAATAAAACTGCCGCATCTTACGAAGATTTGATTTATCAAAACCTTTTCCAAACTCTGCTGTCAGCTGCTCAGAAAGATATTCTAATAATTTCTTTCCGTATTCTGCACGATCATTTTCTCCACATGCTTTAAAAATCTGTTCTCCAATTTCCCAATAAGTTGTTACCATAGCAGAACTTACCGCTGTGCTTAAACGATGCTGTGCAGACACAATAGAATTACGAATGGAATGATAGGTCTGTTCTGCATTTTGATTTTTTTGTAAATTATAATCCATGCTCTTTACTCCTCATTGTATTGAACTGTCAACTATACTGCCCTCAATTTCCATAATAAAACTTACTGTTCTTCTATTGAATCAATATTTTCAATCCGCATCAGCTTAACTACCTGTTTATCTTTTTTCTCTGTATAACAAATTTTTATCCATACATCATCTGCATCTATAATCTTGCAGGATAATTCAGTTTTTCCTGCAAAACTAAAAATGATAATTTTCAATCAGTCTTGATTTAGTGCCTTCTGCAATTGGCTTTTTACAAGTATGTCTGTAATTATATTTTCACTTTCACCCCACTTTGCTCATAATTTTTTATAAAATTATTCTGTCTCCTTTGGAATGTTTTTCCTCCAACTTGGCAAAAAATATATTCATGACTGTTTTTCTTTTCCCGACGGTACTATTAATATTTTTTATCGGCTTTCTGCTCCAATAATTTTATTGAATTCAGATAATCTTCTTCCACTGCACTAAGGGTTCGAACTTTATATTTTTTATATTCATCCGTAGCTTTGTCAACAGCCTGTTTATGTGAGACACTTCCATTTCCCTGTAAAAGTTGTTCACCACTCATAGTCAGAATACGATCCAGATGTTCTGCCCAATCCTTCATTGTCATAACCTGTTCACGTTCTGCCTGGCGCTCTGCGAAATCAAGGTATCCTGACACTAGTTGTCCCATTGCTCGCAATTCTTTTTCAGATAAATAATTCTTTGCGACTACTGCTTCCTTTAATGTTGGCTGATTACCTTTAAAGGTAGTAAGTCCCATAAATTCTTTTTCTGCATCAGCTCTGGTATAAATTACTTCTGCCGCAGTCTGTCCATGAATTGCATAATGGATTTTGTTTTGCACTTTTTTAAAAAATGCAATAGATATTTCCGCTTTCGGGTCATAATCAATACTGGTTGCATAAATTTCCAGGACCTGACGATAGAATACTTTCTCAGATGCGCGGATGTCACGGATTCTCTCCAATAATTCCCTGAAATATCCACCGCCACCAAGTTTTTTTAAACGCTCGTCATCCATAGCAAAGCCTTTTTTCATATATTCCTTGAGAATATTCATTGCCCAGATTCTGAACTGCGTTCCACGTTTGGATTTTACGCGATAACCAACAGAAATAATAACATCAAGATTATAATAATCTACCTGATATGTTTTCCCGTCAGCCGCAGTTGTTGCAAAATTTGCAACAACTGAATCACGCTGTAATTCACCTTCTGTAAAGATATTTTTTATATGCCGGGAAATAGTTGATTTATCTCGTTGGAACAATTCTGCCATCTGATCAATAGATAACCATACTGTATCACCATCAAAAGTTGTTTCAACTTTTGTCAGACCATCTTCTGTCGTATAAATGATCATGTTATTTCTCAAACAGGTTTCCTCCTTACGGAGTTTAACCAGTTTCCCTATTTGATAGAATTACTGTCTGCCCAAGAGGCACACAGTCTCGACATGCACCGTCTGCGGAAACTGGTCAACCCCACATACTTTCTTCAACTCATATCCATTATCACACAAAAATCTCAGATCCCGCGCAAGTGTCGCGCTGTCGCAGCTTACGTAGACGACACGTTTCGGCTGCATCTTGAGGATGGTCTTAAGCAGCATCTCGTCACAGCCTTTACGTGGGGGGTCGACTACGATCACATCTGCGTAGACACCGTTTTTCTCGTATTCTCTCGGCAGGACTTCTTCTGCTTTTCCGACGAAGAATTCCACGTTCTCAATATTATTGATCTGTGCGTTTCGTTTTGCATCTTCGATCGCTGCCGGGACGATTTCTACGCCTCGGACGAATCTGGCTTTCTGGGCGAGGAAAAGGGAGATTGTTCCGATTCCGCAGTACAGATCCCAGACTGTCTCTTCTCCATGGAGGTCTGCATATTCCAGTGCCTTGGAATACAGTTTCCAGGTCTGTTTCGGATTTACCTGGAAGAAGGAAAGCGGCGAGATCTCGTAGGAAATATCTCCAATCTTATCTGTGATATATTCCTGTCCCCAGATGGTTTTGACCTTGTCGCCAAGGATCACGTTGTTTCGTTTCTTGTTGATGTTCAGGGAAATGCTGGTCATTCCCGGGATCTGTCGCAGTTTCTCGATCAGTTCTTTCTGATGTGGAAGATCCTGCCCGTTGATGATCAGACAGACCATCAGCTCCCCTGTAAAGAATCCATAGCGCACAAAAATATGACGCACCAGTCCCTTGCCTGTCATCTCATCATAAGGACCGATGCCATACTTCTCCATATGTGCGATCACAATATCCAGGATCTCCTTGTTCTGCGAAATTCCCAGCGCACAGTCACGGTTCTCGATGATCGCATGGGTACGTCCTGCATAAAATCCTGTGATGATCCTGCCTTCTTTGTTTCGTCCAACCGGGAACTGTGCCTTGTTTCGATAATGATAAGGCTCGTCCATGCCGATCAGCGGTTCCATCGGAAGGTCACGGAATCCACCAATCCGTTCCAGATGACCACGGAGTTTCTTTTCTTTAAAAACTTTCTGTTCTTCATAAGATACCGCCTGAAGCTGGCATCCACCACACTGACGGGCAGACGGACATACCGGCTCTACACGGTATGGAGATGGTTTCAGGATCTCCATCAGACGTCCGTATCCGTAGTTCTTTTTTGCCTTCATGATCTTGGCTGTAACAGTATCTCCAATCACTGCGTCCTTTACAAAAACAGTGAAGCCATCAGCTTTGCCAATGCCTTCACCGTCTGTTCCGCAGTCCACGATTTCTAACGTAACAATGTCATTTTTACGATATTCCATGAGGATCATACGTCTCCTGTTCTTCTCAGATTTGATTCAAAAAGCCTGTTGTATCCAAGCCATTCTTTCTTGCCTTTGTCCGCTGCAAAGATCTCTGTCAGAGTCTCCATGCGGGCATCTGTGTTGTCTGCAAGATTCAGTGCTACTGCCTCTGCAAGTGCCGGTTTCTTTGGGGAGCCGTATTCCAGCTCGCCGTGATGTGCCAGGATGCAGTGTACCAGCTGGTTTTCCAGTGTTTCCGGGAAATCCGGGATTTCTTTTGCCAGATCATGCACCATCTGGGCACCGATGATGATATGTCCCAGAAGCTGTCCTTCGTCTGTATAATCATTCATCGGGAAGGAAGAAAGTTCCTTCGTCTTGCCAACATCATGAAGAAGTGATGCTGTGATCAGAAGATCTCTCTTAAGAAGCGGATAAGCATTCGCCATATAGTCACAGAGCTTTGTGACACTTAAGGTGTGTTCCATCAGACCACCGATAAAGCCATGGTGTACGGTCTTCGCTGCGGAATGCTCCTGGAAAGATTTCAGAAATTCCCTGTCTTCTACAAAAAGTTTATTCAGAAGTGCGGACAGGTATTCGTTCTTCACGCTCTTAATCATACCAAGGATCTGTCCGTACATATCATCTGTACTATTTTCACTGACCGGAAGATAATCTGCCGGATCGTATTCTCCCTCGTGTGCTTTGCGGACTCTCTTGATATTTAACTGCATGGCACCTGCAAAAGTCGTCACATCTCCGACAACATCAATGTAATCAAGAGCATCAAAGTCATCGATTCCAAGAGAATTGGGATCCCAGATCTTGCCATCCAAAACACCAGTTTTGTCCTGCAGAATCAAATTCTCATAAGGTTTGCCATTCTTTGTCATTGCTGACTGCTTCTGTTTGCAGAGGTAGATCCCATTAAGACGGTCTCCCTCATGTAATTCATTGATAAAACGCATTTTTCTTGCCTTCCTATTTTTCTTTTATTACTATATTTAACTCCACATTTACATATGTACCATAGGGATTCTTGCGATATACTTCAAGTTTTACTCTCGATCCTACGATCTGATTCTGAAGAACTGCTGAATACTCATTCATCGAAGTGATTTCTTCTCCATTCAATGCATGAACGATATCTGCGCTCTGCACTCCGGCTGTCATCGCCGGAGATTCTTCCTCTACAGAATCCACATAAACGCCTCTCGGTATATTCAGATTTTCTGACTGATATTTTGAGATCGTCGCTCCCTGTATTCCAATATAACAGATATCTGCTCCATTTGCCATACCTTCCAGAAGTGGTCGCAACTGTGCCACTTCAACTGCACGTATCACACTGCTGTTGTCGCTCTCCTGATTGCAAATGATTCCTATAACCTCTCCTTCCATATTCAGAAGAAGACCACCACCTTCATCACTTCCAACCATGTCTGTCGTAAGCATACCATATTCTTCATCTGCAATCTTCATACTTCCTGTCGTAGAAGTAATCGTACCACTAACCAGCGAATCATAGTCACCTGTCGGGCTGCCTACTGCAATGACCGGGTCCATCTGTTCTGTATCATCTTCTGCCACAAGCGCTGCCTCAGGAATGTCATTTTGAGTCGAACTCTTTACTTCTGTAAATGGAACACGAAACACATAAAAACCGGTGCGGATATCCTTTTTGCAAAGCTGTGCATCTGCCATATCGCCATTAGAAAATGTCACCTGAAAGGTTCCGGCCTCATTCATTTTGTCTGAATACGTCATTATGTAAAAAGCATCTGCATTCTTTAGAAAAACAAAGCCCTCTTCTTCTCCGTATTTCAAAAATGAATCATCCAGAAGTCCGGAATCCGTTCCCAGTGCCGCAATCCTTACAAGTGCCTTACGTGGTACTTTTGCTGCCTCACGTACCTGATCTGACCACGTTTCTGTTGACTCATCCAGACTGTTCTCTGTAGTAGTGCCGTTTACTTCAGGAACTGTTTCCGTGACAGATTTTTCCTTCGTATGATCCTCATCTGCCATTGCCGTAACAGACGGTGCCAGCGTAACATCTGTATGTTGCTCTGAAGAGTCCCACAATGACCGTATCGTTCCTGGCAAAAACACCGTTATAGTACCAGCAGCACAGCCACCAAAAATCACTCCACAAGCTGCTGCTGTAAGAAATTTGCGAATAAGAAGCTTCCTGTCTGTCGGACGCTCTTTTATTGTTTCTTTTATAAAAGGGTAATTCTCCGAAGATGTCTTCCCGTCATTTCGTTTCGTCATAAGAATTCTCCTGTAAATCCCAACCTGATAAATCATGTATTATTTTAGCAAAATTTTATGAAGTTTTTATGAACAAAATTTCACATTTTTCTTTTCATTCCCGCCAAAATCATGTAGAATAAAGACTGGTAAACTAAGCCAATTTGAGCAATGAGGAGTTATTATGAATCAAAAAGCATTAAATGCATTGGAATATCCAAAAATCATAGAAAAACTTACAGACAAAGCATCTTCTTACATGGGTAAGGAACTCTGTAAAAATCTGGAACCTTCCACAGATCTGGAGACCATCCGTCTGATGCAGGTACAGACCAAAGATGCCCTGACAAGATTATTCCAGAAGGGGACTATCTCTTTTGGCAATGTCAAAGATATACGAGGTTCTCTGAAACGTCTGGAAATCGGCAGTTCACTTGGCATTCAGGAAATTCTTGCTGTCTGTGGACTTCTGGAAAATACTTCCAGAGTCAAAGCCTATTCCCGCAAGGAACGCAACGACCTGCCGGAGGATTCTCTGGACAGTATGTTTGACGGACTTTCTCCGCTGACTCCACTGTCTGTTGAAATCCGCAGATGTATTCTCTCTGACGATGAGATCAGTGATGATGCAAGTCCTGCTCTCCGTCAGATCCGCCGTAACATGAAAATTACCAACGACCGCATCCACACGCAGCTTGCCGGTCTGGTAAATGGCGGTGCACGTACTTATCTGCAGGATTCCGTTATTACCATGCGAAATGGCAGATACTGTATTCCTGTCAAAGCAGAATACAAAGGACAGGTCCCTGGTATGATCCACGATCAGTCTTCTACCGGTTCTACTCTGTTTATTGAACCAATGTCCGTTGTCAAACTGAACAATGATATGCGTGAACTGGAACTTCAGGAACAAAAAGAAATTGAAGTTATCCTCTCTGACCTCAGCCAGCAGATTGCCCTTGAACAGGAAGCAATTACTTTAAACCTTGAACTGATGGTCCAGCTTGACTTCATTTTTGCAAGAGCCGCTCTTGCCATGGAAATGAACGCCAGCGAACCTGTTTTTAATGATGAAGGACGTATCAATCTAAAAAAAGCACGTCATCCTCTGATCAACAAGAAAAAAGTAGTTCCAATTGATATACGACTTGGAGATGATTTTGACCTTCTTGTAATCACAGGTCCTAATACCGGTGGTAAAACTGTTTCCCTGAAAACTGTCGGTCTGCTTACACTTATGGGACAGTCCGGGCTTCATATTCCGACTCTGGATCGAAGCGAACTGGCACTTTTCCACGAAGTTTATGCAGATATCGGGGATGAGCAGAGTATTGAACAGTCATTGAGCACCTTCTCCTCTCATATGACCAACATTGTTTCTTTCCTGACCAAAGCTGACCGCCATTCACTGGTTCTGTTTGACGAGCTCTGTTCCGGAACAGATCCGACAGAAGGTGCCGCACTTGCTATCTCCATTCTGTCTTATCTTCATGAGCGAGGCATACGCACCATGGCAACCACCCATTACAGCGAATTGAAGGTCTTTGCACTCTCTGCTTCCGGTGTAGAAAACGCCTGTTGTGAATTCGATGTAGAAACACTGAGTCCGACCTACCGCCTGCTGATCGGTGTTCCTGGAAAAAGTAATGCATTTGCAATTTCCTCCAAACTTGGAATTCCGGAATCAATCATCGAAAAAGCCCGTGAACAGATCAATGAACAGGATGAATCTTTTGAAGATGTACTGTCTTCTCTGGAAGAAAGCCGTATCACCATTGAAAATGAACGCACCGAGATTGCACAGTACAAACTTGAAATCGAGGCTCTTAAAAAACAGCTGGAAAACAAACAGGAAAAACTTGATGTTCAGAAAGAACGCATTATCCGCCAGGCTAACGAAGAAGCGCACAAAGTCCTTCAGGATGCCAAAGATTATGCAGATCAGACAATGAAACTTTTCCACAAATTCCATAACGAATATGTAGACACTGCAGCTGTAGAACGTGAACGTCAGCAGCTTCGCAAACGCCTCAACAAAGCTGAACAGAAAATGGCTCAACCGACCGTCAAAAAGAAACCAAAAAAAGAACTGACCGCCAAAGATATCCATCTTGGAGATACCGTTCGTGTGCTCAGCATGAATCTCAAAGGTACCATCAGTACCCGGCCGGATTCCAAAGGATATTTATTTGTTCAGATGGGAATCATCCGTTCCAAAGTCCATATCTCTGATCTGGAACTGATCGATGAACCAGTGATTACCACTCCATCTCTTTCCCGGACCGGAGCCGGAAAGATCCGCATGTCCAAATCAGCCAGCGTCTCTACTGAAATCAATCTTCTCGGTAAAACCGTTGATGAGGCAGTTGCTGAACTGGACAAATATCTGGATGATGCTTATCTTGCACATCTTAAAACCGTTCGAATCGTTCATGGCAAAGGAACCGGTGCCCTCCGTAAAGGTGTTCACAATTATCTGAAACGCCAGAAACATGTAGCCTCTTACCGACTCGGTGAATTTGGCGAGGGCGATGCCGGTGTAACGATCGTAGAATTCAAAAAATAAGGGAAAGGCGAATATTATGGTAACAAAACAGAAAATCTTAATCGTAGATGATGACAACAACATTGCTGAACTGATTTCTTTATATCTTACAAAAGAATGTTTTGAAACCAGAATTGTCAACGACGGAGAACAGGCTTTAAAAGAGTTTTCCGCTTTCCGGCCAGATCTGATCCTGCTTGATCTGATGCTTCCGGGCATCGACGGCTACCAGGTCTGCCGGGAGATCCGTCATACCTCTGACGTTCCGATCATCATGCTTTCCGCAAAGGGTGAAACTTTTGATAAAGTCCTTGGACTGGAACTCGGTGCTGATGATTACATTATCAAACCTTTTGATACCAAAGAACTAGTTGCACGTGTCCGTGCCGTACTTCGCCGCTTCAAAGTCCGTCAGCCAGCCAGCAATCCTGATGAAAAATGCGTTAGTTTCCCGGACCTGACGATCAATCTGACCAACTACTCTGTCACTTATATGGGGCGGCAGATCGATATGTCTCCGAAGGAACTTGAGCTTCTTTATTTTCTGGCAGCATCTCCAAACCAGGTATTTACCAGAGAACAGCTTCTGGATCATATCTGGGGATATGAATATATCGGCGATACCCGCACAGTAGATGTCCATATCAAACGTCTCCGTGAAAAGATCAAGGATCATCCGCAGTGGAGTCTTTCCACTGTCTGGGGCATTGGTTACAAATTTGAGGTCAAAAACAAATGAAAAAGAAATTGACCACGGCATTTTTTACCGGTTATATCCTGATAGGAGTTCTTGGATTTTTTCTGATAACTTATATCGGCTCGCATCTGCTCGAAAACCGTCTTGAGAAATCTATCAGTTCTGACATATACCAGACTGCACACCGCATAGCCGAAAGCAGTCTGGTCAGCAACAATATCATTTCTTCCAATATGGAAGAAGTAAGAGATAGTCTTTCTCTGGCTGCCAGTTATCCTGACACCATCATATGGATCATCAACAGTAACGGTCAGATCATCCTCAGCACCCGCAAGGACATTTCGCCTGATAATCCGATTGATTTCGAGGGCTTTAATCCTGCCTCATGGGGAAGCAATTACTACCAGGTCGGTGATTTCTACGGATATTTCCCGGAAACACGTATGAGTGCCATCGCTCCAATCACAGAAGATATGACAACACGGGGATATGTCGCTATCCATTATCTTATGAGCGATCTGTATCAGAACCGCAGCACACTGCTGTGGATCATGCAGCTTTTGTATATCTGCACTTACCTTGTCATAGCTTTCGTACTCTTTTTCTGGTACAATCATTACATACGCATACCTTTCAAAGAGATCACCAAAGCTGCTTCGGAATTTGCCAACGGAAATCTGTCTTACCGGATCCCCCTTGATTCTGAGAACGAGCTCGGCTATCTGGCAAAGAACATGAACTATATGGCAGACAAATTAAACCGCAACGGAGAATATCAGCGACAGTTTATCTCTAACATTTCGCATGACTTCCGTTCTCCGCTTACCTCGATCAAAGGTTACGTAGAAGCCATGATTGACGGTACGATTCCTGTCGAGATGCAGGAAAAATATCTCAAGATCATTTCCTATGAGGCAGAACGTCTGGAAAAACTTACCCGTGGTCTTCTGACACTGAACGAACTGGATATCCAGAAACGTATGCTCAACGTTCAGCCATTCGATATCAACAGTGTCATCAAGGCTACTGCAGCTTCATTTGAAGGCTCCTGTACCAGCAGAAACATTCTTCTGGAGCTGATCTTGTCCGGGCAAAAGCTAATGGCCCAGGCTGATATGGAACAGATTCAACAGGTTCTCTACAATCTCCTGAGCAATGCGATTAAATTCAGTCCTGACAATTCCACGATTACGATCGAGACCACAGAAAAGAATGACAAAATTTTTGTTTCTGTCAAAGATCACGGAATAGGAATCCCAAAAGCCAGCCTCCAGAAAATCTGGGAACGTTTCTACAAGATTGACCGGTCCCGCGGCAAAGATCAAAAAGGCACCGGCCTTGGTCTGGCAATTGTCAAGGAAATCATTCATGCTCATGGACAACACATCAATGTAATCAGCACCGAAGGTGTTGGCACAGAATTTATTTTTACATTAGAAAAGGCAAAGTAGAGTTTTCTCCACTTTGCCTTTTTTCTGTATGATAAACTATCATTTATTCCCATGTGTGATTGTGAAGCTGTCCCTGAAGCTGCATATGATCAAAATTATTCTGACGTAATGCCTCATAAAGTACAATTGCCACGGAATTACTGAGATTCAGTGAACGTATCTCATTGATCATCGGAATACGCACACAGTTATCTTTGTGTTCCATGAGAATTTCTTCCGGGATTCCTGCACTTTCTTTTCCAAACATGATATAACAGTCTTCTTCGTAATGTACATCTGTATATGTCTTAAGCGCCTTCGTCGTTGCATAATAAATCTTTGCATTTGGATTTTTTTCTACAAAGTCTTCATAATCCAGATATGTTGTCACATCAAGATCTTTCCAGTAATCCATGCCGGCCCTTTTGAGTGCTTTTTCACTGAGACTAAATCCCAAAGGTTCGATCAGATGCAATTTCGTGTCCGTTGCCACACATGTTCTTCCTATATTTCCTGTATTTGCCGGAATCTCTGGTTCCAGCAGTACAATATTAAGCTTTGCCATGTTCTTTTTCTCTGTCCTTTCCAGATATGATTTCTGATAAATGAAGTCTTGGACGTTCCAGATATCTTATAATCTCTCCACTGTGAAGGATACGGTCATTTCCACCATCCGCATGTCCGATCACAGCTGCATGAATTCCGCTCATCTCCAGATCTCGCACCAGTGCGTCTCCCTGCGCAGTACCAATCAGCACGGATCCCTCTGCCTCCAGCTTATAAGGATCCACACCCACTCTCTCACAGACTTCAATCGTTTCCTGTCGAATCGGTATCCTGCGAAGATCCACATCCAGCCCAACGCCTGAGGCTTCCGCCATCTTCCACAGACCACTTAATATCCCGCCATTTTCGGTAAAATATAAAGCAGATATTCTGGAATCTTCCCAACAGGTCTCTTCTCTGGAAATCATACATTTTTCTAATGTATCTGCTCCCATGCAAAGAAAACTTTCTGAAAAGTAATTGCGGAGAACCTCTCTTTCCTGCCCGATCAACTGTAAAGTACCGGATATTCCCGTCTCTCCTGCTACCACCAGATCATCTCCCGGTCGGAGTCTTCCTGTGATTTCTGCCTGCAGTGCCTCTAATGCCTGCTGTCCTAATTTCATATTTTCCCTCCAGTGTTTATCATTCTCAGCTTCTGTTTATAACAGAATGGAAAGCACACTTGGAACGACCATTGCCAGAACCAGAATCACTGCAATCACAGCTGTAATAATTTTTCTTTTTTTCGGATCAAATATTCCCATGTTATCTGTCACCTCTTATCATCTATAACTGAATCATTTTATAATTGAATAGTCTCTGTATGTGCATTATTTGACAACGGATCACGGTGTTCATAATCAAACAGAACCGTCGTCCCATCCAAAAAGACCTCAATATGTGCGGTTTTGGGAATCTGGTTACTCTTTCTGTAATTCCACACCGCTGTCTCATATGGTTTCTGATCCAATGCAAATGCCGGACGTTTTTTGAGTTTTTCTCTCAGATACAGGTCATACAGCATCTTCTGCGCTGCTGTCTCTGTCGGCACTTCGGTCTCTTCTCTTAAGAATTCCAGAAGGATCTCATATCGACGCATTCGGGAATGTGAGATTTCACTGTAACCTTTCTTCTCATAAAAAGCTCCCAGCTGCTCATAGAATGTAAAAGCATCTTTGGCAAACGGAACCAGATATTCTAACGTATGTTGGAACTGCCCACTATTATAATACACTTCCACCATACTTTCTACCATTTTCAGTCTCAAGACTTCTCCATAGGAAAGCCAGTTTGTGGAAAGCACCTCATACGGTTCTTTTTCTTTATGAACGATTCCGTAACCTTCTGCCTCCTTCTGCATCAGAGATCCCTTCAGGACCTTCAGGAACCCCAGCTGCAGCTGATCCGGCTTCATGCGGTATACGTCGTTGAATGAACGATGAAATGTATCATAGTCTTCATATGGAAGTCCCGCAATCAGGTCCAGATGTTGATGAATATTGCGGAAGCTGTGTACCCTGTCTACACATCGTTCCAGTTTATCCAGATCCATATGTCTGTGAATTGCACGGATTGTTTCCGGATTGGTTGACTGTACACCGATCTCTAACTGAATCAGACCCGGACGCATATGTTCCATCAGATTTATTTCTTCTTCACGAAGAAGGTCTGCTGATATCTCAAAATGAAAATTCGTCACCCCATTATCATGTTCCAGAATATATTTCCAGACAGTCATGGCATGCTCATGTTTGCAGTTAAACGTACGGTCAACAAATTTCACCTGAGGCACTTTATGGTCGAGAAAAAACTGCAGTTCTTTTTTTACAAGTTCCAGATCACGAAAACGCAGCTTTTTATCAATAGAGGACAGGCAGTAACTGCAGGAAAACGGACAGCCTCTGCTGCTCTCATAATAAATGATTCTGTTTTCAAAATCCTCCAGATGTTCGTAAACAAACGGAATCTCACTTAAATCCATCAGTTCCCGCCATCCGTTATGGTGAATTTCGACTCCGCTGCGGTATGCGATCCCAGGAACTTCTTCAAGTCTTCCCTTCCCGTCTATGTAAAATTCCAGAAGATCATGGAACGTCTTTTCACCTTCTCCTACCATCACACCAGTTATCTCCGGCATCTCTGTCAGGAATTTTTCGGCATCATATGAAACCTCCGGTCCTCCGGCCCAGAAAGCGGTATCCGGAAGTATTTTTGCCAGATCACGAATCAGTTCCCTCACAAAAGAAACATTCCAGATATAACAGGAGAAGCAGACAACGTCTGCTCCACTGCTGTAAATATCTTTAAGAATCTCATCTTTGGGCTGATTGATCGTGTACTCTCGAAGAAGCACATATTCTTCGTAGTCAGAAGAGTATGCTTTCAGATCATATACAGCCAGATTTGAATGAATATATTTTGCATTGCATGCTGCAAGTAAGATTTTCATGAATATAACAAACCTTTCCCGGTATTATTCATCCAGAAGTTTCTTAAGGTCTTCTTTGGATGTCAGACCTACCAGACGATGCACTTCCTGTCCGCCTTTGAAGATCAGAAGAGTCGGAATGCTCATAACTTTAAACTGCTGTGCGAGCCCCATTTCCTGATCAACATCAATCTTACCCACATTATAGCCTTCTTCTCCCAGTTCTTCTACAATTGGTCCCTGACGCATACACGGTCCACACCAGGTTGCCCAGAAATCGATCAGGATCGGTTTTTCTGATTTTAATACTTCTTCTTCAAAATTTTGTGATGTAATTGTTTTTGCCATAATAACTCTCCTTTTCTGTATATACTGTTATTTTGTATTTTTATTATTTATAGATCAGGCTTTTGCCCTCCTCTGGCGGATATATTTTCCCGCGCTGATGCCAGCCATACTGCCTTCATACACTGCCTTGGATACCTGGAGCAGTCCTCCCGTACAGTCTCCTGCCGCAAAAAGTCCCGGAATCGTAGTTTCCATCTCCGGAGTAACCCTGATATTTCCCTTATCTGTCAACTCTGCACCCATCTGACGCGCGATTTCTGTGCTGCCAGCTGTTCCCAATGCGACGAACACACCATCTGCCGGATAAAAAGAGCCAGTCTCGCTGCCATCTTCGGATGCAGAAACATCAGTTTCCATCCGAAGCCCTGAAACAGTATCTTCGCCCTCGATTGCCTGAATCTTCATGGTATTGACTGCGATTGGGTGTGCTTTGGAAAACTCCGGTTCTCTGCCATTGGTATAGATTGTTACAGATGGAGTCACATTTCGCAGTTCCTCCGCCTCATGCAATGCAAAATCACTGTTTCCAAGCACCGCCACTTCTCGATTCCGATAAAAGAATGCGTCACAAACAGCACAATAGCTGACTCCCTTTCCTTCAAACTCACGAATTCCCGGAATAGAAGGTGCTGTACGTTTGCCACCAGTCGCCAGAATCACACTGACTGTGTCATAAGTCCCTGCTGTTGTCTGTACCGAAAAAGTGTCAAACCCACTGATTCCAAGTACCTGTGCATCGATCACACGGACACCAAGTGCTTTCGCCTGTGCCAGCCCCCTCTCATAGAGTTCTTCTCCTGAGATTGGCTGTTCCAGGCCATAGTAATTCTCAATTTTTTCAGCTTTTGCCAATGCACCGATTCCATTATTGATCAACAGCGGATTCAGATTGCCTCTGGCTGTATATAATGCTGCAGAAATCCCGGCAGGACCTCCACCGATAATGATTACATTTTCCATTTTATCACCTGAAATTCTCATTGATTTATAATATACATAACCGTTTCCTGCGTTCCAGATGTTACTGTTTTCTTTGTCCACAGCAACTTCTTAACTACTATACACTATTCTGCAAAAAATTTCAGCATTTATTCTGTTTCTTCTGCCTTTTTATTATACTTGACTCCTGTTATTTTCTCAAGAGAATTTGTCTCGTATAACTTTTTAAATACATGTTTTTCTTTTTTCTTAATTTTTTTGCTGGTTTTTCTGTAATTTTTGTTACAATTATGCTATATTTTTATTGTATTATGCCTGATCATAAACAAGGAGTTCAACTATCATGAGAAGTTTTGAATATTATACACCCACAAAAGTGATTTTTGGAAAAGATACACATTTAAAAGCAGGAGATATCTTAAAAGATTATGACTGTCACAAAGTTCTCATTCATTACGGAAGTGACAGTGCTGTAAAATCCGGTCTGATCGACGAAATCAGCAAATGTCTTACCGATGCCGGAATTGATTTCATTACTTTGGGCGGTGTTGTTCCGAATCCCCGTCTTTCAAAAGTACGTGAAGGAATTGCTCTCTGCCAGAAAGAACACGTAGATTTCATTCTGGCCGTCGGCGGAGGAAGCGTTATTGACTCTGCAAAAGCAATCGGCTATGGTGTTGCCAATCCCTGGACAGATGTCTGGAACTTTTTTCTCAAAACAGAAATCCCTACAGCCTGTCTTCCAATCGGTGCTATTCCAACAATTGCAGCTTCCGGAAGCGAAATGAGTGGTTCCTGTGTCATCACAAATGAAGACGGCTGGTTGAAACGCGGAAGTACCCGCAGTGATCTCTGCCGCCCCAAATTCACTCTGATGAACCCGAGACTTACTTATACTTTACCGGAATACCAGACAGAAAGCGGCTGTGTAGATATCCTTCTGCATACCATGGAACGTTATTTTGTCAATATTGAAACAATGGAAATCACAGACAGCATCAGCGAATCATTGATGCAGACAGTCATTTATAATGCACGCATTCTTTTGAACGAACCTGGTAACTACAATGCACGTGCCGAGATCATGTGGGCCGGAAGTCTCTCTCACAATGGGCTGACCGGTTGCGGAACTGGTGGCGGTGACTGGGCATGTCATCAGCTGGAGCATGAGCTTGGCGGACTTTATGATATAACACATGGTGCCGGACTTGCTGCTATCTGGGGAAGTTGGGCCCGCTATGTGTATGATGCCAATCCAGAACGTTTTGCACAGTTTGCTACGAATATTTTTGATATTCCATGTTATGCTGATTATGAAAATACCGCGCTTGCCGGTATTGAAGCAATGGAAGACTTTTTCCGTTCCATTCATATGCCTACCAGCCTGCACGAGCTTGGACTTGACCTGACAGATGAACAGATTCATGAACTTGCTTTTAAATGCAGTTTTGAAGACACACGCACTATCGGCATTTTCAAACAGCTGAATATGAAAGATATGGAAAAAATCTATACAATGGCAAGATAACCGCAACTATTTCCAAATTTTTAATTAACAGATATTCAAAGGCAGGAATCCCGAACATTCAGGATTCCTGCCTTGTTTTCACATAAAAATGATTCCGTCATGCACACAAAACTATTTTGAATGCCATGCTATATCACTTGATTAGATATACTTCTGTATTGTAGGTGCCTTTTGCTTCACCTTCTGCATGCGTAGCCACATAAATATCTATACGATTTTTCTTAATCGCACCACCGCAATCCTCAGCTACGTAAACCTGTCCGTTGATCACAACTTTACTTCCATATGGAATCACTGTAGGATCTACGGCAATCGTATGATTCGTAGTTGCAGTAACGCCAGTAGATGTAATGCCATTTGCATACGGACCGCAGCAGATACTGCATGGGCAATAATGTGTGATTTTGAATACGCCCAGATCCTGTAGATTTGCATCCGAAGAAGCCGCAACCGGTGTACCGATCTGCACACCATTCTGCTCAGTCACATCTGGAGCAGCTTCTTCGAGAGCATCTGCAAACACACCCTCGCCACTGCCCTCATGCAGGGTACCGGCATCCTTATCCGTATCGATCGTATCCTCGCCCGCCGTCTCTGTATCAGAAAGATTAAGGCAGCTTGTCGGAATATAGCCTTCCGCTTCTGAACCATCCGCATTTTGGTATGTAATCCTGCTCCAGACTTCATCTACTGTACCAGTCTGCCTCACCTGATCCATTTCCAGGACTTCCCCTACTTCTTCACCATCTTTTTTGCTCGGATAATCCAGTACCGTCGTGTCACTTATCACCTCTGCCTCTTCATCTGCAGCCTGAACCTCATCGTTCTCGCTGAGCATCTGATTCTGAATATAACCGATCACATTTCCCTCATCCGTTTCACAGGATACCTTGCTCCATCCATTATCGCACACCGCAGTACGTTCCAGTATATCTCCTAAACCTACATCTGCCAGTTTATCACTGCCCTCTCCAGGTTTTGAATAAATTCCTGCACTTTTCGCGGATACATATAAAGAATCCTGTACAGCAGCAACCTTTACTGTATTCCCACTTCCATCTTCCGTCTCAAATACCTGTATTGCTTTATCGGCTTTGTGATCTGCCTCGGTTACTGTCTCGTAATCCTGCACAGCACCATAAGTCAGCGATGCATGGCAGGTCAGGACAGTTCCCAGAAGGACTGCACATACTCTTTTTTTCATAGGTTTCCACCTCATTTCTATTGCTTTTCATTTCCCCATCTCTTGCATACTTCCGGTTTATTCTAGCACAAGAAATGTTCAATTTCAAATTTACACAGTTTTTTCACGAAATTTTAAGAAAATCCTTAGAATTCTTTTCTTTTCAAAATCTTGTTTACAGGCTACAATATGAATTATGAAAACATACAAAAGACAACTAACACCTAATGCAAAAAAACAGCGTCTACTAAACCGTCGCAGACAGGTACGCCGTCAAAAAATATTTCTGCTTTCTATTTTTCTTCTGGCTGCCATTCTGCTGTTGGCTTTTTCCGGAGTTGGACCTCTTCGAAAGGGAGCCCTGACCTATCACATCAATGCTTCCTGCGAATCCTATCGCAGCGATGTTGAACAGGCTGCTGCTGCCTATGATATGTCTGATTATGTGGATCTGCTCCTTGCGCTTATGATGCAGGAAAGCTCCGGCCAGGGAACTGACGTAATGCAGTCTTCCGAAGGCGCATATAATACCCGGTATCCTCAGACGCCGAATGGAATCACAGATGCAGATTACTCCATTGCCTGTGGAATCCAGGAACTGAAATACTCTATGGAAAAAGCCGGTGTGACCGGACCAAAAGATATTTCTGGTATACAACTCGCACTTCAGGGGTACAACTTTGGTGCCGATGTTTATTTCAAGTATCTGGAAGAAAACCAAATCACCACCTGGTCCGTGGCAAGTTCAGAAAAATTCGCGGAAATGGCAAGCGGTGAAACTGCCCGTTCACAGGAAGACCCTCTTTATGCGACTGCCGGTCCCTGGGACTACGGAGATCAGCATTATCCAGAACATGTTCTGCGCTATTATCATCCCTAAAACATTCTAAAAATGCCAGATAAAATTTTTTTATAAATTTTTTAAATTTTTTCAAAAAAACATTTGACAACTACAATTTTATCTGGTATTATATGTCTTGTCGATGAGGAACACACTTCTTCACAAGACATATGCGATAGTGGCGTAGTTGGTAACGCGCGACCTTGCCAAGGTCGAGACCGCGGGTTCGAGCCCCGTCTATCGCTCTTTTTTTGTTCAAGAACCAGAAATCACATTCTGGTTCTTTTTATTTTTTATATAAAAAGAAGAGAATCTTCTGATTCGACTCTCTTCTTTTTACATTCTTTCTATTTTACTTTTACGCTTTTAATCGTGCTGTATTTTCCATATAATGTTTTTCCATCTATCTTTTTATATGCTCTTACTTTCACATAATAAGTCTTTTGGGATGTAAGCTGCGTAATAGTCATGCTTGCATTTTGTGCACTTACATTTACATATCGATATTGCTTATTTTTATTTGTAGAATAGGCAATCTGATAACCGCTTACACCAGACATCTTCCTGCAGGAAACAGTAAATTTCTTTTTTCCCGCCGTCACTTTGCTGATTGCAGCCTTACCTGGTACAATGTAGAAAGTCCTGCTGACAGATCCTTTATAATTTCCTTTTCCTGAAATCTTAATCGTCGCTTTTCCAGGTGCTGTATTTTTGCCATACGTCACCTTGTAATCAGATGTTGATAATTTTTTCTTGCCATCATAAACAACAACCGTCGGACGAATTTGTTTACCAGTTGCAGTTTTTGTGATCGGAACTCCTTTAACCGTTACCTTACTGATTGATTTTGCGGAGATTTTTACAGTCTTGGTCACAGTTCCTGTATAAGTCCCTTTTCCCTTGATTGTCACCTTAATAGTCTTACCGGTCTGTGATGCTTTTGTGTAGGTATACGTATAATCTTTTCCGACTTTTAAAGTCTGATTGCCATAGGTGATCTTTACAGATGGTTTTACATTGGCTCCTGTATACGTGCAGTTTCCAATCGTAATTTTTGTTTTGCTAAGTTTAACTGTCTGCTTTTCTACAGTGATCGTCGCAGAAGCTTTGATCCCGTTTCCCGCATTTGCAGTAATCGTCGCTTTACCAGATGCAATTCCCCGCACAGTTCCTTCCTGATCAACTGTCGCTACTTTGGCATTACTGGATGACCATGTAACTTTTTCTGCCGTAATCCCATCCAGGCAAAAAGTCCAGTTGGCCTCTGTTCCCAGTGCAAGAACTGCTTCTGTTGTCTTCCCTGTCTTTATCTTGGCGTCCGCAAGCATAAGCTGTGTTTCCAATCCCGAACGCTGCACTTCAATCACCTGTATATAGTCCTTCATAGATGGGGCTTTTGTCTCATCCAGATCAGAATAGCCAGAAAACTCCCCTGCTGTCGAATTTGCATAAGCTGCAGTATCACTGAGGAAACAGCCAACTCCCACATACAGATTATCCGGATCGATCATAGATGTATAATGTCCTGTTACCGCATCTTCATTCCTGTTTACCCAGTCATCCTTTTCCATATACCATTGCTGAATTCCCGTCAACATGGAATCCGAAAAACTATTCCATGCAAGCACTTCTGCACAACTGTCAATTCCATTCGGAGATGTCAGGCTGAAGCAGCTTTCTCCATTTGGTCTTGTATGTCCAAGTACGGCAGATGCTTCTGCTGCACGGATACGGGCAATATATTCCAGATCGGATGACCATTTGATCGGTACATAGTCTGCAGAAGTAAGTTTCCGACCGGAATCTCTTGGATCCGGATACCCCTTATCACACGCTTCCTTACGATACTGATTGATCAGTTTCAGTGCATTCTGTGCGTCCGTAACATAGCTTCCCAAAACACCAACCAGAACACAGCCCTCAGATGCCATCTCCGTATCTGTAGGAATCAGCCCATCCGGATAATTCCAGTTGATATTTCCACCCGTAGTTCCCACTGAATCTACCGTATTTTCAGAAGTAAAAAGATCCGTTTCTTCACTTTCAGATGGATTCTCTTCAGCATCGTCCGAAGTTATCGCATTTTCCTCTTCTTCATCTTCTGTATTCTCAACACTGACATCTGCCTCTTGTTCCTGTGCTTCTTCTGTTTCTGGCTCTAACGTAATTTCTGCTGTATCCGTCTCCTGTTCAGCCACAACAGCAGAATCAGAAAAATCTTCTGCCATAACAGGTGCAGATATCCCGGTTAATGTTACCGTCAGACTCAAAAACAATACTGCAAGTCGCTTCCTCATTTTCATCTCCTCCTTAATCCGTTTTTTCTATACTATAACATATTTTGCAAAAAGGGAGGAACTATTTTCCCAATGTCATTTAGTTAAGGCATTAAAGAGCTACTTCTTCCAGAGCAAGGTAGATAGAAATATGTACCTTGCTCTTTTTTTGTAACTTTTTCTAAAAAACACTTGACAAATATCTGAAAATTTGCGGCGAAGCCCCTTGAATGTAATACATTTTAGGAGGTAACGTCTATGATATTTGCAGAACGGGTAAAA
>NZ_JAHLQA010000006.1 GCF_018918125.1 Blautia sp. MSJ-19
ACCTTTGTTCAAACCATCTTCAATCTTAATTCTCTGAGTAGTAGTTAAATGTTTTTTATCATGTTTCGTTGTAGTCATAAGAAATATCCTCCTTGGTAAAATGGGAGGAATCCACTGCACCTATAGAATACCATGTAAGACTAACGTCAGCTACCCGGAATTAAGTCTTATAATCAGGAAGTTACTTTTACATTTAACGAACAAAACCAAATTTCCTCTTGACCTAAACTCAACTTCAGGTTGTAAACTATACTTAAACTTGAAGATAAAGATTTTAGGTCAGGAGGATTTTTTATTATGAAGATTTCAGACAAAGCAGAATTTGAGAAAGCAAATGTATTTGGAACAGGCGAAGCAAACACCGCTTATGCGCAATATTTTATCGGGGATTCTTTCCTGAATCCACTGACTGAGCCGGGAAAATGTCCGGTATTTCTTGCGAACGTAACTTTTGAACCGGGATGCCGTAACAACTGGCATATCCATCATGCAACCAAGGGTGGCGGACAGCTTCTTGTCTGTACAGCAGGCGAGGGATGGTATCAGGAAGAAGGCAAGGAAGCAGTCAGTCTGACACCGGGAACTGTTATCACGATTCCGGCAGAAGTAAAGCACTGGCACGGCGCAAAAAAAGACAGCTGGTTCTCTCATATTGCAGTAGAAGTTCCGGGAGAAAACTGCAGCAACGAATGGTGCGAGCCAGTCACAGATGAGCAGTATAACGCACTCTAGGAGGAAGCCAGTATGGACGGAGTAAAGAAAAATTTTGGATTTGGGTACATGCGACTTCCAATGATCGGCGAGGATGTTGATATCGAACAGACAAAAAAGATGGTGGATACTTACCTGGAACAGGGGTTTAACTATTTTGACACAGCACACGGATACATTCAGGGAAAGAGTGAAAAAGCGATCAAAACCTGTCTGACTGACCGCTACAGCCGTGACAAATACATCCTTACCAATAAGCTGACAAACTACTTTTTCAAGAAGGAAGAAGACATCAGACCATTGTTTGAGCAGCAGCTGGAAATCTGCGGTGTAGACTATTTTGACTACTATCTGATGCATGCACAGGGTGCAGAAAACTTCAAATATTTCAAACAGTGCAGAGCTTATGAGACCGCCTTTGAACTCAAAAAAGAAGGAAAAGTGAAACACGTTGGAATTTCATTCCATGACAAGGCAGAAGTTCTGGAACAGATCCTGACGGAATACCCACAGGTGGAAGTTGTACAGATTCAGTTTAACTATCTGGATTACGAAGATCCGGCAGTACAGAGCCGCAAATGCTATGAAGTCTGTCGTAAGCACAACAAACCGGTGATCGTTATGGAACCGGTCAAGGGTGGAAGTCTTGTAAACCTTCCGGAAGATGCAAAGAAAGTCCTGGAAGATCTTCACGGCGGCAGTCCGGCAAGTTATGCGATTCGTTTTGCAGCAGGTTTTGACGGAATCGAGATGGTACTTTCCGGCATGAGTACTCTGGAACAGATGCAGGATAACTTAAGTTACATGAAAGATTTTCAACCATTGTCTGATACAGAACTGGATGCTGTACATAAAGTGACTGAGATCATCCGCAGCGCACATCTGATTCCATGTACTGCATGCAGATACTGTGTAGACGGATGTCCGAAAAAAATCTCCATTCCGGATCTTTTTGCCTGCATGAACACCAAGCAGATCTATCATGACTGGAATGCGGATTATTACTACAATGTAGTGCATACCGCAGATGGCAAAGGAAAAGCTTCCGACTGTATCAAGTGCGGAAAATGCGAAAAAGCATGTCCGCAGCACCTTGAGATCCGGAAGCTTCTGGAAGAGGTTGCAGCAGAGTTTGAGAAAAAAGACGAAAAGTAATAACAGAAATAAGGACAAATACAAAAAAAGACAATAAAAAGTAACTAAGTTACAATATTGTGCCTGCTTTACAAATTTCAAATATCCTCTTATGATAAAGACAGAGAAAATTTTTATGGAATCGAGTTTATGGAAAAGAGGGTATGATTATGAACCAGAGTGAGAGAAGAAGATATCTGATACAGGAATTACTGAAAGAACAAAAAGAGTACAGCAATTTTTCAATCCCGGGAGATACACAGGGGCAGAAAGACCTGCTCCGTGGACTTCTGAATGTGCGTGCACCGAAGATGTTAAGCAGGGAATTTCTGAAGATTCAGGATGAATATCTGAAAGCAGAAACAGAGAAAAAAGGCATCACAGAGCTGGACAGTCTGACACCTGTGGAACCTGGAATCTATCTCTGGCAGGGGGACATCACAACCCTTCGCTGTGATGCGATCGTCAATGCGGCAAACAGCGGAATGACAGGATGCTATGCACCGAATCACAAATGTATTGACAACTGTATCCATACATTTGCAGGGGCACAGCTTCGATATGAATGTGCACAGATGATGAAGAAACAGGGTCACGAAGAGCCGACCGGACAGGCGAAGATCACACCGGCATACAATCTCCCAAGCCGTTATGTCCTTCATACAGTCGGTCCGATCATCTACGGAAGAGTAACTCAGAAAGACTGTGAGCTGCTTGCCGGAAGTTATCGTTCCTGTCTGGAACTTGCGGCACAGAATAACCTTGAAAGTGTGGCTTTCTGCTGTATTTCCACCGGGGAATTCCACTTTCCGAAAGAACGTGCGGCACAGATCGCAGTCCAGACGGTACGTGAATTTTTGCAGCAGGAAACCAGCGTAAAGAAAGTGATTTTCAACGTTTTCAAAGACCTTGACCGTGAGATTTATGAACACGCGCTGGCAGAAAAATAAGTATTTGGGAATCTGACAGATTCCGGTAAAATATAATGACTGTCTATTTCCAGAAATCCAGAACAGCTCTTGCCTTCTGGATTTCTTTTGTGTCTGTGCGAAGAATTTCATACTCGGAAAATCCGGGCATTCCCATATTTACCTGTGGATTGCGGTACTGCATCTGACTTTCCAGGACTTTCTTTCCGGACATATGGAATGCAGTCAGACAGGAGTGTTCCAGCATGTAAGAAAGGTTCTGAGAATTTATTCCTGCTCCGGCCATGATATCAACATTTCCGGCGTTTCGTTTCAGATGATTCAGCGTCTGAATAGCATCAGGAGCAGAAGCAACTCCGCCGGAAGTAAGAATGGAAACAATGCCAAGTTTTCGGGCAGTTTCCAGTGCTTCATCCAGATCACGGCACATATCAAAAGCACGATGCAGGTTGCATGGAGTGCTTTTTCCTGCATCTATAATTCGATTTAATACTTCTGTATCAAGCTGTCCATCTGCGGTCAGACATCCGATCACCAGAGCATCAGCATCGGCTGTGGAAAAGGTCGCTGCCTGCCGTAGCAGAATCTCAATTTCTTCTTCACTGTACAGAAAATCCCCGAAGCGTGGACGGAGAAGTACGTGGATTGGGATAGAGGTCTTTTTGCGTATTCTTTCGTATAAAGCAAGTGAGGGCGTGGTCCCGCCCACGATCAGGTCACCGCATAATTCGATACGGTCAGCTCCGCCAAGTTCTGCATTTACAGCGGATTCCACAGAGTCAACACAAACTTCCAGGATCATTTAAAATCTCCTTTGTATGAGTAGAGTATCATTTGTCAGCGATGGAAATGAGATTTCTTTGACTGTGACAAATAGTTATGAATTGATTATAACAATCGGATCGTAATGCCGCAACAGAACTTTTACAGCCTGGATTCAATTGCGATATGTTATAAAAGTCAAATCATTATGGCTGCTTCTGGCTTGAGGACATGCCAGTGCTGTGCTATACTGATTTTATTGAAATTATCAATGGGGTTTTTATCAAAAAGAGGAGGTTTTTTACAATGAGAGAAGTAAAAGCAGTTAAGATCAATGCGGCAGATTTTGCTCCGTATGGAACGTTCTGTAATATGACAGAGCCGGAGGGATATCCATTATCAGGTGAGATCCATAAGTTTTATCCGGATCGTATTTCCGGAACCTGTGTAGGAAGCATGGCGTTTTCTCCGATCGCAGTTCGTAAGGATGACAGGATTGTTAAAATGGCAGAATATCACACAACCACATGGGAGGGAATCGTAGCACTGGATGACGACATGATCATCCATGTAGCGCCGGCATCCGGCGGTACACCAGTTCCGGAACTTGCCAAAGCATTTATTGTACCAAAAGGATGCATGGTCAAGATCAATGCCGCAATCTGGCATCTCTGTCCACTTCCGCTGAATAATGACGAGCTTCATGCGATGATCATTCTTCCGGAATGTACTTACGCAAATGACTGTACCGTCGTTGATTTCGAAGAAAAAGACTGGTTCAAGATCACTGTATAAGCATAAAAAACTCCTCCAGGCAGGTATTTTTCCTAAAGAAATATCCGGCCAGGGGGAGTTTTTCTATTATAAAATAATGAGTTTCAGGGTATTTGAGACCGCTTGATCTCAGAAGATCAGATCAGCAAATCCGGTAGATACCAGGAATAAAACCAGCATAACAATCGGTACAACATAGCGGATCATAAAACGATAAAGTCCGGCACGTTTGAAGTGCTCTCCGTTTCGTTCTACTTCGCCTACGATCCAGTCCGGACCGATCACCCATCCGATCAGAATACTGGTCAGAAGTGAGATAAAAGGCATCAGGAAACTGTTGCTGATATAGTCCATAACATCAAGAAGCTGTCCGACAGAACCATTTGGAAGCTTCAGTTCGAAGTACAGTTTGTTGTATCCGAGACAGATCAGAACAGCCGTGATCAGGGAGTAAATACCGACTGCACCGCACATTTTTTTACGTGGTTTGTGGTAAAGTTCCATGCAGTTTGCGACCAGAGTTTCCATGACAGAAACGCAGGAAGTCAGGGCTGCAAATCCCATCATCAGGAAAAATGCAATTGCCACCGGACGGCCAAAGATTCCCATTGCATCGAATACTTTTGGCAGTGAGATAAAGATAAGGCTTGGTCCGGAAGCCATGCCGTCTGTGCCAAGGAATACAAATACAGCCGGGATGATCATCATTCCAGCAAGAAAAGCAACACCAGTGTCAAAAATCTCAATCTGGTTTGTTGCCTTGTTCAGATTGACTTCATTTTTGACATAAGATCCGTAGGTGATCATGATTCCCATGGAAACACTTAAGGAAAAGAAAAGCTGGCTCATCGCATCCAGAAGGATTTCCAGGAAACGTTTCACAGTCAGTCCACTGAAATCAGGTTTTACATAAAAAGCAAGTCCCTGCAGTCCTGTGCGGACAGTTCCATCTGCATCGGTATGTGTCAGTGTCAGTGAAAAGATTGCAATGATCAGGATCAAAAGAATCAGCCCAGGCATGATGATCTTGGAAAATTGTTCAATTCCCTTTTCTACACCTCGGAAAACGATCCATGCGGTCAGTGCGAGAAATACCAGCATAAATACGATCGGTGCAATGTCCGATGTGATAAAGGATGTAAAATATCCATCCGCAGCGGCATCTGCTCCGTCAGAGATAATATAGGTAACAAAATATTTCGTGATCCATCCGCCGATGACTGAGTAATAGGTCATGATCAGTGTTGGCACAAGAAATGTCAGCTTACCAAGAAATTTCCATTTCGGGTTGAGAGCTTCGAAGGCTCTGAGTGCATTTTTCTTTGTTTTTCGTCCGATCGCCACATCTGTTGTCAGCAGTACGAACCCGAAGGTCAGTACCAGAACCAGGTAGACCAGCAGAAACAGTCCGCCGCCGTCCTTGGCACAGAGATATGGAAATCTCCAGATGTTTCCCACACCAACGGCACTTCCGGCAGCCGCCAGAACGAAGCCGATCGATCCGGAAAAACTACTTCCTTTTTCTTTCATTTTCGATTTTCCCCTCTACATAAAGTCTAATTAAGGGCCAGAAAATATCTGACCCAATGGTTCTATTTTACTGCAAATAAATAGAAGTGCAAATACAGAAAGTTTCTTGTAAAGAAATTTAATTATAAAAAAATTTCCTGTAACTTTACAAAGGTGCCATATGTTCGATATAATCATATAGAAAAGAAAAAAGTGAAGAAAATAGATAGTATGAGGAAACAAAATGAGTGAATTTACCTGTTATGTAGGAGAACAGATACGAAAATACAGAAAAGCCGGGAAGCTGACACTGCAGGATCTTGCAGATGCAATCCACAAGAGTCGTGCCACAGTCTGCAAATACGAAAACGGCGAGATTGCGGTAGATATCGAAACGTTATATGAGATCAGTCAGGTTTTACAGGTATCGATGACACAGCTTACCACATATCTTCCAGAAGAAAAAACAGAAGTATCCGCGATACCGGACAGAAAGCAGAAAAGCCCTTTCTTTCAGGCACGGAGGCTGTATTTCTATTTTTATGATGGACGTTACCGGAGAACAAAAGACGGGATCATCGACATTTACGAAAAGACAGGAGAACCGGGACAGTACGAAGCGACCCTGTCAATCTGTTCTGTTTCAGCGAATGGAAGAAGCAGTGAGATCTTTTATACAGGAAAAGTCCTCTACAGTGATATGCTGATTCGCTTTTCGTTCGTGAACCAGTATAATCCACTGGAAGAGGACCTTCTGTATATTTTTAATCCACTGGATCTGAGAGATTTTACAACCGGGCTTCTCTGTGGGATTTCCAGTGCCGACCTGATGCCCTGTGCCTTCAAATGTGTAATTACATTGAAGCCACAGGAGCTGACCGAAGAATTCCGACACCAGCTGCTTTTCACCAAAAAAGATCTCAAGAGATGGGAGCAGATGAACATGTTGCTGGTCGACAATATGGAAAAATAATCATGCCTGCGAAATGGCTCCACTTTTATGAAACAGAACCGTACAGATCAGAACCGTCAGCGGAACGGAAAGTACGATACCGAAGCTTCCGGCAAGTCCCTGCATGATCGCGATACCAATGTTATTGGAATTGATGATCTGCTGATAGGGAAGATCATAGGCGTAATCCAGAAGAAGTGTACTGACGCTGCTTCCGGCGAATGCGAGGATCAGGGTATTGCTGTCTGTTCCCATCATGTCTCTTCCGACGCGCATACCAGCTTTGAACAGTTCCTTTCGAGAGAGGGAAGTGTTCTGTTTATAAATCTCATCAATGGCACTGCTGATCGACATGGCGACGTCCATAACTGCTCCGAGACACGAGATCAGGAGCCCGGAGAAAAGAAGTCCGCCTACCTGGATGCGGTTGGTGTTCCAGAGAGTCATAAGTGTCTCAATATCAGATACATTGTAACCGGAGATGCCGGATGCTTTGCTGAAGCACCATGCGGAAAGTCCGGCCAGAACAACGCCTGCCAGTGTGCCAAGTGTCGCTGCGCAGGTCTTTTTTGTAGGACCGCCAATGAGGTACATGGTGACCAGAGTAGTAAGAAAACAGATAAACACAGCCGCCCAGAATGGTGAAAAACGCAAATACACAAGCGGAAGATAGACAAAGATCACGCAGAAAAAGGTGAAGACCAGTCCAAGGCATCCTTTGATTCCCTGTTTTCCACCAATAATACACAGGGCAAGAAGATAGAGCAGGGCGAAAATATAAATGACCCATTCACGATCCTGAGAATAAACGCTGGCGATCGTGGTCTCGCCGGCAACACTCTGCATGATAACGACTTTCATTCCTACCGTGCAGGCAGCACCAAAAAGATAACCGGAGCTGCTGGTGACATCAAGTTCCTCACCCTTTCGTGCACCGGTGAGCATTTTTACACGTACTTTCTGTTCACCGATACGTGTTCCATTGGAATTGAGATTATCCTGAAGGATTTCTGTGACTTCTGCTTTTTCAAATGTCTGACCTGTCCGGACGACCAGTTCTGTTTTTTCAACCTGATTAAGCTTGAATACAAAAACAGCGAACACACAGACAAATAGTAAATAAATAAGATACCGGACCACTTTTTTGCTGGAAAGTAGTCCGGTAAAGTTGGTGTGAGTCATAGGATTTCAGAATCCTTAGTTTGCAGAAACATCGGATTCCGTTTCAGCAGCATCTGTGGTGTCGGCAGATGTATCTGTACCGGATTTCTGGATTGTAAAGGTGTCATCAATAGCTTCTGCTTTACCGTCATCAGTGATCTGATAGGTATCAATGGAGAAGGAATCAGCAGTCATTGTGATCACGGAATAACTTGGAAGCCAGTTCTGGCTGCGGGCTGCGACATAATCCTGCTGAGTAGAAAGCAGCTCATAGTATTTGGAACCGGAAGCAGAGTTGGCTGTCATATAGAGGATTCCCTGCGGATCTGTAACGGTGTTTCCTTCTACATCTTCGATGGTATAGCAGTTGTTGTCCTCATGGAAAGAATCCAGAGCGGTCTGTGCGTCGGTATCGCCTTCTTCCGGAGCAAGAGCGATCTGGTCACCGGTATCTACATTTGTAGCGTGATCCCAGTCGTAGTCTGTACCGTCTGCGTTCAGGCTAAACTCATATTTTCCGTGGGTCTGACCATCTCCGTAGAGCATTTTGGAACGGCTGTAAGTATGGTCGTGTCCCTGAAGAACAACATCAATATCGTTTGCATCGAATACAGGAGTAAGCTGAGTACGGAGGATCATACCATCTGTATCGGAATGGTCAAGTCCGGAACCATAAATATCCTGATGGATGGTTACGATACGCCATTTTGCATCCGGGTAAGCTTTTACTGCTTCTTCGATGGTATTCTGATGTTCTGCAACATTGTAGTTGTTGGTGTTCAGAACGATGAAAAGTCCTTCGCCATAGCTGTAGTAGTAGTCGCCGCCAGCTGCTGTTTTGCCGTTTTCGGTATTATTCGGATTATTGAAATGATAGGAATAATCAGGATTCAGGGAATCGTGGTTACCAATCGTTGTTGCTACAGGAAGAGATTTCAGAGCGTCTGCACTCAGATAGGAAGCGTACTCTTCTTCTTTGGCCTCACCTGTTTTGTTTACCTGGTCACCTGCGGAGATAACGAAGTTTACATCCGGATTTTCGGAAAGAGCGGTATTAAGTGTACGGTTCCAGGAAAAACCATCGTTTTCAGCGGCAGTGTTGGCAGCACCGGATTCGTTTGTCAGTTCGGCACCGTTCTGAGTCTGGCCTTTGGAGGCACCGATCTGCGGGTCACCGACATAGAGCATTTTTACGGTATCTGTTTTCTGAGTTTTATATTCGCATACGTCTGTCTGCTGACCATTTTTTTCTACTGTATAATAGTAGGTTGTTTCTGGTTCGAGGCCAGTTACAGTTACGTGGTTATATTCATAGGCTTTGTCACCGGTAAGATCCTGATCTACATCACCGGAAGTACCTTCAAATGTTTCAAGATTATCTTTATCAGTTCCAAAATGCACAACAGGAGTGGCATCGCGGTCACCTTTTTCGCTGTACCATGCAAAGTTGAGCTGTGTATCATCAGCACCTGGAGTAAGAGAAACTTTTGTAAAATCAGCGGCTGTATCTGCCCAGTTTGCATCCCAGTCAGACCATCCGGAATCAGCACCGGTAACGCTGCTGTCTGTGTAATGATCTGTAGAAGCGTAAACAGAAGGACATACAGTTGTAATAGAGCAGAGAGCTAAAAAACCGACGATTAATTTTCTTTTCATAATAATATAAACTCCTTTAAATTAAGAGAAATATGGTAAGCATAACTGGTTACTGTTCACAGGTAGTATCCCGCGAGGCGTTTTGCCATGAATAATGGCAAAATCCCGAGACATACGGGGCAAAATCCCATCACCGTAGGTGATTTGGAATGGATTTTGACCAAGTTGCTGTGAACGGAGTGAACAGTAACTGAAACTGAAAGGATACACAGGCCTGATTGTTCGTCCTCAGTTGACGAGGTGAAGTATAACACTGCAATTTTCAGAAAACAATAGCATTTACTGAGGTTTGATTGACATTTTACGAAATCTTAAAATACTTCATCTTTTACTATTTTTGGTGCGGTTTGGTGTGGGATTTTGTGAATTTCGTGAATAGGAAAACTTTCTGTGAAGTGTTATGATAGTACATGTAATATATATAATGATTTTTTGATTCAATACAGGTATCAATAAACAAGAAATTAATATATAAAAAGGAAAGATGAGAATTCATGAAGAAAAGTTCAAAGATTTTAGTACTGATTTTTGCAGTTGCATTTGTTGCATTTTGTGCAGTGAACATGCAGAATCAGAAAGTTGTTGAGGCGTACAATACCGAAGCATCTTATATCACCATCAAAAACAGCACCGCATTTACACTGGAAAATGTTCACGTAATATACAATGGAGACAAAGATCTTGAAGTCGGAGACATTCGAACAAGCAGTTCAGAAACAGCAGAAATCCTTCCGGATGACAGACGGATCACAGAGGTAAAAGTTACAGGAGAAATCTTTAATGGAAGAAAATTCAGTGGTACGTTCACTGGAATCGTAAACAATGATACCCTTCTCAAGGTAGATATGGACGAAGATTTTTCATTGTTTGTAACATCAAATATTGATGATTTTGATTATTGATTGAGTGAACAGAAGGCACAGAGAATGGAATTTGAGAGTTCCGTTTTCTGTGTTTTTTGTTTATAAAAAAATATTGTGGGAACCAACTTGGAAACACATAAAATATGTGATATTTTATAAAGAAGAAAATCAAAAATAAAAAGGAAAAATCATATGAACAACAAGATAAAAGTCCTCTTCCTGGACATTGATAACACGCTTCTGGACTTTGATGCGGCGGCATCCTGGGCGATGGAGCAGTGCTTCCAGAAAGCAGGACTGGAATATAAACCAGAAATGTTTTCGGTTTTTACAGAAGAAAATAATAAGATTTGGCAGCGCATCGAGCGTAAAGAACTGACAATGGATGACCTTTTTTATGTACGTTGGCAGGCAGTTCTTAGTCATCTTGGGCTGGAGGCAGACGGAGTTGAGATGGAAAAAGAATTCCGTGTACTTCTCAATTTAAGTGCAGTGCCAGTTGAGGGAGCAGAAGAAATTCTTATATATTTGAAAGAGAAAAATTACTGCCTGTGTGCGGCAAGCAACGGACCATACGACCAGCAGATCAGACGATTAAAAAAGGCAGATATGCTGAAATATTTTGCACATTGTTTTGTATCCGAAAAGGTCGGTGCAGACAAGCCGGGGAAAGAGTTTTTTGACGGCTGTATGAAAGAACTTCCGGAAGTACGACCGGAGGAATGTATGATGATCGGGGATTCTCTGACCGCAGATATTACAGGCGGCAGGGCGTATGGAATGTCCACATGCTGGTATGTGCCTTCTGTGGAAAAATACAATGAAGAAAAAGCCAAAAGTGGAAAACCTGCAGATTATATCATTCATGAATTATATGATTTGAAAAATATTCTGTAGAAGTTTAAACAGATGTAGAGAAAATATGATAAAGAGGTACATATAATAATGACAGATCATAAAACAGATGAAGGCCTTCAGGGCAATGAAAAAATCGAAGAGGCAATTTCAGGTCTTCAAAAAGAAGCGTCACAGGAGATGCTGGCACATACACTTACCGTTATCCGCAGACGCATGAAAGAAGACGGGCAGTTTATCATTGCCGTAGAACCACCAAAGGGTGATGGTCAGATTCGCCTGGAAGCAATCAGAACAGAAGATGGAAAGAACTGGTGGGCAGCATTTACCAGCTTTGAAGAAGAACTGAAAGGCGGTGGAAGTGTCAAATCCACTTTTCTGACAGACATTCGTAAATTATTTGAACTGACTCTTCAGACAAAGGAAATTGAGGGTGTGATCCTTAATCCATGGAACCGTACCATTATGCTGGATAAATATCTGATCGAGATTATTTTGGGAAAAACCGCATAAAATTTTCCACATGACAGATACTATCATCGTATTGCAAAATGAAAGAGAGGAAGCAGGTACGATGATATTAAAAGAAAAAGAACGTACAACGATCGAAGACTTACAGACACAGGAAAAAAGCTGTATTGAGAAATACGGAAGATATGCGCAGCAGGCAAAAGATCCTGAATTGAAAGATCTTTTTCAGACATTACAGCAGAAAGAGAGAGAACATTATGATTCCCTCGACCGTGTACTGAGAGGAGAAGTCCCTCAGTGTAACTGCAACGACAGTGACGGACGAGATTATCAGCCAAAAGCAACCTACACGGCAATGAGTTCTCCGGAGGATAAACAGCAGGATGCTTTTCTGGCAACAGATTGTATTGCGACGGAAAAACTGGTATCAGGAGAATACAACTCAGAAGTATTTGCATTTGGTGACAGTGGCGTTCGTAAACTGCTTGCTGATATTCAGGTAGAAGAACAGAATCACGCAGAAATGCTGTACAAGTACAAAATGGTAAACAATATGGCATAAAATCAGAGAGACTATGACTCAGAACAATGAGTCACAGTCTCTTTTTGCATATAGATCCGAGCTGCTAATATAAGAAAAATCAGTCTGCATAATATTCTTTAAGGAAAGGAATGGAGAAGGTTTCCATTGCTTCTTTCAGATCTTCTGCATTTCTCGGTCCATAAAGTGGCAGGCAGGTGAAATCGCGACAGGTCAGATATCCAAGGACTGCCTGAGTGAGAGAAATCTGATATTCTTCCATCAGTCCGTGAAGTCCTTCTGCAATTTTGAGATTTTCAGGAGTGTAGTATTCGGAATTCCTGACAGCATCCGCTCCGCCGACATATAATTTGTGGAAAAATCCGCTGGCTACAGACATATAGGGCATTGCAAGATTCTGCGGATTTTCTATATGATATTGCTGCATCTCCTGATCCATGATCTTCAGTGTATCATCTGCAAGAGGTTTCATGGAAGCAGAACCGATATTAAACAGCGCTTCATTTGCAACAAAACCGCGATATCCTTTGGATGTTGCGTAAGCGTCAGCCTCCTTCATCCGTGCAGTACTCCAGTTGGAGCAGGCATAATAGCGGATCTTACCTTCTTTTCGGAACTTTTCCATGATTTCGATCAGTTCGCTGACTGGAAGTGCTTCATTATCCCTGTGATAAAAATAAATATCAATATAATCCGTGCCAAGAGTACGGAGAGAGAGTTCTAGATCATAACGCATATTTTCTGCGGAAATCCGGGAAGCATGCATGTCCGGAACAGCAGGCGTCATATCCGGGTGTCCGCCTTTGGTAATAAGAATAATATCGTGGCGTTTTCCGCTCTGGTGGAGCCACTGTCCAAGTACACGTTCGCTGCGTCCGATTTCGGATGGGATCCAGTCAGAATAGACACGCGCAGTATCATAAACTGTGCCGCCCATATCCAGAAAAGCATCAAAAATCCGGAGAGCATCTTCTCCATCCCATTTGATACCGGCATTAGCACATCCCATTCCCATTGGAGAAAGTGTAAGATCTGTGTTTGTAATCGTTATTTTTTTCATAATATATCCCTTTCCTGCCATGTAGTAAAAAAGAAATTGTTTTGTTATGGTGTACATAATGATTTAGATATAAGTTTATTATAACTATCTTTGGGATACAGGTCAAAGATTTTTACCAGAACCTTTTTACAAAGATTTTACACGCACATGATTATGCATTTTACTTTTCTTCCATATAATTGCACTTGTCGATGAGAAAGACAGACAAACAAAAATGAAAATTAAATAAAGCAAATAAAGAGGAGATTTATCATTATGAAGAAAAAAGTTTTAGCAATCGTTACAGCAGCACTGATTGGAACAACTGCATTTGCAGCAACTGCAAGCGCAGCAAGCGGAGCTATTGATGTAATTTCCCGTGAAGACGGATCCGGAACAAGAGGAGCATTCATTGAACTGTTCGGAATCGAAGAAAAACAGGGTGACGAAAAAGTAGACATGACAACAGAAGATGCAAGCATCACAAACAGCACATCCGTTATGATGACAACAGTAGCCGGTGATGAGAACGCAATCGGATACATTTCCCTTGGTTCCCTGAACGATACAGTAAAAGCAGTTAAGATTGACGGTGCAGAAGCATCTGCAGAAAACGTAGCAAACGATACATACAAAGTATCCCGTCCATTCAACATCGTAACAACTGACAAACTCAGCGATGCAGCACAGGATTTTGAAAACTATATCATGAGTGCTGACGGACAGCAGATCGTAGAAGACAACGGATACATCAAAGTAGCAGACGATGCAGCAGCATATGAGCAGAGCGATGCAGAAGGTAAAGTTGTTGTAGCTGGTTCTTCTTCTGTAACACCGGTTATGGAAAAACTGAAAGAAGCATATGAAAAAGCAAACGGTGGTAAGATCACTGTAGAAGTACAGCAGAGTGATTCTACAACAGGTATCACATCCGCAGCAGAAGGCATCTGTGATATCGGTATGGCATCCCGTGAACTGAAAGATGAAGAAACAAGCGAAAACCTCACAGCAACTGAAATTGCAAGAGATGGTATCGCAGTAGTCGTAAATACAAACAATGATATTGATGAGCTGACCAGTGATCAGGTAAAAGCAATCTTCACAGGTGAGACAACAGACTGGGAAGACCTGGCTAAATAAGACAGACAGATATAGACAAAACAGCGAGCCCGGGTTAACATACCGGGCTTCGTGTATGTCCGATTGTATTGTGTATTCAGGAGGCGTCAACAGCGCGCCCGTTGATTTATGAGAGAGGAAGAGTCCTGTATGAATAGATTTAAAGAACAGGCCATGAAAATTGTTTTTATGGTAGCTGCCTGTGCTTCAGTCCTGGCAGTATTTCTGATATGTTTGTTCCTGTTTGCGAATGGAATTCCGGCGATTGCCAAGATCGGGCCACTGAAATTCCTGCTGGGAACAGTATGGAAACCGTCCAATGATAAATTTGGAATTTTTCCGATGATCATTGCCAGCATTTATGTAACAGGCGGAGCCATTCTGGTGGGTGTGCCGATCGCTTTACTTACTTCTGTATTTATGGCACGTTACTGTCCGCAGAAAATCTACCGTCCATTAAAATCCGGAATTGAGCTGATGGCAGGTGTTCCTTCTATTGTATACGGTTTTTTTGGTCTGGTATTGATGGTACCTCTGATCAGAAACACTTTTGGCGGAACCGGAACCAGCTGGCTGGCAGCTTCCCTCCTTCTGGGAATCATGATTCTTCCGACGATCATCGGACCTACAGAATCTGCACTTCGCAGTGTACCGGAAAGTTATTATGAAGGTTCCCTTGCACTGGGCGCGACAAAAGAAAGAAGTATCTTTGTAGTTATGCTTCCGGCAGCAAAATCAGGTATTCTGGCAGCCGTTGTTCTTGGAATCGGACGTGCGATCGGAGAGACAATGGCAGTAATTATGGTAGCCGGAAACCAGGCAAGAATGCCAGCCGGACTGCTCAAAGGTCTTCGTACCATGACAGCAAATATCGTAACAGAAATGGGTTATGCGACCGGTCTTCACAGAGAAGCACTGATCGCAACAGGAGTGGTACTTTTTGTATTTATCCTGATCATCAACCTGAGCCTTTCTTTATTAAACAGGAGGTCAGAGAATGCAAACTAACACAGCAGTAGTAGAACCGACGGTGGGAAAAATGGAAAAAAGAAATCAGACAACAGCATCAGAAAGAATTCGTTCTTATCTGCGACATCCGGGATCAGGTGTGCTTGCGCTTCTTACGATCGGAGCAGCGATTGTTACTTTTGCAGTGCTGATCTTCCTGGTAGCATACATTCTTGTAAAAGGTATTCCATACCTGACACCGAGCCTGTTTAGTCTGGAATATACATCCGATAATGTTTCTCTGATGCCATCTCTGATCAATACCTTTATCATGACTGCATTGTCACTGGTGATCGCAGCGCCTCTTGGAATTTTTGCAGCGATCTACCTTGTAGAATATGCAAAAAAAGGGAACAAACTGGTACAGATCATCCGTATTACAGCGGAAACGCTTTCCGGTATTCCTTCTATTGTATATGGTCTGTTTGGTATGCTGTTTTTCGTAACAGCGCTTCATTGGGGAATGTCACTTCTGGCAGGTGCATGTACACTGGTCATCATGGTACTTCCGCTGATCATGAGAACTTCAGAGGAAGCATTAAAAGCTGTTCCGGACTCCTACAGAGAGGCAAGTTTCGGACTTGGAGCCGGTAAGCTTCGTACGATTTTTACGATTGTACTTCCGTCAGCAGTACCGGGAATCCTTGCAGGAATCATTCTTGCGATCGGACGTATCATCGGCGAGACAGCAGCACTTCTGTATACATCAGGAACCGTTGCACAGGTACCAAACCTGATGGGCTCCGGACGTACGCTGGCCCTTCATATGTATGTACTTTCCAGTGAAGGACTTCATATGAATCAGGCATCTGCAACAGCAGTTGTGATACTGTTATTTGTATTAATTATTAACGGTTTGTCCGGTATGGTGGCAAAACGTATCGCGAAAGGATAACAAAACATGAGTGATAATATTAAACTTTCAATCGAAGATATGAATCTTTTTTACGGAAATTTTCATGCACTGCATGACATCAATATGCACATTCCGGAAAAAGAAATTACCGCTTTTATCGGACCAAGTGGATGTGGTAAATCTACACTTCTGAAGTCGCTGAACCGTATGAATGACCTTGTAGAAGGATGCAAAATTACCGGTAAAGTAGAGCTTGATGGCGAAGATATTTATGGAGATATGGATGTAAATGTTCTTCGAAAAAGAGTCGGAATGGTATTCCAGAAGCCGAATCCGTTTCCGATGAGCATCTATGATAATGTTGCTTACGGACCAAGAACACATGGCATCCGTTCCAAAGCCAAACTGGATGAGATCGTAGAAAAATCTCTCCGTGATGCGGCAATCTGGGACGAAGTAAAAGACCGTTTAAAGAAAAGTGCACTTGGAATGTCCGGTGGACAGCAGCAGAGACTCTGTATTGCAAGAGCTCTTGCGGTAGAACCGGAAGTGCTTCTGATGGATGAGCCTACTTCTGCACTTGACCCGATCTCAACCTCTAAGATTGAAGAACTTGCAATGGAATTAAAAGGAAAATATACGATCGTGATCGTTACGCATAACATGCAGCAGGCGACCCGAATTTCTGATAAAACAGCGTTCTTCCTTCTGGGCGAAGTTGTAGAGTTCAGTGACACAGATACTTTGTTTTCCATGCCGAAAGACAAGAGAACAGAGGACTACATTACGGGGAGGTTTGGTTGATCATGGCAACACATTTCGAACGGCAGCTTGAAGAACTTCATGTGCAGATCATTACCATGGGAAGTCTCTGTGAGAAGGCAATTTCTCTTTCTAACAGAGCCATCCGAGGAGAGGATTGCATCAAGGAGATCTTTGATACAGATAAAGAAATTGATACAAAAGAGCGTGAGATCGAGAATCTCTGCATGCGTATCCTGCTTCATCAGCAGCCGGTTGCAAGGGATTTAAGAGAAGTTTCTGCAGCACTTAAGATGATTTCTGATATGGAAAGAATCGGAGATCAGGCATCGGACATTGCAGACCTTTCCAAGTTCATTGAAGAAAATCATGTACAGATTCCGGAACTGATCGGAAAGATGGCAGAAATGACAGTCGGGATGGTCACAGAAAGCGTAGATGCTTTTGTAAAGAGAGATCTGGATCTTTGTCGTAAGGTCATTGATGATGACGATCAGGTAGATAATGCATTTAATCAGATTAAAGAGGAACTGGCAGAACTGATGTATCAGAATCTGGATGCAAAAGCTGGCCTGGATCTTCTGATGACAGCAAAGTATATGGAACGAATCGGAGATCACGCAGTGAACATTGCAGAGTGGGTTGAGTATGCAATCACAGGTGTTCACAGAAACAATGAGCACCAACTTGGAGGTCATTAACGTGACAAAAAAAATTTTTAAATCAAACATACTGGTGGCGGCAGCTGTGCTGATATTTGGGATTGCGTGTGTTATGGCAATCCTTTATCAGCATTTTGGCAGACAGATCAATACAGAGCTGAAAAAAGAAGCGACATATCTGGCATATGGTGTAGAACAGAACGGCGTGGATTATCTGGTCAAGATCAAAGAGAAAGATGACCGTATTACGTATATTGCAGAAGATGGAACGGTACTCTATGATAATCAGGCAGATGCTGATTCTATGGAAAATCACAGCGACCGTGAGGAAATCCAGGAAGCTCTTAAAACAGGCAGTGGATATGCCGAGAGAACCTCAAAGACATTGTCTGAGAAAACACTGTACTATGCATTAAGACTCTCTGATAATACCGTACTCAGGGTATCCAGCACGCAGTTTTCTGTCTGGGTGCTTCTGATGGAACTGGTTCCACCGCTTATTGGAATTGCTGTTGTGATGCTGATTCTGGCAGCAGTTATGTCTGTGCATATGGCAAACAAGATCGTAGAACCGATTAATAATGTGGATCTGGAACATCCGGAGGAAAATCAGATTTATGAGGAAGTCGGACCGCTCTTAAGTAAAATCTATAAACAGAACCGTCAGATCAAGAGCCAGCTGGAAGCGGCAAGACGAAATCAGGAAGAGTTTGGCATTATTACGGAAAATATGCAGGAAGGCCTGGTTGTGATCGACAGTTATACAATGATCCTTTCTGGAAATGCCAGTGCATGGAGAATGTTTCAGCTGAAAGATCCAAAGATTGGAGACAGCGTGTATTCTCTGAACAGAAATGAAGATTTTCGTCTGTTGATCGAACAGGTACTGAAGGGACAGCATGGAAGTGTTCTTCTCCATATGGGAAGTGAAGCCATCCAGATGATTGCAAACCCGGTAAACAGAGAACATCGGGTGGTAGGTGCAGTCATTCTTCTGATGAATGAAACGGAGAAAGTGGAACGCGAGCAGCTTCGCAGAGAATTTTCTGCAAATGTTTCCCATGAATTGAAAACGCCACTGACCTCCATCTCCGGATTTGCAGAAATCATACAGGGCGGGTTTGTCAAAGAAGAGGATGTCAGGAAATTTGCCGGCAGAATCTATAATGAGGCACAGCGCCTGATCACGCTGGTGGAAGATACGATCAGGGTTTCTCAGTTGGATGAGGGCGAAAATCCTTATGAATGGGAGAGACTGGATGCGTATACGATCGTCAAAGATGTCTGTGGACGACTGAAGGAAGTAGCTGAGAAAAAGAACGTACATCTCTATATTGACGGGGACAAGACGATGCTTACGACCGTGCGACCGATCCTCGATGAGGTAATCTACAATCTCTGTGACAATGGAATCAAATACAACAAAGAAGACGGTACAGTAAGTATTCATCTGCGTGATCTGGGTGAAAACGTTGAGATTCGTGTCAAAGACAACGGAATCGGTATCCCCGGCGAAGATCAGAGCCGGGTCTTTGAAAGATTTTACCGCGTAGATAAAAGCCATTCAAAGGCAATCGGCGGAACCGGTCTGGGTCTGTCTATCGTAAAACACGGCGTGACTTTCCTTGGCGGAACTTTGAAAATGGTCAGTGAAGTAGGTAAAGGAACCGAGATTACGATGACGTTTCCGAAAGAGCGGAAGGGAGTTTGAGAAATTTCCTCGTTTAATTCTTAGTGGGCATCGGGTTGAATAATGAATCTGTTTTCCGATGCTGGATATGCCAATCATATTAAGTTGTGAGCATCGACTTATAAGCATGATCTGTTCCCGATGTCGGAGCTATCGATTATCTTGAATTTTTTTCATCGGATTTAGTAGGCAGTATATTTTTTCGATGCCGGCCTCTATTGGAAACTGAAAAACTGATAAAGATATGGAAAAAACATGACGGGAATTCAGTCAGAAGTCTGATCCTAACAAATTTGTCTGCTAAAGCAGGTGAATTTGTTAGGATTTTTTCTTTTTATGTGGCTGTAAAGTTTGCTCTACAGCCTTGAAGAATTTGTTCATTTAAGATACCATGATAACAAGAAAATATTGAAATGCATGGAGGAAGTTCTTGAGCAGGCAGAGAACTTTAAAAAATATGCAAATTAATCTGTTGTAAAATTTAAAGGGGCAATATAATGGAACATAAGTTAGAAAAAAATGGACAAAATAGTTTTATGGATAAGTTTGTTAAAACTGATGATATTTTTAAAGACATGTGTGGAATTATTGAGTCCTCACAGAAAGCTGCGTATCGAGCAGTTAATACAACATTAATACAGAGAAACTGGCTTTTGGGCTATAGAATTGCAAGCGAAGAATTACAAGGTGAAGATAGAGCAAAGTATGGAGCTGAAATTATAAAAAAGCTTGCGAAGGAACTGTCAGCAGAATACGGAAAAGGTTATACGAAATCTAATTTGTATAGTTTTTATTCTTTTTATAAGACCTATCCTGAGATTTTCCACTCAGTGAGTGGAAAATTTGAAACAAATCTTTCTTGGACTCATTATCGAGTCCTTTTACAGGTCAAAGACCCTGTAGCTCGTGCTTGGTATGAAAAAGAAGCAATAGAACAAACCTGGAGTGTTCGCACCTTGCAAAGAAACATTTCTTCTCAGTATTATTACCGTATGCTCAAGACGCAGAAAAGAGAGCTTGTCGAAGATGAGATGAAAGAATCAACAGCATCGTATCAAAATGATAAGTTGGAGTTTATCAAAAATCCGGTAGTTGCAGAGTTCTTAGGATTTTCTCAGAATACAGATTTTACAGAGAGTGATCTTGAGAAAAGCATTCTTTCAAATTTGCAGAGATTTTTGATGGAACTTGGAAAAGGGTATGCTTTTGTTGCAAGACAGCAGCATATTCACACGGAGAAACAGGATTATTATATTGATCTTGTGTTTTATAATTATATCCTGAAATGTTTCGTTCTCATTGATCTCAAAACGGAAAAGATAACACATCAGGATGTAGGGCAGATGGACATGTATATACGTATGTATGACGAACTGAAACGTAATGAGGGGGATAATCCAACAATCGGCATTGTATTGTGCTCAGATACAGATGATGATATCGCACGTTATTCTGTCATGCATGGAAATGAGCAGCTTTTTGCTTCGAAATATAAATTGTACCTGCCAACAGAAGAAGAATTAAAAGCAGAAATTGAGAATCAGAAGGCAATTTTTTATTTACAGCAGCAAAATGATGATGAGAAATAGAACAAAAAAGATGCTGACATACGAACATGCCAGCATCTTTTTTGTTAGTAACAATATGCGCCTTCATATCTGTAGCAGGATTCTTTCTTATGGGAAAGTTCCTGGCAGGAACTGCAACGGTCGCAGAACTCCTGCTGATAACAGGTGGCGCAGACACAATTCCCACAGTGGCTGCGGTCATAGGCCGGAGTACAGGTGTAGGGAAGAGTATCTTTTGATCTTTCTTCCGTCATGATTTTCACCTCTCCTGATGCTGCTGTTTGATTCGGTTACAGTAACTTATTGATACATTTTTCTGATACTGATATTATATATCTGCATGTCAGGAGATTCAAGAAAATAATGATAAAAAATATCAATTTTCAGAATACATTTCGAACAAAATGTATCCTTTACACGGTTCTATTTCGCTTCCCAGCGGCCGGATGCACCACATGGAAGTACAAGTCCGTTGGAAGTTACAGGAAGTCCGATTTCCTGGGAATCTACATGTCCATCAAATTCTTTGAGCTCTGTTGCCAGCATGTAAGTCAGTACAGCCGGAGCCAGTCCTGTTGTATAAGAGTTGATCAGGAAAAACAGCGGATTCGGGCTTAAGAGCTTCGCGCACAGTTTGATGAGCGGATGAATTGCTTCTTCGATCTTCCAGATTTCACCCTTCGGTCCACGTCCATAAGACGGCGGGTCCATGATAATCGCATCATAGTGATTTCCACGGCGGATCTCACGCTCTACAAATTTTACACAGTCATCGACCAGCCAGCGGATCGGTGCTTCGGAGAGACCGGACGCAGCTGCATTTTCCTTCGCCCAGTTGACCATTCCTTTGGATGCGTCAACGTGTGTGACATGTGCACCGGCAGCGGCTGCAGCCAGAGTTGCACCACCAGTGTAGGCAAAAAGATTCAGGACTTTGATCGGACGGCCTGCATTACGGATCTTGTCACCAAACCAGTCCCAGTTGACAGCCTGCTCCGGGAAAAGTCCGGTGTGTTTGAAACTAAATGGTTTCAGATGGAAAGTAAGATCTTTGTAATGGAGATCCCACTGCTGAGGGAGATCAAAGAATTCCCATTCTCCGCCGCCTTTTTTGCTTCTGTGGTAGTGGGCATTCATGTTTTTCCATCCACGACTTACCTTCGGAGTGTCCCAGATAACCTGCGGGTCCGGACGGACCAGAGTGTATTTTCCCCAGCGTTCCAGCTTCTCTCCACAGGAAGTGTCAATTACTTCGTATTCTTTCCAGTCATTTGCAATCCACATATATATGATAACCTTTCTTTTATTACATTTAAATAGAAACAACATTCAGGATATTCCTGCCTATTCAGTATAGGTGAAACAATGAAATTCTGCAAGTAAAACTGTACGGTTTCCTGTATATCCTGCAGGCGGGCAGTCCATTTCGAAAAAATTCGAGTAAATTCTCACTTTATCACTTTGATTTGAGAAACTTTTTTGTAAATAGACAGGTGACGGGGCTTGACAAGCAGTACTTTACCATACTAAAATATACGGGATAATGAGAAATAAAAGAAACACAAGGTTTAAAGATGAATGAATTTTGCCGGGACAGAATTCTGGAAGCGGCACGAGGAGGACGAACTATGCAGAAATACAGTGAGATGAGCAAAGAACAGCTTCAGGCTCTCAAGAAAGAGCTTGATCAGCAGTACGCAGAGATCAAGGCACAGGGACTGGCCCTGGATATGTCGCGTGGTAAGCCGTCTGTTGATCAGCTGAATATTTCCATGGATATGATGGATGTTCTGTCAAGCAGTACAGACCTGAAATGTGAAACAGGCGTTGACTGTCGTAACTACGGTGTTATGGACGGTATTCCGGAAGCCAAACGTCTTCTCGGAGAGATTTCTGAAGTAGATCCGGAACACATCATTATTTACGGAAACTCCAGCCTGAATGTTATGTTTGATACGGTATCACGTTCTATGACTCACGGTGTTATGGGAAATACTCCATGGTGCAAGCTGGATAAAGTAAAATTCCTCTGTCCGGTTCCTGGATATGACCGTCATTTCAAAATTACAGAATTTTTCGGAATCGAAATGATCAATGTTCCGATGTCACCGGAAGGACCGGATATGGATATGGTAGAGAAACTGGTAAGTGAAGATCCGGCAATCAAGGGTATCTGGTGTGTACCGAAATACTCCAACCCGCAGGGATACACATATTCCGAAGAGACTGTAAAACGTTTTGCAAATCTGAAACCGGCAGCACCGGATTTCCGTATTTACTGGGACAATGCTTACAGCGTACACCATCTTTATGATGATGAAAAAGACCAGGATTTTCTTCTTGAGATTCTGGATGAATGTGCCAAAGCCGGAAACCCGGATATGGTTTACAAATTTACATCTACATCCAAGATCAGCTTCCCAGGCTCCGGTATTGCAGCTCTGGCAGCATCTAAGGCAAATCTGGATGACATTCGTAAATACATTACTGTACAGACGATTGGACATGATAAACTGAATCAGCTTCGTCATGTAAAATTCTTTAAAGATCTTGACGGTGTGCATGCACACATGAGCAAACATGCAGCAATCCTGCGTCCGAAGTTTGAGATGGTTGAGGCAACTCTCGAGAAAGAACTTGGCGGACTTGGAATCGGAGAATGGACAACTCCAAAGGGAGGATACTTCATTTCCTTCGAATCCATGGATGGATGTGCGAAAAAAATCGTAGCAATGGCAAAAGAAGCCGGTGTTGTTATGACAGGAGCCGGAGCTACCTATCCATATGGCAAAGATCCGAAAGACAGCAATATCCGTATTGCACCGTCCTTCCCACCGATTGAAGAGCTTGAAAAAGCAGCACAGGTATTTGTCGTATGTGTGAAACTTGCCAGTGTAGAAAAACTTCTGGCAGAATAAAAATTACTGTAAATCATAACAATATGGACAGTAACATGAAAATTTCATAGCCGCGAATATTAAGGAGGCGCCATGGCGGAAAACAACAAGAGTATGGACAAAGGAAGAAAACTACTGATCGGTTTCATTATTGTACTGCTCCTGCTTACCGCAGGTGCCTACTTTTTTGGAGTTTATTATTTTACAGAGCATTTTCTTCCCGGCTCACAGGTAAACGGATTTAACTGTTCTTATATGACAGAGAAAGAAGCAGAAAATCTGCTGGAACAGAAGACCGGTGTGTATGCGCTGGCAGTACAGACCAGAGGAAACGGACAGGAAGGCATCACGGCAGAGGAAATCGACCTGAAATATACTTCCGATGGAAGTGTAAAAAGACTGCTTCATGAGCAGAATCGCTTTATCTGGTTTCTGGCATTCAGCCAGCATCAGACATATGAACTGCCTTCTTCGGTGGCATATGATGCATCGTTGTTTGAGCAGCGAATCGACAGTCTGAAATGTATGCAGGACAACATAGAACCTGTAGATGCTTACATTAAAGAAATTGATGATGGATTTGAAGTAGTGCCGGAGATTGAGGGAACAAAGATAGACAGGGATAAATTGCTGGAGGACATCAGGAATGCTGTCACTACCGGCAGAACAGTAGCAAATCTGGAAGAGGACGGATGTTACATCAATCCGACGGTATATGCGGACGATCTTACAAAAGACTGTCAGCAGATGAATGAACTGACGGATGTTGTGGTCACATATGATTTCGGTGACCGTAAGGAAACTGTGGACAGAGCGGTGATCAAAGAATGGCTGACCAAAGATGAGAACGATGATCTGGTACTTGATAAGGCTGCTGTTGCGAATTATATTACCGGACTTGCGCAGAAATATGATACAGTAGGATCGGAACGTACTTTTTCTACATATGACAATCAGGAAATTACGGTATCCGGAGGAACTTACGGATGGGTGATCGATCAGGAAAAAGAGACAGATGCTCTGTATCAGGATATTCTTGATAAAAAGACGGAAGTGCGTGAACCTGTCTATGAGCAGGAAGCGGCGAGCCGCAAAACAAATGATATCGGATATTCTTATATAGAAATTGACCTGACCCGCCAAAGAATGGTATTATATCAGAATGGGTCCCCGATTGTGGATACAGGATTTGCAGCAAGCAGCAGTACACCGACCGGTGTATATATGATTGGTGAAAAAAAGGATTCCGCAGTACCGGGTGACGGAAATGGTACAGCAGTGAGCGAATGGATGCCATTTACGGACAAACTGGGTATATATGGAGCCCCGGGACTGATTATTTTTGATAATGATGTAACTGGAGAGGCAGATGATTTTGACAGCACGGATGGAATAGAGTTCAGTTCATCAGCAGATAACAGTTGGAGCAGCACGGAGGGATGCGTCGCAGTGCCGGAGGAAGAAGCACGGACGATTTATCAGAATGTGAGTACCGGGCTGCCGGTAGTGATATATTGATATCAGAGCTGAAAGAAAGCATGATGCAAAAATTTGCAGGTATCAGAGATGGTTAATAAATGATTATGGATCGTGAGGATGAGTAAATGAAAATTGTTGTATTAGCAGGTGGAACCAGTACAGAGAGAGAGGTTTCAATCGTATCAGGAACAGGAATCTGCGGAGCACTGAGACAGAAGGGACATCAGGCGATTCTGGTGGATGTGTTCTGTGGACAGGAAGAAGTAAACTGGGAAGATCCGTTCCCGGCAGAATATGATGTGGAAAAAGCAGCCTCTTATATCAAGAGCTTTAATCCACAGATGGCTGAACTGAAAAAAGCAAGAAAAGACTTCTTTGGACCAAATGTCATTGAACTTTGTAAAAGAGCAGATTTTGTTTTCCTGGGACTTCATGGAGCAAATGGAGAAGATGGCAAACTGCAGGCAACGTTTGATCTGATGGGCATTCCATATACAGGAACAGGATATCTGAGCAGTGCTATGGCCATGGATAAAGGTGTGACCAAGGCAATGTTTCAGATGCGGGGTGTTCCGACACCGGCAGGTAAGGCAATGAAGAAAAAGGACCGTTTGGAGACACCACAGGAACTGGGAATGGAGTTTCCGGTTGTTGTTAAAACATGCTGCGGTGGTTCCAGCATCGGTGTTTATATTGTAGATAATCAGGAAGATTACACCAAAGCACTGGATGGTGCATTTACTTATGAAAATGAAGTAGTTGTGGAAGAATTTGTAGAAGGAGTCGAGTATACGGTTGCAGTTGTTGACGGAACGGCTTATCCGGTAGTTCAGATTGTACCGAAAGAAGGCTTCTATGATTATGAGAATAAATACAAACCGGGTGCAGTACAGGAAACCTGCCCGGCTCCGATTTCTGAAGAACTGACGAAACGTCTTCAGGAAGCTGCAGTGGATGGTTATCATGCACTTGAGATGGAAAGCTATGCCCGCCTTGACTTTATTGTGACCAAAGATGAAAAAATCTACTGTCTGGAAGCCAATACCCTTCCGGGAATGACACCGACCAGTCTGATTCCGCAGGAAGTAGCAGTACTGGGAATGGATTATCCGACACTGTGCGAAGAACTGATCAAAGTATCACAGAAGAAATATGATTAATAAACGAATATGCACCTGAGTTGAGGAACATATTAGGAGAGGAAATCAAAATGAAAAATCTTACTTTGCGAAATCTTACAAAAGTATGTAACGGTATCTGGCATGGTGATGATACCTTGCTGGACGGGGAGATTTCTGCAATTACTACGGACAGCCGTAAGATCGAGAAGGGATGTCTGTTTGTACCAATCGTGGGAGAGAGAGTTGATGCACACCGTTTTATTCCGGATGTGATGAGCAAGGGAGCACTTGCAACATTGTCTGAGAGGGAGCTGACGGATGCAGACCATGCATATATTCAGGTAGAATCTTCCCTGCAGGCAGTTAAGGATATTGCAGAATTCTATCTGGAGCAGCTTCAGATTCCTGTTGTAGGAATCACAGGAAGTGTCGGTAAGACCAGCACCAAAGAAGTGATTGCATCTGTTCTGAAAGAAAAATATCGTACACTGAAAACACAGGGAAACTTTAATAATGAACTGGGACTTCCGCTTACCGTATTCAGACTTCGTGATGAAGACCAGATCGCAGTTCTGGAAATGGGAATCAGCGATTTTGGCGAGATGACACGTCTGACAAAGATCGCGAAACCGGATACCTGTGTAATCACCAATATCGGTACCTGTCATCTGGAAAATCTGGGAGACAGAGATGGTGTCCTGAAAGCAAAGACAGAGATCTTCCGGTCTATGAAACCGAACGGACATATTGTTCTGAACGGTGATGATGACAAGCTTATTACAGTCAGTGAGTATAATGGTGTGAAACCGGTGTTCTTCGGACTGGATGATCAGCGTGACGTATATGCAGACCAGATTGAAAGCAAAGGCCTGAAAGGTGTTGCCTGCCGCGTTCATCTTGGAAAGGAATCTTTTGATGTACTTGTCCCGACTCCTGGAATACATATGGTATATAATGCACTGGCTGCAGCTGCTGTAGGACGTATTTACGGACTGACGATCGAAGAAATCAAACGCGGTATCGAAAGTCTTGAGACCATTCGTGGACGTTTCAAAATGATTGAGACAGATAAGTTTCTGGTCGTAGATGACTGCTACAATGCAAATCCGATGTCTATGAAAGCTTCTCTGGATGTACTTCATGATGGTGAGGGACGCAGAGTAGCGATTCTCGGTGATATGGGAGAGCTTGGTGAAGATGAAGCTGCACTTCATGAAGGTGTTGGTGTGCATGCAGCAAGATGTGGTATTGATGCATGTGTATGTGTTGGCAATCTGGCTCTTCATATTGCGGAGGCAGCAAAACGCGAGAATCCGGATTTTACGGTATACTATGAAAAAACGCGAGAATCTCTTCTGGAGCATTTGAATAACTATGTGCAGAAGGGAGATACGATTCTTGTAAAAGCATCTCATTTCATGAAATTTGAAGAAGTAGTAAAGGCACTGGAAGAAATGTAAAAGTGTGATCTTATAGAGAAAAGTTTGGCGCAGGGAGTCGGAAATGGCTGCCTGCGTAATTTTTTGCGAGAATTTGACGAACGATTTTTGTTTCATATAGGCTGGCACAGGTGTAGAATAAGCTTAACGGTAACGCTGTGAGCTCACATTTCACGGTGACTGTGTTTTGTGGGAGTGCAGAAAACATACTGTAAATGCAAGGAGGGGCTTATGCTGGAACGAATCATGGACCTGCAGATCCTGCTCTATCTGATGACTGTTCTTGGAACAGCGGGAGCAATAGGAATGCTGGCGGTACACCTTACTTACAGAAGAACCCTGCGAAAGACAAAAGCGACAACAAACCTGAGAGAAAAATGGCTGAATCTGTGGAAAACGCGAGATAAACTGCTGAACCGGATGAACTTCCTGGTATGGATTCCATCGCTGTTATCTACTGTATGTCTGGGGTTGTCGCTTTTTTTTGTATCCAGAATTCAGAGCAGCCGTGGATTGCCAATGAGTTACCTGTATATCGGTTGTGCAGTTCCCATAATCCTGCTTGTGCTTCGGCAGGCTTTGGATTTCAGTTTTAAAGAAGAACTGGTTATGAATTCGCTTGCCGACTATATCCTGCAGGCAAGGTCACGCAAAGAAAATCCACCGACTGCACGAAAGTATGAACCGACACCTGCTGTGCAGAAAACAGATCCAATACTCAAAGAAGAGATGGTGGAGAGGATAGCCGCGAGCATTCGTCAGACTGCAGCAACCGGAAGCCATTTCAGCAAAATGCTCAGTCCGGAGGAAGAAGAAATCATGAGAGAGATCATCCGGGAATTTATGGAATGACAGGCAGTTGTGGCAGCAGGACAGTCCAGGGAGCATTTCTGACGGGAATATTTCTTGTAGTGACGGGAAGGATTTGATATACTTTCGATAACGGACAGGTCAGAAATGAAAAACAAAGGAGAGAAAGATTTCCGGTAGTGAATATGACTTCACCGGAACTTAAAAAACAATATGAACAAAAAAAGAGTTATATGGATTGAACTGCTCAGAATCATGGCGTGCATCGGAGTGATCGGAATCCATGCAGCATCGCAGCATTTCAGGGATATACCGGTGGAGTCTTCTGTATGGGCAGTTTCCAACTTTTATCATGGAATCAACCGGTTTGCAGTGGGATGCTTTGTTATGATCAGCGGGTGTCTGTATCTTGATAAAAAGCGCACCTGGGATCTGAAGCGTCTGTGGAAAAGAAATATCCTGCCGATTGCTGTGGCATATATATTCTGGCAGATGGTATATTCGGTTTATCGTATTGGCACGAGTGATATAGTGACAAAAGGGACAAGGACAATCGTATGCCGCTTTCTGATCAACGTCAGTAAATCGTATTTTCATTTATGGTATCTTCCGATGCTGATCGGGCTTCTGATCATCACACCATTGCTGTGGGAGATCGTAAACAGTTCGAGAGGCAGCCAGTGGGAAGTATACATGATTCTGCTGTGCCTGGGATTTCAGATATTACCGTATACAGTAGAGTGCTTTTCTTTTCCACAGAAAGAATATGTCATGAATGTGCTGCAGACGGTTCAGCCACAGATTCTGACGGGCTATGTGGGATATTTTATACTTGGTCATTATCTGTCTCATTATGAAATATCAAAAAAACTGGAATATTTTATTTATATCGCGGGAATCGTTCTGATTGGAACTGCGATTCTGCTCTGCCAGGAAGCTTCATTGAAAAGTGGAAAAGAAGTGCAGACATTTTATGAAAATTATACCCTGGCAACTGGTTTCTGGGCAACATCTGTATTTTTGTTTTTCAAAAACCATATCTCAAAGATCAGATGGGGGGAAAAGCAGGAGAAGATCATCTGTTATCTGGGAAACTGTACCTTTGGAGTCTATCTGATTCATGCACTTATCAGGAATATCCTGCACAGAGCCGGAATTGACAGTATGATGATCGGGAATACCGTGCTTGCGATTCCGGTTGTGATCGCACTGATCTTCGTGATTAGTCTTGCAGCTGTGATGCTTATTAAAAAGATTCCGCTGGTTGGTAAATGGATTGTATAAACAGTGGCCATACCTTAGGCGAAAAGAATGCTTTAAACGAAAAATATTACAAACAAAAATCTGCCGGACCAGGAGACACCTGAACTTCGGCAGATTTTTTGTTTGCCAAATTATTGAAATTTCTGTTTCAGAAGCTTGCAGATCTCTTACGGCAAATGAGATAGACAGCGACTTCAATCTTCTTCGATCACCTGGATCTCAAGATAATCAAATTCAATATGCTCAATAAAGCTGTCCTGGCGGAACCGGGTCTTGGAGTGACGTTTGAAATCAGCGATGTTGCTTTCCAGCCAGATCGGATTCTCCAGGTCAAAATCATAGCAGATTTCCTGCAGTGCATGAAAAATTTTGTGTGTTCTTGTATCCTCCGAGTCATCATCAATGACCAGATCTTTTAACATGTGGTTATCCTTCCACATCTTTCCCCATAAACGAAACATATAGTTTTACCTCCCTGTTGAAACTGCCGGAAGTGACAGTAATACTTGATTTCTAAGTGATTCCAAGTATAACGAATTTTAAGGTGAAAGTAAAGAAATAGTATTTGGTTTATCTGCACCGAATTTTGTGAATTGTTTTTGTATTTATGAAGAGTTTTGTTATATTTTTACATAAATATAGTGGAATATTTGAATTCATGATAAAATAGAAAAAAGGTTTTTATCGAAATCAAGAGAGTTAGAAATTGGTTTTATGGTAATGCATGGATATAGTATGTAACAATTGCTAAATCCGGCAGAGATGTTAATATGGAGGATATTATAATGGCAGAAGACCCAGTGCCTTACGGAAAATAATAGGAGTTATTTGGTTTACTGTTGGCAAAACTTAATCATGGAGGTGGTTGCATGACAATAGAAGACATCCTTGCCGGGGAATCTAAGAATGTAGAGTTCAAGGTACAACGTCCGGACAAGAGTACTAAATATATGAAAACGGTCGTTGCCTTTGCTAACGGAAAAGGCGGGCAGATTATATTTGGCATTGACGATAAAACCAGAGAAGTTGTTGGTGTTCCGGAAGATAAAGTTTTTCAGGAAATTGACGCGATTACCAATGCTATTTCTGATAGCTGTGAACCAACGATTATTCCAGATGTTTATCTGCAAAATATAAATGATAAGCCTGTGATTGTTGCGGAAATCAGAGCTGGACGTCAGAAACCATATTATATTAAAGCGGATGGGCTGGAGAATGGTGTATATATTCGGGTTTCTGGAACAACACGCCCTGCTGACCGTGATATGTCGAGAGAACTATATTATGAATGTGATGCTCATTCTTTTGATTCTGTAATCCGTAGAGATATTGAAGTGACCGATGAAGATATTAAGAATCTTTGTGAGCAAATGAAAGAAGTTGCTATTGCCAACAGTAAGTCAAATCTTCAGCGGTCAGCAGTAAAAGACGTAACGAAGAACGTTTTACTCAGCTGGGGGATTTTGAAAACAGATGAAAATGAAAAAATCTATCCAACGAATGCCTATGTTTATTTAACTGGACAAGGCGGACTTCGTTCTATGATACAGTGTGCTGTGTTTAAGGGAATGACTCGTTCTGTATTTCTTGATAGGCGCAATTATGAAGGAACGCTATGGAAACAGGTAGATGAGGCGGTACAGTTTGTCCTTAGAAATATTCGTATGGGATGTCGGCTGGAAGGTGTATATCGTCAAGATATTTATGAATTGCCACCAGATAGTATCCGTGAGCTAATTGTAAATGCGGTTATGAATTGTAGCTATATTCAGGCTTCCAATATCCAAGTAGCGATTTATGATGATCGTTTGGAAATTACGTCACCTGGAGGATTGTTACCAGGAGTAACGATTGACCTGATGAAAGAGGGATTTTCAAAAATCAGAAATCGATCCCTTGCTAATGCGTTTGCCTATATGAACCTTGTGGAAGCCTGGGGAAGTGGTATTCCAAAACTTATGCAGGCTATGCAGGAATATGGACTCCGTGAACCGGAATTTATTGATATGGAGGTGGCTTTTCGCATTAATCTTTATCGAGGACAAGGTGAGGGGATTGGGACAAAATTGAATAATAATGATTTCAATGACCCTAAAAATGGCCCTAATGACCCTAAAAATGGCCCTAATGACCCTAAAAATGGCCCTAATGACCCTAAAAATGGCCCTAATAATTTCGATAAGGATTATGTTGATCTTAAAAATGAACTTGAAACGCGAGTATCGGAATTAATTTGCGGGAATCCAGAACTGACATATAAAGAACTGGGAGAAATACTTAATGTTTCACTAACAACGATTAAACGTACAGTGACGAAAATGAAGCATGAAGGCAGAGTTATCCGGGAAGGTTCCAAGCGAAAAGGAAAATGGAGATTGATAGATAAGTAAAGAAAATTGATTGCAGATTTTAGTGAGATAAAGTATAATAGATATACATTTGGCATAAATCGCAGAGCGATGCATGCATAATCTTTATGAATGGAGGAGTTACAATGAAGCTTTACGACAGTGGTATTTATCTGGTAAACGGTCGTGATATCGTAGAAGAAACAAATATGACACAGCCGGTTTCCAGAGAAGAAGCAGCCAGAAATACAATGGCTTATGGAATCCTGGAAGCACACAATACTTCCGGAAATATGCAGAAACTGCAGATTAAATTTGACAAGCTGACATCCCATGATATTACTTTTGTAGGTATCATTCAGACAGCACGTGCTTCAGGCCTTGAGAAATTCCCGGTTCCGTATGTACTGACCAACTGCCACAACTCTCTTTGTGCAGTAGGTGGAACAATTAACGAAGATGACCATATGTTTGGTCTTACCTGTGCAAAGAAATACGGTGGAGTTTATGTACCTCCTCATCAGGCAGTTATCCATCAGTTTGCACGTGAGATGCTTGCAGGCGGTGGAAAGATGATCCTCGGATCTGACAGTCATACCCGCTATGGCGCACTTGGTACCATGGCAATGGGTGAAGGCGGTGGAGAACTGGTAAAACAGCTTCTTTCCCAGACCTATGATATCAATATGCCAGGAGTTGTTGCAATCTATCTCAAAGGTGAACCGCGTCCGGGCGTAGGTCCGCAGGACGTTGCACTGGCTATTATTGGCAAAGTATTTGCCAACGGCTATGTAAAGAATAAAGTTATGGAATTTGTAGGACCTGGCGTAGCCGGCTTAAGTGCAGATTTCCGTATTGGTGTAGATGTCATGACTACAGAGACTACATGTCTCTCCTCTATCTGGCAGACAGATGAGATCATCGAAGAATTCTATGAGATCCATGGCAGAAAAGAAGACTACAAAGAACTGAAACCGGGCAATATTGCTTATTATGATGGATGCGTGGAAGTAGATTTAAGTGAGATCAAACCAATGATCGCTATGCCGTTCCATCCAAGCAATACATACACCATTGATGAACTGAAGGCAAATCTTTATGATATTCTGGATGATGTTGAGAAGAAAGCTCAGGTCAGCCTGGATGGTAAAGTGCCTTATACACTGAAAGACAAAGTCATTGACGGACAGCTTTATGTAGATCAGGGAATCATCGCCGGATGTGCCGGTGGTGGATTTGAAAATATCTGTGCAGCAGCAGACATCCTTCGTGGTGCAAGCATTGGGGCCGATGCATTTACACTCAGTGTTTATCCGGCAAGTACTCCGATCTATATGGAACTTGCAAGAAACGGTGTCTTGGCTGATCTCCTTGAAACGGGTGCAGTTGTTAAGACCGCATTCTGCGGACCATGCTTTGGCGCCGGAGATACACCTGCAAACAATGCATTCAGTATCCGCCATACCACCAGAAACTTCCCGAATCGTGAAGGTTCCAAAGTCCAGAACGGACAGATTTCTTCTGTTGCACTTATGGATGCAAGATCTATCGCAGCTACAGCAGCAAACAAAGGTTTCCTGACATCAGCAGAAGAATTTACCGGAAACTACAGACATCAGAAGTATTTCTTTGATAAGACAATTTATGAGAACAGGATCTTTGACAGCAAGGGTGTTGCTGATCCAAGCGTAGAGATTCAGTTCGGACCAAACATCAAAGACTGGCCGGAGATGCCTGCACTGGCAGACAATCTGGTTCTCAAAGTTGTATCCGAGATTCATGATCCTGTCACAACAACAGATGAGTTGATTCCGTCAGGAGAAACTTCATCCTTCCGTTCCAATCCGCTTGGACTGGCTGAATTTACGCTTTCACGTAAAGATCCGGCTTATGTCGGACGTGCCAAAGAGATCCAGAAGGCCCAGAAAGCACTTGAAGCAGGCGAATGCCCGGCAGAAGCAGTTCCGGAACTGAAACCTGTTATGGAGGCGATCAAGGCTCAGTTTGCTGATGTCAGCAAAGAAAATGTTGGCATCGGAAGTACGATTTTTGCAGTAAAACCAGGTGATGGTTCTGCACGTGAGCAGGCAGCATCATGTCAGAAGGTTCTTGGTGGATGGGCAAATATTGCCAACGAATATGCAACGAAACGTTATCGTTCCAACCTGATCAACTGGGGTATGCTTCCGTTCCTGATTCCGGCAGGAGATCTTCCGTTTGCAAACGGAGATTATCTCTTCTTCCCGCAGGTTCGTAAGGCTGTTGCAGATAAAGTGGACAGCATTATCGGATATGTGGTAAAAGAGGATGGTCTGAAAGAGTTTAAAGTGACCCTTGGAGAACTGACGGATGATGAACGTGAGATTATTCTGAAGGGTTGTCTGATCAATTACAACAGAAACTGAAATGTTTAAACAGCAACACTGAAACATAGAATTACGGAGATTCCCGGCAATGGACTGGAGCGGCCAGCGAGTTGCCGGGATTTTTATGTGATTTGAAAAATCAGGTAAGTTTGAAATGGACCTGTCGTATTTTTTTATTTTGCATAAATTATCAGAAATTAATATAAAATACATAAAAATAATAGAATTAAAACAGATATAAAATACAATAATAAATTTATTTTAAAAATATTTCAAAAATGTGTTGACAAATCAGAGGCGGAGTGTTATTATAAACCCATCAAAAGAAAACACGAAAACCTAAAAACAACAAACAAAATTAAAAAATCATTCAATTCATAGCATATATAAATGTTACATGAAAAGGATGAAATCAAAGAAAGGACAAGGTGATACCGTTGGGAAAGTAGCCATTTATCTTCAATATGAGAAGTGACAGAAATCAAGTTTCCTGCAAGAAAGACCTGATACATAAATTATCCATTATTTAAAACAGATTATCGGAATACATTCGGAAGAAAATATCAAATATATTACCTGGCGAACAGGACTTTCAGAAAAAGGATAATCTTTATAAACGTATTACAGGTATATAGAATTGATTACTCATATTGAATAACTGTCACAAACCTGATACAAAGACTTTTGAATATGTGTAAAGAAACATTTTCAAATATTGAGATCCATAGGACGTGAGTTATATGAATCAAAGCTTTGCATCAGAAGAATATCTTCTCACAAAAGATATTAGAATAGAAATAATAAAAACCTTATTCCCTAAGAAAACAGTTTGAAATTTAAGAAGTTAAGTTTGGAGCTGCTCTAGTCTGAAGGAAAAGATTTTAAAGATTATTTCAAAATGAAATTGTAATCCGTAAATTATAATTTCGACTCTATGAACTTTCTAAATGAACCGAATGATAAACATCATCTCGTTTGTGAGCAGGAAATTAAAGAAACTGTAACCGAATGAAGACACAATATAAAATAATATTATAAAAACTAAATAAAGAAGATTGAATGAAGTATACTATAAGAGGTATCAGAGGATTTCAATCAGCAAACAAGACGAAAAGTTTTGAAAGAACAAAGAGGTAAATTAAAATTGAATATTGAAGATTGTTAGGACGGTCATCATTTCAGGATTATGAAAAGTAATTGTTAAGAGAAGTGATGACCGTCTTACATTATTGTTTGTACACGGGAAACAGCCGGACTGTTGTATAAAAAAGATTTTTACGTTATACTCTCCATAGAATGCAGAAATTGCATAAAAGGAGAGTTTTTTTATGTGTAATATAGAAGATATGATTTTGTTTGAAGATAAAGAAATTGTGGTGTGCCATAAGATGGCTGGTGTAGCCGTTCAGAATGCAAGGGTTGGAGCTGCAGATATGGAAAGTATGTTAATGAATTATCTGGCGACCAGAAATCCAGGTAAGATTCCATACCTGGGTATCGTACATCGGCTGGATCAGCCGGTGGAGGGTGTCCTTGTTTTTGCGAAGACAAAAAAAGCAGCGGCCGGACTGACGAAACAGATCACATCGGGCAGTGTGATCAAGGAATATCTGGCGGTGACAGACAGAATGCCGGCGAAGCAGAAAGACCGGCTGGAAGAGTTTCTGAAAAAAGACGGCAGAAGCAATACTTCATCTGTGGTAACAGACAAAATACAGGGGGCCAAGAAAGCGGTTCTTGATTATGAAGTACTTGAGGAACTGGAGGATGATCGGACTGGCACAGGCAAAAGAGTTCTTGTAAAAATCCAGTTGGAAACAGGGCGTCATCATCAGATACGTGTACAGATGGCGCATGCAGGAATGGCACTTCTTGGAGATCGAAAATATAATGCTGGAGATAAGTCGGGGCTGCCGTTAGGGCTGTGTTCCTGTCATCTTGTTTTTCGTCATCCGACTAACGGGAAAAAAATGGGATTTCGGGTAACTCCAAAGGGCGAATGTTTTGCAGGTTTCCCAAATCTGTGACTTCAAATCTGGTAAAATTGCCGTATTTTCTTCTAAAAAATGAAAAAACTATGAAATCTATAGACGCAAAAATGAAAATGTGTATAATGTAGAAAGATAACGGAGCAAAGGTAATTAAACTGCGAAGCAGTTATTTGGTTATGAGCAAGTAGCAAAGCGGATTGCGAATATCCGCTTGATCGTACAGTAATGACAAGGCGCATTTGTATAAATCTATAAAAGAAAAGAGGAAAATACGATGAAAAAAGCAGCTGTTGTGGTGCTTTTTCTTGTTGGAGCAGTAGTTGTGACAGGAGAAAACGGTAAAATGGGCGGCTTTGGTAATTTTGTTGCGGATGTGCAGGCAGAGGATGAGCTGCCGGATAATGACGAAGCCCAGGAAGAATTGGTAGCAGCCGGTGAGGAAGAGCCGGAAGCTGACCGAGTATCTCAGATTGATACGACGATCACGATCGGAGCCGGAAGCAGGATTGCGGTTGTGAGTAAAGCTACGTCTGGAGAATATTGGAAACTGGTACGTCAGGGGATGGAAGATGCTGTAAAGGATATCAACACGGCATATAGTTTTTCATCAGATGAAGCAGTTACTATGACTTTTGAGGGGGCATCAGATGAGCAGGATGTAGAAACGCAGGTGAATACTCTGGATGCAGTTATTGCCGAGAATCCAACGGTTCTGTGTATGTCAGCGGGAGATATTGAATCCTGTCAGGCACAGCTGGAGGCAGCAAGTGAGAATGGAATCCCGGTAGTAGTATTTGATTCCAATGTCAATGAAGATGAACTTGTAGCTGCATTTCGTGGAACAGACAATACCTATGTAGGAAAGCTTGCAGCAGAGAAGCTTGCAGCAGCCATTGGCGGTTCAGGTAAGATCGCAATATTTTCTGCACAGGAAAAGACAGAGAGCTCCCAGAAGCGTGTGGAAGGATTTAAAGAAGCACTTGCAGATTATCCGGATATTACAGTTGTGAGTGAGCTTTATACGGATAAAGTTAATGACATGTCTACTGCAATGGCAGATGTATTGAAAAGGTATCCGGATCTGAACGGTGTATTCTGTACAAATGAGAGTGTTTCTGACCAGTATCTTTCTCTCGAAAAGGGAGAAAAATCTCCGATTATGGTTGGAGTGGATGCAACAACTGCGCAGCAGAAAGCAATCGCAGAAGGACAGGAGCTGGGAACTGTCTCCCAGGATCCGTATGATGTAGGATATCAGACTATCATTGCAGCGGCACAGGCGATGTCTACAGACGATGAGCAGGCAGCAGCCGTAGAGAAAAATGTTCTCCTTGAGCCGGAATGGATTGATGCGACAAATATTGATGATCCGTCGAACAGCAACTATCTGTATGGCAAATAAAATTTACAAAAGATATTTTTCAGAAAGAGATGTTAATATTTCACAATATTAATGTCTCTTTTTTGTTGATTAATTTTACTTAAATTAATTGACTTTAACCTAATGAATAATAAAATTAAGCTAACAAGTTGAAAAATAGTAAATCAGAGAATCGACAAAATCAAGAAATAAAAAGAACAGGTAATCTATGAAGAAGTCAGAGAAACAAAAATGGATGGAACTGAATCAAGAACAGCGAAAGCAGTATTTCCTGGATTATTATCTGTTTCCGGTGAGTGTGATCATTATAATTCTGGCGATCGTGTGCTTCCTCGGATGGCATTTCTTCCTGAAGCCGGATGAGGAGAATTTACTTTATGCGGCGGTTGTGGATGATTCACTGGATCAGGAGAAGCAGGAACAGGCGGTTCTGGATATGCAGGATATTCTTGGAGCAGACGGTAAATATAAACAGATACATATTGATGATTCCTTTTATCTGAAGGATGGTGCACTGGACAAGATTCAGGTTTATCTGCACAGTCAGCAGATTGACGTATTGATTCTGGATCAGGATGTTTTTGAGGAATTTGCGGGTTATGGATATTTCCGGAGTCTGGATGAACTGACCGGAGAGGATCTTGCTGAGAAATATGATACAGATTATGTGTATGCTGCGGGCTACAGAGATACGGATGAGATTTCTTTTGAGGACCACGAGACGGGGCAGGGAGCGACGGAAGCATACGGGCTGAGCCTGGAAGGTAAGAATCGTTTTACAGACATGACGGGCGGTTATCTGGAGCATCCGGTCTTTGCGGTAGCGGTGGATGCACCAAATCCGGAGAATGCACTTAAATTTTTGGATTATCTGATGAACGGAGAGGGAGGAGAAGAGTAATGGCGTTTAAGGACACATTTCGTGGAGACAGCACATACAGCCAGATCATGACCAAGGTGTTTGATATTTTCTGGCTCAGTGTGATCAGCATTTTGTGCTGTATTCCGGTGATCACGATCGGGGCATCCTTAAGTTCACTCTATTATGTAATGCTGAAACTGGTGCGGGATGAAGAGACAGCCGTGACCAGGAATTACTTTAAAGCGTTTAAGCAGAATTTTGTGCAGTCTTTGCCGGTGACGTTGTTTCTTCTGGTGATCATTGGGATCCTGACAGCAGATTTTCATATTTTGGGACAGAATGGCAGTCAGAATGCGTCTATTATATATGGATGCTGTGTAGTCATACTTCTGGCAGCGGCGGCAGTTTTTTCCTATGTATTTCCGCTGATGGCACGTTATCAGAATACGCTCCGCAGAACATTTGAGAATGCTGCCCGGCTTGCAGCGAGCCATCTGTGGCAGACAGTAGTCATGGTAGTGGTAAATCTTTTTCCGTTGGGATGGTTCCTGATCTCCGCAGAGACATTTGCGGCTGTTTTCTGGATCTGGGTCTTTGTCGGAATGGGAATACAGGCATTTGTGAATTCTCTTATTATAAGGAAGATATTTGATAAACTTGAAGTTGAAAACTAAGACAGAAACTTAAGATAAATTGCTGAAACCGGGAATTTTGTCAGAAGAAAGGCAAACAGAAATGGGAGAAAACAACGAAAGTTGTTTACATAAAAAGGAGGATATGACAATGGGATATCGCGAAACTTATGAAATGTGGTGTACAGATCCATATTTCGATGAGAAAACAAAAGAAGAATTAAGAAATCTTGCAGGTGACGAGAAGGAGATTGAGGATCGCTTCTATCGTCAGCTTGAGTTTGGAACAGGTGGTCTTCGTGGAATGATCGGTGCAGGAACAAACCGCATGAACATTTATACGGTTCGTCAGGCAACACAGGGACTTGCAAACTATATTCTGGCGCAGAACGGACAGGACAAGGGCGTTGCCATTGCACACGATTCCCGTATCATGTCACCGGAGTTTGCAAGAGAGGCAGCACTCTGCCTGAATGCAAACGGAATCAAAACCTATCTGTTTGAATCCCTGCGTCCGACACCGGAGCTTTCTTTTGCGGTAAGAGAACTTGGCTGTATTTCCGGTATCGTGATCACAGCCAGCCACAATCCGAGAGAGTACAACGGATACAAAGTATACTGGGAGGACGGCGCACAGATCACACCGCCGCATGACAAAAATATCCTTGCGGAAGTTGCCAAAGTGACAGAATTCTCCATGGTAAAGACAATGGAAGAGGATGCTGCGAGAGCAGAAGGACTTTTTAATATCATTGGAACAGATTTTGACGACAAATATATCGCACAGCTCAAGAAACAGAGTATCCATCCGGAGATCATTCCGGAGATGGCGAAAGACATGAAGATCGTCTACACACCACTTCACGGAACAGGTAACATTCCGGTACGCCGTGTTTTGCGCGAACTTGGTTTTACTCAGGTCTATGTAGTAGAAGAGCAGAAGAAACCGGACGGAACTTTCCCGACCGTACCGTATCCGAACCCGGAAGATGAGAACGCATGGACACTTGCGATGAAACTTGCGAAAGAAGTCGACGCAGATATTGTGCTTGCAACGGATCCGGATGCAGACCGTCTCGGCGTGCATGCAAAGGATACAAAGACAGGCGAATACATCAGCTTTACAGGAAATATGTCCGGTATGCTGATCGCAGAATACATCCTGAGAGAACGCACAAAGACAGGAACCATGCCGGAAAATCCTGCTCTTGTTGAAACTATCGTTACCACAGATATGGCAAAAGCAGTGGCAGCAGAATACAATACAGCTCTGATCGAAGTTCTGACAGGATTCAAGTATATCGGTGAGCAGATCCGTCATTTCGATGAGACAGGCGCTCATCACTATGTATTTGGTCTGGAAGAAAGCTACGGCTGTCTTGCAGGAACCTACGCCCGTGACAAGGATGCACCGGTTGCGGTTATGATGCTCTGTGAAGTAGCTGCTTATTACAAGAAACAGGGCAAGACCCTCTGGGATGCAATGCTTGACATGTACGAGAAATACGGCTATTACAAAGAAGGACTTGCAACCGTTACCCTCAAAGGAATTGACGGATCTCAGAAGATTCAGGCGATGATGGATGATTTTCGTCAGAATCCGCCGAAAAAACTCGGAGATTTTGAAGTCCTGGCATACCGCGATTACAAAGAAGATGTACGCAAAGATCTGGCGACAGGCAAGACAGAATCCACCGGACTTCCGACTTCAAACGTTCTCTATTATGAACTCGAAGACAATGCATGGTGTTGTGTAAGACCATCCGGTACGGAACCGAAGATCAAATTTTATTTTGGCGTAAAGGGAGCTTCTCTCGAAGATGCTTCTGAGAAACTTGAAGGTCTCAAGAAAGCCATGACAGAAAAAGAAGCATAAAAGTTGCTGTGAACAAAGGGAACAGTAGCCAGAAATCTGACGCATAAACGGCTTTTGTGGTGAATCACTTGATTTTGCCATATAACTGTGATAATTTTAAGTTATAATATTAAGCGATACTTAAAAAAGAGGTTTAACAGATGGCAAAAACGGTCAGATTAATAGATATAGGAAAAAAATTGAATGTCAGTGCGGTTACGGTCTCCAAGGCACTTTCCGGACAGAAAGGTGTCAGCGAGGAAATGCGAGAGAAGATCGTCCGCCTGGCAGATGAAATGGGATACAAACGGAGTGACAGTCAGATCGAGAGCAGCAAAGAGAAGAGCTTTACGATCGGTGTTATTGTTGCAGACAGATATCTTGGGGAAAATCAGTCCTTTTACTGGAAACTTTATCAGGAGATCTCCAAATGGGCGATCTCCCGGAACTGTTTCCCGATGCTGGAGGTAATCAGCCATGAAGTGGAGAAACGAAGTGAACTCCCGAAGGTCATCCTTGAGAAGAAGGCAGACGGTCTGATCGTGATGGGTGAGTTTAAGCATGGCTATGCGGAATTTCTTGCAGAAAATATTCCGGTACCAACGGTGAATCTGGATACCACGGGACGCGGCAAAGTTACTGACTGTGTGGTTTCCAACAACCTGATGGGCGGATATGAGATGACGAACTATCTGTTTGAGATGGGACACAGTAAGATTGGATTTGTGGGAACGAGACTTTCCACGACCAGTATTGATGACCGTTTCTTCGGATATCTCAAGTCGATGATGGAGCATGGCATGACGGTTCATGAGGACTGGATCCTGGATGACCGTGACAGAGAGACCGGATTTGTGGATGTGCAGAATAAATTTGAACTTCCAAAAGAAATGCCGACAGCTTTTTTCTGCAACTGTGATGGAACAGCCAGCCTGCTGATCCAGAAACTGGCACAGAATGGCTATTCTGTTCCGGAGGATGTTTCCGTGATCGGATTCGATAATTATATTCCGGATCAGTTCGGCGGTGTCGGGCTTACGACCTATGAGATCAACACCAAAGAAATGGCAAAGCGCACCGTTCACATCATTCTTCATAAGCTGAGAAATGACAATTATTCCACCGGTATCTTTATGTTGCCGGGTAAGTTTGTGGAGAGGGACAGCGTGAAACGGATTGCCCCTGCTGTACCGTTTGTCTGAATTTTCCCGGTGTCATAGACTCGTATTTTTTGAACAAATTAATAAAGTGGTTTGTATTTTCATAACCGATCATACTGCTTATTTCATGGATGGAAAAATCTGTGGTAAGCAGTATTTTTTTTGCTTCTTCCAGACGTTTTCGTGTCAGATACTGCAGAGGCGGAAGTCCATAGCAGGCAGAAAATTCACGGCAGAGGCGATAACGGTTGATCTTGAAAGTCTCCTCAAACTGTCTGAGTGAAAAATCTTTCGGGTAATGATTGTCCAGAAAATCTTTCATTTCAATCAGATACCAGGCGGCATTGGAAGGATCCGTAGTGGGTGCAGGATAGCAGGAAGTGCACAGAAGTGCCAGGATTTCTGTCAGATTGCGGTGCATGAACAGAAGATCCGAAATATCCGGCTTCTGGCGGACAGACAGAAGAGAACGCAGATCATGGAGGATCGGTGAGACGGAAGTAATATGAAAACAGTTGCTTTTCTGGTTATGGAGAATGTTTATATACATGGAAAGACTGTTTCCATCGATAAAAAACAATTTGAAATTCCATGGAAGGACAATGCTTTGCAGTGTAAAAGACTGATTGCAATTCAAAAAAAGCAGCTGGTTGTCTGCAACGGAATATTCTGTACCTCCGGCGGTTGTGATCCGTCCAACGCCGCTGTCAGTATATAGAAGGAGTCCACATTCTATAGGGGAAAAATGAAACGCAAATGGGGAGTCAGCGTTCAGATTTCCACCGCCTAACAGATGCAGAAAGTCAGAAACGGAAAGAGCTGGTTCCGGAAGTGGTGAGTACCGGTAAATATTAGGAAGCAGAAATTCAGCAGAATATTCTATGTTTACCATTTTACGATTATGAATAGAAGAAAGAAAGATTTCCTTAAAATTTACTGTATCCATATAAAGTCCTCCCAGCAGATTAATCAATAAATAAGCTAAAATAAACTAAAAATTAATTCAAATCAATTTTAAAAGATTTTCAACAAGAAATCCATAAAAAATATGCACAAAAAACAATTATAAAAATTGGATATAATACATGAAAATGTGAGATTAATCAAGAATATATGATAATTAGCAAAAATAATTAATGCAAAAATTAAGTGGATATATATAATTAAATTAAAGTTAAACGTAAGCAAAACAACTTTAAAGAATTCCAGAAGGAGGACACAAAAATGAAATGGAGTAAAGTAACAGCCGTTAGCCTTGCAGCAGTCATGGCAGCATCTATGGCCACAGTAGGAGGTTCCACAGTCGTATTTGCAGATGGTGATCTGAATTACGCAGACATCAAACTTGGAGAGGATTACACAGACCTCAGCGCGGACCTGAAACTTCTGACAAACAGAACCGATATGCTGGATGCTGATTACACAGGAAAAAACTGGGATGCATACCTCAAAGAGTTCAATGAAATGTACCCGAACATCAATGTAGAGATCGAAGGAATCACCGATTACGCACAGGATTCTCTGCTTCGTCTGCAGGGTGGTGACTGGGGTGACATCATGATGATCCCGGAAGTTGACAAAGCAGATCTTTCTACATATTTCCTTTCTTATGGTGATGTAGATTCTGTAAGCGAGCAGGTAAAATATCCAAACAGATGGCTGTATGACGGACAGGTATACGGAATCCCGGTAACTGTTGTCGGCCGTGGAGTCCTCTACAATAAGAAAGTATTTGCAGATGCAGGAATCACAGAGACACCTAAGACACCAGAGGATTTCATCAAAGATCTTCAGGCGATCAAAGATAACACAGATGCGATCCCGCTTTACACAAACTACGCAGCAGGCTGGACAATGGGTGCATGGGATGACTATATTGGCGTAGCTGCAACAGGCGATGCAAAATACAGAAACCAGGAATTCCCGCATGCAAAAGATCCATTTGCTGACAAGGGCGACGGAACAGGCGCTTACAACGTATACAAGATCCTCTACGATGCAGTTGCAAACGGACTTACAGAAGACGACTACACAACAACAGACTGGGAGAGCAGCAAAGGTATGCTGAACAACGGTCAGATCGGAACAATGGTACTTGGTTCCTGGGCTTACCCGCAGATGCAGGGTGCAGGCGACAACGCTGACGATATCGGATACTTCGCATTCCCGATCACAGTAGACGGAAAACAGTATTCACCGGCAGACGAAGACTACTGCTTCGGTATCAACGCAGAAGATGATGCAGAAAAACAGGAAGCAGCAATGGTATTTGTAAAATGGATGACAGAGAAATCCCAGTACTCCTACAACGAAGGCGGACTCCCGATCGCAGTTGGTGATGAACAGTACCCATCCGTATACGATGAGTTTACAGCAAACAACGTAGAGTTCATTTCCAATGAACCGGCACTGGAAGGTGAAGAAGACCTCCTGAATGAACTGAATGCAGATTCTGAGCTGATGGTTGGCGCAGGCGGAAACGAAAAGATCCAGGGAATCGTAGAGCATGCAGCAAACGGTGATGAAGAATTTGATGACATCATGACAGAGTGGAATGAGGCATGGAGCGATGCTCAGGATACTGATGGAGTAGAAGTAAACGAATAAACAGAACGGAGTAAACCGTAACTTGAATGCTTCAGGCGGGGAAAGATAACCCCCGCCTGAAAATGTAAGGAGGGAAATTATGGGACAGAGTGGATTCACACAGTGGCGAAAAAGCAAAAAAGGACAGCAGACGATCGTTATCCTTGCTTTTATCATTATCCCATTGATATTACTGTTCACCTTTACTTATCTTCCATTTGCAGAAATGGTGAAATTCAGTTTCTACAAGATGAAATATGTAGGAACAAGAAAATTTGTCGGACTTGATAACTACAGAGCAATCTTCAGGCGTGATGATATCCTCGGAGCTCTGAAACTCTGCCTGTATTATATGGCAGGTTCTATCATCCAGCTTGTGATCGCACTTTACCTGGCAACGATCTTAAGCATGAAGGTAAAATGCGGAAATCTTTTTAAGGGCTTCATGTTTTTCCCTTATCTGATCAATGGTATTGCGATCGGATTTATCTTTAAATTCTTTTATACTCGTGGATTCGTATTTGATACTGTTCTTCAGTGGTGCGGATTCCAGCTTGACAATCTGCCATACTGGCTGAAGGATCAGTCTATCAACAACTGGTCACTGGTGGCATCTTCCGTATGGAGATACTTCGGTCAGAATATGGTTTTGTTTATTGGTGCGATCATGTCTGTAGACGGAGCACTTTATGAGGCGGCAGATCTGGATGGAGCAAACAAGTTCCAGCAGTTCAGATACATTATCCTGCCAAGTATCAAGACAATCGTAACTTTGAATATTATCCTGTCTATCACAGGTGCATTAAGTGCATTTGAGGCTCCGTTCGTTATCACCAGCGGTGCAAACGGAACCGGAACATTCTTCGTAGTTATGAACACGATCGCACATACCAACCAGAAAGTTGGTCTTGCATCCGCAATGGCGGTATTCCTGCTCGTGATCATCATCATAGCGAAATTCCTGCAGGATGCATTTTTCAAGTATATCTTCCGAAATGCAAGTGCAGATGATGAAGCATATGATGCGAAGAAGAAAAAGAAAAAAGCAGCAAAACTTGCAGCTTCCGCGAAAGGAGGAAACTAGGATATGGCACAGACAGCAGCAGCTCCTGCAAAAAGAAAAAAACATTACAGTGCAGGCTTTGTGATCTGGACGATCGTGAAATATTTTTCCCTGATTTTCTTTGCATTTGTGGCAGTTCTTCCGATCGTTTCCTGCGTGATCACTGCTTTTAAGACAGATGCAGAATATAAGAGCACAAATGTTATGACTCTGCCACAGAGCTGGCTGAATTTTGATAACTTTGTGAAAGCCTTTACCAAAGCAAACATGCTGACTGCATTCAGAAACTCCCTGATCATTCTGGTAGCAGTCCTTTTAATCTCCATTATCATTGGAACACAGCTTGCATATGTACTGAACCGTTTCAAATTCCGCGGAAATGCCCTGATCCGTAATCTGTTTACTTTTGCGGCTCTGCTTCCGGCAGTTGCCATGCAGGTAGCAGTTTACGAAATTATGGTAAATCTGCATTTTGTAAACACCCTTTATGGTTACATTATCATGATGTGTGGAACAGATGTTATTTCTATTTACATCTTTATCCAGTATTTTGAGAACCTTCCGGTTTCCCTCGACGAATCCGCATATCTGGATGGAGCTTCTTACTTTACCATTTACCGTAAGATCCTTCTTCCGCTTCTGAAACCGGCAATCGTGACATCTATCATTCTGAAAGGTGCCAATACTTACAATGAATATTACTGTGCACAGCTTTATCTGCAGGATAAAACAAAACTCTGTACAGTAGCAACTTCCCTGTATACATTTACGGGTCCTATGGGAAATCAGTACAATCTGATCTGCGCAGGTGTTATCATCTCTCTTCTTCCTGCCCTGATCGTATTCGTTATTTTCCAGAACCAGATCTACAGCGGTGTTGCAGCAGGTGCAGTCAAAGGCTGATGGACAAAGGAGCAGAAGGAATATGATAAACGAAATAAAAGAGCATCTTGTGAACGGAATTATTCCTTTCTGGAAATCTGTTCGCGATGATGAATTTGGCGGATATTACGGATATATGGATTACAACCTTGGACTGGACAAGAAAGCAGTCAAAGGCTGTATCCTGAACAGCCGTATCACATGGTTTTTTTCAAAGGCATACAAGGTTCTCGGTGATGAGAGCCTTCTGAAAGAAGCCATCCACGGCTACGAATTTATGAAAGAGCACTGTGTGGACAAAGAGTACGGCGGTGTTTTCTGGTCTGTAAAATATGACGGAACACCGGAAGACACCACGAAGCACACATACAATCAGGCGTTCAGTATCTATGCATTGTCTGCATATTATGATGCGACAGGTGATGAGGAAAGCATTCAGCTTGCATCAGAGATCTACGACATCATTGAATCAAAATGCACGGATGCAGAAGGATATCTGGAAGCTTTTGACCGGAAATTCCAGCCGGTGGAAAACGACAAACTTTCCGAAAACGGAGTTATCGCGGACAAGACGATGAACACTCTGCTTCATGTATTTGAGGCATATACAGAGTTTTACCGCGTGACAAAAAGAAAAGATGTGAAGGCGCGTCTGGAGTGGATGATGGATATCATCGCAGACAAGATCTACAATCCGGTCCTCAAGAGGCAGGAAGTATTTTTTGACGCACATTACAATTCCCTGATCGATCTTCATTCCTATGGACATGACATTGAGACAGCATGGCTTCTCGATTATGGAACAGAAGTGCTTGGGGAAGAAAGCTATACGAAAAAGATCGGCGAGATCACAAAAGCTCTTACAAAGCAGATCTACGAGACTGCTTTTGACGGACATTCACTCAGTAACGAGTGCGAAAAAGGTGTGGTCGATACGGACCGTGTATGGTGGGTGCAGGCAGAAGGTGTGATCGGTTTTCTGAACGGATATCAGCATGACACTTCAAAGAAAGAATACCTGGAAGCATCAAAGAGCATCTGGGAGTACATCAAAGAATACGTGATCGACAGGCGAAATGGTTCCGAATGGTTCTGGCTTGTGGACAAAGACGGAAAACCTTACGAAGACAGACCGATCATAGAACCATGGAAATGCCCTTACCATAATGGAAGGATGTGCCTGGAAGTAATAAGGAGAAATATAGATGTTGCATAAGAATTATTATATTGAAGCAGAAAAACAGCGAAAGATCATTGAGCGCAAAAATGAAAAGACAGATTTCTACAACGGAATCTATGACAGATATAAATATCCGGTCCTGACAAGAGATTTTATCCCGCTTACCTGGCGTTATGATCTCAATACAGAGACAAACCCGGACTTCATGGAAAGACTTGGCGTGAATGCAGTTATGAACTCCGGTGCGATCAAACTCAACGGAAAATATCTCATCGTTGTTCGTGTAGAGGGAAATGACCGTAAATCTTTCTTTGCAGTGGCAGAGAGTGACAACGGAATCGACAATTTCCATTTCTGGGATTACCCGGTCGTTCTGCCGGATACCTGCCCGGAAGAAACCAATGTTTACGATATGCGTCTGACGCAGCATGAGGACGGCTGGATCTACGGCGTGTTCTGTTCTGAGAGCAAAGACACCACCACAAACGATCTCTCCGCAGCAGTTGCAGAGGCCGGAATCGTAAGAACGAAAGACTTAAAGACCTGGGAGCGTCTGGATAATCTTAAGACTCTTCGCTCCCCACAGCAGAGAAACGTTGTCCTTCATCCGGAATTCGTAGACGGCAAGTATGCATTCTACACACGTCCGATGGATGGCTTCATTGAGACAGGAAGCGGCGGTGGAATCGGATTTGGTCTCTGTGAGGATATCGAACATGCAGTGATCGATGAAGAAAAGATCATCAGCAGAAGAGTATACCACACTCTGACAGAGTCCAAGAACGGTGCCGGAGCAGTTCCGATCCGTGGTAAAAAATGCTGGATCAACATTGCACACGGTGTCCGCAATACAGCAGCAGGACTTCGCTATGTACTCTATGCATTTGCAACAGACCTCAACGATCCGTCAAAAGTGATCGCACAGCCGTCCGGTGTATTCCTTGTACCGTTTGGTGAGGAGCGTGTCGGAGATGTTTCAAACGTTGTATTCACAAATGGTGCGATCGCAGATGAGGATGGAAAGATCTTCATCTACTATGCATCCTGTGACACAAGAATGCATGTTGCAACGACAACGATCAACAAGATGGAAGACTATCTCTTCAACACACCGGAAGATCCGCTTCGCTCCCCGGACTGTGTAAAACAGAGATGCGAGTTGATCGCCAAAAACCTGGAACTTCTTCAGAGAGAGGCAGAATAAAGACAGTTCTGAAGAAGTTAAATCAACCAATAACAGGAGGAAAATCCGAATGAGTAAATATAAAATGATCAGCCCGGCAGTACCAAACATGCCATGGCAGGAAAAACCGGAAAATCTTACAGGAGCACCGCTCTGGCGTTACACAGCAAATCCGGTGATCGACCGTAACCCGGTAGAGGGTGTAGCACGAATCTTCAACAGTGCTGTTATCCCATACGAAGGAAAATTTATCGGCGTATTCCGTGGAGAGCAGACAAATGGTGTTCCGTTTATCTACCTCGGAAGAAGTGAAGATGCACTTCACTGGGAATTCAATAAAGAAAAAATCAATTTTGTCGATGAAAAAGGCGAATCTTTCATGCCGAAATACGCATACGACCCGCGCCTTGTAAAAGTAGAAGATGCATATTATCTGATCTGGTGCCAGGATTTTTACGGCGCATCCATCGGACTTGCAAAGACAACTGATTTCAAGACTTTCACAAGACTTGAAAATCCATTCATCCCATTTAACAGAAATGCAGTTCTCTTTCCAAGAAAGATCAATGGAAATTATGTAATGCTTTCCAGACCGTCTGACAGCGGGCACACACCGTTTGGTGATATTTTCCTGAGCGAAAGCCCGGATATGACTTACTGGGGAAAACACCGTCATGTAATGGGAAAAACACCGGAATGGTGGCAGTCCGTCAAGATCGGCGGCGGTGCAGCTCCGATCGAGACAAGTGAAGGATGGCTTCTTTTCTATCATGGTGTAACCGGAACCTGCAACGGATATGTTTATTCTATCGGCGGTGCGATCCTGGATATCGACGAGCCGTCTAAAGTAAAATACCGCTGTGAAAACTTCCTTCTGACACCGGAGACATGGTATGAAGAACGTGGATTTGTTCCGAACGTATGCTTCCCATGTGCAACCATTCATGACTCTGAGACAGGCAGGATCGCTCTGTATTACGGCGCAGCAGACAGCTATGTTGGTGTCGCATTTACAACCGTTGACGAGATCATCGACTACATCAAAGAGCATAGTCTGGTAAGAGAAGAAGATACAGAACTGGGCATCCGCTAAAAACAGTTCAGATTGATTTGTGTAAGAAAACGAGGATAAATTATTATGGCGATCATTAAACTGAAACCAAGTTTTAAGGATTATCTCTGGGGCGGCACAAAGCTCAAGACAGAGTACGGAAAAGAGTATGATGGAGATATTCTGGCAGAATCATGGGAACTTTCCTGCCACCCGGCAGGTCCGAGCTATGTGGACAGCGGAGAGTACAAAGGAGACACTCTCTCCGAGTATATCCTTATGGAAGGAAAAAAAGTCACCGGAACACATGCCAGAAAATATGATGAATTTCCAATCCTGATTAAATTTATCGATGCGAAGAAAGATCTTTCCATTCAGGTACATCCGGATGATGATTATGCGCTCAAGAATGAAGGGCAGTATGGAAAGACCGAAATGTGGTACATCATGGAATGCGACGAAGGCTCCTTCGTATACTATGGATTTTCCAGAGAAGTCTCCAAAGAAGAATTCCAGGAGCGCATCAAAAACAAAACACTTCCAGAAGTTCTGAACAAAGTTGAAGTTCAGAAAGGAGATGTACTGTTCATCGAACCTGGCACGATCCATGCGATTGGCAAAGGAAATGTGATCGCTGAGATTCAGCAGAACTCCAACGTGACCTACCGCGTTTACGATTACGGACGCAAGGGACCAGACGGAAAGGAACGTGACCTTCATATCGAGAAAGCTCTTCAGGTAACGAAGACCGTTCCAATCCTCCGTAAGAAATCCTTCGAGCCGCATATCGTATCCTGCCCGTATTTCACTGTAGACAAGCTCGTCCTCGACGGACAGCGCGTCAAAAAAGTATTCGGCGAGATCGATAAGACTTCTTTCGTAAGCATTCTCGTCATGGAAGGAGAAGGAACGATCCGCGACAAAGATGACACACTGAGTTTCAAAAAAGGAGACAGTCTCTTTGTCACAGCCAATACCGGCGAGTATGAACTGGAAGGTGCATTTGAAGCACTTGTGACAACTGTATAAAATGATTTTCAATATGTAACAGGGACAGTCCGTTTCGGACTGTCCTTGTTTACAGTAATATAAGAATATGAGGGAGAAATAAAAGCATGCGGATTCAAGCAGATCATAAAAAACTACAGTATTGTGGAAGGATTGATACCACAGATCCAAAGGCACCTGTTTTTGTCTATCCATGTACTTCTGTAGGAATGAAATTTACAGGTAATGTCCTGAAAATTTCAGTGAAAAACAAAAATGCATATTGGGATAATTTTCTGGGATGTATACTTGACGGGGAGCAGACAGCTCTGCTGCTTCCGAAATCCGGGGAAGCTGTGCTGGATATTCCGGTGAAAGAAAATGCAGACAGTGAACATGAGGTGTTTTTTTTCAAAAGACAGGATTCCTGTCATGAACTGACAATACTTGGATTTGAAATAGAAGAAAATGCCAGACTCCTTGATATGCCGGAGAAACCGAAACGAAAGATAGAAGTGTTCGGAGATTCTGTTTCTGCAGGAGAGGTTTCAGAGGCTATGGACTACGTAGGAAAAACAGACCCGGAACATAATGGAGAATATTCCAACAGCTGGTATTCTTATGCATGGATGACAGCAAGAAACCTGAATGCTCAGATTCACGATACCGCGCAGGGGGGAATCGCACTTATGGACAAAACAGGATGGTTCTGCGAGCCGGATGCAGTGGGGATGGAATCGACCTGGGACAAGATCCAGTATCATCCGCTTCTTGGACCGGCAGTCAATTGGGACTTTGACAGATATACTCCACAGGTGGTGATCGTTGCGATAGGTCAGAACGATAGTCATCCCGTTGACTACATGAAAGAAAATTATGATGGAGAGAAATCTGCTACATGGAGAGACCATTATGAAGCGTTTCTCCGGAAACTGAGGAATCAGTATCCGGCTGCGCAGATCATCTGCTGTACCACATTACTGGAACACGACGAAAACTGGGATCGGAGCATCGGGGAAGCAGTACACAGAATAAATGATCCAAAGATCACACAGTACAGATTTAAACGAAATGGAAAAGGCACGCCGGGCCACTTAAGAATTCCTGAAGCACGGGAGATGGCAGATGAATTGACTGCTTACATACAAAAGCTTAAAATAGAAGAATGGGAATAGCATAAATATTCAGACAGGGAGGAAAGGACGAATGGCATTTCGAAAAGACTTTGTATGGGGAGCGGCAACAAGCGCCTATCAGATAGAGGGCGCTGCAAACACTGGAGGAAAGGGACTGCATATCTGGGATGTCTATACTGCACAGCCAGGTCATGTATTTGAACAACATACGGGGAAAACAGCATGTGACCATTATCACAGATACCGTGAAGATGTTCAGATCATGAAAGAAATCGGTCTGAAGGCTTATCGATTTTCCATCGACTGGTCGAGAGTTATGCCTGAAGGCTTTGGGCGTGTAAATGAAGAGGGACTTGCTTTTTATAATGCGTTGATCGATGAACTTCTGGAAAATGGGATTGAACCATATATTACCCTCTATCACTGGGAACTTCCGTATGAGCTTTATAAACGTGGCGGATGGATGAATCCACAGATCGTGGAATGGTTTGGAGAATATGCGAAACTGATTGCAGAACGATTCAGCGACAAAGTGACAAACTATTTCACGCTGAATGAGCCGCAGTGCTTTGTAGGACTGGGATTTCTGACGGGGGCTCACGCACCGGGACTTAAGATGCCGCTCAGGGATACTTTTGAGATGGCACATAATGTCATGAAGGCTCACGGAAGAGCAGTTCAGATGCTTCGTCAGTATGGAAAACAGAAGCTTACGATAGGCTATGCTCCAACCTGTGGTATGTGCTATCCGGAAACAGAAAAACCGGAAGATATTGAAGCTGCAAGGCAGATGATGTTTTCACTGCAGCCGGATGACAGTAACTGGACCTGGAACATACCGTGGTGGTCAGATCCGGTTCTTCTGGGACATTATCCGGAAGAAGGACTTGAACGATATGAAAAATATCTTCCAAAGATTACAGATGAAGACATGAAACTGATCTCGGAGCCAATAGATATCTATGGACAGAATATTTATAATGGAAGATGCATTCGGATGGGTGCAGATGGAAAACCAGAAGAAGTAAAAAGATATGAGGGATTTCCAAAGACAGCAATTGACTGGCCAGTGACACCGGAAGTTCTTTACTGGGGACCGAAGTTCCTGTATGAACGCTATCAGAAACCAATCTATATCACAGAAAACGGAATTTCCTGTCATGATGTTGTCTCACTGGACGGAAAAGTTCATGATCCGAACAGGATTGATTTCCTTGCAAGATATTTACATGAATTAAAACGCGCAGCAGGAGAAATAGATCTGAGGGGATATTTCCAGTGGTCATTGATGGATAACTTTGAATGGGCCAAAGGCTACTCTGAACGTTTTGGACTGGCTTATGTGGATTTCCGGACGCAGGAGAGAATTCTTAAAGCTTCCGCATACTGGTATCGTGATATGATTCGGAACAACGGAGAAAATTTATAAAAACCAGAAGAAGAGTTTCAAACATCCGACAGGGACAGTTCACATTGGACTGTCCTTGTGTTATAATAGACAGGCTGATTAAAACGGAGGAGGAAACTTTTTTTGAAAGAAAGAGAAACATTTGGATCAAGGCTTGGATTCATCCTGGTTTCTGCAGGATGTGCGGTAGGTCTTGGAAATGTATGGAAATTTCCGTACATGACAGGTAAATACGGCGGTGCCGCTTTTATCCTGATCTATCTTGTCTTTCTCGTACTGCTGGGTCTGCCGATCCTTGTAAGTGAATTCGCAGTAGGGCGAAGCAGCAGACTGAGTACGGCAAGAGCATTTCACAAACTGGAGCCGGAGGGTTCTAATTTCCATAAGTACAGCTATATGGGAATGATCGGTAACTATATGCTGATGATGTTTTATACCATGGTTGCCGGCTGGATGATGTACTATTGTTATGTTATGGCAGCCGGAAAACTGAGCGGAGCGACTTCTGAGGAAGTAGGAGGCTTTTTCTCAGATCTGATGACATCTACAGGAACGATGACCGGCTGGATGATCGTAGCTGTTCTGCTGGCATTTGGGGTATGTTCCCTGGGACTTCAGAACGGAATCGAACGTATCACCAAAGTTATGATGATCTGTCTTCTGGCACTGATCGTGGTACTGGCTGTGCATTCTGTAACTCTGGACGGAGCGATGGAAGGCGTGAAATTTTACCTTGTACCAAATCTCGACAATATTCGTGAGGCTGGGCTTGGAAACGTGATCTTTGGGGCGCTGTCACAGGCATTTTTTACTTTAAGTATCGGTATCGGAGCGATGGAGATCTTCGGAAGCTACATGGGCAAAGAGCGTACCCTCGCAGGAGAAAGCATCAATATCCTGATCCTGGATACCTTCGTAGCACTGATGGCAGGACTTATCATCATTCCGGCGTGCTTTGCATTCAACGTAGAGCCGGGAGCAGGTCCGGGACTTGTATTTATCACTCTGCCGAACGTATTCAACCAGATGTCAGGAGGAAGACTCTGGGGAACACTGTTCTTCCTGTTTATGTCTTTTGCGGCACTGTCTACAGTAATTGCAGTATTCGAGAATATTCTGTCTTTTGCAATGGATCTGTGGGGCTGGAAGCGCAACAAGGCTGTTGCATTTAATATCGTCCTGATCATTATCCTTTCCATGCCGGCAATCCTTGGCTTTGGACCATGGTCCGGAATTCAGATCCTTGGTGAAGGAACAACTATCATGGATCTTGAGGACTTTATTATCTCAAACAACATCCTGCCGCTTGGATCTGTAATCTTCGTGATTTTCTGCACATCTAAGAATGGATGGGGATGGAAGAATTTCCTGAAGGAAGCCAATACAGGAAAGGGAATGAAATTTCCGGCGTTTATCAGAAACTATATGTTGTGGGTGATCCCGGTCGTTGTAGCGATCATTTATCTCAAAGGTTACTATGACATGTTCCAGCCGAAGGGAAATGCTTACCTGATCCCATGGATGATCGTTGGCATCGCCATGCTGGTACTTGTGGGCTGGATCTCATTCGGACACAGCAAAAAGAAATAACATACGATACCAGGGTCAAAAGTTCTGAATCCACATGAGCTTGCTCATAAGTGAATGTAAGAACTTGGAACCCGACCCGATATGAGCATAAAAGAAATAAGAGGAGGCACAAAATTATGATAGCAGAAAAAATGAAACCTTTCGTACAGAACAATTCAGCAATCCGTATGATGTTCGAAGAAGGAAACCGTCTCCGGGCAAAGTACGGTGCAGACAAAGTCTATGACTTCAGCCTTGGCAATCCAAGCGTTCCGGCACCGGACTGTGTACGCGAAGCGATCATAGATCTCGTAAATAATGAAGAACCGACTGTTCTTCATGGATATATGAACAACGCCGGCTTCGAAGACGTCAGAGAGACGATCGCACAGTCTCTGAACCGCCGTTTCGGGACCGCTTTTTCTGCACATAATCTGATCATGACTGTTGGAGCTGCCAGCGGTCTGAACGTGATCCTCAAGACGATCCTGAATCCTGGAGAGGAAGTGATCGTTTTTGCACCATATTTTCTGGAATATGGTGCATATGTCCGCAACTATGACGGCAAGCTTGTGGAAATCTCACCGAACACAGAAACTTTTCAGCCGAATCTTAAGGAGCTGGAAGAAAAGATCACAGCCAATACCCGTGCAGTGATCGTAAACACACCGCACAATCCGACGGGTGTCGTTTATTCCGAGGAGACGATCAAAGAACTTGCAGCGATCCTTGAGAAAAAACAGCAGGAGTTTGGGTCTGTAATCTATCTGATCTCTGATGAGCCATACAGAGAGCTGGCTTATGACGGCGTGGAAGTTCCGTATCTGACGAAATACTACAAGAATACGGTCGTAGGATATTCCTACAGCAAATCTCTGTCTCTGCCGGGTGAGCGTATCGGTTATCTGGTCATCCCGGATGAGCTGGAAGACAGTGCAACAGTCATCACAGCAGCAGCAATCGCAAACCGTGTACTCGGAAGCGTCAATGCCCCGTCCCTGATGCAGAAAGTTATCCAGAAATGTGTAGACGCAGAAGTAGATGTGGCTGCTTATGACAGGAACCGTCTGGCACTTTACAATGGACTCAAAGAATGCGGATTTGAATGCATCAAACCGCAGGGAGCTTTTTACCTGTTCGTAAAATCTCCGATCGCAGATGAGAAGCAGTTCTGTGAGGCCGGCAAGAAATACAATATCCTCATGGTTCCGGGAAGCTCCTTTGCCTGCCCGGGATATGTGAGACTGGCATACTGTGTTTCTTATGAGACGATTCAGAATTCCCTTCCGGAATTTAAGAAACTGGCTGCGGAGTATGGATTATAAAATAAATATACGTAAGAGTAGTGTGCGTAAAAGATAGTTATGAAACATATTGTCATGAATACAAATAGACAATCAGGGAAGTCGTGCGATGCGGCTTCCTTTTTTCTGACTTTTCAGAGTTAAGCGGATATTCGAAATCCGCTTTGATACTTGCTTGATTTGAGTAAATTAAGTTGACATTAACTTAAAAAATAATTAAAATAATAATACAAACACAGTAAAATATCAAAAATCATAAAGGAGAACAGGATCATGGCAGTCTCATATGAAAAGCAGAAAAAAATCTTCAAACTGGACACAGAGAAGAGTACTTACCTGATTGGGCTTTCACCGGAAGGATATGTGGGACATATTTATTATGGAGACAGACTGAATCAGAACGTAGACAACTATCTTTTGCGTATGGAGGAACACCCATTTATACCATCTGTTAATAAGAGAGAAAAATCAGCATTTCTTGACTTTTATCCAATAGAATATCCATCTGGCGGCGTAGGCGATTACCGGGAGAGCTGCATCAATATCCGTAACAGCCAGGGCTGTATGGGAAGTGAGTTCTTTTATACTTCACATGAAATTTATAAAGGAAAACATAAACTCGAGGGACTGCCGGCTTCTTTTGGAACAGAAGAGGAAGTAGAGACTCTGGATATCCACTGCCACGATGAGATCCTGCATCTGGAACTGCTTCTTTCCTATTCTGTATTTGAAAAAGAAAATATCATTACGAGAAGTGTGCGGATCGAGAACTGCGGACAGCAGGAAGTGCGACTGGAAAAGATATACAGTGCATGTCTCGACATGGACAACGAGGACTTCGAGATGATCTCCCTTCATGGTTCCTGGGCGAGAGAGCGCCATATTCAGCAAGGCAGACTCCATTATGGAAAACAGATCGTTTCTTCAGCAAGAGGAGAATCCAGCCATCAGGAACATCCGTTTATCGCACTTGTCACACCGGGAACCACACAGAAACAGGGCAAAGTATACGCTATGCATTTCGTATATTCCGGAAACTTTACCGCGCAGGCAGAACTGACACAGTTTGATTCTGTACGCATGGTCATGGGTATCAATGGAGAGGAATTTTCCTGGAGACTTGCACCAGGAGAAGCGTTCCAGGCTCCAGAAGTGGTAATGACCTATTCTGGAGAGGGCCTTGGACAGATGAGCAGAAGCTATCATGATTTTTACAGAAATTATCTGATCCGCAGCAGTTATAATCACAAAAAACGTCCGATTCTTATCAATAACTGGGAAGCGACATATTTTGATTTTGATACAGAAAAATTACTCGATATTGCCCGCGAAGCGAAGAAATGCGGTATTGAAATGCTGGTCATGGACGATGGCTGGTTTGGTCATCGAAGCAGTGATGACAGTTCCCTGGGCGACTGGTTTGTAAATGAAAACAAGATCACAGGCGGACTTAAGAACCTCGTAGACCAGGTCAACGAGATTGGCCTGAAATTTGGTATCTGGTTTGAACCGGAGATGATCTCACCGGACTCTGAGCTTTACAAGAAACATCCGGAGTGGGCGATCCAGATCACCGGAAGAGAGGCAACACAGAGCCGAAACCAGTATGTCCTGGACCTTTCCAGAAAAGAAGTCCGGGATTATGTTTATGAATGCGTGGCAGCAGTCCTTAGAAGTGCAAATATTGAGTATGTAAAATGGGATATGAACCGCCAGTTAAGTGATATGGGAAGCACTTACCTTGGAAGAGAAGACCAGCAGGAGCTTTTCCACAGATATGTACTTGGTGTTTATGAACTGCAGGAGCGTCTGGTAAGCGAATTTCCGGAACTGCTTCTGGAGAACTGTTCCGGCGGCGGTGCACGTTTTGATCCGGGAATGCTGTATTACAGCCCACAGATCTGGTGTTCTGACGATACTGATGCGATCGAGCGTCTGCTGATTCAGGAAGGTACGGAGCTGATCTATCCACTGGCAGCGATGGGTGCGCATGTCAGCGATTGTCCGAATCATACAGTAGGCAGAGTGACACCGTTTGAAACAAGAGGACATGTGGCACTTTCCGGAACCTTTGGATATGAACTGGATATCACAAAGATCTCTGAGGAAGAGCGCAGCATGATCCCGGAGCAGACAGCCATGTATCACAAGTATCATGATCTGATCCGCGAGGGTGACTACTTCCGAATTGCTTCTTACAGAGAAAATCATCTCTATGACTGCTGGGCATCTTCTGCAAAAGACCGCTCTGAGGTGCTTGTGACTTATGTTCAGGTACTCGGACAGGCAAACTGTCACAGCCGCAAGATCTATCTGGATGGATTTGATCCGGACAAGACATACTGCCTGGAGGGTACAGATGAAGAGTATACAGGAGAGCTGCTGATGAAAGCAGGATTTCTGATTCGGGATATGCGAGGAGATTTCCAGAGCAGACTGTATCATTTTATTGTGAAATAGATGTTGTGAGATCAGGCATTCTCAAAGCAGGATGCAAGATCAAAATATGGATATAAAACAAATGCAGGAGCTGACTTTTTATGTCATGCCCCTGCATTTGTTGCATTGCATATCGAGGAGATGCCGGCAGCGCGTCCGCTGATCAAATCTTATCGATTTTCTTCCGGATATCCAGCATCTTCTGATCGAGTTGAGTGATCACAGATGCACATTGCTGCAGTTCTTCATTGATTACGGCAGCCTGTTTCTGTCCGCGTTTATAGCGAAGCTGATGGTCAAGGTTCGCCCAGTAATCCATTGCTGCTGTGCGAAGCTGCAGTTCTAGTTTGATCCACTGGTTTTCTTTTTGAAATGGAATCGCAATTTCCAGGATCAGATGAAGGCTCTGGTAGCCGGATTTCTTTGGCTGCTGAACATAATCTTTGACTTTGAGGATACGGATATCCTGCTGTTTCTCGATCAGGTCAGCCACTTTATAAATATCATCTACATAAGCACATACGGCACGGACACCGATCAGGTCATTGATCTTTTCCAGTGCCTGGCTGAAATTCAGGTCCAGTCCTTTTTTCTGCATTTTCTTGCAGACACTGTCATAGCTTTTGAGCCTTCCTGTTTTCATCTGTATAAAATTGCGATTGTATTTCATCAGTAAAAATGTATTGATGATATCCAGCTTGGTCATCATAAGATTGATCGCACATTGTCCTTTGATGCTGAATTCGCTGTCCGTCAGCATATTTTTAAGCAGTTCTTTCTTTTTCAATTTCTGTCTTTCTTCCTCTAACTGTATCAGTGTAAATGTTTCTGTTGCCCGTAATGCATTGCCCGTTCCCATTAAAATACTCCTCCAATAATAAATCTGTACGTTGTTTGCGTTAAATCGGGGTTAAACTGAACCGTCGCATGATCGGTGGTGTCAGTCCGTACCCTGCAGGTGAGATCATTTCCCATCATTTAATCTATGAGAAGCGATGGAAAAATATGACAAAAATGCCTGCTTTACATCGAGAAAAGTGTGGATATGTAAGTCGATGCTTGTGGAACATCCTTGAAGAGCTAGCAGGCATCGGAAAAAGCTCATATCTTTAGCCCGATGCGGATGGTCTGCTCAAATGGGGGTAGCAGGCATCGGAAAAAGCTTGTATCTTTAGCCCGATGCGGATGGTCTGCTTAAATGGGGGTAGCGGGCATCGGAAAAAGCTTGTATCTTTAGTCCGATGCGGATGACTTGTTTAAATGAAAATCCCAGGCATCGAGATATACGCCATACATCAAGTCGATGTTTTATAGCCCGAATATATCCTTGATTTGTAGAATCTATAGAAAAAGAAAGAATATATACAGGATAATTTGGTTAAAATTTTAACAAATAATAGATTGACAAATCATTAACGAACCCGTATAATAAGCACATACAAAACATTGATAAATAATTAACGTTAATCAATTAACAGAATTATTTGTCTGACTAAAGGAAATAAGGATCATATCATAAGAGGAAAAACAGGAGGATTCACAAATGGCAAAGAAAGAAACCCACATCCCGGCAATCATTGACACTCCGGAAGCACTGGAAGCAAAGATCGCTGCGATGAAAGAAGCACAGAAACTTTTCGCCACTTACACACAGGAGCAGGTAGACAAGATCTTCAAAGCTGCCGCAACTGCAGCAGACAAAGCACGTATCCCGCTTGCAAAAGCCGCTGTTGAAGAAACAGGAATGGGTATTGTAGAAGATAAGGTCATCAAAAACCACTATGCATCTGAATATATCTACAATGCATATAAAAACACCAAGACCTGTGGTGTGCTTGAAGAAGATCCGGTTTATGGAATCAAGAAAATTGCAGAGCCGATCGGTCTGATCGCAGCAGTTATCCCGACCACAAACCCGACTTCCACAGCAATCTTTAAAACTCTGATCGCTCTGAAAACAAGAAATGCGATTATCATCAGCCCACATCCACGTGCAAAAGGAAGCACTATTGAAGCTGCCAAAGTTGTTCTTGAAGCAGCAGTAAAAGCAGGTGCTCCAGAAGGAATCATCGGCTGGATCGATGTACCAAGCCTGGAACTGACAAATCTTGTAATGAAAGAAGCTGACATCATTCTTGCAACAGGTGGTCCTGGAATGGTTAAAGCAGCATACTCCTCCGGAAAACCGGCACTTGGTGTTGGAGCCGGAAATACACCGGTTATCATTGATGACACAGCAGACGTACGTCTTGCAGTAAACTCCATCATTCACTCTAAAACATTTGATAATGGTATGATCTGTGCTTCCGAGCAGTCCGTAACTGTTCTCGAGGGCGTATATAAAGCAGTTAAGGAAGAATTCCAGTACAGAGGATGCTACTTCCTTAAAGAAGATGAAATTGAAAAAGTGAGAAAAACAATCCTGATCAATGGTGCGCTGAATGCCAAGATTGTTGGACAGAAAGCTGCTACGATCGCTGAGATGGCAGGTGTAAAAGTTCCGGCAGAAACCAAGATCCTGATCGGTGAAGTAGAATCTGTAGATATCAGCGAAGAATTCGCACATGAGAAACTGTCTCCTGTACTTGCTATGTACAAGGCAAAAACATTCGACGAAGCAATCGCAAAAGCAGAACAGCTTGTAGCTGATGGCGGATATGGACATACATCTTCTCTGTACATCAACGTAAATGAGAAAGAAAAGATGGCAAAACATGCAGCAGCAATGAAGACCTGCCGTATCCTGATCAACACTCCATCTTCACAGGGTGGTATCGGAGATCTTTACAACTTCAAACTTGCTCCGTCTCTGACACTTGGATGTGGATCCTGGGGTGGAAACTCTGTATCTGAAAACGTTGGTGTGAAACACCTGATCAATATCAAGACTGTTGCTGAGAGGAGAGAAAACATGCTCTGGATGAGAACCCCGGAAAAAGTTTACTTCAAAAAAGGCTGCCTGCCGGTTGCTCTGGATGAGCTGAAAAACGTAATGGGCAAGAAACGCTGCTTCATCGTAACTGACTCCTTCCTTTACAAGAACGGATACACCAAAAAGATTGAAGACAAACTGGATGAAATGGGAATCGTTCATACATGCTTCTCTGATGTAGAACCAGACCCGTCCCTCGCTTCTGCAAGAGCAGGTGCAGCAGCAATGCGCGCATTCGAGCCGGATTGCATCATCGCAATGGGTGGTGGATCTGCAATGGATGCCGGTAAGATCATGTGGGTTCTCTACGAAAACCCGGATGCAGACTTTGACGACATGGCTATGGACTTCATGGATATCCGTAAGAGAATCTATACATTCCCGAAAATGGGTAAAAAAGCATACTTCATTGCAGTACCTACATCTTCCGGTACAGGTTCTGAGGTAACACCTTTTGCCATCATCACAGACAAAGAAACAGGAATCAAATGGCCACTGGCTGACTATGAACTGTTACCGGATATGGCGATCGTAGACACAGACAACATGATGAGCGCACCAAAAGGACTGACAAGTGCTTCCGGTATCGACGTTATGACACATGCAATTGAAGCATATGTATCCATGATGGCTTCTGACTATACAGACGGACTTGCACTTCGTGCCATCAAACTGGTATTTGATTATCTGCCAAGAGCATACAGAAACGGAAATGATGTAGAAGCAAGAGATCACATGGCAAACGCTTCCTGCATGGCTGGTATGGCATTTGCAAATGCGTTCCTCGGAGTAAACCATTCCCTGGCTCACAAACTGGGTGCTTTCCATCACATTCCACACGGAATTGCAAATGCTCTGGTACTCACAGATGTTATGCGCTACAATGCAGCAGAAGTTCCGACCAAGATGGGTACTTTCCCGCAGTATCAGTATCCGAAGACACTGGCCCGCTATGCAGAGATCGGACGTTTCGTGGGACTGACAGGAAAAGATGACAAAGAAGTATTTGAGAAACTTCTGGAGAAACTGGAAGAACTCAAGAAGATCATTGACATCAAACCTACGATTAAAGACTATAACGTAGATGAGAAATACTTCCTTGAGACTCTTGACGAGATGAGCGAGCAGGCATTTAACGATCAGTGCACCGGTGCAAACCCGAGATACCCACTCATCGCAGAGCTGAAAGAGATTTACCTGAAAGCATACTATGGTAAATAATAAATTTTAGATTGGTGTGTTTTCTTCCATAAAAATATTATAAGCGGTGATTGCCCCGGTATTACAGGATCGTAATGCCGGGGTAATTGCTTTCTTATAACAAAATTAAGAATCTGTGTATTGCATGCGAGGGGATATGGATGTTACAATAAACACTAATGGTAATGTTAACATAAACAGAATACTTATATAGAAACACTTTTGAGGTGATATATAAGAAAAAGAAGCAATCGCTTCAGGGGGCATGATTATTGAAACAAGATGAGAACACAAAATATGTGAAACTGGGTATTACGGGTGCTGCAGTCCTGGCATTTGGATTTGCAATTGCCTATATTCTGAATCAGAGTGCGAATATTGCCGCGGGTGTCCGTGCAGTATTTAATATCCTGAAACCATTTCTGTATGGAGCACTGATCGCATACATTCTTGCACCAATGTGCAACCGGATGGATGAAAGATTTTTGAAATGGTTTCCGAATGCAACAGAGAAACAGAAGAAAGGCATGAAATTTCTTTCTATTGCAGTGGCGATTATATGTGCTGTAACAATTGTGGTGTTATTGATTATTTTGATCCTTCCGCAGGTATGGGACAGCACGGTGAAAATCATCCGATTGCTTCCGTCAAGACTTGCATACTGCAACCGTATGATCGACAAGCTGCTTACAGATCAGCCGGAATTACAGACATATTTCAATCATTTTTCCTCACAGATTGAGAGTGGTCTGAATGATATCCTGAATGCCAATTCCAGTATGATGCAGACAATTCAGGGAATCGTTAATAATATCACCGTACAGCTGATTGAGGTGTTAAGTGTATTCAAGAATATGTTCCTTGGATTTTTGATCGCGGTTTATCTCCTTGCAAGCCGTAAATTATTTGGCGCACAGGCGAAACTTCTTCTGTATGGTATCTTCCCGAATAAATGGGCAAGGATTATCGAAGAAGAGGTTCGTTATACCGATAAAATGTTCAATGGATTCTTTGTTGGAAAGATCATTGATTCTGCGATCATCGGTCTGATCTGCTTTGCGGGAACCAGTCTGCTGGGATTTGAATCCGCGGCATTTATCAGTGTAGTGATTGGTGTAACGAATATCATTCCGTTTTTCGGACCGTTTATTGGAGCGATTCCGTGTGCATTATTGCTGCTTCTGGGAAGTAATCCGTGGGATGCTTTATACTTCCTGATCTTTATCGTAATTCTTCAGCAGGTTGATGGAAATATCATCGGACCGAAGATCCTTGGAAACACGACCGGCGTTTCCAGCTTTTGGGTACTGTTTTCAATTCTTTTGTTTGGTGGTCTCTGGGGACTGGTTGGCATGGTGATCGCAGTTCCACTGTTTGGTGTACTTTATGATATTATCCGTAAACTCACGACCAGAGGACTGAAGAGAAATCGTCGGGAAGACATGCTCGAGGAATACGATGAGAATTTCCATGAGAAGAAAGAGGAGAAAGATTCGAAACCTTCGATCAGCGATAAGATTAACGAGCGGATTAATGAACGTATCAATAAAAATGTAAATAATAAATGAGAACAATGAATAAAAGGTGTTATCATTTGTATCTGCAGAAGATGAATTTTGCAGAAAAATAAAAACAGCGTAGCTTTTGAGAAATCTCATTGGCTGCGCTGTTTTTTTGTCATAGTATTTTATTCAAATCACTGTTTACGGAATGCTGCACGCTTTCTTTCTCTAGGATCCAGAATTCTCTTACGGATACGAAGGCTTTCCGGTGTTACTTCCAGAAGTTCGTCCTGATCGATGAATTCAATTGCCTGCTCCAGGCTGAGGACTCTCGGCGGTGTCAGTTTCAGAGCTTCATCAGCAGAAGAAGAACGAGTGTTGGTCAGATGTTTGGTCTTGCAGACATTCAGTTCGATGTCTTCAGCTTTACCATTCTGTCCGATAACCATACCGCTGTATACTTTTTCGCCAGGTCCGACAAAGAGTGTTCCACGATCCTGTGCAGAGAACAGACCGTATGCAACTGCTTCACCGGATTCAAATGCGATCAGGGATCCCTGTTTACGATACTGGAAATCTCCCTTGTATGGTGCATATCCGTCGAATGTGGTATTCAGGATACCTGTACCTTTGGTGGAGGTCAGGAACTCACCACGGAATCCGATCAGTCCACGGGAAGGAATGTGGAACTCCAGACGAACGGAACCGTCACTTGCGGTACTCATTCCCTGAAGCTCACCTTTACGCTCGCTCAGTTTCTGGATGACTGTACCGGAGAACTCTTCCGGAACATCTACATAGGCGATTTCCATTGGCTCGAGTTTTTTGCCACGTTCGTCGACGTGATACAGAACTTCCGGTTTACTTACTGCGAATTCATAGCCTTCACGACGCATGTTCTCAATCAGAACGGACAGATGAAGTTCACCACGTCCGGAAACTTTGAAGCATTCTGTAGAATCTGTGTCTTCTACACGAAGGCTGACATCTGTATTCAGCTCACGATAGAGACGGTCACGAAGGTGACGGGAAGTGATGTATTTACCTTCCTGTCCGGCAAGCGGGCTGTCATTTACCATGAAGTTCATGGAAAGAGTAGGCTCGGAAATTTTCTGGAATGGAATTGCTTCCGGGTTATCTCCGCCGCAGAGTGTATCACCGATATGGATATCTTCGATACCGGAAATTGCTACGATGGATCCGATGGAAGCTTCTTTTACTTCTACTTTGTTCAGACCGTCAAACTCATAGAGCTTACTGATCTTAACTTTTTTGCGTTTGTCAAGATCGTGGTGGTTCAGAAGAGTCAGTTCCTGATTTACCGCAATCTTACCGTTTTCTACTTTGCCGACACCGATACGTCCAACGTATTCGTTGTAGTCGATGGTGCTGATAAGAACCTGTGTGTCAGCGTCCGGATCACCTTCTGGAGCCGGGATATATTTGAGGATGGTTTCAAACAGCGGAGCCATGTTTTCCGGTGTGTCTGCCAGATCCAGAACGGCATGTCCTGCTTTTGCGGAAGCATACAGGAACGGGCAGTCAAGCTGTTCGTCAGATGCTTCCAGGTCCATAAGAAGTTCCAGAACTTCATCAATAACTTCTTCCGGACGAGCTTCCGGACGGTCGATCTTGTTGATGCAGACAATGACATGAAGGTCCAGCTCCAGAGCTTTACGGAGAACGAATTTAGTCTGAGGCATGGCACCTTCAAAGGCATCTACCAGAAGAATAACGCCGTCTACCATTTTGAGGACACGTTCTACTTCACCACCGAAGTCTGCATGTCCAGGGGTGTCGATGATGTTGATCTTGACTCCTTTGTAATGAACAGCAGTGTTTTTGGATAAAATAGTAATTCCACGCTCACGCTCAATGTCATTGGAGTCCATGACACGTTCCTGAACTTCCTGGTTTTCACGGAATACACCGCTCTGCTTGAGCAGCTGGTCTACCAGAGTGGTTTTGCCGTGATCGACATGGGCGATGATGGCAACGTTACGTACGTCTTCGCGTTTGGTCTTCATAAAAATCGAAATCCTTTCTTTTTCTTTCTATATTAATGTAAACTTTTTTTCATGATACGATATTCCAGTTTACCACATTTTTCGCAGATTACAAGGAGTTCCTGAAAGTTTTTTTAATTTTTGGTTCTAAATCTTCAGGGGTATTCATAGCTTAGTATAGACAAAATACCCAAAGAGGAAGGAGAACAATATTATGGCAGACAAAATCATTGAAAACAATCAGGTATCGATCATGGGGAAGATTGATACAGGCTTTACATTCAGTCATCAGGTATTTGGAGAGGGCTTTTATACCATGGAGCTTCTTGTACGGAGACTGAGTGATTCCGAGGACAGGATTCCGGTTATGGTGTCTGAGCGGCTGATGGATGTGACACAGGATTATACAGGAGAGTATATTGAGATCCATGGTCAGTTCCGTTCTTATAATCGTCATGAAGAGAAACATAACCGCCTGGTGCTTTCTGTATTTGCACGTGAAGTGAATTTTGTGGAAGAGGAGGAAGAATCACTTTCTGTTAATCAGATCTTTCTGGATGGATTCATCTGCAAACCACCTGTTTACAGAAAAACTCCGCTGGGAAGAGAAATCGCAGATATGCTTCTGGCTGTGAACCGTCCTTATGGAAAATCAGATTACATACCATGTATCTGTTGGGGAAGAAATGCGCGTTATGCATCTGCATTTACCGTGGGCGGACATGTGCTGCTGTGGGGCAGGATCCAGAGCCGTGAATATGTGAAACGGATCGGAGAGAATGAATCCGAAAGAAGAATTGCATATGAGGTATCTGTAAGTAAGCTGGAATATATAGACTGAGACAGTTATTTATAGCGGACGGTAACCTGTGTGGCCAGATCAGTTCAGGTATTGCTTTTTTAGTGGAACTGAGGTAAGATAAAACCAATAATGCGAAAAGCAGTTTACTACACTAAGAGGAAGTATTATGGAGAGAGAATTAACAGAGGTGTACTGCGGAAACGGCAAAGGCAAAACGGCTCTGGCTATCGGACAAAGTCTCCGTGTGGCTACCCAGGGCAAAAGCGTGATCGTGATCCAGTTCCTGAAGGGCAGAGAACAACGTTCTCTGGATTTTCTGCAGGATGTGGACAATCTGGACTTCAAGATCTTTCGTTTTGAAAAAAGGGACTGCTGTTATGAGGATCTGGCAGAAGACGAAAAAGCTGAAGAGAGAGCAAATATTCTGAACGGACTGAATTTTGCCCGTAAGGTTGTTGTGACTCAGGAATGTGATTTTCTGCTTCTGGACGAGATTCTGGGACTTCTGGACTGTGGCATCATAACAGCCGAGGGAATCGCAGATATACTGAAACAGAAGGATGAATCCATGCATATTGTCATGACGGGATGGAATTTTCCTGAAGCATTACGGCCATATGTAGATGTGATCACAACCCTGAACACAGAGGAAGTTCATCCGCTGGATAATGAATGAATATCATAAAATTACAGAAGAATAAAGGAGGAGTTTAAATGGCAATTTTTAAAGGTGCGGGCGTTGCAATCGTTACCCCGATGTATGATGACGGAAAGGTGAATTACGATAAACTCGAAGAACTTCTGGAGTTCCAGATTGCCAACAGCACAGATGCGATCATCATCTGTGGAACAACCGGTGAGTCTTCTACCATGACTCATGGTGAACATCTCAAAACGATCAAATTTGCGATCGATAAAGTAAACAAACGTGTGCCGGTCATTGCCGGAACAGGTTCTAACTGTACAGAGACAGCGATCATGATGTCAAAAGAAGCTGCATCTTATGGTGCTGATGCATTACTGGTCGTAACTCCTTACTATAATAAAGCAACACAGAAGGGTCTCATTGCTCATTACACTGCAATTGCAAATGCAGTTCCGGAGACTCCGATTATCATGTACAATGTACCAAGCCGTACAGGATGTAACATTCAGCCGGCTACAGTTGCGGCACTTGTTAAGAATGTCAAGAATATCGTTGGTCTCAAGGCTGCAAGCGGAGATCTTTCCCAGATTGCCAAGACAGTATCTCTGGCTGGAGCAGACCTGGAACTGTATTCCGGAAATGATGATCAGGTTCTGCCGATTCTTTCACTTGGCGGACTTGGAGTTATTTCTGTGCTTTCCAATGTAGCACCGAAGGAAACACATGATATGGTTATGAAATTCATGGAAGGTGACACCGCAGGCGCTGCCAAGATTCAGATCGATGCGATTCCTCTGATCAATGCTCTGTTCTGTGAAGTTAACCCGATTCCGGTCAAGACTGCACTGAACCTGATGGGCATGAATGTCGGACCACTTCGTATGCCACTTTGCGAGATGGAAGAAAGCAACAAAGAAACCCTGATCAAAGCAATGAAGGATTTCGGAATTAAACTTGCATAAAAGGCACAGATACGGAGGAAGATTATTATGGTAAAAATTATCATGCACGGATGCTGCGGTCATATGGGGCAGGTTATTTCTGATCTGGTTGCACAGGATGACAGTGCAGAGATCGTAGCAGGAATTGATGTAACAGACAAAGGAAATACTACCTATCCGGTATTTACCAATATTAAAGAATGTCAGACAGAAGCAGATGTTCTGATCGACTTTTCTTCTGCAAAAGCAGCAGATGCACTTCTGGAGTACTGCACAGAGCGCAACCTTCCAGTTGTACTCTGCACAACAGGTCTGTCCGAAGAACAGCTTGCAAAGGTAGAAGAGACTGCAAAGAAGATTCCGGTACTGAAATCTGCCAACATGTCACTTGGCATCAATACTCTGATGAAGCTGATCCAGGATGCTGCAAAAGTTCTTGCGACAGCCGGATTTGACATGGAGATCGTAGAGAAGCATCACCATCTGAAACTGGATGCTCCGAGCGGAACTGCACTGGCACTGGCTGACAGCCTGAATGAGGCTATGGATAATCAGTATCATTATGTTTATGACAGAAGTCAGAAACGTGAAATGCGTGACAGCAAAGAAATCGGTATTTCTGCAGTTCGCGGCGGTACGATCGTTGGTGAACATGAAGTGATCTTTGCAGGAACAGATGAAGTGATCGAGTTCAAACATACAGCATATTCCAAGGCAATCTTTGGCAAGGGTGCGATCGAAGCAGCCAAATTCCTTGCTGGCAAACCAGCTGGCAGATATGATATGGCAGATGTGATCGAAGGCTGATCGTATGTTTCATTTGTTCGTGTGAACATGGAGTTTGACAACCTGAATTTTATAATCAGATTTTTAACAGGCATACATCGTGAAGGTGTATGCCTGTTTTTATTGGGAAACTGTAAGATATCCATTATCCATGGAATAAATTGCATCGATTATAGAGAAAATGAGATTTTCCGATGTCGCTTTTGGGGGAATTCAGATTTTGAGGTATCGATTAAGGCAAATTGGAGATACTCGATGCCTGCTCTTGCATGTTTTAGGTTATGCCCGTATAATGGTGTAAATTGAATATTAAAAATAAATAGAGCCAAATGCTCTCCCTTTAGGTATAATAAGTTCACCACAAACAAAATTACCAAGGAGGATTCACAAATGGCT
>NZ_JAHLQA010000046.1 GCF_018918125.1 Blautia sp. MSJ-19
CCGCCACTAGAAACAAATTAAATCGACCGAAGTTTCAATAATAGGTTTCCCGTTCGACTTGCATGTGTTAAGCACGCCGCCAGCGTTCATCCTGAGCCAGGATCAAACTCTCTGATAAAGTGTTTGATTACTCAAGACAACCAACTAGCTTAGTTATCTCTCGTCATTACTGTTTATAAAAAGTTCATTCTATTGAATGATGATTCTTAAAGAATTTTCGAGAATCGTATGTGTTTCACTGTTTAGTTATCAAGGTTCTTTTGTTTTGCTCTCTTGCGACAGCTCATCTAGATTATCACATTCATCAGCGCTTGTCAAGTACTTTTTTCATTTTCTTTTCGAAGCTTTTATGATGTTTGTGCGTCGCTCTCAGGCGACTTGTCTACTCTATCACATCTTCATTTCCTTGTCAACAACTTTTTTCACATTTTTCAAAACTTTTGAAATTGTTTAAGTTGTTTGTTCAGAAGAAACAATTCTTCGTGACAGCTCAGTTAGAATACCACTATAAAACCAATCTGTCAACACCTTTTTTCACTTTTTTTCTTTTTTTGTGTTATACTTGATAGTGTCTCCCCAAAATGGGGCAAACATACCACATTACTATAGAAGAAAGAGGTTTTTATCTTGAAACAGCAATCACCCCCTTCAACATCAACCGCAGCAAATCCACTGGGTTCTGCCCCTGTTGGCAGTCTTCTTGCCAAATTTGCAGTCCCTGCCATTATCAGTATGCTGGTCAATGCTCTCTATAATATCGTAGACCAGATCTTTATCGGTCAGGGTGTCGGCATGCTTGGAAATGCCGCTACCAATATTGCATTCCCGGTTACGACGATTTCAACTGCTGCCGCTCTGCTTCTGGGAATCGGTGGTGCATCCAACTATAATCTGGAAATGGGCGCAGGTAATGAGCACAAAGCAAGCGAGATCGCCGGAAGCGCACTTTCCACATTGGTCATCACCGGAGTATCCATTGCCGCAGTCATTCTGATTTTCCTGCGGCCGCTACTTGTCTTTTTTGGTGCAACGGATACTGTCATGCCTTATGCAACAGATTATGTAAGCATTATTGCAATCGGTCTTCCATTCTTTACTCTATCTGTTGGTGGAAATCATCTGATCCGTGCCGACCGCAGCCCTACTTATTCCATGATGTGCACTCTGACCGGTGCGATCATTAATACAATCCTTGACCCGCTGTTTATTTTTGGATTCAAATGGGGCATCAAGGGTGGTGCCTGGGCAACAGTCATTGGACAAGTTGTTTCTGCACTCCTGGTTGTAATCTATTTTACAAAATTCCGTAAAATGTATCTGGATCGCAACATGATGAAACCCAAATTACATCATCTGAGCGCAATCACTTCACTCGGAATGGCTTCCTGCATCAACCAGATTGCAATTGCAGCTGTTCAGATCGTAATGAACAATATCCTTCGCTATTACGGATCAATTTCTGTTTATGGAAGTGATATCCCGATCGCATGTGTCGGAATCGTATCCAAGGTAAATATGGTCTTCCTGGCAATCTGCATCGGCATCTCTCAGGGCGCACAGCCAATCTGGGGCTTTAACTACGGTGCACAAAAATTTGACCGTGTTCGACAGACATATAAATATTCAGCCAGCGCCTGTACAATCATTGCTGTAATCTTTTTCCTGTGCTTTCAGTTTTTTCCACATCAGATCGTGGGAATGTTTGGAGAAGGAAGTGATCTGTACTTCAAGTTTGCCGAAAACTACCTGCGGATTTTTATGCTCCTGACCTTTGCCAACGGCATCCAGCCAATGTCTGCCGGATTTTTTACTTCTATAGGAAAGGCCGGACTTGGTATTATCATGTCCCTTACAAGACAGGTAATCTTCCTACTTCCACTGGTTGTGATCTTTCCGAAGTTTATGGGAATTGATGGCGTCATGTATGCAGGACCAATTGCAGACGCTGCGGCCTTTGTGCTGGCAGTTGTTTTCGCCAGAAAAGAACTTAGCAAAATGAAAACCATCTAAAACAATAGCTGTATCGTTGGTCACTCACCCTTCGATACAGCTATTGTTCTCTACAGCTCTTTACAGGCATATTCCTCTATTTCTGTTATCCTGTTGCCTTTCTTTTTCTTCCATATCATAAGATACAATTTATAATCCAGAGAATCACGCGCGATCGTAAAGGGTTCTTCCCTCAAAATATCTGCATGTATTCCCTGTTTTTCTAATTCTGTCTGACGTTCTTTTACTTTTTCCAATGTTCGTTGATACTTCCGTTCCAGATCATCTCCCCAAAAACGTTTCGAATATTCTGCCGTAGCTTCCTGTATTTTTTTCGTCAACAGATCTATGATTGCACTATGCTTTGCCTGATGTAGCATAACCGCCAGTCTCTTCGCCCAGAACTTTGCAGGATGCTTTTTATAAAATTCCAACATCTTTCCAAAAGAAACATCACCGCACTCTGCCGCCAGTTCTTTCATATACTCAATTGCTTTTTCAGACGGTATCCAGGGATTTTCTCTTGGTACTATATATTTCTCCGGAACTGCCGGATAGCAACAATAATTTAATGGCGGAAACTCCACAAGTGCTGCCAGCTTTTTTTCTCCCTCTGTGCAATATTCTTCTCCAAGATAATCATATTTATCTCTCAAAATTGCCAGTCTGTATTCCAGTTGTCGCAAATATTCATACTCCTCAACCCAAAAGTGTCCGGTATATGCATACTCATATAAGTGCACTTCCAGATCCAGCTCTTCAAAAAACAGTGTCAGAACCGTATCTCCCTGTTTTACTACAAGTACGTATTCTCCATCCTGTCTGGTCATGGATGCCTGCAGTTCTCCCTGGTAATCGCTGTGATATTCTCCCGTCATTCGTGCATTTCGAAGTACCAGAAAGCTCTCGACGGCATCATTCATCAGATACACTAATCGAGCATCCATTCCCCTCTGTTTTTCTCCGGACACTCCAATCTCATTTGCCTGCCCGTGCTCCGGAATAAGTAATTCAAACTGGTCCTGTTCCAGCAGCTGTGCCAGTTTTTCCAAAGTTTCTTCTGTCATTTTTCTCCTAACAATATTCAGCACTCATTAATTGCTTCTGTTTATGATTTCACAAAGTCACAGTATCTGTCAGCTAATCTGCCATTTTACATAACTTCCGTTTTCATCTTTATTTACAATCAGCTGATCCTCTATCTCCTGTTTCAATTCTGATACATGAGAAATAATCCCAATCAGTCTGGAGCCTTCTGCCATCTCCTTTAACACGCGAACCGCCTGATTTCTGGAATGTTCATCGAGCGAGCCAAATCCTTCATCAATAAACATCATATCGAGATTGATTGCTGCCGAACTCTGTTGAATCTGGTCTGCCATCCCCAGTGCGAGGGACAACGCCGCCATAAAAGATTCTCCTCCGGAAAGTGTACGAACCTCCCTCTCTTTTCCGGTCACAGTGGAATATACCATTAAATCAAGGCCTCTGTTTTTTCCTTCTCCGGCTTTTTCCAGATCATACATCCGCAGTTCAAACTGTCCTGCAGACATCTCCTGAAAACGCCGGTTCGCCGCATAAAGAATCCTCTCCAGATAGTATCGCTGTACATAGGTTTCCAGATCCATGCGGGAACCACTGACATTTCCGGAAGTCATACGGTACAGTGCATCAATCCGGGTATGTTCCTCCACAACTGCCTTTCTCTCTTCCAGTCTGGATGAAAGAGCCTCAAAAATTTCTCTGTCATCTTTGTCATCCATACGCAGTTGATTATAACGCTGTTCTTTCTCCATATATTCTACTTCAGCGGCTTCTTTTTCTTTCTGAATTTCTTCCAGAAGCGGTTTCTGCTCTTCTCCGATTGCGCTTCGGGCAGAATCTTGTCTTGCCTGTGCTGCAGTCTTTTTCTCATTATATGCATTGACTGTTTTCTGCAAATCCTCTGTTGATTCACGACTATACTTCTCCACAAGCTCTTTCCATTCAGATTCTGTCATCTGCTTTATTTCCATTACTTCTATATAAGAAGTTTTACGTTCATTCACACACTTCCTCTGTTCCGGAAGTTCCTGCTGATAGCGACTGATCAACGTTTCTGCCTGTTTCTGTGCATTCGCAGCATCCCTTGCTTCTGCCAGAACTTTCTGATATATTTCTTCTGCCTGTTTTTTACTGTTTTCAGCCTGAAGCCGTGCCGTCTTTGCCTCTTCTTCGGTCTTAAATTCAGCGGATCCTTTTATGTTTTCCAGTGCAGCTTCACTTCCCGCCAGTTTTTCTGCAGCTGCCTTTTCTTTCTTTGTACACTCATCATAAGTGTCCTGCAACTGTTTTTTCTGTTTCTCCATATTTTGAAGCGCTTCACGGATCTTTGCCAGAAGTTTCATACCTGCAGTCAGTTTTTCCAATTCTGTCTCTGTCTGCTGTTTCCAGCTTTCCAGAGCATTACTCATTTCCGTCACACTTGACTGTTCTGTTATAGAAGAAACACTTCTGCGTAAACGTTCCTGGAGTTTTCGTACATTGGTAATATACGTATCTTTTCGTGTATCATATTCTGATCTCGCCGCCGCCGCATCTCCTGCTGCTTTCTCCTGATTTTTACGCAGTTTATCCACATTTATCTGCATATTTTGTAATTTTTCTTCAGAGATATCCACAGATTCCACACCTTTTTTTGCAGGATGTGGATGTTCTGTAGAACCACACACCGGGCAGGGTTTCCCCGGCTCTAATTCTGCAGCCAGAAAACCAGCCTGTGCGTTCAGAAAATGTAGTCTTACTTCTTCATATTCTGTATTTACCGCATTATATTTTTCAGTTATCTTTGCATAATTTTCTCTTGTTTTAATCGCATTTTTACGGCACTGTTCCGCCTGATTTCCCAGTATCCTAACGTCTTTAATCTCCTGCGAAACAGCATCCGCTTCCTGCTTTTTATTTTCTGCGATTACGAGCTTCTTATCCACTTCAGCCAGTTCTTCACTCTGTTTTTTCCACTGTGTTTCTTTCTGTTCCAAATCTTCCTGTTGTTTTCGCACTTTCTGTGTGTTTTCTGATGCCAAAGCACAGTTTTTCCTGTTTGCTTCTGCCTGTACACGTAGACTCTTTATCTGAGAAAAAAGCGTCAGTGCCTTCTGCACTTTTTCTGCAATTTTGCTGTAATTCTGCAATTCCTGATCACGAATCAGCTTTTGCTGCTCCTCTGCTTTTTCCGCTGTTTTCCGCGTTTTTTCCAATATTGGCAATTGTTTTTCCTGAGTCTTTAATGCTTGTTCCAGTTCTGCCAGCCGTCTCTCCGCATCATTTAAGAGAACACCGGTCTCTCTGATCTCATACGCATTTCTGATACGGCTGATCAGGGCTGTTGTTTCCACTATTTTTGCTTCATCACCTGCACATTCCTGCAGTTTCTGCTCTGCATCTTCCAGCTGCACAAACCATTTCAGAAGCTCTTCCGCTCTCGTATATTCCTCTCTTTTTTCATCCCTGATTTTCCCTGATTTTCGATATTCTCTTTCAGCTTCATGGGTATGCTCTTCCAGCCAGTCACACAATGTTTCAAGCTCTTTCAGGAAGTCTGTAAGACGCGTCATTTCGCCCTCTTCCAGCTGTTTTTTCAACTGTTTCAGTGTCTCTGATTCATATGTCTCAGGTATCCGAATCCTGCTCACTTCACCCTGGCATTGTGTTTTCAGAACTGCGATTTCTTTCTCTTTTGCACGCTTTCGATTACCCAGTTCTGTCACAATATCCTGGTACATTTCCGTATTAAAAAGCTTTCTGAAAATCACCTTTTTGTCATCAGATTTTGCCCTCAGAAGATCCATAAATTCCCCCTGTGCAATCATCGCAACCTGCATAAACTGACTCTTGGTAAGTCCTACGATTTCCTGAAGTTTTCGGTCAGCTTCCTTGGATGGATACTCCATTCCATCTGGCATGATAAGGCTTACAGCCCCCGTAATTTCCCGTTGTTTTCCCTTGCCTGCACCTCTGGTGATTGTCTTGAGATGTCTTGGCACACGGCGCACTGTATAGACTTCCCGTGCCTCGCCCTGTCCTTCTGCAAAGACAAGCTCTACAAACGGTTCCTGTGCAAAATCCACATACTGACTTTGCAGAACAACGCCTTCTTTCTTATTTGCAGAAGAACTTGCTTCCCCATATAAAGCAAAGACGATCGCATCAAAAATGGTTGTTTTTCCGGCACCGGTATCCCCCGTGATAAGGAAAAGATTCTGGTTTACTCTTTCAAAATCAATCTCTGTTTCTTTTCCATAAGATCCAAATGCCTGCATTTTTAAGCGTAAAGGTTTCACGTTATTTCACCCCCTGAACGGTATGAAGTACATCCTGCAAAATGGCCTTCTCTTCTTCATCAAGATCTTTCAGAAACGAACAACACAACTCATAAGGATCCAGAAGTTCCTCGGTTTGCAGTGTTTTGCTATAATTTGCTTTTCGCTGCTTTTCTCTCCGAATTTCAAGAAGATTCGGGAATGCAAGTCGAATGCGTTCCTGCATATCGATCACATCAAGATCTGCTTTATCCGTCAGAATGACTGTCACATAATCCTGGCAGGATTCTTTCAAAACCTCCTCCAGGGTTCCCTTTACAACCTTCACCTGACGCAATGGTTCAAGCGGTAAAACTGTTGTTTTAACTTCGCCTTTTGCACCCATTTCTACCATAATAACACCTTTTTGCTGCTGCGCTTCGCTCACAGAACAAGCCAGCGGTGTTCCACAATAGCGATAAAATTCACTTCCGACTTTCATTGGTTTATGAATATGTCCCAGAGCCGCATAATCAAAATTTTCCAGGATATCAGCCGATACCTCATCGATATTTCCAACTGTACGCATTTCAGAATCCATGCGTTCTACATCTTCTGCTTTCTTACCGACCGGCAGATAAAACTGGTGACTGACCAGAACATTTCGCTCATCCGAATCAATCTTTTCACGTTCAATCAGTCTGTGCAATGTGTCGTTATAAGTAAGATTATTTCCATTCTTATCTACTCCCACAACCTGCTTTACCATAGATGGCTTCACAAATGGAAGCAGATAAAAATTCACATTTCCATATGCGTCCTGCAAGATTACTTTTTCTATATATTCTTCCTCTGTCCTTGGTGGCTGACCAACCATATATATCTTCTGTCTGGATAAAACATTTCGAAAACAGTTTACCCTCGGTGCACTGTCATGATTTCCACTGATCATCATGATCACCGCATCCGGAACAGCTTTCGTCAACTTTTCCAGAAACTGATCAAAAACTTCCACCGCCTCCGCAGATGGAACAGCTTTGTCATAAATATCTCCCGCAATTACAATCGCATCCGGCTTTTCCCCGCCCGCTGCCGCAACAATTTTTGATAAGATATATTCCTGATCTTCCCGCAGATCGCGGTTCATTAATTTCAATCCTATATGTAAGTCTGATAAATGAAAAAATTTCATAAACATGTTCCTCCATCAGCACTGTTACTGTTCTCCGTAACACGACATCTCTTCTGCATATATCATAACATCTCGACTGTCCGCCTGCACCTTTTTCTTTCGATATTTACCGACATCACTTACTCAAAGAATTGAAAGTAAAATAACACGTGCCAGTGAAAATCAAATCACTGACACGTCTTGTTTATAAACATTTGTATTCAATTACAGTACAATTTCCAATTCTAAAGTCTTTCCTGGTGTTAATACATAATTTTTACTCTTATATACTACACGTCCACCTTCTTTATCAGTCATTATACTCAGGCAGTTATTCCGCCGACTCATATGTACGCTTCCATCGCCCGCCGGCAATGTAACCTCAAAGCCCTGCAAAAGCTCTATATGTGGCTCTACCACAAATTCACCATATGCCGGCATTTCCGGATACAAACCAAAGAAATACCGGGACAGCAGGTAAATCGGACCTGCTCCCCATGCATGGCAAAGACTCTTTCCAAAACGATCCCCGTACATACTGTACTGTTCCGGAATTTCTTTTTCAGGAACGTATTCTTCCCAGAACGTAGTTGCTCCTTCTCTAAGCATTCCACCCCAGTAATTCTTCATTTGAGTAAGAACATATTCATATTCCCCAAGTTTTGCAAAGGCTTCCAGTTCCCAGAACTTGAAATATGGTGTTGTAATTGGTGTAATCTCAGGATTTTTGAGCACATTTTTAAGGATACTCGTCTTCTGTGCTTCCGAAACATAGTCAAACAGTACCGCAAAAATATTACTGTGACGGCTTACTTTTCGTTTACCCGTCGTAAAGCTGTCAATGTAAGCTCCTTTTTCCTCATCCCAGAAAAATTTTTCTACATTCTTTCTCAGACATTCAAAAAGCTGTTCATATTTCTGCGTATTTATTCCCAAAAATTTCTGTACCTGAACCATCGCCTGATAACTTCGAAGAAGCAACATCTGTTCTTCACAGATCAGTTTATCATCGCCTACATCAATATCCGACCAGTCAATAAAAATCCAGTCCTCTTTACGGCCGTAAAGAAATCCACGTTCATCCGTCTGCCGGATGCAGTATTCCATCAAAGATTCCATCTTTGGATAAATAAAGCGGATAAATTTCTCATCACCATACAATGCATGATAATCTGCGATTCCCATGATCCAGTAAAGAGAATAATCGACAATCGTATTGATATGCTGGCATACCGGATCATTCCCTCTCAATGCCAGCATGGTTCTCTTACTGATTTCACGATCTGCCAAAAGATACTGATTGATAAAATAACACTGGTATGCATCTCCGGACCAGATCCAGCGATCTCTTTTGATTCCATCGATAAAAAACGCTCCACTGGCAAGACGGAAGGTGTATTCCGCAACATTCCATATTTTTTCAAGCATCTGGTCACTACTGCCAAACGAACTTTTTTTCGGAAACTCTATGTACCGGAAATCTGCCTGTATGGAAACCTGTCCCGGCTTTTCATTCGGAATAAAAATATAACGAAAGGCTCGAATCTTTGTCCGATAGACCTGGGAAGACTCCCATTTTCCAAAATCAGAATCTTCTTCTCCCAGTACGATCTGCTGTTTCAGATAACACCATTCTGTATCCAGTGCTTCTTCACGGCTTTCTCCATAACACAGTGTCAGCGTATTCTGATTATCCCGAAATTCCACCAGTGTTTCTGCTGTCATTTCTTTTCCAAAATCAAGCAGAACACCACCGTTGACCGCTTCTTCTGCACACACCTTGATCATCTGCGATTTATATGCAATCTCCATCGGATTCTGCTCTTTTGAGGTATACCAGGTGTTCCAGCCTGCTTCCTGCGGCATATCTGCCAGATCAGAAGCCATCCATCCTTCTCCTGAAAAGATTTCTTTTCCATCTACAAAGGCACACGGAAGTCCGGATTTATTTCCCACAATAATCTCGATGCGATATTTTCCAGGTGCACAGATCACTTCTCTTCCAAACGAAAATTTTAACTCATCATGGAACGCCCCTGCTTCTTTTTCTTCCACCTCACATAATGCCACATAGCCCATTCCTCTGGCATATACAGTAAAAGTTGTTTTTTCTCTTATCTGAAATTCTCTCCAGAATTTCACCATATGTCTGCAATCATCAATTTTCCAGAATGCAGGCCAGAAAAAGCCGCGTTCTTCGCGGCTGAAATTCTGGCACATTCCGTGGTATATCTCAAAATCTCCAGGATACCACATCCAGTTTGCCATATCTTATTCCTCTTTCTGTTCTTTCCAAAACTCTACGGCTTCTTCCAGCCATCCTTCAGCTTCACTTCCGATACCCAATCCCAGCCCATGTGGTCCATGTGGCACTGTTTTCAATCGTACCGGAACTCCTTTCTCCTCCAGTTTCGCTTTCATTTTTGGTGCGTTTTCTTCATAAGGAATCAATTCATCATCTGTTGTCTGCCAGATAAACGCTGGCGGGTATGCTTCCGATACATGATGAACCGGAGAGAATTCCTGTTTCATTTCAGCATAGTATTTCGGATTCTTTCCCCGTCCGAACATTGCTCCGCAAATTTCCGTCTCATCAAGCCCTTCTTTTGCAGAAAAATTCAGAAGTGCATAACTCAGACATAATACATCCGGTTTTGGAAGACCTGCTGTCTGATATCCTCTGTTATCTGTTCCAAGTTCCGCTGTCAGATGTCCCCCTGCCGAAAAACCGATTACCATATAAGAGTCTTCAATCTGAAATTCTTTTTTATTTTCAAAAATATACTGTATCGCCCGATGAAGATCTTCCTCGCTTTTCTTCGCTGCACAGTCTGTACCAGCACGATAATCCAGAATAAACGCATGGATTCCCATCTCATTCAGTTTGCGTGCCACCGGAAATGCTTCTACGATACTGCATACTCCCATGTAGCCTCCCCCTGCGATTACAACCGCAAAGGGAGCTTTTTTATCTACCGGAAACCAGAAAATTGCTGTGTCTTCTTTTGTTTTATCTGCTTTTTGTTCTTCTTCTGTATAAAAGTGATACAGAATATTTCCTTTTGTTTTCTGATAATATGCAAGTGCATCCAGACCATAAGCCATACTGTCTGCATTCCATGCAGGAGACACATGTACACCCATCTCTGTCAGAGTTTCTTCGTCTTTCCCTTCAATGTTCATATGCTTTTTTAACAATTGAAATTCAGGATAATCTCGTATTTCACCCATAAGGGTATTTCTGTCAAAAATCTGCTCCATATTTTTATCCTCTTAACCTTTTACAGCACCTGCTGTCATACCTGCAACGATATGTTTCTGTGCAACAATAAAGAAAATTACAATCGGAATCATACTGATAACCGCTGCTGCAAACGCCATATTGTAATTAGAAGAATGTTCTCCAAAGAACACATACTGTTGAATCGGAATCGTTTTGACTGCTTTTTTCTGTAATAAAAGCAGAGAAACATTAAATTCATTCCATGTCCAGAGCGAATCCAGAACTGCAATCGTAACTGTGATCGGTTTCAGCAAAGGAAAAATAATCTTAAAGAAGATTTTTGCCTTGCTGCATCCTTCCAACATCGCAGCTTCCTCCAGTTCAATCGGAATCGTACGTACAAAACCAATAAACAGCATGACCGCAAACGGCATATTGCAGGCACCGATCATGATGATTGCACCCGGTATAGAGTTCAGAAGATTCATGCTCTTATACATTTTGTAGATTGGAATCATCAGTGTCTGGAATGGAATCATCATTGCTGCCATAAGCAGTGTTTCATAAAGTCGAAACGTTTTTTTATGGTACTGTCTTCCAATCGCATAGCCCGCCATAGAAGCAACGATCAGTGTCAGCACAACCGCTCCAACAGTCAGAATAATACTGTTTTTCATAGATTCCAGAATATTTGCTTTTTTCATTGCATCTGCAAAGTTTTCCCAGTGAATGGAGGTTGGAAATGCAAGAAGATCCTTCGCAGTTTCTTTCTTTGACTTCACCGCCATCAGAATACTGATGTAGAACGGGAACAAAAAGAGGATTGTTGTCGCCCAGATAATGATTCTCTGTATCCAAACTACCTTTTTATTCGTTTTCATGTTCATTACATTTCCACCTCCTTACTTCTGAAGAATCTCTGTAAAGAAATTCCAATAACCATCAGGAGCACCATGAAGATAATCGCTACTGCCTGACCATATCCTGCTTTGTAATACTGAAACAGATTTTTATAAATAAAGATAGCTACTGTTTCAGATGAATTTGCCGGACCACCGCCAGTCGCCGCCATAACTGTGGCAAATTCGCGCAGAGAAGAAGTCAGCGTCAGGGTAATACACATAGTAAAAGAAGGTCCCAAAAGCGGAAGTATAATATAACGGAAGCGTTTCCATCCGCTTGCACCGTCAATCGCCGCTGCTTCATAATAGTCTGCAGGAATATTTGTGAGTCCCGCAATATAAATCATGATATTGGAACCAATCGCATTCCAAAGTCCGATAATAATGATTCCCAGCAGAACAGTAGAAGGATTACCGAGAATAGAACGTCCGGACGGTGAAAGAAATGTCGCATAGATTTTGCTGTCAATAAAAGTCCACAGAAATGAAGCCAGGACAGCACTTAATGCCATTGGAATAAAGAAAACTGTCTTGCAGAAATTCTGTCCTTTAAATTTTTGATTCAGAAGCACAGCAAGCCCCAGAGCAAGAACATTGTTGATTGCTGTATATCCTATGGCAAAGATCAATGTATTTGCGATTGCTTTTCTGATCGTTGTATCTTTAAAAATATCAAAAAAGTTTTTGAGCCCTATGTAGTTATATTCTGCTGAAATGCCATCCCAGTCTGTAAAAGCAATGTTGACACCTGTTACAAACGGATACAGAAAAGCAAACACAAACAGAATTACAGATGGTATAAGGAATGCATAATAGATTCCATCTTTTTTTAATGTTTTCATATAATCTCCCGTAACTTTATTGCGGGGGTATCGTCTTTGATACCCCCGCATAAATAAGAACTATTTTTATTTACCTGCAATGCGATCGAATTCTGTGTCAAGTGCTTTTAATGCGGTATCTGCATCACTGTCACTTAACAGATAATCAGACAGGCAGTCAAGTACTGCATCACTGAATTCATTGTCAAAGTTTACAACACCTGTATATACAACAGAATTGTTTTCTCTGAGATCCATTACATCTGCAAGGGAACCTGTTGCATTCTCTGCACTTGCACCATCTACCAGGCACACTTCATTGCAGTTTTCAATATAATTTTCCACACATCCATCGGATGTCATATAGTTCAGGAATTCCTTCGCCATATCCAGATTCTCACTGTTTGCGTTCAGGCAGTATCCCTGTCCGCCTGCCAGTTTTGCAATCTTGGCATCATCTGCGTTATCTGTTACAGGCAGTGCGAAAGCACCGAAATCACTTACATCTCCATATGCAGCCGCATTATTGGAAGTCCAGTCACCATTAAGGATCATACCGCATTCTCCGGTAGCCAGCGCTGTGCATGCAGATGCCCAGTCTGTTCCAAACGGATCTGCATTTGCATTTGAATAACGTTCTTTTAATCTTTCAACAACAGCTTTCCATTCTTCGCTGTCAGCCCATTTCTCGCTTCTGTCCTGAAGTTTTGTAACTGCTTCCGGATCTTTTGTAAGCACATTATTGATATAATCGGTCTGGAAATCTCCCATCAGTACCCAGGTATCTTTATATCCGAGTTCGATTGGAGTGTATCCTGCTTCTTTGAGCTTGTCACAGTCTGCATAAAATTCTTCTGCTGTTTTTGGAACCTCAGTGATTCCTGCATCTTCAAAAACCGTTTTGTTATAGGTAACTACATAAGAGTTGGAGCTTACCGGAAGTGCATATACTTTTCCGTCCTGAGAAAGTGCTTCGCAGGCACCTTCTGTCATTCTTCCTACTGCATCCGTATCTGTAATATCTGCCACATATCCGTTCTTAATATAGATTGGTAAGGTAGAAGAATCTTCAACAAAAATATCCGGAGCATCATCACTGGCAAATTTTGTCGCGATCGTCTGTGTATAATCATCCATGCTCATTCTCTGCACTTCAATGGTTACGTTTGGATGCTCTTCCATAAAGCCTTCTACTACAGAATCTTCCCATTCGATCTTGATATCCTCAGAAGTATGATCGATCATTGTCAGGGTAATCTCTTCATCTTCTGATTTTGCAGCCTGCACCGGCATGCTTCCCATCATCGTTCCCAGTACTGTCGCAACTGTAAGAATTACTGCTACATTCTTTCTCTTCATTTTCAATTTCCTCCTGCTTTTATTCTGACCGGTCGTAATCCAGAACTTTTATCGATGATGTAATTATAGGCTTTCTGTTTTTAATTCTCCATTAAGTATTTATCGAAAAATTTCACTATTTACAGATGTTTATTTTTATATGTACTGATGGGACTTCCTGTAATCTTACGAAAGATCGTACTGAAATAAGAAGCACTGTGATATCCCACTGCCTCTGCAATCTCATAAGTTTTCATAGAAGTAGTGGCAATCAGTTTTTTTGCCTGCTCGATTCTGAGCTGATTCACATAATTGGTCAGGTTATCTCCCACCTCATTCTTAAACAGATTTGAAAGATAATTCTCACTGAGTCCCACATGATCTGCCACTGTTTTTAGCGAAATATCTTCCGTGTAATGTTTACGTATATATTCCATTGTACGGCGAATCTCAAGATTTTCGCCCTGATAGTCTTTGTTTCCACGGCTCTGATTTGCTTCTTTTAGTTTCTGAAACAGATATTTTATCTTATCATCCATCCATGGAATTCTTTGAAATTCCTCATATACAGAAAGTGTATTTCTTTCCTGAAAAGAAATCTTCATCTGTACTGCATAGGTCTGATACAAAGCTGTCAGATTCTCATTTACAAAATGTTCCTCCGGCATTTTTTCTCGAAAAAGCTTTTTTAATCTCTCACAGATTTCTTCAATCTCCTCCGGCTTTCCCGAAAACTGTATCTTTTCGAATGAACAACGTAGTTCTTTCTCACGGCTTTCCAGCTTTTCGCGGCATTCTTCATAAAAAGCAATCTGCTTTTCCGGATGGAATGTAAGATACAGCAATGCCCCCTGTGCCTGTTTCATGAGGATTGGAAGTACCCTGATACCAGTTCCCGATGCACTCACACCTGTCATACAGTTTTTCAGTTCTTCTCTGCTTTTCTTTACGGTCTCTCTTATTTTTTCACTGATTTTCTGACTGCTCCGCAGGTCTCCTACATCGCCTATTGCAACTACTTTTCCATCCCACGGAAGCCGGTAAATATAACCCGCTGAATGCAATTTCTCATAAAGATCTGCCAACTCACCTTCCTGATACAGGGCAATATAGAGCTGTTTCTTTTCAAACAAAGTCTCAAAATATTCTGCGCTGGCCTCTAATTCCGCTTTTGACCCTGATAAAAACTGACGAAGTTCTTTCTGATACTGTTCCTTTTTTTGTTCCGGTCGCTGTTTTCCGCAAATCTCACGAAGCGTTCCAAGAATCGCATCCCCATCCATATCCTGCTTCAGGATATAATCTTCTGCTCCAAGTTTCATAGATTCTTTGACAAATCCAAAGTCATCATAAGCACTCAGTGCCAGTATCCGCACAGCCGGATAAAGTTTTTTTACCTCCCTTATCAATTCGACCCCATTCATGACCGGCATGTCCATATCTGTCAGTAAAATATCGACAGAATTTTTCTTCATGAATTCCAGTGCCTGTTTTCCATGAATCGCCTCTCCGATAATTTCAAATTCTGATGTTTCCCACGGAACCAGTTCCTTTATCGCATAGCGGAAATTCTGATCATCCTCTGCCAGTAGAATCTTCCACTTCATTTTCTTTCCCTCCTGTTACCGGTAATCTCAGTGTTATTCTGGTGCCTTTACCAATTTCACTGTCCATTACAATCTGGTACTTTTCCCCATAAATATTTCGCAACCTCTGATCAACGATTCGAATTCCGATACTGTTCAGTCCTCTTTTTTTCTTCTCTGGCTCGCCCATCAGAAGTTCCTGCTTCTTTTCCTCTGTCATTCCACAGCCATTATCAGATATGGACAATTCCAGAATATTTCGTTTCTTCTTTGCGCAAATACAGATCTCACCACCCTGCTCTGCCATATCCATACCATGAAGAATACTGTTTTCCACAAATGGCTGAAGAACAAATCCTGGTAATAGCAGCTCTTCTGTTTCCGGCTCAAGTTGATAGTTAACAGCAAACATATCACCATACTTCATTTTTTCAATAGCCACATAATTCTCAATATAATGGATTTCTTCTGATAACGTGATCATTGCTCCTGCATTCTTAATCGTAAATCTCAACAGTTGGATAAGAGAGTCAATCGAAGCTGCAAGGTCTTTATTTCCCTGACGATATGCAACCCACTTCAGTGAGCCAAGCGTATTATATAAAAAATGTGGATTGATCTGAGCCTGCAGAACCTGAAATTCTGTTTCCATTTTCTGCCGTTCTTTTTGCTCTAGCAATCCCATCAGTCCCTGTATCTTCAGCCCCATAAAATTCATCTGCAAAGCAAGCAGACCTATTTCATCATAATTCACAGGCTTCAGTTTTCTTTCAAAATGGCCCTCTTCAAAGTTTTTCATCCCCTGTACGATCACATCGGCATTTCGGGTAATCGTTCTGGAAAATATATAAGAAATCATGCCAGACAACAACAGAAACGCAATCATCACCTTTATTATTGCTCCATAAATTGGTGTAACCCCCTGCAAAAGTCTTGAAAACGGCATGAAACAGGCAAGTCTCCAACTGTTATCCTGTGTCTTCAGTGCAATCGTCAGATAGGAATCATCCTCTTTTTCTTCATAATCTGTATAAACATAAAAAGAGCCATTGTTATAATCAAGGATCTGCTCCAGTTCTTTTATACCAAACATCTGCTGTGCATTTTTGAGGAACTCACCCTGTGCATTTGCAACGACTACTTCTTCGTTTTTCAGATAATCTGATGTCGTTCCTATAAACTGAAAAAAATCATCCGTCAGAGCTATACACAAAGTGCCACGATCCTGATAATCAATCACGATTTTTCGTGCAAAATACGCCTGTCCGTCATACACCATCCAGGTTGTCGGAGAAGCAGTCGTCAGTTTTTGTGACAGGAAATTCAGGATCTTTTCTTCTTCCAGTGCCTTCTTTTTCTTCATTCCAGTTTTATAATACTCATATATGATTCCACTTTCAGGACGCAAAAGTGCATATTTTGTGTAATCATACAACGCATTTCTCTGCAAGACGGCAGTTGAAAGACTGTCCTTATATTTTGACATCCCACTTTTTGCTTCTGCAACATTCATATTCAGAATTTTGTTGATCTTACCAGTTTCGCACATCTGATAAGAAACATCCCTGACTGCCTCTATTCTCTCATCCAGATTCAATCCCATCTGTTTTACCAGATTTGTCACAGTGACTTCTGCATTTTCTATAACTGCATTTTTAGCTATCCGATAGCTGTACAACCCGATTCCGAAACAACAGAGAACAACGATCACAAGTAATGACAGCCCCATTTTGGTCCGTATCTTCATATCGCATATTTTCTTTCGGATAAGTTTGAGCATAAGCCCCACATCTATTTGTCCCACAGTCTCACTTCCCACTTTTTTTCTATCGTATCATATATTTTTACAAAAGGAAAAGTTAAAAATGCAAACCCTATTAATTTGCTTCTATCTTTTTCTTTCGATATTTACTGACTTTAAACTTTTCTTTCTCCAGCCAAGATTATATAATAGAAGCAAATATTGATGAACTTATTTCAGGCGGTTTTATTTATGGAACATAAAAAATCTTCCGGCATTTTCAGCCGGATCAAAGTACAGCATCAGCTTCATATTATATTTTTCCTTGCAATCTTTATTCCGGTCCTGCTGCTGGGAAATTATCTTCTGTATAACTCAAGGACGCTCCTTGCAGACCACTACAGAGAGCAATCCCACTCTGATAATCTTCGTGTCAAGTCGTTGCTTCTGGATCTGACTTCGAACGTTTATAATAAATCCCGACAGCTTGCCGATGACAAGGAACTGATCAGTCTTCTCAGCACAGATTTCAAGGACAGTCGTGATGGACAGCTTGCCGCGGAATCTTACAGCGATTTCCGCTATACCTTATCTGAGGATGCTTCTCTTCAGGGAATTTCAGTATACACCTACAATGCTTCCATCCCTGACACAGAATACATTCACCCTGTTACAAGCGCAGTCCGTCAGGAATCCTGGTACCGTCAGGCCGCAGAGAGCGCTACCCCTTTCTGGACAGTAGAGTCGCAGACTGACCGTTTCAACAGAACTACTCCGCTCCTGACACTTCACTGTCGAATTTTTCTTCCGCAAAAAAGCAGCTTTGCCATCCTGAATGTTTCTGTCAGCAACAATCACATCAAAAACCGTATTGAAAACAGTTCTCTCAAAACTGTGGTATGGCTGAACGAAAATTCACAGTTTTACCAGAGTGGTTCCCGTACGATCACAACATTGCCCGAAACATATGAACCGGGACCTTCCGGATATTATCTTGGAACTCTGAAGCTTAAAGACAAGACAGTAATTGGCTGTATTTCCGCCCTGTCTACCAGCTACTCAGAAGATATTTTTTACATTGCTTCACTAGATTACAATGCCTATCCATATATGAACCGGATTAGTCTGATCCATATTGCACTGATCCTGCTGATTTTGATTCCGACCAGTGCTTTCGTTCTGATTTATTCCAGGTATTTCAGTCGTCGTGTTGTCACGCTTCGTGAAACCATGCACGATGTCAGTATGGGGAATTATGAGATTGCTGATACCTTTTCCGGGACAGACGAAATCTCTGAAGCTTTTAAAGACCTCAATGTCATGGTCCAGGATATCCGTAATATGGAAGCCTCCGCATACCAGGCAGAAATCCGCACACAGGAACTTGCCAACCAGCAGCAACAGATGGAATTCAAGATGCTTTCCAGCCAGATCAACCCGCATTTTCTGTACAATACACTGGAAACAATCCGTATGCGTGCGCTCAAAGCAGGGAACCGCGAAGTCGCAAACGCTGTCAAACTGCTCGGCAAATCCATGCGCTATGTCCTAAGTAATACAACCACTTCCTTTACCACACTTGAAAAGGAACTCGACTATATCAGTACCTATCTTGCGATCCAGAAGCTACGTTTCCATGACCGTGTAAATTATACTCTGAAAACAGCTCCTGATCTGGATCTTTCACAGCTTCAGATCATGCCTCTGCTGCTTCAGCCAATCGTAGAAAACGCCGTTCTTCATGGTCTGGAAGAAGTCGAAGAAAACGGAAAGATCATTATCCATATTTTTGCACAACAGGAAACATTACATATTGAAGTTTTTGATAACGGCTGTGGTATGACACTGGAAGAAATAGAACATATGAAACAGAATATTTATCACCACCCAAAAGAATCATCCAAGAGCATCGGCTTATACAATATCAACCAGCGTATACAGCTGTGCTATGGCTCTGATTATGGGCTTACTATCAAAAGCAAAAAGAACTGCGGAACACTTATTATTATGGTAATTCCCGCTCAGAAATACAGAAAGGAGTCCTGAAAATGAAGTTATTTATAGCAGATGATGAAATAGATGTACGCGAGGGACTGCGTTATATTCTGGACTGGTCTGAGCTTGGATTTTATATCTGCGGAGAAGGTAAAAATGGCGCCGATACGCTGGCACAGATTCTGATTTCCAGTCCGGATATCGTTCTTATGGATATTCGCATGCCAAAACTTTCCGGACTGGAAGTCATTAAACAGGCAAAAGAACAGGGATTTCAGGGAAAGTTTATCATCCTCAGCGGCTACTCTGATTTCTCCTATGCGCAGGAAGCAATCAAATACGGTGTTACCTGTTATCTTACAAAACCAATCGACGAAGACGAACTCGAAAAAGCTGTCCTGGAAGCAAAAAAAGCTCTCACGGAAGAACAAAGTGCGCAGAAAAAACTGGTCGAATATCGTTCCAAAGCCAGAGATTCCATTCTGCAGGATATCCTTCTGAACAAGGCTGATTATGCGTATCTTGACTATCATGATATGGCTCTGGAGGCTTCCATTTATCAGGTTGTAATCTACACAAATTACAATCAGGAATCTTTCCAGACTACCTGGAATTTTGCTGATATCCTGCGTCTTGCCAACAAAAATCACAACTCTCTGGACTATATCCGTCTGGAAAATATGAATGTTATTTTGTTAAAAGGCAACTTCGCCCTGAACCGTTTTCAGGAGCTTCTGAACCGTTATATCAGCCAGCCACAGAAAGGTTCTCCACTGGATTCTCTGTTTCTTACATACGGACATCCAGTATACACAGTTGAACAGATCCATGCCTCTTTCCACGATGCTTCTGAACTGATGAAACGAAGATTTTTCTGCAGTCCAAACCAGCATGTTCTTGGATTTCCCGAACTTCCCGAGAACAGCGAAACCGGTACACAGACACCGACATTACGCGATATATATTCCGAACGAATTGCCAATTACATTCAGTCCGGCAATCTTCACATGCTGATGGAAGTTCTGGATGAGCTGAAAAACGACCTTTATTTTACGGATGTGGAAGTACCTGTCCTGAAACATTATCTTGCAGATATCATGATTCAGGTCAAATCCATCATTACTCATACTTATGGCATTGCAGACCTTCCAATCCCAAATAACGCCGCCATCATCAGTACGATCGAAGAGCAGTATTATCTGTATGAAATTTTACAGTTTTTTACCGTACAGTTTGAAATGTACATGAATGCGATCGACTCTCCAAGCCGCGAAAGTGTCATGGATGGAATTTTGAATTATATCCATCACAACTACCAAGAAAACCTGAAGCTTGGCTCCATTGCAGAGCTCTTCGGATACAACAGTTCCTATCTTGGAAAGGTCTTCAGCAAAACGACCGGCAAAAATTTTAATTCCTATGTAGATGAAGTCCGGATTGAAAACTCCAAGAAATTACTTGAAGAACATGACTACAAAGTGTACGAGATCGCACAGAGAGTCGGTTACACAAACGTTGATTATTTCCACAAAAAATTCAAGAAATATACCGGCATGAGTCCTGCAGAGTATCGAAAAGAACAGGCAGGCACACACAAAGAACAAAGCATATTAAAAAATGACTGAGGATTTATTCCCCAGTCATTTTCTATATGATCCACGATCCAGATTTATGCTGCCTCGTCTGCTTCCGGTGTCTCTGTTGCGGCCTCTGTCGCTTCCGGAGTTTCTGTTGTCTCTTCATCTGTCGTTGTATCATCGGAGTTTGAATTGTTATAGTCTTCTACAGTCTGCTCTCTTGCTGCTGCCTGATCTTTCGCATTCTGCATATCAACTTTCAGAACATCTTCGTATCCAAGTCCTTTGACAGTATCCTGCATGTTTTTGAGGATCGCATTGAATTCATCCTCATCTGATGCAAATACCATCTGCCAGGAGCTGTCAACGATTGTTGTCTTACACTGGTTTCTCAGTGTTGTAATGTCAGAAGATTCCTCCGGCTGTGTATAAGAAGTACCGGCTGCTACAGAAAGCGCATTTTTGTTTTCCAGATATTCAATCGTTGTCTGTGCTCCGTCTGCCCATTCTTTCCAGCTTGTATCCAGTGCTGTGTTATTCTTTTCAAGAACAGAGGACCACATGGTTTCCATGTATGGTTCGTTGGTATTCGGGTCTGTATCAACAAGTGCCACGGTCTTGAAGTTCAGTGCAGATACACCATCTTTCCAGGAGCCGCCGCCCCATTCATCCGGTACAGTTACATCATTACTTGGAAGTGCTTTTTCACCGAATTCTGTGAGCACCGGTTTGTCACCGTCCATTTCCCAGGTAAGACCTTCCGGGCCTGCTGCACCGTTGGCCTGTCCTGCACATTCCACACCTTCCGGAGAGTACAGCCAGTCAATAAACTCTGCAATTCTCTCAGGCTCTTTTGCCTGGCTTCCGATGCTGATAACAACTTTTGCGTTACCTTCGGAGTAACATCCTGCGGTATATGGTGCAGAATCTTCGATGAATGCCGGCATGAAACCTGTACCAGCTTCTTTGTGCTCGGTTGTATTATAGTAAGACGGTCCCTGGTAAGACCAGAGCGAAGTAAGGATCTGTCCGTCACGGTATTTATCAGAAAGGATATCATAATTCTGAGTTGTTGATTCCGGATCGATCAGTCCCTCCTGATTTGCTTCGAAGAGGAATTTCAGTGCTCTTACATAAATTCCATCACTGTCTGTGATATCCTGGAAATCACTTCCGTCTGCTTTTGCAAGAACAAAACCTGTGCCGGTGTCATTATATCCATAGAGAGAGCAGAAATTCTTTGCTGCCACCATGGAGCTTCCATCCCAGTCTTTGAAGAGAGACAGCGCATAAGTCTTTTTGCCGGAATCACTTTCCGGAATCTGCTCCTGGAGCTGCTTCATGATTGGAAGCCAGTCTTCAAGTGTCTTGATCTCCGGGCATCCAATTGCTTCATATGCATCCCATCTCATATAAGCGGCAACCATCGGCTCGATACCATCTGCAGAAACTTCCGGTGACTGACTGGAAATCTCACTTGGAATTCCCCATACTCCGTCCTGTCCGGCATTTTCATTTGCTTTTGTGATTGCATCACTATAGTTTTTCATGACATCTTTGTCTTTGAGAAGATCTGTCATGTCCATCAGAAGTCCGGCTTTTACCATATCTTTGAAACGTCCGTTTTCTGTACTGGAAATGATGATATCTCCGAGGTTTCCTGCTGCGGATCTTGTCTGGAACAGGGTGTCTCCGCCGCCGGCTACATTCGGTGCAATGATGTTCAGTTCAATGTTGAATTTATCTTTAACGATCTTACCGAACCATCCGGACTGGATTCCCTGATAGTTTGCCTGGTCATCATATACATCTACGGTCAGAAGCTCATCAGAACTTCCGGAATCACTGCTGTCAGATGCACTTGCGGTGTCTTTGGAACTGCTGTCGCTTCCACCACATCCGGTCAGCACGGTTGTCGCTGCCAACGCAGCACAGAGCAAAATGCCTACTACTTTTTTCTTCATCAAAATATCCTCCTTAACCTTTTACAGAACCGATCATGATGCCAGATACAAAGAATCTCTGGAAAATCGGATATACAAACAAAATCGGTAATACAACAATGACTGATACAGTCATTCGAATAGAAGTCGGTGTCTGCTGTGATGCAAGCATGGCTGCAGAAACAGTTCCCGTATTACGGACCATAGCTGCCAGTGAGCTTGCCTGGTTGATATAAGTGTACAACAGATACTGCAAAGAATAAAGCTTCTGATCTGTAATATAGATCAACGTATCCTGGAAGGAGTTCCACTGTGCAACAGCTGCCCAGATTGCTACAGTAGCAAGGATCGGTTTTGCTGTCGGAAGGATGATCTTCCAGAAGATCGTCAGGATTCCGGCCCCGTCGATCTCAGCCGCTTCCTGAAGTGATTTTGGCATGGACTCTACGTAAGTCTTAACCATGATGATGCTGAATGGCTGTACGATCGCAGGTAAGATATATACCCAGAAAGTATTGGTAAGATGCAGGGTTCGCATGGTGATAAACATTGGGATGATACCTGCATTAAAGTACATGGTGATCACGAAAAAACGATACCAGAATTTTCTGTGCCACAGTTCCTCCTGCGTAAAAAGGAATCCCAGAAAGGCTGATGCCAGTACTGCACAGACAGTACCGATCACAGTTCTGGCGACAGAAATCAATGCTGCCATCGGCAGTCCATTCAAAGATAATACCTGGATATAATTTCCAAGATGAATTCCTTTCGGAAGGAAATTGATGACTCCGTTTGCACTTAATTCGTTGTTACTGATGGTGTTGATGATCATATAATAAAACGGATAAACACAGATCAGTGTAATAATGATAAACACCAGATAGTTGATAATACTGAATGCCACGTCTCCGCTTTTCATTTTTTTATGATGCTTTTTTACTACGGCTTCCACTTCTTTTCCTCCCTCCTTAAATGATGGACGCTCCACGCGTCTTCTTTGATACAAAGTTTACGATTGCAAGCAATGTAACACTGACGATACTCTTCAACATACTGATCGCAGTTGCAAGTGACAGGCTGCTTCCCGTCATACCAATGTTATAAACATACAGGTCAAGTACCTGGATATGTTCTTTATTAAATGCGTTCTGGAATACATAGTACTGATCCATACCGTTATTCAGGAAGTTTGCTACAGACATCATCAGAAGTACGAAGAATGTCGGTGCAAGTGCCGGTACTGTGATATTTTTGATCAGCTGAAAACGATTTGCACCGTCTACTTTTGCTGCCTCATAAAGTTCCTGATCGATTCCGGCGATTGCTGCCAGATACATGATTGCGCCCCATCCAAGGCCTTTCCACATGCTCCATAATGTCATCCACAGATATGTATGTGCATCGCTGTCCAGAAATTTGATCGGTGTTGTGATGATTCCCATATTCTGCAGAACAGTATTTACCATACCACTGTCTGTAAATAAACTGAATGCTACGGAATAAACAAGAACCCAGCTGATGAAGTTTGGCAAAGTTGTCAGAGTCTGTACCAGATTCTTGAACCATTTACATTTGATCTCATTCAAAAAAATAGCAAATGCCGCCGGCAGGATTGATGTCGCGATGCCAAGTAAACTCATGGCAAATGTATTTTTCATTACCTGAATCATCTGTGCGACCTGTGTCTTATTTGCAAATAATGTCTTAAACCATTTCAGGCCTACAAAATCACACTGTGACAGGCTGAGTGGTGGTTTGTAATCATAGAAGGAATAAATCCATCCATGAAGTGGGAAATAAGAAAACAGGAAACACAAAATGATAAACGGTATCAGGCAATAGAACAACCTGCGGCTCTGGGCTGCATTTCGTTTTGTTTTGCTTACCGCTTGTTTTTTCATTTTACTCTCTCCTTCTTTTTTAATTGTGCTGCAGCTTCTCTTTAAGTCGCACTCATTGTAGCATTCTCTCTATATAAGAAGATACCGACCAAATCAGAGGGTAAATATAGGAAAAATCCTGTCTTTTTCAGATACAGGTTGAAGAAATCTATTTTTGAACGTATTTTACCTCTATTTTTGTCCGTAGTTTTTTGTCTGATTCCCCCATAAGATAAGCATGAGTTAAGAAAAACTGTTCTTATTTTAAAAGTTTTTATTTTACTTTATGGAAGGAGAAATGTTATGAAATTCAACACCGAAAGCCCTGTCTTTCAGTTTCTTGAAACTCTTTTTGATTTTGTGATCCTGAATGTTCTTTTTCTGATCACGTGTATTCCTGTTGTGACGATCGGGCCAGCCATCAGTGCCCTGTATACTGTTACACTTCGTGAGGTAAGAAATGAACAGGGATATATCATTCGTTCTTATTTCGCTGCTTTTAAAGAAAATTTCAAACATTCTTTTTTACTGTCCGTTTTATATACCATTGTCGGAGCAATACTTCTCTACAATCTGGCGTTCTGGGCTCAGATGAAAACGGCTGTCGGCAGTGCATTTCTGATCATAATCGCAGCCTGTACACTGCTTTATGTTATTTCACTCTTATATGTATTTGCTCTGAGTGCAAGATTTGAAAACACCATAAAACGAACCGTAAAAAATTCTCTGCTGATCGCACTGGCAAGTCCTGTACAGACACTTATGATCTTGCTGATCGCTGTAATCGGCTTTGCTCTGACCAGTGTAAGCCCGCTGTTCCGTGTTTTTCTGGTTATTTTCGGATTTGCTTTTCTGGCCTACTGTGCTTCTTTTCCACTGACCAAAGTATTCAGCAAATACGAAAATGATTTACCTGGTAAAACATCTGATTTTGAATGTTTGAAGGATTGTGGAAACAATCCGTAACTAATATATAAGGAGATTTTTCACTATGAAATATGGATTTTTTGACGACGAAAACAAAGAATATGTAATCACAGATCCGCGCACTCCAAATCCGTGGATCAATTATCTTGGAAATGAAGACTTCTTTTCTCTGATTTCCAATACTGCCGGTGGATACAGTTTTTATAAGGATGCAAAACTGCTCCGTATCACCCGTTACCGTTACAATAATGTGCCGGCGGATACAAACGGACGCTATTATTTCATCAATGACGAAGGAACGATCTGGAACCCGGGATGGCAGCCATCCCAGACATCTCTGGACAGCTATGAATGCCATCACGGACTGGGATATTCCCGATTTCATTCTTCCAAAAATGGACTCGCAGCTGACCTGACTGCCTTCGTACCTCTTCATGAGACATGCGAAGTCAACTATCTGAAGCTCAAAAACACAGATTCCAAAGTACATAAACTGACACTGACTTCCTATGTGGAATTCTGTTTCTGGAATGCAGTGGATGATTCTACAAACTTCCAGAGAAACTTAAGTCTTGGTGAAGTCGAGGTCATTGGATCTGAGATCTACCATAAAACAGAATACAGAGAACGTCGTAATCATTACGCATTTTACAGCGTGAATCAGCCTGTCGATGGATTTGATACAAGCCGCGATGATTTTCTCGGAGCCTATGGTTCTATTCAGAAACCAAAAGCGGTTGCTGAGCGCACTTCTTATCAGACAATGGCGAGTGGCGGTGCTGTGATCGGTTCTCACAGAATTGAAGTTGAGCTTCATCCAGGCGAAGAAAAAACTTTTATCTTCCTGCTTGGCTATGCCGAAAATCCGGATGACCAGAAATGGGAAGCTCCGAATGTGATCAATAAAACGCCAGCCCACAAAATCATCTCCCGTTATCAGACCAGCGCACAGGTGGAAGAAGCACTTTCCAGACTTGCTTCCTACTGGGACAGCCTTCTGTCCAGATATGCACTTTCCTGTGCGGACGAAAAGCTTTCCAGAATGGTAAATATCTGGAACCAGTATCAGTGTATGGTTACGTTTAATATATCCCGTTCCGCATCTTATTTTGAATCCGGAACAGGCCGTGGCATGGGATTCCGTGATTCCTGCCAGGATCTTCTTGGCTTCGTGCATCTGATCCCGGAACGTGCCCGTGCGCGAATTCTTGATATTGCCGCTACCCAGATGGAAGACGGAAGTGCCTACCATCAGTATCAGCCGCTGACCAAGCGCGGTAATCTGGATATCGGAAGCGGTTTTAATGACGATCCTCTGTGGCTCATTGCTGCAGTCAGTGCATACATAAAAGAAACCGGTGATTACACCATCCTTCATGAATCCGTTGATTTTGACAACGATTCTTCCAAAGCAGCCCCTCTCCTGGAGCATTTGAAGCGTTCATTTGAATTTACACTGACGCATCTTGGACCACATGATCTGCCCCTTATCGGGCGGGCCGACTGGAACGACTGCCTGAATCTCAACTGTTTCTCCCGAGAACCAGGCGAGCCGTTCCAGACTACAGGTCCATCTGAGGGACCTGTTGCAGAGTCTGTATTTATTGCAGGTATGTTTGTAAAATACGCAAAAGAATATGGTCGAATCAATCAGATCATTGGAAATAAGAAAGAAGCTGACAGAGCCTTCTCTGCTGCTGACAATATGTATCAGGCAATACTGAAGGATGGATGGGATGGTGAATGGTTCCTTCGTGCATATGACGCAGCCGGTGAAAAAGTTGGCTCACACGAGAATGAAGAGGGCAAAATTTTCATTGAACCGCAGGGATTCTGTGTACTTGCCGGAGTCGGTGTGAAAGAAGGAAAAGCCAGAGAAGCTCTGGATTCTGTTAAGAAACATCTCGATACCAAATACGGAATCATGCTCCAGCAGCCGGCTTATCAGACCTATCATCTGAATCTTGGTGAGATTTCTTCCTACCCGCCGGGATACAAAGAAAATGCAGGTATTTTCTGCCACAATAATCCGTGGGTATCTATTGCAGAAACAGTGATTGGACGCGGAAACAGAGCGTTTGAAATTTATAAGAAAACGTGTCCTGCATATATTGAAGACATCAGTGAAATCCATCGTACAGAACCTTATGTATATTCTCAGATGATTGCAGGTGCGGACGCTCCAAAACACGGAGAAGCTAAAAACAGCTGGCTGACCGGTACTGCCGCATGGACCTTTGTAAATGTTTCTCAATATCTGCTCGGCATTCAGCCAGATTACGACGGACTTCGTATTGACCCGTGTCTGCCGGATGAACTGAAGGAAATCACTCTTGAGAGAACTTATCGTGGTGCACAGTATCATGTGCATGTTGTGAAACCGGATGGGGTTGAAAAGGGTGTCAACAAAATGCTTGTAAACGGTACCGAAGTTGACGGAAATCTGGTACGACCGGTTGATGGATGCAAAGAATATACTGTTGAAATTGTGATGGGATAAAGAAAAATATTTTGAGAAATTAAGTTACCGCTGAGATATTATATATAGAAGTGTGAACAGCTTCATCGCTGGGAATTACTAAGCCAGAGAATAACTGCTAAAATCATTCAGAAAAACCGCAAACTCGCATAAATGCTCAAACAGTGCGGTTTTGTCTGAATAACGCAGTTAATGCTCTGTCTAAGAAATTCCACAGCTCTTCCAGAGGTTCACTATTCTATATATAATACTCAGCGTTTTTTAATTTACTCAAAGGGCAAGACAAGAACAAAGCGGACATATTCCAAATGTATCTAGTCACATTCTCGCAGAGTATTTTTACATAATTAGAACAACGTAAAAAACACCGAATATTATATCTGAATCGTAAACATTTGCAGGAATCATAGAATCTCTTAGATAATTCAAGACTGTGTTATACACGAAAATCGTGCTGTCTGAGCGAAGCGAGTTCACGATTTTCATGTATGTTTTTAACAGTCGCAGAATTAACTTTAGAGATTCATGATTTCGAAGCCGTTTACGAGGCAATTATAATATCTCGGTGTTGACTTAATTTCTTATAGTTTATAACTCACATGATGTAACCTGGCAGATGTCTGCAACAGATTTACCTGCGTAGATCTGATAGATACCTGGTTCTACTTTAAACATATGTGTTTCTTCGTCAAAGTATGTGAATGCATCTGGATCGAGATCGAGTTCGATGCGTCTGGATTCGCCTGCCGGAAGTTCAAGCTTGTCGAATGCCGCCAGCACTTTCTTTGGACGTTTAATGTCGGATTCTGGTTTGCCGACATAGATCTGAACGACTTCTTTTCCGTCCATTTTACCTGTATTGGATACTTTCAGACTGACTCTTACCTGCGGTTTTTCTCCCGGCATTTTGAGGACTACTGCAAGTTCTGAAAGATCAAATTCTGTATAGGAAAGTCCATGTCCAAACGGGAAAAGCACCTCAATATCACTGGTATCATAATGACGGTATCCCACAAAAATATCTTCTGTGTACTCTACAGTTTTGCCTCCCGGGAACTCTCCAACGCTGTGTGCAGAGCAGTCGAGATGGGTTTTCGGAAAAGTCTCCGGAAGTCGTCCGGACGGATTTGCTTTGCCAAAAAGGACCTCTGCAAGTGCGGTTCCACCCTCCATTCCGGCGTACCACTGCCATACAAGAGTCTTTGCATTATCTATCCACGGCATCTCCACTGGTGAACCGGAAACCATGATCACGACAGTATCTGGATTGACATCCAGGACCTCCTCAATCAGCTTATCCTGCTCATATGGAAGTTTCATATCCGGTCTGTCATGTCCTTCCAGATCCTGCAGATGATTCTGCCCACCGATCAGGATAACTGTCTCATACTGTCCTGCTTTTTCTACTGCTTCTGCTCTTAAGGCGCGGCGTTTTTCTTCCAGTTCCTGGCTTGCTTTTCTGGCTTCACCGGTGGAACCACCACCGTTTTCCAGGCTGTCTGCCTGCCAGTTGACATCACTGTTCTGCGCTTCCATATCGTCTGCAAAATATCCCTGAACAAAGTCAATCTGAGTATTTCCACCGAGTAGTTTCTTGATTCCGAGAAGCGGGGAAATTTCGTAAAGTGCCTTGATTTCTGCACTTCCACCACCATTGGAGTGAATACGGTTTGCATTATCTCCAATGACCAGAATACGGTTTGTTTTCTGTGAGAGAGGAAGTTTTTTATCCTCATTTTTCAGGAGTACTACGGATTCTCTGGCGGTTTCCAGAACGCTCTGACGATGCTCCGAAATGTTGTAGCAGCCTGCTTTTCGCTGGTCTTTTTCTTCCCCGATCATGTGCAGACGGAACATCATTCGGAGGATGTTTCGAACCTTTTCATCGAGCAGTTCCTCCGCAACTTCACCTTTTTCTACTGCTTCTTTCAACGGCTGTGCCATGCAGTATTCATCGAAATTATAGGTGACAGACATCTCAATATCAAGGCCGCTTTCCGCTGCTTCTTTTGTCTTGTGAACAGCTCCCCAGTCGGATACGACCATGCCGTCATATCCCCATTCTTTACGAAGGATTTCATTCAGAAGCTCTTTGTTTTCACAGCAGTGTTTTCCTTTGTAAAGATTATAGGCTCCCATTATGGAATAGGACTTCTGTGCAGCTTTTTTGAATGCCGGGAAATAGATTTCTCTTGCTGCACGATCACTGACTTTGACATCTACCCAGAGACGTTCTGTCTCCTGGTTATTGATCGCAAAATGCTTCACACAGGCCGCCACATCTGCGGTCTGGACACCCTCAATCACCGGCACTGCCATCTCGCCGCTCAGGTACGGATCTTCACTCATATATTCGAAATTTCGTCCACAGAGAGGACTTCTTTTGATGTTGATCCCCGGTGCGAGAATGACATCTTTTCCACGTCCTCTTGCCTCTTCTCCGAGGACTTTTCCTGTCTCATAGGCAAGCTTTCTGTTCCATGTGGATGCCAGTGCACTGTTGCTTGGGAGGTAGGTCACATAGTCGTCGCTGTTCCCCACCGGAACCCAGGAATCGTCAGGAAATTCATTGCGGACTCCCATCGGACCGTCAGACATCTTGACTGGCGGAATCCCCAGGCGCTCAACTCCTTCTGTGCGAAAAAGCCCTGCACCGTGGATCATTCCGATCTTTTCATCGAGAGTCAGTTCTTTTATCAGATCTTCGATCTGCTTTTCGATCTTTTCATTTTTCTGCATTTTTTAACTCCTCATTTACAAAACAAACCGGCTATCGAATATATATCTGTCAATTGATAACCGGTTTGCAGCTTTTATAGTTTCTCTTTATTTATACATTACAGAGTTACTGTGATCTGTGCGTTTCCTGCACATTTGATCACTGTATCATTGTCCTTTATCTGGTACTCTGCGCCCTGTACATCTTTCGCGATCTCATTTACAAGAACGATGCTGCAAGGTTTCTTTGCCTGTACCTGGATCTCAACTTTGCCACCATTTCTTTCAGCAAATACAGTTGCCTCTACCTGTCTGTCCATTCCGCAGACAAATGTAGAAGCTTTTCCACCGTCTGTAAGAGAATATGCTCTGATCTCCACATTTTCCGCATAATCATAGTCCGGTTTCATCTTTTCCTGTCCGACTGCGATCAGACTGTTTTCTCTTGCAAATACAGGAATGCTGAGGTATCCGCAGTGCTCCTCATACCATTTGCCGCCTTCTTTGACTTCACCTGTCAGATAGTGTGTCCAGGTTCCCTCCGGCAGATAATAGATGGCTTTGCTTTCATCGTTAAAGATCGGTGCTACAAGGAGAGAATCACCAAGCATGTACTGTTTGTCCAGGTATGAGCAGTTACGGTCCTGTGTAAATTCCATGACCATGCTTCGCATCATAGGAACGCCTGTGGCAGCAGTTTCGATAGAATTTCTGTACAGGTACGGCATGAGCTGTGCTTTTACCTCTGTGAAATAACGCACAACATCTACTGCTTCTTCATCGTAAGCCCACGGTACACGGTAGGAAGTGCTTCCGTGCAGTCTGGAATGAGAAGACATCAGACCGAATGCAGCCCAGCGTTTGTAAACATCCGGTGTGGAAGTGCTTTCAAAACCGCCGATATCATGGCTCCAGTAACCAAATCCGGACATGGTAAGGGAGAGTCCTCCACGAAGACTTTCTTCCATGGATACATAGTCAGACCAGCAGTCACCGCCCCAGTGTACCGGGAATTTCTGTCCGCCGACAGTTGCGGAACGGGCGAACAGAACAGCCTCACCTTTGCCTCTCTTGCGCTCCAGAAGTTCAAATACTGTTTTGTTGTAAAGATAGGTATAATAGTTGTGCATTTTTTCCGGAGCAGATCCGTCTGCATAGACACAGTTGACCGGGATCCTCTCGCCAAAATCTGTCTTAAAGCAGTCAACGCCCATGTCGAGAAGGACTTCCAGTTTGTCCTGGAACCACTTGCATGCTTCCGGATTTGTGAAGTCAACAAGTGCCATTCCCGGCTGCCACATATCCCACTGCCATACATCACCGTTCGGTCGTTTGATAAAGTATCCGTGCTCTTTTCCCTCTGCAAAAAGTACAGATTCCTGTGCAATATATGGATTGATCCATACGCAGATGTTGAGTCCTTTTGCCTTGATCCTGCTGAGCATTCCTTCCGGGTCCGGGAATACACGGGTATCCCACAGAAAATCTGACCAGTGGAAATCTTTCATCCAGAAACAGTCAAAATGGAACACACGAAGTCCGATTCCACGGTCCAGCATGCCATCTACAAAGCTCATAACTGTCTCTTCATCATAGTTTGTTGTGAAGGATGTGGAAAGCCAGAGACCATAGGTCCACGGTGCCGGAAGGGACGGTTTTCCTGTGAGATCTGTGTAGCGTTTCAGGACATCTTTCATGGTCGGTCCGTTGATCACGAAGTAATCCAGGCTCTCTCCTTTTACGGAAAATTCTACCTTTGTCACCTGCTCGGTTCCTACTTCAAAGGAAACTTTATCAGAGCTGTTTACGAATACACCGTAACCTTTATCTGTCAGATAAAATGGAATATTTTTGTAGGACTGGTCAGTGCTTGTACCGCCGTCTTCATTCCAGATATCAACAGACTGTCCGTTTCTTACCAGTGCTCCGAAACGTTCGCCAAGTCCGTAGACATGCTCATTTACATCAATGCCAAGCTGCTGCCGCATGTAAGCTTTGCCTTCCGGGTCCATATCATAGGCAAAACCGGTCCACTGGGTACGCATGTAGGCAAGGTCTCTTCCGCTGCTTGCAGTCAGAATTTTGTCGTCTCTTTCATAAGACATGCTCCAGTTTTTCTTGTTGATGCGAAGGGAAAGATTTCCTGCTCTTACAAGGATCTCATCTTCTGTTTCTTCTACATCCATCGCACGGTTTTCGTCCAGATTCAGGTCAAATTTCGGGCTGTGATCTTCCACTCCCAGATAATGACTTGTCTGTACACGGATCACGTCCTCCGCCGGTGCTGTGATCCTGATCGTAAGGTTGATTCCACCAAGAGTATCGCCTCTGTGCGCAATATGATGTGTCGGTGCACAGATCACAACTTCATGGTCATTCCTGTTTACAAAATAAGCTTCCTGTGGCGCAAAGCATTCAATTCCTTCCTTCTGCAGCCAGCATCCATTTCCGAATTTCATATATCCATACTCCTTTATATATCATTCTTTTTCTCCATTATACAAAGCAGTGACAAATAAAAATACTGGCAGAATTCATTGAAAAATACGCTACTTTTTAGACATCAGGTGATGCCGCCGACATAAGAAAGTTCTCGACCAAATATTACTCAAATTAAATTTCATGCATATTGACGTATTCCCATGTTTTTATGGTATCATAATAGATATTATCCATATTGGAAACCGTGGTCATATTTTAAAGGAGTGTGATAATTATGTCCAGTATAAAAGAACGAATTTTCGGAGCTGTTACCGTCATGAGCGAAGAGGATGCGCAAAAAGTCTGGGATCTGATTCTCTCCACTTTTGCTCTTGATAATATCGAACAGGTTGTGCCTGACCCTGACGAACAGGCAATTATGAACGCCTATAAAAATGGCGATCCTGATTATCAGCCATCTGTTTCTCAGGAAGATTTGCTTAAAGAATTGAATTTAGAATAGCTTCTGCATCGGCAAACGTGCTCATTCTCCCAATCGATGCCAATAAACCACTATAACAAATCTGGCAAGCATCGAAAAATATCCAACCATTCTCTCCGATGCTGACAACTTGATAAAACCAGCATATTGAGCATCGAGAATTACGCTATCTTTCAATCCGATGCCTGTTAATCAATATAACGGCTCTATTAGACATCGAGAAACACACACACCCGCCAAATCCGATGCAAACAGCTTATCAAAGTAGATTTGTCAGTATTTTGGGGGATACTTCCCCATTAATATCTGCATAAAAAAAGTTCCTGGCAAAATGCCTAATGTCATTTAGATAAAGATGACATTGGCAAAATGCCGGGAACTTTTTTCTATTTTATTCTTTATTTTCTTTTCTTCAGAATCCTTGTCTGCAGTGGAGCCATGACTTCGCTTTCGGTTCCGTAGAGCAGTTCATACTCTGCCGGGACAGCGACGGTCTGTGGTTTACGTGCGTAGTTCTGGATGAAGAGGTATTCGGTGTCTTCGCTTTCTCTCACGGTTACGGCAACACCTTCCGGAATGAATTCGATCGGGGATTTCAGTCCTGCTTCTGCAGCTACTCTGCCGTAGAAGTCCTGATAGAATCCAAGTTCCATATCCGCGCATACATAGTATACATGACCTTTGCCGAATGCTTTGTGTGTCAGTACCGGGTAGCCCTGATAGAAGTCCTCGCCGTAGCGCATCAGCACTTCTGCGTCAGAAACTTCAACCAGTTCGCAGAGGTTTTTGCAGGAATATACATTGCTGATTCCAAGGTAGCTTCCTGCCTGTGGAATCGCATGGTTTTCTTCCCAGTCATAGAGAGCGTCGATCTCTGCACTGCGGATTCCTGTTACATCCATCAGACCATACGGAGTTCCGTCAAGGAAACATTTGTCTGTACCGTCTACCAGTCCGGACCAGTAGGAAAGCACCAGAGTTCCACCGTTTTCCACGTAAGTACGGAGTTTTTCTTCGTATCCGTCTTTGAACATATATGCCATCGGAGCTGCCAGAACTTTGTAGTCTGCAAGGTCATGTTCCATTGCAATAATGTCAACATTCAGTCCCTGTTCTCTCAGTGCACGGTAGTTCTTCTGCACATTTTCACGATAATGCATGTCTTCATTTCTCGGTCCCTGTACATCAGCGATCGCCCAGTCATTTTCACGGTCATAGAGAACAGCTGCCTGGGATTTCATGTTAGTTCCAACAGTCTCCTGGATCTGTTCCAGAACCTCTCCAACCTCTGTTACTTCACGGAAAACACGGGTATCTTCTTTACCGTAATGATCGATCACAGCACCGTGGAATTTCTCGGAAGCCCCCTGACTCTGACGGAGCTGGAAGTACAGGACACTGTCAGAACCATGAGCAACTGCCTGGAGAGAACCTGCCAGAAGCATTCCCGGTTTCTTAAGTTTGTTGATCGGTTTCCAGTTGGTTGCAGACGGGCAGGATTCCATGAGAAGGAACGGTGCTTTCTTGATGCTTCGCATCAGGTCGTGCTGCATTGCCGCATCAACAGCTGTGATATATTCCTCTTTTTTGTGCCATCCCGGATAGTTATCCCAGGATACAATATCGAGAACATCTTTGAATTTCTTGTAATCCAGACCGTCAAAATCATACATCAGATTGGCGGTTACAGGCAGTTCAGAACCGCCTTCACGGATCGCATCAACCTCATTTTTGATAAAGTCGATCGTCTGATCTGTGACAAAACGTTTCCAGTCAAGTTTCAGTGCATGAAGTTCATTTTCACCCTTTGTGGACGGACTTTCGATCTGATCAAAACTGTTGTAAATATGGCTCCAGAATGTGGTACACCAGCTCTTGTTGAGATTTTCGATCGTGCCATATTTCTCTTTCAGCCATTCTCTGAACTTCGCCTGACACAGCGGGCAGTGGCATTCTCCGCTGAACTCATTGGAAATGTGCCACAGCATAACTGCCGGATGTTTGCCGAATCTTTCGGCTAATTTCTTATCGATCGCATGGACTTTTTCTCTGTATACCGGAGAGGTAAAGCAGTGATTGTGCCTGCCGCCGAAGAATCTTCTTGTTCTGTCCGGGTCCATACGAAGAACTTCTTCGTATTTGTCTGCCATCCATTTTGGTCTTGCTCCTGACGGAGTTGCAAGGATCGTATAGATGCCTTCTTTGTAAAGATTATTGATGATCTCTTCCAGCCAGTCGAAGTTATATTTTCCTTCTTCCGGTTCCAGAACAGCCCAGGAAAAAATTCCTACAGATACTGTATTGATGTGTGCTTTTTTGAAATATTCGATGTCTTTCTGAAGAATATCCGGGCGGTCAAGCCACTGCTCCGGGTTATAATCTCCACCGTGAAGGTAACGTCCGTATTTAATCTGTTTAGCCATTTTGTCTCCTCTTAAAGTCCCTTAAATACAAAGGAAAATTCCATCTTTTTGTCAGTTTTGAGTAAGTATTCTTCGTGTGTGCGTGCGCCCCAGCTGTCGTCACCGCCGATTCCCATCTGTTCTTTTGCGACACGTACAACCGTGTAATGAACTTCCGGAAGTTCGTATGGATGCATTGCATTTTCCATTTCATGTGGGGTGTATGGAAGTGCTGAGAACATCATCGGACCATTATTTTCATCCATCTCAAAGAGCATTCCTCTGCCCTTGCGGTCGGTTACTTTTGCCCAGCGTACTTCTTCTTTTGCTCCACATTCCTGTGGAACCATATATCTTGCCATGTTGTCTGCAACTTTGTTTGCATAGATGCCGAGTTTTGCACCTTTCTTACGATCAGAATAGGTCTCTGCCTCGCCAAGTCCGTACCATTCTACACGGTCATAGTCTGCATTGAATTTGAAGATCACACCAAATTCCGGCATATCGCCAAGCTCTTTGACCGGGTCATAACTGAGAGTTGTTTTTACTCTTCCATCACCGGATACTTCGTAGGAAAGTCTGCATTCGCTGAGCGGTGTGGTCGGCATGAGATAAGTATAAGTTACTTTTACAGTCTTCTCATTCACTTCTACTTCCGGTGTATTTCCCGGGCCGTATGGTCCCTGGCGGAAGTCTTTGTGATTCAGATACATGCTGGCGATCTTCCACTGTCCGTAGCGCATTCCCATGAGATTTCCACAGTCATTGTCGGTTGGTGCACGCCAGAAATTCGGCTTCGGAATTGCCTCGATCATCTCTTTTCCGGCATATTTATAAGATACCAGCCCGCCGTTTAATACGGAGAAAAGCACTTCAAAGTGTGCACCTCTGACACCGATATTGTGTGTGCTGCGGATCACTTCTACGCCTTCCGGGCAAGCCTTTTTCGGCTCTTCAACCTGGTATACATACTGTCCAAAAGCCACCTCATGTCCTACTTCTGCCCATGCTTTATCCTCTTTCAAGTGGAAAGAAACCGTCACTGCATACTCGCCTGGTTTCTCTTCTTTCGCAAGCGGAAGTGCATAAGTTTCTTCACTTAACGGAGCAACTGCTGTTGCAAGGGAAGCCTTGCGGATCACTTTGCCATTCTTTGCAACGGTTACTTTACAGTCAAAAATATCTGTGTTTACAAACAGGTTTTTGTTGATGACTTTTACGCTGTCTGCACTGACTTCTGCTGTGATGTTCTGGTAGTTGAATTTGACTTCCTGCATCTTCGGAGAAGCATCTCTGTTTCCACCATATGCGATACCATTTCCACTGAAGTTGTAGTCTGTCGGACGTTCTCCGAAGTCACCGCCATATGCCTGGAATTCTTTGCCGTAGCGGTCTTTTTTGTAGATAGACTGGTCAATGTAATCCCAGATAAATCCGCCCTGATACTTCGGTTCTGTGTCTGTCAGATCTGTATATTTGTGCATTGCACCGCAGGAATTTCCCATTGCGTGGGTATATTCACAGCAGATAAATGGCTTGGAACTGTCTTTTGCAAGGAACTCCTTGATCGCTTCTACAGACGGATACATCTGGCTTTCCATGTCGCTGGTATCGTTGTATCTGCGGTCGTGGCAAAGACCTTCATAGTGAACCAGACGAGTCGGATCTTCTTTATGGAAGAACTGTGACATTTCAAAAATATCCTTGCCTCCGAAGGACTCATTTCCGCAGGACCAGATCAGGATCGCAGCGTGGTTTTTGTCTCTCTGGTACATGGAATTTGCACGGTCAAGCATCATATCCAGCCATTCCGGTTTGTCATGCGGCACAACATAAGTGTAATCCTTTGTAAATTCAGCAACATCCCAGGAGCCGTGAGATTCCAGGTTTGTCTCATCGATCATATAGATTCCATATTCATCGCAGAGCTGATAGATCAGGGATGCATCCGGATAATGGCAGGTACGGATCGCATTGATGTTGTTCTGCTTCATGGTCTTTAAGTCTTTGCGAAGTTCTTCTTCGGATACGTGCCTTCCGCTCACAGAACTGAATTCATGACGGTTCACACCCTTGAATACAATACGTTTTCCATTCAGTGTCATGATGCCGTCTTTCATCTCGAAACGGCGGAATCCAACCTTCTGTGGAATCACTTCCTGAAGCTCTCCTGCCTCATTGTAAACATCCAGAGTCAGGTCATAAAGCTGCGGATCTTCTGCGCTCCAGAGTACCGGATCTTCTACTTTCCAGGAATAAATTTCTTCTCCGTCGAGTGCTTTTTTGTCCTCGATCACGGTCTCTCCGTCTTTGGAAAGAGTGATCTTAACTGTGCCTTTGCCCCAGGTATTTGTTCTGATCTCAAGTGCTGCTGCACTTAATGTTTCATCCGGGATCGCACGGATCTGAAGATCATAAACATGAACTTCCGGTACAGTATAAAGGTAAACATCTCTGTAAATTCCGGAGAAACGGAAGAAGTCCTGGTCCTCGCACCAGCTGCTTGCTGTCCATTTGAATACCTGTGCTGCGAGCTTGTTTTCACCTTCTTTTACATACTCGGTCAGCTCAAATTCTGACGGTGTAAAAGAGTCTTCACTGTATCCGACAAAGTGTCCGTTGAGCCATAATGCAATGCCACTCTCTGCTCCCTGGAAGGAGATAAAGAGACGTTTTCCCTGCATTTCTTCCGGCACTTCAAAGTATTTCACATAGCTTGCAACCGGATTGAAATGCTCTGGAATCTCGCCCGGATGAATGTCCTCGTGACCTTCCCACGGATACTGTACGTTGGCATACTGCGGTGCATCATATCCTTCCATCTGGATATGTGCCGGTACACGGATATCGTCCCAGTCTCTGCAGCAATATTCTTCTTTTTCGAATCCCGGAATCACACTTTCATAGTTGCGTGCATAGTGGAATTTCCAGATTCCGTTGAGGTCATAACGGAAAGAAGTTTCTTTTTCCTGCGCTTCCTCTCCATCTCTGTAATATGTATGGTCAGAATGTGCATCCATTCTTCCGTCTTTGAAATACTGTGGATCTTTTACTAAAGAATAATCAAAAGTTTTCATCATTATCCTCCTGCGTTTTATGGATTCATTATAGTATGTATTTTTCTCATGTGGTATAATAAGTCATTCCAAAAAATATAACATTTCGAAACAAGGTGAGCTTATGCCAATTTACTTCCGAAACACTCCTGTAACCATGCCATTCATGTTTGATACCGTTGGAAACCACTGGTATCAGGAGAGTATGCAGCGTCCGAACGGACATCCACATTATCATTATCTCCAGACAGAAACGGGGCGTGGACAAATTGAAATCCGGGGAAAACATTATATTCTGGAGGAACAGGAGGGAATCCTGATCGCACCGTCTGTCCCGCATTCTTATACGAAAGAATCCGAGGAATGGGATACTGTTTTTGCCACATTTACCGGCACACTCTCTTCCGGGATCTCTTCAATCCTTCAGAATCAGTCGGTCGTTTTTGTCAGTAAGGAGCAGGGCCGTCTGATCGAGTGCATCATTTCAGATGCCGTTTCTGAATTCCAGAAATCCATTCCTGATATGAAAGTTCTCTCTGCGCTCTGCTATGACCTGCTGCTTGCTTTTACCCCGGACACTTCTTCCGGAAATCTGACCACCGATCCGTTGTATCAGCGATATGTCGCCCCTACTGTGCAGGAAATCGAAATCCGGTATGCCGAGGAACTGACCGTTCAAGAATTAAGCAGCCGGGTGTTTGTCACTCCTCAGTATCTCTCCCGGCTGTTCCGCAAATTCCTGGGTGTTTCAGTCTATGAATATCTGACCGGATACCGGATCAACAAGGCCAAAGAACTGTTGCTGACCCACACGCACATGAAGATCCAGGAGATTTCCCTCGCGTCCGGTTTCACAGACACCAGTCATTTTATTTCGATCTTTCGGAAATACACGGGAACCACTCCGCTTGATTTCCGTAAGATTTACCACATGTAGATCTTTATAAAAACTACAAAGTTACAAAAAAGGATGCCGCATAATCTGTCTGGGACATATTACGCAATATACCCACAGGACCAAGCAGCATCCTTTTATTTAGTTCATTAATGTTATTGTAACATCCTCCGAATTACTCCATTGCTTCGCAATTTCCGTAATTCTGCAGTTATTTAACCGCTCCGGTAATACCTTCTGCGAACTGTTTCTGCAGTACGAAGAATACGACCATTGTCGGAATAGAACAGAATAATACGCCGCACATCAGCATACCATAGTCTGTTACATAACCTGTGATCAGGTTTGCGATCAACATTGGCATTGTCATTGCTTTGTTATCTGTCATGATTACCTTCGGCCACAGGTAAGAGTTCCATGCGTTCATGAAGGTAATAACCGCTGCAGCCGCGTATGTTGATTTCATAGTCGGGATGAACATCTGGAAGAAGATTCTTACTTCGCTCAGTCCATCGATACGTGCTGCCTCGATGATATCTACCGGGAATGATCTTGCGTTCTGACGGAACATCATGATCATAAACGGAGTAGAAATGATCGGAAGGATAAAACCAACTGCTGTATTCAGAAGTCCTGCTTTAGAGAACATCTTGAATAACGGAACCATAGTTGCAACCTGCGGAACCATCATTGCAAGAAGCAGAATAGAGAACAGTCTGTCTTTTCCTTTGTCATGATAAACTTCAAATCCATATCCTGCGATAGAGCAGATCAGCAGACAGATGACTGTTGTAAGGATTGCATAGAAGAAAGAGTTTCCAAGTGCTCTCCACAGTGGCTGCTGTGCTGTCAGGTTACGGAAGTTTTCCATAAAATGACTTCCTGGGATAATTCGTCCACGGGATACTTCTGTTGATGTATTCGTTGCGGCTGAGATCATCCAGTATAACGGGAATACCGAAATAAATGACACGATGATCAGAAAAATGTATGTAGGAATCAATCTTCTCTGAATGGCTGATTTGTTTTTCTTAGTCACGTGTATCACCTACTTTCAAGTTGATAAATGCAAGTACAGCTACCATAATGAAAATGATAAATGACATTGCTGATGCATATCCAAAGTTCGGTACGTTAATGAAGCATGTGTTGTAAATATAGTGGGACATTGTGATCGTTGTATTTGCCGGTCCACCTTTTGTCAGGTTGACGGACTCATCGAACAACTGCAGTGTACCATTGATTGACATGATGAATGTCATGATAATTGTCGGTTTCAGAAGTGGAACGGTAATCTTCCAGAATGTCTTCCATCCGTTCGCACCATCAATCTTAGCTGCCTCATATACGGAATATTCAATATTCTGAAGGCCTGCCAGATAGAATACCATGTTATATCCTGTCCATCTCCAGATCAGTGCGATGATGATTACGATCTTGGCACTGGTAGAGTTACCCAGGAAGTTATAACCGGTCGATAAGATTCCAAGTTTGATCAGGATACTGTTGATCAGACCATCTGTAGCAAACATGGAACGGAAGATCAGTGAGTAGGAAACCAGAGATGTTGCACATGGAAGGAATACACATGTACGGAAAAATCCTCTGAATTTCAGATCTTTGTTGTTCAGGAGCTGTGCCAGAAGGATTGCCAGCACGAGCATGATCGGCACCTGAATGATCAGGTAAAGGAAAGTATTGGCAATGGACTGCTGGAATACTTTGTCTGCCATAATACGTTTGTAGTTACTGAAAATTGGTTCTGCAAATCTCATATTTGCGCCGGCGCCTGTCTGTAAAGAAATGATAAACGCACGAATCATCGGATAAAAGCTCATGACTGCGATCATGATAGATGCAGGTGCAAGAAAAAGCCAACCTGCAGCTCTCTGTTTCGCAACCAGAGACATGCCTTTTTTCTTGGAATTCACAGGAACTCCCCCTTTCAAAACCTAGTTGTTACTGTTCACTTCGTTCACAGTAACTACGACTCTTCAACGTAAGACAGGGGACTGCAAGCAGTCCCCCGCGCTCACTTACTTATTTCTTCGATTCACTTAAGGATTCAGAATCAGATTACTCTGTCATCTTGAATGCAAGTGTATCCTGTGCTTCCTGAAGAGCGTCTTCTACAGCTGTTCCGTTAACGATGTTAACAACTGCTGTGTTGACACATTCTCTTGCTTCATAGTGATACGGTGTTTTTGTGAACTCCGGAATATGAGAAGAGTATTCTACGATTGTTGAGAAGATTGCCTGGTTGTTGAAGAATTCGTTTGGCTCATTGTAAACTTCAGATTCACCAGCTGGCAGGTAGCAGGAGATTGCACCTGTTTCCGGAAGAATTGCATCATAGAAGTCTGTGCTGGAACCAAATGTGCTTGCAAGGAAGTCTTCTGCAAGTTCTACATTTTTGCAGTTGGATGTAATATACCAGGAAGATCCACCGTTGTTAGCATAGTTTGTAGCTGTATCAACGTCATCAACTTTCGGCATTGTTGTGATTTCCCAGAGACCTTTCTGATCTTCTGTTGTCATCAGAGTAGCTGTGATCCAGTTACCATTTACGATACCAGCAGCTTCGCCGCTTGTGATTGTTGAAATGTATTCATCCCAGTTGTTTACAAGTTTAACAACATCGTTCTTAACAAGATCTACATAAAGGTTGATGCATTTTTCTGCTGTGTCGTTTCCAACGATGAAAGCATTTCCGTCGTCGTCTACGAAGTTAGCTCCACAGGACTGGATCATCATCATCAGAGTATCTCCGCCTGTAGCTTCGCTTGTAAGGAGGTACTTGCCTGTCTTTTCATGAACGTCTTTACCGATTTCCATGAATTTGGTCCAGGTAATATCTGTCAGATCATCAACTGTGTATCCAGCTTCGTCAAGGATATCTGTACGATAAGCTGCAATAACAGCACCGTTATCAAACGGAACACCATAATGTGTGTCATCTACCATAGAATAGGACTGTTTCAGTTTTCCGAAATCATCCCAGTTGATGTCCATATCTTTAAGATCTGTGAAAGCGTCCGGATAGCTCTTCAGATATTTCTGATAGCTGTTGTCCTGCATCAGAACGATGTCCGGAAGTGTGCTGTAGTCACCAGCGTTAGCTGCTGTTGTCAGCTTAGTCTGGCAGTCATCAGAAGAAGTCTCGATAACGTCTACTGAAAAGCCTTCATGGTCTTTTGCGTACTGTTCGCCAGCGATCTGCATGGATTTGATGTTGAAGTTCTGGTCCCATGCCCATACAGTTAATGTATTGTCATCTCCGGAATCAGCGGAAACAACTGTAGCGGTTCCTGCGAAAGACGCTGCCATAACGCCTGTCAGTAATACTGCAAGTAATTTTTTCTTCATGAATGTGTCCTCCTTTTATTAAGCGTATTCTCTTTGTCCGAATTGCTTATGAACCAATTATAGCATCTGGTTTTCTGTGATAGTTTGCATAACCATACATATAATGTGCAATTTCAATCATTTTATCTATTTTGCACTATTCCAAGTACATAAAATTGTATTTTTTGTTCGTTTTTCGCATTCTCACGATTTTTGTCGTATCATTTTGATGAAAAAAATCCTCTCTTTTCGACAGAATGTATAAGTTCTTTGTCTGTAAGAGAGGTTTTTGTTCTTATTTCATAAATTTTATATTCATTTTTTGTACATATTTCACAGATTTTTTCAGAAATTATGCAAAATAGACTTTTTGCGGATGCTGTGTTTTCATCGTATGAAGCATCTCTTCTGTAAGATCCAGAAGAAGTTTTATCTTACGTCCATCCTCTGTTATGATCATCGTATAATACGGAATGTTATCATCATAAGAAGTATAGTCGTACTTTTTCAGGCTCTCCGTACCACCATTTTTCTTGTATTTTGCTACTGATTCATGCCAGTGCGGAGCAGTCACCTCCATATTTTTGAGATCCAGCACATGTGCTGTTTTGCGATATTTCTTTCCAAGAATCACATCAATGCTGAGCTGATCATTCTCCAGCGTATACTCATAATCTTTCTGACTGAAAATGTCATAGACAAAGTAAAGTGCTGCCAGCATAAATCCTGCCAGCATAAAAGACTGTGAGATCGTGATTCCAAGTATTACAAAAAACACAGCAAAGATGACCATAACCTTGCGCAGTACCCCGGACATGCTCTTTTTCTTTCTTGATACCTGCTCTACTATCTTATAATCGTACATAAATAACTTCCCTTCTATTATTTTATATCGTACCTGTTCAGTACCCTTGCGGAATACTACCTACTGAATAGTTATTTTATATCTAAATACCGGGCCCCTTCCATCAATACTTTCCATGGACAGCTTCGCCCTGCCCTCTCCTTACCATCCTTCTTCGGAATGAATATCAAAATTCAGAAGCTGCTGTTCGTAATTTTCCGGACGTTTCCGCCATTCTACCGGCGTAACTCCCATCAATTGTTTGAAGTTACGGTTAAATGTCGAATTTGTCGTAAATCCACACTTATGCGCAATATCTGCGACCGGATCATCTGTTTTCTGCAGAAATTCACATGCTGTGTGAATACGTACGGTATTGATATATTCCAGCGGGCTGACTTTCATATAGGAAGTAAATACCCTTCGAAAATGTGTCTCACTGATATGGCAGCTTTTTGCCAGATCTTCCACCCGGATATCTTCCATATAATGATACGAAACAAAATCCAGCACACGTGTAATCATATTGGTAAGCTTGCCTTTTTCTTCCCCAACTCGCTCTTCCTCTGAATTTCTATTCAGTCTGGCAATTTCTACAAGGAGCGATGCAAGTATCCCTTTCGCTTCTTCCAGATAAAATTCTTCTCCCTCTCGCATGATATTCATGATCTTGAGAATCTTCGCTGCCACCGATGAGGCCTCACTTTCCTTAAGAAATAATGCCTTCGAATAAATTCTCTGAATCATTTTTTCTGCCTTTACCGGATTATCTATGAATTTTCTCATGAATCCTTCTACATCGATAAACAAATATTCCCATCTGCTTATCGTCCCCAGATCGCTGGTCGTTGTATGTGGATAATTAGGAGGAATTACTGTAAATTCTCTTCCGCCGAATCTCACTTCCTCTTCCCCAAGCACCAGTGAACCATCACCTTCATAACAGAATCCTATCTCAAGGTAATTGTGAAAATGAAGGTAATCTACATCATTACCATAATTCTGAACCCACTTTTGTCCAAGAAGTGCCAGGATCGGGCTTCCGGCCGACATCTGGTAATAGCGGAACTCCATCTTTGGTTTTTTTCTCTTTTTTGCCATGCACTCACTCCATTTCGGCAATACTACTGAATAGTTATTCTATTGTACTATATATTCCCCAACAAAAAAAGATTACCTTGCAGAATCAGGTAATCTTTTTTATCGAGTCATTATTGTCCTTGTCGAAACACCTCGAATTATGACACACTGTTATTTATTTTTATTAACCATCTCGCCGATCACATAGCACACAGCTGCAACCGCCATACCATTGATGGAAGCAATTCCCCATGTCACTACATTTGCCACAATCGCACCAAGAATCACGCCGGCAACCGCAAACCAGTTAACGGTCACAATCTTAACGGTATCTGTATCGTAAGCCTTTTTATTCATGAAATAAGAAAGGACCAGAATGATACCAACCGGTGGCAGCGTACAGTTCAGGATGTTCAACCAGTCACAGAAGTTATAATACAGCCATACAGAAAGCAGGGTTCCGATGATACCGGAAATCAGAACCATCGGTTTCTTTCTCTTATTAAAGATATTTGCAAGTCCAAGTCCTGCAGAATACAGGGCATTGTCATTGGTTGTCCAGATATTCAGTCCCAGTACCAGGATTGCCAGGTAAAACAGTCCCAGTCGAACCATAACTTCAAAAATATCATTTCCACCGACAAAAATGTAAGCAATCGCACCAAAGAAGAACATCAGCGAGTTACCGATAAAGAAAGCAACAACAGTTGCGATTGTTCCCTGTTTACCGTTCTTTGCAAATCGTGTAAAGTTCGGCGTCGCAGTTCCTCCTGATACGAAAGAACCGATTGCAAGTCCGGCACCGCCAACAACTGTCAGAGAACCGCTGGATACTGCAAACTGGTCAATGATCGTTCCATCTCCCTGTTTTACAGCCATGATCATGGCTACTGTTCCAAGGATTGCTACAAGCGGTACGGCAATATAACTGATCACGGTCAGAGATTTGATTCCAAAATATGCAGAAGCGGTCATACACGCACCGGCAATCAGAATCAGCGCCCACTCAACAGCTGTACTTCCGCCAAACAATTCACGCGCAACCGGGATTGCAAACATTGCAACGCCTACGCCGAACCACCCGATCTGTGTGAAACTGATCATTGCAGAAGAAAGGTAGGAACCTTTTTCTCCAAATGCTCTCTTGGAAAGCAGATCAAGGCTGAGTCCCGTTTCTGCTCCAACATAACCAAGAAGTCCGGTGTATACGCCAAGGATCGCACCACCCAGAAGAAGTGCCTTAATAAATCCCCAGAAATCAAGTCCGGCTGCCATCTCCTGACCAACCCACATGCTCGCTGAGAAAAACGTAAATCCAAGCATGATCATAAACATTGTTACAAAACCACGTCTGCTCCACTTCGGAACCGCGCACGCTGCATAGTCGATATCCACTTTCTGCTGTGTGTCGTTTCCTGTTGTCATTTTTTCACTCATCTTTTCTCCCCGTTCTCTTTCCATCAATCCAGAATGTATTTACGCAGTGCACTGGTAAATTCGCCGATTCTCTGTTCTGCAAGCTCCTTCAGTGTGATGCCCTTCATGCTCTCAATGTATCCCAGTTCCTGACGATACAGCCATTTCGCATCTGCCGGACGGATCTTCTGATAATGGTTGGCTTTAACCCAGTCTTCATAACTGATTGGAGTCGGATATCCAAGTTTTTCATCGAGAAGTTCTTTGAAATCAATCTTGTCAGCTCTCTCTTTGATTCTTTCCCAGAATTCCAGAACTTCTTCTACATGCTCATGGATCTCATAGCGTCTTGCACCACCATCATAGATGATGCATTTTTCAAAAAGAGGACTGCACATGGAAAGTGTCTCTCTTCTGAATTCCGGAGCAACGATGCCGCCTTTCCAGTAAAAGTCCACATCCGGAAGATTGATTCCGGAAACACCCTTATCCTGATAGGTGCTGAAGATTCCTTCATAATAAACAGTAATAAATCCTTCGAATTCCGGCCAGAACTCACGAATTTCCTCTGTAAGTTTCTCAAGAATATCGATACCCTTTGTTCCACCGATCGTAAAGACGATGATATTGCGAAGTTTTGCTCCATGATTTCTGTAGAAATCTGTCACATAACGCAGACAGTGGATCAGTGTCTCACCACTTGCAATGATATCTCCGATCATCAGTGTGCTATCCGGAACCATTGTCAGCTTACTGTACTTGATCTCCAGTCCTGCGATCTCATCCTGCTCAAAAACACGCTCACTGGAAAGGAAGCTGATATCATGAACACGGATATGCTCTCTGTAGCAGGCTTCTTCCAGAGGATAGTTCAAAGCTCCTCTTAATATAGAAAGAATATTCGCAGTTGTAACCTTTTTCTGTTCTTTCAGATAATAAAGCATCTGAGAAGTCGAAGAAACCAGACAGTTATACACCTCATAACCTACGATCTCCGGTGTATTCAGAAGCTTTCTGGATTCTGCCTCAGAAATAACATAATATTCATTTTCATAATCCCCGCCTTCAAGACGATAGCATGCAACACCCTGCTCATCGAATTCCGGCACCAAAACAACATTGTCCCAGTTTTTCATCTGTACCTTTTCCCTTCCTGTGTTTTCCCTTGACTTTTGTGACTTATAAATTTACATAACAAAACATCTTACAAAAGAGTATGATGAACTGCATGGATTGTCAAGTAGAAAAAGCAATTTCTCCACATTACAACTTTTAACTTTTGTGGCCGACATTAATGTCGGTTGCAAATGCATAAAGAAAAGTCCACAGCATTTGCCATGGACTTTTTCTACAGTCTGAAATCTTTCTACCATAACCAATATAGAAATCTTTTCCTCTGACCGGTTTATATCGCTCCCAGAATTTCTCTGGCGTTGTTAATCCGTTCCTCTGATGGTGGTCTGACACCTTCCAGCGGATAAGGGATTCCGAGCTGTTCCCATTTAAAGATACCAAGGGTGTGGTACGGAAGCACTTCGACTCTCTCCACTGTTTTCAAAGTATGGATAAAATCTGCAAGCCTGTGGAGATACTCATCTTTATCGCTGCCTCCGGGAACAAGTACATGGCGGATCCACATTGGTTTTCCCATATCTGACAATTTCCGTGCCATTGCCAGGATATTCTTATTGGACTGTCCTGTAAGCTTGATGTGTTCTTCTTCGTCGATCTGTTTGATGTCAAGAAGGACAAGATCAGTATACTTCATAAGCTCCAGCCATTTGGAATAAAAAGGTTCTTTTTCTGTGTAAGGATTTGCACTGGTATCAAGAGTTGTGTGAACTCCTGCTGCCTTTGCCTGACGGAAAAGCTCTGTCAGGAAATCGATCTGAAGAAGCGGTTCTCCTCCGCTCACAGTGATTCCACCTTTGTTACCCCAGTAATTCTTATAGCGAAGAGCCTGTTTCAGAAGCTGAGACGGGGTGTACTGCTGCCCCTCTCCCATTTTCCAGGTATCCGGATTATGGCAGAACTGGCAGCGCATTGCACATCCACTCAGGAATATCACATATCTGACGCCCGGTCCGTCTACTGATCCGAAGCTTTCCAGAGAATGGACATATCCTTTGATTTCTTCACTCATTATTACATTCTGTCGTGGCAGGTTCTGGCGATAACATCCAGCTGCTGCTCTCTTGTAAGGTCGATGAATTTAACTGCGTATCCGGATACACGGATTGTGAAGTTTGCGTACTCTTCTTTTTCCGGATGTTCCATTGCATCGATCAGTTTTTCTTTACCAAATACGTTAACGTTGAGGTGATGAGCACCCTGGTCAAAGTATCCGTCAAGTACATGAACAAGGTTCTCTGTACGTTCTTCTTCTGTATGTCCCAGAGCATCCGGGTTGATGGTCTGAGTATTGGAGATTCCGTCAAGGGCATCTTCATAGTCCAGTTTTGCAACAGAGTTAAGAGAAGCAAGAAGTCCGTTCTGCTCTGCGCCGTAGGACGGGTTGGCACCAGGTGCCAGCGGCTCGCCTGCTTTTCTTCCATCCGGAAGGGATCCTGTAGCTTTACCATAAACAACGTTGGATGTGATGGTAAGGATAGAAGTAGTAGGTTTGGAATCACGATAGGTATGGATGTGTTTCAGTTTCTCAAGGAATGTGGAAAGCAGTGTTGTTGCGATCTCATCTGCTCTGTCATCATCGTTACCATAGCGTGGGAAGTCACCCTCTACCTGGAAGTCTGTTGTAATTCCGTCTTCATCACGGATAGCTTTAACTTTTGCATATTTGATAGCGGACAGGGAGTCTACTACGTGAGAGAATCCTGCGATACCAGTTGCAAAAGAACGGTCAACCTTTGTATCGATCAGAGCCATCTCTGCTGCTTCATAGTAGTATTTGTCATGCATGTAGTGGATCATGTTCAGTGTTCCAACATACAGATGAGCCAGCCAGTCCATCATCTTGTCATATTTTGCGATTACTTCGTCATAGTCAAGGTATTCAGAAGTAATTGGCTGATACTGAGGTCCTACCTGCTGTTTTGTCTTCTCATCAACACCACCGTTGATCGCGTACAGAAGGCATTTTGCAAGGTTTGCACGGGCTCCGAAGAACTGCATTTCTTTACCTGTCTCAGTAGCAGATACACAGCAGCAGATGCTGTAATCATCGCCCCATACCGGACGCATAACATCATCGTTCTCATACTGGATAGAGCTTGTCAGTACGGAAATGTCAGCTGCATATTTCTTGAAGTTTTCCGGCAGTCTTGAGGAATACAGAACAGTAAGGTTCGGTTCCGGAGCCGGTCCCATATCTTCCAGTGTGTGGAGGAAACGGAAGTCGTTCTTTGTTACCATTGTACGTCCATCCTGTCCCATACCTGCAACTTCCAGAGTAGCCCATACCGGGTCACCGGAGAACAGCTGGTTATAAGAAGGAATACGTGCAAATTTAACCATACGGAATTTCATTACCATGTGGTCAACGAGCTCCTGAGCTTCTTTCTCTGTAAGAGTTCCGTTCTCAAGATCTCTTTCAATATAGATATCAAGGAATGTGGAGATACGTCCAACACTCATTGCAGCACCGTTCTGAGTCTTGATTGCTGCAAGATATCCGAAGTACAGCCACTGGAATGCTTCTCTTGCATCTTTAGCCGGCTGAGAAATATCATATCCGTAAGCTTCAGCCATAACTTTCATGCCTTTGAGTGCGCGGATCTGGTCTGCGATCTCCTCACGAAGCTGGAAATCATAACGTCTCATACCCTGACGGTCGCATGCTGCGAAGTCTTTCTGTTTTCCTTCGATCAGAGCGTCGATACCGTACAGTGCTACTCGTCTGTAGTCACCAACGATACGTCCACGTCCGTAAGTATCCGGAAGACCTGTCAGGATCTTGTTGTGACGGGCTGCTTTCATTTCTGGTGTGTAGATATCAAATACACCCTGGTTGTGTGTTTTGAATTCATAGTTGTGGAAAACATCTTTGATCTTGTCGCTTACTTTGTATCCGTAAGTTTCGCAGGCCTGCTCTGCCATTTTGATACCACCGTATGGCATGAATGCACGTTTCAGTGGTTTGTCTGTCTGCAGACCAACTACTTTTTCAAGATCTTTGAGGTCTTCATCGATATATCCCGGACCATATGCTGTCAGAGATGTAACAACCTCTGTCTCCATATCCAGAACGCCGCCTTTTGCACGCTCTTCTTTCTGGAGTTCCTGAAGTTTGCCCCACAGTTTTTCTGTTGCTTCTGTAGGTGTTTCCAGGAAGGATGCATCTCCTTCATATGGTGTGTAGTTCATTGAAATAAAGTTACGAACGTCAATTTTTTCTTTCCAACGGTTTCCTTTGAAACCTTCCCACTGTGAAAAGTTTTTCATGTTTTGCACCTCTCTACATATGATTTATTCCGCGTATGTCCCGTCTAACTTTTCTTGCAAAAGAAAAATAAGACCGGAATCTTATTAGTTTCAAGTGAACACTCCCTTGTTCACGCCGCTAGTGTACACTATGAAAGATGCCGTTGTCAATTCTTTGACGCATGCTTTTAATTTTGTACAATTTGTAGTTGTCTCTTGAAAGTTTTTATCAATATATTGTATTTTTGCAAGTGCAATGTCAATTTTACCGTCTTTTTAAACTGCTCTGTTCTTACCTATTTATAATAGCAGTTTTCACTGCATTCATATGGAAAAAGCTCTCTTTTCAGATTCTGCCGAAACATTTTCTCAGAAGTGGAATGTTCCAGAATATCCAGTGCCTTACGAAGATTTCGGATATCTTTCTCCATAAAATCGGTGTAGTTTCCTCTGCCAACCAGTTTCAGATGTGTGATGCCGGATTCCTTAAGCTGATACAACGCACACAGTCCACACCCCGTCTTGCCACAAAAGTACCCGTCGATGTCCTGGCTATTTTCTGGCAGTGTTGTTTTATTTTGAATATTTTTCTCCAAATCTGCTTCTGTCAGTCCAGTCTCTGTCGGAATCTCTCTATCGAACTTTGTCGATTCCTGTACTTTTCCCTCATGCACAGCTCTCAGGTGATACGGCACACGGCACAGATATCCCATCTCATCACAGTGCAGGGAATTACAAAACGCACCGGTGAACTGGCAGAGTTCATTTAATACAAATGCCTCAAATTCCATTTTATCTTGTTCCGGCATCACATCCTGTACAAGCTTCGACCGTTCCTTTTCTGCAGCTCTTTGATGTGCAATGACACTTCGCATATCTTCTATTGTATTCTTTCTGTGAAAGATTACTCTCTTCAATCGCATCTTCTGAAAGAAATCCACCATGCCATGATTCACTTCTGCAGTTTCTCCACTGAGATGAATTTCGCAGTCGATTTTTTGCTCTCTCAGATACAGCATCAGCGCCGGATCCGCAATAATATAACTGCAAAAGCCAATATCCATACATTTCCGGATAATCTCTGCAATCTCCAGATATTGTTGCGGGATATAATGCAGTGAATTAAAAGTCAGATGCACTGGTTTTCCATACTCACTGACCATCGCCGCCAGAATCTCCAACTCACTGAAGGCACCGATCTGCACATTGTATGAAAGCACTTCCCTTCTGTTAAGGGGCATAACTGTCCCATACTTCTCTGACCATCCATAAGGTACATATCCACAGAAAAACTCATCCGCGCCTGCCTGCACAAAACGTTCATATTCCTCCGTAGAACCCAGCCCAGCTGTAATCTTCATTCGTATTTTCCTCATCTTCATATTTTCCTGTCCCGTTCCCTTTATTCAGGACACTGTACTTTAACGCTTTGTCACTTACGACAGTCCCAACACCAGCCGGTCGATTCCTGCTTCCACATATGCTCTCAGTTTTTCCGGGCTGCCCAAAACCTCTGTATCCACTCCAAACAGAGAATTATACCTGCCCGCCATATGCAGATGCTTTGGATATAACAGTGCATTCTGCTCACAGAAATGAGGGCACATCCTGATCAGCTCCTGTTTCCCTCTTTTTCCTTCCGTGCACATTGCATAAAGCGGACAATACTGAGATGTATTTGTCTGATAAAAAGGAAAATGCAGACTGTTTCTTCCTTTCAGAACATTGGGAAATTTTTGTGCATATCCACAGGATTCCCATTCATAACGCCAAATATTACATTCTTCTCTAAGAAATTTATTGTAAAATTCCGCGTTCAGACTGTTTTCTTCATACAAACTTCTGTCACCTTTTTTATACTTCATACGCGGATCCTTTTTTCTCTTGTTAAGAAGCGTTCCCATCACAGGAACCAGCCTCTCCTGATAGTTTTTCAGCATTTCCACCATCGCCCAGTCATTGGCAACAACTTCTATGGAAATCTGCCGTTCTTTACACCACTTATCCACCTTCTCCAGTAAATCTTCCGTCGTTTTCAACATATCCTCACGGATATATGTGTATACAAGAGTGATCCTACATTTTTCTCGGTATGTTTTTTCCATCAGCCGAAACAACTTCTTTTCTTCAGGAAGCAGCAGATGACAAAACTGATTTCCTATATACAGCCGGTCTGGAGCAACCTCCGAAAGTACTTCCGGGAACCCATTTCGAACCCAATAATCTTTCAGGAATACAAACAGATCCTCTTTCAGATACTTCTCATACAATGCCGGATGATCCAGTTCCAGTGCAAATTCGGGTGCCTCTTTCAAGGCTCCTGCCAACTTTTCTACCGGCACATCCTGAAACCATTCTTTCTTCTGCTGTTCCAGGTTATCTGCAAAAATCTCATCTTCTTCTGCCGGATAACCGGTCAGTTTCTCTGCAAGCAAACTGTCATCCTCTTCCATTTTGAGAAGGATATACTGGCTGTAGCGAAATGCAAGTCCCTGGGATTCTTTCTTAAAGTCCTCCTGCTTCGTAAACACAGAATACACTGTGTAAAATTTTTCTTTTTGTTCTTTCTGTAAAATAAAATCCGTTATAAAAATCTCTCGATATGCCGCTTTTCTGTCATCATAAAAACAGAGCCGAAAACTCCCGACATCTGTCATATCCTGCACTGTGCGAAACTGAAATCCATTTCGTGCCAGCTCTGTGATGCGGATTTCTTTATCATCTGCAAATCCCGCCAGAAGGCCAAATGGAATCATGTGTATTCCGTTTATTATTTTCATTTTCTTTGTTTTCCTCCTGAACATCTGCCAGCTGAATACTCGCTTATTTACAGGCAAAGCAAAAAAATTTCTTTATTCTTCATTATAACAAAAACAGGCAGGAACTGTCACAAAGACTTTTCCTGCCTGTCGTAAAAGGAGGGGGTAAACGAATTTTTTCGTAAAATGGTTATTAGCTGTTGTTTATTTTAATTTTCTGTATAGGTCATAGAATTCAGTCTGTAGATTTTTCCATGAACGTTGTCCGCATCAATCTTTACATTCTGTTTCAGGTTTTCCGGATAATATCTTGTGGAAAACACCACTTCTCCGCCATTCAGATAAATTTCAGCAGCTGATGTATCCACAAGAATACGGATACCTGTAAGCTTTCCGGACGGAATCTGTGCATTTCTTATTTTACGTCCGGCTCCGGCGGCTTCAGAAAGATGCAGCGACGCTTTTCCATCCGCATATTCCAGCCAGAGGTTTTCTCCCAGATGCAATGCGATTCTTTCTCCCTGCACCTGCACTTCCAGATCAAACGGTCCTTCTGCTTCAATCTCTGTATTTTCTGCTGTCAGTTCTGTAGCTTCTCCTCGGAGAGTATTAATCTCTTCCACCGGCCACTGATAAAGCATATCACTTTTTAAGGTCACTTCACGCGGAACCGTCAGGCAATGCTGCCAGTTTTCCTGCTCCGCTGTCGGATTGGTATACTCCTCATCTGCATCCGGCATACCCATCCATCCAATCAGGATCCGTCTGCCTTTCGCGTCCTCAAAAGTCTGCGGCGCATAAAAATCAAATCCCATGTCCCATTCCCGGAAATTTTCTTCCTGTACATTTCCATCCTGCCGGATAAAATATCCGGACTGGTAAATATTCTGGAAACGTTCTTCTTCTCTTGTCAGGCCCTGCGGAGATACGGAAAGGACTTTTGCTCCTGATAATTCAAAGCAGTCCGGGCACTCCCACATATATCCAAAGGTATTTTCTGTTGTCAGTTCTCTGTCATATTCCCAGTTTTTCAGATCCTGTGACCTGTAAAAAAGCACTGTCCCATGATCGCCTTTCTTTCTCCCGCCAAGTACCATATGATATCCCTGGTCATCTTTCCAGACTTTTGGATCTCGGATGTGGCAGGTATAAGAATCCGGGTATTCTGTATAATGTATCGCTACTTCTTTGTTTCCGAAATGTATGCCATCTGTACTTTCTACATGGATCGTACTGTCCTGTCTTCCATTATTGATGTAATCAAAATCTCCATCCATCTTTACATTTCCTGTAAAAAAGAGATGCATTTTGTCTCCATCCACCAACGCAGAGCCGGAATAAACTCCATGGCAGTCATGAATGCTGTCCGGAAAGAGCGGAACACCCTCATATCTCCAGTTAACCATATCTTCGCTGGAATAATGGCCCCAGAATTTGAGTCCACCATTGGCTTCAAATGGTGCATACTGAAAAAACACATGATACCTTCCCTTGAAATAGCATAAGCCATTTGGATCATTCAGCCACCCTGTCGGCGGCATCAGATGATGCGTCAGTCTGTTTTTCTGTAATGCGCGTTCCATCGCAGCCGTTTCTTCTGTTTTTCTTATTTCTCTGGAGAGTACAGTTGTCAGTACACTCATTGTTATTTTACCTCCAAAACCTCAGCCTGATTATCTACGTTACCTTCTTTAAGCTGTGTCACTTCGCTGAAATCATCAGAATTTGTTACGATCATCGGTGTCGTTACATCATATCCGGCAGCTTTGATCTGTTCAAGTTCAAACGTAATCAGAGTCTGTCCTTTTTTCACTTCATCGCCATCATTTACATGTACGGTATAATACTTGCCTTCCAGTTCAACCGTATTCAGTCCAATATGGATCAGGAGTTCCAGTCCGTCATCTGTTGCAAGTCCGATTGCATGTTTTGTGTCAAATACCATGGATACAGTTGCATCACACGGAGCTTTTACCTCGCCTTTGACAGGAACAACTGCCATACCTTTGCCCAGTACCTCTGATGCAAAAGTATCATCTTTTACCTGAGAAAGCGGAATTGCAGTTCCTTCCAGCGGGCTGTAAAGAATCTGTGCTTTTGTTTCTTTCTGTTCTGCTGTTAGCTGTGTTTCTGCCTCTTTTGTTTCAACAGCTTCTGCTGTTTTTTCTGCCGGTACTTCTGCTTTGGCAGTTTCCTGTACTTCATCTTTGTAGCCAAACATCCATGTCAGGATAAATGCAACACCAAATGCGATTGCAAACATCAGGATATAGGATACCGGATTGTTCAGGCAAAGCAGGATACCAAAGATACCCGTTACACCAGTTCCTGTTGCGCCAAGACTTGTAATAGATGCAAACAGTGCTCCGCAGGCACCACCCAGACAACCCATGATAAATGGTTTTCCGAAACGAAGGTTTACACCAAAGATTGCCGGTTCTGTGATTCCCATGCATGCACTCAAAGCAGATGGAACTGCCATGGATTTTGTTTTCTGATTCTTAGTCTTAAGTCCGACTGCGAGGGCCGCACCACCCTGTGCAACGTTCGCTGCAGATGCAAGCGGCAGCCAGTAAGTTACACCGAATTTTGCGATCTGTCCCAGGTCAATGATGGTATACATATGATGAACACCTGCGACAACGGTCGGTGCATAAAAAGCACCCATGATAAAGCTTCCGATTCCGAATGGCAGTGCGATCAGCCACTGGATTCCGTCCAGAAGTCCGTTTTCTACTGTTACAAAAATAGGTCCGATAATAGAGAGGGTAAGGTATCCGGTAACAAATACACTTACCAGTGGTGTTACAAAAAGATCAAACATGGCCGGCACGATCTTGTGAAGTTTCTTTTCAATCTGTGCCATTACCCATACAGCAATGATAACCGGGATTACATGTCCCTGATAACCAACCATGTCAATGGAGTACAGTCCAAACCATACTTTCTGAGTTGCCTGTACACCTTCTGTTGCAACCGTCCATGCGTTCTGCAGATTCGGATGGATCATGATCATACCGATAACTGCACCGAGATACGGATTGGCACCAAATACTTTTGCTGCACTGTATGCGATCAGGATTGGCAGGAATGTATATGCAGTGTTACTGAACAGCTGGGCAAATACATAAATGGAACCGCTGGTGTTAATATTGATGAAGTTGTTGTTGACCATAAAGTTCAGGGCTTCCATGATTCCCATCAGGAAACCGCTGGCAACGATTGCCGGGATAATCGGTACAAAGATATCTCCCAGTGTCTTGATCAGTCTCTGAAACGGATTTGCCTTGGAAGCTGCTACTTTCTTCAGCTCATCTTTGCTTGTTTCGGAAACACCTGCGATCTGAATGAACTCATCGTAAACTTTGTTTACAACACCTGTTCCCAGAATGATCTGCATCTGTCCCTGTGCAAAGAAGACACCCTTTACACCGTCGATGTTTTCTACATAATCTTTGTCTGCTTTGTCATTGTCTGCAATGACCAGTCGCAGTCGTGTTGCACAGTGTGCCGCGGAAATAATATTTTCTTTTTTTCCGATATGGTCGTAGATTTCCTGTGCCGTTTTTCTGTAATCCATGTTTCTCCTCCTTCTTAATACTCTTTTCTTTCCTTTTTACTGTCTTTCTTTTTTATGCACATTACGATTCACCTAAACGCAATCCAATATATGTTATCGGTCTCATTACTATTTTGTTGTTATATATTGTATTTTGTTTTATTATTATGTTTATTTTGTGGAATCGTTCTCACATCTTGGTTACATTATAATACCTGTATTCTTTCTTTGTAAAGACGCAAGATGTAACAAATATCTTATGTTGATTTTGTATAATTTACACGAAAAACTAGCGATTTGACTCTCTTTCGACCAGTTCGCAGCTCATTTTGACTTCTTTGCAGACTCCTTTGTCCTGTTCAAGCAGATCCACGAGCATCGCCGCAGCTTCTCTTCCACTGGTCTTGTAATAAAAATGAACAGTTGTAAGTTTTGGCTCCACGATCTTTCCAAGTGCTCCGTCACCGATTCCCACTACCTGTACATCCTCCGGGATGCGAAGTCCGATCTCTTTAAGATAGGTCATCGCTCCGATTGCCATGGTATCGGTTGCACATACCAGGGAATCGATCGTCGGATCTTTTTCAAACAGTTCGCAGGCCTTTTCATAACCGGAATCCAGCGTAAAAGAGCCTTCTTTCAGATACTCCGGGGACAGTTCCAGTTTCTTTTTGCGGAGAGCAGCCTCAACTCCTTTTTTACGTTTCTGTCCAACTGCCTCATCACGTTCTGTCACACCGATATAGGCAAATTTCGTACCTTTTTCCAGAAGTTTTTCTGTTACCAGCACCGCAGCCCGGTAATCATCCTGATAAACACAGGGGTATCCTTCCAGATGCTGCCCCAGAAGTACGATCGGCACTTTGTAATCTTTCAGCATCTGTTTATGCTTCCGGGTAAACATTGTCGCTATAAAGATCACTCCATCTACCTGTCGTTCCCGGAATAATGACAGATATTTCAGTTCCTCTTCCAGATTATTGTTTGTATTGGCAAGAATCATCTGATATCCTCTTGCTGTCAGCACATCACTGATGCCGGCGACTTCCCGGCTGATCGTATCAGAATTGATCTTCGGAAGGATCACTCCAACCAGGCTGGTTTTCTTGGTACGAAGTGTCTGTGCCTGTGTAGACGGCTGATAGCCCGTCTCTTCAATTACTTTACGGATGATTTCTCTTTTTTCGTCGCTCACATAGCCATCATTCAGATATCTGGAAACTGTTGCGCGGGACACCCCCGCAAGTTTTGCAATTTCGTTAATGTTCATTTCGCTTTTCCTCTCGTTTCCAAACCGGATCCACTCCTGCCAACACCCATTTTCCAACAAGTATCAATATAATCAGCATAATAACCGGAAGCAGACATGTTGTTACTATCAGAATCGCAAATGCGTTAATCAGCTCACCAAGACATTTTTCCAACGTTTCCATAGAATTTGAAAAACTTGCAGTAATATTGTCAGCCAGATCTGTCGCTGTTGAGATAATCGTATCCAGAAGACCTTTATCATCATTCTCTTCATCTTTCGTTGCATCTGTGCTGTCTGCTGCTTCATTCTCTGCATCAGTAAGTTTTACGACACTGCTCACCGATTCCCGTATATTATCCACGCTTTCATCAATGGAAACCGCATGAGAATTTTCTATAATCGTCGCCAGTTTAACGCTGATTGGCGTTACTGTCCAGAAAACCACACCAAACAGGAACAGTCTCAGTGCAATTCTCCTGCAGATATATTTCCATCGGGTTTTTTTCACAAAAACTGCCAGTATCAGCAGGATACAGATGAATGGCACAACCCATCTGAATACCATATAGCCACTGGTTGTCAGAAGGATTTTTTCCAGAAAAAGCGCACTTAAGACCACAATAAAATATTTACACATATCAGCAATCTTATCTGCCACCGGCGTTCCGACATCATCCGGCATTGCTGTGATGGCAGTGGATGCTGCAGTTGCAGATGTCACCAGGGATTTTACCTGGTCTGTTTTCGCGTCCAGCGATGTAATCATCTTACTGTAAGTATCTGGTGAAGATACAATTCCGGCTATCTTTGTGCCAGATAATATGGCAATCACCAGCAGTACAACAACTGCTGCAATCTTCACTCCTATAACAGTCTTATCTCTGTCTGTTCTTTTTTCTCTTTTTTCCATAACTTTTTTCATCTTTCTGTCTGCTTTTCAGACATTTACATTCCTTTTCTGTCAGGTTATCTTTTATATATGCCATATCTTACTCAAAATATAGCTTTTAAAAATGCAGTACCTGTCGGGAATCTGCACCTTCTTTTTTGAATTCAGAGTTTACAAATTCTATTTTTTTCGGCGTGATCCTAATCAGATTCATCGGATGTGACATCTTTTTCAGTGCTTCCAGCGGAATCTTGCGGACAGCAGCAAGTTCTTTGTATTCCTCAGAAAACGGCTCCACAACAGCGGCAATTCCTGTCACCTGCATACCTTTTAATTTTCCAAAGCCCTCATATTTATCAAAAATAGAAAGACACACGTTTTTGTTTTTCTCCAGTGCATAGAATTTCTCTCCGCCCTCGGAGAAAATCCAGAATGCATTTTTGTGATACACATACTCGACCGGTGTACAGCGGACAAAGTCTCCTGCCGCTGTCGCCAGTGCACAGGTATTGTTTGCACGGATGTAGGATTCCATTGCCTGTTTCAGTGCGGTCGGCTCCATTTTTGCAGCCTGTGCATCTTTTTCTTTCCAGTAATTTGCAGCCTGTTCATATGCTTCATGAGGAATATCTGTGTTCTCTGAAATCTCCTCATATTCATCTTTGTCCAGACAAAGTGGGATTCCGGTCTTACTGTTTACATTGATTCCTCCATACCAGGTTCCGGTCACTTCAAGGATATCCCCCACCTGGTAGTCCATCGAATATTCATCATTTTTCTTGATTACTTTGATTTTTGCCATTTCCAGTCTGCCTCGCTTTCACTTATCACAATTTTATGGTCAAGCGGATATTCGCAATCCGCTTTGCTACTTACTTGATTTTGTTAAATAATTCTTTGAATTTTTTTATATATTCTGTATATTTATTACCTGAGAACAGTTATATATATTTCTCTCTTTATTATAATCTTCCTTTCGCTTACAATGCAACGGTATATTCTTCTCACAGTTATTTGTATTTCTTTCTGTTTTAATCTCAGAGATTTTTATTTTTCAGAACATTTGTTCTTAAAGGTCTTGATTTTTCGAACGCATGTTTGTATAATAGATGTATGATCACACAGATTACAAATGATGCCTATACAACACAGGAAAAACTGCAGATTCTCGCAGACGCAGCAAAATACGATGTCGCATGCACTTCAAGCGGTTCCAGCCGACGCGGAAAGAAAGGAGGACTCGGCAATGCAGAGGCATGCGGTATCTGCCACAGTTTTGCAGCCGATGGAAGATGCATTTCCCTTCTCAAGATCCTGATGACAAATCATTGCGCATATGACTGCAAATATTGCATAAACCGTTCCAGCAATGATGTAAAGCGAGCCACCTTTACCCCTCAGGAAATCTGCGAATTAACTGTTGAATTTTATAAAAGAAATTATATTGAGGGTCTTTTCCTGAGCTCCGGGGTCTTAAAAAATCCAACTTACACAATGGAAAAAATGTGCGAAACTCTGCTGCTTCTTCGCACCCGCTATCATTTTAACGGATATATTCATGTAAAGACAATCCCTGGGGCTTCAGATGAGCTGCTTGCCGCAGCCGGATATCTGGCTGACCGTATCAGTGTCAATCTGGAGCTACCGACAGAAGCAGCTCTGCGCTCACTCGCGCCCAATAAAACCATGCAGAATATCCTGAATCCTATGGGGAAAGTACAGAGTACCATTTCCTCTCACCGGATGGCAATCGGTAAATCAGCATACATGGAGCGAAGTCGCGGAAATCAGTTTTTAAGCCACAGTATTTTCTCTGATGATTCCAAAAAAATATTCAGGGAGAAGCTGAATACTCAGACCACTGATACCAGACTCAAAGACCATACAACAGATAAAAAAGACAATCTGAATTCCATCTCTCAGAAACAGTCGAAACTTCCAAGACACATCCTGACATGGGAAAATGCCTGTCAGCTGGCTCCCCTCGACATGTCAGATCTGAAACGAAGTTTTGCCCCCGCAGGGCAGAGTACCCAGATGATCATCGGAGCTACCGGCGAAAGTGACTATACGCTGTTGCAGACGACACAGGCTCTTTATCAGGGTTTTGACCTGAAACGAGTTTTTTACTCAGCATATATTCCGTTGAACGAGGACTCTGTTCTTCCACAGATCGGAACCCCTCCACCGCTTCTTCGTGAGCATCGCCTGTACCAGGCTGACTGGCTGCTTCGCTTTTATGGTTTTCAGGCAAATGAACTGTTGTCTGAATCCCAGCCAAACTTTAATGAATTACTGGATCCCAAATGCGACTGGGCTCTGCGCCATCTGGAACACTTCCCGATAGATGTCGAAACAGCATCTTATGCCACACTGCTCCGTGTTCCCGGAATCGGGCCCAAATCCGCCAGCCGTATCACCTATGCCAGGAGATATGGTCGCCTGAATTTCGAAAGTTTAAAAAAAATGGGAGTAGTTCTGAAACGGGCGCATTATTTTATCACCTGCGGCGGCCGGCAGATGTATCACACGCCTGTCGAACAGGAATACATTACCAGACAACTGGTTCATGTAGATACAAAAGATTTATGGAAAGTACAACATTCCACTGAAACCTATTCACAAATGACACTTGCAGATTTTGGTATTGGATAATCTTGCCAACACCGAAATCCCGCTCTCTTTATGTTGAAAACACCACAGGATAAAAACATGAAAATATATACTTGCCAGGACCGATTGACCGATATCATGACCTGTATCTATGATGCCTGGTCAGAAGCTCTGAAGATCGGTCATAACCAGATTCAGTTAAAAAAAGAGCCAATCTTCCAGCAAACCATGTTTGATGAATATATACATGTAGACGGAGATTCCTCCAAAGCCGAAAAAGTGATCCGCTCGATCCGCAGGAATATTTCTGAAACAGCCTACCTGGATGTTTACTATGCCTCATTGGCTGCTGATGAAAATGCTCTGCAGGCAATCTATGACTTTCTGCGGATCGGCTTCGCCATTGGAAATACCGTAACTGAACAATATACAAATCCATATGTAATGAAGCTTCTTGAGCTTCGACGCAGAGTGTCAAACGAAGAGCATCATTTTTGCGAATTTGCCCGTTTTCAGAGCTTAGATTCCCAGGTATATGTCAGTCACCTGGAACCTCAAAATGATGTGATCATGTTAGTTGGTCAACATTTTGCAGACCGTATGCCCTCCGAGCACTGGATGATCATTGATGACAATCGTCGGACCGCCTGTGTGCATGTAAAAGACAGTGAAAACTATCTGCGTTACCTGACGGCCCAGGAATTCGAAACCCTGCAAAAGACAGAATCATACGAAGATAAATATACCAGCATGTGGAAGACTTTCTTCCAGGCTATAAGCATCGAACAGCGAAAAAATTATGTCTGTCAGCGAAACCTTTTTCCTCTCTGGAAAAGAAAGCACGCAGTAGAGTTTTTGTAACCCTACCTTCACGAAGCATTTTTTACTTTATTTAAGCATGACGGCATAATTTCCCAATAAAAAAGGCCGAAACAATTCGTTCCGGTCTTCTTTCATATTATTTACTATTTGTTGCATATGGAAATTTCGCCTAACACTGCAAGTAAAACATGGAGATTTCCCTTTCCCAACCAGAACGGTTTTAGAATGTAAGAAGCGGCATACCGCATAGAATAAAACAGAAACGAATTACATCACTGTCCGAACAATGCCGTTGAACAATCACATAATTATCTTTATTCCATACTAGCATGCCACTTTGTATTCGTCTATCAAAAGCGTTCGAAACATACTGAAAGGAACTGCATTTTTTCGACATAAAATGCCAATATTCACGCAGACATGTTTATTTTACTTCTACAAGTTCGATCTTAAAGTTCAGCTCTTTGCCCGCCATCTCATGGTTTGCATCAAATGTAATAGTCTTCTCATCTTTGGCAGTTACTTTAACCGGGAAAGGCTGTCCATACTGATTGGAGAGGTATACCTGCTGACCAACTGTCAGATCCTCTGCTCCCGGAAGCTGTGCGATATCAAGTGTAAAGATCGCGTCCGGGTTCGGCTGTCCATAAGCTTCTTCCGGCATCAGATGGATTTCTCTGATCTCTCCGACTTTCATATCTGCAACTGCTGCATCAAAACCTTTGATCATCTGCCCTGCTCCGCAGACAAATTCAAGCGGCTGTCCACGATCATAAGAAGAATCAAACTGTGTTCCATCATTGAAAGTTCCTTTATAATGTGTACGACAAGTCTTGCCTACATTCGATCCTGAAAAAGCAGGTTTATGTGCACCACATCCACCACCGCAGCTGCTTCCGCAGGAGTGACCGTCTTCGTGATCTCCGCAGGAATGTCCCTCTTCATGGTGATGATGGTCACAGGTTGTTCCTGCTGAAACCAGTTCACCTTTGAGGTAAGCTTCTACCACCTCATCTGTATCTCCCTGTGCTCCGGAGCATAACTGAATACCAGCCTCTGCAAGCGCAGCCTGTGCACCGCCGCCGATACCGCCACAGATCAGCACATCAATTCCCTGTTCAGCCAGAAGTCCTGCCAGTGCACCATGTCCTGTTCCATTGGACCCGATCACTTCACTGGATACGATCTTGTCATCCTCTACTTCATAAACTTTGAAATTCTCTGTTTTGCCAAAATGCTGGAAAACATTTCCGTTATCATAAGTTACTGCAATTTTCATGTAAAAGCCCTCCAATTCATACTATATCTGTCTGATTAGTATAGCTTGTTGAGAAAATAAAAGCAAGGGCATAGTTTCCACTTCCATGACTCCGGCAAACAATGGCAGTTTTTTTAATTTCTCTTGCCCGTTTTAATAAAACATGCAATAATTATTCTGTTTTTATAGCTATGACTGTTTTATACCAAATTTACAACATAAAAAGGAACGAATCTATATGAAAACATACGAAGAATTACTTTCAGATATTGAAGATGATATGGAGTTGATGGGGGCTTTACATATTGTTTATGCCATGGAAGAAGACGGTGTTCTCACCGGTTATGATTATCTCCCGGAGGAACCTTATACAATTTCTACCACTTTAAAAGACCTTCAGGAAAAAATTCATCAGCAGATGCTCTATGCCAAAGCATCTGAATATACCTCTGATTCCGACAAAAGTGCCTCAAAACTGGCAGTGATCTTTCCAGGAATCGGATATACTGCTGACAAGCCCCTTTTGTACTATTCAAGTCGCCTTGCCAGACATTATGGTTATGAGATTCAGGTCGTCTCTTACGGTACTCTTCCCGAGAATGTCAAGGGAGATTCTGAAAAGATGAAACAGGCTTTTGACCTTGCTTACGAGCAGACCGAACAGGTCTTGCAGGATATTGACTGGGATTCCCACGGCAGCGTTCTCTTTATCTCCAAGAGTATTGGTACAGTCATCGCTTCCGCTTATGCTTCCAGACATAATATAAAGGGAAAAAGCATCCTGTTCACACCTCTAACCGATACTTTTTCCTTTGTTCTTCCTGGAAGTATTGCCTTTCATGGTACTGCAGATCCATGGGCTGAGACAGATGCTATCCGCATGCTGGCAGAGCAAAAAGAAGTTCCTCTTTTCCTTACACCAGATGCTAATCACTCTCTGGAATCCGGTGATGTACAGACAGATCTCTCAATTATAAAAGCTACCATGGAGCATGTTAATCGCTTTATTGCAACACCGTAAATTATTTTGTGTATTCCTGAATCAACGCCAGAAGGATTTCTACACTTTTTTCCATTCCTTCCACGCTGATATGCTCATACGGTCCGTGAAAAGCATGTCCGCCCGTTCCAAGATTCGGGCACGGCAGCCCTTTAAAACTCAACTGGCATCCATCTGTCCCTCCACGAATCGGCAGGATCAGGGGTGCCACACCTGCTGCCTCACATGCTTTTTTCGCATGATCGATCAGATGCATATGTTTTTCTACGATTTCTTTCATATTGCGATACTGATCGGTAATTTTAAGTGTTACCGTACCTTCACCCCATTTTGCATTCAAATTTTTCTCAATCAGACGCAATGTCTTTTTTCTTTCCTCGAAACCATTTTTATCATGATCTCTGACAATATAGTTCAGTTTTGCTTCTCCGACTTCTCCCTGCATACTGATCAGATGATAAAATCCTTCATAATCTTCTGTTCCCCGTGGTGTCTCCATAGATGGCAGACAGTTATTGATCTCCATCGCAACCAGACTGGCATTGATCATCGTGTCTTTTCCTTCACCCGGATGCACATTAAATCCTCTGATTTCAAATTCGGCCTTGCAGGCATTAAAATTCTCATACTGGATCTCGCCCTCCGAATCTCCATCTAGCGTATAAGCATATACTGCTCCAAACTGTTCCAGATTGAAATGCTCTGCGCCCATTCCAATCTCTTCATCCGGAGTAAAAGCTACACAGATCGTTCCATGTGACAGATTTTCTGCCTGAATTGTTTCGATCATGGTCAGAATCTCCGCAATTCCTGCTTTATCATCGGCCCCCAGGATCGTTGTTCCATCCGAAGTGATCAATGTACGTCCTTTCAATCCCGCCAGATGTGGAAATTCCTTTGGACTCAATATCAGACCGCTCGTTCCAAGTGCAAGCTCTCCACCGTCATATTTTTCTGTAATCACCGGTCTGATATCATGATCACAAAAATCCGAGACTGTATCCATATGCGCGATAAATCCAAGTGCCGGAACCTCTTCTTTCCCCTTTGTCGCCGGAAGTTTCCCATACAAATAGCACTGGTCATCAAGAACCACCTCTGTCAATCCCAGTTCTTTCATTTCTGCCTCCAGCTTTCTTGCCAGATCAAACTGACACCCAGAAGACGGAACTGTCCCGCTCTCTTCATCACTCGGTGTACGTACCGTTACATAATTGATCAGTCTTTCCCATGCTTTCATAATGTTTGCTCCTTTGTTATCCATTTATTTCTCTGTCTGATGTATATCTCTGGATTCTAAAAGCTTCTCAGACGTAACAGTTTTTCCTAGTTCATTTCTCGAATAAATTTCAAGTCTTCTGAAAAATTATAGTTCATAGCAATCACCTTAGACTTATTTATATCACATTACTTAAACAAGTTCAATCAAAGCTTACTTAAACAAGTTCACAATAAAATCGGCATAATTTTTGACGTTTCAACCTGCATTTTTCGCAAATTCTATTATCACTTGTTGTTTCTTGATTCTTTAAGTATAATGAATAATGAACTTCATAAAGTAAATACACGTACAGCATGCGGACTTACCGCCCGATAATCCTCATGTTTTACGATATATGAGGAGGTTATTCTCATGGGTAAACAATCCACAAGAGAAAATAAGACAATTTATCAAATCTGTCGGGAGGAAGCCGGCCTTACCAGATCAGAAGCAAGTGAAAAAATGATTGCTGTTTCTGATTCAAAAATAGAGAAATTCGAGTACGAAACGCAGGAACCTACACCTTACGATATCATCCAAATGGCTGATGCCTACAAGCGACCGGATCTTTGCAATTATTACTGTTCCCATAAATGTGAGATCGGGCAGCGCTATGTTCCAGAAGTCGAAGTATCCGACCTGTCAAATATTATCCTGGAAACCATTGCCAGCCTGAACGAAATCAATCCACTCACTACACGTCTGATCCAGATTGCCCGTGACGGCAAAATCAGCGATGACGAGATAAAAGATTTTGCCATTATCAGCCAAAAGCTGGACGAAATTTCTCTTGCAATTGATTCACTGAATCTCTGGGTTGATAAGACCGCAAGCGACCAGCAACTAAACATCGAATTATTAAATGCAGAAAAAGAAAAGCTCAAATAACAATTAAGGCAGTGAACCTGTTTGATTCACTGCCTTCTCTTACATACACTGTAGCTGATTAACTATGTATTCTGTCCTCCGTATTGCCTCTTCTACCTGATACTTTGCATTATTGATTCGATCCTGGACCATCCAGTCCACAAAAAAGCCATCAAAGAAATAATCTGCAAATGACAGGAAATCACCGGTATCTATATTCAAATTGCAAGTCATATTTACATCGTTCAATTCCTTGCTGAAATTACGTAATGCAAATTTGGCCTGCTCCATATTTTGTCTGGCCTGTTCCATCTTGGAATGCTTCACCATCGTTGTGAAAAAACCACCGCCAAACATATCTGCCAATCCCCAGTTCTTTGCACTATTCAGATTTTCTCTTGCTTTACGAAGACTACTTAAAGCCCGTTGTCCTGCCTCAACCGCTTCTCTTTTTTCTTTTTCTATATCATATTCCATAATTTATTTCCTCTGCTATTCCTTTATGCTCTAGATGTTGCAAGTACGATAATCCCACCGATAATTAATAATGGCAATGCAAGATGAATCAATCCAACAACTACCATTCCAATCAAAATCACCGGAAAGAACACTACCGTGCCAAGCAGTTTTATGATTCCCCACGAAGCTTTCATTCCAAATACAAATAGTTTTCCGATAAACCAAATCATGCATACAATAAATAATAACGATAACATTGTCTACTCCTTCTGACTTTTCTTCTGATAAAGTCTTTTCATTCTCTTTAATGTTTTTTCTTTTCAAATTCAGATGTATTCTTCACTCCGATTTTATTACTGAATTCTGGATTTTTTTCTATTTTTTCTATCAGTTGAATCAATCGGATTCTCTGCGCTGGCTCCATTTTATCACCCTGTCTTCATTATACGTTTCTGCTGATGAAGCCAGTATAACGGATTCAGTTTTCGAAATATACCTCCGACATAAAGAATTAAAGGAGTGCAATTCTCAATTTTTGAGAATTACATAAAAAGCCCAGAAAGAACTGTTCCTTTCTGAGCTTTCCGGAAAAACAAATACGCAATGAGTTTTTTTCTAAGCCAAAAGAGGATTACGTATCCTCCCGCCTGTTTCAATTGAGCAAATTCCGTTATTCGATTTTAAGCAGCTCCGATTTTTTTTGATATTCATAGATCCTATCAAAAATTTCAATGATATTGATATCTCGTGTCCTGTCTACTTTTCTTTCTGTATTATTTGCCCCCATATGTGCCGATAACCAAAATGTCAAAAAGATTTCGTTTTCACTCATGTTATCTTTAATCTTGCTTTTTGAATGTCCTGCAACATTCAAAATTTGATGTGGTTTTCGTTCTTCAATGTCTCTAGGAAAATCTTTTACCCAACTCGGAAACTCTCCACAATTTAAATTCTTATCGAAAGCTGTGTTACACACTCTTTCATATAACAGCCGATATTCCTTATCCAGTTCCTCTAAACTTAACTGATTATATACCTGCTTATTTTCTCCCAGAAGTTTAAGTAGCCTTGCCTCCAGATGCAAGTAATCTGTAAATGATTCAATATCCAACTTATCCAAATCAATCATATATCTTATTGATACAAGATATACGAATACACAAAAATGAATACTTACATTTTTCAGCAAATTATGCCCATTCCAGTTTCGCGCCAGTTTTAAAACTGAAAAATAGGCATATCGTATATATGAATCACTATTTCCATCAATTGTTCTTTCCCGGCTCAAATTGGTCGTATCCCAGTTTCTTACAATTGTGGTTACTACATTTCCAATATAAGTATTCCTGTTTTCAACAGTATTCTTTCTTGGATCATTGTTTACCGCTCCAATTATTTGTACCAGATATTCTCCTACTGCATCTCTTTCCATCCCATTCGTTAAAATATTCGTATTACCTTTAAAAATCCAGTCTAAGAGCTTATGACACATGTCCATCATGCAATCTCTAAGGTACACAATATCCGATTCCAGATATTCTTTTGTTTTTCTCTCTTCTGACAAAAAGGCAACCATCATTTCCAATGATTTTTCTGATCCAAACATTTTTCTCTCTGCCTCCATCGGTAATAATGGTCTTCTTTTAAGAATTTCTTTTTTCATATATGGCACTATATGCTTCTTTCTTGCCATGGTTCGTGCCCTCGAATCTGCAGCAAATTTGTTAGAATAATCCACATGATCTACCAGTAAAATGGTCGGAAGTAAATTGATATAATCTACTCTCCTCGAGATTGTAATCACTTCATTCGGATCACCAACGTCGCTTTGATCAGTCTGACACCTATGAAGTAATATTTCTAAAAGATTTTCGCCAATAAAACCTAATTCAATGCTGGTATTTTTGCGTAGATTCCCAATATACGATTTGTCATCCGGTCCATCAGGTTTGCTGGCATTAAAACGATCAAACAATTTAGGTAAGTCCCAGGCCAACACATACATATATGGAATCTCTATATGATGAGCCATTGTAAATTTTGTAAACGTTTCCGTAGATGGTATATTGGCGGAAATGATACATTTCATCTTGTCTCGGATACGTTCTTCTCTTCTAAACCTCGTATTCCACTCATTTTCCTCATCACACGGATTCCACTCTGTATCTTTCTTTTCGATATACTTAATACCACTCAACAAACATATAACCATATGATTCAAGTACTTAAAAAACATATCCCGATCCGCATCTGGAATATTTTCTCCATATGCAACTTTTTTATTTTCACCGGTATATGCTTTTGAAATTTCTTTATGTATTTCCATTACTCTTTCAGGGTACTTCTCAGCACTAATATTATCATCTTCAACATCTAACAACATCTGAAGTTCTCGATTAACACACATCGTAAGAAGAATCACGATATGATTGAAAACATCTTCCTCCAATATTGAAGACTGCTGGCAATAATAATCTCTTATTTTTATCTGTTCGTTACAATCCACTAAATATTCCGCATAATTCATGACTGTTCTTGCATTGCTCATGTCCTGTCCTCCAATCTGTAATCTCTGTCAAAATCTCTTACTTACATATACCAAGATTACTTATGTTTCATATATCAAGTGGTCTTTTCTCCTGTCCAACCCAAGTGTCAAGAATCCCTGAAATATCAAATATTTCTACATTTCGCCTGTACATATTAAAGTAACCGCCAAATAATCCTACGGTCAGATATAAAATCACTCCAACTTTTTGAGAGTTGGAGTAATTCACTACAAGTTACTTGTGATCTTTGATAAATTGGAGTTTTTCACTCCAGGGAG
>NZ_JAHLQA010000026.1 GCF_018918125.1 Blautia sp. MSJ-19
TCCTTTCTATGCACCCATATCAGATGAAAGAAGTATAACATAAAAAGGAACTCCCCTTGAAGTTTGTCAAGGTAAGTTCCCTATTAGACAAAAACGGGAAGTTCGAATAATAATTTACACAAAATCTGTTGTACTTCTAAAAAGACTTGATTTCATGCGGGGGGGGGCGATATACTATATATGTATAATTATGCAATAAAGAGGATTTTTGTTTTAATGAAAAAAATTGTAATTTGTGAAGACTCAGAGATTGACCGCGAAATATTGAAAAGTGCTTTGAATCAATACTTCAGTGAGATCAACGAGGAACTTGAACTTATAGAATATATCTCTGCAGATGCGATGATTGCAGATGTGGAAGAAGGATATGCGGAGACAGGCGCGGATGTATTATTTCTTGATATTTATATGGAAGGGTTGAATGGGATGCAGGCAGCCCATAAATTGAGAGCACTGCGCCGCAAAATTCCTATCATTTTTCTGACCGCGTCGCCGGATTTTGCAGTGGAGAGTTATGAGGTAAGAGCCGCAGGATATCTTTTGAAACCGTTTGAGGAATCCAAACTTCGGGAACTTCTCAGTCGTATCCTGCAGACAGAACGTAAACGACGCATTGCTGTTAAGGTCGGAAGACAGTATCGTTATCCATATACAGATGATGTCATGTACATTGAGAGCAGAGGACATGTGGTAAAACTGCATCTGAAAGACGGAACGGAAATTTCATCAGTAGAAAAGCTCAACGATATAGAAAAACGAATCAGTGAAAAACGTTTCCTGCGTTGTAACCAAAGCTATCTGGTCAATATGGACTTTATCCGGGATGTACAGAAAGATTCTTTTGTCATGCAGAACGAAGCACGGATTCCGGTTCGTGTCAGAGGCAAAAAGAACGTCTTTGACAGTTATAATGAATATTTTGTAAATAATTTTGCAGAATAGAAAATATGCAGGCAAAAATCATGAAAAAGAAATTTGCTGAAAAATTTATGGAGGGATTTTATTAAGAAAGATGATTTTTTTGTCGAAAAAGTTGATGTATTTGTGTAAAAAGGGAATAAACATCAAAATATGGTAAGATAAACTTGTGGAAGTTCTACAGGTCATTTGATCATAGGAAAATGTTTAAGCCGTCTGTTGGATTATCTCCCGGCAGACGGCTTTTTTCATAAGTTTATAGAAAGATTGCTGCGGAAATGAAGCAGTGCAGGAAAAGGAGAGGAGATTATGAGTAAACAAAAAGAAAAAACATCAGGAATCCATAAGTTCTGGACCGTGGTAGGAGTGATTCTCTGTATTTTTTTGATACCAATACTGGTCATCAACTGTACCTTGCTTTTCAAAGGTTACACGAATTCGGATGAAGTCCCGGGGATTGGCGGAATCGTTCCAATGATTGTTCTGACAGATTCCATGTATCCGGAAATTCAGTCCGGAGATCTGATCCTCTGCCACACAGAAGATGCAGAGGATGTAAAAGTTGGAGATGCGATCGCATTTTTTGATCCGGCTGGCAATGGCAGCAGCGTTGTAACCCACCGCGTTGTGGAAATTACAACAGATGAAAATGGAGACCTTGCATGGGTGACTAAAGGTGATGCCAACAATACCGAAGACCAGGCAATCGTCCCGGCAGAGAATCTGGTAGGTGTTTATCAGCACAGATTTGCGAAGCTTGGTAATGTGGCGATGTTCATGCAGACGACGCAGGGCCTGATCATCTGTGTCGTATGCCCTATCATTTTGCTGATTGCGTATGATATGATTCGTCGTAAGCTTTATGAGAAAGAAAAGAAGAAAGACACCGATGCGCTTATGGCAGAGCTGGAAGCTCTCCGGGCGGAGAAGAGTAACAAAGGCAATTAAGAAAGACACCGATCAAAAATTAAGGTATTTAGTTCCGGACATGCCACACGGAATTGGATATAAATAATACATGCTGGAAAGGAGTACATAATAATGAGAAAGAATAAAATGATGAGAACAGCAGCTGTTCTTGGTGTAGCTGCACTGCTGACTACCAGTGCACTGTCTGGAACACTTGCGAAGTATACGACTAGTACAAATGGAAGTGACGAGGCGAGAGTTGCATATTGGGGATTTAATCAGGATGCTAATACCACTATTGATTTATTTGATGCTACATATAACAATGTACAATCTGAAGATAGTAAGAATGTTATTGCACCAGGAACTGAGAAGACAAGTACATTTGCATTTGGTTATGATGTTAATGATAACGCTAAGGCACCTGAAGTAAAATATGCGCTGACTGTTGATGCTACAGCAACAGGAAGCTATGCTAAACTGGATAAGAATTCAAGTTTTAAATGGACACTTAAAACTCCGAAGGCTGCTACCGCAACAGAATACGATACAGTAGCTGAATTAACCGCAGCAATTGAAGCTTTGGCAGGAGATGAATCAGGCACAAAAGAGTACGAACCTGGAAAATTGCCGGATACATTTACCGCGGCAGACGAAGTATACACCGTTGGATGGAAATGGGCATTTGATAACAATAATGATTCTGCAGATACAATAATGGGTAATGCTGCGACATTGGATAATGTAAAACTTGTTATTACTATCACCGCAACCCAGATCGACTAACCACACCAACAGCATAATTCCAATTCTGTGAATTCAGATTTCTCGTCCCTGTCCAGTGGCAGGACAGGGACGGTTCTTCTGATTTTTCCAAATGACAGAACGGATTTAAGGTTACTGTTCACTCCGTTCACAGTAACGATTTAAGTTCTGTTTTTTTGAAAGCTCAAAAGATAGAATTGCACATTTATAGAAAATATAAAAGGAGGAGTCAGCGCATGCCGGAGAAGTATTCCAGTGTGAAAGAATTTCATAATCGAAACCGTAATCTCTGGCAGTTTGTACTCCTGCTTGTGGTTTTGGTGGCAATTACGGTTACTCTGGTAGTGACCTGCCTGTATCAGTTTATTCATCACAGTGATTATGAGATCAACCTGTATCAGGGTCTGGTAAGTGCTGACCAGAAGACATCTTCTGTATCAGGAACCAGAACAGCGGACAGCAGTGTGAAGGAACTTACCGGAAAACAGGCAAAAGCGTTTGATTTTAAAGTTGCAGATGATGAAAATGTCTGGAGTACGAATACCTCGATCGAACTGTTTCATACCAGTTATCAGAACAGCAAAGGCGAGATTACCGTACAGAGTGCAGACTCCAAAGAAGTCGTGGCACCGGGCACAGAAGGAAATTATACATTTTCACTCAAAAATGCCAGCAAACTGGATTCCAACTACCAGGTATGGCTGGAGGCAGGTGTGAATGTCAGCAGTTCTGGAATTCCGATTGAATTCCGAATGGCAGGAAGTGATGGCTGGGTAGATGATAAGGGCGAATGGCTGAGTGCGAATGAACTGAATAAGATCACAGAGAGAAAAAATCTTTATTCCGGAAAAAGTACAGAATATACGCTTTACTGGAGATGGGCATTTGAACGCGAGGAAGACGAGGCGGACACTTCTTATGGAAATCTCGCGGTGGATGCAGGAAATGTGTCCACAGGAAATCTGGAAGTAAGTCAGGCTGTTTCTTATAAAGTCACATTACACACCCTTGCTTCTGAGGGACTGATTGAAAACAGTACAACAGATTCTCCGACAGTAACACCGGGAACATCAACTATCACACCGGCACAGAACAAAAATATCGGAACAGCAGGTAATAGCAGTTCTGTAAATGAAAAACAGGCAACAGCAAAGGATACAACAGCTATTACAAAGAAGGCAACAAAAACTGGCGATGATACACCTGTTTGGGGCTGGATCCTTTTACTTGGTGCAGCGGGAACCATTGCAGCAGGAATCGGTTATCATCGTAGAAAGGACAAATGATACAGTGAAAAAAGGTCTTACCATTCTTCGAAGAATTTTTCTGATGATTCTGGGTCTGGCTCTGGGTTTGACACTTTATTTTACGAATGCACAGAAGATTCTTGGAAATCAGCTTCCAATGCCTTTTGGAATTGGTATTGCGAATGTCCTTTCCGGAAGCATGGAACCGACTTTTTCAAAAGGTTCTCTTCTTATTATTAAAGAGACCCAAGAGATAAAGAAAGGGGATATTGTTGTTTACCAGTCAGGAAACAGTCTGGTAGTACATCGTGTCATAGAGATTCAGAAAGATCAGATTACAACGCAGGGCGATGCCAATAACACATCGGACCCGGTTTTTAACAGAAGCGAGATTCGCGGAACTGTAATTGCCTGGATTCCATATCTGGGAACTATGCTCAGTCTGGTACGTACACCGGTTGGCGTGATCATCCTTTTGCTTCTTGCATTCCTTCTGATCGAAGGTTCTTTCCGCAGACAGAAAGATGAAGACGAACAGGAACTGGAAGCAATCAAAGAAGAAATCCGCAGGCTGAAACAAGAATCTGATAAGCAGGGAAAAGACAACATAGAAGATAAGTATTAGACAAAATAAAGTATTTTGGAAAAATGAAGTGAAGAACTGATAAAATGCAAGTTATTAAAAAATTATCATATCGTGAAGGGAGGCAGGGCATTATGGAGAACAGAAGAAATTTCAGCAGACTGATCATGCAGGCGTTCGCCATCTTGCTTTGCTTTACTTTGCTTTCTATGTGGCTCTTAAGCAATATGTATGCCAGATATACCACACAGGCATCTGGTGAAGACAGCGCGAGGGTAGCAAAATTTAATGTGACGGAGACAGGGAAACTTACTCAGGACATAGAGGATATATCAATTGCACCGGGTGGTTCTACAGAATATGAAGTTTCCGTGACAAATAACAGTGAAGTTGCAATATCGTATTCCATCAGTGCAGTGAATAAATACAAAAATCTTCCCCTGGAATTTCAAATGTATAAAAAAACAGATTCAGACAGTGACACCAAAATCCTTGTCGTTGAAGACCAGATTTCAGCGACTGACCGATCAGAACATACCTATACGTTGAAAATCAGCTGGAATACAGAGGATGCAGGACAACGGAGCGAAAACTATGCAGGAAAAACAGATGCTTTTGTTATTACATTAAAGGCAGTGCAGATAGATTAGCCTGTACATGACAAACATGGGCAGGCTAGAGGAGATGAGAAAATTGACAGGAATGAAGAAAAAAAGAAACAGAAGAAAAAAACGCAGGGACACAATTGCCGGTCTGAGCAGGACAGTTGTGTTTCTTGCGCTTTTTTGTGTGTTTCTTGGAATGCTGACTTTTGTGGCAGCCAAATATATCAGACAGACAGAAAAAACAAGTGTGGCAAATGCACAGGAATTTTATTTTACCAGTGATCTGCTGGATGGAAATGTGCACCAGGTATCTACACAGACAGATGGAATGGCTTCTGTGACGCTGACATTAATGAATCATGCAGATGAACTGAGATATTCAGAAGTAGATATTGCTTATACAGTTACAGTAACAGATGCAAATGGAAATGAGGAGACTGGAATCACAGTTGATCCTGCAAAAGGGAGTATCGCTAAGGGAGAAAACCACGATGCAGAAATCAAAGTCAGCGGTTTGAAAGCAGGAGAAAAATATGTCATAACAGCGTCAACTGACAATACATATGCAAAAACTCTGACAGGTACAGTAAGCGTTAACGCAGTTGACAGTCAGGTGTATGCTTCTGTAAAAGACGGAGGAGTTTATATTGAAGTGACAGTATGGACTACAGAGAGTTCTGTTTCAAATATGATACTTAAATATTGTGCTGGTTTAATCCCTGATAATACAGATACTCAGTTAAAAAATGCGGTGACAGCATCTACAGATACATCAATACAGATTGGCGAGAGTGGAATATGGACAGCAAATACGTCTCATGTATACCGCTTTTTCAAAAGTGTTGCATCCAGGACTTACAAAGCTGAGACAAACGGAACGGAGGTGACTGTCAGTGAAGCAAACTAAAAATACACATCGCAGACGAAGCCAGACCGCGTTCTGGAAAAAACTCTGCTCTCTGATGTTGGCAGTCTGCCTGATCGGGGTAGTTCTGCTCGCAGACCACCTTACAGGTGTTCGTGCGACAGAGGATTTCTCGGATTTTACTTCTACAGAAACAGAAAACGGCGAAGGTGTAGTGCAAAATGATACTGTATCGGACAGCTCAGAGGACATAGATCTGGTAGAATGCGAACCGATCGAAGAAGATAATGAAATTTCTGATGTAGAAGATGTTACAGTGGAAGATGTTGAAGAGAATGCAGATATCAACATAGAATCTGATGCAGGAGCAGAGAATTCTACGGAGTCTACAGACGGTGAAGAACTTTTTACATCTGGCGATGAGCAGCAGGTGGCAGAGTTCGGCTCCGGGATGGAAAATGAGATTGTTTTTGATCTTGCAAAAGGCGATGTTAAATTTACAGATACTACATATAGTGGTTTTGATGCAAATGGAAACCAGATTACAGGGGAACATAAGGAAGACAATAATTATGTGATAGAGCAGGAGATTCTGGCAGATGGTGGCAGTTATAGTCTGGATGGATCAAACAAAACAGCAACTTCGAATACAATCAGCATAGGGGAAGAATCTTCTCCGCTTCATAATAAGATTAATGTCTACCTTGCTGGAGTTAATATAGATGCGCCTCATGAGGATACAAATCATAAACCTGCTATTTATGTGAATACAGAATCTGACACAGTTAATATTATTCTGAAAGATAATTCTGTTAATAATGTAGTTGCATATGCTCAGAGAAATGCTAGTGCGGAAGAGAAATATACACATTCTGCAGTTGAAAAAGAAGTTAATACACAGGGAAGATTAAGGATTGTCTGTGAAAGTGGAAATCGGACAGAGAATGGAAACCATAAATGTGATAAAGATGGTGAATGCGGCAGACTGAATGCATATGCTGTGGGAGGAACAACTTATTTAAATGGTGCGGGAATTGGCTCTAAAGGTTATATAGGTTCTAACCATGATCATAATGGAAATGAAAGTAGTAGTGGAACGCTGTATAATCTGGACATTGCCGGAGGAAAAATCTATGCAACAGGAGCCGGAGGTTCTGGAAACGGGGCCGGTCCGGGCATTGGAGTGGCACAGTCAGGTCCAGATTCGCTTGCTGTTGGCTATAATGCAAAAGGATTGGTAATTAATGGAGGCTATATTGTCGCACGAACAGGAAATGGAGCATCTGCCTGCGTAGGAGGTGGATTTCATTCAGGGTATATTGAATTGACTATTAACGGTGGTTATATAGATGCAACAAGAGAATGGAATGCTCAAAGTATGCCTGATGGATTAAGAGATGTTGGAGCAGCGATCGGGGGAGGAAGTGGAGGAAGTTCCACTTCTGCATTTTTTGGAACAACTGTAACAATCAATGGTGGAGAAATTGTTGCGAATGCAAGATATGGAGCAGCGATTGGATCTTCAGCAGGTGGTGATAACGGAAATGGTGCACCGGCAACAGTAATTATTACAGGTGGAACAATAACTGCTGCAACTACGGATGGATATGGAGCGGCAATCGGATCTGGAGGATCATCCAAGATTGGTCATGCAGGTGATGCAAATATAAAAATAAGCGGTGGAACAATAACGGCATCTTCTCAATTTGGTGCAGATATCGGTGGCGGTGGAACACAGAGTGAAGAACAAAGAGCAATTGGCGGAAAAGGGATTATTGAGATATCAGGAAGTGCGAATATCAAAGCACTGACGAATGGAATTGGAGGTGGCAAAGCAAAAGCTGGAGCAGGCGGTGATGCAATCGTCACAGTAACGGGAGGAACAGTTGAAACGGTTGCTATCGGTGGAGGAAACAGTGAAAGTGGTACTCCGGGCAATGCAGAAGTTACTGTCAGTGGAGAAAAAACAGAATTAAAGTCTGGAACGATTGGTGGTGGAGTTTCTCAATCAGAAGTTGGCAGGGCAGTGGTTAATATCCATAATGGTGATGTTATGGGGCAGGTTGTAATGCAGCAGACAAATTCTACACCAGAATCACATTGTATATTTAATATGGATGGCGGTATATTAGATAATTTATCTTTAGATGACAGCGATGGGGCAACTGCTTTTAAAAGAGAGTATGCCAACGGAGGAGTCATTTATCTTACGGATGATTTGGGAGAAATTAATATCAGTGGGGGAACGATTCAGAATGGTACAGGTGATTTAGGTGGTGCTATCTACCTTGCTGGTACAAATGGTACTGTAAATATCAGTGGCGGTACGATTCAGAACTGCAATGCCGGGAACGGTGGTGCTGTCTATATGACTGCGGGAACATTTACTCTTTCTGGTAATGGAATAATCCAGGATTGTACGGCAACAGCAGGGAATGATAATACCGGAAACGGAGGAGCCGTTTATCTGGAAAATGGAACAATATCTGTCCAGGGTGGTAACATTGGCGTTGAAAAATATTCAAATACAGCATTGAACGGCGGTGGTGTTTATCTTGCATCAGGTACGATGGAAGTGACAGGAGGTTCTATCGAATACAATAATGCTTCTTCAAACGGAGGCGGCGCTTATCTTGCAGGCGGTACTTTAACAGTAACCGGAGGAAGCCTTGAATCCAATATAGCGACAGAAGATGGTGGCGGTGCTTACATCAGTGGCGGTAATTTCAAATTAAATGGCACAAATGCATCCGTTCAGAAAAATATTGCCAGAAATGGCGCTGGAATTTATCTTACAGGTGGAGTGCCAGAACTGCTGTCCGGTAATCTGACAGGGAATGAGGCAAAGACCAGAAATTCAGAAACAGGTGAATACGAGATCACAGGCAACGGTGGTGGCATCTACATCGACAATCAGGCAGTTACATTTGCTCCAACCGGGACAGTAACGATTTCAGATAACAAAGCCGACAAGGGAGCAGGAATCTACATCGGCGGTTCTGCTGAAAACAGTCAGGCTTCTTTTGCAGTTGCTTCAAACAGTACAGGAACGATTAAGCTGCTGGGAAACGCAGCAGTAACTGCAGGTGGGGGTGTCTGTGTCGATAACGGGACTTTCCATCTGGATAACAATAAGATTACGGTACAGGGCAACAGAGCCTATAGTGGCGGTGGAGTTGCAGTCCTGAAAGGTTCTTTTACACAGAGTGGAGGTATCATCGGCGGAGACAGTTCAAATGAAAATACTGCCCAAAGAGGTGGAGGTGTTTATGTAGATGGAGGAACTGTAACGCTGAATGATGGAGAGATAAAAAATAATTCTGCCAGTAACGGTGGTGGCCTTTTTGCTTCTGATGGTGAAGTCCGCATGTTTGGAGGAGAAATATCTTCTAATAAAGCCGTTCTGTACAAAAATGAAGAGACTGGTACAGAAACAGGTGGAAATGGAGGTGGGATTTTTGTCGAATCTTCAAGTACACCGGCAAAAGTTACGATCCGAAGTGGAAAATTAAGCAATAATACTTCCCAAGGTCATGGTGGAGCTGTGGCAGTAGCCGGAACAGCAGATTCAAAGGACGTAATTACAGTTGGTCTGCTGGAATCACACGATCTGAAATTACCAGATCATAAATTTACAGCTTTTTCGTATGAAGAGAGTCTGGATAATCAGTTTCATACACATGTGTCCTGCCCGGAACTGAAAAATAATACAGCCACTGGAAATGGCGGCGGCATTTATATGGCGAGCAGTCAGGCAGCATTAAATGTCTATTGTCTTGATGAAGATGGCAACACGTCACTTCTGAACAGTGATGGAAACAGTGTTATGGCAGAAGGTGGAACGGTAGTAATAGGCGATACAGAGAGTAATGATGGAACAAATAATCCGGCAGAAGCCAAAGGAAATATCATCATAAGTTCCTCCATGCTGGTATCTGGCGGTAAAGTGGACATCTATGGAAATATGGATAATCCATATTTCAAGAATGATATTCTTGTAGATATCAAAGACAATGCAGGAAAATTTGAAGATCATCGAAAATCTGTAAACGATACTGCCAAAGACTATAAAGTTCATTATTATGAAAATTTTGTTCAGGGTAATGGAATATTCAAAGCAAGGCAGTATGATCAGGATAAGGATATTTCAGCAGAAGGAGCACTGTTTGTACATGAGGGATATAAGATCATAAGGTGGGATACCAGGGCTGATGGAACAGGAACACAATATGCAATTGGTGCCCTGATCGGGTCTGGAACTGATCATGGAGCATGGCAGAACCGAGAGGGAAAGACAGAAGAAGATGCACTGGAGCTGTATGCGATCTGGCAGAGAATTTCCTATACCGTGGAATTTCCCACACCTGCGTTAGAACATTCTGGCACGATGGAAAATCAGATCTTTGAGTATGGGAAAACACAACCCCTGAGATCAAATGCTTACAAAGTAGCTGGCAAACGTTTTAACGGATGGAATACTAGAGAAGATGGTAGTGGAATCTCCTATCCGGCGGATTATGAAGAAAGCAAAATGACCAGTATAGATGGTGCGACGGTGCCGCTGTATGCACAGTGGGTCGACTGCACACATAAAGACGGAGAACATCCGGGAACACTGACTTATGCCTCAGTGGAGAATACAGCTCAGAAAACAGCCGTGATCACAGAAACCTGTGACTGTGGTGGTCATACAGCCAGTGTGACTTTGAGTGCGGTCGATGTATATTATGATGGAAAAACGCATCCTGTGACAGTGAAAACATCAGATAACTGGTTATCTGGAACGTCGGCGATACAATATCAGTATAAGGCAGATGGGAGCACAGAGGGTTATGGCAGCATGCCTGATGGAGAGCTGGAACCAACCAGTACAGGCGTTTACAAAGCAAGTATGACAGTAGATGAACAGACAGTATCTGTGGAATATTGTATTAAGTCAGCGGCACAAGGCGTATCAGTAGAAGGAAAAGTAGCAGAAGGCGAGTTTTTTGCAGAGTTCGCAGGTCAGCCTGAGATTACAGGAGTTCCATCAGACGATGCTTTTACCGTGCAGTATACAATTCAGAATTTAACTACGGATTGTTACACAACAGAGCCAGTTCTGCAGCTGAGTCAGGAACTTCCTGCTGAAACAACAGTCATTATGCAGACCGAAGGAAAATATTGGTACTATAATGTTGATTCTAATGGTACAGACAGCCTTGCACTTAATCAGTTCAGAGAAATGGGCAGTGCAGCAGGAAACAATAGTAATTTTGCATATAATACTGAAAAAATAGAGCAAAATCAGATATACCGTTTTATTTTCAACCTGTCAGAGACTTCATGGACACCGTCAGAAAATAGCATAGAGATGAATTTTATTTATAGAAACAAAAATGAATCAGATCAGGATGTCTTCGGCACTGCGAAAATAAAATTTCAGGGCAAGGATGAATTTAGCATAACAGCAATTGAAAACAAGGTAACAGTTTCTATACCAAATAACAGTTACAGTCGCTGGTCAGATAAATCATTGTTGTTGAAAATAGAATCTGCTGAAAATTCTGAAACAACATTGCCGTCAGACGCAAAGCTGACAGTCATATCCGATAGAAATACAGCTGCCTATACTCTGAATAAAAACGGCCAGTTTATCATTCCATTTGCCTGGAGCAACGATAAAACATTCACATTCACATTGAGTTCTGATACAGCTTCTGCCAGAGGAAAGAGCTATTCCCTGACCGCTTTATTGTCAGCTACACCGGGCACAGCAAATGGAAACCTGATTCCGGCAGGAGAATATAATACGGGCAAGACAGCAAATGTTTCATTGACAATTGCAGGGAATAGTAAACCGTCCCTGAAGGTTACGGGTACACAGAAACTTGTGACAACAACAACTCCAAACATGACTGTCACAGTCAGCACGAAAAACACAACAGACTGTACTGTACAGGCAACCATTCAGAGAAAGACGGAAACCGGATACGGTGGTACATATCTGTCAGCAACAACCGTGAACGAAGGGGCAAATACCATTTCCCTGGGCGGCATCACAAAGTCCGGAAGTTATCGCCTGCTTATTACAGTTCAGAAGAACAATCAGAACATCCTGGAAGTACCATATTACTTCAACGTTCAATAATAATCAGATCCGCCGGGAGTGCGAAATTTTCCTGGCGGATTTTTATGTTAAAATCTCGCAAAATCTATTGAAATCCCACCGTTTTTGTGATACAAAAATAAGGTTGCTATTAATAATTTTTCTTATGAAGAAGAGGGGATATTTTTAGGGAGGAAACGCCAATGAGCAATAAGCTGATCGACTTGATCGACATTTCCAAATCCTACGGGATGCAGACAGTTCTGGATGAACTGAATCTTTATATCAGGGAGAATGAATTCCTGACACTTCTTGGACCGAGTGGATGTGGAAAAACTACCACACTTCGTATTTTGGGAGGATTCGAAACACCGGATAAGGGTCGTGTGATCTTTGACGGGCAGGATATCACGAATCTTCCGCCTAATAAGCGTCAGCTGAATACCGTATTTCAGAAGTATGCGTTATTTACGCATATGAATATTGCGGATAATATTGCTTTTGGTTTAAAGATAAAAAATAAAAGCAAACAGTATATTTATGACAAGATCAAATATGCGTTAAAACTCGTTAATCTGGATGGATTTGAGAATCGTATGCCGGATTCCTTAAGTGGTGGACAGCAGCAGCGTATTGCCATCGCGAGAGCAATCGTAAATGAACCGAAAGTTCTGCTTCTGGATGAACCTCTTGGGGCGCTTGACCTGAAACTCAGACAGGATATGCAGTATGAGCTGATCCGTCTCAAAAATGAGCTGGGAATCACTTTCCTGTATGTAACCCATGATCAGGAAGAGGCTCTTACTATGTCCGATACGATCGTGGTCATGAACCAGGGATATATCCAGCAGATCGGAACTCCGGAGAAGATCTATAATGAGCCGGAGAATGCTTTTGTAGCCGATTTTATCGGAGAGAGCAATATCATCTCTGCGACGATGGTACAGGATCGACTTGTAAAGATTCTCGGAGTCAACTTCCCATGTGTGGATGAGGGCTTTGGACAGAATAAACCGGTTGACGTTGTGATTCGTCCGGAGGATATCGACCTCCTGAAACCAGGTCAGGGAAGCATTGATGGTGTGGTCACACATATGATCTTTAAAGGTGTGCATTATGAAATGGAAGTCATGGCAAACAATTACGAGTGGCTGGTACACAGCACAGATATGTTCCCGGTTGGAACGGAAGTCAGCATCCATGTGGATCCGTTTGACATCCAGATCATGAAAAAGCCGGAATCAGAAGATGAGGAGGCGGTAAACATTGAAGAATAAGCGTCTGCTTGCCGGACCTTATCTTTTCTGGTCCGTATCTTTTGTCGTGATTCCGCTGCTGGTGATCGTTTACTATGCATTTACCAGTGATGAGGGGGCTTTTACCTTTTCCAATCTGGCACAGATCACGACACCTGAAAATCTGAAGGCTCTCGGAATGTCCATCCTTCTGTCATTTTTAAGCACAGCAATCTGTCTGATCCTTGCCTATCCGCTGGCAATGATCCTGAGCCAGAATCAGGTCAGTCAGACAAGCTTTATTGTACTGATCTTTATTTTGCCGATGTGGATGAATTTTCTTCTTCGTACACTGGCATGGCAGACACTGCTTGAAAAAAATGGTGTCATTAACAGTATCTTAAGTTTCCTGCATCTGCCGGCACTGGAGATTATCAATACGCCGTATGCGATTATTCTTGGTATGGTGTATAACTTCCTGCCGTTTATGGTCCTTCCAATCTATAATGTGCTGATCAAAATTGACCGTAATGTCATCAACGCGGCACGTGACCTGGGAGCCAATCCGGTACAGACTTTCTGTAAGGTTACTTTTCCATTGAGCATCCCGGGAGTGATCAGCGGCATTACGATGGTATTTGTGCCTGCATTGACAACGTTCGTTATTTCCGACCTTCTTGGAGGAGGCAAGATCCTTCTGATCGGTAACGTGATCGAGCAGTCATTCAAGCAGAACAGCAACTGGCACGTAGGAAGTGGTCTTTCTCTTGTACTGATGGTATTCATCATTGCTAGTATGGCACTTGTTGCCAAATACGACAAAGAAGAAGGAGGGTCAGCATTTTGATCAGAAAATACTTACAGAAAATATATCTGGCCCTTATTTTTATACTGCTGTATGCTCCGATCGTGACTCTGGTCGTATTGTCTTTTAACCAGTCAAAAACGAGAGCAAAATGGGGTGGATTTACTCTGAAATGGTACAAAGAACTGTTCCAGAATGAACAGATCATGAGTGCCTTTTATACTACGCTGATCATTGCGTTTATTTCTGCAGCAATTGCGACGATCATCGGTACAGCGGCAGCGATCGCAATTCAGGGTATGAAGCAGAAATGGAAGACCATGTATATGGGGCTTACCAATATTCCGATGATGAATGCAGAGATCGTCATGGGTGTATCCCTGATGCTTCTTTTTATCGCATTTCATATGACACTTGGTTTTGGAACGATTCTGATCGCGCATATTACATTTAATATTCCATATGTGATCCTGAGTGTGGCACCGAAGCTGAAGCAGACCAACCGCTATACATACGAGGCAGCACTTGATCTTGGGGCATCTCCGGTCAAGGCCTTTTTTAAGGTGGTATTCCCGGATATCGTACCTGGTGTACTTTCTGGATTTATGCTGGCATTTACCATGTCGCTGGATGATTTTGTAATCACGCACTTTACTAAGGGACCTGGAATCGATACACTTTCCACCAAAATTTACACAGAGGTTCGTAAGGGTATCAAGCCGGAAATCTATGCACTTTCTACGATTATGTTTGTGACGGTTCTTGTTCTTCTGATTCTGGTAAACTATTCGCCAAAGGAAGAAGAGGAGACCGCAGTTAGAAAAAAAGTGCGCAGACCATCCAGATTCAAGAAAATCATGATTCAGCGAGTGATTCCGGTGGCAATCTGCATTGTTTTTGTCGGCGGTGGTTTCTACTATGCAAAAGAAAGTGGCGTTGTGAATGATGATAAACTGATTGTTTATAACTGGGGCGAATACATTGATCCGGAAGTTCTGACTATATTTGAGGAAGAAACAGGAATCAATGTTGTTTACGAAGAATTTGAGACGAACGAGATTCTGTATCCGAAGGTAAGTTCCGGAGCAATCGCATACGATGTGGTCTGCCCGAGTGATTATATGATCCAGCGAATGATCGAGAATGATCTCCTTTCTGAGATTAATTTTGACAACATTCCGAATATCAAGAATATCGGCGAGCAGTATATGGAACAGTCGAAGCAGTTTGATCCGGAGAATAAATATTCCGTACCATATTGCTGGGGAACAGTCGGTATCCTTTACAATAAGACCATGGTGGATGAGCCCGTCGACAGCTGGTCAATCCTCTGGAATCCGAAATATAAAGACAGTATTCTGATGCAGGATTCTGTCCGTGATGCGTTTGGTGCGACACTGAAATATCTTGGATATTCTCTGAACTCTACGGACCTTGATGAACTGACGGAGGCCAAGAATCTTCTGATTGAGCAGAAACCTCTGGTGCAGGCATATGTCATTGATCAGGTGCGTGACAAGATGATCGGAAATGAGGCAGCTCTTGGTGTCATTTATTCCGGTGAGGCGATTTACACACAGAAAGAAAATCCGAATCTGGAATATGTGATTCCGAAAGAGGGATCCAACATCTGGATCGATTCCTGGGTAATTCCGAAGAATGCAGAGCACAAAGAAAATGCAGAAAAATTTATCAATTTCCTCTGCAGACCGGACATCGCTCTGATGAACTTTGACTATATTACATATTCTACACCGAATGAGGCAGCGAGAGAGCTGATTGAGGATGAAGATATCCGAAACAGTGAGATCGCGTTCCCGGATCTTTCCAAATATGATAATCTGGAAACGTTCCAGTATCTTGGAACAGAGGCCGATCAGGTATATGGTGATCTCTGGAATAAAGTAAAATCTTCCTAAAATGTATAAAAGACTTTCTATGGAAAGAGAATTTCTGTAGAAGGTCTTTTTGTTACTGTGAATGGATGGAACAGTAACGTCTTTTTTCTTGCGGAAGAAGATACGATAGGGGTATAATGCGAAGTAACAATGAATATTTGAGGATGAGTTTGTAAGGAGAGAGAAAAGTGACAGGGGAAAAAGTTTCCAACTATATAAAACTCTGCAACGAATGGGCAGAGAAATTTCTTCAGATGGACAGAGAAGAGTTGAAAAAAAGGCTTCCTGAGCTGAAAGAGGAGGAAGGATATCTGAAGATCACACATTTCGGAGTACCGTTTGGAATCCGGCTGGATGATGGCAGGGTTGACCGTCTGGATGGGAAAGGCGAAGCTAATGCGACAGAGATGCTGAATATTTATACCCTTCTCGGATATGTCAAGGAAAATGCTTTCTTCATGGACAAGTGGGTGCCATTTGCAGATCTCCGCGATGCGAGACCTTTTGGGCCTGCATACAAGATCGGTGTGACGGATATATTCGCGGCGACTTTTTCCGGCCATGCAAAAGAACTTAAAGAAGCTTTCCTGAAATTGAATGGAACAGAACTTCCACAGGGAGATGTAGGTTATCAGATTCATGCGTTTGAATGCGAACCGATGCGGTTCTATTTCTGGGATTGTGACGATGAATTTGAGGCACAGGGGAATATCCTGTTTGATTACAGCGCAACAGATTTTAATCATGTAGAGAGTGCAGTATCTACAGCAGAAATGGGAGTAAGGAGACTGGCGGAGCTGGCGGGACTTCCACTGAGGGGGAAATCTTTTGGGATGCAGTAATCCTTATAAAACAGATAAGTGAGAGAAGAAAAAGATGAAGGACAGATATGGACGTGAGATTGATTATTTCCGGATTTCGATTACCGACAGATGCAATCTCAGATGTATTTACTGTATGCCGGAGGAGGGAATCAGCCAGATTTCACATAAGGAGATCCTGACCTATGATGAGATCCAGAGAGTTTGTCGTTGTATGACAACTCTGGGAATCAAAAAAATAAAACTGACAGGTGGCGAGCCTCTGACAAGAAAGAACAGTGCTGCGCTTGTACGGATGCTCAAGGAACTTCCGGGAATAGAGAAGGTAACGCTGACGACAAACGGTGTCCTTCTGGGGGAGCAGATCGGAGAACTGGCAGCGGCCGGGATCGACAATATCAATATCAGCCTGGATACGCTGAACGAAGAGGCATTCGAAAAGATTACGCGAAGAGAGGGCCTTCCTAAAGTTCTGGAGAGCATGAAGGAAGCACTGAAATATCCACAGATCGGTCTCAAGATCAACTGCGTGCCGGTGATCGATGATCCGCAGAATCTGGTGGAAGTTGCCAGGATTGCGAGAGACTATCCGATCCATGTGCGCTTTATCGAGATGATGCCGATCGGATACGGCAAAGAATTCCGCTTCCGGGGAGAAGATGAGATCTGTTCGCTCCTCGAGAGTGCCTATGGCAAGATGATACCAGTTACAGAGCGTTACGGAAATGGTCCATGCCATTATTACGAAATCGAGGGCTTTCAGGGAAAGATCGGTTTTATCAGTGCGATGACACACAAATTCTGTGCACAGTGCAACCGTGTCAGGCTGACTTCCGAGGGATATCTCAAAGCCTGTCTTCAGTATCAGACAGGAATAAGCCTCAGGGATCTGATGCGAAACGGCTGTACCAACGAGGAGCTGACCGAAGCGATCCGCAGAGTGATCTGGGAAAAACCGGGCGAGCATCATTTTACTTCACAGGCGATCGACAAGGACGAGAGTAAACTGATGTCGCAGATCGGCGGATGAAAAGAGATTATATTTTATGCTTTTTGCTCCGGCGATACTCTCCGGCAGTCATGCCGCAGTATTTCCGGAAACTCTGAGCCAGGTAACTCTGCGAGGAAAATCCGGCAAGATGGGCAATATCAGAAATTTCATGGTCTGTATTCTCCAGGAGATTTTTGCATACTTCGATCCGGCGGTGGGTCAGGTAGCTGATGGGGGAGATCCCATAGTAGCGCGTGAATTCGTGACTTAAATAATATTTATTCAGGTGGCTTAAGCTGGCAAGGCGTTCCAGACTGATATCCTCGCTGTAGTGTGAATCCAGATAACGCTTGATAAGCGCACATTCTCTGCTTGGATGAAAAGAAGGAAACAACTGGAAATCAGAGACAGCAAACCGGCGGAGCTGGGCGATCAGAATGGCAAGCGTATGTTTGCAGATCTCTTCATAACCATCGTTTTTTTCATCCAGTTCCTGAAAAAGAGAATGGAAATAAAACAAAAGGTCGGCATGTTTCTGGCGGCAGTGAAAGATCTGGAATTCCTTCTGATCCTGAAAGGAAAAACTGATCCCGTCCACACCGACCGTATAATAAGAAAGCGGCGAGGCACTTAAGGAAGTTTCTGTGTGCTGGATATGAGGGTTGACGATGATCAGGTCGTCTTTTTTAATAGAAAAACGCTGGTTTTCGATCAGGAATTCCCCACTTCCCTCACTGACATAAAAGAGCTCCGTAAAGGCGTGAGTATGCGGGATACTGGGCCAGTCTTCCTCATAGTGGGAAGAAGAGGCGTTCACCAGAACCGCTTCTGTTGAAAAAGGCGTATCATCCGAAAAAGAAAAAAACCGTGTGCTCATGTGTACCTCCCGGGTCCAAAAAGATTTTCAACTGTCAGGATAGCACAAAAGATAAAATACCGCAAGATTTCTAAAAAGCATAGCAAGAACAACGTTGAAAAACAGAGAAAAAGGACGTATTCTGATAGTATCTGAAAGCGAACAGAAACAGATGATAAAACAAATACATAAATATAAAATGGAGGTACACCTATGAGCCAGAACAAAGGCAGAGTTACGATCCCGACAAACCTGGATGTGGTAAAGGAAACACTGGATATCGTAGAGGAATGGGGCGCAGATGCGATCCGTGACTGCGATGGAACAGAGTTCCCGGCAGAACTCAAGGACACAGGAGCAAAGATCTACGCGACTTATTATACAACAAGAAAAGACAATGCATGGGCAAAGGCAAACCCGGATGAGATCCAGCAGATGTACATCATGAGTTCTTTCCATACAGCAACGGAGGAGAAGCTTGAGATCCACCTTATGGATCACCTTTACCCGGACATGTTGAAAGTAAATACCCGTGACGACATCACCAGATGGTGGGAAGTCATTGACCGTACCACAGGCGAAGTCGTTCCGACAGATCAGTGGTCTTATGACGAAGAGAGCGGAAATGTCGTGATCACACCGGCGAAGCTTTTTCATGAATATACGGTCAGCTTTCTGGCATATATCATGTGGGACCCGGTCCATATGTACAATGCTGTCGTAAACGACTGGAAGGACGTAGAACCGCAGATCACTTTTGATGTGCGCCAGCCGAAGACAAAGGCACATTCCCTGGAACGCCTTCGTCGTTTCCTTGATACGCATCAATACGTGGATGTAGTACGTTTTACGACATTTTTCCATCAGTTTACCCTGATTTTCGATGAGCTTGCGAGAGAAAAATACGTGGACTGGTTCGGCTACTCCGCATCTGTCAGCCCGTATATCCTTGAGCAGTTCGAAAAAGAAGTGGGATATGCGTTCCGTCCGGAATACATTATCGACCAGGGCTACATGAACAATACATACCGTATTCCGTCCAAAGAATTCAAGGACTTCCAGGCTTTCCAGAGAAGAGAAGTCGCGAAGCTTGCCAAAGAGATGGTAGATATTGTTCATGAATACGGCAAAGAAGCCATGATGTTCATGGGCGATCACTGGATCGGTATGGAGCCGTTTATGGACGAGTTTGCATCCATCGGACTGGACGCTGTCGTTGGAAGTGTCGGAAACGGTGCGACCTTGCGTCTGTTCAGCGATATCAAGAATGTAAAATATACAGAAGGACGTTTCCTTCCGTACTTTTTCCCGGATACCTTCCATGAGGGCGGTGATCCGGTCAAGGAAGCCAAAGTAAACTGGGTGACAGCAAGACGTGCGATCCTTCGAAGTCCGATCCAGAGGATCGGTTACGGCGGATACCTCAAACTTGCTCTGGAATTCCCGGATTTTGTACAGTATATCAAAGAGGTGTGCCAGGAGTTCCGCACACTTTACGACAATATCCAGGGTGTGACCCCATACTGTGTGAAGCGTGTAGCGGTCCTGAACTGCTGGGGAAAAATGCGCTCCTGGGGCAATCATATGGTACATCATGCAATTTATTACAAACAGAATTATTCTTACTTCGGCATCATCGAGGCTTTGAGCGGCGCACCGTTTGATGTTTCTTTCATCAGTTTTGATGATATCCTGGAAAATAAAGATCTGCTGAAAAACTTTGATGTTGTGATCAACGTAGGCGATGCAGACACCGCACAGAGCGGCGGCGAGTACTGGGTAAACGAGACGATCATCACTGCTGTAAAAGAATTTGTCTACAACGGCGGCGGCTTCATCGGAGTCGGCGAACCGGCAGCCCATCAGTGGCAGGGACATTATTTCCAGCTTGATGATGTACTTGGAGTAGAAGAGGAAAACGGCTTCAACCTGAACAAAGACAAATACAACTGGGAAGAACACAGAGATCACTTTATCCTGGCAGACAGTGACGGAGACGTTGATTTTGGCGAAGGAAAGAAAAATATCTACGCACTTGACGGAACTGAGATCCTGATCCAGAAAGACCAGGAAGTACAGATGGCAGTCAAAACCTTCGGCAAAGGCCGCGGTGTCTATATCAGCGGACTTCCGTACAGCTTCAAGAACAGCCGTGTCCTCTACCGTGCAGTCCTCTGGTCCGCATCCTCAGAGGAAGAACTGAACTGCTGGTATTCCACAAACTACAATGTAGAAGTCCACGCCTATGTAAAGAACGGCAAATACTGCGTTGTAAACAACACCTACGAGCCACAGGATACCGTTGTATACAAAGGCGACGGAAGCAGCTTCGAACTTCACATGGAAGCAAATGAGATCAGGTGGTATCAGATCTGAGAAGTAAATTACCCTGATATGCATATAGTGGAATTTAAACCATCCAAATTACAGGCGAAAATTGACTTGATTATAAAAAATAAAGTACAGAGCCAACCAAAAAAGAGAAAACAGATGACCTGAATTCTACAAAGACAAAAATAAACCATCCAGGAGCGCTGCAAATGGATGGTTTATTTTCTGGAAAACAGGAAACAAGTCACTTAGGAAGCCTGAAATGGATGACTTGTTTTTCTGAAAGTGGTGAAAGGTCCCATTATCGTCCATAGAACAGATGACCTGAATTCTATTAAATGAGGAATGAACCAGCAGAGGATGGCATGCTTACCATTTCTGTGCACGTTTCTCAATGAAATCCAGAATGGCATACAGCCCCATTGCAATCACGCACAGGATCACGATGGACATCAGCACCCAGGTCAGCTTGAACGTCTGGGAGCCGTAGATGATCAGGTATCCAAGCCCTTGGCGGGCGCCGATGAATTCTCCGATGATCACACCGACAAGGCACAACCCAATATTGACTTTCATTACACTTAAGATGAGGGGCACAGAAGACGGAAGGACGATCTTTGTCAGTTCGTCTTTTTTTGTGCCGCCGAGGGTGCGGATGAGCTTGAGCTTTTCCGGGTCAGCTTCGCGGAAGCCAGTGTAGAGATTGATGACTGAGCCAAAGATCGCCACAGACATTCCGGCAACAATGATCGTTCGGACGTTGGCACCGAGCCAGACAATCAGAAGCGGGGCGAGGGCAGATTTTGGCAGGCTGTTCAGGACGACAAGGTAGGGTTCCAGGATCCGCGAAAGCTTCGGACAGCACCACAGAAGAACTGCTGTGCCGATACCGAGAAAAACAGTAAACACAAAACTGACAAGCGTTTCCATCAGCGTGATCCCGATATGTGTAAAAAGCGACTGATCCTGTACCATACGAAGGAATGTTCTCCAGATCTCAGACGGACTGCTGAAGATAAAAGAATCGATCCAGCCCCGTCTGGCAGACACTTCCCACAAAAGCAGAAAGCCCAGGAACAGAAAGATCCTGGACACATGGATCAGATATTTTTCACGTCGGACACGAAAAAGATACTGTTTCTGTGCAGCAGAAAGGTCAGGCATACTGGTTCAGCTCCTTCCAGATAAGATTGAAATAAGATTTAAATTCCGGTGCACCGCGCACGGCAAGTGGTGTCCGCTCATCCAGTGACAGCTGGATCGGGACAATACGCGCGATATGAGCAGGGCGTGCAGAAAGGATGATCACGCGGTCTGCCATGCTGATTGCTTCAGAGATATCATGCGTGACAAGAATCGCTGTTTTGCGCTCTTTTTTGAGGATGCGGCCGATGTCATCGCTGACATTTAACCGTGTCTGGTAATCCAGCGCAGAAAAAGGTTCATCAAGCAAAAGAAGTTCCGGTTTCAGGGCGAGGGTACGGATAAGAGCCGCACGCTGGCGCATGCCGCCGGATAACTGGGAAGGGCGGGCGGTGCGAAACTTGTCAAGTCCGTAGGTGTCAAGCATTTCTTCGATATAGGCAAGTTTCTCGGGCGTTTTTTCTCTGCGGATCTCAAGACCGAGAAGAATATTCCGGTATATGGTCCGCCATTCCAGAAGATGGTCTTTCTGGAGCATATATCCGATGCGAGGGTCGCCGGGAGACGGAGGGATGCCGTTCATAAGGATTGTGCCTTCCTCTGCCGGGAACATGCCGCAGATCAGGTTCAGAAGCGTGGATTTCCCACAGCCGGACGGACCGACAACAGCAAGAAATTCACCGGGCATCAGGTCAAACGATATATTTGAAAGGGCTTTCGTCTCTCCGGATACGGTATGATAAGAAAGAGAAACATTTCTGATCTCCAGAAGGGGTTTCATAATAAAATACCTCCATACTGAGGGTGTAGAGATTCCGGGATATCCGTCACAGATGGACAGAAAGAGGAGAATCTATATTTTAAGATATGCGGAAGAGAGCATCTGTGTTATGATAGGAAAAAGGATTCCGTCGATACTCTGATACAGGGGATCCGCATAGAAATTTTACAAGAGGAATACCATCATGAACAAACGAAATTATCAGAAAGAGCTGGACAGGCTCATTGAAAATATAAAAAAAGAACAGAAGGTTCCGCGTCTGTTCCTCCACAGCTGCTGTGCACCGTGCAGCAGTTACGTGCTGGAATATTTATCCCAGTATTTTGAAATTACAGTATTTTTTTACAATCCAAACATTTCATTAGAGGAGGAATACCGCAAGCGAGTCGCAGAGATCCGCCGGCTGGTATCCGAGATGCCATTTACGCATCCGGTCCATATAGAAGAAGGAGCTTACGATCCACAGGTTTTTTATGAGATGGCAAAAGGCATGGAAACAGTCCCGGAGGGCGGTGAACGCTGTTTCAAATGCTACCGTCTCCGTATGGAAGAAGCGGCGAAACTTGCCGAAGAAGGCGGCTATGATTACTTCACGACAACCCTCTCGATCAGCCCGCTCAAAAACGCAGAGAAGATCAATGAGATCGGCGAGGAACTGGCAGAAATCTACAAAGTACCCCACCTTCCATCCGATTTCAAGAAGAAAAACGGCTACAAACGTTCCATAGAACTGTCCCACGAATACGATCTTTACCGGCAGAATTACTGTGGCTGCGTCTTTTCGAAGTGCGAACAGGAAGAAAAAATGAGAGAAAAACAAATTTCAGAGGGTTCTGCTCTTTGATTTTCCACTGGAATGTGGTAAACTGATAACAAATTATGCACTGGCGGGATTCTGAGAAACACCGACAGCTACAAATCACCGTACAACAAGGAGGAAACTATGGCACAGTTATGGGGAGGACGTTTCACAAAGGAGACGGACAAACTTGTATACAACTTTAATGCATCTATTTCATTTGACCAGAAATTTTATAAACAGGACATCCGTGGAAGCAAGGCTCATGTCAGAATGCTTGCAAAACAGGGGATCCTGACAGAAGAGGAGAGAGACCAGATCCTTGAGGGACTGGATGGCATTCTTGCAGATGTAGAATCCGGCAAGCTGGAGATCACATCCGAATATGAGGATATCCACAGCTTTGTAGAGGCAAATCTGATCGACCGTATCGGAGATCCTGGCAAGAAGCTTCACACAGGAAGAAGCCGTAACGACCAGGTTGCCCTTGACATGAAACTTTATGTCCGCGATGAGATCGAAGAGATCGACGCAGAACTCAAGAAACTTCTGGAAGCACTTCAGACTATTATGGAAAACAATGTGCACACCTACATGCCTGGATTCACACATCTTCAGAAAGCACAGCCTGTTACCCTGGCACATCATGTAGGGGCATATTTCGAGATGTTCCGCAGAGACAGAAGCCGTATGGCAGACATCCGCAAACGTATGAACACCTGTCCGCTCGGGGCAGGCGCACTTGCAGGAACCACCTACCCGCTGGACAGATTTTATACAGCAGAGCTGCTTGGCTTTGATGAGCCGACAAGAAACAGCATGGATTCCGTATCTGACAGGGATTATGTGATCGAGCTTCTTTCTGCCATGTCCACTGTCATGATGCATCTGAGCCGTTTCTGCGAGGAGATCATCCTCTGGAACTCCAACGAGTACCGTTTCGTTGAGATCGACGATGCTTACAGCACAGGAAGCAGTATCATGCCGCAGAAGAAGAATCCTGATATCGCAGAGCTTGTAAGAGGAAAAACAGGCCGTGTCTATGGCGCGCTGACTTCTATCCTTACAACCATGAAAGGTATTCCGCTTGCCTACAACAAAGACATGCAGGAAGACAAAGAGCTGACCTTTGACGCGATCGACACGGTAAAAGGCTGCATCGCCCTGTTCACAGGCATGGTTTCCACAATGGAATTCCGCAAGGATGTTATGGAAGCAAGCGCAAAGAATGGCTTTACCAACGCGACAGATGCCGCTGATTATCTCGTGAATCATGGGGTACCGTTCCGTGATGCGCATGGTATCGTAGGCCGCCTTGTCCTGACCTGTATCGACAAGGGAATCTCTCTTGATGAACTTCCACTTGAAGAGTACAAAGAGATCTCGTTGGTCTTTGAACAGGACATCTATGAGGCAATCAGCATGAAGACCTGCGTAGAAAAACGTGAGACTTACGGTGCACCTGGTCCGAAGGTCATGGAACAGATTATCGCAGCGAACAAAGAATATCTGAAAAATAATTAAAAAGCACTTGCATTTTTGATTAAAGTGTTATAGTATGTACAAAGAAAACAGATGTGTGCCACACAAAGACACATAGAAATATATGATATGAGGAGAAAGAGGATTATGAGTGAAAAACTGAGAGTCGGTATTTTAGGTGCTACAGGTATGGTAGGACAGAGATTTATTTCTCTTCTGGAGAATCATTCGTGGTTTGAGGTTGTTACCCTTGCAGCCAGCCCGAGAAGTGCCGGAAAAACTTACGAAGAAGCTGTAGGCGGCAGATGGAAAATGGATACTCCGATGCCGGAAGCAGTAAAGAAGATCGTTGTCATGAACGTAAACGAAGTAGAGAAAGTTGCTTCTACTGTAGATTTTGTATTCTCAGCAGTTGACATGTCCAAGGACGAGATCAAAGCGATCGAAGAAGAATACGCAAAGACAGAGACTCCTGTTGTATCTAACAACAGCGCACATCGCTGGACACCGGACGTACCGATGGTAGTGCCGGAAATCAACCCGGAACACTTCGATGTTATCAAATATCAGCAGAAACGTCTTGGAACAACCAAGGGATTCATCGCTGTTAAACCAAACTGCTCCATCCAGAGCTACGCACCGGTACTGACTGCATGGAAAGAATTCGAGCCATATGAAGTAGTTGCGACTACATACCAGGCAATTTCCGGAGCAGGAAAAACTTTCAAAGACTGGCCGGAAATGGAACACAACATCATTCCATACATCGGTGGAGAAGAAGAGAAGAGTGAGAAAGAGCCGCTGAGACTGTGGGGCAAGATTGAGGATGGTGTGATCGTACCGGCTACAGAGCCAGTCATCACCTGCCAGTGCCTGCGCGTTCCGGTACTGAACGGACATACAGCAGCAGTATTCGTTAAATTCCGCAAAAAACCTACCAAAGAACAGCTGATCGAAGCCCTGAGAAACTTCAAGGGACTTCCGCAGGAACTGGAGCTTCCGAGTGCACCGAAGCACTTTATCCAGTATCTCGAAGAAGACAACCGTCCGCAGGTAAGCGAGGATGTCAACTATGAAAACGGAATGGGTGTATCTATCGGACGTCTCCGTGAGGACAAAGTTTACGATTACAAATTCGTAGGACTTTCCCATAACACCGTAAGAGGAGCTGCCGGTGGAGCTGTACTTTGTGCAGAGACACTCAAGGCAAAAGGATATATCACAAAGAAATAAGAATTATTGTATTTTAAATATAATGATATTTAACCGAAACTGTCCTGGCAGAAAAACAAATCTGTCAGGGCAGTTTTTTATCGACTTTTTCTATCAAAAAAAGACATGGAGAAAACAGAAGATTTATGTTATCATAGATGGACAAGGTCAAGACAGAAAGGAATTTACTAAAATGGAGAAAGTATATCTTACGAAGCTCGCACCAAACTGTGGCTGTACAGCCAAAGTAGGACCGGGGACTCTGGCAGGTGTACTTTGTGGACTTCCGAAGTTTTACGATCCGAATCTTCTGGTTGGTACAGAAACTTCGGACGATGCGGCTGTTTATAAGATTTCGGATGAACTGGCAATGATCCAGACACTTGATTTTTTTACTCCGGTGGCAGATGACCCGTATGATTTCGGACAGATTGCAGCAGCGAATGCACTGAGTGATGTTTATGCGATGGGTGGAGAACCAAAGACTGCGCTGAATATTGTAGCATTTCCGAAAGATATGGATACGGCGATCCTTGGAGAGATTCTGAAAGGCGGAGCAGATAAAGTGCTGGAAGCAGGGGCTGTCCTTGCCGGAGGACATACCATCCAGGATGATACACCGAAATATGGGTTAAGTGTGACTGGCTTTGTTCATCCGGACAGATTCTGGAAAAATTTCGGTGCACAGACAGGTGATAAACTGATTCTGACGAAACCGCTTGGAACCGGTATTGTCAACACTGCGATCAAAGCAGAACTGGTATCTGAAAAAGCAAGAGAGGCCGCATTGAAATCCATGAAGACATTAAATAAAGCTGCCCGTGACGTGTTAAAGAAGTATACGGTCCATGCATGTACAGATGTAACAGGTTTTGGACTTGGCGGTCATGGAACAGAGATGGCAGCGGGCAGCAATAAGACTCTTGTGATTCAGACAAAAGAGCTTCCGGTTCTTCCGGATGTAGAGGAATATGCTTCTATGGGGCTGATTCCGGGCGGAGCATATCGAAACCGGGAGTTTGCGGCAAAAGCCGGTTTTGTCAGCACGGCAGAACTCTGGAGAGAAGACCTGGTATTTGATCCGCAGACATCAGGCGGGCTTCTGGCAGCGGTTCCGGCAGAGGAAGCAGAAAAAATTCTTCAGGAATTAAAAGAAGTTTCTTTATCAGGAGCAGTAATTGGCGAAGTGGTTGACAGAGAAGAACATGTTCTGATCATCCGATAACTGACAGTTATCGAAATTAAGTGAAAATTTGTTAGAAAAATATCAAACTTGGCAGTATATATATTGAGAATTATTATCAGAAATGTTATAATGCAAGAATACAATATGTGGAGGGAACAAAGAGCTTACAAGATGCAGTGTTCCCGGGAAAGGGAGGTATTTTTTATGAATCATGAGGATGTACAGAAACTTTCAAACGCAGCATTTGCAAAGAGCACCCTGCTGAAAAATGACTTTTTCAAGTATTTCATGCGGGCGATCATGGCAGGGTTCTTTATTGTGGTTGCAATGATCTTTTCCAATGTTGTAGGGAATGTGTTTTCCGGGGCAGAGGAACCGGCATGGGGGAAATTTCTGGGGGCACTTGTATTCTCCATTGCTGTATTACTGATCTCTATGGTTGGTGGTGAATTGTTTACCGGGAATAATCTTGTCATGGCATTTGGGGCTTTTGACAAAAAGATCAGCTGGGGAGATGCAGCTAAAGTGTGGGTAGTCAGCTACATTGGCAATTTTGTCGGCTGTTTGATCCTTTCCCTGATCTTTGTATGGGCAGGTGCATCCGGAACAGCAGATTATTTCGCCGGATTTATCGGAAACAAGCTTGCGATTCCGGCAGGACAGATGTTTTTCCGTGCAGTTTTGTGCAATTTCTTTGTTTGTCTTGGGGTTCTTTGCGGTATCAAACTTAAGAGTGAAGCTGCAAAGTTTTTGATGATCGTTATGTGTATCTCGGGATTTGTTGTCAGTGGATTTGAGCACTGTGTGGCAAATATGGGTATCTTTGTGACCGCAGGGTGCCTGGTACCGGGACTTTCCATTGGAGCAATGGCAAAGAGCATGCTGATCGTCACTTTGGGAAATATGGTAGGCGGTGCACTTCTTCTTGCATGGCCTCTCAGAAAGATGAGTGCAGATAAATAATATGGGTAAATCCTTATACATAGCTGAGAAACCAAGTGTTGCTCAGGAATTTGCGAAAGCATTAAAAATCAACGGACAGAGAAAGGATGGCTATCTCGAGTCAGAAGATTCCGTAGTGACCTGGTGTGTAGGACACCTGGTCACTATGAGCTATCCTGAAAAATATGATATCAAGTACAAAAGGTGGAGTTTGGAAACCCTGCCTTTTTTGCCGCGTGAATTTAAATATGAAGTGATTCCGGGGGTGCAGAAACAGTTTAACATTGTTAAGGGGCTTCTGAACCGGCCGGATGTAGAGATAATTTATGTATGTACCGACTCCGGGCGCGAGGGAGAATATATTTATCGTCTGGTGGCACAGATGGCAGGAGTGAAGGACAAAGATCAGCGTCGTGTCTGGATCGACTCGCAGACAGAAGAGGAGATCCTTCGAGGAATCCGTGAAGCAAAAGAACTGTCGGCGTATGACAATCTGGCAGATTCCGCTTATCTTCGTGCAAAAGAGGACTATCTGATGGGAATTAATTTTTCCAGAGTCCTTACGCTTCGCTATGGAAACAGTGTCTCAAACTACCTGAACAGTAAATATCAGGCAATTTCCGTGGGCAGGGTCATGACCTGTGTATTGGGAATGGTTGTGAGACGGGAACGCGAGATTCGTTCTTTTGTAAAAACTCCGTTTTATCGTGTCCTTTCCAGTATTGCACTGGAGGGAGAACATTTTGAAGGAGAATGGAGGGCTGTAGAGGGAAGTAAATACTTCCAGTCACCGTATCTTTACAAAGAAAATGGTTTCAAAGAGAGAAGGCATGCCGAAGAACTGATCCGCATGCTGGAAGCAGAGCGGCCACTGAACTGTCGTGTGGAAAAGGTCGAGCGCAAAAAGGAAAATAAAAATCCGCCGCTTTTATTCAATCTTGCGGAGCTTCAGAATGTATGTTCCAAGCTGTTCAAGATCAGTCCGGATGAGACGCTTCGTATCACGCAGGAGTTGTATGAAAAAAAGCTGGTTACTTATCCTCGAACCGATGCCAGAGTTCTGTCGAGTGCAGTTGCAAAGGAAATCTATAAAAATATTTCCGGGCTTCGACGTTATCCGGCAATTGACAATGCAGCAGAAGAGATTTTGCAGATGGGTTCTTACAAAACGATCGCAAAGACCAGATATGTTAATGACAAGCAGATCACAGACCACTATGCGATCATTCCGACCGGGCAGGGCTTAAATGCACTGAACAGTCTTTCTCAAACTTCGCAGCGTGTTTATGAGACTATCGTAAGACGTTTCCTGTGTATCTTCTGTCCACCGGCAGTTTACCAGAAAGTCAGTCTGGTAACGGAGATGCAGAGGGAAAAGTTCTTTTCCAGTTTTAAAGTTCTTCAGGAAGAAGGTTATCTGAAATATGCGACGAATTCTTTTGCCAGAAAATCGGCTGCAGAAAAGTCTCAGGATTCCGGCAAAGAAGAGAGTGAAGATGTTTCCTGTGATGCGCAGCTTCTGGATGCATTGCATCGACTGAAAAAGAATGATATACTGACCGTAGATGCTCTGAATATTAAGGAAGGTGAAACTTCACCACCGAAGCGTTATAATTCCGGTTCGATGATTCTGGCAATGGAAAATGCGGGTCAGCTGATCGAGGACGAGGAACTGAGAGCGCAGATCAAGGGAAGCGGGATTGGAACCAGTGCAACAAGGGCTGAGATTCTGAAAAAACTTGTTTCTATTAAATATCTCTCGCTGAATAAGAAAACGCAGGTGATCACCCCGACCCTGCTTGGAGAGATGATCTTTGATGTGGTAAACTGTTCGATTCGCCAGCTTTTGAATCCAGAGCTGACGGCGAGCTGGGAAAAGGGCCTTACCTATGTGGCTGAGGGAAGTATCACTCCGCAGGAATATATGGATAAGCTGGAACATTTTGTACGTGTGCGTACAGCCCAGGTTGAGCAGAGCAACTATCAGTATGCACTGCGGCAGTTTTTTGATGCGGCGGCAGTCAACTATAAAACGAAGCCAACAGCTTCCAGACGAGGAGGAAAATCATAATTATGTTAAAAGATTTTACAATTGCAAATCTTCTGGATTTGGACGAGACAATTGCAGCAGATTTATTTGAAGGAAAGACATATCCGTGGGAAGTGCTTCCGGAAATCAGTGATTTTATTATGAAACTGGGTCCGACACTCAGTCCGTTTGAGTATGAGTGTCGTGACGGTAATGTGTGGATCGCAAGATCAGCCAAAGTGGCTCCGACTGCATATATCAACGGGCCGGCGATCATTGGCAAAGATGCGGAGGTACGTCATTGTGCATTTATCCGTGGTAATGCGATCGTAGGAGAGGGAGCGGTTGTTGGCAATTCCACAGAACTTAAGAATTGTGTCCTTTTTAATAAAGTGCAGGTTCCTCATTACAATTATGTTGGGGACGCTGTTCTGGGTTACAAATCTCATATGGGAGCGGGATCCATCTGTTCAAATGTCAAATCTGACAAGAAACTGGTTGTTGTCAAAGACGGTGATGAGAAGATTGAGACAGGGCTTAAGAAATTTGGTGCCATGCTTGGAGATCATGTAGAAGTGGGCTGTGGTTCTGTGCTGAATCCTGGAACTGTGATCGGCAGAAACAGTAATATTTATCCGCTTTCACCGGTAAGAGGCTGCATTCCTGCGGACAGTATCTACAAAAACGCAGCCGAGATCGTCAAAAAGAATTAAAACAGTTATTAAAGAAAAAAGAGATTCCGGATGATCACGAGGATCGTGATATGTACGGGATAAAATAAGTAGAAGAAATATTTCGCGGCTTTTCCCTGGATAAAGCCGCGTTTTCCATTGTACATATTAATGGAAATAAAGGCAAAACAGGCTTTCCATTCATAACTCAGCCAGCAGCTGCCGACAATTGCCTGAGAAACTTTTTCGTTTCGGAGAAGATACATCAGAACGAGAAAGATAAAGCCCCGCCAACCGTAATCAGCATGCAGAACAATAGAGACACCGAGCAGTGCAAGCAGAGAACTGAGCTGCACCCATGGTGTTTCCCAGAAATATTCGAGTGCACAGAATGCCAGATAACCAAGGAACAAAGTGAAAAATACATTTTGTTTTTCGACATAGTGCCAGGTATTGGCAAACATAAAGTTCCATGGGATTTCGGAGATCAGTGCGAACAAAAGCAGGTTCCGGCCGTATTTTCTGCGGTTATGGGTGTGCAGAAATCCTTCTACGATCAGAAAACAGAAAACAGGAAAGGCACATCGGCCGATATCACGGACAATGCGGTAGGCGGTGATTCCTCTTCCATTAATATAGAAAAGACTTTGAAGAGCCGGTTCATATCGGCTGAGAATGATCGCACCTGTATGATCGATCAGCATGGCAATACATGCGATCAGTTTCAGCATACTGCCACTTAGGATCTGAAAGCGGGCAGGAAAAATGCTTGGAGGTAACTTTTCAGTCACAGGAAGTTTTTCAGACATCGTAAAGCTCCTTTGTTTTTTCTTTGATTCTACCATAAATAAGCTGCAACAGCAATTATGTGTAGGATTATGTCAAATCTTCGCATTTTTGGTTCAAGTTTGACTGGACTAACAGGAGTGGTTTGTGAGAGAATACTGCTAGGTTGTTAGTCTATCTTTTAACAACATCATAAGTAAATCTATACTTGAAAGGAGTTTTAACATGATTTATTCACGCGAAGTAGAAGAAATGTGCCCAGTTGCACAGGGTGTGCATCACGGAGCTGCTCCGATCCCGGAAGAAGCAAAATGGGTTCAGGCTAAGGAAGTAAAGGACATTTCTGGTTTTACACATGGTGTAGGCTGGTGTGCTCCTCAGCAGGGTGCCTGTAAGCTGTCCCTGAACGTAAAAGAAGGTATCATCCAGGAAGCACTGGTTGAGACAATCGGATGTTCAGGTATGACTCATTCCGCAGCTATGGCATCTGAGATCCTTCCAGGACTGACTGTTATGGAAGCTCTGAATACAGACCTTGTTTGTGATGCTATCAACACAGCTATGAGAGAACTCTTCCTTCAGATCGTTTACGGACGTTCCCAGTCTGCATTCTCTGAAGACGGACTTGCTGTAGGTGCTGGTCTGGAAGACCTTGGTAAAGGACTTCGTTCTCAGGTTGGTACAATGTACGGAACACTTAAAAAAGGTCCTCGTTACCTGGAAATGGCAGAAGGCTATGTTACAGGTATCGCTCTTGACGAAGATAATGAAATTATCGGTTATCAGTTCGTAAGCCTTGGCAAAATGACTGACTTCATCAAAAAAGGTGACGATCCGAACACTGCATGGGAAAAAGCAAAAGGTCAGTACGGCCGTGTTGCAGATGCTGTTAAGATCATCGACCCACGTAAAGAATAATTATACCGATTATAATTTCAGGAGGATAAGTAAATGGCTTTATTTGAATCATATGAGAGACGAATTGACAAAATCAATTCAGTTTTAAACAGCTATGGAATCGCTTCTATCGAAGAAGCAGAGAAAATCACTAAAGATGCAGGTCTTGACGTATACAACCAGATCAAAGGCATCCAGCCGATCTGCTTCGAGAACGCTTGCTGGGCATACATCGTAGGTGCAGCTATCGCAATCAAAAAAGACTGCAGAAGAGCAGCAGACGCTGCAGCAGCTATCGGTGAGGGACTTCAGGCTTTCTGTATTCCTGGATCCGTTGCTGATACACGTAAAGTAGGTCTTGGACATGGTAACCTTGGTAAAATGCTTCTGGAAGAAGAAACAGACTGCTTCTGCTTCCTGGCTGGACATGAGTCCTTCGCAGCAGCTGAGGGTGCTATCGGTATCGCTGAAAAAGCAAACAAAGTTCGTCAGAAACCACTTCGTGTTATCCTGAACGGTCTTGGAAAAGACGCTGCTCAGATCATCTCCCGTATCAACGGATTTACATATGTAGAGACAGAGTATGATCCATACAAGAACGAAGTTAAAGAAGTATTCCGTAAATCTTATTCTGAAGGACTTCGTGCAAAAGTTAACTGCTACGGCGCTAACAGCGTTCCGGAAGGTGTTGCTATCATGTGGAAAGAAGGCGTTGACGTTTCTATCACAGGTAACTCCACAAACCCAACACGTTTCCAGCATCCGGTTGCAGGTACTTACAAGAAAGAATGTAACGAAAAAGGAAAGAAATACTTCTCCGTTGCATCCGGCGGTGGTACAGGACGTACACTTCACCCAGACAACATGGCAGCAGGTCCTGCTTCCTACGGTATGACCGATACACTTGGACGTATGCATTCTGACGCTCAGTTCGCAGGATCTTCTTCCGTACCGGCTCACGTAGAAATGATGGGTCTCATCGGCGCAGGTAACAATCCGATGGTTGGTATGACAGTTGCTGTTGCAGTAGCCGTACAGGAAGCTGCAGACGCTGGCAAGTTCTAAATAATTAGGACAGTATAATTAACTGGATTTCTAACAAATAGAGTTAGACACGTCATTTTGAGTAAAACGCTCATGACGTGTCTAACTTTTTTGTTGTCGAAGAAAGATATTTGACGATTTCAATGAACTATGCTACGATTAAGCAGAATAACGAAAAAGCTGGAGATGTTTTTATGCAACAAAATCGACAGGGAGAAAGATACTATAATATAGAATGTTTGCGGTTTGTATTTGCAGTCTGTATTATATATTTTCACTTGCTTCACTCGTTTATCATGCCGTATACAGGTGGCAATGCCATATATAAAATACTGGCAGAGCAGACAAAATATACAAAGTATATTGTAGAATGTTTCTTTATCATTTCCGGATATTTCCTGTTTCAGTCTGTACAGAGACATCCTGAACGGTCTGTGCGGGAATTTATTTGTGGCAGGATTCAGCGCCTGTGGCCGGTACTGGCATGTTCTGTCTGCATTTCTGCATCTTTTTTTGGAAAATCGTGGTACACATCTTTTGCAGACCTTTTCTTTTTGCAGTCCAGTGGACTTGTGACAGACTGGAAGGGGCTGAACTGGTATGTTTCTGCCTTTTTTCTTGCGGAAGTATTTTATTTCATGTTATATAAATGTTTTCACAATTCTACAAAGATGAAGCTTCTGATTTGTCTGCTGATCTATTTTGGATATGTAGTTAATATCAATGCGATGAATGGTGGATTTGGAAGAAAAATGCTGTATGGAATGCTTAATCTTGGCCTGGCACGGGCAGTGTCCGGCGTAGGTCTGGGGTATCTTATTGGAATGCTGTATAGTTCCTGGGTTACCACACAGACCGAAGGGGAACCGGCGGGGAAAGTACGGCTTAAAAATATAGGAATTTCATTGGTTGAGATAAGCACGGTTTTCTTGTTGGCAGAAGACTTCTTTTATAGTAAAAAAGCATATGAAAACCAGTTCATTGTCGTAATCTTGTTTACGGCATTGTTTGTGTGTCTTCTTACACGCAGAGGTGTCTTTTCGAAACTGACAGACCATTCTGTCTGGGCATTTTTTGGAAGATATACGTATTCGATGTATGTGATGCAGGAAGTTGCTTTTGCAATTCTGAAGCGGACATTCTGGAAAGATACTTCCTTTATCCGGGCGAATCCGGCAGCAGCAATGATTCTGTCGATCATGATAGTCATAACTATTGCGGTTCTGACTTATCATCTGATAGAACGTCCGGGGGCAGCGATCATGAAGAAACTCATGTCTCTGCAGTAAAAATATATAGAAGAAAAGGTACATAAAAATGACTTTTTATTTATTATTGATTCTGGTATTAAGTATATATGGAGTCACGGTATATCAAAAACCGGAATTTTGTAAAGACTATCTTTCAAGAGAAAATACGATGTCGATCCGGGGGATTTTTGTTCTCCTGGTCATTGCACAGCATTTTGTGACTTATACAGAACTCAATGGTCCATATGATGCGTTCTACATGCAGCTTCGCCAGTTCCTGGGACAGAATATTGTTACCGTGTTCCTGTTTTATTCAGGCTATGGTGTTTATGAATCCATCAGGAAAAAGGGAACAGATTATATTCACAGAATGCCGATAAAAAGAATTTTATTAACACTGCTGCATTTTGACTGTGCAGTTTTGCTTTTTTGTATAGTAGATAAAATCCTTGGCAGACAATACCCTGTGAAACAGATTCTTCTGGCTTTTACAGGATGGACGAGTATTGGAAACAGCAACTGGTATGTGTTCGCTGTGCTGTGGACTTATATTTTTACCTGGATCGCTTTTTTGATTCTGCACAGATATCCTGCAGCAGCACTTACACTGACGACATTATTGATCATGGCATATGTTGTTGTGGTACATCATTATCGTCCACAGGAGGGGTGGTGGTACAACACCATTCTGTGTTACGCGGCGGGAATGTGGTATTCCTATTTCAGGAAACAGATAGAAAAGCTTTTATTTGGTGACAAACATCGGAATACTTATTATGTTGTACTGCTTGGCGGAATGATTGCGGTACTTCTTGGCAGACCATATATTGGCAGATTATCTGTATATATCCTCTGGACATTGTGTTTCACTCTGGTAGTGATTTTGCTGACTATGAAAATTTCCATACATAATAAAATTCTGCACTGGTTTGGAATGTATACGTTTGAATTGTACATTTTACAGAGGATTCCTATGATGATCCTGGCAGATTTGGGATTCAGAGACAGACCGTATGTCTTTTTGGTTGCTTCGGCAGCAGGAACCATAGGACTGGCCTGGGTTTTCAAAAAAGTACTTACCTGTATGGATAAAAAGATCTTGAATCTGATTTAAAAAGAGAAAAACGAATTTTGAAGGGAGAACGAAGGTATTGGATAAAAAGGAAAACTATCTTTTTTCAGTTGTGATACCTGTATATAATGCAGAAAAATATTTAAAGGAAACACTGGATTCTGTGATCGCACAGGACATTGGATTTCAGGACAAGATTCAGGTCATTCTTGTAAATGATGGAAGCAAAGACGAATCAGAAAAAATCTGTCTTGAATACAGAGAAAAATATCCGGATAATATTGTCTATGTTGCACAGGAGAATGCGGGAGTCAGTGCAGCCAGAAATCATGGAATTGAATACATTAAGGGAAAATATGTCAGTTTTCTGGATTCTGATGACAAATGGGAACCGGATGCTTTCCGACAGGTATATCGTTTTTTTGAAAACAGTTATGAACATATTGATCTGGTCGCATGCAGGATGCGTTTTTTTGAAGCTCGAACAGATTTTCATCCGCTGGATTTTCGATTTGACAAAAAGCAGAGCAGGATCATTAATATTCTGAATGAAGAAAGCAGCATCCAGATGCATGTCACTTCCTGTGTAATAAAGGGAGAGACTGTAAAAAAATGGCGGTTTAACGAAGCTCAGAGTTATGGAGAAGATGCGGTTTATATCAATAAGATCATCATGGACAGAGGAAGATATGGGGTTGTGACAACGGCTGTCTGTGATTACCGCAAACGTATGGATGAGTCTTCAGCTGTACAGGGACAGCATTCCAAACGCAAATGGTATATTGAAACACCAGATCAGTTTTATGGAGAACTGATACGTTTTTCACAGGAAAAATATGGCACGGTGATTCGATATCTGCAGAATATTCTGATCTATGATATTCAGTACCGGGTTTCGGCAGGGAATAACCATACACTGAACAAAGAAGAATTTCAGCATTATAAAGAAGAAATCAAAGAGTATCTCCAGTATGTAGATGATCAGTGTATTGTCCGCGGAAGATGCCTGGGAATGGATGAAAAGATCCGGCTTCTGAAATTCAAAAACGGATCGATAGACAAAGACAAAGTTACTCTGAGTGATAATATGGCAATGTATGAAAAGTATTCGCTGATCAATATGGCAGAACGAGGCTCTACTCTTCATGTAAATTTCATTTCAGTTGCTCAGGATGAACTGTTGATCGAAGGGTGTCTCCGTAACTGGATTTTTGAGTGCTGGCCGGATCTGAAACTGAAATATACTTCCAATGAAAAAGAATATTATCCGGTTCAGTTCAATGCGTATGACATTGGAAAAAAAGATACTCTTGAAGGAACGCAGTGGACGTACAAATTTTACAGGGTCAGAATTCCTCTGACCGGAAAAAAACAAAGAGTCTTTCCGGTGCTGGAATTGCCAAATGGTGCAGAATGCCGAATGAAAATGGTATTCACAAAGTTTATGCCGATCGCCTACAAAAATTCAGGTGCGGTTTATTTCTCAGATAAATATTTTGTGCGCCAGACCAATAACTGGCTGGAGGTATCAGCTCCGAAAAACATGCTGAAAACGAAATTTATATGTGAGCTGAAAGCAACGAAATATATGCTGAAAAATAATGGACAGCATGCAATCTGGCCAAGATGGTCTGCCTGGTTCAAACGTTTCCTTAAGAAAAAACAGATTTGGCTGATCTCTGACAGAGATTATGTGGCAAATGATAACGGAGAGCATCTGTTCCGTTATATGTGCAAACATCGCAGTGAATATCCCAATATTCAATTCTATTTTGTGATAGCTGGCGAATCTCCGGATTATGAACGTCTCAAACAGTATGGACCGGTAATTGACCTGCATAGCAAGCGTTACAAAAAACTGTTTTTACTTTGTGATAAGATTGTTTCTTCTTCTGCAAATGAGGATGTTTTTGATCTGTTTGGAGAAGACAAAATATTTTATAAGGGAGTCACGCAGTTCAAGTATATTTTCCTGCAGCATGGAATCATTAAAGATGACCTTTCCACATGGCTGAATAAAGTAAATAAAAATATTTCTGCATTTGTTACTTCAGCAAGACCGGAATATGATTCAATCAAAAACGGCAGATATCTCTATGACAAAGAAGTCAAACTTACCGGGCTTCCGAGATTTGATAATCTGATCGAAAAGAACAAAGAACATGATCCTGAAAAGATCCTGCTGATCATGCCGACATGGCGCAGATATATTTCAGACAGTTTTGATCCGGTTACTTCGCAGAGTGTATACAGCCGTACGTTTAAGGGGACAGATTTTTATAAGTTCTATAATGGCCTGATGAATCATGAAAGACTGTTAAATGTTATGCGTGCACATGGCTACAGGGGAATCCTCGGACTTCATCCGATTCATTCAGAGCAGAGTGTGGATTTTGAGAAAAACGATGTTTTTGATATTCCGGAAGGACATCTGGATTATCAGGAACTTTTTGTGAAGGGCAGCATTATGCTGACAGACTTTTCAAGTACTTTCTTCGATTTCTGTTATCTGAGAAAACCGGTAGTCTATGCACAGTTTGACAGGAAAAAATTTTTCCATGGACAGGTCTATGATCCGGGATATTTTGATTACAAACGTGATGGATTCGGACCGGTATGTGAAGATCTGGAATCTACGGTGGATGCACTGATCGCAATTATTGAAAATGATGCAAAGCTTGCACCGGAGTATCAGGAACGGATTGAAAACTTTTATGCATATGATGATCAGAATAACTGTAAACGTGTTGTGGAAGCAATCATGGAAACAGATGATTGATGAAAAAAGGGAAAATTCAGGTTACACCTGTCTTTTCCCTTTGGGCTATAATATAGGACAATATGAATGCATAAATTAACAATACAGCAGATAAGAGGAAAGAGATTATGGCAGAGAAAACGGGACTCAGCAAAAAGACAAAGAAGATCATTCTGGGAACCTGCATCGGTGGGGTGGTCGTTCTTGTGGCAGGTCTTTTTACCTATATACACATTGCAGATACCAATACGCTTGGACGTAAGATATCCATTTATGGAGTAGATGTTTCCAGGCAGACGGCAGAGGAAGCAGAGCAGACGATTCTGGATGCATTTCGCAGCAGGAAAGTAAAGTTCAAAGAGAATGGTGATGATGTTTATGATACGACATTGAGTGCTCTCGGATATGATCTGGATGAGGCGGCACTTAAGACAGAACTGGAAGAATTGCAGACAACCAGAGAAGCCAACAGGAAGTTATTTGCCAGACAGGAAGATTATCAGATCGATTATCAGACGGTCAGGGATGAAGAGCAGGAAAAAACGGCACTGCAGGAATCAAACTTCGGTTCAAAAGACCGTGAAGCATCGATTGATGCAGCTATTCAGTATGATAAGGACAAAAAAGAATTTATCCTGATCGAGGATAAACAGGGAAATCAGATCGATGAAGGAAAACTTCTTACGTATGTGGATCAGACTATGGAGGATAATTTCCGCTTGAAGCTTCTTGGAGGCGATATTCAGGTGACGCTGGATGAAAATGTTTACAGACAGCCATCAGTAACTGCCTCTGATGAAATGAAGACAAAAGCAGCGGATCTGAATGCAGAGCTTGATAAATATCGGAGTACAACAGTTACTTATACATTTGGAAATGAAACGCAGGTTGTAGACAGTGAGACTGTGGAGTCCTGGCTGCAGATTTCTGACGATGGTATTGCAGTTGATCAGGATGCGGTAAAGACCTATGTACAGGATCTTGCGACAAAATATAATACGATCTATGTTCCACGTACCTTCCATACTTCGTATGGAAATGATGTAACGGTCTCAGATAATGAATATGGTTTTCAGATCGATCAGGATGGGGAGCTGAAGCAGCTGCTGACAGATCTTTCCAGTGGTGAAGCGGTTACCAGAGATCCGGTATACAGTATTGGAGCTATGCAGCGGAATGGTACGGATGATCTCGCAGGAAGTTATATTGAGGTGAGTCTGGATAATCAGCATTTGTGGCTGTACAAGGACGGTGCGCTTGTTACAGAAACAGATATTGTAAGTGGTGCACCGAAGGCAGGCAGAGAGACGTATCGTGGAGCATGGCCAATTGCGTACAAAGCAAGTCCTTATAATCTGAGCAGTCAGGAATATGGATACAATGTAAAGGTTGACTACTGGATGCCATTTGTCTATGGACAGGGATTACACGATGCTTCCTGGCAGTCTTCTTTTGGGGGTAATCGATACAAGAGCGGTGCGGGAAGTCATGGATGCATCAATCTTCCAAAAGATCAGGCAGCTTTGATTTACAATACCATAGATGGTGGTTATCCGATCATTATTTATTAAAGTGCATAAAATATTAAAAACCAGTCCGGAGAGGGGCTGGTTTTTCTTTGGGGAAAGAGAGGCGTTTCATTGACATTTTTTTGGCGTAATTATATAATGGATAGGCATATGTAAGGAGGAAACTATGGCACACAAAACAGGATTGGAAGACTATTATGTGATTAAAAATCAAAAGAAGCTGCGTTTTGGTTATACAACGGGATCCTGTGCGGCAGGAGCCGCAAAAGGTGCTGTAGAAATGCTTTTTGGTGGAGAAAAAAAGCAGGAGATCTCGCTTATGACACCCAAGGGAATCCTGCTTTATCTGGAGCTTTTGGATATCTGTATGGAAACAGACTGTGTAAGCTGTGCTGTCCGCAAAGATGCCGGAGATGATCCGGATACGACCAATGGACTTCTGGTATACGCAAAAGTAGAAAAAACTCCGAAGACAGGAGAAATTCTCATTGATGGCGGAAAGGGCGTCGGGAGAGTGACCAGACCGGGACTTTCACAGAAAGTAGGAGAGGCGGCAATCAATCCGGTTCCCAGGGCGATGATCCAAAAAGTACTTGAAGAAGCGATGGATTACTGGAATTATGAAGGTGGTCTGAAGGTGACGATCTCAGTACCGGAGGGTGAAAAAACTGCATTAAAAACATTTAATCCACGCCTTGGAATAGAAGGTGGGATTTCTATTCTCGGGACTTCAGGGATTGTGGAACCGATGAGTGAAAAGGCATTGATTGAAAGTATTCATGTCGAAATGAAGCAGCATGTTTCGCAGGGAGAAGAGTATCTGATCGTGACACCTGGAAATTATGGCGCAGATTATCTGAGGGAGCATATGAATCTTCCGTTCGAAAAAAACATTAAGTGCAGTAATTATGTGGGTGAGACGATTGATATGGCAGTCAATATGGGAGTAAAAGGAATCCTTTTTATTTCTCATATCGGCAAATTTGTCAAGGTGGCCGCAGGTATTATGAATACACATTCACACAGTGCGGATGCACGTATGGAAGTGCTCTGTGCAGCATTGATCCGTTCAGGTGGCAGTCTGGAATGTGCCAGAAAGATTCTGGCCTGCAATACAACTGACGAGGCACTGCATGTACTTGATCGCTATCAGATTTTACATAAAACGATGGAGGATGTGACCAGACATATACAGTTTTATCTGGATCACCGTTCTTATCAGCAGATTCTTCTGGGTGCAGTGATCTTTTCCAGTGAATTTGGTTATCTGGGACAGACCGAACATGCAGGAGAACTGATAAATCATATAAACAGGGGAGGAAATTGACATGGTTCATTTTGTTGGAGCAGGACCGGGATCACCGGATCTTATTACCGTGAGAGGAAAACAGTATCTGGAGGAAGCAGATGTGATCATATATGCAGGATCTCTGGTCAATCCGCAGCTTTTGGAATACAGCAAGGATGTTTGTACGATTCATAACAGTGCCAAGATGACATTGGAGGAAGTGATCTCTGTCATGGAACGGGCAGAGGCAGAGGGTAAAATGACTGTGCGCCTTCATACCGGAGATCCGTGCATTTATGGTGCGATCCGTGAACAGATGGATATTCTTGATGAGAAGGGAATCGCATATGATTACTGTCCTGGTGTCAGTGCCTTTTGTGGTGCGGCAAGTGCCCTGAATCTGGAATATACACTGCCGGATATTTCACAGAGCGTGATCATTACGAGAATGGAAGGCCGTACACCGGTACCATCCAAAGAAAGCATCCAGTCTTTTGCGGCACACCAGGCAACTATGGTTGTATTCCTGAGCACCGGTATGCTGGAAGAACTCAGCAGACGTCTGATCGAGGGTGGCTATACGGCAGATACACCGGCCGCAATCGTATATAAGGCGACCTGGCCGGATGAAAAGAAATTTATCTGTACAGTGGGCACACTTGCACAGACTGCAGCAGAGAATAACATTACCAAGACTGCTTTGATGATCATTGGAGATTCTGTCCAGGCGGCACATTATGACCGTTCCAAACTGTATGATCCGGGGTTCACAACAGAATTCCGTGAGGCGACTGAATAAAGGAAATACGATGAAGCAGGAAGAACAAAGCATGCAGATTTCCATCATCTGTTTCAGCCTGACCGGATATACGACAGCGGTGAAGCTGGAGGAAGGGCTGCGGAAGGCCGGCAGCAATGTGCTGCTTTTCAAAAAGAGCAGATATCTGGAAGATTCCATTACGGAAAGTACAGGAGAATGGACCGGCAGTCATTTTGATGCGGATGATGGAATCATCTTTGTGGGGGCATGCGGAATTGCAGTACGAAGCATTGCACCTTATGTAACCAGCAAAAAATCAGATCCGGCGGTAGTGGTGATTGATGAATGCGGAAAATTCGTGATCTCGCTTTTGTCCGGGCATCTGGGTGGTGCCAATGAACTGGCTCTGGAAGCTGCGGAACTTCTGGGAGCAGTTCCGGTAGTGACTACGGCAACCGATCTTCATGATCAGTTTGCTGTAGATGTGTTTGCCAAAAAGAATCATTGCGAAATCTTCAATATGAAAGCAGCCAAAGAAGTCTCAGCGGCTTTACTGGCAGGTAAATCTGTGGGGTTCTACAGCGAATTTCCCTATGTGGGAAAGCTGCCGGAGGGACTTCAGGAATGTATATTGGAAGGAAACTGTCTGCCGGAAATCGGTGTGGCAGTGACCATCCATTCATCCTGCCGGCCGTTTGCTTCTACGGTGCAGATAATCCCGGATGTGGTGACACTGGGAATGGGATGCCGCAAAAATAAAGAAGCAGATGTGATCATAGAGGAGGCTTCTGCGTGTCTGGAAGATGCGGATATATACAGACAGGCAGTCGAGAAACTGACCAGCATTTCCATCAAAAAGAAAGAAACAGGACTTGTGGAGCTTGCAGAGAAATGGCAGATTCCTTTTGTCACATTTGAAGAAAACGAACTGAAAGATGCAGAAGGAGAGTTTACTCCTTCAGAATTTGTAAAAACTATCACAGGTGTAAATAATGTCTGTGAGAGAAGTGCAGTCCTGGGTGCGGAGCAGGGCAGACTGATCAAAAAAAAGACAGGGAGAAATGGCGTGACAACAGCGCTTGCACTCCGGAACTGGGAGGTACATTTTGAATAAATTATATGTAGTAGGAATCGGACCGGGAGGCTGTGACCAGATGACCGGAATTGCCATGCAGGCATTAAAAAACAGCGATACGATCATTGGATATACGGTGTATGTGGATCTCGTAAAAGCTACATTTCCAGACAAAAAATTTCTGACTACACCGATGAAAAAAGAAGTTGATCGATGTGTCCTTGCTTTTGAAGAAGCGAAGAAAGGCAAAAGTGTTTCCATGATCTGCAGCGGAGATGCCGGTGTATACGGAATGGCAGGACTGATGTATGAAGTAGGCGAAAAATATCCGGATGTTGAACTGGAAATCGTTCCGGGCGTGACCGCAGCTCTTGGTGGGGCGGCAGTTCTTGGAGCACCGCTGATCCATGATTTTTGTCTGATCAGTCTCAGTGATCTGCTGACTCCGTGGGAAAAGATTGAGGCAAGACTTCTTGGGGCATCTCAGGCAGATTTTGTCATCTGTCTTTATAATCCATCCAGCAAAAAACGTCATGACTATTTACAGAAGGCATGTGATCTGATGATGCAGTATAAATCTCCGGAAACTGTCTGCGGAACGGTATGTAACATCGGCAGAGAGGGAGAAGAGTATCATGTTATGACTTTGAAGGAGCTTCGTGATACAAAAGTCGATATGTTTACGACCGTCTTTATCGGCAATTCCCAGACAAAAGAGATTGGAGGAAAGATGGTGACTCCGCGAGGATACCGGAATGTATAAAGCAATTGTGTTTGCCGGTACTACAGAGGGATATGAGATCAGTCGTTTTCTGTCTGCCAATAAAGTACGGACACTGACATGTGTGGCAACGGAGTATGGATCCAGAGCGCTGAAAGAGAATGAATATCTCAGGATTCATGCAGAACGCCTTGATGAGCATGCAATGTATGTGCTTTTTACAGAAGAAAAACCGGAATTGATTCTGGATGCCACGCATCCGTATGCAGCAGAGGTGACGGCTAATCTCCGCTGTGCAGCAGAACAGGCTCAAATTCCCTATCAGAGAGTTTTGCGGGAAAAAGGAACTCATCGGGATGCTGTTTATGTAGAAAATACAAAAGCAGCTGTACAGTATCTGCAGAACATGACCGGAAATGTACTTCTTACGACTGGAAGCAAGGAACTGGCAGCATATACGGCTGTTCCGGATTATCAGACCAGGATTTTTGCACGGGTGTTGTCTCTTCCGTCTGTGATCGATATCTGCCATTCTTATGGATTTGAGGGAAGAAATCTGATCGCTATGCAGGGACCCTTTTCTAAGGAACTGAACGCAGCCATGCTCCGGCAATATGACTGTCGATATCTGGTGACGAAAGATTCCGGAAAAGCAGGTGGTTTTGAAGAAAAGATCGAGGCAGCTGCAGAATGTGGTGTGATTCCGGTGATCATCGGACGTCCGATGGAAGAAGAGGGACTGTCTGTAAAAGAATGTAAACAGTTACTGGCAAGGCATTTTCAGATAACAGCGGCACCTCATATAACTCTGCTTGGCATAGGAATGGGAAGCGAAGATACACTGACGATGCAGGGGAAGAAAGCCGTAGAACAGGCAGATCTGGTCATTGGTGCCAGAAGGATGGCGGATGCGGTGGCACTTCCGGGGCAGGACGTTGTGTACGAATACAGAAGTCAGGTGATTGCAGATTATATCGGAGCACATCCGGAATATTCCAGAATTGTGATCGCTCTGTCAGGAGATGTCGGTTTTTACAGTGGAGCCAGACAGCTTTTGGATGCACTTGACGAAAATGTTGAAGTGATCTGTGGGATTTCTTCTGTGGTTTACTTTATGTCAAGAATCGGACTTTCCTGGGACGATGCAAAGATCGTCAGTGCACATGGAAGAAACTGTAATCTGGTATCTTTGATCCGTACAAATAAAAAAGTTTTTGCAATACTTGGCACAGCGGACGGTGCAGCACAGCTTGCAGAAAAACTGACATATTACGGAATGGGAGAGGTGCTTCTCTATGTGGGAGAAAACCTGTCTTATGATGATGAAAAGATTTTTATGAAACCGGCAAAAGAACTGGTCGGATATGTGGGAAATCCGTTAAGTGTGATCTGTGCATGGAATCCGGAAGCGGCTGCAGTTCCGACTACTCATGGTTTGCCGGATACGGCATTTATCCGAGGAAAAGCACCGATGACAAAGGCAGAAGTACGTGTAGTATCACTTGCAAAACTTATTCTCGCAGAAGACTCTGTATGTTATGACATTGGAGCAGGAACAGGATCCGTATCTGTAGAAATGGCATTGCGTGTGCAGCGGGGAAGGGTTTTTGCGATTGAAAAAAAAGAAGATGCACTGGCTCTTCTGGAAGAAAACAAAAAGAAATTTGCACTGGATCATATGACGATCGTAGCTGGAAGTGCACCGGAGGCTCTGGAAGATCTGCCGATACCAACGCATGCATTTATTGGAGGCTCTTCGGGAAATATGAAGGAGATCACAGAGCTTCTTATAGCAAAGAATCCTCTGGTGCGGATCGTGATAAACTGTATCACACTGGAAACGGTGGGGGAGGCTCTGGCATCGATAAAACTGCTGAAAGAAAAACTTCCGGATCTGGAATGGGAAACAGAAGTCGTTCAGCTGGGGGCTGCACGTTCAAAAGAAATTGGCCGATATCATATGATGATGGGAGAAAATCCAATCTATATTATTACCATACAGGCACATGAGAGGGAGAACAGCTTATGAAGATCCCGAGAATTCTTCTGGCAGCAGGAGCCAGCGGCAGTGGAAAAACACTGATTACCTGCGGACTTCTTCAGGCACTGGTAAATCGTGGGCACAAAACAGCATCTTTTAAATGCGGTCCGGATTACATTGATCCAATGTTCCATAGTCGGGTGATCGGAGCACGCTCCAGAAATCTGGATACTTTTTTTACGGACAGAGAGACAACGAGATTTCTTCTTTGTGAAAATACCGCAGACTGTGATATTGCAGTTATGGAAGGTGTTATGGGATTCTATGACGGAGTTGCAGGTGTCACAACGAAAGCAAGTGCCTATGATCTGGCCTGTGCGACGGATACGCCGGTAATCCTGATTGTAAACAGTAAAGGAATGAGCGTATCTCTGGCAGCATATATAAAAGGTTTTATGGAATACCGGAAGGACAGCCATATTCAGGGAGTGATTTTTAATCAGATGTCCCCGATGTTGTATCCTCGGATGAAAGAACTGCTGGAAAAAGAACTGGGAATCCGGGCACTTGGCTATGTGCCAAAAGTAGAGGACTGTGTGATTGAGAGCAGACATCTGGGACTGGTTCTGCCGGATGAAATTCCGGAATTAAAGGAGCGTCTTCAGAAACTTGCAGGAATTCTGGAAAAAACGTTGGAGATTGACAGGATACTGGAACTGGCGAAAGAAGCTCCCGAAGTTACAGTGCAGGCATCTTCGGAAACATTTCATCTGAACAGGCCGGTTCGTATCGGGGTGGCAGATGATGAGGCATTCTGTTTCTTTTATGAAGATAATTTTCGTCTTCTGCAGAAAATGGGAGCAGAGCTCATTCATTTTTCACCGCTTCGAGATGCGAAACTTCCGGAAAATCTGGACGGACTGCTTTTTTATGGCGGTTATCCGGAGCTGAATGGAAAAGCCCTGGAAGCAAATTATTCTATGCGAAAAATGATTCGTGAAAAGCTTCTCGGTGGCATGCCATGTATGGCAGAGTGCGGTGGATTTATGTATCTTCATGAAGAAATGGAAGATATGAATGGGAATTTTTATCAGATGGCGGGTGTGATTCCAGGCAGAGCATATCGCACATCCCGGCTGAATCGTTTTGGTTATGTAACGCTAAAACAGAAACAGCGTGTGTTGGGAACGGAACATCTGGGCGATATTCCGGCTCATGAATTTAACTATTTTGATTCTGAAAACTGCGGAGAAGCATTCCGGGCAGAAAAACCGGAGAGCAGCCGGGCGTGGGACTGTATTCATGCAGGGGAAACGATGCTGGCAGGATTTCCGCATTTTTACTATTATGGAAATCCGGCGGTTCCGGAGGCATTTCTCAGACAATGCCAGAAATACCAAAGCAGACGGGGAGAGTGACAGAGTTGATTTATATATACCATACGATTGCCCTTGCAGCAGGGTTTGTGTTAGATTTAATATTTGGTGATCCGAGATGGCTGTATCATCCGGTCTGCCTGATTGGAAATCTGATTTCGGTTCTGGAAAAGGGAATCCGCAAGATTTTTCCAAAGACAGCAAAGGGTGAACTTGCAGGAGGGCTGCTGGAAGTGATACTGGTATGTATTTGTTCATTGTGCATTCCGGGAGTGGTTTTGTATCTCCTTTATCGCTATTTACCATGGGCGGGAATGATCCTGGAAACATTCTGGTGTTATCAGCTTCTTGCTACCAGATCACTCAAAGAGGAAAGTATGAAAGTTTATGACAGCCTGAAGCATGGGACTATTCAGGAAGCACGACATGCGGTGTCAATGATCGTTGGACGTGATACGGAGGAACTGACAGAAACCGGAGTTACAAAAGCGGCTGTTGAAACAGTGGCAGAAAATGCATCGGACGGAGTGATCGCGCCGATGATCTATATGGCAGTCGGTGGTGTTCCATTGATGTTTTTGTATAAAGGAATCAATACGATGGACTCCATGTTGGGTTACAAAAATGACAAATATCTCTATTTTGGAAGATGTGCGGCAAAACTGGACGATGCAGCGAATTATCTTCCATCCAGGATTTCCGGACTTCTGATGATCGCAGGAGCTTTTGTGATCGGTCTGGACAGTAAAAATGCTGCACGTATTTACAGAAGGGACAGCAGAAATCATGCCAGTCCGAATTCTGCACAGACAGAAGCTGTTATGGCAGGGGCTCTTGATGTAGAATTGGCTGGAAATGCATATTATTTTGGAAAATTATATGAAAAGCCAACAATTGGTGATCCGATTCGTGAAGTAGAAACAGAAGATATTCGTTATGCAAACCGGTTGTTGTATGCAACAGCTGTACTGGGAGTACTTCTTTGTATTCTGTTCCGGCTTCTGATTCGATAATAGCAGAATAAAAAACGATGAAAAATGTCTGGCTGACAGGCAAAAAGGAGAAATAGAATGGCGAAACACGTACATGGCGGAAATATTTATACTTACAGAAACTGTCTGGATTTTTCGGCAAACTGTAATCCACTGGGAACACCGGAAAGCATCAAACAGGCGGTACGTGACAGTCTGGATCATATCAAAGATTACCCGCAGGTAGGATATGCGCCGCTTCGCAGGGCAATAGCAGAATATGAAGGTGTTCTGCCGGAAGATATTATTTGTGGGAATGGTGCGGCAGAATTGATTTTTTCGCTATGTCAGGCAGTAAAACCTAAAAAAGCCCTGATACCGGTTCCGACTTTTGCAGAATACGAACAGGCACTGGAAAGTTGTGGATGTGAGGTAGAGCATGTCCTTCTGAAAGAGGAAGATGGATTTACCATGCAGGAGAGCTTTATTGACTGGCTGCATCGGGATCTGGATATGGTTTTTGTGTGCAATCCGAATAATCCTACAGGGATTCCTGTTGAAAGAGAATTTCTGTTTCGCATTCTCAGAGTGTGTCGGGAATTAGATATTCTTTTGGTGGTAGACGAATGTTTTCTGGATTTTATTGAAGAACCGGGCAGATATTCGCTGAAGGCGCAGCTTTCCAGATACCATAATCTGTTTCTTCTGAAGGCCTTTACAAAACGTTATGCGATGGCAGGAATTCGCCTTGGTTATGGAATTACAGAAAACAAAGAGTTGTTGGATGCCATGACTCAGGTGACTCAGCCATGGAATATTTCTGTAATGGCACAGGCAGCAGGAATTGCTGCATTGAAGGAAAATGCTTATGTGGAAGAGGGACGACAGCTGATTTTCCGCGAAGCAAAATTTCTGAAAAAGGAACTTCAACGTCTTGGAATGCAGGTATTTCCATCGGCAGCAAATTATATTTTCTTCCGGGGTCCGGAAAATCTGTTTGATGTATGCGTAGAACAGGGAGTATTGATCCGGGACTGCAGTAATTATCCAGGATTGAAGAAGGGATTTTACAGGGTTGCGGTCCGGACACATGAAGAAAATGAGGAATTGATTCGGGCAATGCGAGATGGGACGACTGCGGTTGCCGTTGCGCATGCAGAGGCATTGAAAGAAGAGGAAGAAGCGTAAGGGGCAGAGAGGAAAAGAACTATGGCAAAAGCGATCATGGTGCAGGGAACGATGTCAAATGCGGGCAAAAGCCTTCTGGCAGCGGGACTCTGCCGTATCTTTAAACAGGATGGATACCGTGTGGCTCCGTTTAAGTCACAGAATATGGCATTGAATTCCTTTATTACAAAAGAAGGACTGGAGATGGGAAGAGCGCAGGTCATGCAGGCAGAGGCTGCCGGGATCGAACCGTCCGTCCTTATGAATCCGATCCTTCTGAAACCGACCAATGATGTAGGTTCTCAGGTCATCGTAAATGGTGAGGTACTTGGCACTATGAGTGCCAGAGACTATTTTAAATATAAGAAAAAACTTGTCCCGGACATCATGAAAGCATTTGATGCACTTGCGGCAGAAAATGATATCATCGTGATCGAAGGTGCAGGAAGCCCGGCGGAGATCAACCTCAAAAAAGAGGATATCGTAAACATGGGAATGGCGAAAATGGCCAAAGCGCCGGTGCTTCTGGTCGGAGATATCGACCGCGGCGGTGTGTTTGCGCAGCTTTACGGGACCGTGGAGCTTCTGGAAGAAGACGAGCGAAAGATGATAAAGGGTCTGATCATCAACAAATTCCGCGGTGACAAGACGATCCTTGATCCCGGCGTGGAGATGCTGGAGAGCAAATGCAGGATTCCGGTTGTCGGTGTCGCACCGTATCTCAACATTCAGGTGGAGGACGAGGACAGCCTGACAGAGCGTTTTGACCGTCCGCAGGAAGTTGGAATGATCGATATGGCAGTCATCCGTGTGCCGAGGATTTCCAATTTCACAGATTTTAACCCGCTGGAGAGCATACCGGGAGTTTCTCTTCGCTATGTACAGCATCCGTCCGACCTTAAGAATCCGGATGTGATCTTCCTTCCGGGAACAAAGAATACGATGGATGACCTCAAGTGGCTCCGTGAGAGCGGAATGGAGGCGCTGATCCTCAAGGCGGCAGCTTCCGGTACCCTGATCTTTGGTGTCTGTGGTGGCTATCAGATGCTGGGCGAGACCTTAAGTGATCCGCACGGTGTGGAAGCAGGAGGCTCCATGCGTGGAATGGGACTTCTGCCGATGGATACCGTATTTGCGGAGAAAAAGACAAGGACACAGGTTACCGGACGTTTCCTTTCTCTGGAAGGCGATTATGCACCGCTTAAAGATGTCGAATTTACAGGATATGAGATCCATATGGGCGAGAGCACCTGGAAAGAGGGCGCATCTGCCAGCACCTTTACGAAGGATACCGTGACAGGAAACGAGAAGAGAGAAGGTACGTTCTACCACAATATCTGCGGCACCTATGTGCATGGAATCTTCGATAAAGAAGAAGTTGCACTCGGCCTCGTAAAAGCGGTTGGCGACAAAAAGGGAATCGATGTATCCGAGATGGAAGGCGTGGATTTTGCGGCATTTAAAGAGACACAGTATGACATTCTGGCAGCAGAACTGCGGAAACATCTGGATATGAAAAAAATCTATGAGATACTGGACGAGGGAATCGAGCCGGAAAGGGAGAATATTTAATGAAGGTAGAACTTGAAAATGTAAAACCGATGGAGATCGAGAAGAGAAGCTTTGAGATCATCACGGAAGAACTCGGGGATACCCCGCTGATCCCGGGAACAGAACTGGTGGTAAAACGCTGCATCCATACGAGTGCAGATTTTGATTATGCCAGAAATCTTTGTTTTTCACCGGATGTCATCGAGAAGACAATGGAAGCGATCAAAAACGGGGCCTGCATCGTCACAGACACACAGATGGCAAAATCCGGCATCAACAAACGTGCCCTTGCCCGTTATGGCGGTGAGGTTTACTGCTTCATGTCCGATGAAGATGTGGCAAAGATCGCGAAAGAAAACGGAACCACAAGAGCGACCGCGAGCATGGACAAAGCTGCCACTCTCGATAAGAAACTGATCTTCGCGATTGGAAATGCACCGACGGCACTGGTACGTCTCTATGAACTGATCGAGGACGGCAAACTGGATCCGGAATTGATCATCGGTGTTCCGGTAGGATTTGTCAATGTGGTGCAGTCCAAGGAACTGATCATGCAGTCCGGAGCACCGTACATCGTTGCAAGAGGACGCAAGGGCGGCAGCAATATTGCAGCCTGCATCTGCAATGCACTTTTGTACATGATTGACAATCGGAGAGATTAAAGAAAAACACCTGTTCCGGAGAAAAAGCGGGACAGGTGTCGGGTAATCCTTATTTATTAAGAAGTTCTTTCAGGAGCCGGCATGCCGGGGCAAAATCGTCTGTGGGGATCGAGGAACAGGAAAGCAGGAGCGTGATCGTGTCTGCGCCTTCCTCGAGGATCAGCAGATCGAAGCCCTTCATGCGGGTTTCTTTTTTTAGTTCCAGGCCGGTGCGGGCGTAGGGAACCGTAAGGGCGAGGCTTGTTCCGGCGGCACCTGTTTGGATCGTACAGTCACTGCCAAAGGTGTTCCGTGCTTCGTTTTTCAGTTTTTTGAGTTTCTGTGCGTAGAGTTTTTTTAGTTTTTTGGTCTGTGAAGTCAGGTGACCGTCGCGGATAAACTGGCAGAGTGCGATCTGCTCAGCCTTGGAGGCAGTCTGGCTGTAGCGGTCTGCGACAGCGGCGTATTTCCTGGAAAGATCCGGCGGCAGGACCATGAAACTTAAGCGGATCGACGGTAGCAGCAGACGGGAAAAGGACCCGATATAAACAACCCCATGTCCGCCGGCAAGGTTAAAAAGGGACGGGGTCGGCCGTTGAAAATTGACGAATTCATTCTCAAAGTCATCCTCGATGATCAGGCTGCCCTTCTGAGTTGCGTAATGTACCAGTTCCATACGGCGGCTGACCGGCATGATCTCACCCCATTTGGTCATATGGGCAGGAGAAACGTAGATGACATCACAGTCCTTGTTACGGTACCGTACGTCAAAACCATAACCTGCAAAGATCGTGCTTCCCTGTACAAAAGAAGCATTTGGGAAAGAAACTGACTTTCTGTCCCGGATCAGAGGACAGAGAAGGTTCAGAAGGCTCTGCACACCGGCTCCGATCACGATATCATCGGCAGAACAGTTGACATTCCTGCGCTGTCGGATATAGTCAGCGAGCACCTGACGGAGATCTGCCTCTCCCTGCGGTTCACCGTAAGAGAGAAGACGGTCACTCTGGCGCAGAGCACTTTTGATATAACGCTGCCACAGATCGAAGCGAAAGCTTTCCCGGTCGACTCCGTTGGAGGCAAAATCATACTGCACCGGCGGAAGATCTGCATGCCAGGAAGCGGTGGACACCGGTTTCTGGTCGGCGATACTGGTCACGTAGTAACCGCTCTGTGCACGGGCGACGATGTAGCCGTCCGCGGCAAGCTGAAGGTAGGCATTTTCAATCGTGGTGCGGCTGAGTTTCAGCTCTGTGGCGCATTTACGCAGGGAAGGCATACGGCTTCCGGCAGGGATCCGATGCTCCATGATCAGATTTTTGTAATGGTCGTATACCTGGAGATACAGGCTTTCTTTGGTGGAATGGAATGCTAGACTCATAAACTGTCCCCTCAAAAATGAATGAAAGTGGTTATTTTTATAAATACACTTAGGTGCTATTCTAAATCAGAATATGACAAAAAGCAAGACAAGGAGACAATACTTTGAAGAAAATTGCAGTTCTCAATGACCTGTCCGGGATGGGAAAATGTTCCCTGACAGCAGCGATACCGGTGATCTCGGTGATGGGGGTGCAGGCATGTCCGCTTCCTACTGCTATTTTGAGTGCACAGACCGGTTTTCCATCTTATTATTGTGATGATTATACAGACCGCATGGATATCCTGATGGATGAATGGCAGAAGATGGATTTTCACCCGGATGGCATTTATACAGGATTCCTGGCCGATGCTGCACAGGCAGACAAGGCGGTGGATTTTATACAGAGATTTAAGAAAAAAGAAACAAAAGTCCTCGTTGACCCGGTCATGGGTGATGACGGGGAGGAATACCCGATCTATACAGAAGAACTGTGCGAAAAGATGAGAATGCTTGTCAGAGAGGCAGCAGTGATCACTCCGAACATCACAGAAGCGTTACTTCTTCTTTATGGAAGAGAAAAAATGCACGCAGAATGGCAGAAGATTTCCGGCTTTTCCGGAGAGGAACTTCTGGAATATGTCCAGACGATCGGCAGTCTGCTTACAGAGAACTTTGATGTGGAAGCCGTGATCACAGGTATCAGCCATGAAGCAGAAGATGGTACGAAATACATCAGCAATCTCATCTGCAAAGAAGCAGAACAGATCTGGGTGACAACGAAGAAAGAGGGCGGCAGCTATTCCGGTACGGGAGATCTGTTTGCCTCAATCTTAAGCGCAGGGATGGTTAAGGGTACCGATACCGCAGCTTCTGTACAGAAGGCGGTGGATTTCCTTGCAAAAGGCATCCATGACGCTGTAGAAGAAGGAACAGACCGCAATGAGGGGATCTGTTTTGAGACCTATCTCTACGAACTTGCAGATACAAAATAACAGAAAAAATGCCCGCCGGTGGTCGCAGTCGATCTGGCGGGCATTTTTTGCTCAAAGATTTTTTTTCTTATAGATAAACCAGGAGGCGATTCCTGTAAACACCAGAAGGTAAACAAGCAGGATCACAATTCCCGAAAATGCAAAGCCGTCACCGGCAGAAATGCTTCGGATCATATGGCTTGTCTGGGAAAGCGGAAGCGCAGCTACAAACTTTCCGATAAAGCCAGGAAGCTTCTCAGTGGAGAAGAAGGTGTTGCAGAGATAAGCCATCGGCATGATGATGTAGTTGGAAAAACGCGGTACATCGGCGTGGTTTTTGGCAAGGAAAGAAACAACCACTCCGATCGCAGAAAAGACTGCTCCGTTTAAGAACATCACCAGGAAGGACCATCCATTGAAGATCAGTCCTGTGTCGATCGGCAGAGTCAGGATCAGGATCACACCTCCGGCATAAAATCCGCGGAGACTTCCTCCGATGATCTGGCCGGCGATAAACTGCCACAGAGGAGTCGGTGAGATCATGACCTGGTCGAATGCTTTTTCGTACAGTCTCTGTACGTTCAGGTTCTGGGCGATCGCATTGAAACTTCCGTTCATAGTCGTCAGAGATACGACACCGGGGATCAGGAAATTCAGATAAGGCTGTCCGTGGGACGTTGTCTGGATCCCCATTCCAAATACGACAAGATACATCAGAGGCGCGATCATGGCAGCCAGGGTGATCTTGTAGAAATCTCTGCGGAATTCTACCCATTTTTCCCATAAAATCGTTATAATTCCCATAATTGACCTCCCTTTATGACGGCATCAGATGACGGCCGGCACGTTCCACAAAAACATCTTCCAGTGTGGTCTCACGAAGAGAAGCCTGTCCCGGAATGCCGGACAGATAATCAATGGCTTCCTGACGGCTGTGGAAATAGCGGCTGACGGTATTTCCATCCGGTCCGGGCTCATCGATCGTGTAGGCTCCAAGACTCTCGATCAGTGCAGAAGGTGTGCTGACTTCCTCAAGTTTACCGTGATCCATCAGGGCGACGCGGTTGCAGAGGTTCTGGGCTTCTTCCATATAGTGTGTGGTCAGAAGGATCGTCAGGTTTTTGCCGTTCAGCTTGCGGAGAAGGTTCCACATCTGTCGTCTGGAAAGCGCATCCATTCCGGCGGTCGGCTCATCCAGAAGAAGAATCTCCGGATCTGTAAGAAGGGCACGGCAGACCATCAGTTTACGCTTCATACCGCCGGAAAGTTTGCGGACGGTACGTCTGCGGAACTTGATCAGGTCACAGAACTCCAGAAGCTCCTCGGTACGCCGTTTGATCTCCTTGCGAGGCATGAAATAAAGCCTGCCCTGATATTCCATGATCTCGTCCATGGTCATATCCTGGCGCATGGAATATTCCTGGGTGATCACGCTGATCTTGCGTTTTAGGTCCGGGCGGTTTCGTTTCAGTGTCTGACCATCGATCAGGATCTCTCCCTTTGAGGGAAGGAGCAGGGTGGACAGAAGACTGATCGTCGTTGTTTTTCCCGCACCGTTCGGACCAAGAAGACCGAAAAACTCTCCCGTTTCAATCTTGAGATCCAGGGAATCCACGGCTGTGAAATTATCAAATGTCTTGGTCAGATTTCTGGTTTCGATCATTTTTATTTTTTCTCCTTTGCGATGATCAGGGAATAATATCCTGCATCATCCGGAATCTCCTCAACACTTCTGTAAATATGTTCCTCCGGCATACCGCAGTTTTCGACCATCAGGACATCACGATCGCTCTTTGCGAGGATTTCTTTGACCTGATTCATCTTTTTGCCGGATTTCATCAGTACATAGTTGCCGGATTCGCTGAGGTCGCTGTCCAGGCGGTGAACAGCCGGCACGATATGAAGCTGCTCATTCCACTCGGAAAGAGAAATGTTCAGGCGGGCAGCAGCAGCGCAGAAAGAAGTGATTCCGCTTACCAGCTCTGTGTGATATCCGTCTGCCTCCACACGGTGCTGCAGATAGGAAAAAGTAGAATATACACAAGGATCTCCAAGTGTCAGGAAGACAACGTTTTTGCCCTGGTCAAGACAGGCTTCCAGAGTTTTGGCTCCCTTTGCGTGGTTTTCTTCGAGCTCTTTTGCGTCATGTGTCATCGGCATATAGATCGGAAGAAGTTCTTTGTCGGCTAATTCCGGCACTGCCTGGACTGCGATCTTGTAGGCAACGGTTTCTTTGACATCAGCACCCGGTACGGCGATGATCTCATTTTCGCGGATCATGCGGACTGCCTTCAATGTCATTAATTCCGGATCCCCAGGACCGACTCCTACGCCATATAATGTTCCTTTCATTGGTAAAAAACCTCCTGATATTTAAAAATGATATAATTACTCACATTCTTTTTATTATACTAAAACCTTATATGGTTTGCAATGTGTGATTTGCTGTGATATAGTATTTTTCAGAAAAGAAAGTTACTGTGAACGGAGTGAACAGTAACAAAGAGATGAAACGGAGTTTGAAGTACGATGCATAAATATAAGAAATTTCTAACAGCCTGTTCTCTGACAGCACTGTTATCTTCCTGTACTGCACCATTTGTCTGTATGGCGGCAGCAGATACGGCAGAAACACAGGCAGTGGAATTCGACAAAGAAGACGGAGAATATTCCATCCAGGTAGATCTGGAGGGCGGAAGCGGCAAGGCGAGCGTGACTTCTCCGACACTTTTTACCGTGAAGGACGGAACCGGATACGCACAGATCCAGTGGAGCAGTTCCAACTATGACTACATGATCGTGGACGGAGAAAAATATCTTCCGACCAATGAGGAAGGCATGAACTCTGTATTTGAAATCCCGATCCTCACACTTGATGAGGCAATGCCGGTGATCGCAGACACCACGGCAATGGGAGCACCTCACGAGATCGAATATACGCTGACTTTTTATTCAGATTCCATCGGCTCCAAGAGCCAGCTCCCGCAGGAGGCAGCCAAGAGAGTCGTTGGGGTTGCAATGGTGATCATCGTTGGCGGCGGGATCCTGAATTATTTTGTCAACAAACGCAACAGATGTTAGGGACATTTATTGAAGACATTAGTAATTTATATTAAAGAGATTTGGCACTAAGGGATGGTGCCAAATCTCTTTTTCTATTTCTTGAAAAATACAGTGTTTTTCCGCTATAATGAACTCATCAAGAAGAGAGTAACTGGCCGGTTACACCTCAGAAAAAAAGTAAAAAAATGAAACCGACAAGCAGAGAGAAGGGAATCTGCTCACAAAAAAATCAAGATGAGGTGTAAACACAATGAAAGAAAAAGTTCAGGTATTTGGAAGGTTTTTGAGCGGAATGGTCATGCCGAACATCGGCGCATTCATCGCATGGGGACTCATCACAGCGCTTTTTATCGAGACAGGATGGTGTCCGAATGAGAAACTCGCACAGTTTGTAACTCCGATGTCAACCGTACTGCTGCCGCTTCTGATCGCATATACTGGCGGTTCTGCCGTAGCAGGACAGCGCGGCGGCGTGATCGGTGCAATCGCGACCATGGGTGTGATCGTTGGTTCTGACATCCCGATGTTCATAGGTGCCATGATCGTCGGACCGCTGGCTGCATGGGTCATCAAGAAATTTGACAAAGCAGTTGAAGGTCACATCAAAGCCGGATTTGAAATGCTGGTAAATAACTTTTCACTTGGTATCATCGGTGCGATCCTTGCATGTCTTGCCATGTATGGAATTGCTCCACTTGTGGCGGGACTGAATTCTGTTATGAGAGCCGGTGTAGATGTCTTTGTTTCACACGGACTTCTTCCGCTGGCAAGCATCTTTATCGAACCTGCAAAAGTATTATTCTTAAACAACGCGATCAACCACGGAATCTTATCCCCAATGGGAATCCAGCAGGTAGAGGAAACAGGAAAATCCATTTTCTTCCTGCTTGAGGCAAACCCGGGACCGGGACTTGGAATCCTGCTTGCTTACTGTATCGCAGGCAAAGGAAATGCAAAGAGTTCTGCACCTGGAGCAGTGATCATCCACTTCCTCGGCGGAATCCATGAAATCTATTTCCCGTACATTCTTATGAACCCGCTGCTTCTGATCTCTGTCATCGCAGGCGGCGCAAGTGGAATCTTCTGCTTCAACTTATTTAACGTAGGTCTTACCGCTCCGGCTTCACCGGGAAGTATCATCGCGATCATGATGATGGCGGAAAAACACAGCTATCTTGGACTGATCGTCGGCGTTGCAGTGGCGGCACTTGTCTCCTTTGCAATCTCCGTGCCGATCCTCAAATTCATGGGCAAAGATACATCTCTGGAAGATGCACAGCGTCAGAAAGATGCCATGAAAAAACAGGCAAAAGGAATCGCAGCAGAAACAGCAGCTACGACAGCACCGGCAGCACACACAGGAAAAGTAACAAAGATCGCTTTTGCATGTGATGCAGGAATGGGCTCCAGCGCAATGGGCGCAACGGTCCTCAAGAAAAAACTTGCAGCAGCAGGCCTTGAGGGAATCGAAGTCATCCACACACCGGTATCCAGCATCCCGGCAGATGTACAGATCGTTGTCACACATGAGGAACTGGGAGAGCGCGCCGCACACAGCAATCCGAATGCAGAGCGCATCCTGATCACCAACTTCCTTGCCGCACCGGAATATGCAACACTGGTAGAAGATCTGAAAAAGAGAAATTTATAATTCAGATGCCCTCTTAAAATTTTAATATAACCGCAATGATCCCACACGTTGGTTATGCACCTTAACCGGAGCGAATTGACGGGTGGGATTGTTGTATGATAAAATTATTTACAGAACAAAAACGGGTAGCAGACAGGCGGCGGGGAGTCTGTCTGGCGCGGGGGGAACGTTATGAATGTGATACAGAGAACAGGAAAATTTTATTCAAGGATCATCATGAAAAATATCGGTATTTTTGTCTTTATCGGTCTTTTGTCTGTGGTATTCCAGACAAAGGGATGGTTTCCGAATGAAGACATCTATGCGATCTCGCAGGTCGCCTATCGCTATGTCCTGCCATGTATGATCGCCTATGAAGGCGGAAATCTTCTCAGTGACTCTTTTGGAGGACTGGCGGCAGTTATGGCACTCTGTGGGATCCTTCTGCGGGATCCGGAGGCAGGAATCTTCGGGGCAATGATTTCGGCACCGCTCGGAGGATATCTCTGGAAAAAAGAGCGGGAATTTCTGGAACGGGACTGTTTTGCAGAGACCAAGATGCTGTTCCGCAATCTGCTCCTGGGGCTTACCGGAGCGGTTCTTGCGGTCGGGGAATATTATCTTCTGGCAGAAGCAGTGACCGTCTTTGCAGTAGCAGCCGGCAGCTGTATCGGCTGGATCCTGGAGCATGGCTATATCGCAGTCCTGAATGTCCTGATCGAGCCGGCGAAGGTCTTTTTCCTGAACAATATCATGAACCATGGGATCCTTGTTCCGCTGGGGATGAGTCAGGCAGAGCAGACGGGAGGTTCCATCCTTTTTCTGCTTGAGACGAACCCGGGACCGGGACTTGGGATGCTGCTTGGACTGCTTTTATACAAAAGAAAAAATGTCAAACGCCGTCAGGAACTGGCGACAGCTGCGTTTACACAGGCGATCGGAGGGATCCATGAAGTTTATTTTCCCTTTGTACTTGCAGATCTGGGACTTCTGTTTCCATTGATCGTGGGTGGTGTTGCGGGAAGTATCTGGTTTTCCGTTTTTCACTGTGAGACAGCGGGCGTGATCTCGCCGGGAAGTGTTCTGACCATTCTGATTATGGCGGGAAGAAGCAGTATGCTGCCGGTGCTTGGAGGAATCCTTGTTTCTACGGCTGTGTCCGGTGTTGGAAGCTATCTGTATCTGTGCTGGAGAGGTGAGAAGAAAGAAGAGCTGCAGCCGGAAGTTGTGAAAACAGATGATGCACAGAATGTGGTGCAGCTGAAAACAATGGAGCCAGAAGTATTGCAGCCGGAAACACCGGAGCGTGAGAAACAGGAAGAACCTGAGACAGAGAATGAAGAAATATCCTGTCCGGAAACTGCATCAGAACAGGAGGAGAAACCCATGCCAGAAAATATTTATCAGAACTTACATAAAATAGGCTTCGTCTGTGACGGAGGAATGGGCTCCAGCGCAATGGGCGCGGCCCTGTTCCGCCGTGCACTCAAAACAGCCGGGATCAGCGGAATCCAGGTGGAAGTTTATGCCGCAGATCTGATCGAAGAGGACATTGATCTGATCGTCTGCCAGAAAGAATTTTATGCGCTGAATCCACAGCTGCATGAGAAAGCCTGTCATGTGATCGCCGGATTTACCGACAGAGAAGAATACATAAAACTGATTCAGTGCATCCAGGATGCACAGAACGGGAGAGGATAATGAAACTAAATAATATTTCGCCTCGTGTCAGCCAGATCCTTCAGATCCTGCTGGAACAGAATGCACCGATCTCTGTGAAAGCACTTGCAGAGCAGATGAATTTAAGCAAGCGCACGATACAGAGGGAAATGGATTCTGTCAATGCAATCCTTAAAGGATATGAAATTATATTGAATTCCAAAACAGGAGTCGGAGTCTGGCTTGAAGGCAGCGAGGACAAAAAACAGGAGCTGCGGCAGGATCTGTCCATGGATGATCGTCTTGATGTCAGTAACCGTGAAGAGCGCCGGAAGCGTCTGACGCTTGAGATCCTCAAAGAAAAAGAGCTCCGCAAACTGTTTTATTACAGCAGCCGCTTCCAGGTGAGTGAGGCGACGATCAGTGCAGACCTGGAAGTGATCGAGGACTGGCTGAACAGATACGGGCTTCGGATCACGCGCAAGCCGGGGAGCGGGATTTCCATTTCCGGAAGCGAGGAAGCATATCGCCGTGCAATCCGTGCTTTTATCAACGAAAATATCGATACCCATATGCTGCGGGAAGCCTATGAGGCCACAGAGAGTGATGCAGAGGGATACGCATCGCTGCAGTATGGAGATATCGGTAAGATTTTAAACGATGATATCGTGAAGCGAGTGATCGCCTGTCTGTCCGGGATGGACAATACCCGTGTGATGACTCTGACAGAGAGCTCTTATGTCGGTCTGGTGATCCACATTGCGATCGCGATCAACCGGATTCTCAAGGATGAGGTGATCGACACGGATGCATCCTGGCAGCAGGGACTTGTGGAGGATGCAGATTATCACCTTGCAGAGCAGATCGTGGAAGAACTGGAAGAAGAGTTTGAGATCGAGATCCCGGCAGTGGAAGTTTCCTATATCTGCCTGCACATCAAGGGGGCAAAGCATGAGAAAATCCAGTGGGACGGACAGAAGATCAATGCGATCGAGAACCGGGAACTCCGGGGGCTTCTCAATGAGATGGTGGACGCTTTTGACCCGGAGAGTGCATATCTTCTGAAGCAGGATGAGGAATTTATCCAGGGTCTTCTCGCACACTTACGTCCGACTCTGATCCGCCTGGATCACGGTATGCAGATCCAGAACCCGGTGCTGGATGATATCAGACAGAATTATGCAGATATTTATCAGAAATGTCTGAACGTTTCCAAAGTGCTGGAACGTTTTACCGGGAAGTCGGTCCCAGAGGAGGAGACGGGATTTCTGACCGTGCATTTTGGCGCAGCGATGGTGCGTCAGGAAGGACGCAAAGAAGAAATCCGGCAGGTGGATGTGGGAATCGTCTGCTCGAGCGGGATCGGGATCTCCCGTCTGATGCTGTCGAAGCTCAATAAGCTGTTTGGCGACCGGGTCAACCTTACTGCTTATGGCAAAAACGACATTACTTCTTATGTACAGGGCAAAACGGACTTTTTCGTATCCAGTCTTCCGATTGAAAAAGCGGAAATCCCGGTGATCCATGTCAATCCGCTTCTGAACGAGGAGGATATCGACCAGATCCGCAAGATGATCTACCAGTATCAGCGGATGCCGGCAAAACATAAACAGGAAGACCTGTTTTCCGTGCAGCTTGACCAGATCAACCAGATGGCGGCACAGATCAACATTGTCATCAAGGACATGGAGCTTTTTCATGTAGATGTGGACACCACGTTTGAAGAACTTCTGCATCAGATCGGTGAGAGACTTTCGCCGTATTCTGACCGGAGCCAGATCATCCAGGAGGATCTGATGCGGAGAGAACAGGTGTCTTCACAGATCTTTGCGGAGTTTGGCTTTGCGCTTCTGCATACCAGGACAAAAGGCGTGACGCGCCCGGTATTTGCCGTATGCATGCCAGAAGGAAATGTGGCATTTGAGGATCCTTATTTCAAACAGATCACGGTGGCTTTTGTCATGCTGGTACCGGACGATGAACTGGTAAAGATCAACAATGACATCATGGGGCACATCAGCGGCATGCTCATCGAAGAACCGGAATTTATGGAAGTTACAGAGCAGGGAGACAAGGAGCAGATCCGCACGCTGCTGTCCAGACATCTAAAACAATATTTCAGAAAATACCTTTCAGGACTGTCATAAACGGCAGTCCAAGATTCTTTTAATGACCAGCAGGCATCGGGTTGGACGACTGATCTGTTTTCCGATGTCTGATATGGCTATTATATTAAGTCGTCGGCATCGATTTATAAGCATGACCTGTTATCGATGCCGAAGCTACCAATCATTTTGGATTTTTTGCATCGGATTTACCAGACAGTATATTTTTCCGATGCAGGATCCTAGTAGCCACGGTAAGTTGCATAAAAGGACGTTTTTTTATCAATAAGCGATAATCCATTAAAAATCCCCCGAATTTCATAAGTAATTGAGTAAGTAGAATTTTCAAAGAAAAGGAAAAAATCCTCCAAGTCATTATAGACCGGGGGATGAGTGCTAGAAAAATTCATGTTTATTTGTTATAATCCCATCTTTGACAGTTGGAAGATAAAAAAGTGTCCGGAAAGCCTGTAAATATAGGCATTCTGGGCATTTTCCTCTTTGTAACGATATGTACTATATTTTGGGTTTTATCTGTTTTGTTTCTTTAATGATAGTTCTCATAGACGATTTTGTGATAAATTCGTAGTCTGTTCGAAAATGAAAGGTTCTGTGCAGAGCATCGGTTAAGTCGGTCCTTGATTCCAAGGTATCTCTGCTAATGAATCACTTTGTTGATATGGCAGTTCAAAGATACGGTTGGATTGGTGCCGCGTAAGGAGATGGTTTATACAAAAATTAAAATCACAAATTCATAATCCGAATTTTAAACCTATCGGATTCGATAGGTTTAAAGTAGAATGATGTTGCAATGGTGTATCGCAAAGACGATAATTTTTAATGGGATTATAACGCTATAAAAAATACTTTGCAAAATTAAACCAATTTCACCTACCATATTGGTACTTGGGATAACATAAAATGGGGCTGTCGAAAAATAGATTTTGTTTCCCGACGGCCTTCCCCTTATAATAACTTTTTGCATCGGAAAATATGCTACATACTAAATCCGATGTCCAAAAGTTAAGATAATCGGTTATGCCCGTATAATGGTGTAAATTGAATATTAAAAATAAATAGAGCCAAATGCTCTCCCTTTAGGTATAATAAGTTCACCACAAACAAAATTACCAAGGAGGATTCACAAATGGCT
>NZ_JAHLQA010000032.1 GCF_018918125.1 Blautia sp. MSJ-19
GCATGAGCGGTATTCACTAGAACAAAAACTCAATATAAGTAAAAAAGATAAAACAGCACTATCGCATTGTAAAAAGCAGTTACGCTTGATTGCTATTGAACAACAAAAAATGCTTGCGGCGTAATACTTTTTATACCTAAAGGGAATTTACACACAAAAAAGGACTTGACCTCGAATTAGTAAAATAGGACATCGAAAAGCACAGTTTTATCTAAAACCGTTGTACCTTTCTCATTTTATATGAAATAGAAATCGCAAAGAAATTTTTGTAAAGCAAAAAGCTCCGTGAACTTATCACGAAGCTTTAAGCTGAAAATGGGACTCGAACCCACGACCCCTTCATTACGAGTGAAGTGCTCTACCAACTGAGCTATTTCAGCCTGTGCTCAAGACACAAATCTTATTATACCTGATTTTTCAAAAAAATCAAGATATTTTTTTTACTTTTGAAGCAGTTTTCTTTACAGCCACTTTTTTTGCAGCTACTTTCTTGGCATTTTCTTTCTTTGGCGTTGCACGGCGGGTGGTTTTCTTTGCCGTCTCTGGTTTTTTGGCTGCTACTGCAAGTTTCTCCGGTTTCTTGCCCGGTGTGCAGGAAAAGATAGCTACACCAAGTGCCGGAATCCGGAATGTCACAGAATACTCTCTCTCATCACACTCTGCCTGTTTGCAGGTCTTTGCTCTCGGATTAACCGTACCCTTGCCACCATACTCTTTCTGGTCACTGTTAAAGATTTCCTTATACTTTCCATAAAACGGAACACCCATCTGGTAGCTCTCATATGGAACAGCCGCAAAGTTGCATACAGCAAGCAGCGTTTCTTCCGGATTCTCTGTCTTTCGAAGGAATGTCAGAACATTTTCTTCATATTTCATAAGCTGTATCCACTCAAATCCTTCATAGTCATTATCAAGAACTGACATCGCCGGCTGAGAGATATATAATTCATTCAGGTCACGGATAAATTTCTTCATTTCTCCGGAAATTTCCTTATCCGGCGCCATCATCTTGCATCCTGGATGCAGCATCATATAAGAATATGCCGCACGGATCTGACTCAGTTTCTGAGACTCATCCCCCGGAAGTTTTTCCATAAAGCTTTCCTGATCCCCAGTCTGTCTGCTGCCAAGTGGAAGCACAAAGTGTTCACAGTACGTATACAGCATAGACAGTGTCAGCTGATCATGCACATACTGCCGTTCAATCGGGTCTTTGGAAAGATAATTCAGGAAATCTCCCGCCCAGTTGTTATTCCACTTGTAAGAAAATCCAATATCATCATCTTCAACACTGCCGGTCAGTTCGGACCACAGGCCATCTTCCTGTGCGATCGTCATCGTTCCCGGAAGTTTCTTATCCAGAATCGAGTTCAAATGCTTCAGGAATTCCACTGCTGCAAGGTTTTCATTCGTTCCATAAATATTCGGCCGCCACTGACCATATTCTCTTCCGAAATCCAGGTACAACATAGAATCCACATCATCCATACGAAGTCCGTCTGCATGATAGAACTCCAGCCAGTAGAAAGCATTTGCCAGAAGGAAATCTCTGACCATCGGGCTTTCATAATTGAACAGCAACGTTCCCCACATCGGATGGATTGCCATAGACGGATCCGGATTTTCATACAACGGTGTTCCATCAAATAATTCCAGCCCACCCTCCTGTCTCGGGAAATGAGACGGAGTCCAGTCAAGAACCACACCTATGTTTTCTTTATGAAGTGCATTCACCAGCCTCTGAAAATCTTCCGGTGTGCCAAATCTTCTGTCCGGAGCATAATATGCAAACGTGCTGTATTCCCCTGCTTCCTCATCCAGATATTCCATGACCGGGTGTAATTCTACATGTGTGTATTTCAATTCCTTCACATAAGAGACAAGTTCTTCTGCATTTTTCCATCTGGAAAGACTTGTCTCGTAAATAGAAACCGGCTGATTGCGGTCACGGAATCTTTCACGCTCTTTCATCCATTTTTCGTCTTCCCATACATAAGAACGAAGATCTGTTACAACAGATGCAGACGCAGGTGGAAGCTCTGTACAGGCTGCATATGGATCAGATTTCAGTTGTATCGCACCGCCTTTCAGCTTCATCTCGTATTTATAGATTTCTCCTGCACCTACGCCTGGAATGAACAATTCAAAAATACCTGACATTGGCATGCGGTGCATCATATGACATCTTCCATCCCAGCCATTAAAATCTCCAACTACGCTGACACGGAGTGCATTCGGTGCCCATACAGCAAAACTGGTTCCTGCAACACCACCGATTTCCATTGGATGTGCCCCCAGTTTTTCATATGCATGATAATACACACCGGCACAGAAAGCTTTTTCTTCTGCCTCTGTGATCTGCACAGGAAATGCATATGGGTCTGCAAATGTTCTTGTTTCTTCTCCTCTGGTGATGCGATACTGATAAGCCGGAATCCTTCTGCCCGGAATCATTGCCGCAAAATATCCTGCATCATCCTGTTTTTCCATTTCATACACTTTTTTATCTATCAGAACCTCTGCCTTCTCTGCATCCGGAAAAAATCCCTGAATCAGAACACCGTCTGCAGTAAGACGTGGTGCCATCAGATCACGTGGTGCAGCCTCTTCTCCGTAAACGACGGCTTCAATCTCCGGCCAGTCCATATATTTATATACTTTGCTTTCCATTATTTGCGCCTCCATTCTGAAATACTCTATCTGAAATTGCTGAAATTGTATCTCTTTGCTTTAGTTTATCATTTTTTATAATAAAAATAAAGAATATAACGAATTTAGTTTGACAAAAACGTCTCTCTACGATAAATTGATGTTAGTATCTTTCTTTCCAAAAAAGGAATCACTACAGGAACTTTTAAGGAGGTTTTTATATTATGGAAAAAAGACAGTTTGACGTAACGGCCCTCGGAGAGCTTCTTATTGACTTTACTGAAAACGGTTCCAGTTCTCAGGGCAACCCGCTGATGGAGGCAAACCCGGGCGGTGCTCCATGTAATGTACTTGCCATGTTGGAAAGACTTGGTAAAAAAACTGCTTTCATCGGCAAAGTCGGAAAAGACATGTTCGGAAATCAGTTAAAAGCAGCCGTTGAAGAAGTTGGCATTGATACCAGAAACCTGATCATGGACGAAAACTGCCATACAACTCTTGCTTTTGTACATACTTATCCGGATGGAGACCGTGATTTCTCCTTCTATCGTGATCCAGGTGCAGATATGATGCTCACCAAGGAAGAAGTTCAGAAGGACCTGATCGAGTCTTCCCGTATCTTCCATTTCGGAACACTTTCTTCTACCCATGAAGGTGTACGTGAAGCAACCCGTCATGCAATTGATCTTGCCAAAGAAGCCGGATGTATCATTACCTTTGATCCGAACCTGCGTCCGCCTCTCTGGAAATCTCTGGACGATGCCAAAGTTGAAATCGAATATGGTATGTCCAAATGTGATGTTCTGAAAATTTCAGACAATGAAGTAGAATTTATGTGCGGAACCACTGATTACGACAAGGGTGCTGCTATGATCCAGGAAAAATATCATATTCCGCTGATTCTGGTTACTATGGGAAAAGACGGAAGCCGTGCTTATTACAAAGACATGCGTGTAGAAGTTGCTCCGTTCCTTCAGGAAAATACCATCGAAACGACCGGCGCCGGGGACACCTTCTGTGCAAGTACTCTGAACTACGTTCTTGACCACGGTCTTGAGAACCTTACAGAAGAAAACCTCAAAGAACTTCTCACCTTTGCAAACGCCGCTGCATCCCTCATCACCACACGTAAAGGTGCCCTGAGAGTTATGCCGACACGTGAAGAAGTAGAAGAATTTATTGCAAGTCGTAAATAATTTAATACCATTTATGTACACAAAAACCCGGGCAATTCTGTTAAAGAATTTTCCGGGTTTTTTGATTGGTCAAATGCAAAAAAGCCACGGGGAGAGAAAAAATGCCATTTTCCATCCCCATTGGTTTTGATTGGTTTATTTGATCACACGTACTTTGGATACGCCTTCGATTGCTCTCAGCTCATCCAGAGCTTCTTTGGATGCTGCGCTTTCCAGGTCGATGATGGTATACGCATATCCGCCACGGCTCTTGTTAGTCATATCCGCGATGTTCAGTCCCTCACTACCAAGGATCTTGGTGAACTGGCTGATCATGTTCGGAATGTTCTTGTGGGCAATGGTGATACGTCCTACTGCCACGCAGGTTCCCATGTCACAGTTCGGGAAGTTTACAGAGTTTTTGATGTTTCCGTTTTCGAGGAAATCTCTGACTTCTTTGACTGCCATAACTGCACAGTTTTCTTCGGATTCCTCTGTGGATGCACCAAGATGTGGTGTTACAAGGATTCCCGGTCTGCCTGCTACGGTTGCATTTGCAAAGTCTGTTACGTATTTCTTAACCTTACCGCTGTCAAGAGCTTCTACAAGGGCATCCTCATCAACGAGAAGGTCTCTTGCGAAGTTCAGAAGAACGACACCGTCTTTCATCTTTGTGAAAGCTTCTTTGTCGATCATCTTGCGAGTGTTGTCTGTAAGCGGTACATGGATGGTGATGTAATCACACTGGCTGTAGATCTCATCCAGAGATTTGCTGTGTTTGATGGTTCTGGAGAGGTTCCATGCTGCATCGATGGAGATGAACGGGTCATATCCGTAAACTTCCATTCCAAGATGTGTTGCAGAGTTTGCAACCATAGCTCCGATCGCACCAAGACCGATGATACCAAGTTTCTTACCGCTGATCTCACATCCTGCAAACTGTTTTTTCTGTTTCTCAGCCAGTTTGTCGATGTGTTCTTTGTCTTCTTCGTGTGCTACCCACTCAATACCACCAACGATATCACGGGAAGCAAGGAGCATTCCTGCAAGAACAAGCTCCTTAACACCATTTGCGTTTGCACCTGGTGTGTTGAATACTACGATACCTTTTTCTGCGCATGCATCAACCGGGATGTTGTTGACACCTGCACCTGCACGGGCGATGACTTTGACATTTTCCGGAAGCTCCATGTCATGCATCTTGGCACTTCTTACCAGGATGGCATCGGCATCGTTTAATTCTTCTGTCTGTTTGTATTCCTCTCCAAACAGGCCGAGACCTGTCTGGGAGATTGGATTGAGGCATTTATACTGGAACATTATGCATTTTCCTCCTCGAATTTTTTCATGAATGCAACGAGGGCTTCTACGCCTTCTTTTGGCATTGCATTGTAGATACTAGCACGCATACCGCCTACAGTTCTGTGTCCTTTGAGGTTTACAAGACCTGCTGCCTTTGCTTCTTTAACGAATTTGGCATCCATCTCTTTGTCACCTGTAACGAAAGGAACGTTCATCAGAGAACGGGAAGCCGACTCTACTGTGCCTTTGAAGAGTTTGCTCTGATCCAGGAAATCATAGAGGATCTTGGCTTTTTCGATGTTTCTCTTCTGCATTTCTTCCAGTCCGCCCATAGCTTTGAGCCATTTGAAGACCTTGCCGCATACGTAGATGCAGTAAGCATTCGGTGTGTTGTACAGGGAACCTGCATCTGCATGTGTCTTATATGTAAGCATGGTTGGTGTTCCCGGAAGAACATCCTCTGTGATAAGGTCTTCACGGATGATTGCGATTACCATACCTGCTGGTCCGATGTTTTTCTGGACACCACCGTAAATGATACCGTATTTGGTTACATCTACAGGCTCAGATAAGAAGCAGGAAGAAACGTCTGCTACCAGAGTTTTGCCCTTTGTATTCGGAAGAGTTTTGAATTTTGTTCCGTAAATTGTATTATTTTCACAAATGTATACATAATCTGCATCCGGGCTGATCGGAAGATCGCTGCAGTCCGGGATATAAGAGAAGGTTTTGTCTTCGGAAGAGGCGATCTTGTTTACCTTTCCGTATTTCTGTGCTTCCTGATATGCTTTTTTTGCCCACTGACCGGTAACGATATAGTCAGCAACTCCGTTTTTCATCAGGTTCATCGGAATCATGGCAAACTGCTGAGAAGCACCACCCTGAAGGAATAATACCTTGTAATTATCCGGGATGTTCATCAGATCTCTCAGATCCTGCTCTGCATCGTCGATGATCTTCTGGAATTCAGGACTTCTGTGGCTCATTTCCATTACGGACATGCCGCTTCCCTGATAATCCATCATCTCTTCTGCTACTTCTTTCAGCACAGGTTCCGGCAGTACGGCCGGTCCTGCAGAAAAATTATACACTCTGCTCATTGTTCTTCATATCCTCCTCGTCAAAAACTTCATTCAGACTTGCGCCTGCCGGTACCATCGGGAACACGCTGAGATCCTGATCGATCCAGCAGTCCAGTACTACAGGTCCGTCTGTTGCGAGAGCCTCGCGGATCGCCGGCTCTACTTCTTCCATCTTCGTAACACGGATTGCTTTCGCTCCCATGCCCTCAGATATTTTCACAAAATCCACGGCATCGTCAAGGACGGTGTGTGAATATCTGTGTTCATAGAATAAGGTCTGCCACTGACGTACCATACCCAGTACATGATTGTTCATGACAATCTGTAAAAGCTGTTTATGGCAGCGTACTGCTGTCGCGATCTCATTCATGTTCATTCGGAAACAGCCGTCTCCAGCGATGTTGACAACTGTTTTGTCCGGTCTTCCCATCTTGGCACCGATCGCAGCTCCAAGTCCGTATCCCATCGTTCCGAGACCACCGGAAGTCAGGAAGGTACGAGGTTCTTTGTACTTGAAGTACTGTGCGGCCCACATCTGGTGCTGACCGACATCTGTTGAGATAATTGCATCTCCACCTGTGATTTCATAGAGTTTCTCTATAATGTATGGTCCTGTGAGCTGGGAATGATCATAACTCAGAGGATATTTTGCTTTCATCTCCTGAATATGCTCGATCCACTCCGGATGCTGTTCTTCCGGAATCATTTCCAGAAGTCTGCGGAGAACTTCTCTTACATCTCCGATCACAGATGCATCTACCACAACATTCTTGTTAATTTCTGCCGCATCGACATCGATCTGCAGGATCTTTGCCTGTTTTGCAAAGGTCCTGGCATTTCCTGTGACACGGTCACTGAAACGTGCGCCCAGAACGATCAGAAGGTCGCACTGTGTCACACCAAGGTCGGAAGTCTTGGTTCCATGCATACCGAGCATGCCGGTATACAGAGGATCTTCCCCGGAAAAAGCACCTTTACCCATAAGACTGTCGCAAACCGGTGCCTGAATCTTGTGAGCCAGTTCACTGATTTCTTTTGAGGCGCCGGAAATAACGGAACCGCCACCGACAAAAATATATGGTTTCTTTGCTTCTTCGATCATCTGTGCTGCAACTTCAAGATCCTCTTTACGAATTGTCTCGGTCTCACGGTTGATCGTGGCCGGACGGCGCAGAGAATATTCATAAGTTGCTGCTGTTACATCTTTTGTCACATCCACCAGTACTGGTCCCGGACGTCCACTCTTGGCAATATAAAATGCCTTACGGAGTGTGTCTGCCAGCATGGAGATGTCTTTTACGATAAAACTGTGTTTTGTGACCGGCATTACAATACCGGCAATATCAACTTCCTGGAAAGAATCTCTTCCGAGAAGCGGTTTGCCTACGTTAGCGGTGATCGCTACGACCGGAATGGAATCCATGTATGCGGTCGCGATACCGGTAACCAGGTTTGTAGCTCCAGGTCCGGAGGTTGCCAGGCACACTCCGACTTTGCCTGTAGCACGGGCATAACCGTCTGCTGCATGAGATGCACCCTGTTCATGAGAAGTCAGAACGTGGTGGATCTCATCACTGTGTTTATAGAGAGCATCATAGACATTAAGGATCGCGCCTCCCGGATAACCGAAAACAGTATCTACTTTCTGTTCCTTAAGGCACTCAATGATGATCTCTGCACCTGTAAGCTGCATTGCGTTTCCTCCTGTGTATATAAAATGATTTCAATTATTTTGCTTTCGGCACTTCAAGGATCGCTCCTCTGTTGCCTGAGGTAACCATTGCAGCATATCTTGCAAGATATCCGGTTGTGACTCTTGGTTCACGTGGCTGCCATTTTGCTTTTCTTGCTGCCATCTCTTCATCAGATACTTTGACTTCCAGTTTGAGTTCCGGAATATTGATGCTGATGATATCGCCTTCTTCAATCAGGGCGATCGGTCCGCCTACGGCTGCTTCCGGTGAAACATGTCCGATGGAAGCTCCACGGGATGCACCGCTGAAACGTCCGTCTGTGATAAGTGCTACGGAAGATCCAAGTCCCATACCTGCGATCGCAGATGTCGGGTTCAGCATCTCTCTCATTCCAGGGCCGCCTTTTGGTCCTTCATAACGGATAACTACAACGTCTCCAGCTACGATCTTGCCGCCTTTGATCGCTGCGATCGCATCTTCTTCGCAGTCAAAGACTCTTGCCGGTCCTTCGTGTACCATCATCTCTTCTACAACTGCGGAACGTTTTACAACACCGCCGTCAGGAGCGATATTTCCTTTGAGGACTGCAAGTCCACCGGTCTGGCTGTATGGATTGTCGATCGGGCGGATAACTTCAGGATTGAGGTTTACACAGTCTTTGATGTTTTCGCCTACTGTTTTGCCTGTTACTGTCATGCATTCTGTATGGAGAAGTCCTTTTTTGTTCAGCTCGTTCATGACTGCGTAAACACCGCCTGCCTCGTTGAGGTCTTCCATGTAGGTCGGGCCTGCCGGTGCAAGGTGGCAGAGGTTCGGAGTCTTTTCACTGATCTCGTTTGCAAAGCTGATATCAAAGTCCATTCCGACTTCATGAGCGATCGCCGGAAGATGGAGCATACTGTTGGTAGAGCATCCAAGTGCCATATCTACAGTCAGGGCGTTCAGGATTGCTTCTTTTGTCATGATGTCTCTCGGACGGATGTTTCTGCGGTACATTTCCATAACCTGCATACCTGCATGTTTTGCAAGACGGATACGTTCGGAATATACTGCCGGAATGGTTCCGTTTCCACGAAGTCCCATACCAAGAACCTCAGTCAGACAGTTCATGGAGTTTGCAGTGTACATACCGGAACAGGATCCACATGTAGGACATGTTTTGTTCTCGAATTCTGTCAGTTCGTCTTCTGTGATCTTGCCTGCTGCATAAGATCCAACAGCTTCAAACATACTGGAAAGGCTTGTCTTGTGTCCGTGGATATGACCTGCCATCATCGGACCACCGCTTACGAATACAGTCGGAACGTTGATTCTGGCTGCTGCCATCAGAAGTCCAGGTACGTTTTTGTCACAGTTCGGAACCATAACAAGTGCATCAAACTGATGAGCCATTGCCATTGCCTCTGTAGAGTCTGCAATCAGATCTCTTGTTACCAGAGAGTATTTCATTCCGATGTGTCCCATTGCGATACCGTCACAGACAGCAATCGCCGGAAATACGATCGGTGTACCACCGGCCATTGCAACACCCTGTTTTACGGCTGCAACGATCTTGTCAAGGTTCATATGTCCAGGTACGATCTCATTATAGGAACTTACGATTCCGACTAATGGACGTTCCATTTCTTCTTTTGTTAATCCAAGGGCATTAAACAGGGAACGATGAGGTGCCTGCTGTGAGCCTGTTTTTACTGAATCACTTCTCATTTTATTATCTCCTCTTTATACAATCTATCCGATACTTACGGATTGTTCCGTGCATAGCACTCCCACAATCCTGGTATCGTCATACCGCTGCTGCGATCAGATCTCCCATTTCTTTTGTTCCGACAGCTTTGCATCCGTCGGACATGATGTCGCCTGTGCGGTATCCGTCTGTCAGAACTTTCTGTACAGCTGCCTCTACTGCGTCTGCCTCTTCGTCAAGGTTGAGTGAGTAGCGGAGCATCATTGCTGCGGAAAGGATCGTTGCGATCGGGTTTGCTTTATTCTGTCCTGCGATATCCGGTGCGGATCCGTGGCTTGGCTCATACAGACCAAATTTGGTCTCATTGAGGCTTGCAGAAGAAAGCATTCCGATGGAACCTGTCACCATACTTGCCTCATCAGATAAAATATCGCCGAACATGTTCTCTGTCAGGATAACGTCGAACTGTGCCGGATCATGTACAAGCTGCATTGCACAGTTATCAACCAGCATATGCTCCAGAGTTACTTCCGGGTAATCCTTTGCAACTTCTTCTACGACTTTTCTCCAGAGTCTGGAAGAATCCAGAACGTTTGCCTTGTCTACACTTGTGACTTTCTTTCTTCTCTTCATTGCGATGTCAAATGCTTTGATCGCGATACGGCGGATCTCATTTTCGTTATAAGAAAGTGTATCGATTGCTTTCTTTACACCGTCTTCTTCAATGGTCTTTCTTTCGCCGAAGTAAAGACCACCGGTCAGCTCACGGACGATGATCATGTCAAATCCGTTGTCTCCGATCACTTCTTTCTTGATCGGGCAGGCTTCTTCGAGTTCTTTGTAAAGGTATGCCGGACGAAGATTCGCAAAAAGGTTCAGTGCCTTACGGATAGCAAGAAGTCCTGCTTCCGGACGTTTGGACGGCTCCAGTTTGTACCATGGGGATGTCTTTGCATCACCGCCGATAGAGCCCATCAGAACTGCATCAGAGGCTTTTGCCGTGGCAATTGCCTCATCTGTAAGCGGTACCCCGTGAACATCAATGGATGCTCCCCCGAGAAGTACTTCTGAATATGTAAAAGTATGATGATATTTCTCACATACTTTGTCGAGAACCTTTTTTGCTTCACTGACGATTTCCGGTCCGATTCCATCTCCCGGAATCAATGCGATCTTGTATTCCATCTCTTCATTTCCTCTCTCTGCAATCACACGAAACTTAAGCAGAGTCCTTTCCTTATGGATATTGTTATTATAATAACGCACTTTTTTGCACTTTTCAACCCTTTACTACGTAAAAGTTAGAACGTGTTGCAAATGTAAACGATTTTTATAAAAAAAGAAGTGCCGCATCTGACGCAGCACTTACTTTCTTATTTGCAGTTATGCGGATGCCTGTTCTGCCTTCTCCACCTCTGCAATAGCCTGTTTTCTCATTGGGATACGGCAGTTCTTGTTATTGCCGAATTCTACGATTACATCTTCTTCTGTCATGTCGATGATCACTCCATAGAAACCGCCTGTGGTAACAATGCTGTCACCGACTTCCATGCTGTTGAGCATTGCCTGAAGTCTCTTCTGCTCTTTCTTCTGTGGACGGATCATCAGGAAATACATAACTCCAAAGATAACAACCATCCATAAAATCATCATACCCATGCTTGCGGTACTGCTTGCTGTGCTGCTCATTTACGATTCCTCCTGTTTCTACTTACATTCCTGTTCTTCAGGAACACTACATACTATCATACACAAAAAAGCCTGCTACTTCAAGTATTTTTCGGCATTTTGTGGGATTTGTGTCCATAATATACTGCTTCTACATGATTTTACTGCCAGAAAACTTATTTCTGCTCTCCGGCTGCAAATCCCTCAAGACGCATTTTTTTGTATTCGGAAAACCTGCCTTCGTCGAGGGCATCGCGGATCTCTTCCATCATATGGTTGTAGAAATACAGATTATGCAGAACACAGAGACGCATTCCAAGCATTTCTTTTGCTTTGAGAAGGTGACGGATGTAAGCTCTGCTGTAATGGCGGCATGCCGGACAGCCGCATCCTTCTTCGATCGGGCGGGTATCGAGTTCATATTTTGCATTAAACATATTCATCTTACCGTGATTGGTATACACGTGGCCATGACGACCATTACGGCTCGGATATACGCAATCAAAGAAATCGATTCCTCGCTCTACGCCCTCCAGGATATTCGCCGGTGTTCCAACTCCCATGAGGTATGTCGGTTTGTCCTGCGGAAGATACGGTACGACTTCATCAAGGATACGGTACATTTCTTCATGTGTCTCACCAACTGCCAGTCCGCCGACTGCATAGCCGTCAAGATCCATCTTGGCGATCTCTTTTGCATGTTCGATACGGATATCTTCGTAAACAGCTCCCTGGTTGATGCCGAACAGAAGCTGTTCTTTATTGATGGTATCCGGCAGGCTGTTGAGGCGTGCCATCTCTGCCTTGCATCTTGCCAGCCAGCGTGTGGTACGCTCTACAGATTTCTGTACATAGTCTCTGTCTGCCACACTGCTCGGGCATTCATCAAATGCCATGGCGATCGTAGATCCCAGATTGGACTGGATCTGCATACTCTCCTCCGGTCCCATAAAGATCTTATGTCCGTCAATATGTGACTGGAAATGTACGCCTTCTTCTTTGATCTTGCGGAGTTTCGCAAGAGAAAACACCTGGAATCCGCCGGAATCTGTCAGAATCGGACGCTCCCAGTTCATAAACTTATGAAGTCCTCCAAGCTGCTTCACGATCTTGTCACCCGGGCGTACATGCAGATGATACGTATTGGAAAGCTCCACCTGTGTTCCGATCTCATAAAGATCCTGCGTAGAAACCGCACCTTTGATGGCACCGATCGTTCCTACGTTCATGAATACCGGAGTCTGGATCGTACCATGCACAGTCTCAAACTGCGCACGCTTCGCACGCCCCTCCGTTTTCATTAATGTATATTTTGCCATGTTTGTTCCTCTTTCTGTATGGATTTTCATTTTCACACTCTTTGCTAAGTATAGCAGAACACAATAAAATGGTAAAGAAAAATGTTTAAGGAATAAAATCCGGAATAATAATTAAAAAATAGTAAAAGGTAAAAAAATGATGTCTACGTGCCTGTTTCATATAAAAACTGTATCTGGCTCATTTCAAAGATTCGAAAGCACTAAAAAATCCGCAATCCTGTTAAAATCAATCATCAAAATGCTGAACTCGCTTCGCTCACACAGCAGCATTTTGATAATCAACACAGAATCACGGATTTTAAGTGCCCTTCCCCACACCTCGACCGCGTGGCCAAAAAGGGGGAGTCCGAGGGGGAAACGCGGCCTTCGCAGACTACGAGCATTTTCCCCCTCGGGAATTTAAAAAAAATTATTTTTTATTTAAGTTTTTTTGTGCTGTAGAAAGCATCAATTTAATACGATTCAGCTGATTAACTTCACTGGCACCTGGGTCATAGTCGATTGCTACGATATTTGCTTCCGGATGTTCTCTTCGTATTGCTTTAATGACACCTTTACCTACAATATGGTTCGGCAGGCATGCAAACGGCTGAATGCAAACGATATTTGGCACACCTCCATGGATCAGTTCCATCATCTCACCAGTCAGGAACCAGCCCTCACCGGTCTGGTTTCCAGGAGATACAATCGGCTCTGCCATTTTGGCCAGATCTGCAATATTGGCAGATGGTGTAAAATGACGACTCTGTGCAAGTGCTTCATTTGCAGTTCCACGCAGCCATTCAATAGCTTTGATTCCCCAGTTTGCAATTGTCGCTTTATTTTTCTTGAATCCAAGGAACTCACACTTAAAGTTCTGATTATAGAAACAGTAATTGATAAAGTCGATCAGATCCGGGCAGACTGCTTCGGCTCCTTCCGCTTCCAGAAGTTCTGCCAGATGATTATTGGCTGCCGGAAGGAACTTAACAAGGATCTCTCCAACGATACCAACACGTGGTTTCTTTTCATCGCTGATCGGAATAAGATCAAATTCATGCACCATTTCGCGGCACATTTTCTTAAACTGTCCATGACTGACGCTGCTGCCTTCCAGGAAGGTGATGACTCTCTGCTCCCAGATCTTATGTTTACGGTTGACGATTCCCGGCTCCAGTTCATATGGTCGCATACGATATACACATTTCATCAGGATATCGCCAAACACTGCACCATAGCAGATACGTTTGATCAACGGAAGTGTCAGCTTGAATCCCGGATTGCTTTCCAAACCGCTTAAGTTAATGGAAATGACCGGAACCTGCTCCATGCCTGCCTTCTTAAGGGCACGGCGGATAAATGCGATATAGTTGGATGCACGGCAGCCACCACCTGTCTGAGACATGATGACAGCCGTTTTATTCAGATCATATTTACCCGAAAGAAGGGCATCCATAACCTGTCCGACAACCATCAATGACGGATAGCATGCATCATTGTTTACATATTTCAGTCCCACATCAACTGCATGTTTGTTATCATTCGGAAGCACTTCCAGATGATATCCGCAGGTATTAAATGCAGCCTGCAGGATTCCGAAGTGGAACGGTGACATCTGCGGGCAGAGGATCGTATAATCCTTACGCATCTGCTTTGTAAATACAACCTTCTCAATAGAAGACGGTTTGATCTCACGTTCTTTATGCTGCGCATCTTTTGCCCGGAGCGCTGCCAGCAGAGAACGTACACGGATACGTGCCGCGCCAAGGTTGTTTACCTCATCAATCTTCAGACAGGTATAAATCTTGCCGCTGCCATCCAGGATCTCATAAACCTCATCCGTTGTAACGGCATCCAGACCACATCCAAAGGAGTTCAACTGGATCAGATCCAGATTATCCTGTTTCTTAACAAAGTTTGCCGCTGCATACAGACGGGAGTGATACATCCACTGGTCATTGACACGGATCGGGCGTTCTACTTCTGCAAGATGAGAAATAGAATCCTCTGTAAATACAGCAATGCCGTAGCTGTTGATCAGGTCCGGGATACCATGATGAATCTCAGGGTCAATATGGTACGGACGACCTGCCAGAACAATACCTCTTCGTCCGGTATCCTTAAGGTACTGAAGAGTCTCCTCTCCTTTTTTCTGTACATCTTTACGTGCCTGAGCCAGTTCTTCCCAAGCAGCATGTGCAGCGGCTTTGACTTCCTCTGCCGGAAGATCTTTAAACACCTCAACCAGACGATCTGTCAGGATTGCTTCCGTCGTAAAGGCCATAAACGGATTCATAAATTTAATGCTCGGATCTTTCAGCTCATCCACATTATTCTTGATGTTCTCTGCATAAGAAGTAACGATCGGGCAGTTATAATGGTTGACTGCATCCGGGAACTCGTTACGTTCATATGGAATGCAGGGATAGAAAATAAATTTCACGCCCTTCTTGATCAGCCAACTCACATGGCCATGTGCAAGCTTCGCCGGATAACACTCAGATTCACTCGGAATGGATTCAATACCAAGCTCATATATCTTTCTGGTGGAAGTCGGTGAAAGTACGACCTCGTATTTCAGTTTTGTAAAGAACGTATACCAGAATGGATAATTTTCAAACATGTTCAGGACACGCGGGATACCGACCTGTCCCCTTGTTGCCTGATCCGGGCTTAACGGTTCGTAAGAGAACAGTCTCTTGTATTTATATTCATAAAGATTCGGAACATGATCTTTGTTCTTTTCTTTACCAATTCCACGTTCACAACGGTTTCCGCTGACAAACTGGCGGCCTCCTGTAAATTTGTTGATGGTCAGACGACAGTTATTGGTACATCCACGGCAGTTTGCCATAGAAGTTGTATATTTCAGTTCATTGATCTTGTCAATAGAAAGCATGGTTGTCTCTTTGCCATCTTCATAGCGTTCACGTGCGATCAGAGCCGCACCGAATGCTCCCATGATACCGGCAATATCCGGACGGATCGCTTCACAGTTGGCAATACGCTCGAAGCTTCGAAGAACCGCATCATTATAGAACGTACCACCCTGTACTACAATGTGTTTACCAAGCTCTGTTGCATCAGAAACTTTGATAACTTTATAAAGAGCATTCTTGATAACGGAATATGCAAGACCTGCGGAGATATCAGATACCTCTGCTCCTTCTTTCTGCGCCTGTTTTACCTTGGAATTCATAAATACGGTACAACGGGTTCCAAGGTCGATCGGATGTTTCGCATAAAGAGCCGCTTTTGCAAAATCCTGTACACTGTAATTCAGAGATTTCGCAAACGTCTCAATAAAAGAACCACAACCGGAAGAGCATGCCTCATTCAGCTGTACACTGTCTACCGTCTGATTCTTGATCTTAATACATTTCATATCCTGGCCACCAATGTCCAGGATACAGTCAACTTCCGGATCAAAGAACGCTGCCGCATAGTAATGGGAAACAGTCTCAACTTCTCCCTCATCCAGAAGAAGTGCTGCTTTGATCAGTGCTTCACCATAACCGGTAGAACATGCATAGGCAATCTTTGCATCCTTCGGAAGTTTTGAATAAATCTCCTGAATAGAACGAATTGCCGTTTTGAGCGGGCTTCCGTTGTTATTACTGTAAAAAGAATACAGAAGGCTTCCATCTTCTCCTACCAGTGCCGTCTTGGTTGTAGTGGAACCGGCATCAATGCCAAGATAACAATTTCCTTTGTAAGAAGCCAGGTCTCCTGTCGCAACTTTGTAAGAAGACTGACGCTTATTAAATTCTTCATAATCTTCTTCTGTTGCAAACAGTGGTTCCATTCGCTCTACTTCAAAATCCATTTTAATGGAATGACGAAGTCTATCTTTAAGTTCTGTCAGAGAAACAGAAACATCTTCTTTTGCATTCAACGCGGAACCGATTGCCGCAAACAGATGAGAATTCTCCGGAACGATCGTATGCTCATCATCCAGTTTCAGAGTGCGGATAAACGCTTTCTTTAATTCAGAAAGGAAATGCAGTGGACCACCCAGGAATGCCACATGTCCGCGAATCGGTTTACCGCAGGCAAGACCGGAAATCGTCTGGTTTACAACCGCCTGAAAAATAGATGCCGACAGATCTTCCTTCGTTGCCCCCTCGTTGATCAGTGGCTGAATATCTGTTTTTGCAAATACGCCACAACGGGCAGCGATTGGATAAAGAGCCTTATAATTCTTGGCATACTCGTTCAAACCAGGAGCATCTGTCTGAAGAAGGGACGCCATCTGATCGATAAAAGAACCTGTACCACCGGCACAGATACCATTCATTCGCTGTTCAATATTGCCCCCTTCAAAATAAATGATCTTGGCATCTTCTCCGCCAAGCTCAATGGCGACATCTGTCTGTGGTGCCATTTTCTGAAGAGATGTGGACACTGCAATAACTTCCTGCACAAACGGAATCTCCAGATGATTTGCCAGAGTCAGACCACCGGAACCGGTAATGACCGGGCTCAGTTTCATTTCTCCAAGCTGCCCCTGTGCTTTTTCCAAAAGATCAGCCAGTGTCTCCTGAATGTTTGCAAAATGACGTTCGTAATCTGCAAACAGAAGCTTTTCATTTTCATCAAGAATCGCGATTTTAACGGTTGTTGAGCCAATATCAATTCCCAATGTATATGTATTCAATAAATCGACCTCCTCGTCAAAACTGTATATATACAGATATGAATGTAACGTGTTCTTTCTTATTAAAAAGTATTTCTCAAAAATCGAATTCCGTAACATTATACGACAAAGTTTTACAAATGACAATGACCAACTTTCACAATTTGTTACATAACTACTGCCACAAACTGTTTTGGGTATCAAATTTTTATCTTCTTTTGGAAATAAAAGGGATATCCGTTGAAAAAACAACTGATATCCCCATATTTCTGATATTTTTTATTTTCGTATTTTCTGTGCGATCCTCACAAGATAAGCTCCGCCCGGCATTCTGGAAAGTCTCTCAGATGCAGTCTTATCAACCAGAATATAAACCAGAAAATAAGCTGCCGCTGCCAGAATGATGGATACTCCAAGGCAGATGATATTGGATGGAAGCAATGCATGAAGTCCATAATAAACTCCTGCTGCCACAATTCCCATCACTGCAGATGCAATGAGCGGACTTACATAAGTAGCCTTCCATGGATTCTTATAATCCAGATATTTTTTCATAAAGAAATCATTCATAACACATACAACGATCGCATATACGATCATGGCAACCAACAGTGCATAGATTCCAAGATCCGTAAACATCAGAAGTGCAACTACCACTACCACATCAACAACCAGTGCAACAGCTGCCGTGATCATCGGAATCTTTGGTTTGCCGATTCCCTGAAGAACGCCATTGGAAATATTGGACATTCCATTCAGAAGAATGGTAAAAGAGCCCAGCATCAGAAGTTTGCCAGCTACGCCATTTGTTCCTCCAAAAAGCAAGGATACGATTGGCTGTGCCAGTACGGCAAGTCCGACTGCACATGGAATGGAAATAAACATGGAAAGCTGTACCGTCTGATCCACTCTTCTTCTCGTCTCGTCAATATCCCCTGTCGCATAAAGTGCAGAAACTTCCGGAATCATAGAAGTCGGTGCTGCACTGGAAAGTGTCAGCGGAATATTGATGATGCTCATAAAATAGGTTGCATACTCTGCATACAACATACTGATCGTATCTGCATTTACACCATGTTTTCCCATGATCTCAGAATACAGAACTCCATTCAAATATCCATTAATATTATAAATAAAAGAGCTCAGTATGATCGGCGAAACAATCAGTATGATCAGTTTCAGAATCTCTCCATAAGATTCTTCCTCATGCATATAATCTCTGTCTACTCTTCTGCGTATTGCCCTGCGGTTAACACCATATACCAGAAGCATAAACAACAATGCTGTAACAACACCTGCTGTTGTACCCACAGTAGAACCGGCAGCTCCCCATTTTGCAACACTGCCGTCACTGCCGTCTGCAAAATAATTGATAAACATCCATGCTGCTATCAAACTGACGGCAGCATTAAAGATCTGTTCCAGAATCTGCGAAATCGAAGTTGGCATCATATTTCGATATGCCTGGAAATATCCTCGGTATACGCCCAGGATTCCGGAGAGAAAAATTGTCGGAGAAAGGATCTGGAGTGCCAGCACTGCGTTCGGCTGGTTGCTCGGAATGATAAATCTTGCGCCGAACAGACACACGAGCGCCACGATTCCTCCCACAATTGCCGCATAGATCAGAGATCCATGAAAAATTTTCTGGGCGTTTTTGTAATCTTTTAAAGCTATTCGTTCTGAGATCAGTTTGGAAACTGCCTGCGGAATGCTGAAGGATGCAATCATCAGAAGAATCATATAGGCATTCTGGGCAAGACTGATATATCCCATTCCCATATTGCCTACAATTGAAGAAAGCGGGCTCTTATAAAGAAGACCAATGACCTTGGAGATCATCGCCGCAATCATCAAAAAGGATGCATTTTTTACTAGGTTATTCTTCTGGTTCATGTTCACTCCTTAATTTCCTGCTGTTCTTTATTTTCGATCTGCCAGTCAATCGGCTCCAGACCATTCTGAATCAGAAATTCATTTGTCTTACTGAAATGCCTGCATCCAAAAAATCCTCTGTATGCAGAAAGTGGACTTGGATGCGGTGCTTCCAAGATCAGATGCTTTGGATTATTTAACATAGACTTCTTCATCTGTGCCGGACGACCCCAGAGAAGAAATACGATTGGACGGTCCTGCTCGTTCAGAATGCGGATTGCCGCATCAGTAAACTGTTCCCATCCAATGCCTCTATGTGAATTCGCCTGATGGGCCCGCACAGTCAGAACCGTGTTCAGCATCAGAACTCCCTGTCTTGCCCATTTTTCCAGATAACCATTATCCGGAATATAACAGCCCAGATCATCATGCAGTTCCTGATAAATATTTACCAGAGACGGTGGAATTTCCACATCTTTTTTTACAGAAAAACACAGGCCATGCGCCTGTCCGTCGTTATGATACGGATCCTGTCCAAGAATCACCACCTTGACCTGACTCAATGGTGTAAAATGAAATGCATTAAACATATCATCTGCCGGCGGAAAAATCTTGCGTGTCTGATATTCCTGCATTACTGTCTTGTATAATTTTGTATAATATGGCTGATGAAATTCACCTTTCAGTGCTTCCAGCCATTCCCCTGATAAAGGAGCCATGTTCCTTTCACCTCTTATCTTCTTACGGAGATTCCCCTGCCTGCAAGATAATCTTTTACCTCACGGATCTCCAGTTCTTTATAATGGAATAAAGATGCAGCAAGTGCCGCATCTGCACCCCCTTCTGTAAGTGCATCATAAAAATGTTCCAGTGTGCCTGCACCGCCGGAGGCAATGACTGGTATGCTGACCGCTTCGGAAATCGCACGGGTCAGTTCAATATCATATCCGGCTTTTGTTCCATCACAATCCATACTGGTGAGAAGGATTTCTCCTGCGCCCAGTGCTTCCGCCTTCTTTGCCCATTCAATCGCATCCAGCCCGGTGTCCAGGCGGCCACCATGCTTGTAGATATTCCAACCGCCATCCGGTCTTCTCTTGGCATCAATTGCAAGCACCACGCACTGACTGCCAAACTTCTCTGCGGCCTCGCGGATCAGTTCCGGACGGTCGATTGCCGCGGAATTTACCGAAATCTTGTCTGCACCTTCACGAAGCAGTTTCTTAAAATCATCAACGGTACGTATCCCGCCACCTACAGTAAACGGAATAAACACGCAGGCAGCAACTTTACGCACCATATCAACTACTGTGTCACGTTCTTCGCAGGATGCTGTAATATCCAGAAAAACAAGTTCATCTGCTCCGGCAGCATCATATGCCTTCGCAATTTCTACCGGATCTCCTGCATCTTTGAGATCCACAAAATTTACGCCCTTTACCACGCGTCCGTTGTTGACATCCAGGCAGGGAATGATTCTCTTTGTAAACATATCAGTTCCCCTCCTTTTCAAGTTTTGCAAAGTTCTCCAGAATCTTAAGCCCATATCTGCTGCTCTTCTCCGGATGGAACTGACATGCAAATACATTATTTTTCTCTACAGAAGCATGAATCGTTGTGCTGTAATCGGTCACCGCTTTTACAATCTCCGGTTCTTCCGCCTGCAGATAATAGGAATGCACAAAATATACATACGTGTCTTCCGGAACACCCTTAAACAGTCTTCCATTATTCTGCAGATGCAGGGAATTCCAGCCCATATGTGGGATCTTCAGTCCCGGTGATGGCGGAATCCGTAAAATTTTACCTTTCAAGATTCCCAGTCCCTCCACACCCGGAGTTTCTTCGCTGCTCTCAAAAAGCAGTTGCAGCCCCAGACAGATTCCAAGGAATGGAGTATTATTTTTTACCATATCTTTAATTACCGGAATCAGATGATATCTGTTCAGATTTTCCATTGCCTGGCCAAAACTTCCAACACCCGGAAGGATCACCTTATCTGCTTTTAAAAGCACCTCCGGATCTCTGGAAACGATCGTCTCCTCGCCGAGGTATGCAAGTGCTTTCTCTACGCTGCGGATATTGCCTGCATCATAATCGATAATTCCTATCATTGTCTCTCACATCCTGTCTTCATTGATTCTTTACTCATTAGTTCAGTATAACCCAAAAAAAGACAGATGCAAAGCGATTTCTTTACATCTGTCCCGATTTGTGCTGTTTTACTGATTCTTCCTGTCTAATGTAAACCAGAATTCTACACCATTATCATAATTCTGCACGCCATACTGCTGGTGAAGCCCCTCCATGATCGCCTTGACGATGGACAAACCTATTCCACTTCCACCATATTCCCTGGTTCTTGCCTTATCTACTTTGTAGAATTTATTCCAGAGATTCGGAATGTCCGCTTCCGGTATCGGTGTACCGGTATTGAATACCGTTACTTTTACATGATCACTCTCTGTAAGAACACGAATCTCGATTTCCCGGTCTCCATCCAGATGATTCAGCGCATTGCTGGTATAATTCGTTACGACTTCTTCAATCTTAAACTCATCCGCCCATACATAGATCGGTGCTTCTGCTTCAAAGCTGACTTTTGCTTCTTTCTGCTGAATCATGATATCCATAGACTGCAGAACACCACGAATCAGACTTACAATATCAAAGCGCTCCACGGTCATCTCGTCCCTGCCAGATTCCAGTTGATTCAAAGTCAGAAGATTACGGACAAGTTTATTCATCTTTGCAGCTTCATCCATGATAACATCACAATAAAATTCCCGGCTCTCAGGATCATCGGAGATATTCTCCTTCAGGCCTTCTGCATATCCCTGTACCAGTGCGATCGGAGTTTTCAGTTCATGTGAAACATTATTCAGAAATTCCTGCCGCATCTGATCAATACGCTCTTTATTTTCAATATCCTTCTGCAATTCATTGTTCGCCGATTTGAGTTCAGAAATTGTCTTTTCCAACTGTGCAGACATACGGTTAAAGTTCTCACCCAGTTCATCAATTTCATTTCCGGCATGACTCTGATATTTTGCATCAAAATCCAGATCACTCATTTTTGTAGAAAGCAAAGTCAGTTCACTGATAGGACGAGTGATTCGCTTCGTAACAAACCAGATGACCAGACCACTGACCAGAATAATCATGATGCCCACATAGAAATAGAACTTATTCGATATGGATACACTCTCGCGGATACTTTCCAAAGGTGTCCGAATCAGAAAATAACAGCCATTTTCCAATTCACCCCAGCTCTCCACATATTCCATTCCCGCAAAACGATCCCGAACCTGCTGAATCACATAACTGTCATTCTGCTGCAGAATCTTTGTATGATCATCTTTTTTCTGATCCAGATCATAAGCATATCCCACCAGTCTTGCCTCCAGAAGATCCTCATTGCTTCCCACAGAGCAGACCGTCTGTCCATCTGCTGTAATAACAATCCATGTCAGGTTATTCTCAGAACTGTCTTTAAACATTTCATCAGAAACTTCTGCATTACAGTTTCCATCAGAATCGGTTTCTACATACAATTCCTCCAGATTCCTGACCGCTTCCTGAAGTACATCTGTCTTTTTGCTGATATAGTAATGTTCCAGAAACAGGCCATTGATCACTGTTGTAATCACCATGGAAAGCAGAAGCAATCCAATAAACCAGAATTCAATCTGTCGTCTCAGCGGATGAAATTTCTTTTTTTTCTGTTTTCCTGTTGCTTTATGACGCGATTTCATGCTTCATCTACCTCAAATTTGTAGCCCATTCCCCAGACTGTCTTGATATATTCTCCTTTGTCTCCCATTTTGCTTCTCAGCTTTTTAACATGTGTATCTATCGTACGCGCGTCTCCAAAATAATCATAGTTCCATACAGAATTCAGAATCTTTTCTCTGGAAAGTGCGATTCCCTGATTTTCAAGGAAATATGTGAGCAGTTCAAATTCTTTAAAACTCAGTTCCATTGGTTTGTCATCCACTGTTGCCTGATGCGCGGATTTATCAATTACAATACCGCCTGCAGAAAGCACATCATTTCCGGCATCCTGTCCGGTTCTTCGAAGGATTGCCTCAACTCTTGCTACCAGGATCTTCGGACTGAACGGCTTGGAAATATATTCATCCACACCCAGATCAAATCCAAGCAGTTCATCTCTCTCATCTCCTCTGGCTGTCAGCATGATAATTGGAACTTTGGAATTTTTGCGAATCTCTCGGCAGACTTCCCATCCATCCATCTTCGGCATCATAACATCCAGGATCAACAGTGCTATATCTTTTTCTTCATAAAAAATATCCATCGCTTCTTCTCCATCTCCGGCTTCCAGCACATGGAAATTTTTCTTTTCAAGAAAATCTTTTACCAGCTTACGCATGCGGCTTTCATCATCTACTACAAGTATCTTTGGGGCTTCCATTTTTCATTCCTCCATCAATCATTTATTGATTCTATCTTTCTGTTTTTTATCTTAGCAGAGATTTATGTAAGTTTTGTGAACGGGCAGCAGAAATTTTTCCAGAACTGCAAAAAACCGGAAGTCATGCAACTGACTCCCGGTTCTGATCCAAATCTGTAATATGAAATTATGCAAGTGCTTTGCCAAGTGCTTTGCAGTTTTCTACTGCATCATCATCTGGCTCTTCCTGGCAGATTACACCGTCTGCAACGAGCACTGCTCCATCTTCTTTGCATTTATCTTCCCAGTTATGCATCCACTCTCCGTCTCCCCATCCATAGGATCCGAACAGTCCAATCTTTTTACCGGAAAGTTTTCCTTCGCAGGAGCTGAACATTGGTTCAAATTCATCTTCTTCCAGAACTTCATCACCCATTGCCGGACAGCCAAATGCGATTGCATCAAATTCATCTACTTTTTCTGCTGAGAAATCAGCGGTCTCAAAAGTTGTAACTTCTGCGCCAGCTGCTTTTGCGCCTTCTGCTACTGCATTTGCCATAGATTCTGTGTTTCCTGTAGAACTCCAATAAACTACTGCTACTTTACTCATCTTACTTACCTTGTCCTTTCTTATTTATGCTGCAACGGTGAGCTGGAGAATTGATCTTCCATCTGCAAACAGGCGTCTGTAGATTTCGGAACACTTCTTCAGTTTCCGGAAAAGTATCTGAGTCTGCTGTGCGTCTCCATACACTTTCCAGATCCCGCAACACTTATAATTTTTGCCTTTCTGTTCAATAAAGCCAGTCACATCATCGAGAGGATACCCCAGGAATAATCCAACCTCGTGAGGAAAACAGTCATTTTCAAAAAAACGCTCCTGAAGTTGTCTGATACAACAGTCTGTCTCCCGGCACTCATAACCACAATTTTTCAGAAGCCTGCATGCACCTTCACAGCTCAGATCCTGTTCCAGTTTTTTCTTACGATATACATAGACCAGAGCCTTGTACTTACTTGTTCTAAGTACTTCCACAAAAACGCCTTTGCTATTCAGTTTCTCATTCTCTTCTCTGACTTCCTTACGAAGTCCTTCCCTGTTCTCAGGTGTGTAAGTAAACATGTTTGCAGTTTTGATTCCTGCCAGCGTAGGCGCACAGTGTGCTATGATCTCAGCCTCTAACATTCCCGGTTCTCCTTGCCAATTAGTTGTGTCTAACCCATTGTTTTAAATTTACGGATATGTCTCCATATCCGTAAACCAGTTGTCTGTTAGTTGTTTCTAACTGATATGATAGTACAATATTTCCTATCGCCTGTCAAGAGTTTTTTGTATTTAACTTTTTATATTTTTTGCTGTCGTCTAAAGTACTGATTTCATAGAATCCATACCGATCAGCAGAGTAGACGTATTGTGCAGAAGTGCAGACATTGTCGGCTGAATCACCCCTGTCACGCCAAGTGCGATCAGACTTCCATTGATGCCAACAATTCTTCTGTAATTTTTATGGATTTTCTCCATCAGGCCATTGCTGATCTCTTTAAGTGTTACCATTACGCTCAGATCATCTGCGCCAATCGTAATGTCCGCGATTTCTCTCGCAAGCTCTGCACCATCACTGATCGCGATACCTACATCTGCTGCGGAAAGTGCCGGCGAATCGTTGATACCATCACCTACCATCAGCACTTTTCGTCCCTGCGCTTTAGCTTCTTCCACAAATTTGGCTTTGTCTTCCGGAAGGACTTCGGAATAGTATTTATCTACACCAACTCTCGCCGCAATTGCCTTTGCAGTACGATCACTGTCCCCAGTCATCATAACAATCTGGGTAAATCCGGCTTTTCGAAGCGCTTTTACCACTTCCGGAGCCTCTGGACGAAGTGGATCTTCAATACAGATCACAGCTGCCAGCTCACCTTCGATTCCCAGATAAAGATGTGAATATTCTTCTGGCAGGTTCATGAAAAGTTCTTCTTTTCCTGCCGGTATTATACATTTTTCATCTTCAAATACAAAATGATGGCTTCCGATGATCGCCTTTCTTCCATCCACAGTTGTAGAAATACCATGTGCTACGATATATTCTACTTTAGAATGCATCTCTTCATGTGTCAGTCCACGTTCTTTTGCAGCATCCATAACTGCCTTCGCCATAGAATGAGGAAAGTGTTCTTCCATGCAGGCAGCCAGTCTTAAAAGATCTTCTTTAGATTCGCCATTAAAAGAAACGACATCAACTACTGTCGGCTGTGCTTTGGTCAGTGTGCCGGTCTTGTCAAATACGATCGTATCTGCCTCTGCTACTGCTTCCAGGAATTTGCCGCCTTTCACAGTAATATGATGAGCATTTGCCTCACGGATCGCAGCAAGCACAGAAATCGGCATTGCAAGTTTCAGGGCACAGGAGAAGTCAACCATCAGAATGGACAGTGCTTTTGTTATATTTCTGGTAAGAGCATAAGTAAGAGCTGTTCCTGCCAGTGTATATGGAACTAATCTGTCCGCAAGATGTTCTGCTTTACTCTCTACAGCCGATTTTAATTTTTCGGTTTCTTCGATCATAGTTACGATTTTTTCAAACTTGGTAGATCCTGAAGTTTCTTTTACGCGAATCGTAAGCTCGCCTTCTTCCATAACGGTTCCGGCATACACATAGCCTGCTTCACGTTTTGCAACCGGCATAGACTCGCCTGTCAGGGAAGCTTCATTTACCATAGCCTCACCTTCTGTAACAATGCCATCAAACGGAATCACAGTTCCCATATGTATACGTACTCTGTCGCCAGGCTTGATCGTATCTGCATTTACCAGTACCTCGGAATCCTCTGACACCAGCCATACCTTGCTTACGTTCAGAGACATACTTCTTGCAAGATCATCCACGGATTTCTTATGTGTCCAGTCTTCAAGGATTTCTCCGAATCCAAGAAGGAACATAACGGAAGATGCTGTGCTGAAGTCACCTCTGAGAACGGATACTCCAATCGCTGTTGCATCCAGAACGGAAACTTCAATTCTGCATTTTGCAAGGCTGCGTACGCCTTTCCAAATATATTTTACAGATTTCAGGGTTGTCAGGAATGTCCGTATCGGAAGTGGCAGAAAAATTTTCTTTCCATAATGGATCACAACGTGATTTACCATTTTCTCCCAGTATTCACCGTTCATTTCTCTTCCGGAATTCTGCAGATAGCTCTCAGGCGCTTCTGCCTTCTCATAGGAAAAACTCTGAACTGCCTTCAATATTTCTTCTCTGTCACCAGAATAGCAGATAACTGCATCCTGATTTCGTTCTACTACTTTTGCAGAGGTTACGCCATCAAGCTTTGTCAGAAAATATTCTAACTGATCCGCCTGTCTGCATGTCATTCGTTCCTGACAGATATGAAGTCTGACTCTGCCTCTGATCTCATGTTCTATTTTAAATCTCATATTGTCATCACCTTTAGTTTTTGTGGTCAAGATAAAAACACCTGCAGCTTATCACCGCAGGTGCCTCATTCTTATTCCTCTTCTGCTGCAGTCTCTTCTGTCTCTTTAAAGGATTCTTCTTCAGCAGTATCTTCAAATGCTTCTTCAGCTGCCGCACGGTCTTCGTTGATCTGCTGTGCTTCTGCGTAGATGTCTTCTGCATTTTCCTGAACTTTAGATACAGTCTTCATTACGCAATCTTTTGCGCGAAGAACAGCTGCTGTGCAGTTTGTATAAACTTTCTTTGCATCTTTACTGGAAAGAAGTTTGATTCCTGCTGTTCCGAATAACACTCCTGCTGCAAATACTCCGCTGTGTTTCTTATCAAGTTTGATCATGGTAAGTTCCTCCTGTATATTATATTATTTTTATCTTTTTCAGTGCCTTGTTCCCTTGGCATTACCCATATTATAAAATCTCCCGAGCAAAAGTCCAGACTAACTTGCGCAAGTGATAAATTTTCTCATTATTGTCTAAAATTACGCATTTTAAAAGTCTTGATTTTTGTATATTTTTTCGGCAGAAAACGGTTAGTTGCCGCTTTCCACCGATACTCTGCGCACTCTTCTCGACTGAAGATATCCACAGGATTCCATACCTTTTTCAATGACTTTGCATAATTTTTCATTGTCCAGCCGGATACTTGTCTGATCATCCAGCTGAACGCAGCAGACAGGCACCTGGGATGGCTCATCGCAGAGACGATACGCACTTTTTCTTTTCAATGCACCAATCTCTTCCAAAAGATTGATCATTCTGTAAATAGTCGCCATCCCTATATTCGGATCTTTCTTAGATGCAAGAAAATAAATTTCCTTACAGCAGGTACATTCTTCCTGCAAAATAATATCCAATATGATTTTTCTTTGTTTTGTAATTCGACAGCCCTCCCGGCGAAGTCTGTCCATGATAGCACTTCGCTGCATACTGCCCCTCTGATACTGCTGATTACGGAAGGATTCCTGAGCAGGATCTGATATCTGATCATAAATTTCCTCTTGCAATGCTTCCATTTACGTTCCTCCTGATCCGTCCAGTTTATTCGAAGCCGTCGATGCTTCGTTTACGGTAACTTTAGTTCGTTTCGACTATCACGAGTTTACATCTTCTAACTGTTGCTGTCAAGATTTTTTGCAATTTTTATGGAATAGTGTCAAAATCAAATAAAAAAAATTTGCTTCCTCCCTTGACAATTCTGTGCCATCTTTCATATAATAAGAGACAGTCAAAACAAAAGCATCGTCTGTTCACCAGTAATATCGGAATTTTTCCGTACCTGATCAGGGCTTGTACTGGTTTCGACGGGGGCTTTGAAGTTGAGGCAGCCATCCGCAGACTCCTGGACTGCGTACCAACCGGGAAACTAAATATAAACGCAGACGAACAGTACGCGTTAGCAGCCTAAGTGCTGCTCATCAGCCCTAATGCACTCACACATCAGGAATCTGGTGTCGACTATGTGAGAAACCTTGCCGGGTAAGCTTTGCCCCGGTAGATGTATCATGAAGCTACTGAAGCAGTAAGCCTGTCGGTGGGCGTACTGCCAAGGGAATGTCAAATCAGCGACTGTGATGGGAGATACCGCAAGGGATAGGCTTTCGGACAGGGGTTCGATTCCCCTCAGGTCCATTTTATGAGTACCTTATAAATCCAGTAAAATCAAGAGTTTCAGGGCTTTGCTTGAACGCATGTTCTGATTACTCTTGACTACTCTGGGATTTCGTTTTTCAAAAACAATCTTGTTAATTCTATTATGTTTTTTCATAAATGACAGATATAACTTCCTTTTCAATCCACTTTTTATATATACAATATAATGGATATTACCAATTGCATTATCCTTCTATATTAATAGGCAGTTTCATTAAATTGCATACATTTTCTTTTCCATAATATTATAAAAAAACCGTATAAATAACCACATAAAGAGTGTGAAGCCTATTCTTAAATTATCAGGGTTTCATATTTTTACCACACAAAAGAAAAAGCCGACCTGTCACCTACATTATAGATGACCGTCAGCTTTTTCTTTTTATACAGTTTCAGTGCCTGTACTTATTCTGCCATTTTCTTCTGAACAAATTCGAATTCGTCTGTAATTTCTTTAGACGGTGCCTTGGTTGTAAGGCTTACCAGAATAATCATAGCACAGGAAATCAGAAATGCCGGAAGCAATTCATAGAAATCCAGAAAAGCCACATTCGGACGGACAAGATATTTCCACACAAATACCATAACGCCACCAGAAATCATTCCTGCGAGAGCTCCCTGCCAATTGGTACGTTTCCAGAACAACGCAAATAACACAACTGGTCCAAATACGGCTCCAAATCCTGCCCATGCAAAAGATACAATATTAAATACAGAGCTATCCGGATTGCGGGCAATGATAACAGCAATGACAGCAATCAGCAACAAAGTAACACGATCTGTCAACATGGTTTCCTGTCTTTTTTTCTTCAGAACAGCTCCAAAAAGATCTGAAGAAACTGCTGAAGAAGCTGCAAGCAGCTGTGAATCCGCCGTAGACATTGTTGATGCCAGAATACCTGCCAGAATTGTACCGCCAAGCAATGCCGGAAGAACACCATATGTACTCAAAAGATCCGCAATCTTAACAATAATGGTTTCAGAATTGGATCCCTGAAGCATTTCCAGTTTGCCCGCTTCTGTCATCCCAAGACCAATCACACCAATCAGTACTGCTACTGCCAGTGAAATCACAACCCATGTTGTGGCTACTTTTCTGGATAAAGAAAGTTTCTTTTCATCTTCGATTGCCATAAAACGAAGAAGGATATGCGGCATTCCAAAATATCCAAGTCCCCATGCAAGCATAGAAACAATATTTATCACCGGATATGCTGCCTCTGTTCCTGTCACCGGATCATATGTAGTCATCATAGTTAAATAGCCTGGTAATGACTTCGCATGGTCGATGACTGCCGAAGGTCCTCCTGCTACTGAGACGCCAAAACCAAAGACAATAATCAGTGCAATTGACATAATGATACTCTGGATAAAATCCGTCGTAGATGCTGCAAGGAATCCTCCAAGAGTCGTATACGCTACAATAACCAATGCACTGATAATCATAGCCGTGAGATACTTAACTCCAAAAAGACTGGAGAACAGTTTTCCACAGGCAGCAAATCCGGAAGCTGTATACGGAATAAAGAAAATTACAATAAAAACAGCTCCAATGGACTGCAAAATATGGCGATTATCTCTGAAACGGTTGCTGAAGAATGAAGGTAATGTAATCGAGTTGCCTGCTATGTGCGTGTAAAGTCGGATTCTTTTTGCAACGATCTTCCAGTTAAGATAAGTTCCGATTGCCAGGCCGATTGCTGTCCATCCGGCATCCGCAATTCCGGACAGATACGCCAGTCCCGGAAGTCCCATTAAAAGCCAGCTGCTCATATCGGAAGCTTCTGCACTCATTGCCGTAACCAATGGACCAAGCTTTCTGCCACCCAGATAAAAATCGGAGGTGTCATTATTTTTCTTGGAACAGAGATATCCGACATAGAGCATTGCACCAAGATAAACAATGATCGCTATCATGATGCAGATGTGTGATGTTGTCATAAGTTCCTCTCCCTTCTGAATATAAATGCATATTTATACATCTGTTAATATACATATAACCACAATTTTATTCGAAAACATGAAAAAAGTAAAGAAATTTCTCAAGGAAAAATATTCTGTTTATATAAAAAAACAAAACATACAAAAAGTGCGGAAAATGCTGTGAAAATCACATAAAATCTACTAATCCTCCTCTATTATTTGTCGAAAAATCTATGAAATTGTCAGACGAATTATGTTGACGAAAAACAGACCGTGATTATAGAATAATGGCGAAACCTATAGTTAATTGCACAAACGGAGGAGTAGAATATTGGAAAACAAAACTGAAATCGTAATTGCAAATTACATCGAAACAATGATGAAAGAAAGGAGACAGAGGATATTTGATTCTGATACGTATATTCAGCAGGATAACGGAGATCTGGATTATCTGGAAGAACGCTACAGCAGTCTGAATATTCCGCATGTAATGCGCAGAGTAATTGATGACTATATTGCATGCCTGGAATCAAGAAACGAGAGATATGCAGACATGTCTTATGTCGCTGGAATGGGAGATGCAATCTCTTTACTCAAAAATATGGGAGTACTAAACAATAATCAGGAACAGTATGCCGTACATGCTGAATAATACCACAGAAATTTGAATCTGTAATGTAACAATAGTATCGTTTATGCAATAAAAGACTATATTTATTTTAAAAAAGGCATAGCCGGGGAAATCCGGTGGCGCAAAACTATAGGGTCTAAGCGAATGTATGACAGCCAGTTGCAGGAGAGATAATATAACTCTTTTACGAAAAAAGTTGACGACCATCCATGGTTTCAGGATGAATCGTCAACTTTTTTATTTTACCATAAATAAGAAAAGATCGAAGCTCCGATCACGGTGCACAGACCGCATACTACGATCGCAAGGCTGCTCATTGCTCCTTCTACTTCTCCAAGCTCCATTGCTCTTGCTGTGCCTACCGCATGGGATGCTGTACCGATTGCGAGGCCTCTGGAGATCGGACTTTTAATACGGAAAAGTTTACAGATAAATTCCGCAGACATGTTTCCGAGTACACCTGTAATAATGATCACTGCAACAGAGATTGTCACATAGCCGCCAAGTTCCTCAGATACTCCCATACCGATCGCTGTCGTAATAGACTTCGGAAGCATAGTCACATATTCTTTGTGGCTCAGACCGAATATTACAGACATTGCAAGTACCGTTCCAAGACTTGCGATCACCCCTGAGATAACGCCCCCAAGTATCGCTCCGATATTCTTTTTCAGCAGATCGAGCTGCAGATACAAAGGAATCGCCAGGCTTACCGTCGCAGGCGTCAGAAGATAGCTCAGGTATTTTGCACTCATATTGTAACTTTCATAGTCAACATGAAATACTACCAGAAATACGATCACGATCGCAATAGAGATCAGAAGAGGATTTAACAACGCCAACTTCCATTTACGCTGTGCTGCAAGACCAATCTCATAAGCAAGGAGACTGATCACAATTCCTATCGTTGCCGAACTTAAGATCAGATTATCCATATTACTTTTTCTCTCCTTTTCTTGAAATTAAGAAATCTGTCACTTTTCCTGTCACGATCATAACTACAAAAGTAGATACAACTGTGATCACAAGAAGCGGCACAAGGAAAGATTGTAACTGGCTCCAGGATGTGATCAGACCAACACCTGCAGGAATAAACATCAACGGCATGATCTCAATCAGAAATTCTCCTGTCTCTTTTACATGCTCTACTTTTATCACTCCCAAAAGAAGAAGCACAAACATCAGAATCAGTCCATAGATACTACCCGGTATCGGAAGCGGGATAAAATATTTCATGATCTCTCCCGCACAGGTCACAGCAAGGATGATTCCAAACTGTCTCAGATACTTCACACTATTCGCCTCCCGAATTAAAATCTGGTCATTGTTCATATCATTTTTATGAACAACAAATCGTCACTTATTATAGCACACCCTTTTTTGTCTCAACAAGTCAAATAAAGTACAAAAAACTGCCGTAATAATGGCAGTTTTTTATATAAAAGTTTTATTAATGTCAATTTTTGGTCTTTTTCATTTTTTTCAGATCAAAGATTTCTGGAAAGATTCCATTGCAAAATCATAAAATCTACGTGAACAACCAGAAAGCTTTTCTCCTTTCAAATTTGCCATAACCAATTTCCATGAGGCATTCAGACTTTTATCGAGAAGAAACCATTCCAGATTTTCTGTACCGGAATACAGTGTCAGATAAGACTGTGGCAAAATCGTCACACCCATCCCTGCTGCAACAAGGCGTTTGGCCGTTTCCATATTTCTGGTCGTGCAACAGATCTCCGGGATGATTCCGGCATTTTCCAGAATCTGATCTGTCACCTGACGAAGTTTCTGTCTTTTAGCCACCATCACAAATGGAACATCCTGCAACTTTTTCAGATTTTCTGCGGATAATTGCTGTGCCTCCTTAAATGGAAGCCGATTTTTCATCATTCTCGGAATAACCAGATAAAAAGGATCTTCCGAAAAGCTTTTGAGCTGCACCATATCTCCAGTATCATGTTCATGCATAATACAGAAATCTACTTTTTTCTCCAGAAGAAGTTTTTCCAGTTCAGAAGAATTTCCTTCACGGATGTTGACCTTCACTTTTGGATACTGTCTGGCAAATGCAGGAAGGATTGCGGGAAGCAGGCATGTTCCAAGATTCATCGGAATTCCGACCGTCACGGTCCCCTTTTTCATCTCCATGCATTCTTCCAGTTCTTTTCTATACTGACGGTACAGTTCCTCTACCTGCTTCAGTGTTTCAATGATATGCTTTCCGTATTCCGTACTTCGCACACCCCTCCGGTTTCGTTCAAAAAGCGGATTTCCCAGATCTTTCTCTATCTGCCAGAGTTTCTGGCTTAAGGACGGCTGTGCCACAAACAGCTTTTCTGCCGCCGCCGAGATACGTCCCTGTTCGTTCACTTCCAGGAGATAGCGGATCTCCTGCTCTGTCCAGGAATGGAGACTGTGACACTCTTTTGTCGTTTCAAGGACTTTCCTGGCAAAGCGGATCGTTGTCTCACCCTCCGCGGTCAGTACAAGTCCCTCTCTTGTCCGCTTAAACAGAGGAGCATCAATCTCTTCCTCCATATTTTTGACTGTCCTCGTCAGTGTAGACGAATCTTTATGCAGTACGGCTGCTGCTTTCTGAATATTTTCTTCTCTGGCTATTGTACAAAAGTATCTTAACTGACGCTCGTTCATGATGCTCCTCCTGACTGTATATTTCTTTTATCTGAGCAGGTCTCTTCTGCTGTGATAGGTGGTATGAAGTAATTTGTGGGATTTTTCGCTTAAAGGCTCTCCCAGATATTCTTCATATAATTTCTGTACATAAATATTTTCATGTGACTTACGGATCGGAAGTTTCTGGTCTTCCTCATAGATCGCTCTCTGGCGTTCTCTTACTTTTGCCATGGTCTTCGGTGCGTTTCCGCCGCCTCCGATGCAGCCACCCTCACACGCCATTACCTCAATAAAATGATACGGGGATGTTCCGGCTTTGATCTGTTCCAGGATGCCTTCCACGTTCTTGAGACCGTGGACGATCGCAACGCGGATCTCCTGACCTTTGATCGTAAGGGAAGCTTCACGAATTCCTTCAAGTCCACGTACCTGCATGAATTCCAGTTTCTCAAGAGTCTCCCCTGTGAGCACTTCGTATACCGTACGCAGTGCCGCCTCCATAACGCCGCCGGTGCTTCCGAAAATCTGTCCTGCACCGCTTCCAAGACCGAACGGTGCATCAAATTCCTGATCCTCCAGATCCTCGAAATGGATTCCTGCGGTACGGATCATCTTGGCAAGCTCTACCACTGTGATGGAGATATCTACATCCTGGAATCCACTGTCATGGAATTCTTTTCTCCTGCATTCAAATTTCTTTGCGGTACATGGCATGACAGACACGCTGCAGATGTCTTTCGGATCAATCTTTTCTTTTTCTGCAAAAAAGGTCTTGATGACAGCTCCGAACATCTGCTGTGGGGATTTTGCTGTGGAAAGATGATCAAGCTGGTCATAACCATAAGTCTCGCAGTATTTGACCCATGCCGGACAGCAGGAAGTGATGAGCGGCAGAGTTCCGTGGTTCTGCATTCTGTGAAGGAACTCCGTTCCCTCCTCCATGATCGTCAGATCCGCAGTAAAATCAGAGTCGAATACTTTGTGGAAACCGATCTTTCTGAGCGCATGGACGATCTTTCCGGTTGTTACGGTTCCCGGCTTGTAGCCAAGAGATTCTGCCAGCGTGATACGTACAGACGGTGCGATCTGAACTGTCATATATTTGCCTGCATCGATCTGCTCATAGATGCGCTCTGTATCATCGTGAACGGACAGTGCTCCGACCGGACATACCTGGATACACTGACCACAGTTGACGCAGCTTGTATCTGCCAGAAGTTTTCCATATGGCGGAACAACTACTGTGTCAAAACCTCTGTTTTCTTTTGCCATGACCATGACACCCTGTTTCTGGGAACATGCCTCCACGCAGCGGTTACAGAGGATACATTTGCTCATGTCACGTACGATCGACGGTGAAGAATTATCAAATCTCGCGTCACGTACCTGCATCTCATAACGGTTCGGACGGTTCATATTCAGGTCTTTTGCGACTTTCTGAAGCTCACAGCTTCCATTTTTGGAACATACCAGACAGTCCTGCGGATGTCTTGCAAGAATCAGCTCCATGATGTTTTTTCTTGCCTTGATAACTTTCGGGGAGGCTGTTTTTACTACCATTCCTTCTGTGACCGGTGTGCTGCAGGCTGCCGGAAGAAGTCTCTGTCCCTCAACTTCTACCACACAGATACGGCAGACAGCTTTGACTGCCTGATCCTCATGATGGCAGAGAGTCGGGATATGTACGTTCAGAAGCTTTGCCGCTTCCAGGATCGTGGTTCCTTCTTTTACTTCGATCGGTTCCCCGTCTATTGTTAAATGGATCATCTTTATTCTCCTTCCTCACTGCATACCGGGCAGTAGTCTTTGTCAATGTGTCTCAGGTAACAGGAATAAAAGTTCTGGATGCTGCTCAGAACCGGAACTGCTGTCGAATGGCCCAGACCACAGAGTGCAGTCAGACGCATCGTCTCTGCAAGATCCTGAATCGTATCAATATCCTTCACGCTTCCTTTTCCCTGAGAGATCTTTGTGATCAGCTGGTACAATCTTGTTCCTCCCTCTCTGCACGGTGTACATTTGCCGCAGGATTCGCCGCGGAAAAAATCAAGATTATTTCTTACGATATCGATGATACAGTTGCGGTCGTCCATGACAAGAATCGTTCCACATCCAAGTCTTCCGCCGGAATTGGAAACCTGATCGATGTCCAGTGTCATATCGATCTGGGAAGCATTGATGATCGCTCCGGATGCACCACCTGTCTGCACTGCCAGAAGTTCATGTCCTTCTTCCATGCCGCCGCAGACTTCGTAAATCAGGTCTTTGAGATTGATCCCCATCGGGAATTCAAAGACACCTCTTCGCTTTACGTTTCCACAGACGGTAAATAATTTTGTTCCCGGGCTGTTTTCTGTTCCCAGTGTGCGGAACCATTCCCATCCGTTCTGGAAGATCACGCTGATGTTTGCAAGTGTCTCTACATTGTTCAGCACGGTTGGCTTTCCGAACAATCCTTTGATCCCAGGGAATGGTGGACGGAATCGCGGCTCGCCTCGTTTTCCTTCGATGGATTCAAACAGGGCTGTCTCCTCACCACAGACATAAGCACCTGCGCCGGAACGAAGTTTGATGTCAAAATCAAAGCCGCTGCCCTGGATGTTTTCTCCCAGCATGTTTGCCTCACGGGAAGTCTTTAATGCTGCCTCCAGGATCGGAACCAGGTAGGAATATTCTGCTCTCAGATAAATAAATCCTACATGTGCATTGACTGCTTTTCCTGCGATCGCCATGCCCTCAAAGATGGAACAGGGATCGGAAGAAAGAAGGATACGGTCCTTGTTTGTTCCAGGCTCTCCCTCATCTGCATTACAGACAATGTATTTCACATCTCCCGGTGCGCCGTAGGCAAACTGCAGTTTACGGTAAGTCGGGAAACCAGCTCCTCCCCGGCCACGGAGTCCTGCATGTTCCAGTTCCTTAATGATCTCTTCCCCATTCATGTTAAGGGCTCGTTTCAGGCCCTCATAGCCGCCTGCTGCGATATATTCTCTGGCATTTTCCGGATCGATCTTTCCTCTGTTTCTCAAAAGAACTCTTTTTTCTTCCATCATTCCACCTCATCTCTGATATAGCATCTGACTACTTCTCTTACACTCTCCGGTGTGAGATTCACATAGGTTCTGTCGTTGATCATGATCGCCGGTGACTGCTCACAGATTCCAAGACATGGACAGTACTCCAGGGTAAAGCGTTTGTCCTCTGTTGTCTCCCCCATCTTGATGTGAAGCAGGTCTTCCAGTGCCCGGACGATCTCTTTTGCGCCTTTGACGTGGCATGGTGCACTTTTGCACATGCGGATGATGTATTTTCCTCTCGGCTTCACAGAAAGCATTGCGTAAAAAGTGATGAAACTGTAAACCTGTGTCTGCGGAATGTCCATCTCCCTTGCGATGACCGCTGCAACAGATGCAGAAAACGCTGTGACAATCTTCTGCGTCTGGATGACGACTTTCATTAGCATCTCCGGTCTCCCCTTGTATCTGGAAGCAATTTCTGCAATCTGTACGAGCTGAGACGATGGTGTTTTGTAGCTGTAAACTTCTTCGTTACTCATATAAAAATACCTCCCTTATCCGGCAGCCTGCCGTTTCCTGATAAGTCAAGTATAAGAAAGGATTCCTGCATCGTCTAATATGTAAAACGCGGATTTTTGCATAGGTTTTATGCATCTCTTGTGATTTATTTCACATGAAATGCCAAAAAATGATAATATCAGCGGACGCGCCACTGGCGCCTCCTCGATATGCAACGCAAAAAAACCGCCCGTAAAAACGAGCGGCATCTGTCAGTTTTTCATTACTGCTCACTTCGCTCACAGTAACTTGGTCAAAATGCATTCCAACTCACCTTCGGTGATAGCATTTTGCCCCGTATGTCTCGGGATTTTGCCATATTCATGGCAAAACACCTCGCGGAATACTATCTGTGCATAGTCATATTTCCTTTTCCTCTGAACCAAACAGGCTCATAGAGTCTTTTGAGTGTTTTTACCATAACATCTTTATCCGCATCTCTGACATAGACATCATATTTATCTTCGATACTTCCAAATGTAACTACCTTATCGATATTCAGGATCGCCTTGAGGTTTTCCAGCATATGCTCTCTCGTCGCTTCTTTTGTGTAGATCTTGAGATTTGCATAGCCCGGGTGCACCACGGAATCATGGTATGCCACACGGAAATCTGTGATCCACGGCTGCTGCATCAGTTTTTCGTAGAGTTTCTGCGTGACTTCTCTCTGCTCGATCAGATACAGGTAAACGACATTTTCACAGACTGCCTGTGTTTTCTGCACGTAGTTACGGTAGGGTGACTTGCGTCTTCTGTCGTAAACTTTCCGGTGCACTTCACTCTCGATCCTGTCATAATAAATGACCAGAAGATCGTCCACCACGCAGTTTGTAAAATAGCGGATTCCCTCCTTGTCCAGAAAACTGCTGATCATTTTTGCCTGATTCTCAGACATCTGGTATTTCATCAGATAGGAATTCTCATTCAGGTCATAAAGCACGGCTCCGTCCATGGCGATGATCGGAAGTTTCAGGTTGATCCCCGGAAGAGATTCCCGGACAGTCGCCGGTGTTCGATTTGTCGATACGGTGAAGTTCGCCCCGGATGAGATCAGACGGTTCAGCTCTACCTTGCTGTATGCCGACATTTTGTCTTCCCGGTTCAGGATCGTGTCATCAATGCCTGAGACAAACAGAACATCGTTCCTTCTGCTTCTCGGCAGATGTGCCGTATTTACGATAAATGCAATTCCGACACCGATCAGTGTATCCAGCACCCTGTTAAATACAAACAGGAACGGATCTGCATCTGTCATATGCATAACCGTGATGCTCAAAAACACCACGCAGGAAAAATAAGCTGCGTTCCTGCAATTTAATACAAGTGTCGAATAAATGACCACACCCGTAAAAAGCGAAATCAACATATATCCTGCAAAACTGCCCTTGAGCATTCCATCAAATGCATAAAGCTGGATCAGAATGATCACCAGTCCCCAGAACGCTCCGACAAATGTTCCCGTCACTCGTTTTCTTGCTGTCTCAGCCATGCTGTCCTGATAGGGCTGAATGCACTGCAGCACCGCAAGTGCGGAATAAAATGGGATTCCCTGCTTATTTCTCAGATAATATACACAAAAACAGCAGGCAACTGCCAGGGCAGAACGGATGATCCGCTGTCCGACTTTTGGAAAATATATAGGAACCTTCTGTTTTTCTGCTTTCATATTGTCTTCACTCCTCCTGCATCAGATTCTCCAGATAATACAGAAACAGGCTTGCTGCCAGGATATCTGCTGCTCCTCCCGGACTTAGATTTTTGCGAATGCAGAGTTCGTTCAACTCTTCAATCTTTCTGATTCCTGCCTCAAGAAATACACCGCCCTGCCGGCAGATTTCTGCCGCCTGTTCCTTCAACCACTGCATTTCATGATAAGATCCCCGACTCCAGACATTGGTATCATTTAACTCCGACATGATTGCCAGAAGCACTTGTATATTGGAACGATTCGTGTCCATTCCCATCATCCGGGTACTGCGAAGCACCGGTAGTGCTGTTTTGCCAATGATCGGAAAACCTTTCTGCGCTTCTCCCCGGATTCCTTTTTCGCCATATTCACGAAAAAGAATTTCTCCATGTGTAATCGGTTCGTGCTCTCCCATACGCTGAAATTCTTCTTCCAGAGGTCCTGCCGTCATTGAAGCAGCTTTTTTGAGAATTCTGCCTGCCTCAAAGCAATGTTCTTTTTGATAACAGTTTCCTGCAGCGGCAGCAAGGATTCCCATCGTAAAGATCAGCCCTTTGTGTGTATTTACTCCATCTGTGCTGTCATACATGGCATGTTCTGCCTGAATGCCGATCTTACGGATTTCTTCAAAAAGTCTCTCTTCTTTGCCGATCCAGTGATATCCCCTGTAAAACATTCGCGAAATATAAGGAGTGATCGCTTCTGCACTTCTTTCAAATGTGTGCACATCCATATCCTGATGAGCCCCTGTGTCATGGCAGTCAACTAATCCCGGTTTTGGTGTGGTGTACACTTCTCCGAGAAGTGCACTGTAAATACAGCACTCCAATTCTATTGCCGTGATCATTCTGCTTTTTTGTTCTGCGTACATCATTGCTCTGCCTCCTTATCTTCAGTCCTGACAAAGTACTATATGCGGATGCTCTGCCGTTTTTCTTTTATGCCTGTTCTACATAATCATCAACTGCTTCAAAACGTTCTCTCTCTGCTTTTTTCTCTTTGAGTTCATCCAGAATTCTTCTTCCAGGTACTTCTCTCATTCTAAGGATATAAGCTCCAAAAATATTTGCGGTTGCATAACTTTTAACTGTCTGTGTCATAACAAATTCCTCCCTGATATTTTTATATTTTTGTTCGTTTAATGCTTTGTTTTCTTCTATAATTACACTATAGCAGACCTTTGTACCTAAATCTAATTCCCAATATTTATGTTCGTATGCCTAAAAGGAAAGCCACTACTGTTCACCCCGTTTACAGCAGATTCCCTCACAACAAAAAGCCCTCTGATCACGCTATCAGAGAGCTTTTTCCATTTATTCATATATGCTTGAAAGGAGAATTATGTTGCATGGCTATTGCCTTTAATCTTATTGCTTATCGTATTTCTCAGTCCTCTGCGAAGGTAAACGGTTTTACCTGACGTACAACGTCCATAACTGTACCGTCACGGCCTTCGATGATACCTACGACTCTGTCACCAAACTGAACCGGTTCAGGCTCACCTGTGATAGAATATGCGATATCACGAAGTTCTTCGATCGTGCGCAGAGGAACGCACTTCGCTTCTTTTAATGCATCCAGAAGATCCTGTCTTGCCGGATTGACTGCTACACCGTAGTCTGTGACAACGATATCTACGGATTCACCTGGTGTGGTGACTGTGGTTACTTTGGAGCAGATCGCCGGGATACGTCCCTGTACCAGTGGAGAAATTACGATGGTACATTTTGCACCCTGCGCTGCATCCGGATGACCGCCCTGTGCACCGGTGATGACACCGTCAGAACCTACCACTACGTTACAGTTAAAGTCTACGTCAACTTCAAGAGCTGCAAGAACGACGTAGTCCAGTTTGTTTACGAACGCACCTTTGTTGAACGGGTTTGCGTAAGCACCTGCGCTGATCCTGTGGTGGTTCGGGCGTTTTACGGATTCTACTGCGGAAGTATCAAAGTCCTGAGTATCCAGAAGTTTTCCTACAAGCCCCTCATCAAGAAGGTCGCACATTCCTTTGGACATACCGCCGACTGCGAATCCCATCTTAATCCCGCGTTCTTTCATGATCTTGCCAAGAGATGCTGCAGATGCGATAGAAGCTCCGCCGACACCTGTCTGGTAAGCAAATCCGTCTTTGAAGTATGGTGTGTTTACAACAACCTGTGTACAGTAATCAGCCATCATCAGCTTACGTACATCTGTGGTCGGTTTTGCTGCACCGGTAGCGATTTTTTCCGGAACACCGATCTGGTCAACAACGCAGACATAGTCTACTTTTGTCATGTTGATGTCTGCCGGATAGTTCGGGAACGGTACAAGGCAGTCTGTCACTGCAACGACTTTGTTTGCATGGTTTCCATCTACGAAGGAGTAGGAAAGCACACCACAGTCGCTCTTGCCGCCGACACCTTTGCAGTTACCGTAATCATCACAGGTCGGAGCACCGATGAAGGAAATATCAATCACTGTCTCACCTGTCTGAATCGCACGGATACGTCCGCCGTGGGAACGCATGATCGCAAGTCCTTTAAGTTTACCCTGGGAAATCGCCTCACCGATCTTTCCACGTACACCGGAAGACTGGATGTTTGTAATGGTTCCGTCCTCAATCATCGGAACGAGAGCGTCATGTGCTTTTCCAAGGGAGCTTGCGCAGATCGTAACATCTTTGATTCCCATGTTATGTACTTCCTGCATGACCATGTTTACAACGAGGTCACCGTCACGGAAATGATGATGGAAGCCGAGTGTCATACCATCATGAGCGCCACATTTTACAAGTGCTTCATGGATGGAGCTTACCATTTTGCTGGTATCATGGTTCATAACGACCTTTGTGATCGGTCCCTGTTTCTTGAATTCTGTATTGTCTTTGTAATAGTTTCCCTGAAAAACTTCTTTGCCGGTCTGTTTCAGAATTTCTTCCGGGATTTCTCTGCCTACTTTATTTAACATTTTATAAATCCCCCTCATACACGCCAGATGCTTTTGCAAGTTCGATAGTTCTCTTTGCTCCGTCATAGAAAGCGATATCGATCATCTTTCCGTCTACGGTAAATACACCGATTCCTTTTGCTTTCTTGTCATCGATCTCTTTGACAACTTTTTCTGCGAAGATGATGTCTTTCTGCTTTGGAGTATAAATATCATGTACGATCTCGATCTGTCTCGGGTTGATGATGGATTTTCCATCGAATCCCATCAGATGGATGGCTTCTACATCTTTGCGGAAACCGTCCATATCATCCAGATCTGTGTAAACGGTGTCAAAACACTGTACTCCTGCTGCTCTTGCTGCAATGACCATGTTCTGTCTTGCACCCATCAGCTCGATACCGGTTCCTGTGATATGTGTCTGAAGGTCTTTGGTATAATCTCCGCCAGAAAGGGCGATACCGAAAAGACGGTCAGATGCTTCACAGATATCCAGGGCTTTCATGATACCTCTGGCAGATTCCAGAGCTGCCATGATAAGGACGCTTCCTTCTTCTCTTCCGAATTCTTTCTCGGCTGCGATGACAGCTTCTTCTACTACATGTACATCCTGTGCACTTTCTGTCTTTGGAATACGGATGGAATCGCATCCTCCTGCTACTGCACAGCGGATATCTTCTCTCCAGTATGGAGAATCCAGTCCGTTAATACGGACAACACGCTCTACTCCACGGTAGTCGATCTCTCTCAGTGCATGAAACAGGGAATATCTTGCAGCATCTTTTTCTTTCTCTGCAACGGCATCCTCAAGATCCAGCATGATGGAGTCCGGTTTGTAGATATATGGATCTTTGATCAGACCCGGTTTCTGACAGTTCAGAAACATCATGGTTCTTCTTAATCTTTTTTTGTTTGGATTACTCATCGAATCGCACCTCCCCATGGAAGATTTTCTGTCTGCTCTGCTCCGCGGAACAGGGCTCCCTCTACTCTTGCTTTGAGTGTACAGTCAAGCGCTCCTTTGTCTACGATGCTGATCTTGACATCCTGCACATCCAGACGTTTGAGAGTGTCCATAACGGTACGGCGGATGCTGTTTCCGAACTGATTGATCACTACACTGTCCAGATTAAATTCAATTCCTGCACCCTCTGCATTTGGTTCTACCGTTACCATTGCATCACTGGATTCCAGAGTTCCGGCAACTGCATTCTTTGTGATTTTCACGGCTTTCTTCCTCCTCTTCCTGTTGAAATCTCTGTTGAACTTTTTTCTTGATTTCTCTTTCTGTAATTATCATAAATCATCCGGAGGCATTTGTATAATTGTCAAAAAGAATGTAAATATAACTTTTCGGAATTACGTTTTTTTCACCTTTCAAGGTACAAAAAGAGGCACTGCACAGATCATATGCAGTACCTCTTACAAAAGGTCTTATTCTGTTATATTATGAGATAAAAAGTCCATAAACTCCCACAAAGGAGAACAGTGCCAGAACCGCCAGCGCGATAAAGGATACCGCGAACAGTTCCACAAACATCCTGTTCTGCGGGAAGCGTTCTTCTGCATTTTCCTGCTGGGAAACACCTGCCATGATAAGGGCTCCTGTTGTGGAGATCGGGGTGAAGCCGGATACTGTTCCACCGATGACGATAACAGCTACCAGTTCCAGTGCGCTCACGCCAAGTCCGCCTGCAAGTCCACTTGCGGTCGGGATCAGGGTCGGGAATACTACGCCAAGTCCGGAGCTGAAGAAGGACATAAGTCCGGCTGCGATCGCCAGGATCATAGTGGCTGTACGTTTGCCCATGATGGCTTCCAGTGCAGATACCATGATGTCAATACCACCGGAAAGGGAAATAATGTTCATCAGGATTCCTACGCCAAGTACCATAAGGATAACATTCCACGGGATCGCTGCGATTGCTTTTTTCTCATCGCCGCATCCAAGGACCAGAAGGACGGAACCAATCGTAAATCCGGTCAGGCCGACATTCCAGGAGAAGAACAGTGCGCCGACCGCCAGGGCAACAAGTCCAAGAATGGAAAGCCACTGTTTTCCGTTGAATTTCGGAAGTTTTTCTTCGGTTCCTGCCGCATTTGCATCGATCTTCCAGCCTTTGTAATAAACATATACAAGCCCCATAACGACCAGAGCCGTGATCGTCATTGCGATCATGATCGGGATCGTATTTCCTTCCAGTCCCTGCTCTTCCATCAGTTCTCTTACAACGGCTGCCTCCGGGGTCAGAGGGCTCATACGGCCGGACATAACACCAAGGTCACCGATGATTGCGGTCATGATCGGATTGACACCTGCTGATACCGCTACCGGGATCGCAATAACAGGAACGATCGCCAGGGACGGGATCGCGCCAGGGCCTACCGCACAGATAGCAAAGCCAAGTACATACATGACAAACGGGATTAGATGTTTCTTCTTGCCAACGATGCCTACCATCTTTTTGGCCAGAAGTTCCAGTGTTCCGTTTCCGCTGATCACGGCAAACAGATAGGTGATACCTACCATCTGAATAAACAGCGAAGAACTGAAACCGCTGAGGATCTCTTTTGTATCAAGTCCGTAAACAACACCGAGGATCATCGCAAATGCCACGCAGATGATACCAACATTACAGTTTCTTGCAAATCCGATCACGATGGCAGCAAGAAGAAGGATCAATGAGATTAAACCAAGGTTCATATGCGCCACCTCCTATCGGAATGTAATACAGACAGGGCTCTCGGTCGGGATGATTCTGCCTGTGTATGTCATCAGTCCGGTCTCAGAATCCAGCTTCATCTCTACGATGGTATCGCTGTCCTCATTTGCCATGTAGAAACGGCTGTAATCCGGGTTAAAGGTGATGAATCTCGGAGTCAGGCCAAGAGAAGAATAATAGCCAAGTTCTGTCATGTAGCCTGTATTCTGGTCAATGCGGTAAACTACAATAGACTCATGGATACGGTTGGAACCGATCAGGATCTTTCCTTCTTTGTCAAGTAAAGATGCGCTCGCCTGTCCTTCTCCTGTGTAAGTTGCCGGAAGGGACGGAAGATTCTGCATTGCAGTCAGTTTTCCGTTCACATCGTCAAACTGCAGATAGGTCATCTTGTTTCCTTTTTCGTTGATGAGATATACATAGCGGTTGTTCGGATGAATGGACACATGTCTTGGCTCATCGTATTCTCTGGAACGATAGGTGTCTGTCTCTGTTAAGTTTCCGTTTTCCGGGTCAAAGCGGAATACTTTTACCTGTCCATATCCCTGTAATCTTCCCTGTGTTACGACAAACAGGAATTCTTTTTTCTGATCCCAGATACACTGATGTGCGAAGGAAATCGTGCCTTCTTTTTTGCCTTCGAGATGTGTGGTATGTACGATCTCACCAAGAGTTCCGTCGCTGTTTCTTCTGATCACATAAACAGCTCCACCCTGCAGTGCTGCTACGACGATATACTGGTTTGTCTTGTCCGGAGTGATAAATACAGGATTCTTTCCTCCGATGTCGATAGTGTTCATATGCTCCAGTTTTCCATCTTCAAGGATGCGGTAGCTGCTGACTTTTGTGATGTCACCGTGTACGGAATAGAGATATTTTTCTTCCAGATCCATGGTCTGGTAGGACGGGTTTGGCTCTGTCTCAAGACACTGGATCTCTTTCCAGTCACCGGTCATTTCTGAGATCTCATAAACCTTCAGTCCTTTTCCTCTTGCATTTCTTTCTCTGGTTGTACGACATCCTACGTATGCGTATTTCATAAGTTTTTCCTCCTTTTTTGATAGATGCGTTTTTCCTATCAATCTGTTATAAAAATTATATGAAACATGGATGTCAAATGGAAATTCGCATACTGACTGATAAAGGCATTCCAAAATGGAATTTTAAATAGTAAAAAACACAGATACGGGGGATTTCCTGCATCTGTGTTTGTGTGAAGTTATTCTGTTTCTCTGCGGTCCTCAATCTTATTTACATGATAATATTCTTCTACCAGAGAGATAAAGTCCATGATATCCTGACTCCTGTAGCATTTCTCTGAGAACATCATCCAGACTCTTCTTGTGATCGGCTGATCATTCTGGTCATACAACGGGATCAACTGCACATGTTCACTTTTTACCCGCCATTTATCTCCGAAAAGAAAGGTGATCCCAAGCCCGTTCTCTACCATCTCGATTGCGATATCTGAATGCGGTACACGGTATGCCTCATGCGGCAGACTTCCAAAATGATTCTTCCACCACTGATTGACAAGGCTTGCCACCATCGGGTTCAGATAGGATTTGATGAGCGGCTGCTGGCTTACATCATCCAGCTTCATTCCGACCGGAAGAGCAATATAAAGTGCCTCCTCAAACAGACAGGCTTTTTCTCCCAGGTATGGAAAATCTCCGCAGATAATACTGATATCCAGCGATCCGTCCACCAGCTGCTGGATCAGAAGGTCACTGGAGTTTGGTACGGTTGTGATCTGCAGGCGGTCGTATTTTTCTTTGTATTCTTTGAATAATTTCGGCATGTGGAGTCTCGCAAAAGAATTTGGGACACCGATGCGAAGGTACTCTCTGCTCGCTCTCTTTTCCGAAAAGTGTTCCTCGATCTCCTGAAGGAAATCCAGCATGATGCTTGCCTTTTTGACAAGGTAATGCCCGTCCTCCGTTAACTCCACGCCCTTGCTTGTGCGCCTCACGATCTCTATATTCCACTCCGTCTCCATCGCCTTGATCCGCTTGGTCAGGGCAGACTGCGTCATATAAAGTGTCTCTGCCGCCTTGGTCATACTGCGTTTTTCGTATAATACGGTCAGTATTTTCCAGTCTATGTCTTTCATATTTTATTTTCCTTTAACAGCAACTTCTTTTTCTATATAATCAATAAAATCCTCCAGAACACGGGTGATCCGTTTGTTCTTGGAATAGATGAACCAGGTATTTCTGGTCACGCTGCTGCCGTCCCTGTTTTTGAGTGGCGTCAGGCAGAGGTCATACGTATTCTCAAAATTATCCGGAAGGAAACAGATCGTGTAGCCCAGTCCCTTGTGGATGAGCTGCCAGGAAACATCAATGTAGCCGACGATCATACTGCCCGGTGCTTCGCTTCCAAACCATCCCTGCCACCAGTTATCGAGAAGTTCTTTTGTACGGTCGTTGGTCTTGTAGCCGATCCGCTGCATCTGTGGCAGCATATCAAAATCAACCGGCTCTTTCGTGACAAGATAGGCTTCGTTTCTGCCGATCAGCGTCTTGTTGACTGCGCCGTCATAATCGCCCCGGATAAATCCCACATCGATCGCATCCTCCAGCATCTTGCGGAAAAGAATGTTGCTCTGTTCATTGATGATATTGAATTCCACGTTCGGATGTTTCTGCTTGTACTGCACCAGCAGATCGGTCAGCGTATATTTGCTGTAGGTGTAGGAGGAACCGATGGTGATCACTCCTTCGGAATTTTCCTGGAATTCTTTGAGTTTTTCTTTGGTCTTACTCAGGAATTCGAGATATTGTCCCGCCTGTTTGCCCAGGAATTCTCCTTCTTCTGTAAACTCCAGTCCCTTTGGGGTACGGTTCACGATCGTTACCTGAAACTCTGACTCCATATGCTGCAGACGTTTGGTAAGAGAAGGCTGTGTCATGTACAGAAGATTTGCCACCTTTGTCATATTCGGGTTTTTGTATAATTCATAAAGAATCTCCCAATCTGAATCTTTCATAGCCGATGCTCTCCTTTGTTTATATTTCTATTGTATATTTTTGTCGAATCCTCTTTGTATCACGTACAGGTTTTCGTTACTGTCTTTATGCTCATTGTAACACAATCCGGCAATTTTCTTCAACGTCTACACTTCTTTTTCAACTCTTTTTTCCAACACAAAAGGCAGGATATCTCGTAAAGATATCCCGCTTTTTGAGGTAAATGAATGAATATATGTTTTCGATTATTCGTTGGAGGCTTTTATCAATTTGTTTCTGTTTATTATTTGAGACCGCGGATGGTTTCAAGCAGGTAATCGGTGAATTCTGCTGCGCTTGCATCTTTTGTCTCAGTTGTGACAACAAGTTTCTTTTCTGTAACGGTGCAGATCTCAAGTGCTTTCTCAAGGATCGCATTTCTGTCTGCATAACCGATGTGGATCAGCATCTGTCCGACTGCACGGATCAGGCTGCACGGATTTGCATACTCTCCTCTGCCATGGGACATCAGATACGGTGCTGTTCCGTGGATCGCTTCGAACAGTGCGTACTGGTTTCCGATGTTGGAAGAGCATGCAGTTCCAAGTCCGCCGGCGTGTTCTGCTGCAACGTCTGTTACGATATCGCCATAAAGGTTTGGAAGCACGATAACTTCAATGCCCTGGTTAAAGGACGGATCGAGCATTTTTGCACACATGGCATCTACAAGACGCTCCTGGATCTCGATCTCCGGATACTCTTCTCCGACTTTACGGACAGCTTTGATGAAGTTTCCGTCTACCAGTTTGACGATGTTTGCTTTTGTGACGATGGTGACATTCTTCTTGCCATTCTTGCGTGCAAACTCAAAAGCTGCTCTTGCAATACGCTCGCTGCCTTCTTTTGTCTGTACCTTGAAGTCTACTGCAATGTCGTCATCTACCTGGATTCCTTTATTTCCCCAGATATACTCTCCCTCGATGTTCTCACGGAAGAATGTCCAGTCGATGTTTTTGTCCGGGATCTTGATCGGACGGACAGCGGCAAACAGGTCCAGTCTTCTTCTTAAAAGGCTGTTTACGCTGACAAGGTTCGGAAGTCCGTCTCCTGCTCTCGGGGTTGTCATCGGTCCCTTTAAAAGGACATTACATTTCTTTACTTCTGTCAGGACTTCTTCCGGAAGGCTTTCCAGTTTTGCGACACGGTTTTCGATGGTAAGTCCTTCGATCTCACGTACTTCGATCTTTCCGGATTCGATCTCATCTTTTACCAGTTCATTCAGTACACGGAGGCCCTGTTTCATCAGGATCGGTCCTACACCGTCTCCCGGGAGAACACCTACTACGATCTTGTCAAGTGATGCGAAATCTGTAGGTCTGGAAGATTCTTTCATTGCCTCGATGCGAGGTTCTTCTCCTTTTAACAGTTCTCCAAATTTCTCCTGTGCGATTTTAATATCTTCTGCCTTCATATTGTCGGCTCCTTTCTATTTTTCCTGTGCAGCGAGCTGTTTCTTGAGGAAACGGAGCTGTCCGCCGCTTAATACAACTTCTACTTCGTTATCAGAAAGATCCAGATTTACAAAGAAGGAAAATCCTTTTGTCTTATTGAATACTTCTACTTTTCTTGTCGGGATCTGATCCAGAAGATTGTTGATCTCCAGCTCATCTCCCTGATCGATCTTGTCATAGCTTTCCGGGTCTTCAAACAGCATCGGGATGATGCCGTGGTTTACCAGATTTCCTTTGTGGATTCTGGCGATGCTCTTTGCAATCACACATTTGACTCCGAGGAACATCGGGTTGATTGCTGCATGTTCTCTTGAGGATCCCTGTCCGTAGTTTTCACCGCCGATGATGATGCTCTTGCTCATCTGTCTTGCACGCTCGGAGAAATCCGGTGCGTAACGGTGGTAGCAGTATTTGGACATCAGCGGAATATTTGATCTCATGCTGGAGAACTCTGCACTTGCCGGTGTGATATCGTCTGTGGAAATGTTGTCTCCGCCTTTTAAGCTGACCGGAACACAGAGATGCTGCTGTGGTTCTTCCGGTACCGGCAGGAATTTGATGTTCGGTCCTTTGACGATCTCAACTTTCTTTGCTTCTTCTTCCGGAAGCGGTTTGATGATCATGGAATCATTGACGATGTATTCTTCCGGCTCGTGGATCTCGGCGAGTTTCTTTACATCTTCTCCGAGGATCTCTTCTGCGGATGCGAAGGTTCCTTTGATCGCGGTTGCTGCTGCGCTCTCCGGGCTTACCAGGTAGATCTTGGCTGTCGGGTTTCCTGCACGGCCTTTGAAATTACGGTTGGAAGTACGAACGGCGATTCCTTCTGTTGCAGGAGTCTGTCCGATCGCACAGCACGGTCCGCAGGCGATCTCAAGGATCCTGACTCCGGCATCGATCAGCATGTCGATATATCCGTCACGGAGCAGTTCTTTGTAGGTCTGTCTGGATGCGATTCCGCAGGTACAGCTTACGTTTTCATTTACCTGTCTTCCCTTAAATACGAGGGCTGCTTTTGCCACATCTGCGTAGCTTGTATTTGTACAGCTTCCGATGAATACCTGCTGTACCGGTTTTCTCTCAACATCTTTGAGCGGAATTACGTTATCCGGCTGATGCGGACATGAGATCAGGGGTTCCAGTTCGCTTAAGTTGATCTCGATGCGCTCATCGTATTCTGCATCCTCATCTGGAAGGAGTTCTGTGTACGCTTCTTCTCTTCCCTGCGCTTTGAGGAATTTATGTACCTGCTCGTCTGCAGGGAAAATAGAAGTGGTTGCGCCGAGCTCTGCACCCATGTTTGTAATGGTCGCTCTCTGCGGAACTTCCAGTTTTGCTGCTCCAGGTCCTACATACTCGTATACATTTCCAAGACCGCCCTTGATAGAAACTCGGCGGAGCATCTCAAGGATGACTTCTTTTGCGTTGACACCCGGTTTCAGTTCTCCGGTCAGATAAACCTGTACGACTCTCGGCATTTTAAGTCTCATCGGAACTCCTGTCATGGCTGTTGCCACATCCATTCCTCCCACACCGATACACAGCATTCCAATAGAGCCGCCGTGTGGTGTATGGCTGTCACCGCCCATGCTGATCTTGCCCGGTGCACCGAATCTTGCTACATGTACGGTATGGCAGATACCGTTTCCAGGTCTGGATACATGTACGCCGAATTTCTTTGCTGCTGACTGTAAGTAGATATGGTCATCCGGTGTCTTGTTGTCTACATACAGAAGGTTGTGATCCAGGTAACTTACACTGCACTCTGTGCGGATCCTGTCAAGGCCGATGGCTTCAAAAGCCAGATAAGTCATAACTGCGTTGATGTCGTGTGTCAGTGTCTGATCGACTTTGATAAAAACTTCTTCCCCCGGAACCATGCTTCCTGATACATAATGAGATTCAATGATCTTTCTTGTTAATGACTTTCCCATTTGGAAAACCTCCTCGCATTTTTTACTGGTCACGTTCGGCTAAAACGTTTGGTTTGTTCTTTATGCTTTTATTATAAGTGGTCATTTTCCAAAAATAAAATTGCTTCTGTCAATGCTCATATTCCTAAAATGAATGGTATGAAATGCAATTTTCCTTATGCCCAAAAATCTTCCTTATGCTTCCTGTGTATCCAGTCCTTCCATGTAGCGGATCATGCCCTGTGCCGCGATCTTTGCGCCCTCAACCGCATGAACAACTGTTTTGGAACCGGTCGTAACATCACCTGCTGCAAAAACACCCGGTTTCGTCGTCATTCCATTCTCGTCTACGATCAGAAGTCCTCGCTCAGAGCCTTCCAGACCTACTGTGGTACGGATCAGTTTTCTTCTCGGTCCCTGGCTGATGGAGATGATCGTGGAGTCTGCCTCTACCTGCTCCTCCTCTTTCTCATAGCCGATAACTTTGCCGTCCTCATCAAGAATGGAAGTACAGAAAACAGGCCCCTTCTCTGTGATATACTGGATTTCTTTACCAAAAACAAATTCTGCTCCGTCAAGTTTTGCATAGGAGATCTCATGGGAGCTTGCTGCTGCCCTGCTTCCTCTTGCATACAGTGTTACATGGCGTGCACCGTTTCGAAGTGCTGTTCTTGCCACATCCATCGCTGCATTTCCCATACCGATGATCGCAACATTTTCACCAAGCTCATAACCAGATGGATTTGCCAGATAGTCAATACCAAACTGAACGTTTCCGAGACATTCTCCGTGGATCCCTAAGTTTCTTGCTTTCCATACGCCGGTTCCGACAAAGATGCCTGCATATCCGTCACGGAACAGATCGTCAATCTTTAAGACAGCACCGATCGTTGTATTCGGGCGGATCTTGATGCCCATATCAAGAAGTCTCTGTCTGTATCTGTCCAGAATGCTCTTTGGAAGACGAAATTCCGGGATGCCATAGCGCATGATGCCGCCGATGTCATCTTTCCATTCAAAAATAGTCACATCGTATCCTGCTTTTGCCAGGATGATCGCCGCAGTCAGACCTGCCGGGCCTGCGCCGATGACTGCTACTTTTTTCCCCTTTTTCTCCACTTTCGGGATTTCCATGCGGTCAAGATAGGTGTCCGAGATATAGGTCTCTATGCTGGAAAAATGCACCGGATTTCCCTTACGTCCCAGTACGCAGTTTCCTGCACACTGCTGTTCGTGATTACAGACGATCGAACAGATCACGGACATGGGATTGTTCTCAAAAAGCTCTTTTCCCGCATCCATGACTTTGTTTTCTTTGAACATCTGGATGATGTGCGGGATCGGTGTATGTACCGGGCAGCCTTTCTGACACATTGGTTTCTTACAGTTCAAGCAGCGGTTTGCCTCATCGATGATATGCAGACTCATTTTCGTTCACCCTCCTCCATGATCACTCTCGGTAAAATTTCTCCTGTTTCTTTCATTCGCTGAATGGTTCTCTCTTCTGCCTGGATCTTTTTGCGGGCACGTTCCATCACGCCTTCTGCTTCTTCCGGTTTGAGTACCAGTACGCCGTTACAGTCGCCTACGATAATGTCTCCTGGACATACTTCCACACCGCCGCAGATAACGGGAACATTCAGTTCGCCGAGACGTTCTTTACCGGCACTTCCCGGTGTGACAGCTCTTGCGAAGATCGGAAAGCCTGCTTCACGGCATCCCTGAAGATCACGGAATGCGCCATCGATCACCACGCCTTCTGCCTCTTTCATTGCTGCACAGATGCTTCTGTGGTCGCCCCAGTAAGAACCATTGCAGTAGCCTTTTCCGGCGATGACCATGACGTCACCTTTTTTCATCTCCAGAATCCCATCCGGAACCAGTCCGCTGATGCCGATCGGTGCCTTGACAGTGTATGCCGGACCTACAATCTTCTTGTAAGTAACTCTCTCCTGGATCGCAGAGTCCATGGTATGGTACTTTCCTGCTCCAACTCCATCGCACAGTTCTGAGGTTGTGAACTGTCTTAATTCTTTTATGATCTCTTCCAGTGTCTTTGCCATATCCCTTACTCCTTATCACATAGTTTTTAGTTCTGTTGTATTTTCTTACTTCTATGATAACGTCTGGGATAGCATTTGAAAAATTCATAAAAAGAATTCGCGTATAACTTTTTGGTATAAGAAAAAAATCCAGACACGACAAAAAGCCACAGGTTTCCCCATGGCTTCTTGTATTTATGTGCAGAGTAGGTAAAAAGGTAATTATGACTTTTGTAATTAATTATTTGCGGCTTCTGTTGTAGTTGATTAGGCATCCTGCTTTGACGATCTTCTTCTCATCGTCTGTCATGTCTGCAACGTACAGCGACAGTTCTTTGATCTCGTCACCGATCACGTATGCTTTGATATCTTTCATATCGCCATCAAAAGCTTCTCGGATTCCCGGTACATAGATGTAGTCTCCGATCTGGAAGTCCGGCTCGCCCTTCATCTGGAACGGGATCATACCCCAGTTCATAACATTGGAACGATAACGTTTGGTTGCGTACTCTTTTGTGATGTTGGCAAGACCACCGATCACACGCTGGCAGCTTGCAGCCTGCTCTCTGGCGGAACCATCACCTGGTTTTACTGCGTAGATCATGCTTCCGATCTCACTTGCAGCCGGGTCAACAGTTTCCTGTCCGTTAAGGGTATGGATCTTGTCGAATACTTCTTTCAGTTCCGGTTCTGCTGCGAACAGATCTTCTCCTGCAACTCTTGCTTTTTCGAGTTTGTCTACTTCTTTGGAGCGTCCTACATATTCCGGATCACGTCTGGACAGGGTGAACTCAGCCAGTCCAAGCGGGTTGGAACGGAAGGAGGATGTCTCTCCGGATGGGATCAGCTCATCTGTGGTTGTTACAGGGTCAAGGATCCTGGAGCATACTTTCAGAAGGATGTTGTCTGTCAGCGGGCTCATCTCCGGCCAGTCTTTGATGTTCGGTCCATAAACAAGGTCTTTCTTTTCATCACCTTTCTGGAATCCGTTGTAAACTCTCTTATTATATACAGTATCATCGAAGGTGTATTCCGGTACATCTCCCCAGCAGTCAAGAGTTTCTGCGGATGTCAGGATACCGCCGTTTGCTGCTGTTGCTGCGATGGAACGTGCATCCATAAGTGCAACGGCTGACATCTGTCCGTTTCCTGGCTTGCTTCCTTCACGGTTCGGGAAGTTTCTGGTTGTGTGGCGGATACTTAAGCCGTCATTGCAAGGAGTATCTCCTGCACCGAAGCACGGTCCGCAGAATGCGGTACGGATGATTGCGCCGGCTTCCATAAGGTCTGCAATGTATCCCTGTCTTGTAAGGTTGATAAATACCGGCTGGGAAGAAGGATAAACAGCAAGACTGAATTCTCCGTCTCCGGTGTTTTTGCCTTTGAGTGCATGTGCTGCCTCAACAACGTTTGTATAGTTACCGCCGGCGCATCCTGCGATGACTGCCTGCTGTACCTGGAGGCCTTTGTCTGTGATCTTGTCAACAAGGTGGAACTGTGCTTTACCCTGAGCAACCTGTGCAGCCTCTTCTTCTACGCTGTGAAGGATGTCTTTCAGGTTTGCATTGAGTTCGTCGATCTCGTAAGTGTTGCTTGGGTGGAACGGAAGGGCGATCATTGGTTTTACAGTGCTTAAGTCTACATAGACCACGCCATCATAGTAAGCAACATCTGCCGGGTTGAGTTCTTTGTAGTCATCTCCTCTTCCGTGGATGGTCAGGAACTCTTTGGTGTCTTCATCTGTTCTCCAGATGGAAGAAAGACAGGTTGTCTCTGTTGTCATAACATCGATTCCGTTACGGAAGTCTGTTTTCAGGGAGGAAACGCCAGGTCCTACGAACTCCATAACTTTGTTCTTAACATATCCGTTTTTGAAGACTGCTCCGATGATCGCAAGTGCGATATCCTGCGGTCCTACCCACGGATTCGGTTTGCCGTCAAGGTAGATCGCGATGACTTCCGGACATGCAACATCGTAGGTATCGCAGAGAAGCTGTTTTACAAGCTCGCCGCCGCCTTCGCCAATCGCCATGGTACCGAGTGCACCATAACGTGTATGGGAATCAGATCCGAGGATCATCTTGCCGCAGCCTGCGAACATCTCTCTCATGTACTGATGGATAACTGCGATGTGTGGTGGAACATAGATCCCGCCGTATTTCTTTGCTGCGGAAAGTCCGAACATGTGGTCATCTTCATTGATGGTTCCGCCTACTGCACAGAGTGAGTTGTGGCAGTTTGTCAGAACGTATGGAATCGGGAATTTTTCCATTCCGGATGCCTTTGCTGTCTGGATGATCCCTACGAAAGTGATATCATGGGAAGCCATTGCGTCAAATTTAAGTTTGAGGTTTTCCATGTTTCCGGAAGTGTTGTGGGCTTTCATGATGTTGTAAGCCATGGTGCCTTTTCTTGCTTCGGATTTTTCAGCTTTCTTTCCTGTTAATGCTTCTACTTTTGCAGCCTCTGCTTCCGGTACGATCTCTTTGCCGTTTACCAGATATGCGCCGCCGTCATATAACTTTACCATATAGTTTTCGCTCCTTTACTTTTTGTTTAGAGTGTTTTTTTGTTTCCCTTTGATGACTTTATTGTATCGTAAAGGAACGGATTTGACTAATTGTCAAAAAGAATGCTGTTATAACCTTTTATCATAATAAAAAGGTATGGGTTATTCCCTGCAGTTATCATAGGCGGTTTTGTAAAAGAATTCCTGGGAATTCAGCGGGGTATCTTCCTGTCTGTATACAAGATGATACATGCCTTCTCCATCCTCTTCGCGTGCCTTCTGATTATCACTCAGCATTGTGATAAACATCTCTTCCAGGCGCTGTGCGATCTCTGGATCATAGATCGGAGTGGCTACTTCGACACGGCGGACGGTATTTCTTGTCATAAAATCTGCGGATGCGATATAAATCTTCTTGCGCTCTCCGCAGCCGAAAATATAGATCCTGGAATGTTCCAGAAAACGTCCTACGATGCTGATCACGCGGATGTTGTCGGTTCTGCCCGGAACCTGCGGGATCAGACAGTTGATGCCTCGGATCACCATATCGATCTTCACACCGGCTTCCGATGCACGGATCAGTTTGTCGATGATCTTTTTGTCCGTGAGAGAGTTCATTTTCAGTCCGATATAAGCCTCTTCCCCTGCTTTTGCACGATGGATCTCTTCTTCAATCATTGTGAGTACTTTATTCTGCAGGCAGTTCGGTGCTACGAGGAGATGTCTGGTCTCTTTTACGGTCTCACCCTTGTCAAGTGCCTGGAATACATCAGCTGCCTCCAGACCAATCTCCACGCGTGATGTCATATAGGAAAGGTCTGTGTAAAGCCGGCTGGTCTTCTCGTTATAGTTTCCTGTTCCGATCTGTGTATAATATTCTACTCCGGCGTCTGTCTTTCGTGTGATCAGGCACAGTTTGGAATGCACTTTGTATCCGTCCAGGCCGTAAACCACGCGGCATCCGGCTTCTTCCAGTCTTCTGGACCATTCGATGTTGTTTTCCTCGTCAAAGCGAGCTTTCAGCTCGATCATGACAAAAACTTCTTTGCCGTTTTCGGCAGCTTCGATCAGTGCCTCCACGACTTTGCTCTGACGTGCCAGACGGTACAAAGTCATCTTGATCGCAATGACGGATTTGTCGTTTGCAGCCTCATGAAGCATGCGAAGGAATGGTTTCATGCTTTCAAATGGATAGGAAAGCAGTTTGTCCTTTTCTTTGATCTGCGGAAGGATCGGTTTCTCCAGATCAAACTCCGGTGATGGCTGCGGGATTCTTTTTTCAAAAAACAACTCCGGTTTCGTGCGCAGACGGTCCTGTAACTGGAACACAAAAGAAAGATCCAGCGGTGCAAAGCTCCGAAATACCTGTCTGGTGTCAAGATCCAGATAATTGCAGAGTGTTTTTACAATCGTATCGTCCATATCCCGGGACAGTTCCAGACGGAGCGGTGCCAGCTTTCTTCTTTTTTTGATCAGTTCTACCATAAATTCACGGTAATCAAGATCTTCATCATAAAGCGCATCAGCATCAATGTCTGCGTTTCTTGTAATCCGCATCAGAGATTTTGACAAAATCTTATAGCCGGAAAATACTTTAGAAAGAAAATGTAAGATCAGCTCTTCTGCAAGCATAAAGCGGTTTTTTGTCGGCAATTCTACAAGTTCAGGAAAAACTTCCTTACTGCACGGTACGATGCCAAGTTTTTCTTTTCCACTCTTTGTCTGTAACACACAGACTGCATAGATCTCACGGTTTTTCAGAAATGGGAACGGCTGGCGTTTTCCCACGATCGTAGGTGAAAGAAGAGACAGGATCTCTGAGTCAAAGAACACTTCCAGATATGCACTTTCTTCTATGCTGAGGCGGCGAAAATCTACCATGCTGACACCAATCTCTTCCAGCTTTTCCATCAGTGTCTCATAGGCTGCGTCCTTGCGGATGTTCAGCTTGCGGACTGCCTTGAGGATCTGATGGATCTGTTCTTTTGGTGTCATATTTGTTTTATTTTCACGCACATCTCCGGACAGGATCATCTGGTCAAGCAGGGAACCTACTCTTACCATAAAAAACTCATCCAGATTGCTCTGATAGATTGCCTCAAAAGAAAGACGCTCTGCAAGCGGAACCTGCTCGTTTTCTGCCTCTTCCAGTACTCGTTCATTAAATTTCAGCCAGGATAATTCCCGGTTCATGTAAACTTCCTGTTTCATCGAATGGTATCCTCCACATTTTTCTCTTTTTACACTTTCCCGACTACTATATTGCATGAAAATCAAATCCAGCGCAGGTTTGTGTAAAATCTGTGGAAAATTAAAACGAAACTGATTTAATATTATAAGCCATCCCGGTACTGTAACAGCTTCGGAATTTGATAATACTAAGGCGCTGCTCTGTCTGTTAAATGCATGGACCAAAAGTACATAACTCGCCTTGCGGCTCAGACAATGCACTTTTGATCCATAACACAGCCAGCGAATCACCTAAGTATTACCATAAATTCCTCCAGAGGTTCCTGTACCGGGATGGCTTATATCTAAAATCTTCTTCTGTTTTAATTTATTGAAGTTCGTCGTGCTTCGCGTTAAATGGCTAGTCGCGCTTCGCGCCAGGCGACAACTTTTTGGTTATTTTGGGAGTATGATATCGGACAGTTTGCGTTTTGGTACGTAGTGTACATCGTTTTCGTCGCGGTAGTAGGCGATGCTTTCGCCTTCCTCAATCTCTTTGAGCACGATCTCCTCGGCTGGTTTGCCGAATGCCACGATCAGTACCGGAGTAAGATTTTCTGCCAGATTGAGTTCTTTTTTGACGGAATCTGCATTGTAGTTTCCAATCATACAGCCGCCGAGCCCTTTCTCTGCTGCCGCAAGAAGCATGGTCTGCGCAACGATCCCGACATCTTTCTGGTATCTCGGGATAGATGCTCCGAGATTCAGGTCCTGGCAGATAATGATAAACGCAGTTGGACACATTCCAGGATGCGGAAGCTGCATCTCAGGGAGTGCTCTCGCCCAGTTTGTCAGCTTCTGGATACGGTCAACCTCCTCCTTCTCCCACGCCAGATAATACCGAAACGGCTGCGCATTCACACTGGACGGTGCGAAACGTGCACAGTCCACGAAATCTTCCAGTTCCTCTCTGCTGAAACGATAGGTTTCGTCATAACCTCTGTAGCTTCTGCTTGCTTTTACAATATCTTTAAACATTTTTGTGTCTCCCTTGATTTTCTTCTGTAAAAAACAGATTTATTCTCCCATATCCTGTGCACACTTCTTGAGTTTCTCACGGATCGGCAGATGATACGGGCATCTTGGCTCGCATTTGCCGCAGCCGATACAGGCGGAAGCTTTTACTTTCAGTGTGCTGTAACGGTCTTTTGCCCAGTCTGCAAGGTCGTATCTCTGGAGATAGCCTGCGAACAGGAATACGCTTGGAATGTTGATTCCAACGGTACATGGCGCACAGTAGTTGCATCTGCGGCAGAAATCGGTACCAAGCTGTTCACGGACTTTGTCCATTGCTTTTACTTCTTCGTCGGTGAGTGGTTCTGTGTTGGAACATGCGGCAAGGTTCTGCTCCAGTTCGTGAACTTCTGCCATTCCCGGGATCACAACGGTCACATCAGGATTGGAACAGACATAACGAAGTGCCAGAGTCGCATCCTCGATCGCACCGCCCGCCAGTGGTTTCATGTCGATAAATCCGATGTTTTTCTCTGCGCATTTATGGATGAGTTCTGCCCCCTGTTGTTCTACGATATTGTATGGGAACATGATCGTTTCCACCCAGTCAAGTTCCAGTGCACACTCAAAAACGGCTGTGGAATGTGCAGTCAGTCCGATATGTCCGATCTTACCTGCTGCCTTCGCTTCCATCAGAGCTTCCAGCGCTCCGCCCTCGCCAATCACCTGATCGAGCTGTTCCATGCTTGGATTGTGTACCTGATAAAGGTCGATATAGTCTGTGCGGAAATTTCCAAGGCTTGTCTCAATATCTGCCGCCATTGCTTCTTTTGTTCTGGACATGGATTTGGTCGCAAGCACAAATTTATCGCGAATTCCCTCCAGACCATATCCGATATACTGCTCGCTGACAGTATATCCTCTTGCAGAATCAATATAGTTGACTCCCTTCTCCATCATCTCGTGAAGCAGCTTTCTTGTACCTTCCTCATCAATCTTCTGGATCGGAATTCCTCCAAATCCCATACGTGAGATCTTAAGCCCTGTTTTTCCAAGTGTTCTGTATTCCATAATCCTCGTCTCCTTATCCTATAAAAAAATGTTCTGCATCGGAATCATTTTATTCCTACCTTTCCGATGCCCACAAATTCCAAATTTGAAATATTCTGCATCGACAATTTCTTATTTTCCTATTCCCGATGCCTCAAAATCCTCAAATTCAAAATATCCCACATCGACAATTCCTTATTTTCCTATTTCCGATGCCCATAAATCCCAACTCCGAAATATCCGGCATCGACAATCGCTTGTTCTTCTATTTCCGATACCGTAATTTCCTATTCTTCAATTATTTGACATCGGAAACTTCCAATTCCACCTTTCCGATGCTTAACACTATCCAAACCAGGTCAAGTCCTTTTTTGTGTGTAAATTCCCTTTAGGTATAAAAAGTATTACGCCGCAAGCATTTTTTGTTGTTCAATAGCAATCAAGCGTAACTGCTTTTTACAATGCGATAGTGCTGTTTTATCTTTTTTACTTATATTGAGTTTTTGTTCTAGTGAATACCGCTCATGC
>NZ_JAHLQA010000047.1 GCF_018918125.1 Blautia sp. MSJ-19
AGCCATTTGTGAATCCTCCTTGGTAATTTTGTTTGTGGTGAACTTATTATACCTAAAGGGAGAGCATTTGGCTCTATTTATTTTTAATATTCAATTTACACCATTATACGGGCATAACCAAATAATCGATAGCTCCGGCATCGGAAATAGGTTATTCTTATAAATCGATGCTGGTGGCTTAATATAAGTGAGATTTCAGGCATCGAGAGACAGATCAATCATCTAATCCGATGCCAGATGACCATTAAGAGAGAAATCAGGATTCCATTTTGAAATGATTTTCTCTAAAGAAAGTCAGGATTTCGTAAAAAGTGGTCAAATATAGCTGGTATTTTTCTGGAAAAGATATTATGATAAAGTTCCAAGTTATATTTTACAGGAGAAAAGGTATGAAACAGTCATTTAAAAGAACCATGTACGCCTGCTTTGTGGGCTACATTGTGCAGGCAATCGTCAACAACTTTGTTCCGCTGCTGTTCGTAACATTCCAGAAAAGCTACCAGATCCCGTTGTCAAAGATCACCCTGCTGATCACGATCAATTTTATGATCCAGCTCCTGATCGACCTTCTGTCAGCCGGTTTTGTGGACAAGATAGGATATAAGGCATCGGTAACGATCGCGCATATCTGTTCTGCAATCGGTCTGTTTGCTCTGACGATCCTTCCGGAAGTTACGGCAGATCCGTTTACCGGCATTCTGATCGCAGTTGCGATCTACGCTATCGGTGGAGGCCTTTTGGAGGTGCTGATCAGCCCGATCATCGAGGCATGTCCGACAGACAACAAAGAAAAAGCAATGAGCCTTCTGCATTCGTTTTACTGTTGGGGACATGTGGGAGTCGTTCTGATCTCCACGATCTTCTTTGGCACTTTCGGAATTGCAAACTGGAAGATCCTTGCACGCATCTGGGCAGTCATCCCGGTGCTCAATGGAATCGTATTTCTGACTTCCCCGATCTATTCCCTGCATGAAGAAGGAGAGAAGGGACTTTCGATCAGAGAACTCTGCTCCATGAAGATCTTCTGGGTCGTGATGCTGATGATGACCTGTGCAGGAGCGAGTGAGCAGGCAGTCAGCCAGTGGGCTTCCACCTTTGCAGAAGAAGGACTGAAAGTCAGCAAGACGCTCGGAGATCTGGCAGGACCGATGGCATTTGCAATCCTGATGGGACTTGCAAGACTTCTTTATGGAAAGTACGGAGAGAAGATCGACCTGAAACGCTTTATGACCTACAGCAGTATCCTCTGTGTGATCTCCTATCTCTGTATCGCTTTTGTGCCGGTTCCGATGCTCAGTCTCGTTGGCTGTGCAGTCTGCGGATTTTCCGTAGGGATCATGTGGCCGGGAACATTCAGCATTGCGTCGGCATCTATCAGAGGCGGTGGAACAGCAATGTTTGCATTGCTTGCTCTTGCAGGAGATCTTGGCTGTTCCGGCGGTCCGACGCTTGCGGGCTTCGTATCCAGCAGCGTTGGTAATAACCTGAGAATGGGAATTCTTGCAGCGATCATATTCCCGGTGCTCCTGCTTATTGGGATTCAGATATGTAAGAAGAACCAGAAAAACTGAAAGAATAGAAAAACATAAGACCTGACAGAAAGACGTTAACTTAAAAAAAGTCTGGATATCTGAGGCAAAAAACTGTTTCAATGTTCTGTAAATGACATTGAAAATGGCAGTACACAGTCTCAGAGTCCGGACTTTTTTGATTTTAAAATATTACATAGAAGCAATCGCTTCACGTGCATGCTCCACAAACATTGCACGGATTCCCGGATATTCGCCAAGTCCCTTCAAAACAGGACAGACTTCGAATCCGGCATTTTTAAACTGACAGACCCAGGAATCGGGAGAATCTCCTGCCATATCATTGTGTGCATGATCACCTGCTACGATCATAAATGGTGTCATATAGATCTTGGATGGCTGGAAATCAGTCACTTCTCTGACAAGATCCTGGATCGTCGGCTCTGCCTCGACTGTTCCGATGAACACGTTGGAGTGTCCGGCAGATTTAAATTTTTTATCCAGTCCTGCATAAACAACATTGACCTGATGTGTGGTACCATGTCCCATAAGTACCAGGGCTTCCGGATCCTTCAGATCAGAAAATTCAGAGTTTACAGCTTCGATTGCTTTTTGCTCATCTTCCGGTGAAGTCAGAAGAGGAGTACCGAATACAATTCTGTCAAAAGATTCTTTATATGAAAGAATCTCTTCCTTCATAACATTATTCTCAATGCCGTCGAGGATATGTGTCGGCTGAACAACCACCTCCCGGATCCCGTCTGCAATCATCTGTTCCATAGCTTCCTTTACCGTAAGGACGATATAATTGTCCCTCTTTTTAAGAACAGAGATGATCATCTTACTGGTCCAGGCGCGATAGATCCTGTGATCGCAAAAAGCATCTGCGATATCCTGTTCAATCTTCTCTATTGTAGCTTTTCGGGAAACTGTATAGCTGGTTCCGAAGCTTACAACCAGAATGGCTTTATCTGTCTGCTGGTTCATAAAGTGTATTCTCCTAGAATTTTATTTTCCGCGTATAAATGGATTATACAATACCACAGAAAAAAGTTCAATTTTTTTCCAAAAACCTATTGACATTTCATGCAAAAAGGAATAACATACTAAACATATCAAAGAGGTATGTTAATAGTAAAAACAAACAATCATAAATAAAAAAGGAAAGGCGGTAAACATCATGGCAAATATTTATAAGGGAACACTTGGACTGATCGGAAACACTCCACTTGTAGAAGTAACAAATGTAGAAAAAGAACTCGGACTGGAAGCAACTCTTCTTGTAAAGCTTGAGTACTTTAACCCGGCAGGAAGCGTTAAGGACAGAATTGCAAAAGCAATGATCGAAGATGCTGAAGCAAAAGGAATCCTTAAAGAAGGATCTGTTATCATCGAGCCAACATCTGGAAATACAGGAATCGGTCTTGCATCCATCGCAGCAGCAAAGGGATATAGAATCATCCTCACGATGCCGGAGACAATGAGTATTGAACGTAGAAATATCCTAAAAGCATACGGCGCAGAGCTCGTTCTGACAGAGGGCGCTAAAGGAATGAAAGGTGCTATTGCCAAAGCAGACGAACTTGCAAAAGAAATTCCGAACAGCTATATCCCGGGACAGTTTGTAAACCCGGCAAACCCGGCAGTACACAAAGCTACTACAGGACCGGAGATCTGGAACGACACAGACGGAAAAGTAGATATCTTCGTAGCTGGTGTTGGTACAGGCGGAACACTTACAGGAACAGGTGAATATCTGAAAGAGCAGAACCCGAACGTCAAGATCGTAGCAGTAGAGCCTGCAACTTCCCCAGTACTTTCCGAAGGAAAAGGCGGCCCGCATAAGATCCAGGGTATCGGTGCAGGATTCGTTCCGGAAGTCCTCAACACACAGGTTTATGATGAAATCTTCCCGGTTGACAATGAAGTATGCTTCACAACAGCAAAACTTCTTGCAAAGAAAGAAGGCGTTCTCGTAGGTATCTCCTCCGGAGCAGCTCTCTATGCAGCGATTGAACTTGCAAAACGTCCGGAAAACAAAGGAAAGACCATTGTAGCACTTCTTCCTGATACTGGTGACAGATATTATTCAACAGCACTGTTTACAGAATAAAGGAACACTGCAGGAGCGTGGAAGTAGCTTGCTACGGAGCGCTCCATGGTGTATAATATAACAGTTACAAAAAATCAGAAAAGAGGATCAGACTATTATGGGTGAAAAGATCACAAGAGAAAACAGAAAATTCAAATTTGAAACACTTCAGCTTCATGTAGGACAGGAACAGCCGGATCCGGTTACCGATGCAAGAGCAGTTCCGATCTATCAGACATCTTCTTATGTATTCCGTAACTGCGACCATGCAGCAGCTCGTTTCGGACTTGCAGATGCAGGTAACATCTACGGACGTCTGACAAACCCGACAGAGGATATTTTCGAGAAGAGAATGGCAGCACTTGAAGGTGGTACAGCAGCACTTGCAGTAGCTTCCGGTGCAGCAGCAATCACATATACAATCGAAAACCTTGCACAGAACGGAGATCACATCGTAGCAGCAAAGAACATCTACGGTGGAACAACAAACCTTCTGGAGCATACACTTCCGTCATATGGAATTACAACAACATTTGTAGACATCTTCAACCTTGAAGAAGTAGAGAATGCAATCCAGGATAACACAAAAGCACTTTACATCGAGACTCTCGGAAACCCGAACTCTGACGTTGTTGACGTTGAGGCATGCGCTGAGATCGCTCACAGACATCAGATTCCGCTCGTTGTAGATAATACATTTGCAACACCATACCTTGTAAGACCAATCGAATATGGTGCAGATATCGTTGTTCATTCTGCAACAAAATTCATCGGTGGTCATGGAACCACAATCGGTGGTGTCATCGTTGAAGGCGGTAAATTTGACTGGGAAGCTTCCGGTAAATTCCCGTCCCTGACCGAACCAAACCCGAGCTATCATGGAATCAGCTTCACAAAAGCATGCGGACCGGCTGCATTCGTTACAAAGATTCGTGCTATCCTTCTTCGTGATACAGGTGCAACAATTTCTCCGGTAAGTTCTTTCATTTTCCTTCAGGGTCTTGAGACATTGTCTCTTCGTGTAGAGCGTCATGTAGAGAATGCACTCAAAGTTGTTCAGTACCTGAACAATCATCCGATGGTAGAAAAAGTACATCATCCGTCTGTAACAGACGATGAGAGCCAGAAAGCTCTGTATGCAAAATACTTCCCGAATGGCGGTGGATCTATCTTCACATTCGAGATCAAGGGAGATGCACAGAAAGCAAAAGACTTTATCGACAACCTGGAACTGTTCTCTCTGCTTGCAAACGTAGCAGACGTTAAATCACTGGTTATTCATCCGGCAACCACCACCCACAGCCAGTGCACAGAAGAAGAGCTTCTGGATCAGGGTATCAAACCGAATACTATCCGTCTCTCTATCGGAACGGAAAATATTGATGATATCATTCAGGATCTGGACGAAGCTTTTAAAGCAATCCAGTAATTGAAATTTTGCAAAAAAACCAGATATGGTCTCACTGCGTTGGTGGATCTGGCTGCGCAGCCGTCCACCACACCGGTAGCCCTGAAAACCATTGCTGAGAGAAATGATATTTCTCTGCAGTTTCTGGAACACATATTTGCCTCGTTTCGAAGAACAGGCATTGTAAAGAGTGTCAAAGGCTCCCAGGGAGGATATAATCTGGCGAAGGCTGCTGACGAGATCACTGTTGCATCTGTGGTGGAAGCTCTCGAAGGGAGCTATCATCTCGAAGATGAGGATGTTGTGGCGGAAAACAGTTATAAAGGAATCTCCGATACGATTCAGAAACTGGTGGTGGATTCCGTCAATCAGGAACTCGATCAGATTCTTTCAAACCTGACTTTGGCACAGATGAGCGGCTATTATACCGATCATTGTGAAAAACAGGAAATGTACTATATCTAAATAAAAGACGGGGGTTAGAGACGTAAGTTGTCCTGACCCTCGTTTTATGTATTGAGAAATTATATATGTTCATGTTCCTGTTACATAAAATTCACGGCAAAACAGAGAGGAGCTACATATGTCAATTAAAAAGATCGCAGAAAAAGCAGGGGTATCAATATCAACAGTTTCCCGAATCCTGAATCGTCCGGATTATAAATGTTCTGTGCCGGGACTACGGGAAAAAGTATGGTCTATTGCAATGGAAATGGATTATGTTCCAAATGAAGCCGCACGGAATCTGAAAAAAGGTACGCAGGCAAAAGAAAGCCGAATCTGGTATGTGAATGTTTTGATGACCAGAACGGACGAATCCAGAACGGATCCTTTTTTTACAGAGCTTCTGAGAATTGTGGAAAGTGAGATCCATGAACATAACTGCATTCTTTCAAAAGTCTGGTACATGCCTCTTTTTTCGGATGATCGAAAATGCAGAAGGGAAAATCTTGACCAGATCATTCAGCACATGTATACTGAGACAGAAGGAAAAAAAGACGGGCTCATCATTATCGGCAAATGTAATCCGGAGGCACTCAGAAAACTTAATCAAAAGTATCGCAGTGTGGTATCGGTGAACCGGAATTCCACAAATTATGAAGTGGATGAAGTTCTGTGCGACGGAAAAAAGATTGCCGGGATGGCAGTAGAGCATTTGATTTCGCTTGGACACAGGAATATAGGGTATGTAGGCAGCTGCAGAAACGAGGAACGGTATAATGGTTATCTTGAGACTCTGAAAAAACATAATCTGGATCTGGTGCCGGAGTATGTAGTAGAGACAGATCAGACGGAACGAGAAGGTTTTGAAGCGATGAAAAAACTTCTGCGTGCTCAGGAATGCCCGACTGGGATCTACTGCGCCAATGATATTACTGCTGTGGGAATGCTGAAATATCTGCGAAGATGCAGAAATCTGTATTTTATCCCGTCGATCATTGCCAGTGATGACATAGAAGATGCACAGTTTACCAAGCCAATGCTGACGACAGTTGCTCTGCCCAAGCAGGAGATGGGGAGGTTTGCATTATATCTGCTTCTCGACAGGATGAAAGGCGGACATAATGGCGTGGTGCGGATGGAACTGGAGGGGAAACTGCTTATAAGGAACAGTTGTTCTCATGTTTCCGAAAGCTTCTGGAGTGATTACTGCATTTAAGAAAATATTAAGGAAGATTGATATGTGTATTAGAACCATTGAAGAATTACAAGAGGATACAAGAGAAAAGCTGATCATAGATATTCGTGATAAAGCAGATTTTGAAAAAGAAACTTACCCGGGAGCAATTAACATTTACTGGGAAGAATTTGAAGAGCATAAGAATGAGATTCGAAAAGACTGTCCAGTCTATCTGCTCTGCTATACAGGACAGAAAAGTGAGGAAATTGCGGAAGAACTGACAGAGCAGGGTTATGAGATCTACAGTATCAAAAACGGATATCGTGCATGGCTCAAGATTAAACTCAACAAACTGATGGCTGATCACGATGAAGCAGAACAGCGCACGAAGGACATCGAGCGCAGTATCATCAAGAAGTTCCGCAAACCGATCTGGAGAAGATTTACCAAGGCGATTCGTGAGTATGAACTGGTACAGGATGGTGATAAGATTGCTGTCTGTATTTCAGGCGGCAAAGATTCCATGTTGATGGCAAAACTGTTTCAGGAACTTTCCCGTCATGGAAAGAAAAATTTTGAAGTTGTTTTTCTGGTAATGAATCCGGGATATAATGAAATCAACTATCAGACGATTAAGGATAATGCGAAGATCTTGAATGTTCCAATTACGGTCTTTGAATCTGATATTTTTAACATTGTAGCATCAGAAGAACAGTCACCTTGTTATCTTTGTGCACGTATGAGAAGGGGATATCTGTACAGCAAAGCCAAAGAACTGGGCTGCAATAAGATCGCACTTGGTCATCACTATGACGATGTCATTGAGACAATTTTGATGGGAATGCTCTATGGAGCACAGGTGCAGACCATGATGCCGAAGCTGCACAGTACAAACTTTGAAGGAATGGAGCTTATTCGTCCGCTGTATCTGATCCGCGAGGCAGATATCATCCACTGGGCAAATTATAATGATCTTCATTTTATTCAGTGCGCGTGTCGGTTTACAGAACATTGCGCCTCCTGCGGAGGTACTGAAAAAGGTTCTAAACGTGCGGAAATTAAGGAACTGATCCATGAGCTTGCCAAAAAAGACCCGGTGATCGAGTATAATATTTTCCGAAGTGTTGAGAATGTTAATCTGAATACAGTTATTGGATATAAGCAGGATGGTGTAAGACATAATTTCCTCGATACCTATGATGATATAAAATGAAATATGTAAATATTCAGCAGTTGTTGTCTTAAAGATAACAGCTGCTTTTTTAATTTCCGCTGAAAACGTTTTCTTATAAACATATTTAAAAAGTATGTTTATTGGTATATAATGCCTTTAACGTAAAACATACGTATTACCTATGTTTGCGAAGAATTACCGACAGGGAGTGGCATAAATGAATAAAAAGAAATTTGCAAAGTTTTGTCTTGCATCAATCCTTGGCATTGCTGCATTTACAGGTGTCTGTTCTTATGATGCCGGAGCAGGCTCCGGCTTACATATTATCAATGTTTCCTATGATCCGACAAGAGAATTATATGAATCTTATAACAAGATTTTTAAAGAACACTGGAAAGAAAAAACCGGACAGGATGTCGAGGTGATTCAGTCTCACGGGGGATCCGGAAAACAGGCGCTTGAAGTTATCAATGGTCTGCAGGCTGATGTTGTGACGCTTGCACTGGAATATGATATTGACGCTATCGAAAGTGAAGGAATGATTTATGACGGATGGAAAGAAGAATTCCCTGATGACAGTGCACCTTATACTTCTACGATCGTATTTCTGGTGAGGAAGGGAAATCCGAAAAACATTCAGGACTGGGATGATCTGATTCGTGATGATGTCGATGTGATCACACCAAACCCTAAGACTTCTGGAGGAGCCAGATGGAACTATCTTGCAGCCTGGGCCTATGCACAGAAGACTTATGATAATCAGGAGACACAGATGGAGGAATTTATAAAGAAATTATACCAGAATGTTCTGGTGTTAGATTCTGGTGCGAGAAGCGCAACTACTTCATTTGTGGAAAATGGGCAGGGAGATGTTCTGATTGCCTGGGAAAATGAAGCTTTTCTTTCTGTACAGGATGCACCGGAAAACTTTGAGATTATAGATCCGAGCATCAGTATTCTGGCTCAGCCTTCTGTTGCAGTAGTGGATGAAGTTGCAGAAAGTCGTGGCACAGAAGATATTTCCAGAGAATATTTGAATTATCTGTATTCTGATGATGCACAGAGAATCGCGGCAGAAAATTATTATCGCCCGGTCAGCCAGAAAATCCTGAAAGAATACGGGAATGTATTCGATCTTACGATGGAATTAAAAACAATTGATGATTTTGGTGGCTGGCAGGAGGTACAACAGAAGCATTTTGCATCGGGTGGTGTTTTTGACAGAATCTACAGCAACTAGCATACGAGGAGAGAAAATTATGAAGAAAAACAGTAAACGAGTGATACCGGGATTTGGGCTGACCATGGGAGTGACGATCACCATGCTCAGTATTATTGTTTTGATTCCTCTTGCATCGCTTATTATATATTCGTCAGAGCTTCAGTTAAATGAATTTATTGAGATCATAACTGCAAAAAGAGTACTGTCCAGCTTTTACGTCAGCTTCGTTACCGCGCTTGGAGCGTCATTGATCAATGCTGTGATGGGACTGATTCTGGCATGGGTGCTGGTGCGGTATGAGTTTCCGGGAAAACGTATCATGGATGGTATGCTGGAACTTCCTTTTGCATTACCGACTGCGGTTGCGGGTATTTCTCTTACCTCGCTGACGGCTGATCATGGACTGATCGGAAGCTTTTTTGCGAAATTTGGAATCAAGATTGCCTATACAAAACTTGGAATTACATTTGCGTTGGTTTTTGTAGGGATTCCTTTTGTGGCAAGAGCTGTTCAGCCGGTTCTGGAAAAGCTGGACGGATCTTATGAAGAAGCAGCAAGGGTAATGGGGGCAAAATCAGGACTGATTTTTCGCAGGGTGATTCTTCCGGAACTTTTGCCGCCGCTTCTGACGGGAACAGGGCTGGCATTTGGACGATGCCTTGGAGAATACGGAAGCGTTGTCTTTATTGCCGGAAACCGTCCTTATGAGACGGAGATTACACCTTTGATCATTATGTCACAGTTACAGGAATTTGATTACAAAAGTGCAACTTCGATTGCACTTGTCATGCTGGTTGTATCGTTTTCTATTCTGTTTCTTATGAATCTGATGCAGGCACGTAATTCAAAAAGACTGAGAGGGGGGGATGTCTGATGGAAAAACGGACAGAATCCAAAATAGTAAAATATTTTCTGATTGGAATCAGCGTGCTGTTTCTTTTTGTGATGCTTGTTCTGCCATTGTTTGTCGTAGTGACAGAAGCATTGAAAAAAGGCTGGCAGATATATATAGAATCCGTCACAGACTCTTATACGATTTCTGCTCTGATGCTGACACTCAAGGCAACGGTGATTGCAGTGCTCTGTAATACTATATTCGGAATCTGCGCGGCATGGGCAGTGACACGCTTTCAATTTCAGTGGAAGAAATTCCTGATCACGTTAATTGATGTCCCTGTAACAGTATCACCGATCATTGCAGGTCTGATTTATTTACTGGTGTTTGGAAAACAGAGTTTTCTTTATCCATATTTGCAGAAGGCAGGCGTTCAGATTGTATTTGCAGTACCTGGAATCATTCTGGCAACAATATTTGTAACATTTCCGTTTGTATTTCGTGAACTTCTTCCTGTACTGGAATCTATCGGAACAGATGAAGAAGAGGCAGCAGCGCTGATGGGCGCGAATGGTTGGACAATTTTTTCAAAAATTACGTTTCCTCATATCAAATGGGCACTTTTGTATGGGATTGTCTTGTGTACAGCAAGGGCAATGGGAGAGTTTGGCGCTGTTTCAGTGCTGTCCGGGCATTTAAGAGGTTTGACGAATACGCTGCCGCTGCATGTGGAAATCTTATTTAACGAATTTCAGTATGTACCGGCGTTCGCTGTATCATCGATTCTTGTGCTCATGGCAGTGATTCTTCTGATCATCCGGAGTATCATGGAGCATAAAGGTAAAAAGGAGAAAGCATAATGTACGTGGAATTAAAAGATATCAATAAAACCTTTGGAGATTATAAGGCATCAGATCATGTTTCCTTCGGAATCGAAAAAGGAAAGCTGATCGGACTTCTGGGGCCGAGTGGAAGTGGAAAGACAACAATCCTGCGTATGATCGCGGGGCTGGAACAGCCGGACAGCGGTGAGATCATCATCGATGGAAAAGTGGTCAACGATATTCCGGCAAGTGAACGCGGAATTGGTTTTGTTTTTCAGAGTTATGCATTGTTTCGTTATATGACAGTATATGACAACATTGCATTTGGCCTGAAAGTGCAGAAAGCAGACAAAAAATATATCAGGAACAGAGTGATGGAACTGATCGAGTTGATTGGCCTGAAAGGACTGGAAAAGAGATATCCGAGCCAGCTTTCCGGTGGTCAACGCCAGAGAGTAGCTTTTGCACGGGCGTTGGCTCCCAATCCGCAGCTTCTCCTTCTCGACGAACCATTTGCGGCAATTGATGCAAAAATCCAGCAGGAACTCCGTACCTGGCTGAAAGATATGATTGAAAAACTTGGTATCACGAGTATTTTTGTTACACACGATCAGGATGAGGCAATCGAGGTGGCGGATGAGATTATCATTACTAATCAAGGACATATTGAACAAAAGGGAAGTCCGGTTGAAGTGTACCAGAGTCCGGAAACAGCTTTCAGTGCTTCTTTTTTCGGGCAGGCAGCAACTGTAAAAGACTACCATGTGTTTCGATATTTTGAAGATATCCCGGGAGCGGAATATGCAATCGTCCGTCCGGAATTTGTCAAAGTGACCAAAAAGAATGAGGTACAGAAATACAAAAGTTCTGCATCTGAGGCAGAGGTAGAACGAGTGGCTTTTCGTGGCAGTTATTTTGAGCTTCAGTTGAAAATTGGAGAAGTTATGCTGTCTGCGAGAAGAGGGCTGGATGAAGCAATGGTTTGTTCCGGAGAAAGAGTGGATGTTTTTGTGCAGCGGCTATTTGTAATAAAAGAAAACAAGGTCTATGCGCTTGAAAACAGTTCTGCAAGGGAAGATTATCTCGTAATCTGACGGATATCACTTGTTTTCCCTATAACCTTGTGGTATAATAGGTATATGGAGGAATTTGCATGAAAATATCAACAAGAGGACGTTATGCGATCCGCGTTATGCTGGATCTTGCAGAACATAATAATGGAGAATATATTCCGTTGATGGATATCGCCAAGAGACAGGAAATTTCCGAAAAATATCTGGAGTCTATCGTATCTGTTCTGAGTAAACAGAAATTTGTCAAAGCATTGCGTGGCAAAGGTGGCGGTTATCGTCTGGTTAAAACTCCGGCAGAATATACGATTGGAAGTATTCTGAGAATTACAGAAGGATCTCTGGCGCCGGTAGCATGTCTGGATGATCATCCGAATCAGTGTGAACGTGCTGCATCTTGCAAAACATTGCAGATGTGGGAGGGATTTTACAAACTGATCAATGAATATTTTGATGGAATCACCCTGGAAGATCTTCTTGAACAGAATACAGATATGGGAGATTATGTGATCTGAATAGTTCAACAGACAGATTGCAAAGAGCATGACTGTTATGATGATAGTATATGCTCTTTTTTTATACGGATTTTTCTGCATTTGTGTTACCCGAACATATAAAAGTGGAAAAAAACTGGAAAAAACATATCATACCTATTGACATGGTATGTTTATAGGTATATAGTAATACCATCAAAACAGCAAAGGAAAACAAAGGAGCACAGGAATGAAAGAATACGGTTTTAATACAACTTTGCTTCATGGAAGCGAGGACAGCAATCCTCACGGCGCAACACAGGTTCCGATCTACCAGTCCAGTGCATTCCGTCATGATACAGCAGAGGAACTGGAGAAGATCTTCGCAAACAAATGTGCGGGCTACTCCTACACGAGAATCAACAATCCGACGATTGAATCTTTCGAGAGGCGGATGACGAAACTGGAAAGCGGAGTCGGAAGTGTGGCGTGTTCCTCCGGAATGGCGGCACTGACCATGGCACTGATGAACATTCTTCAAAACGGGGATCACGTTGTGGCAGCAGCAGGACTTTACGGTGGGACGGTAGAGCTTCTGGATGAGCTTAAGGCATACGGAATCACGACAACCTATGTACAGGAGAATACCCCGGATGCTTTTGAAAAAGCAATCCTGCCGGAAACCAGAGCCGTTTTTGCAGAGACGATCGGCAATCCGAAACTGGATGTCACAGATATCGAGGAAGTTGCGGAAATCGCACATAAGCATGGTCTTCCGTTCCTGGTTGATAATACCGTTGCAACTCCGTATCTGATCAATCCATTGAAACTTGGCGCAGATGTGGTAATTCATTCCTCATCCAAATACATAAATGGAAGCAGCGATGCGATCAGTGGAGTTCTGGTGAGCGGAGGCAGGTTCAAATGGGATCCGGAGAAATATCCGGCAATGGCAGAATTCAGGAAGTTCGGACCGCTTGCCTATCTTGCGAAATTGCGAAACGGACTTTTCAGAAGTATGGGAGCCTGTATGGCACCGCAGAATGCTTTCCTTAATAATCTGGGACTTGAAACTCTGGGACTTCGAATGCAACGTCACTGTAGTAACGCCATGGAGCTGGCGGAATTCCTTCAGGACTTAGGAGAGGAACTCATTGTTTCCTATCCGGGGCTTAAGGAACATCCATATCATGAGATTGCAGCAAAACAGTTCCATGGTGGGTTCGGAGCAATCATTACTTTAAGAACAGGAAGTAAAGAAAGAGCATTTCAGATATTGAATGAATTGAAGATTCCATGGCTGGTATCCAATATCGGGGACACCAAGACACTGGTGATCCATCCGTCAAGCACGATCGCCGCACATCTTTCTCCAGAAGAAAAAGAACTTTCAGGAGTATACGACGATATGATAAGGATCAGTGTGGGAATTGAAGATATTGAAGACTTAAAAGAAGATTTCAGAAGAGTCATAAAAGGAGAGAAGGAAAATGGCAAAAGTTGATTACGCAACCTTAAAAAAAGGCGGTTTCATGCGCCAGAAACAGAAAAATAACTTTTCCCTGCGTCTTGCCTGTGTCGGTGGAACACTGACATCAGAAAATCTCAAGAAGATCGCAGAAGTTGCTGAGAAATTTGGTGACGGATATGTACATCTCACTTCCAGACAGGGAGTTGAGATCCCGTTCATCAAGTTAAACGACATTGAAGATGTAACGGCAGATCTTGCAAAGGGTGGATGTAAACCGGGTGTCTGCGGACCGAGAGTACGAACCGTAACAGCCTGTCAGGGAAATGCAGTCTGTCCAAGCGGAAATATCGACAGCTATGATATCGCAGTTAAGTTAAATGAGAGATATTTCGGAAGGGAACTTCCTCATAAATTTAAATTCGGTGTAACAGGATGTCAGAACAACTGTCTCAAAGCCGAAGAAAACGATGTGGGAATCAAAGGAGCTGCACAGATTGCCTGGAAGGAAGATTCCTGTATCCACTGTGGTGTCTGTGAAAAAGCCTGCCGCGAGGAAGCGATTTCTTTCCAGGATGACAAACTTGTGATCGATGCTGACAAATGCAACTACTGTGGACGCTGTGCAAAATCCTGTCCGGTGGATGCATGGGATGTAAACGAAGCATTCCTTGTATCATTTGGAGGTACTTTTGGAAACCATATCAGCAAGGGACAGGAATTCCTGCCGCTGATCACTTCCGAAGAACAGCTTTTCCGTGTGACAGATGCAGCAATCCAGTTCTTTGCAGACCATGCAAACCCGGGAGAACGTTTCAAATTCACCATTGACCGAGTTGGAGAAGATAAACTGTACGAAGTACTGAAAGGAGCTTACGATGGCTGATTATAAAATTGATGATACCGTAGATATTACAGATGTTGTGTGCCCGGTGACCTTTGTCAAGGCAAAAGTGGCACTGGAAGAACTTGATGACGGACAGATTCTTGCTGTTCGCATGAACAACGGAGAACCGGTACAGAACGTACCGAGAAGCATCAAAGAAGAAGGACATCAGATCCTGAAACTTGAAGATAACGGAGATGACACCTTCACTCTGATCGTCAGGAAAGTTGAGGATGAATGATATGGCACTCAGAATCAACGCAGAAAACTTCGAAGAAAAAGTATTAAAGGCAGACAAGCCGGTTCTCGTAGATTTCTACTCCGACACCTGCATCCCATGCAAACAAATGGCAGGCATCCTTGGAGATCTTGAGGACGAAAACGAAGATGCCCTTTACATCTACAAAGTCAATGTAAATTATGACAAAGCACTGGCTGAAGAATACAAAGTCTTGTCCGCACCGACCGTCATCTGTTTTGTAAACGGTGAACAGAAAGGCAAAGTAGTCGGACTCAGAGAACCAGAAGAAATCGAAGCATTATTTGAAGATTATATCTAATAAAGTTAAGAATTTTACCAATACCCGTAAGAGAACCAAAAAAGGAGAATTACACATTATGTTTATCAAAGTAGCAGGAGAAAAAAAAGAATACCCAGAAGGACTTACCGTAAAAGAGTTAATTGAAAAAGAAGACGTAGAAACACCACAGTACGTAACCGTAACCATCAATGACGAATTCGTAGAAAGCGGAGCTTTCGAGACAACAGAAGTTAAAGATGGCGATGAAATCGAATTCCTGTACTTCATGGGAGGAGGAGCAAGATAATGGCATTTACAAACGAACAGTTAGAGCGTTATTCCCGTCACATCATCCTCAAAGAGGTTGGTGCAAAGGGACAGAAAAAGCTCCTGAACTCCAGCGTACTGATCATTGGTGCGGGCGGGCTTGGAGCACCGGCAGCCATGTACCTTGCAGCAGCCGGTGTAGGAACTATCGGAATCGCAGATGCCGATGAAGTAGACCTCTCAAACCTTCAGAGACAGGTCATCCACACAACAGCTGATCTTGGCAAAGCCAAAGTAAAATCCGCCAAAGAAACCATGCAGGCGATCAATCCAGATGTCAAAGTCAACACATACCGCAAATTCATCACATCCGAGAACATCATGGATATCATCAAAGATTATGATTTCATCATCGACGGAACCGACAACTTCCCGGCAAAATTCCTGATTAATGATGCATGCGTCATGGCAGGAAAACCATTCTCCCACGCAGGGATCATCCGCTTCAAAGGCCAACTCATGACCTACGTTCCAGGAGAAGGACCATGCTACAGATGCGTCTTCAAAGATCCGCCGCCGAAGGACGCAGTCCCGACCTGTAAACAGGCAGGTGTCATCGGAGCCATGGGCGGCGTCATCGGAAGCCTCCAGGCAATGGAAGCAGTCAAATACATCATCGGCAAAGGCGACCTCCTTACAGGAAGACTCCTCACCTACGATGCCCTGACCATGACCTTCCGCACCATCAAACTCCCGAAAAACCACGACTGCCCGGTATGCGGTGATCACCCGACAATTACAAAATTAATTGATTACGAACAGGTAGAATGCGACATGCATATGTGAAAAAATATATCGTGTACACGCAGTTATTAGAGGAACTATTATTATGAAATTATATATAAAGAAATCAGACTACAACACCATCCTGGCCCATTGCACCGCCGGCCTCCCAAATGAATCCTGCGGCCTTCTTGCAGGAACAAAAGAGGGTGAGGAGATCACCGTCACCAAAGTCTACCTCCTCACAAACGTAGACGCCAGCAGAGAACACTTCTCTATGGATCCCAAAGAACAGCTTGCAGCACTCAAAGATGCCAGAGCAAACGGATACAAGATCATCGGAAACTTCCATTCTCATCCGGAATCTCCATCCCGCCCATCCGAAGAAGACAAACGCCTGGCATTTGACCCGACCATCGAATACCTTATCCTTTCCCTTATGGAAGAAGGAAATCCGGTACTCAAAGCATTCGGAATCGATAAAGAAAAAAATGTCACGATCCACGAGATCGAGATCACAGAATAAAGTCAGGAAGAAAGAACCATGAGCAGACCCTTACAGGTAAAACACTTACATACAGATGTCCTGATCGTAGGCGGCGGCACCGCAGGCTGTTATGCCGCACTCACCATCAGCAGAAATTCTGACGCTTCCGTACTCGTTGCAGAAAAAGCAAACATCAAACGAAGCGGCTGCCTTGCAGCAGGTGTCAATGCGATCAACGCCTATATTGTCAAAGGCCGCAAGCCACAGGACTACGTAGATTACGCAACCAAAGATGCGGCAGGAATCGTCAGAAACGACCTCCTTCTGACAGCCGCAGAAGAATTCAACGAAGTAACGGCAGATATGGAAAAACTTGGTCTCGTGATCCTCAAGGATGAAAACGGAGACTACGTGGCAAGAGGAAATCGTAACATTAAGATCAATGGCGAAAACTTCAAACCACTTCTCGCAGATGCCGTATACAAAAGCGAAAATGTAGATGTCCTCAATTACGTAAACATCACAGACCTCCTTACAGAAAACGGAAAAGTTTACGGAGCTGTCGGTTTTTCCATCATGGAAGAAACAGCCTATGTGATCCATGCAAAAGCAGTCCTGATCGCAACAGGCGGAGCAGCCGGTCTTTACAAACCAAACAACCCGGGATTTTCCAGACATAAAATGTGGTATCCGCCATTCAACACAGGAGCCGGATACGCAATGGGAATCCGTTCCGGTGCAGAAATGACAACCTTTGAGATGCGTTTTATCGCACTCCGCTGCAAAGATACGATCGCTCCGACTGGAACCATCGCACAGGGCGTGCAGGCAAAACAGGTCAACTCCAAAGGCGAAGTCTATGAGCACATATACGGTCTGACTACCAGTCAGCGTGTATATGGAACTGTCAAAGAAAATCAGCTTGGACATGGTCCTTGTTATCTTAAGACCTCCGGTATCACATCCGAGCAGGATCAGGATCTTCTCAAAGCATACCTGAACATGGCACCGAGCCAGACCCTCAAATGGATCGAGAGCGGCAGGATGCCGAGTGAACAGGATGTAGAGATCCAGGGAACTGAGCCATACATCGTAGGCGGTCATACAGCCAGCGGCTTCTGGGTAGATACCCGAAGAGAAACTACGATTCACGGACTTTATGCAGCCGGAGATGTGGCAGGTGGATGTCCTCAGAAATATGTGACCGGTGCTCTGGCAGAGGGCAAGATCGCCTCTCTTGCGATCATTGAACAGTTAAAAGACGATCACAGTGAAGAAACATCCGAAATCGAAAAACAGGCACAGACGATCCTTGCCGACTACGAAAAGATCCGCAATGGAGAAAACGGTCTGTTCACCATCGACGAACTGGAAGAAGCCATGCAGAAAGTCATGGATGAATATGCAGGTGGAATCGCCAGCAACTATCAGTTCAATGAGAAACAGCTAAATCTTGCAGAAGAAAAAATCACAAGATTAAGCGAGCTTGCAGATCAGGTCGGTGCAGAAGATATGCATGAACTTCTTTTTGCATACGAATTAAAAGAAAGACTTCTCGTCTGTCAGGTGCTGATCGAGCATCTTAAGAACAGAAAAGAAACCAGATGGCATTCTTTCAATGAGAATCTCGATCATCCGGAAACAGACCAGAATTTTGAAAAATATGTAAATTCCAGAATGGAAGACGGAAAGATCCACATTCTGTTCAGGGATCTGGTAAAGGGGGATACTTATGAGCATACGAATTCGTGAAGACCGATGCGTCGGCTGCGGTAAATGTCAGGAAGTATGTCCTGGTACCCTGATCCAGATCAAAGATAAAAAAGCAGTCATGAAATATCCAAAGAACTGCTGGGGCTGCGTTTCCTGCGTGAAGGAATGTAAGACAGGTGCCATTGAATTTTATCTTGGCGCAGACATCGGCGGCATGGGAGGAACCATGAACGTCACCCAGAAAGGTGATCTCCTCAACTGGAACATCACCAGATCTGACGGCAGTGAACTGGTCATCAGCGTTGACCGGCGAAATTCCAATAAATATTAGTACAGGAGAAAAAATATGAGCGGATTATCACATTTAGATGAACTGGAAGCAGAAGCAATATATATTATCCGGGAAGTGGCAGCAGAATGCGAAAAACCTGTTATGCTTTATTCCATCGGAAAAGACAGCTCAGTGATGCTTCATCTTGCACTGAAAGCTTTTTATCCGGAAAAACCACCTTTCCCGTTTTTACATGTAAACACAACCTGGAAATTTCAGGAAATGATCAAATTCAGGGATAAGACAGCCAAAGATCTTGGAATTGAAATGCTGGAATATATCAACGAAGACGGGGTAAAGCAGGGAATCAATCCTTTTGACAATGGATCTGCTTATACAGATATCATGAAGACACAGGCTCTGAAACAGGCACTCAACAAGTATGGTTTCACAGCAGCATTTGGAGGCGGTCGTCGTGATGAGGAAAAGAGCCGTGCAAAAGAACGAATCTTTTCTTTCCGTAATGAAAACCATGCCTGGGATCCAAAGAACCAGAGACCTGAGATGTGGAAACTTTATAACACAGAAATCAATAAAGGTGAGAGCATCCGTGTCTTCCCTATTTCCAACTGGACAGAGAAAGATATCTGGCAGTACATAAAAAGAGAAAATATTCCGATCGTGCCTCTTTACTTTGCAAAAGAGCGCCCGGTAGTTTATCGTGACGGAAATATTATCATGGTAGATGATGAACGTATGCGTCTGAAACCTGGTGAGAAACCGGAAATGAAAAAAGTCCGTTTCCGTACACTGGGCTGCTATCCGCTGACTGGTGGTATTCTTTCAGAAGCAGACACCCTGGATGCAATCATTGAAGAAACTTTAAGTTCGGTAGAATCTGAGAGAACCAGTCGAATCATTGATTCTGACGGTGGTACAGCCAGCATGGAAAAGAGAAAGAGAGAGGGGTACTTCTAGATGAGCGGTTTACTGAAATTTATTACCTGCGGAAGTGTGGACGATGGAAAATCCACACTGATCGGACATATACTTTATGATTCCAAGCTGCTTTATGCAGATCAGGAAAAAGCTCTGATCCTTGACAGTAAGGTAGGATCCAGAGGCGGCGCGATCGACTATTCACTTCTTCTGGATGGTCTGATGGCAGAGAGAGAACAGGGTATTACTATTGATGTTGCTTATCGCTATTTCACGACAGATAAGAGAAGCTTCATTGTTGCAGATACCCCGGGACATGAAGAATATACAAGAAACATGGCAGTTGGAGCTTCTTTTGCACAACTTGCGATTATTCTTGTCGATGCAAAACAGGGTGTTCTGGTACAGACAAGACGCCACAGTCGCATCTGTGCCCTGATGGGAATTCATCACTTTGTATTTGCAGTTAATAAAATGGACCTTGTAGGTTACAGTGAAGATAGATTCAATGAGATCGTAAAAGATATCAACGAACTTTCTGAAAGCCTTGGATTACAGGATGTTGTAATTATTCCGGTCAGTGCGACGGAAGGCGACAATGTAACAGTCAAATCAGAAAATACACCATGGTATACCGGAAAAACACTTCTGGATCATCTGGAAACAGTCGATGTAACAGAGACAGAGAGCGAAACAGGATTCTATATGCCGGTACAGAGAGTCTGCCGTCCGAATCATGAATTTCGTGGATTTCAGGGACAGATTGAAAGTGGCAAGATTAAAGTTGGACAGACGATCACCACACTTCCAAGCAACGAGACTGCAACCGTCAAATCTCTTCTGAACGGAAGCACTTCCGTAGAAGAAGCTGTGACAGGACAGGCAGTGACCATTCAGCTTGACAGAGAAGTAGATGTCAGTCGAGGCTGCGTCCTTACCGATCAGGCACAGCTTTCTGTAGCGAAGAGTTTTACCGCAACACTGCTCTGGATGGATGACAGCAGACTGACTCTTGGAAAAGAGTATCTGGTTAAACTGGGGACAAAGAGAATTCCCGGACTTATCCGCAGCATTAAATATAAAATTGATGTTAACACCGGAGAACACATCTCCGCAGATTATATCGCGAAAAATGAGATTGCACTGTGCGAGATCGAGCTGGCGGAAAAGATCGTTCTTGATGAGTTCAAAAAACACAAGACTCTTGGCGAGATGATCCTGATTGACCGTGTAAGCCATATGACATCTGCCTGCGGTGTACTTGAAACTGTAGAAAACGATGGAGAGAAGCCGTATTTCCAGAAAGATGATATCAAAGTCGGAGGATATGTATTTGAAGAATTCTACTTCAATCTTGAAAATGCGATGATGTCCAAGGCTGGTTCCGATAAAAAGACCTATCATGTCGGCGATGAAGTACCGGTTGTCGGAGACAGTTTTAAATATCCGGAATATTTTGATATTCTTTCTGTTGATGATGGGGCAGCAGTGCTGATTCGTGATGGCCAGGTAGAAGATATTCAGCGTATTGAGGACTATCGCTACATGGGACTTCCGGTTGTAGATGAAAGAGGAATGGAACTTCTTGTAAAGAGCAGAGCAGATCTTGCAAAATTCCTGGAAGAAGCAGCAGATATTACGCCGGAAAGACGATCAGAATTACACAACAAATGGCTGCGTTTTGAGACTTACAGAAAAGTCGTGTGCACGGATAACTTCTGGGTAATTTAAGGGATTTCCTTAAGAACCTTACATATTTGAAAAATGATAAAACCCTGCGAGGGGAGAGCACTCGAAGTTGCGAAGGCCGTTCTCCCCTCGAACTCCCCACCAGGCCATGCTAAAAAATCACATATTTATTTGAAGGCTATAGTAAGGTATAAAGTTATATTCCTATAGATAGTATAATTAAATTATATATTTACCTTCAAATTTGAAAAAGATTTAACCTCTTTTTTATTGTAATTTATTGTAATTTATGCTATGTTTTATATAAATAAAAAATAGATCATGCCGAGATAAGAGAGCATATTTAAAGCAGCGGACCGCTGTTTTACTTGTGCTCATTTTTTTGCACAGGCGACGGGGAGAAAAACGAGATGGAGCGTATGTTTTGGGATGCAGTGGAAGAAAATCCGATCATAGCAGCAGTAAAAAATATGGAGGATCTGGAACAGTGTTGTAAGATTCCCGATATACGGGTCATATTCATCTTGTTCGGGGATATCTGTTCTGTAGCTGATATTGTAAAAGAAGTCAAACGTGCAGAGAAGATTGCTATGGTACATGTTGATCTGATTGGAGGATTAAGTCCGAGGGAAGTTGCCGTTGAATTTTTAAAGAACAATACAGAAGCAGATGGAATCATTACGACTAAGCCGGCACTGATTCGAAAAGCCAGAGAGCTTTCCATGTATACAGTACTTCGTTATTTTCTTCTGGATTCCATGGCTTATGAAAACATCCTTACACAACAGCATAGTGTTCATCCGGATTTCATTGAAGTTCTTCCGGGAGCCATGCCCAAAGTCATTCACAAACTTTGTTCTGAAATCAAAGTGCCTGTGATTGCCGGAGGACTGATCACAGATAAAGAATCCGTGATGGGAGCACTTGCCGCTGGAGCAACTGCAGTATCCTCCACTAATCATAGTGTGTGGGATTTATAACTTCACACATTTGGAATTTTATCAGATTATATAGAAAGATATTATGAGAAATCGAAGATCTTTTAAAAATGGGAGGTTTTTACATGAATAAATATGTTATGGCACTGGATGCGGGGACAACCAGTAACCGTTGTATTTTATTTAATGAAAAGGGTGAAATGTGCAGCGTAGCACAGCGTGAATTTCATCAGTATTTTCCAAAACCTGGATGGGTAGAGCATGATGCAGATGAAATCTGGGCAAGTATGCTCGGTGTGGCGGTTGAGGCGATGAATATGATCGGAGCAGAAGCACACGATATTGCTGCCATTGGTATTACTAACCAGCGAGAAACCGCTATTGTCTGGGACAAACATACCGGAGATCCTATTTACCATGCGATTGTATGGCAGTGTCGACGCACATCTGAGTACTGTGACTCGCTTAAGGCGAAAGGTCTGACTGATAAATTTCGTATGAAGACTGGTCTGGTGATCGATGCATATTTTTCTGCGACTAAAGTCAAATGGATTCTGGATAACGTGCCGGGAGCCAGGGAAAAAGCAGAGCGGGGAGATCTTCTTTTTGGAACAGTCGAAACATGGTTGATCTGGAAGCTGACCAAAGGTGCTGTACATATTACGGATTATTCTAATGCATCCAGAACGATGCTGTTCAATATCAATACGCTTCAATGGGATGATGAAATCCTTGAGGAACTTAACATTCCGAAATGCATGCTTCCGACACCTAAACCATCAAGTTGTGTTTACGGAACAGCAGATCCGTCTTTCCTGGGTGGACCGATTCCAATTGCAGGAGCGGCCGGAGACCAGCAGTCGGCTCTTTTTGGACAGACCTGTTTCCAGCCGGGCGAAGCCAAGAATACATATGGCACAGGCTGTTTTCTTCTGATGAATACTGGTGAAAAACCGGTTTTCTCTGAGAATGGTCTGGTCACAACGATTGCCTGGGGACTGGATGGCAAGGTCAGTTATGCATTGGAGGGGTCGATTTTTGTAGCAGGAGCTGCAATCCAGTGGCTGCGTGATGAGATGCGTCTGATTGATTCTGCTGAAGATTCTGAATATATGGCGAAGAAGGTCAAAGACACCAATGGCTGTTATGTGGTTCCTGCTTTTACAGGTCTTGGTGCACCACACTGGGATCAGTATGCACGTGGTACAATCGTGGGAATTACCCGTGGAGTGAATAAATATCATATCATTCGTGCAACACTGGAATCTCTGGCTTATCAGGTAAATGATGTACTGCAGTCTATGAAAGCGGATTCCGGAATCCAGCTTGCAGCGCTCAAGGTTGATGGCGGTGCCAGTGCCAATGATTTTCTGATGCAGACACAGGCAGATATTATCAATGCACCGGTCAATCGTCCCAGATGCGTGGAAACGACCGCTATGGGTGCTGCATATCTTGCCGGTCTTGCAGTCAAATACTGGACCAGCAAAGAAGAAGTACTTAAAAACTGGGCAATTGACCATACCTTTCATCCGGAAATCACAGCCGAAGAGAGAGGAAAACGTATCCGTGGATGGGAAAAAGCAGTCAAATATGCCTATGGATGGGCGAAAGACGAAGAAAATTAGACAATTTGTCTGTAAAAGTTGTAATTTATACATCAGATAGACTATAATAGAATCAGTCAATTTCATAAAGAGGCAAGAGAAAAGAGAGCCTGACAGTAAATCCATTGCAGATGGGTTTATTTGTCGGGCTTTTTCTTATGCTATGAGGACTTACTCTCAATGTTTCCATGTTGTAAAAATAGAAAAATTATAGGAGGAATTACGATGGAAAAATATGATGTACTCATTATTGGAGCAGGAGTTACCGGCACAGCAGTTGCACGGGAACTGTCTCGTTATCAGTTGAAGATCGGAGTACTGGAAAGAGAAGAAGATGTCTGCTGCGGTACATCTAAAGCAAACAGCGCAATCGTTCATGCAGGTTATGATGCGGAACCAGGAACACTCAAAGCGAAAATGAATGTACGAGGTAATCAGCTTATCGGGGAGTTGGCACAGGAACTGGATTTTCCATTCCGGCGGAACGGTTCACTGGTTCTCTGCCTGGATGAAAAACAGTATCCGGCTTTGCAGAAACTTTATGAGAAAGGAATTGCCAACGGAGTAAAAGAACTTCGTATCCTGAGCAGGGAAGAAGTTCTGGAAATGGAACCAAATGTGACAGATCAGGTAGTTGCGGCTCTGTATGCTCCAACGGGTGGAATTGTATGTCCATTTCACATGACGATTGCTTTTGCAGAAAATGCCTGCGAAAATGGAGTGACTTTCCATTTCAATACAGAAGTAAAAACGATTTTCCGGAAGCAGGTTGCAGATGCGGCAGAATCTCCGGAGCAGACAGACATTGAAAAAATGTATCTCCCACATGATACAGGGACATGGCAGCTTGTAACTTCCAGTGGAATTTTTGAAGCAAAATGTATTATCAATGCCGCTGGTATTTATGCCGATTATTTTCACAACATGGTCAGTGAAAAGAAAATTCACATTACTCCGCGTAAGGGTGAGTATTGCCTGCTCGATAAAACTGCCGGAACGCATGTCGACCATACGATCTTTGCTCTTCCAGGAAAATTTGGTAAAGGTGTCCTGGTCACTCCTACCGTGCACGGTAATCTCCTGATTGGACCAACCGCAACCGATATCGAAAATAAAGAAGGGATCAATACTACAAGAGAAGGGCTGGATGAGGTACTTACAAAATCTACCGCAAGCGTAAAGAACATTCCAACGCGTCAGGTGATCACATCATTTGCCGGACTTCGTGCACATTCTGACGGAGATGATTTCATTATTGAAGAAGCAGTAAAAGATTTCATAGACTGTGCCGGTATTGAATCTCCTGGTTTATCCAGTGCTCCTGCGATCGGAGAAATGGTTGCAGAGATTCTCAGAAAAAAATATGCCCTTCAGGAAAAAGATAATTTTATTTCTACCAGAAAAGGAATGAAAGATTTTCAAAAAATGACACTGGAAGAACGTAATGAGCAGATCCGGCATAATCCGGCATACGGAAATATCATCTGTCGCTGTGAGATGGTGACAGAAGGTGAGATCATGGACGCGATACACCGACCGTTGGGAGCACGCTCTCTTGATGGAATCAAACGTCGCACCAGAGCAGGTATGGGACGATGTCAGGCCGGATTCTGTTCACCACGTACCATGGAAATCCTTGCAAGAGAACTGCAGATTCCAATCGAAGAGATCACCAAATCTGGCAGGAATTCTCAGATCATAAAAGGAACTAATAAATCTTCATTCGTAGATACCTTCAAGGAGGAAAATAGAATATGAAATATTATGATATTGTGATTATTGGTGGTGGCCCTGCCGGTCTGGCAGCAGCAGTGGCGGCAAGAAAAAACGGAGCGGAGAGTATTCTGATTCTGGAACGCGACAAAGAACTTGGTGGAATACTCAATCAGTGTATTCATAATGGATTTGGTCTGCATACTTTTCAGGAGGAACTGACTGGTCCGGAGTACGCAGCAAGATTTATCACACAGGTAAAAGAACTGCAGATTGAGTATCGTTTGCATACCATGGTCATGGACATCAGTTCAGATAAAATCGTGACTGCAATGAATCGGGAAGAAGGCATGTTTCAGATTCAGGCAAAGGCAGTGATTCTTGCGATGGGATGTCGTGAACGTTCACGAGGTGCACTGAATATTCCGGGTTATCGCCCGGCAGGCATTTTTTCAGCAGGTACTGCACAGCGCCTTGTTAACATCGAAGGTTATCTTCCGGGACGAAAGGTTGTAATTCTTGGTTCAGGCGATATTGGTCTGATCATGGCACGAAGAATGACCCTGGAAGGGGCTGAAGTGCAGGTCGTTGCTGAACTGATGCCGTATTCAGGAGGTCTGAAGCGAAATATTGTACAGTGTCTGGATGATTTTGGTATTCCACTGAAACTCAGTCATACTGTAGTCGATATTAAAGGAAAAGAACGAGTCGAAGGCATTACTCTTGCAGAAGTAGATGAAAAAGGCAAACCGATTCCGGGTACAGAAGAAGAATATGAATGCGATACATTGCTCCTGTCGGTCGGACTGATTCCGGAAAATGAACTTTCGCGTGGCATGGGAGTAGATTTGAATCCGATTACTTCTGGACCGAAAGTGAATGAAAGCCTGGAAACCAGTCTGGAAGGTGTGTTTGCATGTGGCAATGTTCTGCATGTGCATGACCTGGTAGATTTTGTGTCCGAAGAAGCGGCGGCAGCCGGGCGTAATGCAGCAGACTATATATGCCATCATAAGACATCGGATGAAATTCAGGATCGCTGTTTACAGCAGAATACTATTCAGCTCTCGACAGAGAATGGTATCCGATATACCGTTCCGTCTGAGATCCGCATGGAGTATATGCCAGAAGAACTGACAGTCCGTTTCCGTGTTGGAGGTGTATACAAAAACTGTTATATCAGCTGCTATTTTGATGGAGAACGTATTCTGCACCGCAGACGTCCGGTTGTGGCTCCGGGTGAAATGGAGCAGATCAAACTGACGAGAGAGCAACTGGCAAAATATCCGTTACTGGAGAAAATTACATTAAAAATAGAGGAGGCATGACTTATGGAAACCAGGAATCTTATCTGCATAGGCTGTCCAATGGGCTGTCCATTGACTGTTCGTCTGAAGGACGGAGAAGTATTGGCAGTGGAGGGAAATACCTGTAAGCGTGGAGCGGAATATGGAAAAAAGGAAGTCACGAATCCTACGCGTATTGTTACTACCACCGTTCGCGTCAACGGTGGTACAGAAAATATGGTATCGGTCAAGACCAGGGAAGATATTCCGAAAGACAAGATTTTTGACTGCATTCGTGCACTCAGAAATATTACGATACCAGCACCTGTACATATTGGTGATGTGATTCTGCATGATGTTGCACATACCGGTGTTGACATTGTTGCTACTAAAAATATAGAGCGTTAAAACCATCAAATTCCATTGACAACTACCTGCGAAAAGACTATCATTAAAACAGTATGTTTTCCTGAAGGATCCACTTATATATGGTGAATCTGTTTCAGGAAAGGATATACATCAACGAAGGAGAAACACAATATCATGACGATATCCATGATAGGAATAGATCACGACAGAGCACCCGTAGACATTCGGGCTCTGTTTGCGTTTACGAAAAAAAATGCAGGAGAGGCAATGGAAAAGCTTAAAGAGAGGGCTGGAATTCATGGCTGTATTATTTTGTCGACCTGCAATCGTCTGGAAATATGGACCAGCCACGAAGATGGGCAGCAGATTTCCATGTATCAGTGCCTGTGTCAGCTCAAAGGGATTCAGGATGATTCTTATGAAAGATATTTTACGGCCCGCCAGGACAGGGAAGCAGTAGAGCATCTTTTTTATCTTGCAGGTGGTCTTAAATCTCAGATTCTTGGAGAAGATCAGATTCTGACACAGATCAAAGAGGCATTGAATCTTGCACGGGAACATTTTACAACAGACAGTGTACTGGAAGTGTTGTTCCGTATGGCTGTAACAGCCGGCAAAAAGATCAAGACGGAGGCTCCTCTGGCACATGGAAATCCTTCTGTTATCCATCAGGCTGTGAGATATCTGAAAGAACAGGGTTATGATATGCATGGAAAGACCTGCATGGTGATCGGCAACGGTGAAATGGGAAAAGTTGCGGCGCAGACGCTCCGTGATGCAGGTGCCAATGTAACAGTAACAGTTCGGCAGTATCGCAGTGGAATGGTCAGTATTCCAATTGGCTGCAGCCGCATTCATTATGGAGAGCGTATGCGCTTTCTGCCAAATTGCGATGTGGTAGTCAGCGCGACTGCCAGTCCGAATTTTACATTAAGAGAAGAGTTATTTCAGAATATTATTTTGAGCAGACCGCTGCTTCTTCTGGACCTTGCAGTACCAAGAGATATAGAGCCTTCACTTGGAAACAGAGATGGGATCACTCTGTATGATATGGATAGTTTCCGTACGGATCGTTTTTCACCTGAAGCAAGTGAAAGCCTGAAAAAAGCAGGTTTTATCGTAGAAGAGCAAATGACAGAATTTTTTCAGTGGCTTGATGGACGTGATGTGATACCAAGGATTCAGGAAATTCGCGAGGATGCCGTGCAGGATCTGAACCTCCGGATAGAAAAAATTCTCAAAAAAACACCGATGCAGGATGAGGACAGAGAAAATCTTCTCAAAGCTGTAGATGTGGCAGCAGGGAAGGTGGTCAGCAAAATGATCTTCGGACTCAGAGACAGTCTGAATCAGGATGCTTTTCTTGAATGTGTTGCAGGATTGGAGAAAGTATATGAAGAATAAAAGATATTTTCCGATGTTTATAGATCTGTCCGACAAAAAGATCGTAGTGGTAGGTGGCGGTAAGATTGCGACACGAAGAGTCAGGACTCTTCTTCAGTTTACCCGTAATATTACAACTGTTGCACCAAAATGTACAATGGAACTTCATGAACTGGGCAAGACAGGTTATATAAATCTGATCACACGACCGGTGAAACGTTCTGATTTTGAGATGGCTTATATGGTGATTGCCGCTACGAATGACTGGAAATTAAACGAGGAGATTTATCGAGTCTGCAAAGAAGAGGGTATATACGTAAATGTTGCAGATGATAAAAATAAATGTGATTTCTACTTCCCCGGAATATATATGAAGGATGAGGTAGTGATTGGAATTACAGCAAGTGGACTGGATCATACAAAAGCAAAAAAAGTGCGTGAATCAATTCAGCAGGCAATGGAGGCACCGGACGATGAAGAAAACCATGAAGAATAAGATTATCATCGGCAGCAGAGAAAGCCGCCTTGCAGTTCTGCAGAGTGAGATGGTGCGCGATTACATAAAAGCACAGCACCCGGAAGTAGATGTGGAGATTCTTACCATGAAGACTACGGGGGACAAGATTCTGGACCGGACACTGGACAAAGTCGGAGGAAAAGGATTGTTTGTCAAAGAACTGGACCGTGCACTGTTGGATGGCAGAAGTATGTTGTCTGTACACAGTCTTAAGGACATGCCGATGGAGGTTCCGGAAGAACTTCCATTACTTGCTTTTTCGCGGCGAGAAGATCCAAGAGATGTACTTGTACTGCCGGAAGGATGTGATGTTCTGGATTCAACGAAACCGCTTGGGTGTTCCAGTCTCCGCCGTACTTTACAGCTCAGAGAATTATATCCGCAGATGGAAGTCAGGAGTATCCGTGGAAATCTTCAGACACGTCTGCGTAAACTCGATGCAGGAGAATATTCAGGTCTGATCCTGGCAGCAGCGGGATTGAAACGCCTTGGCCTGGAGCACAGGATCCATCGATATTTTTCGGAAGATGAAATGCTTCCGGCAGCAGGACAGGGAATTCTGGCGGTACAGGGAAGAGCAGACCTTACCTATGAGTATCTTGCCGGGTATCGGGATGAGGCAGCATGGATTGCAGGTACTGCGGAACGTGCTTTTGTACGTTATCTGGATGGTGGCTGTTCCTCACCGGTTGCTGCTTTTGGTGTGGTTGAAGGTGAAGAACTGTTTCTTCGAGGGCTCTATTACCGTGAAAGTGACGGGAAGTATTTCAAAGACAGTATCCGTGGACCGAAGACAGAGGCGGAGCAGCTTGGAAGGCAGCTCGCCGGTCAGATGAAACAGAAATATGAAAATGAAACAGCAGGAGGAGAGTCTTTATGAAAAATGGAAAAGTATGGCTCGTAGGAGCCGGACCGGGAGATATCGGACTCTTTACTCTAAAAGGAATGGAAGTACTGCGACAGGCAGATGTTGTGGTTTATGACAGCCTGGTCGGTCAGGGGGTTCTTGCAAAGATACCGTCCTCTGCAAGACTTATAAATGTAGGAAAACGTGCAGATAAACACACCATGCCACAGGAACAGATCAATCAGGTGCTCCTTGAGGAGGCACAAAAAGGATACCGTGTCGTAAGACTTAAAGGTGGAGATCCGTTTCTTTTCGGTCGTGGAGGAGAAGAACTGGAACTTCTGACGGAAAATGATATTCCATATGAAATCGTTCCTGGAGTAACATCGTCAATTGCAGTACCGGCTTATAATGGTATTCCGGTAACACACAGAGATTTCTGTTCTTCTGTACATATTATTACCGGACACCGGAGAGCAGGAAAAAAATACGACATTGATTTTAAAGCACTGGTCAATACCAGGGGGACTCTTGTGTTTTTAATGGGAATCGCGGCTCTTGCAGATATCTGTCAGGGACTTCTGGATGCAGGAATAGATCCTGAAATGCCGGCAGCTGTTCTGCAAAAGGGAACAACTGCAGATCAGAAACGTGTGGTGGCAACCGTTGCAACCCTTAAAGAAGAAGTGGACCGTCAGGGGATTGAGACACCGGCAATTATTGTAGTCGGAAAGGTGTGCAAGCTTGCAGACGAATTTGGATGGTATGAACATCTGCCTCTTGCAGGATGGAAGGTACTTGTAACACGTCCAAAGGGTAGAAGCTCCCGCACAGCAGATGAGCTTCGTCAGAAGGGAGCAGAGGTGCTGGAACTTCCATCCATCCGCACAGAGGCACTGGCAGATCAGGCAGAGCTTCAGCGTGCATTTGAAGAAATTACTGCGTATCAGTGGATCGCATTTACCAGTCCGACGGGGGCAGAGATCTTCTTTGAGGAACTTCGAAAGGCACATAAGGATATCCGCAGCCTTGCGGGAGCCAAAATTGCTGCAATTGGACAGGGTACTGCAAAGGTACTTGAAGAAAAGGGGATTTTGGTGGATCTGATTCCGGAAGTTTATGACGGAGATGCATTGGGAGAGGCACTTGCAGAAAAATTGCAGACCGGAGAACGGGTGCTTTTACCGAGAGCACGAAAGGGTAATCAGAATCTTGTCAGAATTCTTGAAGAACACGGAGCACAGGTGGCGGACATAGCGACATATGATACGACATACGAAAGCAGCCGCCTGATTCAGATAGGAAAAGAAATCGAAAACGGCTCTATCGACTGTGTAGTATTTACCAGTGCTTCTACTGTAAAAGGATTTGTCGAGAGTGCAGGACTTTCTGATTATTCTGGTGTGACTGCGGCATGTATCGGCAAACAGACAAAGGCGGCCGCAGATGCATACGGTATGCAGACATATATGGCAGAAAAGGCAACGATTGATGCATTGACTGATCTGGTGATCAAAATAAAAACAGATAATTAATAAAAAGATACAAATAGATACAAAAGGAAGAGGTGCATTAAAATGGATCTGATTCAGAGACCAAGAAGACTTCGTGGAAGTGAAACATTACGTAAAATGGTAAGGGAGACCAGAATTGATAAATCATCCCTGATCTATCCGCTTTTTGTGAAAGAAGGTACAGGGATTGAAGAAGAAATTCCGTCTATGGAAGGACAGTACCGTTACAGTGTGGATCGTCTTCCATATGAACTGGAACGTCTGACCAAAGCAGGAGTTAGCAGTATCATGCTCTTTGGAATTCCGGATCACAAAGATGAAGTCGGAAGTGGTGCTTATGATGAGAATGGAATCGTACAGAAGGCATTAAGAGAAGCAAAAAAACAGTTTCCGGATATGTACTATATTACAGATGTATGTATGTGCGAGTATACTTCTCATGGCCACTGTGGGGTACTCTGCGGTCATGAAGTAGAAAATGATGCAACACTGGAACTTCTTGCAAAGACAGCACTTTCTCATGTGGAAGCAGGAGCTGACATGGTGGCACCTTCGGATATGATGGATGGTCGTGTTCGTGCAATCCGTGAATGTCTGGATAAGGCAGGACATAAAGAAGCTCCGATCATGTCTTATGCTGTGAAGTATGCATCTGCATTTTATGGCCCGTTCCGTGATGCGGCAGGTTCTGCTCCGTCTTTTGGCGACCGCAAGAGCTATCAGATGGATTATCACAACCGCCGTGAGGGAATGAAAGAAGCACTGACAGATATTGAAGAAGGCGCAGATATCATCATGATCAAACCGGCAATGTCTTATCTGGATATGGTTTCAGAAGTTTCCAAAGCTACGAACGTACCGATCGCTGCATACAGTGTCAGTGGAGAATATGCCATGGTTAAAGCTGCAGCAAAGATGGGCTGGATTGATGAAGATAAGATTGTCTGCGAAATGGCAGCAAGTGCATACAGAGCGGGAGTAAATATCTATCTTACTTATTATGCCAAAGAACTTGCCCGTTTTATTGATGAAGGGAGAATTGGATAATGGGAAGATCAGAAGAATTATTTGAACGTGCAGTCAAAAGAATCCCAGGTGGAGTCAACAGTCCGGTAAGAGCATATGGCGCGATCGGAATGGCACCAAGATTTATCAGCCGTGCAGATGGATGTCACATTTATGATGTAGATGGAAACAGTTATGTGGATTATATTGACTCCTGGGGACCGATGATCCTTGGACATAATCATCCTGAGATCCGTGAAGCTGTTGTTAAGGCATGTGCGGACGGTTTAAGTTTTGGCTGTGCCACAGAAATTGAAGTGGAAATGGCAGAATTTATCTGTGAACATCTTCCGCATGTAGAGATGGTACGTATGGTCAATTCCGGTACAGAAGCAGTCATGAGTGCGATTCGTGCTGCCAGAGGATTTACCGGAAGAGATAAGATCATCAAATTTGCCGGATGCTATCATGGACACAGTGATGCACTTCTGGTAAGTGCAGGCTCCGGTGTGATGACCAGCGGAGTGCCGGACAGTGCGGGTGTACCAAAAGGTTGTACACAGGATACCATGACAGCTGTTTATAATGATCTTGACAGTGTCAGAGCGCTTCTGGAACAGGCTCAGGGACAGGTTGCGGCCGTGATTGTGGAGGCAGTTGGAGCAAACATGGGTGTTGTTCCTCCGAAGAAAGGATTCCTTGAAGGACTTCGCAGCCTGTGCGATCAGCATGGTACATTATTGATCTTTGATGAAGTTATTACCGGATTCCGTCTGGCTTTTGGCGGTGCGGCAGAATACTTTGGCGTAACGCCGGATATGGTCACTTACGGAAAGATTATCGGTGCGGGAATGCCAGTCGGTGCTTATGGTGGAAGAAGAGAGATCATGGAGATGGTTTCTCCGGCAGGACCGGTTTACCAGGCAGGAACTTTGAGCGGCAATCCGATTGCCATGGCAGCAGGACTGACCCAGCTGAAATATTTATATGAACATCAGGAAGTATATAAAATATTAGAGGAAAAAGGACAGAAACTGTATGGTGGAATGGAAGAAATTCTGAAAGAAGCCAGAAGCGAATATCATGTAAATCATGTTTCTTCCCTGGGAAGCCTGTTCTTTGCCAAAGAGGAAGTCGTGGATTATACTTCTGCGAAGACTTCTGATACCAAAGCGTTTGCAGACTATTTCCTTGCGATGCTGAAACAGGGAATCCATCTGGCTCCTTCTCAGTTTGAAGCGATGTTCCTTTCTACTGCGCATACAGACGAAGTGATCGAGGATACCCTTTCTAAGGTAAGAAATTATTTTATAAAATAAAAACTCAATATATTTCCAATTGGGGATTCAGACAGGAGACTTTCGAAAGAGGGTCTCTTTTTTGTTAGATGTTAAAAAAACACATTTTTGATATTTTATCGCACAGAAATGGCAAAAAAAGCACAGAAATGGTAAATCTTTTTAGCATATTGTATGATATTCTGTAAAAAATAAACAAGATGGACAATATAGTGTTTTCATGTCTCCCAATATTGGGGAAGATAATTGTATATTGGGCAAAGCTACGGCAACGTAGTGACGCAAAGCTATAGGGACCATAAATGGTTAGCCAGTTGCAGGGAACGAGAGATACAGATATCTCTTATTACCCTGCTTTTTTATTACAAAATTTGAACGGAGGGAAAGATGACAACAAAAACAGGAATCAGACGTTTACTGGCCTTAATGCTGAGTCTGGTATTGTTGACAAACAGTTTCACGATGATCTATGGTGCGGAACTGTTTGTTGAGTCCGAAGACCTGGCAGAGGAAAACGAATTACAAAGTGAAGAGACTGGTACAGCGGAATGGACAGACGCAGCAGAAGATATGAATGCAGATGTCTCATTTGATACGGCCGATTCGGAATTTTCGGATGGCTCAGATGTGGAGATCATAGAAGAGCCGGAGGTTGACGAGGCAGATATGGCAGAGGTGACGGAAGAGTCGGATACAGTTGACATTTTCCAGACGTTCGATGAGACCGCTGCCTGCGCCGACGGGGGGGGGGTGTCTTCTTATGGACAGGAGATTACCCAGGATATTTACTGGCAGGATAATAATGTAATATCTGACAGATATACACCGGATGCATATAAAGAGTGGTTTTATGAGAATGGGAAGATTGCGATTTCATATACCAACAGTGATGGCGCGACGATTACAGAAAATGTGAAAGTCAGGGATTTAATAGCAGATCAGAATAAGATGACTGTTACAGATCAGGGCGGTACCGGACACTATGTTATGAAATTTGAACCTGATGCGTTCTCAGGAGTATATGTGCCAAAAAATTCCGATGGTAAACCGGTTACAGACAGTGAGGGCAATCCTGTAAGCTATATGATTGAACAGATTGATCTCGTCCCACCGAATTCACTGGCAGACAAAGATATTACATCAAACAATAAATACTATTTTCAGGAAATTACAGATGCTAATAAAGCTGACTACACCAACCAGGATGTTGGAAATGGATGGTATTATCTGAAACAATATGATTTTACCGTAAATCTGGAGTTTCGCTATGGAAGCATTGATGTTACAGGTCTGCCTGATGAACAAAAGGAAGCGTTAAAAAAAGCACTGAAGACAGCAATTGAAAAAGAATTTGTTTTCAGCTACAAAAAGAGCATCAACGCAACAGAGACAGAAGTCAGTCTGGAAGCCATCCGAAATCAGTATGGAAAAGATATTGTTAATATTACGACAGATTCTTCTGGAAACCTGGCAGTGACTTTAACGGTGCCAAAGATTCCGCAGTACCGTGTGGATGGGACAGAACGTACTTACCATATAGAAGAGGCTGATACGTCAGATGATTACAAGCTGAATGTGGATACTTCATTTATATTGAAAAATCTTCTGGGGGATGCATATGATGGAGATTATCTTGCAATCAGTTATGATAATTCCAACGTTGCGAATTTTGGCACGATCACTGACTCCGTGTACCGTGATGGTAAGTTGATCCTGACACTTAAAGGCGATACAGGCTATACTGGTACAAAGATCTGGCAGGATGAAGAAGATTCTGCTCATCGTCCAACAACAGCCTTTACCCTCTGGCGTTACAGCAAAAAGCCGGGAACAGATTATACAACAGCATCCCAGGTAAGCAATCAGAACGGAGAAACGCTGAAGTTTGTGCTTCCTGATGATCCGAAAACACCAAAGTTCACGATTGATTTCTCTTATAATACAAATGAACCACATGCAGCAGATTCCGTTCTGCTGGCAGATGGTGAAACCCTTCCGAAATACGATCCAGAAGGATATGAATATGTCTACTTTACAAAAGAAACCATGGCGGACGAGTCTGGTAAAGCGGACTATACACAGTTTTTCGGAGAACTGGAAGCTGCAACGGCAGAGAATGGATCGATCACAGTCAAGGATGGAACTGATAAGCTCCCGGAGGGACTTACAGCACGTGCTGCATCAGATAAGAGTATTTATAACGGTGGAACGATCAGTAACTCCCTGACCGGAACAGTAGATACGAAGATCCAGAAGCAGTGGAAAGCACAGGCATTTCAGGGGCAGCTGTCAGATGTTCGTGTAACCTTTGAACTGATGGCAAAGCATAAGAACCCGCATGGTACAGAAGAAAATCCTTCTCTGGCTGATAAGTGGTATACAGTAAAAAATGGAAAAGATTCCGTAACCATGGAGATGTCCGGGTTCAATGAAGAAACTCTGATTCAGACCGGCACTCGAAATATGCCGAAATATGATGACATGGGGCATGAACTGGAATATCAGTGGGTGGAAACCGGTGTTTATCAGGGCGAAAATTCAACAACGAATCTTTTACAGATAACAACGGATGCAGATGGAAATATTTCCGGAGAATTTACGCTTAAGCAGAATGGAGAAGATATCCACTATACTTCAAAAGTGGAAACTACAACAGATCAGAATGGAAACAGCAGTTCTGTGATCACGAACCGGATTGCCAAAAATGTCAATTATGAAGTGACAAAGAAATGGATGCTTGGTGATAATGGTACAGAATTAGAAGCACCGGAAGGTGCATCTGTTACCTTGGCTCTTGTAAGACAAAGTTCAGACGGAACGACGAAAGAACTTGGACGTTTTGTTATGAATGGAACTGTCGGACATACGGATGAGATCACAGATACTGAAAATAATGATCAGAAGATCTTATGCAGTGAACCATCTGCATGGAAAGCCCGTTTCGAGAATCTTCCGCAGTATGATGCAGACGGACGCTGGTACGACTATACCGTACTGGAAGTACAAGATAATAAGTACATGGTTCGTTATGGCGAAGTCACTTTTGATAAAGAAAACGGTACCTATTACAAAGAAATCAGGAACTATCCACCTGGTACGTATCAGTCCATTTATGTGCGTAAGAAATGGGTGGATGACAGTGACTCGGAACACCGTGGAGCAGTAACTTTCACCGTTTATCAGAGAACCGCGGAAAATACATTTGAGGAAATACAGACAGTAGATCTGACATCCCTGGATTTCTGGCAGAAAGAAATAACGATTGATGCAGATATTGATCTGAAGAATATTCTGGTTCTGGAAACATCTGTAAAGAATACGAGCGGTACCGGTTCAGCGACTGTGCCGAACACCGACAAAGACGGAGTAACAGAGCAGGCCCGTACGTATACTCCAGAGGAAATGGAAGCTATCTGGAAGCTGTATCACAGTCAGCAGATGTCTGAAAATGAGAGCAACACTGCAAATGGCATTTATTATTTTTCAGATGAACACTGGTATCACACTACATATGCCATGGAACAGCTCACTGCAGGTGAGGAAGGCATGCAGGGTGTTCCCTATTATACAGTGACTAACCAGCGTCTTGGACGGATCAATCTGACTGTAACCAAAACATGGGCAGACGGAGATCATACTGCACAGACAGATTTACGGAATCAGCTGCAAAAGCTTGATCCAAATGCCGGACTGTATGTGAAGCTGAGCTGTGATTACGAGGGTGCGATCACAGATGCACAGACAGGAAAAATTAATATCGGCAACGGAGAACAGCAGATTACATTAGATAATGGATCGCCTGCGGGAATTTATCAGGAGATTGCGTTGAACGGTTCCGGTGATGCACAGAACATGTATTTCTTTAATCTGCCGAAATACGACAGTCGTGGAAAAGTTGTGCATTATTCTGTTTCCGAGGTTTATGCCAAAAAAACTGCAGATGGCACGATCAAGGAACTTACGGATGAGGAGAAAGCACGGATCAGCACCGACTATATTCAGATGCTTTCCAGCACTTACAGGGTAAATGCACATCACACAGATGATAAACAGAACTTTATGCTGAAGAACAAACTGAGCGGAGTTAAGAATGTTCAGTTCCACAAGAAATGGCTGGACAGATATCAGTTCCTGAAAGGAAACCGACCGGATATTTATCTGAGCCTTTATCGGCAGGTGCATACCGCGGCAGATATATCTGCTGTCAGTCTGGAATCGGTGTTCATAGACCATGAATGGAGTAATACCTCTGATGAGTCCAACACGAATTATCATTGGACGGTTACCCTGAAAAATCAGCCCAAATACGACGATTATGGTTATGAGATCATTTATTATGCAGAAGAAAAAATGCATATCGATGCGTCGAAATTTGATTATATTCCCGTATATTATGAGTACAGGATAAATGGAACCGAAACAAAGGTCGGAAATGCTTTCGGACCAGATGATCTGGGCGCAGATTCTTCAAATCCTGATTCTTCAGAGTACGTTAATGCAGGATACATCATTCCGGCAGCTGCCACATCAGAAAGCACAACATATCTGCTCAGAGAAGATGGAACCTTTGTCAACAGGCTTCAGAAAGACATTCGGATAGAAGGTAAGAAAATCTGGGGAAATATCCCGAGTGGTTTCCCGGATGAAGAGCTTCCGAAAGCTACGTTTACGCTTAAACGGTATAAAGCACTCAAAGCAGACCAGACTCCGGATTATGATACGACTTTTACTTCTTCTGTTACAATTGAGAGTGGAAACTGGGGAAAGCAAAAAGTTAATTCAGAATATCAGTTCGTGCTGGAATATACAGGAGAAAATGTCAATACGCTGGACACGGATCAAAACAAATTGAAAGCTTCTCCGGCAGATGAAACTCAGGGAGCGGAACGAATACAACTTTATGATGGCTTTGGGAATCGATATGATTATCAGGTTACAGAAGAGCTGACGATGCCTTCCGATGCAAGTGGCAATGTTACGGACAAAACACTGGTTTATATCGATCCACAGGTAAATGAGTTTGTGGTTCAGAATTATTACAGAAGTATGAAAGGCCAGTTGACTGTCAAAAAGATTCTTGATGTGCAAAAAGAAGACACCGAAACATATCCTTCTGTCACCTTTGAGCTGACGCGTTTTTATAAAAAGAATGATGGGACACTGGTAGAGGATACTGTATTTGGAACAAAAACACTTACTCTGAAACACGATCAGTTTACAGACAGTAATGGTGTGATTTCACAGACAGGAACTTTTGAAAATCTGGAAATCTATGCGCCAAACGGAAGGGAGTACCAGTACTGTATCAAAGAAAAGAAGGAAGGACTGGGAAGCTATACCCTGACGCATGTAGGAGTGGGAGACTGTGCGAAAGGTGTCGGTAATACAAAATTACCGGATGGACAGACAGAACCGGCAAATCAGTTGAATGCTGCTGCGTCTGAGGACACGAATGCAGAGAGCAGCTATACCGCACAGGTCAGCGGTCTCTACGCGTCAGATGACAAAAATGATCCAAAAACAGATGCGACTTTCCAGAATAAAGCATCCGAGGAATTTGTCATACTGACAGGTTCGAAAGTATGGGATGATAATAACAATGTTCTGAATCTGCGGCCTTCCGTAGAGCAGCTGAATGGACAGGACAGTAATTATCCAGTTCCGGCAATTTCAGTCAGAATATATCGCTACGCACAGGCACAGAGCGGTGAAAGCAATGCAATCGGAAGTGCAGACAGTCCGTTAAAGGTGGAGTCGTCCAAATATTCCGTGAGCTGGACAGCAGACGCAACAGATACTAATAAATACGTATATACCATCACTGGTGCAGCAAATTCCGGTGAACTCGAAAAGTATGCCCCAAATGGTATGCCGTGGATCTATGGTGTAAAAGAAACCTACGGAAATGGAGAAGAGCTTCCGGGATACAAGACGAACACAGATTATTACTGGTGTAATGCAGGAGAAGAAATAAATGGTGCCTGGACAGAAAATGCAGGTCCGATCACCAACTCCCTGACAAAAACCAATATCCGTGTAGTAAAACGATGGATTGCAGGAGAAAACATCAGCAAAGATCAGGATCGCGTGATGCAGTCTAATATTGGCAATGAAAATGCATACAAAGATTATCTTGGATATTATATGAAGGTTCAATTTAATCTTCAGGCGCGCATTGCCGGAAAATATGGAACCAGTAATAATCAGGAGCCTGTCGACGCTTCGAAAAGTGAATGGATGAATGTGAAGGATTTGTTCACTGATACGACTAATGGATTAGGAATGGAGACAGGAACAGTATCGAACGAGCCGAAAACTTACAGATCTGTTTTTGCAGATGCAGTATCTGCCGGTGGTAAATTCGCATTCTTTGACAGCGACAACAATATAGTGTTCGAACAGTCAGGATTTATGACAAATGATAAAAGCTGGATGGCGAATTTCACTGCTTCGCCTATGCTTCCTGAAAAAGTGAAAGCAAATTCAGGAAAATATGCTGCAAACGATGGCAGTTATTACAAACTGGAGTATCGGTTTGTTGAGCGGCAGATTTCAGTTTATAAAGACAGCAGTGCAGCCAGTCCTCTGGCAACTATTCAGTTTTCAGGAATTCAGGATGACTATACTTCTGCGTTGAATGATTATGACAAATCAAAAATGCAGTATGGCGCTACGCAGATCAGTGCAAAAGATTTATTCACACTGATCGGACAGAATTATAACAATCTGCAGGGGGGTGTGCCCGGTTCACTCTGGAACAACCTGCTTCCGGTCACACAACTGACTGTTACAAAAGCGTGGAATGACACCGGCAATGCCTATGGTACAAGGTATCTTAAAGATGGCAAGTGGTCTGTTGATTTTGTCATTCAGCGTAAGATAAAAAACGACAACTCAGACTGGGAAAATGTGTACAGTTATAACAACGGTACAAAATCAGATAAATTTGTTACTGTTACCATAACCGGGGAAAATGCTACCGGCAATACGGGAACAGCATCCATAAGTGGTCTTCCTGTATACGGCATTGGCGACGGTGGAACTGTTGTCGAATATGAATACCGTGCCCGGGAGCTGAATCCAGGCTGGGAAAATGCGAAAACAGAGGCAGAATTGTCTGGTTACATAATAAACGGTGATTCCGGAACAAAGCAGGAGTACGCTTACAAAGGTAATATAACCGGAACAGCAGGTGGAATTTATGATGTGACTGCGACAGATTCCGTGCCGAATGAATCATCAGCAGACGGGACAACTGAACAGAAACACTACCAGACAGTGGTTTCAAATGCATACAATGGCATTTTGACACGATATGCACAGAAGCAATGGAAACTTCCATCGGAATTCAGTGTCACAGGCGGGACAGGCAAAACTGTCTGGAATTATCCGGTTACTCTGGAACTGAAATATAAGAAAACAGATGGAACCTTGCAGTCCTTCACAAAACCTGCAACAGTTATACTGGATGGAACCCAGGATGAGGGTGTTAACAGTGATCTCTCTGATCTGGCCAGACCATATGGTGAATACGAAGCATGGAAAGCCATCTGGAAAGGAATTCCGGATTATATCCCGGGTTCAGAGACAGAGACAACTTCAGACGGAAAAACAATTACGAAGTATTATATAGTGGAAACACAGACTGGCTTCTACCAGGAAATAAGTAATAAAGACACAGCGGGAGATGGAATTGCAGGAAGGGACGACAGTACTGACAATCTGACGTTCACAAATACACCGACGGAGTTTCTGGTAAGCAAAACCGTGGATTTAGGTGACGCATATGAATTTAATCTGGACGATCAGGAATTTACCTTCAAGCTTACCAATGACAGTGATATTTCAGGTGAGTACTGGATGGTAAAAAAGAAAAAGGACAGCAATGGCAATCTGGTTTCAACAGATACAGCCGCTTATCCAAAGCAGTACAACATGGACGGTACAAAGACAACGGATACCTTCACTCTGAAAAATGGTGAGACAATGGTATTCTATGGTTTGCCAGTCTATAAGAACGGAAGTACTACAGAAAAAGTCACTTACACAGTAACTGAGACAAATTCTCATCCATCGGATTCAGAATTTGAAACGAAATTTGATACTACAGTAACAGTTTCTAATTCAGACGCTGGCGGAACAGCAGGAACCACGGTTTCTTCGAAAGATGGAACATCAGGTTCTGTGAAATTTCCGTCATTTGCACCAGCGGGTGATGCAGAAAAACCAGCCACCGCCTTTACCAATACTCTGGAAGGTGCCATTCACCTTATCAAAACAGACGGTGCAGGTAACAAACTGGCCGACGCAGAGTTTACGATCAAGTATCGTAAAAAAGATGGTACGAGTGATGAGTTTTTACCGCTGGATAATAATGTCTGCTCAAATATGGCAGGTAATACAACCGGCAGCAGAGCAGGAGTCAAAGTAAGTGGCAGCGATGGTAAAGTTGATTTTACAGATCTGAAATTAGGTTACGAATACCAGATCACAGAGACAAAGGCACCTGCCGGGGCTTTGGGGCTGCAGGGACCGATCATTGTCGAGCTTCCAATGCTTCTGGATGAAAATACCACAGCAAATGGAAGCATAAAACCAGTAACAACGACCACAGACGGCAAAAAAGTGTTTGTGGAGTTACAATACACAATTTCAAACAGTAAATTCTCAATGCCTGTCACCAGCGGCAGCGGCTTCTTCTGGCCGGGAATGCTTGGTCTTGCATTAGCCGGAGCAGGCTGCATTGTCTGGACATGTACAGGAACAAAAAAGAAAAAGAGAGAGGAGATTACAAAATGAAGAAGAGAATTTTAAAAAGGGTATTAAGTGCAGTAGCGACCGCTGCACTGCTTGTGGGAGGAGGCAGCTCAGTTGTATCGGCGGATACAGCTGATAACGTGACGTATACGCCAGTTGATTCTGCTTATTATACAGGATTAGGATTAACTGGAGATCCGTCTCTTACGATTGCAAAATATATTGATGGTAATGATGCCAATTATATTAATGGAGTAACATTTAAGTATGCAAAAGTAGGTGACTTATATCAGGTAGAGAATACCACACAGCATACTGTTGAAATGGCATATTGTATTGACAGTGCGTTTGCAACTGCCGCAGGGTTAACTTCTGAAAATTATAGTGAAAATGGAAATCTTTACTATACGGATCCTGCTGCAATTAATACTCAGCTTCAGGCAAAATCTATTCAGGAGCATGCAACTGCACATAGTGCTTTGAGAACTTATTTGGCAAATGATTCGATCGCTACAGTTACAACAGCTGACACTGGTACTGTTTCCGTTCCTAATGTATCCTATGGTTTATATCTGATTGCAGAATGGAATACTTCAGGGGCAACTGATAGTACTGGAAAACCGATTTCCATTACCAATATTCAGAGTCCGTTCGTAGTGGCCATTCCAACAGATAACAATGGCACATGGAACAAAGAGGTTGTAGCAAAAGTTAAAAATGCTGAAGGTTCTGCAGAGGTAGAGAAAAAAATTGTCACAAATGATAATGTAGAGAATCCAGAACTGGATGATACCGATACCACAAGTATCGGCGATACAGTAACTTTCCAGTTACATGGAACAGTTCCGGTAATTTCTAAAGATGTTGAGCATGGTAATGCAGAAAAAATCAATAAGTACGTACTTACTGATAACCTTTCCAAAGGACTGACACCAGTAGAAACTGAAAATGCAAAAGATTTATTTGTAAAAGCAACAGCTGGAAATACAAATCTTGTATATGATACAGACTATACATATGAAATAAGTGATTATACCGAAACCAAAACAGGAACTGCTAGTACAACAGAGGCAGAATATGCGGGCGGTAAAACAATCACTGTAACTTTCACAACTAATGGTCTTGCAAAACTGGACACCCTGGCACAGAACGGCGGTGGCGATGTTTACTTCTACTATAAAGCAAAAGTAAATGATCAGGCAGTGATTGGGCCTAACAATGGAAACGTCAGCCAGGCAGGTAACCCGAACGAAGTAAAACTGAATTATCAGATCGGTACCAGTTCCGAAATGGAAACCGGTTGGGACAAAGTAACAGAATATACTTTTGGTATTGATGTGATCAAACAGCTTGCTGGTGATGAAAAATTATCTGAAACAAATGCGGCTGCAATTAAGTTTATTCTTTATTCAAAAGAAGGCAACACAGAGACCTATTATAAGCTGAATTCTACAACAAAGGGTGTATATACTGTGGACACCAGTGTAACAAATATTACAACAGAAATAAGTCCGGCAGATACTACTGGCAGACTTTACATCAAAGGACTTGACGAAGGAACTTATTATTTGAAAGAAAAGACGACAGCAGGCGGGTATAACCTTCTGAAAGAGCCTGTTGAAATTGTAATTAAAGCAAACAAAAACAGCAATACGTATGTTGGAACAAGCGATCAGTACATTGGTACAATCACCAATGATGGAACAAGTGCGAACGGTACATTTGAACTCACCATCAACAACACCAAGGGCTTTACCCTTCCGGCAACCGGTGGTGCAGGTATCTGGTTCTTCGTTCTTGCAGGTGTGGTCATCGTTGCAGCAGGATGCGGATACTACATGATCAGCAGCCGTAAGAACCGCAGTAAGTGATCAGCCCGCGTAAGAAACAGATTCTGATTACCGGAATTCTGATTGCGACAGGAGCAGTCCTGATGGCTTATCCTTTTGTCAGCAACTATCTCTATGAGAACCGACAGAAGGAAGTCATCTACGGCTACCAGCAGGAAACGGAAGAGATGGATAATACAGAGATCGAAAATGCTCTGCAAGAGGCACGAAATTACAATACATGGCTGAACAGCAGAGAAGTAGTCCTTACAGATCCGTTTGATCCGGAGGCACTGGCAGATCTAAAGGACAGTCAGGAATATGAAAGACTTTTGGATTTGAGTGGAAGTGGCATCATGGGGTATGTGGAGATACCTGAGATCAATGTGTATCTTCCGGTATATCACGGAACCTCACAGGAAGTGTTGGAGAAGGGAGTCGGACATCTCGAAAATACGTCCCTTCCGGTTGGTGGAGAGAACACACATTGTATTCTCTCTGCACATACCGGACTTTCTGACAAGAAACTTTTTACCGATCTGGTACTTCTGGAAGAGGGCAGCTGCTTTTACCTGCATGTACTGAATCAGACACTGGCTTATAAAGTTGACCAGATTCTTACGGTGAAACCAGAAGAAACTTCTGCACTTCGAATCGTACAGGGGCAGGATCTTGTGACTTTGATTACCTGTACGCCGTATGGAGTTAACAGTCATCGACTTCTGGTCAGGGGACATCGGATTCCATATGAACCGGAAGCAAGGGAGCAGACATCTGTAACCGGCAAAACAAGCCCATGGATGCGTCAGTATCTGCTTTCGATTCTGACAGGCATTGTGCTTCTGATCACACTGATAACAGGGCTTTATCTGTACAGAAGGAAACGATCATGAAAAAACAGAATATTATTTTTTTCCTGTTTCTGCTTGCGGGATTAGGAGTCCTAAATTATCCTTTTATCAGTCAGCGGATAAACCAGAGAAATCAGAGCCAGGTCATCTATGGCTACGAAGATGCAGTAGATGATCTGGATAATGAAGATGTAGAAAAGATGTTCCACGACGCCAACACATACAATGTAGATCTGCTTTCGCAGACGCAGGAGTTGATGGATAGCTTTAATGAATCAGGTGACACGGGCAGAGAAAAAACGACCGATCAGGCATATGCCAGATATGAGAGTCTTCTGAATCCATCCGGTAACGGGCTGATGGGATATCTCGAGATTCCTGCGATTGGTGCGGATATGCCGGTGTTTCATGGAACGGGAGAACGTGCATTGGAACAGGGTGCGGGGCATCTCTATGGGACTTCCCTTCCGGTTGGCGGGAAGGGATCACATGCGGTTCTGGCAGCACATACCGGGATTGCTTCCAAAATGCTTTTTACAGATCTTGACCAGTTGAAAGAAGGGGATTGTTTTTATCTTCATATTCTTGGAGAGACCCTTGCCTATCAGGTGGATCAGGCAGTGATCGTCCTTCCGGAAGAGACGGAGCTGCTGGAAATAGACAAAAATAAGGATTATGTGACGCTGGTCACCTGCACTCCTTATGGAATCAATTCTCACCGACTTCTGGTAAGAGGCATGCGGATTCCATACGAGGAAGCGGTGGAGCAGGAAGTTCAGCAGGCAGAATCCGGATTCCGGGTCTGGGGCAGAAGAGTTTTTGTATTATCGGTACTGTTTCTTTTGGGAGCAGGAATCGTTCTTCTGAAACCTCAGAAAGAAAGGCGGAAAGAAAGTGAAGACTGATTACAGAAAATCAGGATACCATGTTCTTCTGCTGCTTTTGCTGATATCGGGACTGCTGTTGGCAATTCCGGTACGGGCAGATGCTGACAGAGGAAACATTACAATAAATCTGAATGATATAGGGACGGACAGAGCTTCGGTTGGCTTTCGTCTGTATCAGGTTGCAGATACGGCAGATGGCTATGAGTGGTATTGGAGACTGACAGGTGTATTTGCAGATGCTCCGGTGGATCTGAATGCACTGGATAAAGCAGATGATTACAGGAAAGCTGCAGAAACACTTGCGTCCTGGAAAGGAAAAGAGTCCGCAGTCTCCGAAACAGGCAAGACGGATAAAGATGGAAAGCTGACGTTTACAGGACTTCCGATTGGGATTTATCTGATCGAACAGACCGATAAAGCATCGTATGGTACAGTCCTTCCGTTTCTGGCGGCAATTCCATCCTGCGAAAAGGAAGGGGCTCTCCAATATGAAGTGACAGCTTATGTGAAGGGTGATTCAACTCCGGGCGTTTCTGTAAGTCCGGAACCGAATGTGACAGAGACACCTGGAGATTCCGGCAGTGATAATTCATCAAAAGATGGAAGCAAAGCTCCATCAGTCAAAGATACAGGTGGCATAAAGAAGAAATCAGCAAAAACAGGAGATTCTTCCCATATTGAATACTATGCTGCTGCGACAGTTCTGGCTGCGGCACTGATTCTTCTGCTTCTGTATCAAAAACACAGAAGGAAATAATATCTGTTGTATACAGAAAACAGTAAAGTACGTAAGAAAATACACATTCAACATAGAATGTCAACTTGTTCTTACAAATGGAATGTGCTATAATTAGGACACCAAATGCGATAGAGCTTTCGCACATATTCATCGAATTTAGGAGGCAGTATAATGGGGAACAAGAAATATGTGGCTTATGTGGGAACGTATACCCATGGCAACAGCAAAGGCATTCAGGTCTATGATGTGGATGTAGAGAACGGCAAACTGATCGAACGAGGCGAAGTAAAGGTCAGTAATGCATCACACACAGCAGTTTCCAAGAATGGTAAGTTCCTGTATTCCATAGAGGACGAGGGTGTTGCGGTATTTGAGCGTGATGATAACGGAGATCTGACACGTATCAACAGCGTAGGCATCGATGGAATGCGAGGATGTTTTCTTGCTACAGACGTAGACGGCAGATATCTGTATGTGGCCGGATATCATGACGGCAAAGTAACAGTAGTACATACACGTCACGATGGAAGTCTTGGACGTATCATGGATGGTGTATTCCATAAGGGTCTTGGAAGTGTTGCAGAGCGTAACTTCCGTCCGCACGTAAACTGTGTACGTCCGACACCGGACAACAAATATCTCTGTGCGGTTGATAATGGCATTGATCAGGTCAAGATCTACCGGATCAATAAGAGACGTCACAAACTGGAACTGGTCGATATCCTGCGTTGTCCGAGAGAGAGTGGACCGAGAATCATCCGTTTCAGTGCAGATGGCAAATATGCTTATATTTTGTTTGAGCTGAGCAATGAGATCAAAGTATACAGCTATGATGGAAGTGGAGCCAATCCGGAGTTTGAGCTTCTGCAGAGCGTTTCCACTCTGAGTAAGAAACATGACAAAGATGCTATTCACAATGCTGCATCTGGTCTGGCACTTGCACCGGACGGTAAGCATCTGTTCTGTACAACAGCCGGTGAGAACACGGTTTCTATGTATGAGATTGAAGCTGAAACGGGACTTCTGGAGAAGAAATTTACACTTCCGATCAGTGGTGACTATCCGAAAGATCTTGTGATTTTCCCGGATAATCAGCATATTGCAGTTGCGAACCATGCAAGCAATTCCATTACTACATTTAAAGTAGATTATGAGAAAAATATCATTGTTATGAATGATAAACCCCATAAAGTTGAGACTCCAAACAGTATCCATATGTGGCCGGTGCCGAAGGATTTCGAACCTGTCGCACCGTTATCCGATGAGGAAGATGACGAACAGGAATAATTTCATAAATATCTTTAACCAAAGAGATCCCGCAGTTCTGTAAACTGCAGGATCTTTTTTGCAAATATTGGAAAACAGATGTTTATAAACACCGGATCTATCTGGAATAAAATTCCTGAATGCGATTCAGACGGGATGTCATGTTGACAAAGAGGGCATCTGTGATTGTAAGCGCACACATGGATTCTACGACAACAACGGCTCTTGGAACAATGACCGGATCGTGACGTCCGTGAATCTCAAGAGAAATATCTTCTCCCTGACTGGTTACGGTATCCTGTGGCTGGCTGATGGATGGAGTCGGTTTGATATAAGCGCGCAGGATGATTTCACTGCCATCGCTGATTCCTCCCATGATGCCACCCGCATGATTGCTGGTCTTGACGATCTGACCGTTATCCATATGGAAACCATCGTTATCAGAAGATCCATTGCTGCGGGCAACTTCCGTGCCATCACCAATCTCAACAGCTTTGACGGCACCGATAGACATGACTGCCTGAGCGAGCATGGCATCCAGCTTTTCAAAGACCGGATTGCCAAGGCCTGCCGGAACTCCACTGATCCGGCATTCGATCACACCGCCCGCACTGTCCTGGTTTTTCATACATTCTTCAAGATAGGTTCCTGCTTTGGCAGCTGCAGCTGCGTCTGGCATGTAAAAAGCATTGTTATTGATTTCTTCCGGTTCAAATTTTGAAATGGAAACCGGACCGATGGATTTTGTATAGGTACAGAAAGAAATTCCCATAGAATCCAGGATTTTGGACGCGATCGCACCGGAAGCTACACGTCCGATAGTCTCTCTTCCGGAAGAACGTCCACCACCACGGTAATCGCGAAAACCATATTTGGCATCAAACGTATAATCCGCATGCCCTGGTCGATAGGAGTATGCGATATTTCCGTAGTCTCTGGAACGCTGGTCTGTATTGCGTACCATCAGTGAAATTGGAGTACCGGTTGTCTTTCCTTCAAATACACCGGACAGGATCTCAACGAGATCGCCTTCTTTGCGGGCAGTGGTGTATCGGCTCTGGCCCGGTTTACGTCTGTCGAGAAATTTCTGGATATCTTCTTCACAGAGAGAAAGTCCCGCCGGGCAGCCGTCTACAACAGCCCCAAGTGCTTTTCCATGGGATTCTCCCCAGGTTGTTACGGTAAAATGTGTACCGAAGCTGGATTTATTCATAAGATTGAGTCCTCCCTTATTACTGTAGTTAATCTTAACACATTAAATATAGAAAGTCTACCATTTGCACTTTGCCACTTTAATGTATAAATCGGATAAATTTTTTTGTAAATACAATTCGGTTGGAATTGACAAAAATCCTGCCACATTTTATAATTGACCATATGACCAAAAATGAGAGTGGAAAGGGAGTGTAATCGTGGTTAGAATGTTTCGTACATCAGACGGAGCTATTCATGAAATTCAGGAACCTCAGGATGGCTGCTGGGTTGCCCTTACAAATCCGACGGCAACAGAGATATTTGAAATATCCGAGCAGTTTCAGATAGAGGTGGATGATCTGAGAGCTCCTCTGGATGAAGAGGAACGCTCACGTATTGAGGTGGAGGATAATTACACTCTGATTCTGGTTGATGTTCCTATGATCGAGGAGCGTAATGACAAGGACTGGTATGGTACGATTCCGTTGGGTATTATTGTTACAGATAAGATGATCTTTACCGTTTGTCTGGAGGATACACAGGTTCTGACCAGATTTATGGAAGGCCGTGTGCGTAATTTCTTTACTTATATGAAGACACGCTTTATTCTTCAGATTCTGTATAGAAATTCCAGTATGTATCTGCGATATCTGCGTATTATTGACAAGAAGAGCGAGCAGGTTGAGGAAAAACTTCATTTTTCTCCACGAAATCAGGAACTGATCGAGCTTCTGGAGCTGGAGAAGTCACTGGTATACTTTACGACATCTCTGCGATCCAATGAGGCCGTACTCGAAAAACTGATCAAACTTGAAAGTATCAAGAAATACCCGGAGGATACTGAACTTCTGGAAGATGTTATCATCGAGAATACACAGGCGATTGAAATGGCCAATATCTACAGTGGTATCCTGCAGAGCATGATGGATGCATTTGCATCTGTAATTTCCAACAATCTGAATGATGTCATGAAGATTCTGTCAGTGATTACAATCGTCATGAGTATCCCGACGATCATCTTCAGTGCTTATGGAATGAACCTGGCACCTTCCGGTATGCCTTTTTCAAGTACGATCTGGGGATTCCTGATCGTTATTCTGCTTTCGATTGCAGCCAGTATCATTGCAGCACTTTTCCTGTCCAAAAAGAAATATTTCTGACAAAGGACAGATTCATCTTTCCGAACAGTATTGATTAACTGAAAAAGGAGAAGAAGTGATTTTATGAATTGGATCGATAAACTGGAACGTAAGTTTGGACGTTATGGTGGCGTTCAGAATCTGACTGTCTACATGATTATCTGTTATGTGGTTGGATATCTGCTTACTTATATGAATCCGTCACTGTTGAGTATGATGAGCCTGGATGTGGGCAAGATTCTGCAGGGACAGGTGTGGAGACTGGTTACATGGGTGATTTACCCGCCGAGTACGGGGAATTTTCTGTTATTTGCAATCTCTATCCTGTTTTTCTATTATCCGATAGGTACTTCTCTGGAACGTACCTGGGGAAGTTTTCGTTATACGTTGTATATTTTTTCAGGACTGCTGTTTGTGTTGATTGCAGCGTTTATTACGTATTTCGTAACAGGTGGCTTCCTCGTGATCGATGGGATTACCTATGCGATCGGAGGCGGTGTATTTACAACTTATTATGTCAGTCTCTCAGTGTTCCTTGCTTATGCGGCATCTTATCCGGATATGCAGATCCTTCTGTGGTTTGTAATTCCGATCAAAATGAAATGGATGGCATGGGTGTATGGTGCGATTATTGTTTATAATATGGTTTCTTATGTGCGAGTTGGCCTGTGGGTAATGGCTGTTCCAATTGTGGCCTCCCTTCTGAATTTTGTGCTGTTTTTCTTCAGTACCAAAAATATGCAGAGGTATAATCCAAAGGAAGTGCAGCGCAGAAGAAAATTCAAGAAAGCAGTGGCACAGAGCAGGGTTAATCCGGCTACAGGCGGAATCAGCAAACACAAATGTGCAATCTGTGGGCGTACCGAAAAAGACGATCCGAATCTGGAGTTCCGTTTCTGCTCCAAATGTAACGGAAATTACGAATATTGCCAGGATCATCTGTTTACACATCAACATGTGAAGTAGTACAAAATGAGGAGAGATAAAAACAACGAGGAGAGTAAATTATGAAAAAAACACCATTTGTAACACTGGAAAAGCTCCAGGAAATCACAGCCAAATATCCGACACCTTTTCATCTTTACGATGAGAAAGGAATCCGTGAAAATGCAAAAGCATTGAAGGAAGCTTTTGCATGGAATAAAGGATTCAAGGAATTTTTTGCAGTCAAGGCAACCCCAAACCCATATCTGATTCAGATTCTTCAGGAATATGGATGTGGATGTGATTGTTCCTCCATGACGGAATTAATGCTTTCTAAGGCAATCGGCTGCAAACAGGGTGATATCATGTTTTCTTCCAATGACACACCGGAGGCAGAGTTCCGTTATGCCAATGAAATCGGCGGAATTATCAATCTGGATGATATCACACATATCGAAGCAGTTGAAAAAGCTGTTGGATATATTCCGAAGACTATCAGTTGTCGTTATAATCCGGGCGGACTGTTCAAAATCAGCAATGATATTATGGATAATCCGGGGGATGCCAAATATGGTATGACTACTGAACAGATCTTTGAAGCATTCCGTACGTTGAAAGCAAAGGGAGCAGAGAACTTTGGTATTCATGCATTTCTTGCAAGTAATACAGTAACAAATGAATATTATCCAATGCTTGCAAAAGTTATGTTTGAACTTGCTGTGAAGCTTCAGAAAGAAACAGGAGCTCACATTGGATTTATCAATCTTTCCGGTGGAATCGGTATTCCTTACAGACCAGAACAGACACCGAATGATATTCGCGTGATCGGAGAGGGTGTCCGTAAAGTATACGAAGAAGTTCTTGTTCCGGCAGGCATGGGCGATGTTGCAATCTATACAGAATTAGGTCGTTTCATGATGGGACCTTACGGATGTCTGGTTACAAAGGCAATCCATGAGAAACATACACACAAAGAATATATTGGCGTAGATGCGTGTGCGGTTAATCTGATGCGCCCGGCGATGTATGGTGCTTATCACCATATTACTGTTATGGGCAAAGAAGATCAGCCATGTGATCATCTGTATGATGTAACAGGCTCTCTGTGTGAGAACAATGACAAATTTGCCATTGACCGTTATCTTCCGAAGGTAGATATGGGAGATCTTCTTGTGATTCACGATGCAGGTGCACATGGTTTTGCAATGGGCTATAACTATAATGGTAAATTGAAATCTGCAGAAATTCTTCTTCATGAGGATGGCAGCTTTGAGATGATTCGTCGTGCAGAAACTCCGAGAGATTATTTTGCGACATTTGACTGCTTCCCGATTTATGAGAAGATGCTTGAGGATGAAGAGAAACTTTTTAAATAAAAAGGCAACTGAAAAGATATAACAAATATTGTTAAGAAAATGCTTGCAGTGTACCGAAAATTGTGGTAATATAATTTTCGGTTCCTGTGCCGCTGTGGCGGAATTGGCAGACGCACTTGACTCAAAATCAAGCGGGAAACCGTGCCGGTTCGAGTCCGGCCAGCGGCACTCTAAAAGCCTTGAATTTTCAAGGCTTTTTCTTTTTGTGAGAACCTTCGTGAGAACCACCAGATAACAAATCTTCAAAATGTTCGTTCGCGAGCTTGTTCATTTCCTGTGCTTTGTCGGATAGAGCATGTCTGTAAACTGCTTTAAGTGTTCCATCATTTCCCCAACCGCCACGCTGCATGATATAAACATCCGGAATTCCCAGAGCATGAAGAATCGAAGCTGAGTAATGCCTGAGATCATGGAAGCGAAAATGAGGAAGATTACATTTCTTCAAACAGTTTTCAAATTTATCAGTAAGCTGCCCGGGATTCAGATCAACAACCCTTCCAGGCCGTTTGGGCAATTTCCTGATTACTTCATCTGGAAAATCAATGTATCGGTCACCCGCAAAAGATTTCGGTGCTTTAATAATCCATTGGTTATCAATCGTACGGACCATGTTTTTGCAGACATGAACGATATTACCGTTTATATCGGATCGTTCCAGTGCACAGATCTCGCCTCGTCTCATCGGACCAAAAGCAGCAAGCAAAACGGGAATTTCCAGCTCTGTTCCCTGTACAGCATGCATAAGAATTTTTACTTCTTCGTCAGAAGGTATGTATAATTGAATACGTTTCTTCTTTGGCAAAGCCGTATTCAGTGCCATAGATGGCCTGTACACACGTATCACAGCAGATATTAAGCCATGGATGTTACGGACGGTTTTAGGGGACAATTTGACCGATTCAAGGTTAATCGCTTTCTGGATATCTTCCTGAGTGATGTCTGAAAGCTTTATTTTCATGAGGGATTGGACGTAATTTCGTTGTGTCCCTCTATAATCCCTGATTGTACATGGAGATAAAATATTTTCTCGTGAAGAGATATAGTCTTCCAGAGCTTCTCCAAACGTAAGTGATTCAGTAGAGGGAGAGTGATTCTCCTTGCTGGCAGCCCATTCAGCAGCCATCTGTTCGCAAATCCTTTTGCCTCTTTTAGTAGGATCATCACATGTAAAAGATTTCCTGATCTTTCTTTTTCCGATAGTTCCATCAGGTTTGGTATATTCTTCTGTGTGAGATAATACCTGACACCTCCAGGAACCAGAGGGAAGTTTCTTGGCAGTCGCCATAATATCACCTTCCTTAAAAAAATTGGGTACATTATTAATAGTTTATCTTATTATTTTTATATGACTTGAAATCCTTGTATTTACTGGGGTTAAGCCTTCCTTTATATCTTCTTTCTTTTATTATTTAACATGATTTTTATGTAATATGTTTCTCTTAGGTATAAAAGTAGGTATATACCTTGATAGGATAAAAGGCATTCCAGAATGTTTCCAGAGTGCCTTTATAGCTCTTTATATATTAAGTGTATCAGAAAGCTTTAGTATAGAATTTTTCTTTGTGTCTAAAAGAACATGAGTATATATATCAGCAGTCATTTTAATGCTGGAATGTCCTAATAGATCCTGCATTACTTTTAAATCAATACCATTCTCAAGTCCTCTAGTAGCAAAAGTATGACGTAATGTGTGAGGATGAACATCTTCGAGTTCTGCTTCTTTACAAATGCTGTGCAAAGTACAATAGACAGTAGTATAGTTTAAGGATATACCGTAATAGTTGCAGAAGAGTAATCCATTATCATGATATCCCTTTTTAAATTTTTCCTTTTCATGTTCTCGTTGTTGCTTAAGATTTAAAAGCATATCCACTAATGCTGGAATAAGAGGGATGGATCTGTTCCCTGCCTTAGTTTTTGGTGTACTGTATTCCCGATGATAAGTCGTTTGATTATTATCATGATCACAGTATTCAATTTGTGTTCGAGTAACGCTTAAGATATGTTTTGAGAAATCAATATCATTCCAGGTAAGCGCTAAGGCTTCTCCGATTCGTAATCCGGTTCCGAGAATTAAAATAAATATCTCACCATTACGGTGATTTTTGGCAGCAGATATAAGACGTTTTTGTTCTTGCACAGTGAGAACTCTAGGTGTGCGATCTTGCTTTAATGGCATTTTTACATGTGCTGCAGGGCTTTTGATGATTAATTCATTGTTTACAGCTTGTTCCAGGGCCGCTTTTAAGACACCTACGATTCTTTCAATAGTAATTGACGTTAATCCTTTATTGACCAAGCCGTTTACAAAGCGTTGTACCATGTCATTACGAAGGGAAGATAAACTATAACTGCCTAAATCAGGAGCAATATGGTTTCTTACATGAGCTTCATAGGCTGCATATGTCTGGGGTTTTACTGAATTTTTTTTGTATTCTTGTAACCAGAGATACATCCATTGCTCAACAGTCATTTTACTTGGTTCTATGTAGGTGTTATTATTGATGTCATTAAGTGCAGCAGTAAGTTTCTCCTGTACTTCTTTTCTTGTTTTTCCATAAAAAGCTTTTCTTTTCTGCTTTCCCTCCGGCGTTTTGCCAACAGTGATACGAGCCCACCAGGTACCATCAGGACGTTTGGAGATAGTTCCTTCGCCTTGTCCTCTTTTAGCCATATCATTCACCGTCCTTTCGATGCAAATATTGCTCTTTTAACTTGAGCTGTTCTGGTGAATGAGATAAAGCGTTCCACTGATCATCTGACATCACAGGAATATCCAAAAGTGGCAACTCATCGTAGCCAGGCACATTGAGATCAGCTGTTTTGATTACGATATAGTTTACATTATTTACAATCATTGCTATTGCCTCCTGTTAAAGATAAATGTGTTTAAAGATATCACGAAACTCCCAGTCCTCCATGTAGATGCGTTCATGTATGACCTCCTGAAGCGGATCATTATTGGGATAAGTGTATTCTTTGCGAAGATAATTTTTACAAATCATTATCTGTAATCCTTTTTTGATCTCTGAGGCTTTATAACCTCTGCTTTCAGCTCTGTCATAAAGAATTTCAAGCCCTCTTTTGTGAATTGGGGTTCTTCTGGAATATTTTTTAAGGAGCGCGTTGATTACTTCGTGCTTTTGCATTTTATGTACCCTTTCCAATTTTGTTCTTGATAAAAGGGCAATAGCAGTGGTATAATTCTTTTGCTAGAAGAATTTTGCATTGCCCTTTGTGGTTATGCTACAAGCTCATTGTTACGCCAATAACAGTGGGCTTTTTCTTTTGGATTGAAGCTTTATCAATGGCAGCCATTATTTCTTTGTGCCGCTCCATAGTTCGTTTATGGCTTTCTGCCAGAAGCTGTTCTTCTTTTTGGAACATTTTTTGAATTTCTTCGCTTGTTGTCGGCTGTTCTGGTCTCCAGTCGGCCGTTTTTAGATGATTTACAGCTTTTTCTATTTCTACGATATGTCGTTTGTGATTTGCTTCAATAGATTCCAATTCCTTGATCAACCTTAACCAAGCAGATCGGGTAACGACAATGTACTGAAAGATGTCATATTTGACCATTTGAGCCTTGGGAAATTCAGCTTTAATAAAAGGAAACTGTTCATCTGCTAATTCTTCATTTGCTAACTGAAAAGGAATATCTTTGTGTTTTCGTATATCACGAAGATTATATTCTAAGTGCTCTTTATTCATTAAAGTTCTCCTTTCGTCCAATTGGCCTGTACCTTGTTGGAATAGTGGGCGTTCAGCTCCATAGATGAGTTGTATAGCATCGAGAGTATGTACTGAGGCTTCTTCTTGATTAACTGCCCATGCTCTTTAAATTGAAATAGAACGTGTTCAATATCCAAATAGGTTAATTTCATTAGGTTGCTTTTTACAAGTTCTCTGGGTTTGTCTTCTCCGTTTATCCGGACTGTTCTGCTCTGAGACATGAGAGCATCTAATATGATGCTTACGAATTCATCGATTAGTTCAATATCATCATTGTGAGAAATTTTAAGACCGGAATAATCTATGTTTTGATGGATTAAAGCAAGTGTTGCTTGTATTTCCGTCTGTCGGTCCGTTTTCCCCTGACAAGACTGGACATGATTATTACTAATGTTTAATTTATTGGTATTATAATTATTATTATGTTCCTGCTTTTCTACATATGGAGAAACCATATCTGGTTTTCCCATTTCTCGAAATTCGGTAAGTGGTTCAGGACATTCGTAAACTGTAGATTCCCAGCGAATAAAGTGTCCTTTATCATTACGAATGGGAACTTTTTCATAATAACCACATTCTCGTAGCTCTTTTAGCCCTGCATAAACAGATGCCTTGCCGTCTACAGAGTAATTAACTAAGTTACTAACGATAACTTTCCAGTTGTCCGGTTTGCTTAAGAGATAGGCGAGTATGCCTTTGGCTTTGTATGACAGTCGCGTATCTTCCAGAAAAGACTTATCAATCAATACAAAGCTACTGGGGCGCTTCTGGACTCTTATAATTTCATTTAAGCGTTTGTCTTCACTCATATGCAAATTCCTCGCTTACCACAAGTTAACACCTTTATGATCCATTAAGAAGTCCCAGAAATCATCTCGTGGCACTACCATTCGTTTTCCCATTTTGATGGTAGGACAACCTTCAGTGTGCATAATCTGATAAGCAACTGCTTCGCAGACATTTAATAATTCCTGAATGTGTCTTGCTTGTAAGATAGGTGGGTAATCTTCAATTTCTTTTGGTCTCGTGTTGACTAATTCGCATGTTTTTGCCATAATTAGTGCCTCCTTAAATGTATTTTATTTACAACACGAACAAAGTGTGTTATTATCGAATTATATCTATGGTTAGACTAAATAAAACACACACGTTTTGTTCGTGTTAACTTTATTATACATGAACAATTTGTACGTGTCAATATATACTTTATTATTTTTTAGGAGGTACCATATGTTTTCGGAAAGATTAAAAACAAGTCGCAAATCTATAGGAAAAACACAAAGGGACCTCGCAGCTTATTTAGGTATATCCGAAAGGGGATACCAGAATTATGAGCTGGGAAAGCGAGAGCCTAGCCTGGAAGTGTTAAAACAGCTTGCAGATTATTTTGGAGTGACAACTGATTATCTTCTAGGGCGAACCGATGAGGCTAATGGAAACATTAGTCCATTACGGATAAGTAAAGAATTATATTTACTTTCCAGCCGTTTGTTTTTACTTCGTACAGATGAAGGTTTAACGACTAAAGAAATGGCTGCTAAGCTTGATATATCAGAAGATCTTTATTGCAAATTGGAAGGATTGAATGAGGATAGAAAAGGTCCTCAACAAGCGTTGCTTTAAAGTTGATTACCGTACCTTTAGTGGCACGGTTTTTGTTTTTTTGTGGGTAGGTATCAAGTAGGTATAATTAAGAAAAAATTTCCAAATAAAACACACACAAAAAGCCTTTGTTTTCAAGGGTTTAGAAGATATAAAGTTTTCAAGGTACTATTTTGGGTACAAAAATAACAGCCACACAAATGTTCTGCTTGTGCGCCTGCCCCGAAGATGATACAATAATTCTTGCAAAATGAGCATCTCTTCGGAGATCTAAGCCGCTTCAGTACGCCAATACTGAGGCGGTTTTTATTATTCAGCAGCAACAAATTTCATCACTGCAAATGGTTCAAAGTAAACAACATAATTGTCAACAGCAGTACACACACCGTATTTAGATTTATAACACTGTATAGCTTCTTTCAGATATTCTTCTGTAGCATCCAGAAACTCAGCCATTTCGAAAAAGTTTCTGCAACCTGCTTCATAGGCTTTAATCAGACCGGTTAATCCAATCTTTAGATTATAACCATAGAACCGTGCGCGATATTCCTGTTTACGATTCATGATGTCGGTCTGATCCAAAATGTCACCGGCACTGGTACAGTGATGACCAATTTCCTCTGCAAGTACACAGGATTTTTCTGCTTGTGTTTCTATATCTTTTCGGATTGCTATTCGTCTACCTCTGAGCAAACCGTCATGCTGTACAAGAGCCTTTTCCTTTACTAATAAACCATTCTGATCAGCAGTAGCTAATAATTGTTCATACGTCAATGAGCATCACTCCTTAAAGTGAAATAAAAAAGGTGTTACCATAATGGCAACACCTTAATAGTAAGCCAAGTAACAAGATGGGCGGCGTATCCATCATCTCAGGTACTCTTGCGAGTGTGTCGGGGGCCTTTCCGACCTTTGCTACTTGGTTATTATCTTATGCCATTATTATAAAGATATATTCACTATTTGTCAAATCTTTTTAAGCGACCATTGTCTATCCCGTGTTGTAATTTTCCAGGTGTAATTGTATGCAATGTAGCAACATAGAGATAATCTTCCGCCATATCAAGTTTTATACCTATTTGAACATTCTCGCTCATAACTTTTACCAATTCAAAACTTGTTCCTTTTTCGTTTGGATTTACACCAATATAATCAGGATCTTCAATAACAGAAGATAACAAAGATAAATAAGGGAGACATTCAGGATGTCTTTTTTCAATATGTTTTTGCAAACCTTCTGATTGATAAATGAAATTATGCGTTAAAGGTTCTGAAAGATAATTATTGAATTGTGGATTAAAAGGAGCGGTTATAAATACTTTAGGTTTCATTTTCTATTCCCATTCTGAATCATCATTCATAATATCAAGATCATGCTGAACGCCTTCCGATGTTTGTTCAACATCTGTACGGGTATGAGCTGCAAGAACGTCATCTTCCATCTGTTGGGTGGAGAGAAGATTCTGGGAGTATGTGAGTATTCTATCCTGATTATGCTTATTCAATTTCCTATAAGAAAGAATAAGCTCTGATTCTTCTTTAGTGTCACAATGGACATTGTATAATTTGATAGTGGCAGCAGGGGT
>NZ_JAHLQA010000021.1 GCF_018918125.1 Blautia sp. MSJ-19
AACAAATTAAATCGACCGAAGTTTCAATAATAGGTTTCCCGTTCGACTTGCATGTGTTAAGCACGCCGCCAGCGTTCATCCTGAGCCAGGATCAAACTCTCTGATAAAATGTTTGATTCACTCAAGATAACAACTAGCTATCTCTCGTTTTTACTGTTTATAAAAAGTTCATTCTATTGAATGATGATTCTTAAAGAATTTTCGAGAATCGTATGTGTTTCACTGTTTAGTTATCAAGGTTCTTTACTCGCCACCTTGCGACAGCTCATTTATTTTATCTCATTCTCAACCATTTGTCAAGAACTTTTTTAACTTTTTTCAAAACTTTTTTATTTTAAGAAGTTTTGAAACGGAGAAGGAGGGATTTGAACCCTCGCGCCGCTATTAACGACCTACTCCCTTTCCAGGGGAGCCCCTTCGGCCAGCTTGGGTACTTCTCCAAATTGCCCTACGCAATGCTTTCTGTTTATCAGAAGCGTTTTATATTATATCGCGTTGTTTTTCGTTTGTCAAGAACTTTTTCAACTTTTTCCAAAGTTTTTATTTCTTTTCAAACAGCGGAGAGAGTGGGATTCGAACCCACGCGCCCTTGCGGACAAACGGTTTTCAAGACCGCCTCGTTATGACCACTTCGATATCTCTCCATTTTCACTTTTCAGTGTTCGTTGCATCTCTGTCAGACGCAAGATGTATTCTATCATCAAATCTTTTTGTTGTCAACACAAATTTTTATATTTTTTCGATTTTTTTCAAAAATATCTCCGCAACGTCCAGATCCTCCGGTGTTGTAATCTTGATGTTCTGGTAAGACCCCTCTACAAGGCGCACTTTTACTCCACTTTCCTGCTCCACTACCATTGCGTCATCAGTAATCATTGTCATATCTTTCTTGCGAATACTCTCGTGCGCTTTTCTGATAAGCTCATAAGAAAATATCTGTGGGGTCTGTACAGTCCAGACTTTGCTTCGGTCTGGTGTTTCTTTTACAAAATCTGCTGCATCAGACACTTTTACCGTATCTTTCGATGGCATACCAACTACGCAGGCCCCTGTCTCCCGCACACCAAACATGCCTCTTTCCAGAATTTCTTCTGTAATAAACGGTCTTGCTCCATCATGAATAAAAACATAGTCGCAATCTTTACACGCAAGCAGACCTTTGTAGACGGAATCATAGCGTTCTTTTCCTCCGGCAATCACTTCTGTAACTTTTGTAAACTGATAGCGTTCCACAATTTCCTTTTTACAATAAGAAATCATATCTTCACCTGTTACTATAATGATATCCTGGATCAGTGGACTCTCCTGAAAACATTTCAGTGAATAATATAAAACAGGATGTCCCTGAATATTCAAAAACTGCTTCTGAATCTTGCTGTGCATGCGTTTTCCCTGTCCTGCCGCCAGAACGATTGCCGTTGTTTTTTCCTTCATTTCAGAAACCTCCTGTTTTGTTGAATTTTATTTTACAGTATTACTTTTTATAAAAATATCGCCTCAAATCAGCGTTCTCCAAGTTTCAGATTCGGAACTGCATTCAGATCCCATCCGTGACGTGTTCCCTTAATATATTCATAGTAAGCTGCCACCCCGATCATAGCCGCATTGTCTGTACAGAAAATCGGCGATGGACGGTAAAATGTATACCCACGTTCTGCACATGCTTTTTCCATGGCAGCACGAAGCGTGCCATTGGATGCAACTCCACCGGCAATAGCAATCTTATTCATCTTGTAGTCTTTTGCTGCAAGCATCGTATGTTCTACAAGGACATCCACCACTGCTTTCTGGAATGAAGCCGCCAGATCTGCTCTGTTTACTTCTTCTCCCTTCATCTGCGCCTGATTGATATAATTCAGAACTGCTGATTTCACACCACTGAAGCTGAAATCATACGGACAGTCTCCGATTTTTGCACGCGGAAATACGATTGCATCTGGATTGCCCTCTTTGGACAATTTGTCAATCTTCGGTCCTCCCGGGTATCCCAGTCCAATCGCACGCGCAACCTTATCAAATGCTTCTCCCGCCGCATCATCACGAGTGCGGCCAAGAATTTCAAATTCTCCATAATCTTTTACGATTACAAGATGTGTATGACCACCCGATACGATCAGGCAAAGGAACGGCGGTTCCAGATCCGGATGTTCAATATAGTTTGCAGACACATGTCCTTCTATGTGATGCACTCCAACCAATGGCAGTTTCTTTGCATATGCGATTGCTTTTGCTTCTGCAACACCGACAAGGAGCGCGCCAACGAGACCTGGTCCATAGGTTACTCCAATGGCATCCAGATCATCCAGTGTCACATCTGCTTCTTTTAATGCTTCTTCAATTACCTGATTTACTTTTTCAATATGTTTTCGGGAAGCGATTTCAGGTACAACACCCCCGTACAGCTTATGAAGTTCTATCTGCGAGGAGATCACATTCGAGAGAATCGTTCTTCCGTTCTTTACAACAGAAGCCGCTGTCTCATCACAGGAACTTTCGATTGCCAAAATCAATGTATCTTTCATTTTCAGACTCCTCTAGTCTTCTTCAAAATTCAATTCCCTGCTCTTACCATCTTTGCCCGGCCAGGCATTTGGGAAAATTCCTCTTACCATATCCATATATTCTTCCGGATGAATCAGCGACGGACTGTAATGTGTCAGCCACAGCTCCTTGACCTCTGCATCATGTGCCAATGTTGCCGCCTCACGAAAAGTCATATGTTTATAGCCCTTTGCCTTCTCAATCTTATCCTCTTCGCCATACATACCCTCGCAGATAAAAAGATCTGATCCCGCGGCATTCCTGAGAATAGAGTCCGTTGGTCTGGTGTCTGTCGTATAAGTTACCTTAATTCCTTTTCGGTCTGGTCCAAGTACCATATCCGGCGTATACACTGTACCATCTGCCTCGATCGTCTGTCCTTTCTGAAGTGGATTCCAATACTTCAGCGGAATCTCCTGCTCTTTTGCACGTTCCGGTGAAAATTTGCCCTGTCTCAGAATTTCAATAGTATACCCATAACAGATCACATTATGGTTTACTCGAAAAGCCGTAATACGATATCCATTCAGTTCAAGGACTTCCTGAGGCTTTGTAATCTCAATAAATTTAATCTCAAAAGGAAGTTCCGGTGCAATCACCCTGAGGGCATTTACAACCCTTTCCAGCCCTTTAGGACCTACCAGAGTAAGCGGTTCTGTCCTGTCGGCATTTCCCATAGTAAGGAGCAGTCCCGGAAGCCCGCTGATATGATCCCCATGATAATGCGTAAAACAGATCACATCAATTGGTTTGAAACTCCATCCTTTTTCTTTAACCGCCACCTGCGTACCTTCTCCGCAGTCAATCAACAGACTGCTGCCATTATATCTGGTCATCAGTGCAGTCAGCCATCGTCTTGGAAGAGGCATCATTCCTCCGCTTCCAAGCAAACATAAATCCAACATATATCTTCACTCCTGCATTTTTACTGCATCTTTGTCATTAACACTGCATTTTCTGTAGGATCTGTGTAATAATCTTTACGCAGTCCATCCGCTTTGAAGCCCAGTCTCTCGTATAGTCTTCTGGCAGTAGCATTGCCTTCACGCACTTCAAGATGCACAATATGTATTCCGTTCATCTCTGCCATTTTAAGCATACTGTCCACCAGAAAATAACCGATTCCTTCCCGCTGCCGGTCCGGACTCACTGCCACATTCAGGATATCTCCTTCATCAAGAACAGTCTGCATGCTACAGTATGCCAGAATCCTTTCTTTTTCTTCTATAACAAAAAACATCGTATTGTCTTTGGTAAGAAAAGTAAAAAATCCCTCTTTTGTCCACGGATCTGAAAAAAGTCTGTTCTCAATCTCCACAACCTGCTCCAGGTCATCCACCATCATTTCGCGGAAAGTCATGCCTTTATTTCAGCTTTTGCTGCCTCCCGCTCTGCACGTTCACGTTCTGCCTGAGATACGCGCAGATAATCCGGCACATGTTCCATCGCAGTCTCCGTCTTTCCTTCGCGGTAATAGAGCAGTCCCAATGCAGCTACTGCTGACGCGCGCTGTTTGTTCACATGCGCCGGTGCAAAAGAATACGGTACCTCAAGTTTCTCTTCAATCAGTTCACGGAATACCGGCACGCCATCACCCAGAAACGTCACCGACTGTCCATATGCATTTAATTTCGCGATCATTTCTTCCATCGGCACCGCCATCTGATCTTCTACAACTTCCAGCTTATGCTCTTTGAAACGATATACACCTGTGTACACCTGTTTACGTCTTGCATCCATGATCGGACAGATCAGTCCCGGTGTATCATAGAGATTGTATGCCAGTCCTTCTACTGTCGGAATTGCCACCAGTGGTTTCTTAAGAGCAAGTCCAAGTCCTTTGGCAGTCGCTGAACCGATACGAAGTCCGGTAAAGGATCCCGGTCCTGCTGCCACAGCAATCGCATCAATGCTTTCCAGATCAAGTTCTGTCATCTTCACGATCTCATCCAGCATCGGAAGCAGTGTCTGTGAATGTGTTTTTTTGTAGTTTACGGTGTATTCTGCCACCAGAACATCATCTTCTACGACAGCTACGGATGCTACGATCCCGGAACTGTCAAGACCTAAAATCTTCATATTTTTTCTCCTATAAGCCTTTTACAGTGATCTTTCTGTAATCAAATCCCTGTGTCAGATCTTTTTCTATTGTAATGGAAATAATATTTTCCGGAAGGATTTCCTCGATCAGCTCCGCCCATTCGATGAGACAGATTCCGTCACCAAAGAAATAATCGTCATATCCGATTTCTTCCATCTCTTCTATATCTCCAATACGGTATACATCAAAATGATAAAAAGGAAGCCGCCCTTCTTCATATACCTGTACAATCGTAAACGTCGGACTGCTTACCGGTTCTGTAATTCCAAGTCCTGCTGCCACTCCCTGTGTAAAAACCGTCTTACCGACTCCCAGGTCTCCGGTCAGCGTATAGATCTGTCCTGGTCTGGCAGCTTTTCCTATTTTTTCACCCAGAGCATATGTTTCTTCAGGGCTTCTTGTCTCTGTTACCATCTGTTGAATCACCTTTTTCCTTGCAGAATTGTTCTTTGCATATTATAATAGAGCGCACAGAGAAAAACAATACTTTTTACAAAAGGAGACTATGATTATGGCAAATACAAATCCTGTTGTAACCATCACCATGGAAAATGGCGATGTTATGAAAGCAGAACTTTATCCGGAAATCGCACCGAATACAGTAAACAATTTTATCAGTCTTGTTAAAAAAGGATTCTACGACGGACTTATTTTCCATCGTGTCATCAATGGATTTATGATCCAGGGCGGATGCCCGGACGGAACCGGAATGGGCGGCCCGGGATACAGCATCAAAGGCGAATTTGCCCAGAATGGTGTTGCAAATGATCTCGTGCATACACCAGGCGTTCTTTCCATGGCAAGAGCCATGCATCCAAACTCCGGCGGAAGTCAGTTCTTCATCATGCACAAGGCTGCTCCGCATCTTGACGGAAGCTACGCTGCATTCGGCAAAGTGATCGAAGGAATGGATGTTGTAAATAAAATTGCTGAAACTGAAACAGATTTCAGAGACAGACCACTGGATGACCAGCAGATCAAATCCATGACTGTGGAGACTTTTGGCGTAGACTATCCGGAACCGGAGAAATGCTGATTCAGTCAGTTTCCCAGTAAAAAGAAGCCTGCATGTAACGGTTTTATCTTTACAGATACGATCCGCTACATCAGGCTTCTTTTTTGTTCCCATATCAGTGATCAAATGTCATGACATTTCCATCAATCACCGCATAATACAATTCCTGATCTTTTTCGATTCCGGCACGTCCATTGGTACCCTCTGTGATCGCTTTCTCCACGCTTCCAATGTCCTGCACCGGAACCAGCAGTTTCATCACAACCTTGTCCGTATACTCACTGTCCAGAACCGGAATATTTCTTTCTCCGGCGATATACTGAATCTTGCCGATTCCTGTATAATCTGTCGTGATCTTAAGCGAAACACCCTTCTGTTTGAGAATCACTTTGCTTGCTGCAAGACCTTCCTGCACCGATTTGGAATATGCCCGCACCAGTCCTCCTGTTCCAAGCAGCACTCCGCCAAAATATCTTGTCACAACAACCGCAACATTATAGATGTCCTCTCCAAGGATCACATCCAGCATTGGTCTGCCGGCAGTTCCTGATGGTTCGCCATCGTCACTACATCTGGTAAATTCCCTGTTCATTCCAATAGAATAAACATAGCAGTTATGCCTTGCATCCCAATATTTTTTCTTCATTTCTTCCAGAAACGCAAGCGCCTCTTCTTCTGTTTCTACCGGGCGAACAGTCGCAATAAAACGGGATTTCTTTTCCACGATCTCGCCCTCTCCGCCTTCATATACAGTCTTGTACTGTTCCAGCATTCTCTATTCTCCCTCCTGCAACACGGGCTGCAACCGTCTGCCGACAGTCACAGCCCATATTTTATCTCTTATTTCTGTATTTCAGATCAATATTCCGGATCTCCGGTATCACTGCCATCATCCCCACCTGAGGTATCTTCTCCGGCATCATCGCCAGTGTCTCCGGAACCGCCTCCCGTATTATCACCGGTGTTATCGCCCGTACTGTCACCATCCGGATTTTCTGTAGTATCTCCATTCGGATTCTCCGGATCCGGTGTCGTTTCTGTATCATAGGTTTCTTCTTCCGTCGTATATTCGTTAATGTATTCGTCATCACCGTAGAAATGCTGATCACAGTAATCTGTCGGGATATCTCCGATATCAAAATATTCTGTAATTACCGGGCAGCCTGCTCTTGGCAGAAGTCCTGTTTCTTCGCAGACGCTCAGCTTCTCAACACTTGCCGGCATATCAAAATCTTTATCCGCAAGTCCCTCATGGATCCGGGTCATAACCTTTTTCCAGAGCCCTTTGTGGAAGTTTCTCGCGTCTTCCGGAAGTTTTTCATTGTTATCATAGCCAGACCATACTGCACATGTATAATATGGAGTATATCCCACAAACCAGAGGTCATTGTATGCATCTGTTGTACCGGTCTTTCCGGCAACAGTCATGTTATCAAGCTGGCATGCAGTACCCGTACCCTGTGTTACAACATCTTCCATTGCACTTGTCAGAAGCCATGCAGTACTTTCTTTAATAACAGATCTTCCTGCTGAATTCTTCTCGATCAAAACATTTCCATTATGATCCAGAATCTTTGTATAGTAGATTGGTTCGATATAGTTTCCACTGTTTGCGATTGCCGCATAGGCTGCACACAATTCTACATTCGTAACACCATGTGTCAGACCACCGAGTGCAAGCGGAAGATTTGCATCTGTCCATACTGTTCCGTCAGCATCTGTATCTGCTTCTGTCCCATGTGCCAGTGTTGTAAATCCAAAATTATCCAGGTACTGCAGACCAAGCTGCGGTGTCACCTGTTCCAGACATTTTACTGCAACAACGTTGATAGAATTCTGGATAGCCCGGCGGATCGTAGTCGTTCCACCATAACTCTTGGATGCATTGTTGACCGGAGAACCATCCGGGTAACTATACGGTTCATCCTCAAATGTTGTAGCAAGAGTCATTCCCTTTTCGTTTAATGCCGGTGCATAAGTAGACAAAATTTTAAATGTAGATCCAGGCTGTCTGGTCGTATCCGTTGCACGATTCAATGTCAGACTGGCCGTCTTCTCTCCTCTGCCTCCGATAATGGCCTTTACGTAACCAGTATGCTGGTCAATAACGCTCATAGAAGACTGAGGCTGCGGTGCAAAACTTACACGCTCAGAAACGACTGTACTTCCATCTTCCAGAATATGCGCCTTGTAGCGGTCTACATAACTCTGACCTTCTTCCTGGGAATCAAACAGAAGATCAAATTCCGGATCTTCATTCTGGAAGTAAAGACGAAGCATTTCTTTACTGTAGTTTACTTCTTCTCCCTGCGGATTCTTGACTGTCAGGGCATAATCCAGCGCATACTGTACATAGTCCGGATAGTTGGACGGATCTGCATATTCTTCATCCAGAATACTCTGAATACGTGCATCCTGCGTAGTGTAAATACTCAATCCTCCACTATAAACAAGATTCTGTGCCTGTGTCCGTGTATATCCCTTGATATTCATCAGGTCATTGATAACCTGATCGATCAGTTCATCCTCAAAATAGGTATATACCGTATTCTCAGAATCTGCATTTAATGCCTGTGCCGCCTGGATTCCTGAATATACATCGTCATTGATGACCTGATCATACTGTTCCTGTGTAATATATCCCTGATCCAGCATATGATCCAGAACTTCTTTACGTCGTTTGGCATTTGCTTCCGGATGCTCGATCGGGTTGTATTGTGTCGGATTCTGTGTGATTCCTGCCAGAGTCGCACATTCTGAAAGATTCAGATCCCACACATCTTTATTGAAATATTTTCTGGCAGCTGCCTGCACACCATAGGTTCCGGCTCCCAGGTTGATCGTGTTGAGATAATTCTCAAGAATCACATCTTTGTTGTTGATCGTTTTTTCTACCTCAACTGCCAGATACTGCTCCTGTATCTTACGAGTAAATCTTTCGAGCCAGGTAGACTCCTGTGTCCAGTTGGTAAATACATTATTTTTCAGCAACTGCTGCGTGATCGTACTTGCACCCTCTGAAAGATCTCCAGATGAAATATTCTTGACAAACGCACGGAGAATACCTCTTACGTCAATTCCATTATGTTCATAGAAACGCTCATCCTCAATTGCAACAACTGCATGCTGAAGATCCAGCGGAATCTGCTCTATGGAAACAGGAAGTCTGTTAGAACTTGGTGCTGTCAGTTTACGAAGCTGATTGCCATCACCATCATATAAAAATGTCGCATAACCCAGTGGTGAAATATCGATGTCATTTGCATCAGGAGCATTGTCTATAATCCCCCGAAAAGCCCCGATTCCTGTACATCCTATAACCACGCATATTGTAATCAAAGCTACGAACAGGACTCTGATCAACGAAACATGTGCACGTTTTCCCATCATGGCAGTCCGGGAAATCAGCGAGTTTCGCTTCTTTGAGACTGATTTTTTTCCGTAATTCATGGTTTTCCTCCTTTATAGTCCGTTCTATTATAACAAATACAATATATTAAATAAAGACCTAATTAAAAACTTCACACTTTGATTACTTTTCTTATCATTCACCAAAAAGGAGCTCTCCATACCCGGAAAGCCCCTTGTTTATCTCTTCTTTTGTAGATTCTGTCTGCTGTTCTTTATCAGAGAACCATTTTGGCCGCACCACAGATGCCGGCATCGTTTCCAAGTGTTGCCAGAACGATCGGTGTATCTTTACATGACGGAAACGCATATTTTATGTAATATTTCTGGATACAGTCGATCAACGGCTGTCCTGCTTTGGATACGCCTCCACCGATTACGATCGCCTCCGGATCAACGACTGCTGCAAATCCTGCAAGTGCTCCACCCAGAAGATCTCCTACATATTCCATTGTGCGGACCGCAAGTGTATCACCTTCTTTAAATGCATCCAGTACATCTTTTGCAGTGATATTCTGAAGGCCGCGCAGAGTGCTGTCCTCATCAGTTGCCGCAAGCATTCTTCCTGCTACACGAACAATTCCTGTCGCAGACGCATACTGTTCCAGACATCCATGATTACCGCAGTTGCACTTTTCTTCCTCATCACGGACTACCAGTGCATGTCCGATCTCACCGCCTGCGCCATGTTCTCCGGCAACGATCTTGCCCTCTACAATGATTCCGCCGCCAACACCGGTACCAAGCGTTACCATGATCACATTATCAGAACCTGCTGCCGCACCTTTCCATGCCTCACCCAGTGCTGCAACATTGGCATCGTTGCCGGCCTTGGCTTTGAGTCCTGTCAGATCCTGCAAGATCTGCGCAACAGGAGTAAATCCCCAGTAAAGATTGACTGCACACGCAGCTTCTCCTTTCGAATTGATCGGTCCAGGAATGCCAATTCCCACACCCTCTACGTCAGCCTTACTGATTCCTTTTTCCGCAATCTTATCATTAATAGCAGCTGCAACATCCGGAAGGATATTCTCGCCTTTGTTCTCTGTTCTTGTAGGAATCTCCCATTTATCAAGAAGTGTACCATCTGTCTGGAAAAGACCGCATTTTACAGTTGTACCTCCTACGTCAATTCCGAAGCAATATGAACCCATTTTTCTTCCACCTTTCCCTGTTTATTGGTTATTTAAAAGCACTTACTCTGCTTTATCAGTTTTCACGCTTACGCGCAATATTTGCCTGTACACGTTTGTACAGTTCCTCAGCTGCATTGTATCCCATCTTCTTCTGTCTGTGATTGACAGCGGCAGATTCTACGATGACTGCCAGATTACGTCCCGGTCTGATCGGAAGAGAATGGCAGACGATCTTATTTCCAAGATATTCCGTATACTCTTCATGAAGTCCCAGACGATCATATTCCTTATCGCGATCCCATTCTTCGAGTTTGATGACCAGATCCACAGACTGTGTATCCTTAACACTTTCTACACCGAACAGTGTTTTGACATCAATGATACCAATGCCTCGAAGCTCGATGAAATGCCTGGTAATATCCGGTGCAGAGCCCACAAGTGTCACATCACTGACTTTGCGAAGTTCTACGACATCATCGCTGACAAGACGATGGCCTCGCTTGATCAGCTCCAGTGCTGCCTCACTTTTACCAATACCGCTCTCTCCTGTGATCAGGATACCCTCACCATAAACATCCACAAGCACACCATGAATGGAAATGCATGGAGCAAGCTGAACACCCAGCCAGCGGATGATCTCTGCCATCAGGCTTGATGTCGTTCTTTCCGTAACAAATGTCGGTACATTGTATTTGATCGCCATATCGATCATGTCCTGAGACGGTTTGGTCATCGTACTGAAAATAACGCACGGGATCTTGCTGGAAATAAAACGTTCATATTTCATCATTCTCTTTTCATCGCTGAGCTGCATCAAATATGTGTACTCTACGTAACCGATGATCTGAACACGTTCATTTGCAAAATGCTCCAGATATCCCGTCAGCTGCAGTGCCGGACGATTGATCTCTGCTGTCATGATTCTCATCTCGGACAGATCAATTTCAGGAGTCAGATTTGTAAGGTTCAGCTCCTGTACCATCTTTGTCATCAATACACCTTTCATAATGTGTTCTCCTTTAATGTTTATTTATTCGGGTGAAAAAATTCATACACCTGTTGTGCACTTCTCATGTTCATGGATTCTGTCTCTGCAAGATCCTCCACGGATGCGTCGCGGATTCCCTCGATTGAACGGTAACGCCGCATCAGTGCTTTGCGCCTGCGTTCTCCTATTCCCGGGATATCATCCAGAATAGAATGTACCTGCTCTTTGCTGCGAAGAGATCTGTGATATTCTATCGCAAATCGATGTGCTTCATCCTGTATTCTGGTAATCAGACGAAAGCCCTCGCTGTTTGTATCAATTGGTATTTCAATATTATTAAAATACAGTCCTCTGGTACGGTGATGATCATCTTTTACCATACCGCAGACCGGAACCTGAATCCCAAGCCGGTCCAATACTCCCAGTGCGATGTTGACCTGTCCTCTTCCACCGTCCATCAGAAGCAGATCCGGCATCCTGGAAAAGCTGTCGAATTCTCCATTGCTCTCATGTGTAAAGCGTCTGGTCAGAACTTCTTCCATACTTGCATAATCGTTTGGTCCCTGCACGGATTTAATTCGGAATTTGCGGTAATCGCTGCGTTTCGGTTTGCCTTTCTCATAAACAACCATGGAACCTACGGATTCAAAACCGCTGATATTTGAAATATCAAATGCTTCCATGCGGTTAAGCCCCTTAAGCCCCAGCCATTCTTCAACCTCATGCACTGCGCCGATCGTCCGGCCTTCTTCTCTCCGGATACGCTCGCGGTCTTTCTCAAGAACCATGCGTGCATTCTCCCACGCAAGCTCCACAAGTTTTTCTTTTGTTCCTTTCTTCGGGACAACGATCCGCACTTTTTGCTTACGTCTGGAAGTAAGCCATTCTTCAATAACTTCTGCATCTTCGATCTCTGTCTGAAGTGTAATCTCTCCTGGAATAAATGGCGTACCGGCATAAAACTGTTTTACAAAACTGGACAATACCTGTGCTCTGGTATCTCCCCGCGCAACACGCAAATAAAAATGATCTCTGCCTATCAATTTGCCGTCACGCATAAAGAATACCTGCACAACAGCATCCTGCTCCCGCAGATCCAGACTTTCATCCATATCGCAGGCAATGATGTCTCTGTCTTCTTCTCCATATGCTGTGATTTTCTGCCGTTCTCCGATCTTTTGAATACTTCGGATCAGATCGCGGGCTTCTGCTGCATCCTCAAAACGCATTTCCTCGGATGCCTTTTGCATTTTATCGGTAAGCTGATCTATCGTTTCCTGGAAGTCTCCATTCAGAAAACGAATGACCTTCTGAATATTCTCTTTGTAAACACGCTGATCTGCATGCCCCGTACAGGGACCCATGCACTGCTTCATATGATAATACAGACATGGCCGGTCCTTTCCACAGTCACGTGGAAGATTCCGATTGCAGGAGCGTACCTGGTACAGTTTCCGTACCAGCTCTATGACATCTTTTACTGCCCCTCCGCTGGTATACGGACCAAAGTACCGATTCTTATCTTTTTTCATCCGACGGGCAAACAACACCCTTGGATAAGCTTCCTGAACTGTTACCTTAATAAACGGATAACTCTTGTCATCTTTGAGCATCGTATTGTACTTCGGACGATGCTCTTTGATCAGATTGCTCTCCAGTACAAGAGCTTCCAGCTCAGAATCTGTAATGATATACTCAAATCTGGCAATGTGAGTAACCATCTGTTCGATCTTGGCACCTTTGTTGCGGCTGCTCTGAAAATACTGCCGGACACGGTTTTTAAGGCTGATTGCCTTTCCCACATAAATGATTTCATCCCGCTCATCGTGCATCAGATAAACGCCCGGCTTGGCGGGAAGCTTTTTTAATTCTTCTTCGATCTGAAACATATTACTCCTCAGTATCAGATTCGTTATTGTCTGTTTCCGTTACCTCTGCAGCTGAAATTTCATTTACAGGCTCTGCCTGAGTTTCCTCAGTTTTTTCTGCTGCATCTGTTTCAGTCACAGATTCTGTATCCGCTGCTTCGTTCTCTGTCACAGATATTTCATCAGGAAGTTCACTCAGGTCTTCCGGAATCTCCATGCCCTTTTCTACAGCACGGAAAATTTTCATAAATTCTTTACCGGTGATCGTCTCTCTTCGAATCAGATAACCGGCAATCTTGTCCAGCGCTTCTCTGTGCTCATTCAGAAGTCTCTTGGCTTCCTCATAAGAATAATGAAGAAGCTGCATCACTTCGTGATCAATCTCTGTCGCTGTATCGTCACCGCAGTTCAGGACCGCACGTCCGGACAGATACTGATTTTCCTGTGTTGCCAGACCCATCAGCCCAAATTTCTGTGACATGCCATATTGTGTGATCATCGCACGTGCAACCTTCGTCGCCTGCTCAATATCATTGGCAGCTCCCGTCGTTACCGTATCAAACACAATTTCTTCTGCTGCACGTCCGCCAAGATAACCGACAAGCATTGCTTCCAGTTCTTTCTGTGTATTCAGGTATTTTTCTTCTTCCGGTACCTGCATAACATATCCCAGTGCTCCCATGGTACGCGGAACGATCGTGATTTTCTGCACCGGCTCTGCATCTTTCTGCAATGCATTGACCAGAGCATGCCCAACTTCATGATAGGAAACGATCCTTCTCTCCTGTACACTCAGAATACGGTCTTTCTTCTCTTTACCAACCAGAACGACTTCTACAGATTCCTGCAGATCCTTCTGAGAAACAGCTCTTCGCCCGTTCTTGACCGCAAGGATCGCAGCTTCATTGATCATATTTGCAAGATCGGAACCAACAGCTCCGGAAGTTGCAAGCGCAATCGCTTCCAGATCAACCGTCTCATCCAGCATTACATCCTTGGCATGTACTTTAAGAATTTCCACACGTCCCTTGAGGTCCGGTCGATCCACAATAATACGTCTGTCAAAACGACCCGGTCGAAGGAGTGCTGGATCCAGCACTTCCGGACGGTTGGTTGCTGCCAGAATCAGCAGTCCCTTGGACGTATCAAATCCATCCATCTCCGCAAGTAACTGGTTCAGAGTCTGCTCACGTTCATCATTGCCGCCGCCATACCTGGAATCACGGCTTTTACCGATAGCATCAATTTCATCAATAAATACGATGCACGGTGCATTTTTTTTGGCTTCTTCAAAAAGATCTCTCACTCGTGAAGCGCCAACACCTACAAACATCTCGACAAATTCGGAACCTGACAGCGAAAAGAACGGTACATTCGCCTCACCGGCCACAGCTTTTGCCAGAAGAGTCTTACCTGTTCCTGGAGGACCTACAAGCAGTGCTCCTTTCGGAAGTTTGGCTCCAATCGCTGTATATTTGCCCGGATTATGCAGAAAATCCACAACTTCCTGCAGAGATTCTTTTGCTTCTTCCTGTCCGGCAACGTTTTTGAATGTTACGCCTGTTTCTTTCTGGATATAAGCTTTGGCCCGACTCTTGCCAACACCCATGATTCCACTTCCGCCTTTGTTCATACGTCTCATCAGGAACAGGAGCATGACAAACAGCACGACCGTTGGCAGCAGCACACTGACCAGCATCGAAACGACTTCAGCCATTGCATCCGGCTGCTCGTACTGGAATATGATTCCGGTCCCCTCAAGACGCTTCGTCAGAGAATCAATGTCTTCCATTAAATTTACTTTGTATTCTACATTTTTATAGTATTCTTTCTGGATCTTCGGTACAACGGTCAGTACTCCGGACTGGAGTGTCACTTCTTTTACCTGATCCTTGTCTACCATGTCAATAAATTTATCATAGGTGATCTCACTGCTCTTGTCTCCCATATCTGTTACAAAAGCCAGACATACCAGTGAAATCAGCAGACAAACTAAAAAAGCCAGAATAGGCTGGCGATTTTTATTCGGTCCCTGGTTTCCGGGATTGTTTCGATTCGGGCGGTTTCTATCCGGCCGATTATCCATATGATTGTCCATTCTTGTCCTCCTCTTGTTATCTTCTATATTATAAAGATATTTCCTGTATAAATCAACTGGAAAACTGTGAATGTTTGTAGTACGTTATTGCCTGTGAACAGCAACTGTAGTATACTATCAACGTGATAGCCGGAAGTTTGTCCCGGCTAAATGTGATGGGAAAGGAAAACGATAAATGAAAATTGGATTTGATAATGACAAGTATCTGACCATGCAGTCCGAACACATCCGTGACCGCATCAGCAAATTTGACAACAAACTCTATCTGGAATTCGGTGGAAAACTTTTTGATGATTATCATGCTTCCCGTGTTCTTCCAGGTTTCGAGCCGGACAGCAAGCTTCGTATGCTCATGCAGCTGAGCGACCAGGCTGAGATCGTCATTGTTATCAGTGCCGCAGATATTGACAAAAACAAAATGCGTGGTGACCTTGGCATCACCTATGATGAGGATGTTCTTCGTCTGATCGATGAATTCACCAGCCGCGGACTCTATGTTGGAAGCGTATGCATTACCCGTTATGCCGGTCAGGAAAGTGCTGACCACTTCAAAAAACGTCTTGAAAAACTCGGCATTAAAGTATACTTCCACTACAGTATTCCTGGATATCCGAGTAATATTCCGCTCATCGTAAGTGATGAAGGATATGGCAAAAATGAATACATTGAAACAACCAGACCTCTGGTAGTCATCACAGCGCCTGGTCCCGGAAGCGGAAAAATGGCAACCTGTCTTTCTCAGGTATATCACGAATATAAACGCGGTGTTGCTGCCGGCTACGCGAAGTTTGAAACATTCCCGATCTGGAATATTCCACTCAAACATCCGGTCAACCTGGCTTATGAAGCCGCTACTGCCGACCTCAACGATGTCAATATGATCGACCCGTTCCATCTGGAAGCTTACGGCGAAACAACCGTCAACTATAACCGTGACGTAGAAATCTTCCCTGTACTTCAGGCCATGTTTGAAAAGATCATGGGCGAGTGCCCGTACAAATCCCCTACAGATATGGGTGTCAATATGGCCGGTAACTGCATCGTCGATGATGAAGTATGCTGCGAAGCATCCCGTCAGGAAATCATCCGCCGTTACTACAAGAGCTGTGCTGCACTTCTCACCGGTACAGGAAGTGAAGAAGAAGTACGCAAAATCGAGCTTCTTCTGAAACAGGCGCATGCTTCTCTCGAAGACCGCAAAGTAGTTCCGGCAAGTCTTCAGAAAGAGCAGGAAACCGAAGGACCGGCTGCGGCTCTGGAACTTCCGGACGGACGCATCATCTATGGAAAGACTTCCGACCTTCTCGGAGCTTCCTCTGCACTTCTTCTGAATGCACTGAAAGAACTGGCAGGTATTCCACATGAGAACCATGTGATCTCACCGGAAGCGATCCGACCGATTCAGGAGTTAAAGACTCAGTATCTCGGAAGCAAAAACCCGAGACTTCATACAGATGAGACACTGATCGCACTTTCTGTCAGTGCTGCCAACAATCCGGAAGCACGCAAGGCTCTGGAACAGCTTCCTACCCTTCGCGGCTGCCAGGCACACACGTCTGTCATGCTGTCCTCTGTCGATATCTGGGAATTCCGCAAACTCGGTATTGAACTGACCTGCGAACCAAAATTCGAAAAAGAGAAAAAATATCATTAATCAAATCTGTTTTTGATCCTATTTCAAAAGCCCCGGTGCCGCAATGGCATCGGGGCTTTGTTTCTGCTTACTTATGTATAAATGTTCAGTCTTCGTATCCGTTTGGATTCTTCTGCTGGAAGTTCCAGGAATCTGCACACATGTCTTTAATATCATATTCTGCTTCCCAACCAAGTTCTTTTTTGGCTTTTGTCGCATCAGAATAGCATGATGCAACATCACCGGCACGACGAGGTTTGATGGAATATGGAATCTTCACACCCGTTGCAGCTTCGAAATTCTTCACGATATCAAGAACGCTGTATCCTTTTCCTGTACCAAGGTTGTAAATGCTGAGTCCGGCATTGTCTTCCAGTTTCTTGACAGCTTTGACATGTCCTTTTGCAAGGTCAACTACATGGATATAATCTCTGACACCAGTTCCATCCGGTGTGTCATAATCGTTTCCGAATACTCCGAGTTCTTTAAGCTTTCCAACTGCAACCTGTGTAATGTATGGCATCAGGTTGTTCGGGATACCATTCGGATTCTCTCCGATGAGACCGCTCTTATGTGCACCGATCGGATTGAAGTAACGAAGAAGTACAACGTTCCATTCCGGATCTGCTTTCTGAATATCTGTCAGAATCTGCTCCAGCATGGACTTAGTCCATCCATATGGATTGGTACACTGTCCTTTCGGGCATTCTTCTGTGATCGGGATGATCGCCGGATCTCCATATACTGTTGCTGAAGAGGAGAAAATAATATTTTTGACACCATGTTTTCTCATCACATCAACCAGTGTAAGTGTACCTGCAATGTTATTCTCATAATATTCCCATGGTTTTACAACAGATTCTCCAACTGCTTTGAGACCTGCAAAATGGATACAGGAATCAATATCCTCTTTTTCGAAGACTTCATTCAGCCCTTCTCTGTCAAGAATATCTACTTTATAAAATTTAACCGGTTTCCCTGTGATCTTTTCTACACGCTCAAGACTCTTCTCGCTGGAATTGCTTAAGTTATCAAGTACTACTACCTCATATCCCGCGTTCTGAAGTTCTACTACAGTATGGCTTCCAATAAAGCCAGCTCCGCCTGTTACTAAAATTGCCATGATTTTTCTCCTCCTGACGTTTACTTTAGTTCTGTTTCGTTGTCATTGTAGCACCAATCCTTCTTTTTCACAATATCTTCCCTAAGTATCCCACATATTTTACTAAAACTCCCACATATTTTACTAATCCTGTTCGTTTCTCATATTCATGATTCTGAACTTTCATGTTTGTGCAATTTGTCATACAGCTTTTTTATGCAATATATATTATTTTTTTTGTAATTTCGGACTTTTTTTATACATTTTTATTGACACATTCCTCTCTAAACGATATAATCAACCTAACTTATTCGTGATAACCACGAAACCAAACTGACAGTTCTGTCAGTTTCACCAAACAAAAGGGAGGATTTTTCTATGAAACGTAAAATCGCATTAGCTATGGTACTGGCAATGACAGCATCAATGGCACAACCTGTCCTTGCAGCAGACAGCAAAACAACTCTGGACGTAATCATCAGCCAGTATGGTACCCAGACTCAGACCTGGTGGGCTCAGTTTGAAAAAGATTTCGAGGCAGAAAATCCTGATATCGATCTGAATCTGGAAGTTGTTTCCTGGAACGATCTTTATACAAAGGTAAATACACTGGTAGCAAACAACAACGCTCCTGACATTCTGAACATTGATGTTCTGGCAGATTATGTGGCTGACGACCTGCTGATGCCTGCGACAGAATATGCTTCCGAAGACTTGCAGGCAAAATTCTTCCCGTCATTCTGGGAAGCAAGCACGATCGATGATACTGTATATGCATTGCCGATCCTGGCATCCTGCCGTGCACTCTTCTATAACAAGGACATCCTTGATGAAGCAGGTGCTTCCGTTCCTACTACATGGGCAGAAATTCAGGAAACCGCACAGAAGATCAAAGACAAATTCGGCGATGACGTTTATCCATGGGGTATTGATATGACAACTGACGAAGGTCAGGCAGCATTCTCCTATTATACATGGAACAATGGTGGCGGCTTCGTAGATGAAAACGGCGACTGGGCTCTGAACAGCGAAAAGAACGTAGAAGCTCTGAATTACGCAATCGGTCTTGTGAATGACGGATATACAAACTCTGATCCTGCTAACGAAACACGTTATGACCTGCAGGATATGTTCGGTGCAGGCAAAGTTGCCATGATGATCGGACCAAACAACATTCCTACATACCTTTCTGACGGCGGATATGACATCAACTATGATGTAACAACTATCCCGGCTAACGAAGGCTGTGAGTCCGTTGCAATGGGTGTTTGTGACCGTCTTGAAGTATTCAAAGATGATTCCGCAGAAGATCAGGAAGCCCGTACAGCTGCTATCAGCAAATTCTTCGACTTCTTCTACGATGACGAACGTTACGCTGATTACATGGTATTTGAAGGATTCCTTCCTACTACACAGTCCGCAGCTGATCTTCTTGCAAAAGAAGACGAAACCTATTCATCCTGGATCGATATCCTGCAGAGCTGCAACTTCTACCCGGCAACCAAAACAGAATGGGCAGATGTTAAACAGGGCGTAATCGAAGTAGAGCAGAATGCACTTCTCGGTGATGATGTTCAGACACTTCTGGATGACCTTCAGGCTGATATCGCAGGCTGATCGCTTCACAATTAAATGGAACTTTACCGGGAGCCGGAACATTAGTGACCGGCTCCCGCTTCTTTTGAAAATCTTTAAACAAATGATTTGGTGGTGTTATTATGAAGAAAAAGAAACCTCTGGCTGCTGTGGAACCATATCTTTGGCTGCTTCCCAGCATCCTGCTTATGACAATCTTTATACTTTTTCCAATCTTTGAAGTATTTCGCACTTCAATGAGTGAAGTAAGTAAAGCCGGTCTTATCAAAGGCTTCTGTGGATTTGACAATTTTGCCAAAGTCCTGAAGGGTTCTACCTTTAAGCTGGTTCTCAAAAATACTCTTGTATGGACCATTGCCGTTGTTGTCATCTCTACCGTGTTTGGTTTTATCCTTGCACTTGTCCTGAACAACAAATTCCGTTTCCGTAAAGCAGTTCGTGCAATCGTTGTATTCCCATGGGCAACCTCCCTGATCATCCAGGCCGGCGTATGGAAATTTATTATCGATAAAGATTACGGTGCACTGAATACTCTTTTAATGAAGATCGGTCTTATTTCCAGTCCGGTCAACTGGACCCCTACCCCTGAAGCTTATTTTGCCTGGGAAATCTTTGTAGGAATCTTTGTTACAGTACCATTTGTTACCTTCTGTGTACTTTCCGGTCTGCAAAGCATCGACAACTCCTACTATGAAGCAGCAACCGTCGATGGTGCAAACTACTGGCAAAAGCTGTTCAAGATCACGCTTCCACTGGTAAAATCTTCCCTGACGGTAAGTACTGTGCTGAATATCATTTATGTATTCAACTCATTCCCGATCATATGGACAATCACCAAGGGGGATCCGGCAAGCCGTACCGATACCCTTGTTACATACCTTTATAAACTCGCCTTTTACAAAGGCAAATCCGGAGAAGCAGCTGCCGTATCCGTAATCGGATTCCTGATCCTGTGTGCATGTGCTTCTGTTTATATGGTACTTTCACTCAGAAAGGAGGATGAAGACTAATGAAAAAATCACGAGACTCCAAAAGCATACTCCTTCGTGTTCTTCTTTATCTTTTTGTCATTCTGGTCGTACTGGTTACTCTGTATCCATACTTTGTTATGTTTACGACAGCAGCCAAAAGCCGTGCTGAAATCTATGCAACCAAGGGAACACTTCTTCCGCTCAACTGGCTGTGGCAGAACTTCAAAGACATCTGGACACTGGCTCCACTCTCCAGATATTTTCTGAATTCTCTGATCGTTGCAGGTGGTTCCACTCTGATTGCAATCGTCTGTGGTATCCCGGCAGCTTATGCGCTTGCACGAATGAAATTCAAAGGAAAAAAGATCTTTCTTGGAATCGTTATCATCTCCCAGATGTTCGCACCTGTAGTCCTTCTGGTAGGTATCTACAAGATCATGTCCACTTTCGGCATGACAGACAGCCTTGTAGGACTGGTATTTATCAACGCAGCATTCAACCAGGCATTTGCAATCTGGCTCCTGCGCGGTACTTTTATCTCCATTTCTCCTGAAATGGAACAGGCTGCAACAGTTGACGGCTGCGGCAAGGTTTCTGCCCTGATCCGCATCCTTCTTCCTGTCGCTGCACCTGGTATCGTAACCGCACTGATTTTCGTATTCATCAACGCATGGAATGAATACACCGTTGCCCTGACACTGATTTCAACAGACGTACTCAAACCTCTGACAGTCGGTATCACAATCTTCAACGGTTACAACATGGTAGAATGGCAGTATCTGTTTGCATCTTCCTTATTCGCAACAGTGCCTGTTGTTATTCTGTTTGTTGCAATTGAAAAGCATCTCGTCGGCGGTCTTACCTCCGGTGGAGTCAAAGGCTGATACGCACAAAAAAAGCTTCGGAACCTTTTCAGGAATTCCGAAGCTTTTTTATTATAGCATATGTTATTTATTTATATTTATTTATATTTTTTGATAATCTCATTCATCTGCGGCAGCTTTTCTTCCATGTCTTTGACAAGCGTAAGCTGCGTTCTGCAGCGGTCAAGATTGTGTCCTTCACGATGAATGTGAAAATAATGGTCCCCTTCCAGATGATCTGTCAGAAAACGGATTCCATTCTCAAAAGTCATAAGGATTGCTCCCATCGGAAGCATCTCGATCTCAAGATCCGTCAGTGCACCGCCACATCCCTCGATAAAGCCTTTTGCATAAACATCAAAAAGATGAAGATCACAGGATACCTTGGAAAGATCCTGTTCATCCTCCAGTGCAGTACTTGCGCCAAAGCGAATAGAATCACCAAAGTCATTGGCAGTCAGACCCGGCATGACCGTATCCAGATCGATCACGCAGATTGCTTTGCCTGTCGCATCATCAATCATGATATTATTCAGCTTGGTGTCATTATGTGTAACACGAAGAGGAAGTCTTCCGTCAAGCTGCATATCATACAGTGCATGTGTCAGTTCTTCTCTTTCCAGGATAAAATCAATTTCCTTCTGAACAGAAGCGGCCCTTCCACAGACATCCTCTGCAACTGCCTTTTTGAATTTTGCAAAACGATCCGGTGTATTATGAAAATCTTTGATCGTCTCGTGAAGAGTCTCTGCCGGATAATCTGCCAGCAGGCTCTGGAAATGCCCAAATGCCACTGCACTCTGATAGAAATCATTCTCATCTTTGACCAGGTCATAACAGGTCGCACCTTCTATAAAGAGATACACGCGCCAGTACTCTCCCATTGAATCTACAAAATATGAAAGATTATTTACACTTTTTACCAGAGTAAGTGTCTCTCTCTCCGGATCTCCACCATTTTCAATGATTTTTTTGCGAAGCCAGGAAGTAACACCACTGACATTTTCCATCAATTCCACCGGCTTCTTAAAAATATTCTTACTCATTCTCTGCAGAATATAACGTTTTGTCCCCTGTGGAGTTTCATAGGTCAGCCTGTATGTATCGTTGATATGTCCATTTCCATATCGAACACATTCCCTGAGCTCACCCGGCAGTTTAAATCCATCAATTGCTTCGTGTACTTTATTCTCGATTTCCACTTATACTTCCTCCCACAGATTCTGCGGATACAGTCCCTGATCTTTCAGGTTCTGGATCGCAGTCATTACCATCGGCTTATCTTCTTTGTATGTGACGCCGTACCATTTGTCTTCAGATTTGAGTACTTTAACAGTTGCTTTCTTTTCCTGCAGAAGTTCATCTACAACAAACGGAAGAAAATACTCGCCCTTCATTGGGTTATTTTCGAGTGCATCATCCAGAAATGCTTTAAAACGGGCTTTTAATTCCTGTAAGATACTGTTGGAAAATCCCCACATATTCATAGAAACGATGCTTCCCTCCGGAAGCATAGTCCATGTCTTACCATCGTCTTCTGTATAAGCTGTGCCACCGTCATGTTTCTCAATATGTGTGCGTTCATTGATTTTGATCAGGTGACCTTCTTCATCTGTCACACAGACGCCTCTGGCAACATGACCATTCTCTGTCAGAGTATTTTCAAGACGATACCCAACCATCATATAATGGTAAACATCCTCATCACTCTGTTCTGAGGTCAGAAAATCATATGCCATCTTAAATGCATGTACTCCATAATAATCATCCGCATTGATCACGGCAAAAGGTCCGTCGATCTCATTGATACAGCTTAATACTGCATGACCAGTTCCCCATGGTTTCACTCTGCCTTCCGGAACAGTATATCCCTCCGGAAGATTATCAATTTCCTGGAACACATAAGCAACTTCAATCTGTTTGCTCAGGCGATCTCCGATAGCTTCACGGAATGCCTGCTCATTTTCTCTCTTTATAATAAATACAACTTTTTCAAATCCGGCTCTGACTGCATCATAAATAGAAAAATCCATAATAATGTGACCTTCTCTGTCAATCGGATCGATCTGCTTTAATCCACCATAACGGCTTCCCATTCCTGCCGCCATGACTACTAAAACTGGTTTCTTCATCATCTTTACCCTCCTGTTTCTCTTAAGCTGAACTCATGTTACAACACAAATTCCAATATAACAATAAATAATTTTCAGTTTGGATAACTCATATTAAATATGACCTGTTTTTGTATATTAGTATTTGCACAATCAAATTATATTTTTGCACAATGTCAATTATGATTTGACTATTTCTCACAAATTCATTAGTATAAGAAGCAGAAACAATATTATAAATGACGAATCTTATCTGACCAAGGAGGTTATCCCGTGGCTTATCAGAGCGTTCCGCTGGATCAGGAACTTTTTATAAAAGACATTTATACCATTCATTATTATGAATACCAGAATGATTTTCATTTCGACGGGGAACGACATGACTTCTGGGAATTTCAATGTGTAGACAAAGGTGCTGCGGAAGTGGTCACAGACAATGGCACTCATACCCTCACCCGCAGTCAGGTGATTTTTCATCGCCCAAATGAATTTCATACTCTAAAAGCGGCCGGCAAAACCGCACCAAACATCATCGTGATTTCTTTTGCCTGCGATTCCCCCTGTATGAAATTTTTTGAAAACAAAATACTCGAATTTTCAGATACAGAACGCAGTATTCTTGGACGGATCATCGCAGAGGCACGAAACTGTTTTTCTTCTCCTCTGGATAATCCCTATCTGGAAAAAATGATCAGGAAAGACTCCATTCCTTTCGGTTCCCAGAAGCTCCTGACATTGTATCTGGAAGAACTTCTGATTCATGTCATACGCCGTTACACGATTGCCCACTATTCTGCTTCTGCCGGTATTTATGATTCCTGTCAGACAGATTCTGAATCCTGCCGGAATATCATTCAATATTTAAATGATCATGTACGGCAGACCCTGACGATCGAAGAAATATCAAAAAAAAATATGATCGGACGTTCTCAGCTTCAGAAACTTTTCCGGGAAGAATATCAATGTGGGGTCATTGAATTCTTTTCCCGCATGAAGATTGATTTTGCCAAACAGCTTATTCGCGAAAATGATATGAATTTTACCCAGATCTCAGATTTTCTGGGGTACTCTTCTATTCACTATTTCTCGCGGCAATTCAAGAAGCTGTCCGGTATGACACCAACAGAATATGCCACATCGATCAAAGCGCTGTCTGAGCGTCCGCAGCGTCAGTCCTAAGAGAAAGCAATAAACTATATTAATATGTACCTGTCCACCAACAACGGACAAGAAGGAGGAATCATGCAGATCTGCAAAGTAAAAAATTATCAGGAACTCAGCCGGAAGGCAGCCAATCTGATTGCCGCGCAGGTGATCTTAAAACCAGACAGTGTTCTGGGCCTTGCCACAGGCTCATCTCCTGTGGGAACTTATGAGCATCTGGTAGCCATGTATGAAAATGGTGACCTGGATTTTTCTCAGGTGACAACCGTTAATCTGGATGAATACAAAGGACTGGCAGGTTCTGATGAACAGAGTTACCGCTATTTCATGAATACGCATCTGTTCCACAAAGTAAATATCGACCATGCACACACATATGTCCCTGACGGTACCGAACCAGATGCAGAAAAAGCCTGCCAGGCTTATAACGAACTGTTGCACAAAGTTGGTCCGGCAGACATTCAGCTTCTTGGCCTTGGTCATGACGGACATATCGGTTTCAATGAACCATCCGATCATTTCGAAGATGAAACACACTGTATTGACCTGACCGAAACTACTATCCAGGCAAATAAACGCTTCTTTGAAAGCGAGGAAGATGTTCCGAAACAGGCCTATACCATGGGAATCGGTACGATCATGCGCTGCAAAAAACTGCTTGTGATCGTCAGTGGCAAAGACAAAGCTCAGATTCTGAAACAGGTCGTACAGGGTCCGGTTACCCCAGAAGTTCCTGGCTCCATTCTTCAGTTCCATCCAAACTGCACAATTATTGCTGATGAGGATGCACTGTCTGAAATGACCATCTGAATGACTGTACATAAAAACTGTTCAGACATACTTTTGTATTCCAAATGGAGCTGATGTTCTTCAGAACACCAGCTCCATTTTTGTACCTTTTCCCGGTGTACTGTCCAGCCGTATCTCTGCCTTGTGCAGAATTGCACCATGCTTGACGATCGACAGACCGAGCCCGGTCCCTCCGGTCGCACGCGAATGACTCTTATCCACCCGGTAAAAGCGTTCAAATATTCTTTTCTGTTCGTTTTCCGGAATCCCGATACCGTTATCCTCCACCCGGTAAAACGGATGCGTCCCTATAGTTCCTGTAAAAATCTTTACTGTACCATCTTGTTCTGTATAGCGAATCGCATTATCCGCAATGTTATACAGCATCTCATAGATCACATGACGGACTCCCTCTACTATTACAGACTCTCCCTCAAGAGACACCGTAATATTTTTCTTTGAAGCCGCACTGTCCAGATGCAGCACGATATCTTCGGCAATCTCATACAGATCAACCGGTTCAAACGGAAGATCACTGCTCTTCTCATCCAGTCTGGAAAGCTGAATGATATCTGCCACCAGATTACTTAACCGACTTGCCTCATGATAGATCCTGCCTGAAAACTCCGGTACCTTCTCATCCGGAACCATACCATTCATCATAAGCTCCGCATACCCGGATATGGACATCAGCGGTGTTTTCAGTTCATGAGATACATTTGCTGAAAATTCTCTTCGTACCGCCTCTGCTTCTTTGAGTTCCTCCAACTGTCTTGCAATCTGCTTATTCTGCTGGTCTACTCTGCCAAGAAGAGGTCGCAGTTCTTCATATTTCACATCTTCAAGAGGCTTTTCCAGATTCAATGTATTGATTGGCTCGATCAGATCTTTTGTCTGCTTCTGTACCAGAACAAATGCCATGGCAAGTATCAGAAGCAACAAGCCGCCAAGCAGTGCCGAACTGGATAACATTGTTGAAAACACGCTGTCCGTTGTTCTTCCCACACGAAGGATATCTCCGTCTGCCAGTTTCACCGCACAGTAAAAATTCTGTTTGGAAAGGGTCTCTGAATAACGAAGACTTTCTGCATACCCATTCTTCTCAGCCTGAATGAATTCCGGACGGTTACTGTGATTTGCAAGTTCTGCTGAATCTTCCAGCGAATCAAACAGAACATTTCCCTCCGGATCAAGCAATGTAATTCTTGCGGAAGTTGCCTTTCCAAGTGCTTCATCCAGATAGGAATTTCCCATCTTTTCGACACCATCCTGAATATATTTCGTGCTGTCGCGGACGCTCTCCTTCAGATCCTCATTATATTTGCTGTACATGACCAGACCTGCTGCAAGGAATGTCAGAAGCACCGATACAACCACCAGTACACACGTATGATTCAGTATTTTTTTCCTCATATCATACTCCGATCCGATAACCGACTCCACGTACTGTTTCTATCAGATTGCCGGCATCTCCGAGTTTCTGACGCAAAGTACGCACATGAACATCTACGGTCCTTGTCTCTCCGTCAAAATCATATCCCCATACATGACAGAGAATCTGATTTCTGGTCATGACCAGTCCCTTGTTTTCCATCAGGTACTGAAGCAATTCAAATTCTTTACGGGTCAGTTCCACTTTTTCATCTTTCCAGTAAACTTTGTGTTTTCCTATAGAGAGCCTCAGCTCCTCACATTTCAGTTCTTTGTCTTCTTCCTGTCTGGAACAGCGGCGCAGGACTGCCTTCACCCTGGCAACAAACTCCATCATTCCAAACGGTTTGGTGATATAGTCATCCGCTCCTGCTTCCAGACCTCTGACCTTGTCATACTCGGCTTCTTTTGCCGTGACCATGATCACCGGTATATTTCTGGTATCCTGTGAGGATTTCAGACGTTCCAGAATACTGTATCCGTCCTCTCCCGGAAGCATGATATCCAGAAGGATCAGATCCGGGAGCTCTTCCTTCAGTGCTGTCCGAAGTTCCCTGCTGTCTGCCATTCCTTTTGCGGAAAAACCAGTTGTTTCCAATGTATAGATCAGAAGCTCTCTGATATTTTTTTCATCTTCTACACAATAGATCATTCAGCATTGTTCCTTTCTGTCCGAAAAATCCTGCAGAATCTTCTCAAAAATAAATACTCTTTATGGAAGCACATATTCTTTCTGCAGTTCTTCCAGACGTGTAAAATAGGAATCATCCGGTTCGTTTTTGATGCTTTCCAGATGACTGTGTGTATCATAAAGATTCTCTCTTACCTGCGTGATACAGACACTGATGTTGGAACAGTGATCTGCAATCCTCTCCAGACTGGTAATAAGATCTGTCAGAATAAATCCCATTTCAATGGTACATTCTCCGGAACGCAGTCGGTTGATATGACGTCGTTTCAATTCTTTGCTCAGTTCATCCACGACTTCTTCCAAAGGTTCTACATCTTCTGTCAGATTTAAATCCTGCTTGTCAAAAATCTGATATGCCGTATCTACAATCCTGCTTGTAGCTGCGATCAGAACCTGCAATTCATTTCGCGCCTGTGACGAAAAACTGAGATTCTTTTCATGAAGTTCCTGTGCAGATTCCATGATATTTACTGCATGGTCTGAGATACGTTCAAAATCCCCAATACAGTGAAGCATCGTGGATACACTGTGACTGTCTTTTTCAGACAGATCTTTATTGTTCAGCTTTACAAGGTAAGTTCCGAGTTCATCCTCGTAACGATCCACCTTAGATTCAATCTCCTGTACACGCGCTGCCTGTTCTTCACTATAATCATAGATCAGATCCAGTGCAATATTAAGTGCTTTTCTTGAATCTTTCTCCATATGTCTTGCCGCATTTCTTCCCTGTTCTACCGCAAAAGCAGGTTTTTCCAGGAAACGGGATTCCAGAATCATAAATTCCTGATCCTCCCTGCTGACTTCATCTGCCTTGTCATCACGGATCGTAAGACAGGCAAGTTTCACAAGCAGGTTAGAAAATGGCAGCCATACAAGCGTTGCAGTGATATTAAATACGCTGTGTGTGATCGCGATCGTTGCCGGTGTTGCCATCTGAGTCATAAATGGAAAATGTACTGCAGCATTGATGAGATAGAACAGGATCATAAAGACTACTGTTCCGATCAGGTTAAAATACAGATGGATCATCGCTGCACGTTTTGCATTCTTATTTGCTCCGACAGCAGAAAGAAGTGCGGTCACACAGGTACCGATGTTCTGTCCCATGATGATTGGAAATGCAGAGCTGAACGGTACTGCACCAGTCATACAGAGTGCCTGCAGGATACCTACAGATGCAGAGGATGACTGAATGATCGCTGTCAGGATCGTACCTGCCAGGATTCCGGCAACCGGATTCGAAAACTTCAGAAGAAGTCCGGTAAATTCCGGTACATCTGCAAGCGGTTTTACCGCCCCACTCATGGTTTCCATACCAAACATCAGAACTGAAAATCCAAGAAGAATCGTTCCGATATCTTTTTTGCGGGAACTTTTGGTAAATGTCAGTAAAATAATTCCGACAAATGCAAGAATCGGTGAAAAGGAACTTGGTTTCAGCAGACTGATAAAAAAGTTACTGCTCTCAATTCCTGCAAGGCTTAAGATCCAGGATGTGATCGTGGTTCCGATATTCGCGCCCATGATGATACCGACTACCTGGTTCAGTTTCATAATTCCTGAGTTTACAAAACCGACAACCATAACGGTCGTTGCCGAGGACGACTGAATAACAGCGGTCACACACATACCCAGAATGACTGCTTTCCATTTGCTGGAAGTCAGATTCTCAAGAATCTGTTCCAGTTTGCCTCCTGAAACCTTCGCCAGTCCATCACCCATGACCTGCATTCCGTACAGGAACATGGCAAGACCTCCTAATAATGTCAATATACTGAAAAAATTCATATTATTCTCCTTTACCTGAACTTAATATGTTTTCATCATATTGACACCGTGTAAAGTTCTCACCAGCATTCTGTTAAATCTTTGTAAAATCGACTTTTATCGAAAAAGTTCTTTTCATGTATCTTTTTAGAAACTGCGGATATTTTCATCCTCATCTCCGGTCTTATCAATGGACTTGATGATCAGATAATAGCTGACATTTTCGTTAACATTAACCAGTACACGATCACCGACCCTGTGTCCTCTGAGGGCTTTCCCGATCGGAGATTCGATGCTGACACGGTTTTCCATGGAATTTCCACGAATAGAGGTAACGAGTTTGTATTTTTCCACTTCTCCGTCTTCCTCGAATTCTACTTCTACAATATCATCCATTCCGACTTCATCCGATTTGGATGAATCATCTACGACAGTCGCCGTCTTAAGCATTCTCTCCAGATAGCGGATACGGCTCTCATTCTGATTCTTGTGCTTCTTAGCTGCATAATATTCGAAGTTCTCGCTTAAGTCACCCTGTGCACGGGCCTCTTTGACTGCCTCGATTGCTTCTTTACGGATAACGAGCTTACGATGTTCGATCTCTTCCTCAATTTTTTCTATATCTCTTTTTGTGAGTCTTTCTCCCATTTTTTATCACTCCTGTTACTGTTTTTTATGTAGAGTATAACAGTCATGCATGATCTCTACTGTAACTTTGCCTATCAGTATACACGAATTTCTCCGGAATGTACACCCGTACCGAAAATCCCTGATTGACAAAATCGCCAATTCATTATAGTCTTGTTTTATAGTTATTTATAGAAATTTTTTATAAATTGAGGTTAAAGTTATGGCAACGATATATCTGGATCAGGCAAGCACTTCTTATCCCAAAGCTCCGTCTGTAGCACAGGCTGTTTACGACTATCTGAATGGTTCTGCCGTCAATGTAAACCGTGGCGGCTATCAGGCCGCCTACTCCGTAGAAGGACAGATCTTTGAGACAAGAGAACAGCTTCTCCGGCTGTTTCACTTCACTTCCGGTAAAGGAAAAAATGTAATCTTCACCCCGAATATCACGACCAGTCTGAATATTCTGCTAAAAGGGCTGCTGAGATCCGGTGACCATGTACTCGTCTCCTCCATGGAGCACAATGCAGTCATGCGTCCTCTCGTACAACTTGAAGCAGACGGCGTAACTTTTGACCGTATCCCATGCTCTGACGACGGCTCTCTTCTTATAGAAAAGGCAGAAAAACTTCTCCGTCCGAATACCAGACTTCTCGTCTGCCTTCATGCCTCTAATGTCTGTGGAACGATGATGCCCGTGCAGAAGCTTGGTGAGTTCTGCCAGAAGCATCATCTTCTTTTCATTCTTGACACGGCACAGACAGCCGGAAGTGTTCCGATTGATATGGAAGAGCTTCACCTGGATGCGCTTGCCTTCACCGGACATAAGGGGCTTCGCGGTCCTCAGGGAACCGGAGGCTTCCTGATCCGCAACGAACTGGCATCTCAAATCGAGCCTTTATTGAGTGGTGGCACCGGAAGTATTTCCCACACCGAAGAAGTCCCGGCCTTTCTTCCGGATCGTTTCGAACCTGGAACTCCAAACGTTCCCGGCATTCTCGGACTGCATGCAGCACTCTGCGATCTGGAGAAAACAGACATGAATGCGATCCGACAGCATGAACTGGAACTGACACAATATTTTATCAACGGGATCCTGCAGATGGATCCGACAGAATCCGTTCTTCGTATAATCGGAAAGCGCGATATCAAGGACCGCACCTCTGTTGTCTCTGTCCAGACTTTACAGATGGATATGGCACGTGCTTCCTATGAACTGGATGTCACTTATGGAATCATGACACGCGTTGGACTTCACTGTGCCCCAAGCGCTCACAAGTCACTGGGCACTTATCCGGAGGGAACCATTCGTTTTTCTTTTGGACCGGAAAATACGCACCACGAAGTAGATTTTGCATTGCATGCCCTTGCCGAGGTGGCGGAGATTCCGCAGCACCTGTAAGAGCATTTACCCATACAGCACCAAGGAGAATCACATCATGGAATTTAAACAATTAGAAGCTTTTGTTGCCGTTGTAGACTACGGAAGCTTTTCCGAAGCAGCCAGAAAGCTTTATCTTACACAGCCTACGATCAGTGCACATGTCCGTTCTCTTGAGGAAGAACTGCATACCAAACTGATCATCCGTACCACCAAGAAAACAACCATCACCACAAAAGGATATCAGCTCTATGACAGTGCCGCCCGCATGCTGGAGATCCGTAACCATCTCCTGGAAAATTTCACCGGTGTGCAGAAGCATATGATCGACCTTGCAGCATCCACAATCCCGTCTTCCTATCTGCTTCCGGAGATTCTGGCTTCTTACGGCAAATCCCATCCGGACACCTATTTTCACTCTCTTCAGGCAGACAGTGCCGAATCCATCAACCGTGTACTGGACGGAACGGTTGATCTGGCTCTGGTCGGACAGAACACCCGCGACGAAAGCTGTGTCTTTCTCCCATTCTGTCAGGATGAAATGGTAATCGCCACTCCGGTCACACGCCATTATCTGGAACTGCAGCAGAGAGAATCTGTTACATTTGAAGATTTCATCAAAGACCCGATCATTATCCGCGAAAAAGGGTCCGGAACCAAAAAAGAAATGGATATCTTTCTGGAAAAGATCGGCATTACTTCCAGCGATCTGAATGTCATTGCACGTATGAATGATCTGGAAAGCATCAAAAAATCCATTGTCAACGGACTCGGAATCTCAATCCTGTCTGCCCGTTCTGCGATCGATCTGCAAAAAACAAAGCAGATTCTTCTTTTTCCACTTGAAGAATCTGCTCATAAAAGAACTTTTTATATTGTTTACAGTAAAAACCGCATCCTGAAACCACATGTGCGGCAGTTTATTCATTTTGTACGCGATTTCTATATTATATAATTCAGAATCACTTCACAGTTCCCTTTGTCTTTACCAGCACTTTTTGCAGGCTTCATAGCCCTGCGAAAGTGCCTGTGCTTCTGTTTCCTGTGTTGCTTTATTCGGATTCATGTTTCCGCAGTCCGGTCTGCTGTGATATTTACTTCCGGTCGCAGAAATCCATACTGTGCGTCCCTGTGTATCAGTAGCAGTATCTGCTTCCACTGCTGCCGATGCAGAATCTGAAAAGCTGCCGGAATACTGACCATTCTGAGACGAACTGCTGTCCGTACTCTGCTGTTTTGCATCTCCCGCCGTGTAATCATTACATGGTTCCTGATTCCAGCTTATCGTATCTCCATCTGACAGAGCAATGATCGTTCCCTGTTCATCCGTGCGGTAGACCGGGATATCCATATCGCTCAGTTTTTCCATTGTAGAAGCCGCCGGATGTCCATAAGAATTATTCTGTCCGCAGCTGATCACTGCCCAGGACGGAGTGGATGCTTCCAGAAGATCCCAGGAAGTGGAAGATGCAGAGCCATGATGTCCAAGACTTAATACATCACAGTCCAGATTCATTCCGGTACTGATCATATCCTGTTCGCTGGTCTCTTCTGCATCCCCCATAAACATAAAACTGTTGTTTCCATTCTCCAGACGGATGACTACAGAGTTATCATTGCTGTTCTGCGAGATTCCATCCGGTGCCATAACAGTAAAACTTCCGGTTCCGAATTCATAGGTATCGCCAACTGACGGATATTCTACGATGATTGCATGAGCCGTTGCGGTATTCATAAATGTATTGAACAGATCAGAAGTATGTACATAATCGGAACCTAAAACATGTTCTACTTCAAAATTATCCAGGCATTTCACCAGTCCACCCAGATGGTCTTCATCATAATGAGAAGAGATCATATAATCAATGGTCTCTACCTGCTGATTTTTCAGATACTGTACCACTTCGTCCGCATGAGATCGGTTCCCCCCGTCATAAAGAAGGTTTTCTCCACCGGACTGAACGAGGATTGCCAGTCCCTGCCCCACATCAATAAAGTGCACTGCCATATCGCCCTGACCAGATGCCTGTGCAGAAACAACACTTCCCGGTAATATCAGCATAAATGCCAGCAGTAACGACATCACATGCCGCATAAGTCTGTTTTGTTTTTTCATAATGTTCTCCTTCCTGAAACTATTCCAGGTTTCTCCATATGTCTTTGCTAGTAGCTGTTCTCCAACTTTACAGTTCTTCTATTCTTCTTCGTATTTCCTGACTTGCATCTTCAAACAGCAGCTCACGGTTATAACGAACATAACGTTCACACTCATAAGTTTCAAGGAAACGTACACACGAATAATCCGTGTTGATACCAGATACAAAGATTACCATTTCCTGGCTGTTATAGAATGCTGCTTCCATGAAATCAAAAGCATATTCCAGAGTCGAACCGGATGCATCCCAGGCATCTTCCCAGGACGCACGATATTCTCCAAATGCATTCTTTAAGAGATTGAATGCCTCTTCCCAGTTCTCTGTCTGTTCTTTTTTAAGAAGTGTCTCATATCCTTCCAGTACTTCGAGAGCCTTTCGAATCGTACGGTCCTCTCTTCGCTCCAGAAGACCCTCTGTCTGTTTACGTTCTCTTTCTGCCCGCAGATTATCCACAAAATCGCCGAGACGCTGTGCGAGATTTCCACCTTCCTGTGGCTCTTTTAACGCTTTCAGCACCTCGAATACCTTTTCCAGTACTTCTTCCTGAAGAACGACCTGGCGGATTGCCTGCCGAACACCGGAAAATAACAGATTAACTACACTGACTCTTTCATCAAACGGTGCATGGGAAACTTTTTTGACCATCGCTTCTGACGGCTGTCCTTTCAGAATCTCTGCAATCTGGTAATCCTGCTGATATTTCTGATACAGTTCATAATACTCTGCAAATTCCTTTGCAATCCGTTCATGCTGGATATACTGCTCCACTACCCCGGAAGTGATATCCTTGCCAAGCTGTTCATAAACTTCCATGATCCGTGACAGATCTTCCCAGCCACGCGGAGTCGCAAACTGTTTGCCGTCAATCGTCGTCTCCATCTGATAGAAACAGTTATTTCGAAGTTCCAGGTAGGAAAGAATTGCCGGATGGATGTTTTCTTTGAATGCATATTCTTTCCAGACGCGATAATCCGGCTCCACCATGATCTTCTTTACACGGTCCAGCGTAACCACATCAAAATCACGAACAGATTTATTGTATTCCGGTGGATTTCCCGCCGCCACAATTACCCAGCCTTCGGGAATTTCATGATTTCCAAATGTCTTGCACTGGAGAAACTGCAGCATTGCCGGGGCCAGTGTCTCAGAAACACAGTTGATCTCGTCAATAAAAAGAATGCCCTCTGTAAGTCCCGTCTCCCGCATGCGGTCATAAATACTTGCTACGATCTCACTCATCGTATATTCTGTCGCCGAATATTCTCTGCCGCCGTACTCTTTCTTTGAAATAAACGGAAGCCCGATCGCACTCTGACGCGTGTGATGTGTGATCGTATATGCGACCAGTGCCACCCCGCACTCCCTGGCAGCCTGCTCCATGATCTGTGTCTTACCGATCCCCGGTGCTCCCAGAAGAAGGACCGGTCTCTGATGTACGCGCGGTATCACGTACTCCTCATACTCGTTTTTCAGAAGATACGCCTGTACGGTATCTATGATTTCCTGTTTTGCCTGCTTAATATTCATAATGCTCTTCTTTCCTCTCTAGTGCCCGTGTATCCAAAATCAGCTTGATTGCCCATGGCGGCACATCCACATCCCGGTAATCATCTTTCATAAAAATAAATGCGGTATCATACGGCGGCATCTTTGCCGGAAAGGTTCCGTATCCGTCCGTAAAATACAGAAGCCCGCGTAGCCGCTGGAATGTCCCCATTCTTAACAGCTGGTCTACATAAGCGAATGCCGGGCGGAAATCCGTTCCGCCAAATCCCCGGATCGTAAAATCCTGAAGATACGCTTCCATCTCCCGCTGGTTATGTATCACCTGGTCATCCTGTATCTTCTCATCACACTGAATGATGTGTACCTGAATCTTTCGGAAAAAGCTCTCTGACTCAGCCAGCACGCTGTAAGTTTCCTCCAGAAAACGCCGGTTCAGGCTGCCGTTGCAGGACATGGATGTATCCAGCACGATCACAAAATCCTCGATTTTTTTCATCTCTTTTGTTTCAAGCGGTTCGATCAGTGGCATATTGCCGTATAATTCCAGTCCCATATGATAATAGATCGGATCAAACGAATCCATATCAACCTGCATTTCTTCTTTCAGAACAGAAAATTTCCGTAAAAACTCCCGATAATCATAACGTTTACGGTTCTCTGCCTGCAGATGCTCTATCAGTCCCGGAGACTCTCCCGCCACCTCTTTTGAAAAAAGTTCAATCTCCGTCTGCATCTTGCGACGCATCTCTTCCCATTCTTTCTGACGGCTTGCCATCCCGCTCCTGTTCTGTGGAGTATACCAGAAATGATGATCGTCCTGCCTGAATTCCTGTTCCAGTCTGATAATCTCGTTTTCTTCGCATTCCATCAACAGATAAAACAGAGCCTCTGCAGTGAGAACGCTCTTCTTTTCTTTCCACTGGCGGTATTTTTCTCTTCGAAAACTGTTCGGACGGATATAGACAGCCTTTTCATAAAGATCGTCCATGATATTCTCTACTGCAATATCCGCCGCCAGATTCCAGAGCCTCTGGTCACTTTCCTCTTTTACTTTCCTGCTCCACAGATGGCAGAACAGGCAGTGCAGCAGTTCATGCAGATACATGCGGTTGATCCACACTTTATTCTTCATAAAGGTATCCAGAAGCCATATCGGAGACGCATAGAGAAATTTCCCATCTGTCCCCATAACTTCTGTCTCCCCTGAAACAGCTGGCCGCAGTGCGCCAAATGCACTCTGCAAAAAACGCATCGCAACTGCCATCTCATTTCTGGAATTTTTGAGGATATCCTCGCAGATTTCTAAAGTTTCCTCTTCTTTTTTTCTCTCTTCGTGAACAAAATTTCCAAATTTGTCCCTGTCCTCTTTTTTCACAGTTCAAATGCCTTTCTCTGTTTCCTTCCATACTTCTGCAGCTCATTCATCAGAATGCTGACCCATCTGGAATCCTCTGACTGCTGTGCCGTTTCAAGCATTTTTTCTGTTGCTGCCCGGTCCGGTGCAAGTTCTTTCAGAATGTGCTGCATGGAATCATATGCCTTCTGTTCTCCCAGAAGCTTTACTGCCTGTAACCCGTGTTCCTTTATATAAGAAAGATATTTTTCTTTTGCCTCGTCCGTCATGCTCACCGGATAGATAATCCGGTCAAGTGCCAGATTCAGCACAATCCGTTCCTGTTCCCAGGCAACCGCGTATGGAAACAATCTGTCATACTCCAGCGTATTAAGTTTTTTGTGCACAAAGCTGTTTCTGTAACGGATGCCGCTCCCATGTACATGATTTTCCAGAATTCTGGCAGGCGTATTTTCCACACCTTCCTCAAAGAATTCCGGGAACCAGAAGCGTCCATGTTCCCCTGCTATTGTCATATCGACACACAATGTTTCCGGAAGTTCTGTCAGGAAATCCCTCAAACCGGATTCGCCTTTTGCGTCAGTCTCCATCGTGATCTGCTCCATCCTGTGACAGCCTGTCAGTGCCCCTGCCCCCAGATCCTGCATCTCACCATAAAAAGTAAGCTTCTTAAGGTGGAAACAGTTATAAAACGCATATCTGCCAATTTTTCTTAAATTTCGTGGAAGTCGAATTTCCTCTACCCGATTCCCCGCTGCCTGTGGCATATCTTCGTCAGGCTTTTCTTCCGTTCCATCTTCTGTAGAGAATTTTCCCTTTTCCTGCATGGTTTTTAATTCAGCCTGATCAATATGGTCTGAAAAAATATAGGCTCCAAGTTCTGTGACCGGCATTCCCTCCAACGTATCTGGAAGTTCTACGATCACATCGTATCCGTATACGCGATCAATGCAGATGCCGGTTTTATTTCTTCTATATAAATATATCATTTGTTTTCTCCCAGACGGATTTTTTCCATCTGCTCCTGCATTTCCTCTGACATATGGTCAAAAAGGTACGTTTTACTGCTCTGGCGGCGCTGATGCCACTCTGCTCTGGCGGCATTTTCGGTATCCTCGATTTCTTTTTTCAGTCCCTGCGCGGAAATCCGGTGTGCCCCCTGTCCCATAATAATAACCTGTTCCAGACCATCCGATGTGGCAACCGTTACCTGATACTGTCTGCCAATTTTGTGGACCGTCTTTTCAATATACTGATCTGCAGTCTCAGCTTCTTTTGTATAAACCACATAAATATTATGGTACGGAATAATTTCCTCTGCATGCCCTTCTACCTTATAGGCATCAAAGACAAGAATCAGCGTACATTTCCTATAGCCCTGGTAATTGCTCAGGATATCCATCAGTTTGTCGCATGCCGCATGAATGTTATCTTTTGCCAGTTCATTCAGTTCTTCCCAGGAAAAAATAATGTTGTATCCATCCACCAGAAGGTATTCTTCCTGTCGCGGCTTACCGGCTCTGTAGCGGGTAGTCGGTGCCGAACTATGGACAGTCTTCTTCTGGAAAGCACCACGGTCACGTTTTACCGGTCCAAAGGTCCGCTCAAAGATTGCCTGTAGCTCTTCTTCCTCTTCATAGCTTCCACTGTAAGAAAACTTTCCGTTTTTTCCACCGGTATTTCCGGAAACAGCTCTATTATCCACCGCTGTACCCGGATTTTCCGCACTTTCCACATCTTCATACCAGCTTTCACTGTCCAGTTCGTCCATATCCACACCACTGTGCAGATGCATATAATCTTCGACCTGATCCCACGGTACGACAAACCCGGCTCCATGTGCACAGAATACAGAACCTGTCGGATTTTCCAGATCAGCTTCCGGATCATATCCAATATTCTGTACGATCTCATCCTGATCTTTGCACGGTGCATATCCTTTGAGACTGCAGAAAAGTTTTCCTGTTCCATGTGTATAGGAAACAACCTCTTTCTGATAATCACGCATCTGAGAGACCGCCGCTGTTCCTTTAAGAACCGCAGTTTCTCCTTCTACTTCCGGTGCCTCAAAAGTTCCCTGCATTTTCTGGATATCTGCCATTGCACGCCCGATCATCTCTGCCGGAACTTCCAGTCGGAATTCATAATATGGTTCCAGAAGAATATTTCGTGCTTTGCGGAGTCCCTGACGGACAGCACGATACGTCGCCTGTCGGAAATCGCCTCCTTCAGTATGTTTCGCATGCGCTCGCCCGGTAAGAACCGTAATCTGCACATCCGTAAGCGGCGATCCAGTCAGCACACCAATATGCTCTTTTTCTTCGAGATGTGTCAGGATCAGTCTCTGCCAGTTCCTTGCAAGTACATCTTCACTGCACGCGGTAAAAAACTGACATCCGCTGCCCGGTTCACCCGGTTCGATCAGAAGATGAACTTCTGCATAATGCCGGAGCGGTTCAAAATGTCCCACACCTTCTACCGGCTCTGCAACAGTTTCTTTATATACAATACTTCCGGCGCCAAATTCCACTGCTACGTGAAAACGATCCCCGATCATTTTTTTCAGAATCTCAATCTGCACTTCTCCCATCAGCTGTGCATGTATCTCTGCAAGCTGGCTGTCCCACAGGATATGAAGCTGTGGTTCTTCCTCCTCAAGCTGACGCAGCTTCTGGAGCATCTGGTGCGGATCACAGTCGTCCGGAAGAATGATCTGATAGTTGAGGACAGGCTCCAGAACCGGAAGTTCTGATTCCTGTTCGATTCCAAGACCTTCTCCCGGATACGTTCTCGTAAGTCCTGTCACCGCACAGACAACTCCGGCCTCTGCTTCCGGTGTCAGTTCATATTTTGCTCCGGAATACAGCCGGATCTGATCCGCCTTTTCTTCCCAGGCTGCATCCTCTGCTTTACGGCCCGGCAGGCTCTGTCCCCCTGCTTTCGAGGAAAGCAGTGTTTTTACCTTAAGGCTTCCTCCTGTGATTTTCATATAAGTAAGGCGGTTTCCCTGCTCATCTCTGGCAATCTTAAAGACTTTTGCCCCAAACTCTGCCGGTCGCTCTGGTTCGGCAGTATATTTCTGCATGCCATTCCAGAAATCTTTTACCCCTTTTTCTTTGAGTGCAGAACCAAAATAGCATGGAAAGATTTTTCTCTCTACAATCAGTCTGGCAATCTCACGGTCTTCGATAATTCCTGTCTCCAGATATGTTTCCAGAAGGTCATCTTCACAGACCGCAATATTTTCCATCTGTTCCGGAGTGAGCTCGTACACACCAGAATCTGTATCCTCAGAATCTGTTTTTTCATAATCTTCCTGTGTTCTTCCAAAATCCACACAGTTCTCATGAAGATGATGTTTCAGATCGTTCAGCAACGCATCATGATCGGTCCCCTGCTGATCCATCTTATTGACAAATAAAAAAGTGGGAATCCGATATCTCTCCAGAAGTCTCCACAAAGTCATCGTATGGCTCTGCACACCATCCATTCCATTGATCACAAGGATTGCATAATCCAGGACCTGCAGCGTACGTTCCATCTCCGCTGAAAAATCGACATGTCCCGGTGTATCCAGAAGTGTTACCTCCATATTCTCTGTTTTCAACAGTGCCTGTTTGGAAAAAATCGTAATGCCTCGTTCTTTTTCCAGTTCATATGTGTCAAGAAATGCATCTCCATGATCCACACGGCCAATCTTTCTGATCTCACCGCACAGATACAGCAGCTCTTCTGACAAAGTTGTCTTTCCGGCATCAACATGTGCCAGAATTCCAATAACCAGTTTCTTCATTTATGTTCTCTTCTTTCAATTTGTCTTTTTTCAACTAAGATACCTGCGAATTATTTTGTACTCCGTACTTTCACAATTCTACATCTTCAACGTATAATGGCCTCAGCTTCCGTACGATCATCTCACTGACGCGGATCAATGTATCAAGGTCATTTTTCTGATTATTCAGATACGCATGGAAGCATCCCTGAATACAGAAAGAAAGCATGATATTCTTCTCCGGGTCCTTCTCATACTGTGGATATTTTTCTATAATCAATCGTTTAAGTTCTGCTTCCAGGCAATCTCCCAGATGACTTTTCTCCGCACCGGAAAACAGAATATTAATCAGTGAATGATTGGACACCAACGCTATATACAGATTTCGCGTGAACACATCCGGATCTTTAAACGGTGATTCCTGCTGGCTCGAAATATTCTTGAGTACTGTCGTGATCGTCTCTGATTCCAGCATCTGTGAAAGTGCATAAATGTCCTCATAATGACTGTAAAACGTCGATTTATTGATGCATGCCAGACTGCACAGCTCTTTTACCGTAATTTTTTCCAGTGGTTTCGCTGCCCGCAATTCCAGAAATGCATTCCGGATCGCTCTTTCTGTTTTTTCTACTCTGATATCCATATCTCCTGCTCTCCTTTATCCGACAGATTCGATAAATCGTCGGTTATCCACCGTTTATGTAAAATCGTCGGTGGACAATCCCCTTTTTTCTCTGGTATAAAGTAACTACAATACCTGCGGATTGCTTCGTGCTTTTACCTTTGGTATTTAGTATACTCAAAAAAGCAACTGATGTCTATTATCTACAAGGAGAATATGATGGATTTTTACGGATTTTATACAGGAAAAATTTTTGATGCTTATAAATATCTCGGTGCACATGTCGAAAAACAGGGCGTGACTTTTCGTACCTTTGCACCTTCTGCTTCCCGCATCACTCTGATCGGAGAGTTCAATGAATGGCAGGAATGGGAAATGAACAGGGTTTCCGACGGAAATTTCTGGGAATGCTATGTTCCTCAGGCAAAAGCCGGGCAGATGTATAAATACAAAATTTACGACCGGAGCGGAAATGCAGTCGAACACTGTGATCCTTATGGATTCGGAATGGAACTTCGGCCAAACAGTGCTTCTATCATTCGCGACATGTCCAAATACAAATTCAAAGACAGTCAGTGGATGCAGAGCCGCAGTGACTGCCGCAAAAAGCCGCTCAATATTTATGAGATTCATTTCGGTTCTTTCCGCAAACCGTCTGATAAGGCAGATGACTGGTATGATTACGAAGAAATGATCGACATTCTGATTCCATATCTTGTCAAAAACGGATACAACTATCTGGAGATCATGCCATTGAACGAATACCCGTGTGATGAATCCTGGGGCTATCAGGCAACCGGATTTTTCAGCCCGACTTCCAGATATGGAACTGCTGACCAGCTGAAAGCATTTGTAGATGCCTGTCACAAACATGATATTGGCGTATTGATGGATTTTGTTCCGGTGCACTTTGCTGTAGATGCTTACGGTCTGGCAAATTATGACGGAACCGCACTTTATGAATATCCGAACTCTGCAGTTGGTGTCAGCGAATGGGGAAGCTGCAACTTCATGCACTCCCGCGGTGAGACCAGAAGTTTCCTGCAGTCCTGTGCAAATTACTGGATCAGCGAATTCCACATGGACGGTATCCGTATGGATGCGATCAGCCGTGCGATCTACTGGCAGGGCGATCCGGCAAGGGGTGTCAACCTTAATGCAGTGGAATTCCTGCAGTATATGAACCAGGGGCTGAAAGGCATGCATCCTTCTGTGATCCTCGCTGCCGAAGATTCTACTTCCTTCCCGAAGGTAACAGACCCGGTCGATCAGGGCGGACTTGGTTTTGATTACAAATGGGATATGGGCTGGATGAATGATACACTGAATTATTTCCGCACCGCTCCTGAATACCGCTCAGAAAATTATCACAAGCTTACTTTCTCCATGATGTATTATTATGATGCTCGCTTCCTGCTGCCACTCTCTCATGATGAGGTCGTTCACGGCAAGGCTACGATCATGCAGAAAATGAGCGGAGACTATGAATACAAATTCCCGCAGGCGCGTTCTCTGTATATGTACATGTATGCTCATCCGGGCAAGAAGCTGAATTTCATGGGAAATGAGATTGGTCAGTTCCGTGAATGGGATGAAAAACGTGAACAGGACTGGATGCTTCTGGATTATCCGGCACATGAAGCTTTTGCACGTTTTATGAAGGATCTGAATAAACTGTATCTGGAACACTCTGCCCTCTGGGAAAAAGATTACGAAGCCGATGGTTTCCAGTGGATCGACTGTCATCAGGAAAGACGCTGCATCTATGTATTCGAACGCTGCAGCAAAAAAGAACGCATGATTTCCCTGTTCAACTTCTCCGATCAGGAACAGATATATGAACTGAAACTTCACGATGCACAGAAATTAAAAGAACTTCTGAACAGTAACCTTGCAATTTATGGCGGAACCCAGAAACGCAAAAGTGCCGCCAAGACAATCAAAGACGGCAAGATCGTCCTGACCCTGCCGCCGTACTCTTCCGTTTATTATCTTGCAGAATAATATTATAAACTTGCAGGGCTGCGATTACCTGACGGTGACCGCAGCCCTGACAATTTTATTTTTTCTTTATGCTTCTGAAAAAATAGCAGATTGCCCACGCAATACTCATTCCTGCTGCAATTCCAAAGGCAAAGAGAAAGGTATCCCTTCCATATTCCAGTGCCTGCACCGTATTCCCTTCGACAATACTGTTCATGCAATAATAAAGGGTACTTCCTGGAATCAGTGGAATGACGGAAGTCACAAAAAAGGAAGTGGACGTTTCTTTACAGATTCTTGCAAGGATTTCCGCATACACATCTACCATAAAACCTGCCAGCAATGACGGAAGGAAAACATTTCCCCAGAGCCCTTTTCCAAGCAGGAATACCAGCCAGCTTAAGAAGCCGCCAGCCGCTGCCAGTGGCAGATATTTCTTTTTCATATGAAAGAGAATTCCGAATCCCACAGAACCAATAGCTCCGGTAATCAACTGTATAACAATTGTTGTACTCAAAGTCCCAGCCTCCCAAACAGAATAATAGCTCCCATAAATCCAAGTGTCAGTGCGGCTGCAAGAAGTAATGCTGCAATCAGACGGATAATTCCGGAAAGTGTATCTCCGATCAGTACATCCCGGATAGCATTTGTCGACATAAGTCCCGGAATCAGGAGCATAATATCTCCAATCATGATCTTGTCCATATGAAGAGACGGACAAAGCAGAGTAAGCCCACAGATTGCACACCCTGTGAGAAAGGACGTTGCAAACTGAAAGGTCACTTCATTCATGCACACCGGTCGAAAATATTGCTGTAATCCCCAGATCAACGCCGCTCCAAGTCCCGCTGCAATCGCATCCGAAATGCTTCCTCCGTAAAAAAGAGCAAAACTGCAGGCAGCCAGAAGACTTCCAAGAAGTTTCCATGTCGACTTCGGTTTATCCGCATTGATCTGATCAAATTCTTTACGAAGTTCCGCAGCAGAAACAGGCTGTCTGCATGGAAATGACTCCTTTGTTATTCTGTTATCTTCTTCCGTAGCGTGTTGCCAGTTCCAGCATTTCTTCCTGAAGTTCTTCTGAGAACTGTCCTTCTTTTAATCTCCACTTCCAGTTCTTGCCAAGTGTGGACGGCTGATTCATACGTGCAGAGTTGTCAAGTCCCAGGTAATCCTGCATTGGGATGATACACAGGCTGGCAACGCTCTGCATTACAAGACAGATCAGGTCGTCACACAATTCCTTGCCGGAATCTTTAAAATTATTCAGATACTCTCGCACTTGTTTTCTCTCAGCCGGGGTGATATCATCCAGCCAGGAAAGGAGTGTTTCATTGTCATGAGTTCCTGTATAAACAACACAGTTTCTCGGATAATTGTGTGGCAGATAGTCGCTGGCATTTCCGGTATCACGCTCATCAAAGGCAAACTCAATAACTTTCATGTTCGGGTAGCCGCTCTCTTCTACAAGCTGTTTTACGGTATCGGTCATATAGCCAAGATCCTCAGCGATGATCTCTCTGTCTCCCAGACTTGCAGAAATTGCACGGAACAGATCGATTCCCGGACCTTTTTCCCACCAGCCGTTTTCTGCTGTCTTGTCACCATATGGAATTGCATAATATTCATCAAATCCACGGAAATGATCGATTCTTACAACATCATACAGACGGAAACAATTGGAGATTCGTTTGATCCACCATTCATATCCTGAATTGCGGTGTACTTCCCAGTTGTACAGAGGATTTCCCCAGAGCTGTCCTGTAACGGAAAATCCATCCGGCGGGCATCCTGCTACCTGGGTCGGGCAGTTTTTCTCATCAAGTTTGAAGAGCCACGGGTTTGCCCAGGTATCTGCACTGTCCATTGCAACATAGATTGGGATGTCCCCGATGATCTGAATTCCTTTTTCGTTTGCATAGGATTTGAGTTTCATCCACTGCTGGCGGAATTTGAACTGCATATATTCCTGAAATTCAATCTCGAAATACATTTCTTCTCTGTAATAATCCAGAGCATTCTGCCAGCGAAGGCGGATATCTTCTGCCCATTCGCTCCATGAAACACCACCAAAACGCTTCTTCACAGCCATAAAGAGTGCATAATCTTTCAGCCACCAGGCTTCTTCTTCCTGAAACTTACGGAATTCCGGATCCATATAGATGTTACTGCGTTCATATGCTTTACGAAGAAGTATCATGCGTCCTTCATATAATTTCGCATAATCTACGCTTGTTGCGTCTGCGCCAAAATCAATGCTGTCACATTCTTTTTTTGTCAGAACCCCCTCTTTGATCAGATCTTCCAGACTTATGAAATATGGATTTCCTGCAAATGTAGAAAACGACTGGTACGGAGAATCGCCGTAACTGGTCGGTCCCAGTGGCAGAATCTGCCAGTAGCTCTGTCCCGCTTTTTTCAGTGCATCTACAAATTCATAGGCCTTTTTGTCAAAACATCCAATTCCATACTTTGACGGCAGACTGCTCACCGGAAGCAGTACACCGCATTTTCTTTTCTGTGCCATTTTTTTCCTCCCTGGTATTCCTTTTTAACGCGGAAAAACCAGGCGCATTTTAACGCCCGGCAATCCTGATTTATCTGTTATGCTTATTTTGTCATATCGGAAGGTAAATCGTCAATGTTCAGAATTAATGGTTTATGTTAAATTTTAAAGATGTTTCCTTTTCTCTTCCACATAAAAAACACTTCTGTAAAACCAAATGCTCCTACAAACCAGGAGATTATTGATTCTTATGATTTTCTCTCAAGCGCAGCATCCACACAGAATTGCACCGGACTGATTCCGTCAGACCCGGTAAACGAGGATGAACTGGAATCCTATGAAGCGGTATATCACTATCAGCCACCGAAAATCAAAGATATGGCTGAGTCTAAGACTAATTGAATAACAACCAACAAGGGGATACACTTACTAAATATCGATGAAAAGTGTATCCCCTTAACCTAGTTCACATATAGATATTTTCTATTTCAGAGAATTCCAAATTCCCTCATCAACCGTTCTCTGAGCACTTCATCTACTGCTATTCTCTGCAAGTCATCCAGACGATTTTCTTGCATAAGCTTCGTTATAAGTGCAGACATTCGTTCTGTACCAGCTTTTTCGCCTTCAAGTTGTCCCTCTCTTCGCCCTTCCTCTCTTCCACGTACAACACCATCCTCAAATATCATCTGGCCAATCCTCGTCATCGCAACCGCCTCCTTTACCTCTTCCAAATCCTTTCCTTCCAGAAATTTATCTGCCAGTGTATAAAGCATTGCCATTGTTTTTTCTGCAGTGATACTTTTTTCTGTTTTACTTAGTTTCAGCGATTCCAGAATAATATCTTTACGTTCTTTCTTACTGCTCATCAAAGGAGTCAGTGCAAGTTGTGCAAATTCTTCCTCTGTAAATAATTCACCATTCTGTTTCTTTTCCTGCAGACGTTTCAGAACAGTGTCCGCATCTTTATCTGACAGATATATCGGTATCACTCGATAAGAATACATACCACAGTCTATTTCCGTAACTGTGTGTTCTATTCCACCGGAATAAATCACGTATGTAATAACATTTTTTCCTGTTTTGTGAGATAGTACACTCTCGTATGCATGAAATCTACGAAGATCTTTCTTTCCGGAATCTGTCGTCTGAAATTCTATATGAATATAGAAACCTCCAGTTGTAAGGAAAGTAAAATCCATATATAAAGAATGAATTGTCAGTTCCACCAGTTCTGTGATTCCTGCTTCCACAAAATCGTAATCTATTCCCAGAAACTTCAGGATCGTGTCACGGAAATAGTCAAAACCCATTTTCAAAATCGCATCTTCATGTTTCGTATTTGCCATACGGCTTCCTTTCTTTCTTCGTTCAGTATCGTATGCTTTTGTATTTTGAAAATGTCTTTGGTTTATTTATATGTTTATCTATAGGAACTTATTTTCTGTAATCTGCGTTTATCTTTTGTAATGTATAATGCAGGTTCCTCCTTTGAACTTATTGTACTATAATATTTATTTTTCAGCAATGTATCTATACGCACAAAGCCTCTGGGGTAGTTTATTTACCCAGAGGCTTTGGATTACTGAATCAAAATTCAACTTTTAACTTTTATTTTTTACTCCACCATCCGGCTCTCGTCGGCTTTGTATTCGAAGAAATCGAAATCGGCACATTTCTTATGAAGGACGCGGTCAGCGCAGGTGAGACCTACCATGGTGCCGGTGAACTCACCGTATTTGCAGTATTCATCGGAGAATCTGGTGGTATCGAAGATGCGTCCGATCTTCTCATAATTTTCTCCATCGTAGCTCCACTCAAACCAGGATTTTCTTCCTTCGATATAGAGGCGAAGGTAGATCGGCTTGTCCTCTACCGGAATCCTGGTATTCAGGAATTCTGTCTTGACGCCATTTTCCAGATGGATGATAGATAATGCACTCTGTCCAAGAGTTTCACTGTAATATTTGCGGAGGTTGATGTAGTTCATATTATCATAATACAGGATCAGACCGGCACTGTGCTGATGGACTTCCGGCACGAATTCCATCTTTGTGGTGATCCTTGCGTAAACGCTGGTCAGTTTTCTTGCAAGAATACTGACTTTGTTCAGGGAAGTACGGGATTCCTGCCCACGGATACGGACATATCCTTTTCTTGCATTTATATCAGCAAATCTCTGCGGCATGATACGTGGTGAGTAATAGAAGTTTCCAAGTTCATCACCATCAAAATCATCAAACTCCGGTGTCTTTTCTACCGGATATTCCGGGAGGGAACTTTCCGGTACTTCGAGCTTGGCAAGGTTGCTGCCATCCGCCATGCGGAGCCAGTTATCTTCTGTCCACATCATCTTTTGGATCGCGGTCTCTCTTCCAAGAGTGCAGCGCAGTTCCGGAACGAACGGTCTGGAGCAGAGATGAACCAGATAGACTTCTCCTGTCGGAAGTTCCACATAACTTCCATGACCGGATTTCTGAAGAATAGAGTCCGGGTTATAGTACTTCGGTTTCAGATGATCCGGGTCCTGTCTTTCGTAGGATTCTCCTGGTACACTTGTCACGATCGGGTTCTTCGGATCTTTTTCATATGGTCCCCAGACGTTTTTGGAACGTCCCATGGTCACACAGTGATTGTATCCTGTGCCGCCCTCAGCACACATGATATAATAATATTCGCCACGTTTTGTCAGATGTGGGGCCTCGATGCAGCCTCTGTCCGTGCCGCCCCGCCAGATCCGTTTCGGATATCCTACAATCTCCTGTTTTTCCGGAGAGTATTCCACCATGCAGATCGCACCCGGTTTTTCGTAGCCTTCTCTCGTTTCCCACTCCAGAGAAACTACATATTTCTTTCCGTTTGTATCATGGAACAGAGACGCATCGAATCCAGAAGAATGCAGGTAGACCGGTTTGCTCCACGGTCCTTTGATGTTTCTGGAACGGATCAGGAAATTATCTACATCAAAATATCTGGCATTCATGGAATTCATCACTCCATAAACCACATAAAACATATCTTCTTCTTCACAGTATGTCAGACATGGAGCCCAGATTCCTTTTGCACTTGGAAGTTTCTTGAGGTCTACTTCCTCATCATCGGTCAATACATGTGTATACAATTCCCAGTTTTTCAGATCTCTGGAATGATACACCGGGATTCCCGGAAACCATTCAAAAGTAGAAACTGCCATATAATAATCATCGCCTTTGCGGCAGATGCACGGATCCGGGTTGAATCCCGGAAGTATTGGATTCTGTATCATTGCATTTTTCTCCTCTCAGGATATATCAGATTGTAACTGTTCAGTACCCTTGCAGTTACGTCACATTTTAATTACTCCATTGTGATCCAGCCAAAATCAACACTGCGTCCCAGATCCCAGCTGTCCCAGCCGATCCAGCCCGGGGTATTGACGGTATCTGTCAGAAGTTTATAACTCCAGTAGTAATAACCGCTGCCTTTCTTCCATGCATCAAGCTGGACTTTTGCCAGGGCATTGTAGATTTTTTTCTTTTCCTCAGCACTTACCGTTTCTTCTGCGCTTCCCTCTACACCATTCAGAACGCTCTGTCCGCCCTTGGTATCACATCCGCAGGCAAGGGAATTAAACAGACACCACTCTCCGCAGATCACCGGAAAATATTTTTCCATTTCTGTGATCTTTGGCTCTAATTCTTCTTTTACATATTTTACGTAGGCTTCTACTGTCTGCTCGCATCCATCTGCTTCAGCAATCATCAGATACTGGTGCGTATCCAGGATGACATTGGAATATTTTTCTTCCTGCATAAAATCTTTCCATGCCATCAGTTCAAAGCCATCGTGAATAACCACATATTTGTCTTTCGGCATATATTTGCTGATGCGGTCATAGGCATCAAGATAGTATTTTCTGAGGAAATCCATCGTGATCGGTGCAGAACCCTGTGCAAGAACCGGGTCTGCCGGTGGATAACGATGCTCAATATCCATAGTTTTCCACATATTTTCTGTGATCGGCTCATTAAGCGGCTGGATTCCCAGAAGACCTTTTCTTGTTCCATAACGCTCTGCAAGGCGTTCCAGTACGCTGAGTGCAAACTCAACTTCGTCCGGATTCTGTGCCCACTTACAGACACCGCTGATTCCACCGTTGTCAAAACCATTCTGGCTCATTGGGACAGTATGAAGATCGATCAGAATCGTCAGCCCATATTTTTCTGCCCAGTTAAAAGCTTTGTCCAGTTCTTCGATACATCCGACAAATGGTTCTCTGTCACCAAAGATAAAGTACGGTACCGGGATTCTCACAGATTCAAGTCCCATTCTTTTGATCGTTACAAAATCACGCTCTGTGATGTATTCGGAACGATGGATCTTAATTCTTGCTTCATATACTTCCGATGAGAGCTGGCGCGGAAGATAATATTCATCTTCCGCTGTTGTGCCTTCAAATAATGCCGGGTTCATCCATTTCTCCAGAACCAGCCAGTTTCCAAGATTGACTCCTTTGATCTTCATGTTGTCCAAACCTCCGTTATTTCCCCATAGTTATACTCAAAATTTATTTACGTGCTTTCAGATCAGCCAGAATGCCGTCGAATTCTTTGTCCAGATGATAAAATTTCATGATGATAAGTCCGCATACATAGACTGCGATCGGAATCCATACGAAACAGATTCTGATAGATGTCAGTGCGGAAGCAGTCTGTGCTGCTGCATTTCCCACATATCCGCCAACTTCCAGGATCACACCGAGAAGTGCAGAACCGATACCATTACCAATCTTGTAACCGAAGCTGCAGGCACTGTTTACAAGTCCTTCTGTACGATATCCTGTTTTCCATTCGCCATAGTCGATCGTGTCAGATACCATTGCCCACATAGTTGCACCGCCGCAGGCATTTCCGATTCCACGGATCACACTGGATACTACGATGATCGGCATGGAGCCGCCTGAGAAATTCAGTACGAGCATTCCGATAATGTCCAGGATAAGTCCCAGTGAAAATACATTTCTTTTACCAAATTTTTTGACCAGCATGGCGATAAAGAACATGCCAAGGATCTGTACAACATTGAAGATACCATTGATGGTACTTACCAGATTTTTGTCTCCGAGGATATCTTTTGCATAGTATACAGTTGCGCCGCCGTTTACAGAGTACATCAGGAAGAAAAGTGCCAGCATACCGGTCATCATAATCCAGTATTTGTTCTGGAAAAGTGCCTTGATCCCTGTTACAAACGGAACGTTTTCTTCTACTTTCTGCTCGCCAGCCTCATTTGCTCTTACTCGTTCTTTTGTTCCGAAGAAGGTGCAGAGGAAAGCTGCGATGGAAACGAATCCAAATACAACGAAAGTTTTTGTCCATGCAGATGCGTTGTTTCCGAAGTATTCTACCAGAGGCAGTGTGAATGTATTGATGGTAAGTGTTCCTGCTGTTGCAAGAAGGTTTCTGAAAATACTTAATACAGATCTTTCATATGGATCCTGTGTCATCAGTGCGTTCAGTGCGGAATATGGGACATTGATCGCAGTATAGATGACGGTAGATACCAGGTTATAAGTGATAAATACGTACACCAGCTTCGGTGTGGATGACCAGGAAGCCGGAACGGAAAACATCAGGACTCCTGATATTGCAAACGGGATGCACATACGCAGGATCCACGGTCTTGCTTTTCCGAATCTTGAATGGGTACGGTCAACGATGACCCCCATGATAATATCACTGATTCCGTCAAAAACTCTTGAAATCATCATGATGGTTCCAACTGCCATCGCGCTGACTCCTGCGTAGTCTGTGTAGTAAAACAGCAGGAATGCTGACATTGCAGTATAGATGATGTTACAGCTGAAATCTCCACAGCCGTATGCAAAACGTTCAAAAATCTTTCCAAAGGTCAATTTGCTCTTTTGATTCATTGGTTTCCTCCCTCTCATTGCTCCGTGTTCTTCTTGTTTCTTTTCATTTTTTCTTTGCTTATTGCTTTGCCATGGCTGTTTCTTATGGTATTATAATAGCATATCATGATGGAGCATATTAGGTATAAAAAGAGCTAATATATAGGTCGATATTCTCTTTTTTTAATTTAATTTTGATAAAACAATAACAAAATACGGCTAGTAAAAAAGGTAAGAGGAATGGGTATTTATGAAAAATAAAGAAATCTCATATGAGATCATAGACTTTTCCGGTGAGACCAATGTACAGTTCCGTACCTCCGTAGATCCCGGAAGTTATATCCCGACGCACTGGCATCGTGCCATAGAGATCATTTATATGCAGGAGGGTTCTCTGGATGTCACTGTGGAATCCGAAAGTTTCACGATCCATAAAGGCGACTGTATCCTGGTCAATGGAAACGTCCTGCACTCCACCAAGTGTACTGCACCAAATACTGCGATCCTTCTGCAGATCCCGCTGGATTTTGTAGCAAAATATATTCCTGATCTCGGACAGCTCCTTTTTCTGTGGGATTATCGGACGGAAGATCCTGTCAAGAAGACAAAACTCATGATGTTAAAAACTACTCTGGAACAGCTCCAGATCATCAATGATATCCGCCCGGATGGGTATCTTCTGCGTTTTAACAGTCTGATCTTTGAACTTCTGTTTCAGCTGTACCACAATTTCAGCGTGAAAGTTTTTCATCAAAATATCAATCAGCGCCAGAAAGAAATGGACCGGCTTGATCCCGTTCTGAATTATATCGCAGAACATTACAAAGAACCGATCTCTCTGGACGAGATTGCAGACATCGCCTGCCTCCAGACTGGGTATTTCTGCCGCTTCTTTAAGAAAAAAATGGGCGTTACTTTTCTGGAATATCAGAATGAATATCGGCTCTCCTTTATCTACAAAGATCTGATCACAACCAAAGATCCTGTACATGTGATCCTGGAACGACATGGATTTACAAACTATAAGCTGTTTCGGAGAATGTTCCTGGAACATTTCGGAGATACACCGACGAAGATACGGAAACAGAGAGAACATGTATAAAAAACAAACCTCCCGGGTAGATTAAATTTATGGTTTTATGATAAGCCTTAATTTTAATCTACCCAGGAGGTTTCGTCTTATGAAAAAAGATATTCCATCCAAATCTTCCCCATCCAATCAGGAAATCATTGATTCCTGCGACTTCCTCTCAAACGCTGCATCGACCCAGGACTGTACCGGTCTGATTCCCGCGGGACCGGTGAATGAAGATGAGCTGGAGTCTTACGAAGATGTATATCATTACCAGCCGCCCAGACTTTCCCACAAAAGTACAGAAAATATACATGACAGCAAGTGAACATTCCCCAAAAAAGAAGCACAATTCGCCAGATACCAGCAAATTGTGCTTCCTTCAAACTAATTCACTTCTAAATGTACTCCACTTCAGGGAATATCAAATTCTTGCATCAGTTGTTCTCTGAATTCTTCATCCTGAGTTATTTTCTTCAAATCATCCAACCGATTTTCTTCCAACAACTTCGCTGTAAGCATCGACATACGTTCTGTCGCAGCTTTTTTACCTTCTTCCCTTCCACGTACAACACCATCATCAAAGATCATCTGACCAATTCTCGTCATCGCAACCGCCTCCTTTACTTCTTCCAAATCTTTTCCTTCCAGAAATTTATCTGCCAGTGTGTAAAGCATTGCCATTGTTTTTTCTGCTGTGATATTTCTTTCTGTCTTACTCAGCTTTAATGACTCCAAAATAACATCTTTCCGTTCTTTATTGCTATTCATTAATGGTGCAATTGCAAGCTCCTCGAAGACCTGTCGATATGATCAATACTTTTTTGCCATGATTAAATTTCCCCTTTTTCAGCGTTTTTTTTAACCTTCCGTATAACTTTCGCAGGCACTCCTGCTGCAATCGTATTGGCCGGAACATTCTTTGTTACAACTGCTCCTGCTGCAATGATTGAACCTTCACCAATTGTAACCCCCGGAAGAACTGTTACATTTGCTCCAAGCCATACATTTTTTCCAATGTGAATCGGCTGAAATATCATTCCTCCTCTTTTCTCAGGATCTTCCATATGGTTGATTGTTGCCAATACTGCATTATGTCCAATCAAGGCCCCATCCTCTATATAAATACCACCCTGATCCTGAAACTTACATCCTGCATTAATAAAAACGTTTTTACCTATATGGATATTTCGCCCACAGTCCGTATAAAACGGAGGAAACATTCCAAAACTTTCATCTATCTTTTGCCCGGTAAGTTCTGACATAAGTTCTACGATTTCTTCTTTTGTATGATATTTGTTATTCAGCTCCATCGTTATTTTTAATGCCCTTTGAGACAACTCATGCATAACCAGATGTTCTTCACTTCCACCATCTACAATATATCCAGGCTTCATATTACTCAGATATTCCTCACATGTCATGATTAACCAACCTCGTTTTCTTTAACATATATACCATCCTCCATATGCAAAATTTCTTGTAATTACACTACCAACAGTATGTGATATAGATATCATATATCCTAAAGTTAACTTTAGGTCAAGCATAAAATAACAGGAGAACCGTTAAATGTAAAAGTAACTTCCGGAGTGTAAATCTTAATTCCGGCTAGCTGACGTTAGTCTTACATGGTATTCTATAGATGCAGTGGATTCCTCCCATTTTACCAAGGAGGATATTTCTTATGACTACAACGAAACATGATAAAAAACATTTAACTACTACTCAGAGAATTAAGATTGAAGATGGTTTGAACAAAGGT
>NZ_JAHLQA010000016.1 GCF_018918125.1 Blautia sp. MSJ-19
AATTATTATGATTATAACAGAAATCCAGCATTTTTCCTCAAAAATCGTTCGATTTCAGGCAGATTTTAAAAGCACGGTGGAATTTATCTGTGCACTGGAATTTACTTTTTCAAGTCAGCTGATTTTATCTTGCCGTCACTTTGCTTTTCCGTTGCTTCCTACGACCATGATCTTCTGCATGACGTATTTCTTAACTTCTTCGCGTCCTGCTGCGTTGTATTTCTTTGGATCAAAGACATCTGGATCTTCTGCCATCACTGCTTTGACACCTTTGGAGAAAGCGATTCGAAGGTCCGTCGCATAGTTCACTTTGCAGATGCCTCGTTTTACGCACTCTTTTACAGTTTCATCCGGCACACCGGAGGTTCCGTGGAGTACCAGCGGGATATCTACGACCTTGCGGATCTCGCTGAGTCTGTCCAGATCCAGTTTGGGCTCCCCTTTGTAAACGCCGTGTGCGGTTCCGATTGCAACAGCAAGAGAATCCACGCCGGTTCTTTTTACAAATTCTGCTGCTTCCTGCGGATTTGTGTAAGGATCTCCCTCACCGCCGTCCAGGTCATCTTCCTTGCCGCCAACTTTGCCAAGTTCTGCTTCTACCGGAACGCCGCCCGGATGGCAGGCATCTGCGACTGCTTTGGAAACTTTGATGTTGTCTTCATACGTTTCGTGGGAACCGTCGATCATGATGGAAGTATATCCGGTTCTGTAAGCACGCATGGCAAGTTCAAAACTGCTGCCGTGATCCAGATGCATCACGACCGGAACAGAAGCCATATCGGCTGCCACTTTGGCATTTGCATAGAAATATGCCAGGTCTGCGTATTTCACGGTAGACGGAGTCGTCTGCATGATGACCGGAGAGTTCAGCTCTTCTGCGGCAGCTACGACTGCCTGTACCATTTCCATATTTTCTACATTAAATGCACCTACAGCGTATCCGTTTTTCTGTGCATCCAGTAATAATTCCTTTGTTGTAACAAGACTCATTTCCATGTCCTCCTGTAATCGTAATTCTTCAATTTGTTGTAAATTTTCAGCTCTATGTCTAAAATCCCGGCATCATAATTTTTCAATGCTTACCCTGTCAAAAAGATCCTCACACTGCTCATACTCAAACTTCCCTGTATTTGGGGATACTGCATTTGCAGTAGCAACAGAAATGGCATACTTCAACGCTCTTCCTGCCGTATACCCGCGTTCAAACGCTACCGCAAAAGCTCCCAGCATGGAGTCGCCGCATCCAACTGCATTGACCGCTTCCACTTTCGGCGGTTTTCCTTTAAAAACACCTTCCTCGCATACCAGAAGTGCACCGTCTTTTCCAAGCGAGATCACAACATTGTCCACTCCCATTTCGTGGATCTTCTTTGCACAGGCAATGACTTCTTTGAGAGAAGTGATCTTTGTGTCAAAAAGCTGCTCGATCTCATCCTGGTTTGGCTTCACCAGATTCGGTCCTGCTGTGATGCCATTCTTAAGTGTATCGCCGCTGGAATCCAGAAGAACTGTTTTTCCCATGGCTTTGGCGATCGTGATCATCCTTCCATAGATATCTTTCTTTAGTCCCCTGGGAATACTTCCGGAAATGGTGACTACAGCACTGTCGCGGATGATCTCCGGGAATTTTTTCATAAAATCCTGTTCTTCTTCCGGTGCCACTTCAAAGCCTGGCTCCAGATATTCTGTAGATCCATAACCCTCATCCAGAATGTTGATGCAGCTTCGTGTCTCCCCCTTAACGTGCCCGAACTGATGTGGGATCTCATCCTTGTCCAGCAGGGATTCCAGATATTGTCCATTAAACCCGCCAACAAGCCCTGTCGCCTGTACGTCTGCTCCACAGATGGAAGCCGCCCTTGCTACGTTTAATCCCTTTCCACCAGCCGTCGTGCGGCATTCCTGCACCCGCATGACGGTTCCATTTTCGATAACATGATTCATGAAATAGGCTTTGTCCAGTGCCGCATTCATTGTTACTGTTGTGATCATAACTTTCTCCTTGTCTGCTATGTCGTTTGTCGTGTCCATTTACTGTCTCTCACAGCAACATCCGATTTACTGTTCACTGTCGATCAGGATCTTTCCTTTCACAAATCCAGGTGTCTTGTACATTTCAAATGCATCTGCGATCTGACTTAACGGAAGCTTCTTAAAGATGAAGGACTCGTCGAATTTCAGCTCACCTGTCTTGAAGTAATGTGCGACAAGTTTCCACTCTTCTCCCGGGAACGGTGCGCTGTAAGACATCCAGGAACCTGTCAGATTGAATTCCTTACGGTTCATGTTTTCCCATTCCTTGACGGTGAAGGTCAGGTCTTTTGTCGGAGTTCCTACGAAGCAGACATTTGCTTTATTCGCCGCAAGTTCGAATGCCATACGCATAGTGATGGTATTTCCTGCTGTCTCAAATACATAATCGAAGCCCTGTCCTTCGGTCAGTTCCTTTGCTCTGTCCATAAAACCTTCTTCCAGCGTGTTGATCCCTGCTGTTGCTCCAAGGCGTTTGCCAAGTTCCAGACGTTCGTTATTGATATCAAATACAACAACTTCTCTTGCACCAAAGATCTTTGCCCACTGCATCACGAACATTCCGATCGTACCGCCGCCCAGGATTGCTACGGTCTTGCCACCGTTCCATGGCACACGTTTCAGTCCGTGAAGAGCTACGGTTGCCGGTTCGAAGAACGCACCCTGTTCGAAAGATACTTCGTCTTCAAACGGAACCGCATTCTGCTCCGGAACTACAACGTATTCTGCAAAACTTCCAAATTCTCTGGAACCAATGAAACTGTAATGTTTGCAGAGAGAATAGTTTCCTTTCTGGCAGTCCGGGCATTTCATGCATGGTACCAGCGGCACACCTGCAACTCTGCTGCCTGGACGGATCTTTGTCACACCTTCGCCGACTGCTTCCACAGTTCCGGAAAACTCATGTCCGAGAACATTCGGGAAAAAGTGGCAGGCATCTCCGTTTACTCTCGGTACATCGGAACCGCAGATCCCTGTATATTTTACTTTGATCAGCACCTGTCCCTTTTTCGGGACTGATTTCTCTATTTCTTCAAATCTGATGTCTTCTCTTGCGTGTACAACTCCTGCTTTCATGTTACTGTCCTCCATTTATGTTTGTGCTGGCAGATTTTTATCACCCGCCCGGTTAATTATAGCTGCATTTTATTCTGCGTTTTTCTTCATGAGATCCTTCAGATTCTCATACAGCGCCAGATACGTCTCATAATTTTTTCCATATACGTTATCGTTTGCATGATTCGGTTCATACCTTCTGGTGATCTGCACGGTCTGTGCAACGGCATCTTCAAAATTCTCATACATTCCGACGCCTACACCTGCCAGGATCGCCGCACCAAGGGTAGTCGCTGTATCAGAAAACGGTACGACAAGCGGTTTTCCGGTGATATCACTCTTGATCTGCATCCAAAGTGCGGAGTTTGCCGAACCGCCGACTGCGCGAAGTTCTTTGACATAAGCGCCTGCCTGTTCTGCAACATCCAGGTTATGTTTCAGGGAATATGCCACACCTTCCATACAGGAACGGATCATATGTCCCTTGGTCTTGGAAAAATCAAGCCCATAAAAAACGCCTTTTGCATTTGGATCCCAGATCGGGGAACGCTCACCTGCCATGTATGGGAGAAATACCAGTCCGTCGCTTCCTGCCGGAACCTGTTCTGCCTCTTCATTGTACTGATGAAGGGAAGTTTTTCCTTTTTCTACTGCAACAACTCTCTCATAATCGCCAAATTCATGTTCCAGCCATCTCATGACTCCGCCGCCTCCAACGGTTCCGCCCTGGAGAAGCCACTGATCCGGAACGACATGATATCCAAGGATCAGACGTGGATCTGCCGCATATTCGTCGATGCAGATGCTCATGCCGCCCGCCTGGCCGCCCTGCTCCTGTGTCTCTCCCGGATGGATGACACCCGCTCCAAGAGTTCCACATGCTGCATCCAGCCCACCTGCTGCTACTGGTGTTCCAACTTTCAGTCCTGTCTGCTCTGCCGCTTTTTCTGTTACCGTTCCGATGATCTGGTGACATGCAACCACTTCCGGAAGAAAGCCTGCCGGTATGCCAAGTGCCTCGCACATTTCATAGTCCCATTTTCCGGTCCGCATATTGAAGCAGTGCAGTCCGTATCCCATGCTGACATCCTGTGTGATCGCACCGGTCAGACGATATCCGATAAAACTGTTGGACTGAAGGATCTTGTATGTTTTTGCATAAACTTCCGGCATATTTTCTTTGTACCAGAGGATCTTGGCTGTGGTATAGGACGGCTGGAGCATGTTTCCACAGAGTTCGAATATCTTTTCGCCGCCCACTTCTGCATTCACTCTGTCGCAGATGCTCTGTGCTCTGGTATCCATCCAGATCGGTGTGTTTGTAAGTACTTTTCCTTCTTCATCGATTGCAATGGCGGACCAGCTCTGTCCGTCAATGCCGATTCCTGCGATATCATCCGGTGAAACGCCGCTGGAACTGATCACTGTCCAGATAGCCTTGCACACAGCCTCCCACCATTCATCCGGGTTCTGCTCTGCCCAGCCCGGATGCGGGTAATACACCGGATAACCTTCTGAAACTGCCGCTTCTACTTTGCCGTCTTTTCCAAATAATGCAACTTTACATGCACTTGTTCCTATATCAATCCCCAATAAATACTGTTTCGTCATGAGCTTTTTCTCCTTCTCTGGTCATAGATCCTTTTTTCTGTTTCTTTACGGAATATACGGTGAATGCGAGGCAGGCTGCGTAGATTGCTGCGATCACTGCCGCACCGCTTAAATTTTCTTTTACAAATAACTGTGTAAATACATAGGTGATCGGGCTTCCTCCCTGATCCAGTGCTGCAACTCTGCCGCCGCCCTGAAGGGATCCTGTTACTTCTGCAAGTTTTGTCATCCACGGAATTGTCTGGTTGGAGATCCAGATAGTCATATACATGATGGCACTTCCGGAAAACAGGGTACGGAAAAGATTTCCTTTGTGAACAGCTACTGCTACGGATGTGAAGAATCCGATGGTTGCAAGGTCTCCGAATGGAAGAACTTCATTTCCAGGTACAAGGACTGCGAGGATCAGTGTCAGCGGGATAAAAAGGAGTCCTGCTGTGATAACCTGAGAATCTCTCAGAAGGATCGCCGGGTCCAGTCCGATATAAAACTCTGCGTTGTCAAATTTCTTTGTCAGGATTTCTTTTGCTCTCTCAGAAAGTGGTACGAGCCCGTCCGTAATACAGGACACTACTTTTGGCATCAGTACCATGATCGCTGCCATGTTTACTCCAAGTGGAAGTGCATCTTTTGGTGTGTAACCTGCGAGGAAACCTACGGCTGTTCCAAGGATTCCACCGATGATGATCGGCTCTCCAAATACACCGATCTTTTTCTGAAGTGAATCTGCTGTGATGCTGATCTTGCGGATTCCAGGAATCTTGTCCAGGATCGCATCGATCACACAGGCGATCACACCCATGCAGGAACCGCCGCCGTGAGGAACGGTCAGTCCGTCAAGTCCGAAATAATCCTGCATCAGAGGTGCCCACAGATCTCCCATTTTGTAAACGATCGCTGCGTGTACGACTACTCCGAGGATTCCAACTCCAAAGTTTCCTGTTACTGTGTAAGCGATGGCTCCTGTAAAAGCCATGTGCCAGATGTTCCATACGTCGATGTTCACGGTCTTTGTAAGCTTTGTGAGAAGCATGACCACGTTTACCAGGATTGCCACCGGAATGGCGATCGTTGAGATACTGGAAGCCCAGGTCATCGGGGATGCTCCCGGCCATCCGATATCAACTACGTTCAATGTCAGTCCAAATCTTTCTGACATCGCCTGTGCTGCAGGTCCCAACTGGTCGCTCATCATATTGATGAGAAGCGAAAGTCCTACAAAACCTACACCGATCATCAATCCGGAATGGATTGCTTTTCCTACTTTAATTCCCATACAGATACTGATGATCGCGATCACGATTGGAAGCATTACGGAAGCTCCCATATCGATCACATACTGAATTCCATTTAACATCATTGTCAGCATTCTTTTTTCCTCCTTTAAATTTTCATCTGCATTATCTTCAGTTCTTTGTTGCTCTTTTCTGTCTCGTTACGTTCCTGTCTTTCTGTCTTCTTGTTCTGACATTTTCTTTTTGCTTTTACGGCCGTTTGTTTTGTGTTCCTTTTGATGATTCTATGCTAACACGATGGTTATGTGAAAAACAGTCAAAGGTCTTTCCCCTTTTTTTGCAAAAAAATAGAATGGTTGAAAGCCTTTCCAGAATTTTGGAAAATTTTTCAACCATTCTTTGTATTCATATTTTAATAGAAAATGTGCTTTCTTCTACAGCTCCTCATCTTCGCCCCGGGCTTTTTCTGCTCTGGAATATTTCACCGACACTGCCAGGCAGACGATATAAATCCCGCTTATGATCAGCAGCCCTGCAAGATTATCACGCTGAAACAGCTCCACAAAAATATACGTGATCGGGCTTCCTCCCTGATCCATCGCGGCTGCCAGTCCGTCTCCGCTCAGCGCACCTGTACTTTTTGCAAGTGCTGTCACCCATGGGATCGTCTGGTTCGTGATCCACAAAGTCATCGTCATGATCAGGCTTCCTGAGATCAGTGTGCGGAAAAGATTTCCCCTATGTACCGCAACAGCGATCGCAATAAAGAAACTGATCGTTGCCAGATCACCGAATGGAAGCACCTGATTTCCCGGAAGGATCATTGCGATCAGAAGCGTGATCGGGATAAAAAGAAGCCCCGCCGTCACTACCTGTGAATCTCCGAGCAGAACTGCCGGGTCCAACCCGATATAAAACTCTCCGTTTCCGAACCGCTTCGAAAGGATTTTCTTAGCACGCTCTGACAATGGAAGCAGTCCTTCCATGATACATTTTACGATCTGCGGCATCAGCACCATCACGGCAGACATCTGGATTCCCAGCATAAAAGCATCGTCCGGACGGTCGCCTGCGAGGAGTCCGATTGCCGTTCCCATAATTCCGCCAATAACGATCGGCTCTGCAAGCACACCTGCTTTTTCCTGAAGCTGATCGATTGAAAAATTGATATCGCGGATTCCGGGGATTTTTTCGATGATCCAGTCCGTCAGACACGCCACCGGTGCCATATAGGATGCCGTGCCATGCGGCACCGTAAGCCCCGTCAGTTCAAAATATCCTCCTATAAAAGGAGCCCACAGATCTCCCAGTTTATAAACGATCGCGGCATGAAAAGCCACTCCCAGAATGCCGATCCAGAGCTTTCCTGTCACCGTATATGCCAGTGCCCCGGTAAACGTCATATGCCAGATGTTCCAGAGATCGATATTGACCGTTCTGGTAAGTTTCATTCCAAGCATGACGATGTTCACCAGGATTGCCAGCGGTATCGCAATCGCCGAAAGCCAGGATGCCCACGCCATCGGAGATGCCCCCTGCCATCCAAGATCGACCACCCGGAGATTCAAGCCAAAACGTTCCGACATTTTTGCCGCCGCTGTCCCAAGCTGACTGTTCATCATCTCCACGATCAGGTTGATCCCGACAAATCCGGCACCGATCATCAGACCGGAGCGAATCGCTTTGCCTGGTTTTACCCCAAAACACAGACTCAGGAAAACAACCGTCAACGGAAGGAGAGATGAAGCCCCCATATTGTTGATGACATCTACTGCCTTCTCCAGTAAATTCACCTTGTTTAAACCTCCCTGCATCAAATGATATCTTTGGATTCTGCCATATTTATGCCAAAATCCTCCACGTACTATTGCCTGTAAGCCATCCAGTCACTGCTTCAATACTTCCAGGATCTTTGCTTCTGTCGCTTCCTCTCCGATTCCGGAAATAAAAGCCATTCCATTCACATAAGGAATTCCATAATCCCGCTTGATCCTGGATGTTGTGACGATCAGATCGGTTCCTTCCAGATTTGATTCAATCTCCGAAATACGAATCTGGCAGATTTCCACATCAATCCCGTTTTTTTTGCATAATTCCACAATTTTATTCGCCGCTATAGTGGAAGTTGCCACTGCCCCACCACATGCCGCGATCACTTTTTTCTTTAACATGTTTTTTCTCTTTTCTGTATCGCTGTCCGAACTTCTTCTTTGTTCTTTGCTGCCAACAGTCCCTTAAGGATCTGTTCATCCTTAATCATATCCAGGATCTGCAGCAGGCGGTCGATGTGTTTATCTTTTCCTGCAACCGTGAACATGATCACAATCTTCACCGGAATCTGATAATCCTCTTCTCCCATTGCATCAAAAACGATCGGCTCATCCAGCACTGCAATCGAGATTCCTTCCTTTTTGACATGTTCCGCATCTGTGTGCGGGATTGCAACTCCGATCCCGTCCACGTCCAAGCCTGTCGGATAGTCTTTTTCCCGCTCCAGGAGTGCCTCTGTAAACCCTTCTTCCCCGTATCCTTCCTGAATCATGGCATCTCCCATGATCTGCAGCACTTCTTTGTTGTCGGCTGCTTTCAGCTTCAGAAAGATTAATGTATCTTTTAACTCTTTCCAGATCATTTTATCCCTGCTTTCTGTTCTTTTGTTCATGAACATTCTATATGTATCTCTGCACCCTGCTCTCTAATTCTGTGCAGTATTCAGTTTTTATCTGTCTTCACTTCATACTGCTGGATTACTTCTGCTGCCTCTTCTGCTGTCTGACATTCCCGAAGTGCCTGCAAAAATCCCGGTTCTTTCAGCATATTTACCAGATTAAAAAATGCCCTGAGATGTGTCTTGTGATCCGTGGCACTCATACAGCACACAAACTCTACCGGATCATATTCTTCTGCATCGAAGTTGACTGGTCTGCTCAGACGGATCAGATTCAGCCCGGTCTTATATACACCTTTGTCAATGCCTTCATGTGGAAGGGCAAAACCTTTCGTCAGTACGATATATGGCCCGTTTTCTTCGATGTTATGGATCATCGCATCCATGTAAGTTTCTTCGATATATCCAAGCTCCAGAAGCTTCCGGGCGGATTTTCGGACTGCCTGCTGCCAGTTTTCGCATTCTATATCAAGCTGGATATGAGATGCCGGAAGCAGCTGACTCAATGCCGGGGAATATCCTTCTGCTACCACAGGATCTGTCTGGAAAAAATCTGCGACCTTTTTGCCGATTTCTGTCATCAGTGCACCAGCTTCATCCGGCACTTTGTCATAAAGGATCGTACCAATCGCATTCAGCAGAGTTTCAGGTGTTTTGGCTTCTGTTTCCGGTGTATCTGTAAAAACTTCCCGCGCACGAAGCTGGTCGACTTTGTTTCCGATCTCTATGTAGTCTTCATCTCCCAGAAGCGGTGATACGACAATATTTTCAATCTCACAGTGTTTCAACGGCACGGTAGAGATCACGAGATCTGCCTGACCCGCTTTGAGATTTCCTGCCTCATGTGAGGAAACAATATCTGTGATCCGGAAGTTAAAATGTTTTTTCAGTCGTTCCAGAAGAAGCTGTGAAGTTCCGATCCCGGCATGGCAGGCTACAATCACGCGAAAGGAAATCTCCTGATTTTTCTTTCTCTCGATCGCGGCACAGAGATGGACAACAATATAGCCTGTCTCTGCCTCTGTCAGTTTCCGTCCGGCGTAGCTTTCAATCATCGGAAGATTTTTCTGTACTGCCTCAAGGATCCGCGGATTTTCCTCTACTACGCTATCGATCACAGGATTTCTGTCATTGAGCGGAGCTGCAAGTGCAAACGTGGATTCCAGATGTTTGGAAAGATTTTCAAAGAAATCATAGTCCTGTGTCAGGAGGATTTCTGTGGTCTGAGAGATTTTTTCGATGAACTGTCGTGTCAGCATCTGGATCTTTACAGAATCCGGATCCGAATGTTTCTGTTTCATATATCTTCCGAAAGTCAGAAGTTCGCTTAAAAACTGAATCTCGTCTTCGTTGATCTCCAGCGCACAGTACTGACCGACGTATTTCAGGATATCCTCTGCCATCGTGTGCTTGCTGTTGTCTTTCCGATGACGCGGTTCCATGTAGCAGCCCTGTGCCATACGTTTCGCCATGATTCCAAGATAAATCTGGATCTTGCGGAAAGAAGAATCACTCAGAAAACATTCGTGTGCATGTTCCTGCTCATAGAGAATCTTGCCAAGAAGAGCACTGCGTTCTTCATCGACGGCGATCTGCTTTTGTACAACATCTTCTCTGGCTGCATCCGGGCTATAGTTGACCAGACTCAGGAGAAAAACCCGCCGGTCGCTCTCAGTTCCCTCCACGCTCAGTCCCTTATTTGGATGGGAACGGACTTCCAGGTTGCCGGTATGGATATATGCCTTGATCTCGTCGAGATCGTTGATCACTGTCGCACGGCTGACTGCCATGTGGTCTGCGATCTCTGAAAGCGTGATATAACCCTGTGCTGTCACCAGAAGGACCGAGGCAATCTTTTTACGTTCTTCTTTGGATAGTTTGTAATCGTAGAAATCTTTTTCATCGAGACTTTCCAGAATCTCTGCAAAATCACTTTCCCGCAGGACTTTGCCGCCTCTTCCTAATTTCAGATTTGCAAGTCCCTGTCCGATCAGAAGATCGTTGATCGCATTCAGATCATTTCGGACGCTTCGCTGGGAAATCCGGAATTCCTCTGCCAGTTCTGTGAGGCTTATTTCCTGTTCTGTTTTGCTCAGTTTCCGGATTATGGAAACAATTCTTTTGTTCATACAATATTCTTCCTGTAATTCTTTATTTACATGGATTTTTTCTATGGACATCAATTATCTGCCACTTTATCCTGCTTCAAATTGCTGATTCATTTGATAACTATCTGTAACTTTCTATGTATGCCAGGATCTGCTCCGGATCATCCATGAATGCACAGAGTTCCATGTTGGAATCATCCATAAATTTCTCGTCTGCGGTATGCTGAAGAAGTGCCTTCATTCCATCATAGTATCCGTTGATATTGTAAAGGACGATCGGACGGTCCAGCCTGCGCAGGCTTTTGAGTGTCAGAATCTCAAAAAACTCTTCGTAAGTTCCGATCCCGCCTGGTGTTACGATCGTTGCGTCTGAACGTTCTTCGAGAAGTTTTTTGCGCTCACGCATGGTTTCTGTAAAAATGAATTCGCTGCAATTCTCATAGAGAACTCCCGGCTTATCGAAGAAACGTGGAGCAATGCCAAGAATATAACCACCTTCGGAATCGACGCCTCTGGCTGCTGCTCCCATCATTCCGGTCGCTCCACCGCCAAACACAAGGCCATGTCCCCGCTTTGCCATCATTTTGCCAAGTTCTTCTGTTTTATCATAATAGATCTGCTCCAGTTCTGCACTGGAAGCTCCATAAATGCATATGTTCATAATTTACTCCAATCCCGCGAAAAATAACTCGTAAAAATCGTCCTCACCTTCCAGCATCGGAGAATTTTCCCCGCCGCCATTGGTGCTTCTGCGCATGGTGGCATAAAATTCTTCTCCGGCGGTGATGAGGTCCATATCGTAAATCTCATATCCCAGTTCCCTGCATTTCCGACAGAATGCACTGAGCGGCTGTGCATCCTTACGTGTTTCCAGAAGCTCTGCCCGAAGTTTTTCATCACGGCGTGCTTTGCTTTTTAATTCATCTAACATTTCTGTAATTCCCATGCTGTTCCCTCCTGTATAAGCAAGCGGATATTCGCAATCCGCTTTGCTACTTGCTCATAACTAAATAATTGCTCCGCATTGATTTTGTTAAATACTCACGACTTCTTCCGCAATAAATGCGAAATGCAGACATACACCCGCGTATATGTCTGCACTTCTTTCTTAATTCTGTGGTGTTGTCTGAATATAAGATACCACATCTTCCTTATATAATTCAAGAAGAGTATTCTTTTTTGCGCTGACTGCAAAGCCATGAATCTTCAGTCCGTTTTTCTGCACATAATCAATCATATCCTGATATCTGTTCGGGGAATCCGTTGTCTGTCCCATCATGGAAAGGATATTATCATGATCCTGAATGTAGGAGAGCATGCTGATAAAGTGCGTCTGCATGGTTTTTTCATCATTTGCTTCTACCCGATCGTACGAATCTGAATTATCCAGAAGAGACAGGTATGGATATGTTTCTCTGTCCCAGCTGATGCTCATTCCGGATGGCAGGGGACAGAAACCAATGTTTGGTTCTACGAGATAACCATCTTCGTCTTCTGTATGGACCGCACACCAGAGAGCTCCCCATTCCAGTTCTTTCTGATCGGACAGATTCTGAAACCACTCAATAAAATCTTTGTAATCCATGATGTCATTTATAGAAACATAGGCAAGATACCAGTCGTTGTCATTGTATTCTGCGATTTCCTCTTTGGAATACTGAATACTTTCCTGTTTACGAGCCTCCGTGTCCATTTTTGTTTCTTTGCCGTTTTCGTCAACTTCCCACGCCACCCATGCATCCTCGTCTCCCGGAAGGTAGAACTGCATGATCGGACGACTCAGGATATTATTATCATAGAGAGTAAGTTTTCCCCTCACCAGACGTCCGCTGACAGAAGTAGATTTTCCGGTCCAGCTGGTGGTTTGCGGAATGACGATATCGTATTCACCGTAACCCCTCGATACTGCATTGACCTGATCCCGGTGATTTCCAGGCAGAAACAGCTCCGAATAAACGGACAGATCCAGTTCCATCCTGGTCGTGATCATTTCTTCGTATTTTCCTGCAACTTCATTAGGGTCATAATAAAATTTGGATACAGCTTTTGGAAGGATAAAAACTGCACACAGAACAACTGCGAGGACTGCGGCTCCTACTGCCAGTCCCATTTTGATAAAGGCTCTGCGGATAGAACGCTGGATTTCTTTTATGAATTGCCTGTTAAGCTCATCCTCCTGACCATTTTGTGAGTCTTCGGCAGACTTACTTTTTTCTATGATCTGATTCTTCGCTTGTTTTTCTACGCTGTCCCCTATCTTACTGTCCTGTCGTTCCGACATCGAATTTTCGCCTTTTAAATCATTGAAATAGTCCTGCTCTCCCTCCAGATCTGAAAAATCTGGTATCGTACCTTCTTCATAAAGAAATTCACTGATTGCATCCTGTTTCTCGATTTCCGCTTCTATCTGTTTCTTTGCGCTGTCTTCCAGTTTACCCTGCTTATATAATTTCAGTAATTCACGATATGTCATTGCATTTCCTCCTCTCTGTTTAATCAGATTCTGCTTACATACGCTGCACTGTTTTTACGCTTTTCACTTATCTTGCTATTCCGTTTTTAACTCTGTCAAATCCTTTTTCAGCTCTTTTTTTGCCCTGTATGCCAGTACACGCACATTCTCCGGCGTGATATGTAAAACCGCCGCGATCTCTTTTTGAGACATTCCGCCAAAATACTGCATTTGAATAATTTCCCGTTTCTTTATCTCCAGTCTGCGGATTGCCTGGTAAAGCATCCGCCAGTTTTCTTCCTCGATAATTTTTTCAAGCAGATCTTCGTCCGTTTTTTTCTCAGGAAAATACTCCTGTCCTTCCAGCAGAATCTCCCGGGATTTCTTTTTCTGTTGATTATAAAACAAATTTCTCGCCACCATATAAAGCCATGCCCGCATGTTCGTATGCCCCTCCGGCAATGCCAGCAGTGCTTTGAGAAATGTCTCATGCAGCAGATCTTCCGCCAGATGTCTGTCCCCGCAGAGGGAATACAGATACAGGTAAAGTTCTTTCTGATAAAGACTGTAAAGCTTTAATAAGATTTCATTATCCACATCTGTTTTCCCCCTTCCCTGATTTTTTCTCTTTCACCAATATAACATCTGAATGCGGAAAATGTTACAAAAAAATCTGTATATATCCTCATTCCATTTACGGCATTCCATTTACGAATTGTATTTTTCTTTACATCTTTTTGTGACTGTTATAAAATTATTATAATATTTTTGTGCCGCGGTGGAAGGCGGCGGAATGGAGAGTTTTATGTCCGATTATTTTATAACACAAATCGCCGCATCAGATAAGCGCGGCAACCGTCTGGTGGATGAACTGCTTACGGCAGAGGGAATCCGCAGAGACGGAAATCTGGATTATACCTGCGGGATGTATGATGATGAAATGAACCTGATCGCAACGGGAAGCTGTTTTGGAAATACGCTTCGGTGTATGGCGGTCAGTCATGAGCATCAGGGTGAGGGGCTGATGAATTCGATCGTCAGTCATCTGATCGAGCTGCAGTTTTCCAGAGGAAATACGCATCTGTTTCTTTATACGAAATGTGATTCTGCCAGATTTTTCGGAGATCTTGGCTTTTATGAGATTGCCCGGATCAATGGACAGATTGTCTTTATGGAAAATAAGCGTACCGGTTTTTCCGGTTATCTGAATACTCTGGAAAAACAGAAAGAAGATGCACCACGGGTGGCTGCTCTTGTGATGAACGCCAATCCTTTTACCCTCGGTCATCAGTATCTGGTAGAAAAAGCTGCTGCCGAAAATGATATTCTTCATTTGTTTATTGTCAGCGAAGATGCCAGTCTGGTTCCTTTTGCGGTACGTAAGAAGTTGGTCATGGAAGGGACTGCTCATCTTACAAATATCCGTTATCATGACAGCGGCCCGTACATCATCAGCAATGCGACTTTTCCAAGTTATTTCCAGAAAGACGAAAAGGCAGTGATCGAAAGCCATGCCATGCTGGATCTGACTGTTTTTACCAGGATCGCAGCTGCACTTGGAATCAATCGGCGTTATGTTGGAGAGGAACCGACAAGTCTTGTTACTGGCATCTACAATCAGATCATGTCTGAGAAACTGCCGGAGAACGGAATTGAATGTGTGATCGTCCCACGTAAAGAAAATAACGGAAAAGCGATCAGTGCGTCCACGGTACGTCAGGCTTTGAAGGAAGAAAACTGGGAACTTCTTGAGGAGCTTGTTCCAGAAACTACACTGAACTATTTCCGCAGTCCGGAGGCACAGCCGGTACTTGAACGGATTCGCGAGTGTGAAAATGTAATACATTATTAATTCTTCAGGCAGACCGACGATTTCATTTCATAAACAATATTCCAAATGTCTATGCTCCTGATTTGGGTCCGACATTTCTGAAAATATACAAATCAGGCACCTGTTTATTACTACTCATCACTTATAAAAACAGGATTTTTAACAGCTGGGATAGATTTTAACTGAACACAACTATTTTACTTACTGAAGGGAATTTTAAGATATGCAAGGTCAGGAAGTTACTATCACCGATATGATGTTCTGCCGTGACAGGCGCGTGCAGATTCAGAATGAATTTATAGAAAAATATCAGAAGCCTGTAATTTCTTTTTGTATGAATATTCCAGGTCCGATCAAGACGACGCCTCTGATCCGGAAAGGATTCGAAGCAGGAAAAGATGTTTTATTGCATGATCTTTCCGCAGCAGATATGGAAGTTCTTGAGTCTCGTGTTTTCCATGATATTACAGGAGATGAGATGCTGCTCTGTGTTGACGCTTCTGCAGAAAAAATCAAAGATCTCACCCAACAGATTGAGGAGTCCCATCCTTATGGACGTTTATTTGATATGGATGTAATTGGAACAGATGGACATAAACTTTCCCGTCCATCGTACCGCAAGTGCCTGATCTGCGACTGTCAGGCACAGGAATGTGCACGGTCAAGGAAACATACGATTGCGGAGATGCAGGATAGGATTGAGGAAATCCTGGGAACTTCCCATGCGCCCGTCAATTTATATTGACATTTTTTAGCAGAGGAATTTCTCTGGGGACTTTTGTTTATATTGGGATATAAGAAAACCGTCAAGGGACTTGGCCAGTCCCCTGACAACCCCTGGGCTAAATGTCTGACGGAAATTTTGTCTTATGTGGAGCCCTTTGAAAAATTCTCCTGGTGTTTCAGGCCGGAAGACTTTCGTATGAATGGGATTCAGGCTTGCACTGATGCTCCCTGAGTCTTTGTTTTCTTAATTTATAGATTTTACAAAATAAAAATAACAGGAGTCTTCTCTCTCGTATGGAGAAGATATCCTGTTATTTTATCATACTACTAGCCCGTCGACGCCACGCCTTCGGCGTGCTCGCGGGAACTACACCTATTACCAACTCAAGTTGCCGCGCCTTTCGCGCCAGCGAAACAGCCTCGACAGTTAGCATCAACACTGTTCTGTCTTGATGAACCAGGCGTGGCCAAAAAGGGTGTGTCTGAGGGGGACATTCGGCTTTCGCAACTGTAAGATAGTCCCCCTCAGGGTCTTCAGTTGTCAAACTGGCGGGCCGCTGGGTAGTTCCCAGCAAATGTAACTTCGAGTGTCCTCCCAGCGCAGAAGTTTCTCTAGTTTACAAACAAACGGACAATTGGGCCGTTCCCATTACTCTTCAGCTGCTTCCTCAGGTGCTACAGTTTCCGGAACGGCTCCGTTGTGTACAGCCACAACAGTCAGTACAACAGCTTCCGGATCATCTTTGATGTCGATATCTGCATCTTTTGCAAGGCTCAGGTCTTTGACACGGATGGTGTCACCGACTTTAAGTCCGGCTACATCTACTTCTACTTTGTCAACCAGTGCGGATGGATAAGCTCTGTAGTTTACCTCTTCCATGTTCTCCTGAAGAACACCTTCTGCTACTTTGTCGTGGTTTACGATTACGATCTCAGCAACGGAATGTACTTTTTCATTGCTTACCAGTGCCTGGAAATCAATCTCATCTACTCTGCCTGCCAGTGGATTGAAGTCAACCTCTTTAATCAGTGCATCGTATGTCTGACCATCTACATCCAGCATAACCTGGCTTCCTTTGTGGTCAGTCTTTAACAGTTTGTCAACCTCGGTCTTCAGCATTTTTACTGGGATGGAACCTTCGATCTCACGACCAAATACATTACCTGTAACGTATCCTTCTCTTCTCAGTCTTTTTGCCTTAACGTCCATGCTTCTTTTTTCAGCTTTTAAAGTATTCATTTGTCTTTTCCTCCAAAAATCTGATGCTTAGCAGCCTTCAACTTTGTTTTGTGAAAGGAGGTTTTGTTAAGTTCTGTTTACTTTTTACGGTTAGAAGTATAGCACTGAGTGCCAAAACAGATTAACCAAATATTATTTTATTTAGCTCTTATTTTTGTTAATATTTTAAAATTGTATACATAATATAAAATTCTCTGACTTTTTCACCCGACACATAAAAAAGAGTGTAAATCTCAGAAACTCAATACAGGATTTACACTCTCTATCATCAGTTACTTATATCAGTTATCTTTTCTTTTTGCCTCTGCAATGACTTCATTTACAAGTTCCAGTGCTTTTTCCTGGTTATCGCCCTCAAGTAATGCCTTGATCGACAAAAGTACTGTTAAAAGTTCCAACCTTGTCATTTCTTCACCTTCTCCCATAATTTCACCACCTTTTCAGATTATTTTTTTATGATATAATCATTATAGTGGTTTGCCAGAAAAGTGTAAACCCTGTATTGAATTTTTGAGATTTTGGATGAGGTAACAAAAAATGTATCATGACTTGACCGAGGGGAAAATTTCCCGCTCGCTGCTGCTGTTTGCACTGCCGATGATGGCCGGCAATCTTCTGCAGCAGTTCTATAATATTGCGGATACGCTGATCGTCGGGCGTGTGCTCGGAAGCAATGCGCTGGCGGCGGTGGGATCTGCTTATACTCTGATGACTTTTCTGACTTCTATCTTTCTTGGACTCAGCATGGGATCGGGAGCTCTTTTTTCTATTTATAGGGGAAAAAACGACCAGGATTCTCTGTGCAGTGCAATCGTACATGCTTTTGTGCTGATCATGGCTGTCACTGTGCTTCTGAATGTCCTGGTGTACATAGGAATTGATCCGATCCTGCATTTCCTGCGGGTGCCGGACGAGGTATGGGATGGCATGAAGGCTTATCTGCTTGTGATATTTGCAGGTATCATTGCCACCTCGCTGTATAATTACTTTTCCTGTCTGCTCCGTGCTCTTGGAAACTCCACGATCCCACTGGTATTTCTTGCCATCTCTGCTGTCCTGAATATCGGACTTGACCTTTTGTTCGTGGCTGTGCTCCCATGGGGTATCCGTGGGGCAGCACTGGCGACAGTCATCGCTCAGTATGTTTCAGGCATCGGCATTACGCTCTATGTATTGCTGAAATGCCGTGATCTGCTGCCTTCCAGAGAGAATCTGCGATTCAACCACCAGATCCTTGGTGAAATTGGAAATCTGTCTTCTATGACATGCATCCAGCAGTCTGTCATGAACTTTGGTATTCTGATGGTGCAGGGACTGGTAAACAGCTTCGGACCGGTCATTATGGCTGCTTTTGCCGCCGCTGTCAAGATTGATACGTTTGCTTATCTTCCGGTGCAGGATTTCGGTAATGCATATTCTACCTTTATCGCCCAGAACTACGGTGCTGGCAAAAAAGATCGAATCCGCAAGGGAACGAAAGAATCGTTCCTGATCAGTTTTCTTTTCTGTATTGTAATCTCAGCGGTAGTATGTATTTTTGCCGCACCGCTGATGCGGATCTTTGTCAGTGCAAAAGAAACTGCAGTTATTGCTTCCGGTGTACGTTATCTCCGGGTCGAGGGAGCTTTTTACTGCGGAATCGGCTGTCTGTTTTTGCTGTATGGTTACTATCGTGCAGTCAAGAAACCGGTCATGTCCGTCGTCCTGACCGTCATATCACTCGGAACCCGTGTAGCTCTGGCGTATATCCTTTCCGCATATATTGGAGAAACCGGCATCTGGATGGCGATTCCGATCGGATGGGTGCTTGCCGATGTTACCGGACTCGCTTATATGAAATTTCATGAAAAATAGACACCTCTGACAACTCCATGCAGGTACAAAAACAAAAGAGTGTAGTTCCCGTTAAACCAACTACAGGGCTACACTCTTTTCTTAGTTACATCGTCATTCTTATTTCACTTCACAATGTCAGATCTTCCACATTTACTCCCATAGAAGAAAGTCTGGCAATCATTCCTTTAATCTGATACTCCAGTTCCGGGATGTCCGCTCCATTGCTGGATTTCTTAATACGCTGCAAATCCATAAACCAACTGATATACATTGTTTTTAACTCCTGATCTGGCATATCATTACCCTCCATACTTCCACCGCCTTTCAGCACATATCGTTCTTATACATTTTCATTATAGGTGATTTAAACACACATGTAAACCCCGTATTCCGTTTTCAAAGTGCTAAATCATTGGAAATTTCGCTCGACACATTCTCCCTAACTCCAACACACTGCCCTAATACAATCCGCTCCTCATCTCCATGATTCAACAACCAGGGACGAGTGGAGCCAAACTTCTCCTGCCGAATTATATACATAAGACGCGGAAAGAACCCTGCGAGGCTTCTAGGATTTCGAATGCTCTAATTATCACTGCGTTGCTCTGTCTGAGCACCTTCAGGTGCGAGTTTGCAAAAGCAGTGATTAATAGATGAGCAGAGAAATCCAGAAACGCAGCACAGGTTCTGCCAGTGTCTTATGCATATAACAGGCAGGAACGAATTATCTTTCTCTCGTCCCTGCCTGTTATCATACTCTCATCTAATAATACTCATGATCGATCTGTATCACTGCGAAATATTTACTTCCAGGCAGACCATGTATCTGTTCTTTCAGCCAGTTCATGATCTCATTATCTGTAAACGATGTCTTCCTCGGAACCTCCACATCAAAGATCAGATTTGTTCTGGTCGGGCCTTTTACCATTCGGAAATCATGCATACTGAACGATTCATCCAGAAAATGAACCATTTCCTCAACCTTCGCTTTCATTTCCAGAACCTCTTTATCATCGGTTACGATCGGGTCCATATGGATTGTTGCTGAACAATGCAGTTTTTCCTGTAGTTCATGCTCAATATGATCAATCTGTTCATGAATGTCCTGAATATCACCATTTACATCTACTTCCGCATGAAGTGAGATCATTCTTCGTCCCGGCCCATAATCATGAACGATCAGATCATGCATCCCATATACCAGGGAATGCTCCAGAACAATTTCCCTGATTTCATCAATAAATTCTTTTTTCGGCGGCTGTCCGATAAGAAGATCAATGGTCTCCTTCAGTGTAGAACCACCTGTATAAACAATAAACAATCCGACCAGAATACCAAACCAGCCATCCAGAATCAATCCTGTATATTTACTGATCACAGTCGCGATCAGAACAAGTGTCGTTGCCACAGTATCACTCAAACTGTCCACCGAAGTTGCTTTCATCGCTGCACTTTCCAGTTTTTTGCTCAGGGAATGATTGTAAAAAAACATATACAGTTTCACAAGAATCGAAGAGATCAGAATGCCAAATACCAGTGCACTGCTTTCGATTGGTTCCGGGTCTCTCAACTTCCCAAATGATGACCAGATCAGCTCAAATCCCATAACCAGAATTGCCACTGAGACAAGCAGCCCTGAGATATATTCCATCCTTCCATGTCCGAACGGATGCTCCGGGTCCGGTTCCTGTCCGGAAAGTCGAAAACCGATCAGGGTAATGATCGAAGATCCCGCATCCGAAAGGTTATTAAATGCATCTGCCGTAATGGCGATCGAACCACTGATGGTTCCTGCAATCCATTTACCGAGAAACAGCAGAATATTCAACCCGATCCCTACTGCCCCACTCAGGACACCATAAGCCTGCCGCACCTCAGGCTCCTTGTAATTTCTGCTGTCTTTTATAAATAATGATGCTAAAAACGTGATCATACACATACCTCCTGCAGATATTCCTCCAATCATAACACATTCTTCCCGATACATCCATAATTATAAAGAATCTTACTGGAAAATCATTTCTGAAAATGCTATAGTCTTATTGATAACTTTTATACAACTTAAGGAGAAATTATCTGATGAAAAATCTTAAAAATATTGCAATGTTGATTGATGCGGATAATACACAGCTCTCCAAACTGGAAGCTGTCATCCAGGAAATCTCCGCAAACGGTCGCATTGTCGTAAAGCGAGCCTACGGAAACTGGCGCAAAGGTTCACTCAAAAACTGGGAAAATGAACTCAAACGTCTCGCCATCAAAGCTGAACAGCAGTTTGATTACGTCGCCGGTAAAAATGCCACCGACATGGCACTTGTGATCGATACTCTTGATCTGCTCCACAGTGGCATCTACGATGCTTTTGTCATCGTCGCCAGCGACAGTGACTATACCCCTCTGGCAATCAAACTTCATGAATCTGGTGTTTATGTTATGGGAGTAGGCGAAAAGAAAACCCCGGAACCTTTCCGTAATGCCTGCGACGAATTTGTTTATCTTGAAAACCTGAACAAAGATCCTGACAGCCACCCTTCTTCTGTCTCCAAAACTTCCAAAAATCAAAAACGCAATCTCCAGGAAGCCGCAGAAGAACGCCGCAAAGCAAAGGAATTAAGGGAAATCCACAAATTACTGCGTATTGCCTGGGACAAATACCAGGATGATGACAGCTACGTCAACGTCAGCTCTGCCGGTCAGTATATCAAACGTGCAAAACCTGACTTTGATGCCCGTACCTATGGTTATGTCAAGCTTCCTGATCTCATCGAAGCTTTTCCCAAAAGATATGCAATGAAACGCTACCCTGGCAAAGGCACAGTAACGATCATTGCATATAAGTGTATCTGATCTCTATTTTCGTCTGAACAGTCTCTTCACTGCTTTTATCCCTTCATTCAGAATGATCACAGTAAAAGCAGTCAGGAGCATCTTGCCCCACATGCCCACAGACAATGGCACTGTTTCAAATACAGCAGCCCCAAACTGTGTGATGATTCCCTGCAGAATCAAAACCAGAAGGAATACTCCAAGCATCAGTTTGTTTTTCAGAAGGTTCTTAAACATCGGTGTATCGTCCAGCTCACGACAGTTAAATGCATTAAATAACTGGAACAGTACAAACAATGTAAACAGTACGGTTGCTTCTTCCTCCGGTGCTGCACCAAGGAAATTCCTGAAATGCTGTATCATAAAGATTACTGAAATATAAATTCCGTTTACAAAGATACGAAGCAACATTTTCTTTGAAATGATGTTTTCATTCCTTTTTGTCGGTTTGTGTTTCAGAAGATCCGGACGGATCGGTTCCAGACCAAGTGTCAGTGCCGGCGGTCCATCCATGATAATGTTGATCCACAGAAGTTCCAGTGCGGTAAACGGAGCACTGAATCCAGCAAGGATCGAACAGATAACAACCACTACAGAAGATACATTAACGGTCAGCTGGAACTGGATAAAACGTTTGAAGTTCTCATAGATTCCACGTCCCCACTGTACCGCCTTGATGATCGTGGAGAAAGAATCATCAAGAAGTACCATATCACTTGCTTCCTTGGTAACATCTGTTCCTGCAATACCCATGGCAATACCGACATCGGCATGTTTGATCGCCGGTGCATCATTGATTCCGTCACCGGTAACAGCCACGACATTTCCCTGCTCTTTGAGAAGTTTTACAACTCTCATCTTGACAAGAGGGGTACTTCTTGCAATTACCTGAATCTTCTTCAGGGCTTCTTTCAGCTCTTCATCTGTCATCTTTTCAATGTCAGATGCTTCCACTGCAATGTGGTCATCATCCAGCATATGCAGTTCATTGGCAATGGCTCTTGCTGTACGGATATTGTCTCCTGTCAGCATTTTTACTTCGATTCCTGCACTACGGCAGTTTCGAATGGATTCATACACATCCGGACTCAGCGGGTCAGAGATTACAACAAAGCCATCGTAAATCAATCCCTGTTCCACGTCTTCCTGTGCCTCGTCATCGTAAGGACCATCCAGTTCTTTATGTGCAAAAGCAAGCAAACGTCCCGCTTTGCTCTGGAATTCTTCCATCAGGCGGAAGTTCTTTTCTTTTTCTTCTTCAGAAATCCCGGTACAGAGAGAAAGGATTTTCTCCGGATTTCCCTTCACATACAGGATTTCTTTATCGTTTTCACGGACGATCGTGCTCATATCCTTATTCTGAGAAGAGAACGGGAATACACGGACAATGTCTGCTTCATGACGAAGTTTCTGATAATCCACACCGGCTTTTGAGGCAGCCGCGAGCAGAGAACATTCGGTCGGATTTCCGATGAAGGACCAGTTTCCGTCTTCCATGGAAATGTTTGCATTGCTGTTGATGCAGTAGTTTTTAAGAAGAACTTCCTCTTTTAACTGTTCCGGATCAATCAATTCACCCTTCGTATAAATTTTCTGAACAGTCATCTTATTCTCGGTAAGCGTACCGGTTTTGTCAGAACAGATGATATTGACACAGCCAATCGTCTCGCATGCAATCATCTTTTTGACCAGTGCACTCTCTCTGGACATTTTGATGATATTCAGTGCCAGAGAAACTGCCACAATCGTCGGAAGTCCCTCCGGAACAGCCGCTACGATCAGGACGATACTTGTGATAAAAGCATCTGATACCGTATCCAGATTAAGCTGTCCGTTCATTACAAACTGAATGACCTCGATTGCAAAAACGATCGCTGCTGCGGATGCTCCCAGAACTGTGATCTGTTTGCCGAGTTTATCCAGCTTTTCCTGAAGCGGTGTGGTTGTTTTTTCGATAGAAGAAAGCTCCTGTGCGATCTGACCAAACTCAGTATCATTACCAACACCTGTAACCAGCATCTGACCGTTTCCACCGGAAACAAAGCATCCTGAGTACAACATATTTGCACGTTCTGCTACCGGTGTTCCACTCTGACAGACAAATTCGGCATCTTTTTTGACCGGAAGGCTTTCTCCAGTCAGTGCCGATTCATCTACGGAAAGATCATTACCTGCCAGAAGCCGTCCATCCGCAACGATCTTATCACCGGTCTCGATCATGATGATATCACCCACAACGATCTCTTTCTGCGTGATCAGCTGCGGTTCTCCGTTACGAATGACCTTGATCAGTGTATCTTCATTGATTTTATTTAATGCTTCAAATGCTTTTGCACTTTTGCCTTCTGTAATGATCGTGATCACAACAGACAGTGCGATCGCAGCAAAGATACCGACACACTCCAGGAAATTGTATTCTCCACCGGTAAAATATCTTGTGATGTTGACTGCCAGTGTAATGATCGCCGCAAAGATCAGCATGACCAGCATCGGCTCCGTGGATGCATCCCAGATTCTTTTTGCCAGAGATTCGTGACTCTGACGGACAAAAGAGTTTGTGCCATAGGTGCTGCGGGATTTTTCGACCTGCTCCGGATTCAGACCTTTTTCACTGTCTGTACCGGTTTTGGCAAGCAGTTCTTCCCGGGACATCATAAATGCATCTTTCATTTTGTCTCCTCCTGTTTTTATTTGAGTTTTGTGTAGCTTTATAATTCCTTATAACGCAAAAACGAGACTCCATGTACAGCAAACAGAACGTTACCTTTACAGTAACTTTGCCATACATGAGTCTCGTTATTTAAGACAAGCCAGACCAGCGGTCAGGATGTTGACTTGCCACGCTATGCGCCACTACTCCCTCATATAATAGATATATATGATTGATTCTTGTTGATTTAATCATATACAGGTGCGGTTAGTCAAGCATAACATCATTTTTTATCCAATCAGATTCTCAAGATCTTCCTCTACTGTCCCGATTCCGCTGATTCCAAAGTTCTCTACCAGAATCTTTGCAACATTCGGAGAAAGGAATGCCGGCAGAGTCGGTCCCAGGTGAATGTTTTTCACTCCAAGAGAAAGAAGTGCCAGAAGCACGATCACCGCTTTCTGCTCATACCACGCAATGTTGTACACGATCGGAAGTTCATTGATATCATTCAGTTCAAAAACTTCTTTTAACTTCAGCGCGATCACTGCCAGAGAATAAGAATCGTTACACTGTCCTGCATCAAGGACTCGCGGAATTCCACCGATATCTCCCAGATCCAGTTTATTGTATTTGTATTTTGCGCAGCCGGCTGTCAGGATCACCGTATCTTTCGGCAGGCCTTTTGCAAAATCGGTATAATAATTTCTGGATTTTGCACGTCCATCGCATCCTGCCATGACAACAAATTTGCGGATATCCCCGGATTTGACTGCTTCGACAATTTTATCTGCCAGGGCAAGTACCTGCGCATGCGCAAAACCTCCTACAATTTCACCATGCTCAATTTCTTCCGGTGCCTGACATTTCTTCGCCTGTTCAATAATTGCAGAAAAATCTTTTTCCTCCCCGACACCGCCCGGAATATGCACACATCCAGGATAAGAAGCCGCTCCGGTCGTATACATACGGTTTTTGTAGCTGTCCTTTGGCGGAACGATACAGTTTGTCGTCATCAGGATCGGTCCATGAAAACTCTCAAACTCTTCTTTTTGTTTCCACCATGCATTTCCGTAATTTCCGATAAAGTTCGGATATTTTTTGAAGGCCGGATAATAATGTGCCGGAAGCATCTCGGAATGTGTATAAACATCTACGCCAGTTCCCTGTGTCTGCTCAAGAAGCATCTCCAGATCACGAAGATCATGTCCGGAAACAAGGATTCCTGGATTCTTTCCAGCCCCAATATTAACTTTTGTGATCTCCGGATTTCCATACGTATCCGTATTGGCCTTATCCAGAAGTTCCATTACTTTCACGCCATAACTTCCGGTTTCCAGTGTCAGTGCCGTCAGTTCGTCCGCACTCAGAGAATCATCCAGCGTTGCCGCAAGTGCTTTCTGCAAAAATGCATCGATCTCACCATCTGTATGGGCCAGTGCTGCTGCATGTTTCGCATAGGCAGCCAGTCCTTTCAGGCCATACGTAATCAGTTCACGAAGACTTCGGATATCCTTATTCTCTGTGGAAAGGATTCCCACCTGAGAAGCTTTTGCTTCATATTCTGCTTCTGTTCCATTCCAGATTGCAGCTTCCGGAAGATTCTCTGTATCTGTCACTTTCTGAAAAAGTTCTTCTTTTTTCTCTAAGGTATTTTTGATTCGTTCAATAATGGAATCTTTATCAAAATTCGCATTCGTGATTGTTGTAAACAGATTCACGATGATCATCTCATTTACATAATCCTCAATTTCTTTTCCTTCAGAACGAAGTCTTGTGGTCACAGCACTTAATCCTTTTGTCACATAAACAAGCAGATCCTGCATGGCTGCAACATCCGGTTTCTTACCACACACCCCTGATACCGTACATCCACTGCAGCCTGCCGTTTCCTGACACTGAAAGCAAAACATCTTATTTTCTGTATTACCCATGATAAACCCTCCTTATGGTCTTGTATATTTTCTACGCAAATCTAATATAATATACATTCCATCCTAAAGATGTGGTTATAACCACGAATCAGCAGATTTCAGCACACAAAAAAGACAGAACATAAAGTGCTGTCTTTCCTGTGTATATGCATTTACTTTTCAGTCAAAAAATTCAATTCCCATCAATGTCAGTCCATGTGCCGGTGCGGTCGGTCCGGATACGGATCTGTCACATGCATCAAGGATCTTCTTTACGCGTTCCGGCGGATACTGTCCGTTTCCAACCTGGATCAGCGTTCCCGCAATGATGCGCACCATGTTGTAAAGAAATCCCTCACCTCTGACACGGATCGTCACAATATCTCCATCTCTCCAGACATCAATTCCGGTGATCGTGCGGACTGTGGATTTGACCTGTGCACCTGTTCCGCAGAAACTTGCAAAATCATGACGTCCGATCAGATAAGATGTCGCCTCCCGCATCTTGTCCACATCCAGCTTATAATGATAAAAATACGAATACAGGCGCTCGGTCGGAACCGGAAATTTACGGTTCAGAATACGATATTCATATGTTTTCTCACTGTCACAGTACCTTGGGTGAAAATCTGCTTCCACTTCTTCTGACAACTGGATCCGGATATCCTCCGGCAGTCTCTGGTTCAGCGCATAGGAAATCTTTTCTCCCGGAATGCGCGTATTCGTATCAAACACAGCTACGTTACCAAGTGCATGCACTCCGGCATCGGTACGGCTGGCACCCATAATCTCTATTTTTTCGCCAAGAAGATCTGTCAGTGCATCGTTAAGCACACCCTGAATGGTGATTCCATTCGGCTGGATCTGCCAGCCACTGTAATTCGTTCCGTCATACGCAACTACAAGTCCAACTCTTTTCATCTTATCCTCCATTTATGGTAAAAATGGCTCTCGCCTTTTACAGCAAGAACCATCTCTATTCTTATAAACCAACCACGCGAAATCCGATTGCCACTGCAAGATATGCAAACAGAATCAGATATGCAATGTGATCTCTCTTTTTATATTTCAGCGGTTTCATCTGCGTACGATTGTCCCCGCCATGATAGCAACGTGCTTCCATCGCCATCGCCAGATCATTCGCACGGCGAAATGCAGAAATAAACAGTGGTACCAGAAGTGGAACCATATTTTTGACTTTCTGGATCAGATTACCATTCTCAAAATCTGCACCACGGGCAATCTGCGCCTTCATGATCTTGTCCGTCTCTTCCAGAAGGATTGGAATAAAACGGAGTGCGATTGACATCATCATCGCAATCTCATGTACCGGTACATGAATCTTGTTTAATGGACGAAGGCTTTTCTCCAGACCATCTGTAAGCTGATTCGGTGTCGTTGTCAGTGTCATCAGTGAAGATCCGATCACCAGATAGATCAGTCGGATTGCCATACGCACTGCCATCGAAATACCCTCTCTGGTGATCTTAAAGATTCCCAGAGTAACGATTGCTTCTCCCGGTGTCAGCAGGATATTAAAGACCATCGTGATCAGAAGAATCATAAAAATCGCTTTCAGACCCTTAAAGATAAACTTCACCGGAACGGTAGATACCAGGATCATTCCTGCCAGAAATACCGTTGCAACTGCATATCCCACCACTGTATGGAACAAAAATACGGATACAATAAAAACAAGTGTGCCAAACAGCTTCGTTCTCGGATCCAGTTTATGAATCACCGATTTTGCCGGATAATACTGTCCGATCGTAATATCTCTAATCATTCTGAGCGCCTCCCTTCAGCAAAGGAGAGTTCATTTCCCGAAGTGCACGCAGGATATCTTCTTTCGCCTCTTCCACCGTCGTGTCAGAAGGATCTACTGGAAGTCCCTTTTCCTTCAGGGCATGCATGATATAGGTGATCTGAGGAGCTGCAAGTCCCATTTCCTCAAGCTCTTTATAATGTGAGAAAACCTTTTTCGGTGTATCGTCAAAAGCAATCTTTCCGTGATTGACTACGATCAGGCGTTCCACATATTTGGCAACATCTTCCATGCTGTGTGATACCAGAATGATCGTGATGCCACGAACTTTGTGAAGTTCTGCAATCTGATCCAGAATCTCATCTCTTCCCTTTGGGTCCAGACCGGCAGTCGGCTCATCCAGAATCAGGATCTTCGGATTCATTGCCAGAACCCCGGCAATCGCCACACGTTTCTTCTGGCCTCCGGAAAGGTCAAACGGAGATTTGTTGAAATTTTTTTCTTTGAAACCAACCTGCTGAAGCGCTTTCTTTGCTTCTTCCTCGGCTTCCTCTCTGCTCTTTCCCTGATTCATCGGTCCAAAGCAGACATCAGAAAGCACATCACTTTCAAAAAGCTGATGCTCCGGATATTGGAATACCAGACCTACTTCACTGCGCAGTGCACGTCTGTTATAGTTCTCTGCCCACACATCTTCTCCATTGTACAGCACTTCACCGGATGTCGGCTGAATCAGTGCATTCAGATGCTGGATCAACGTGGATTTCCCACTGCCTGTATGTCCGATCACACCGATAAACTGTCCGTCAGGAATATTCAGATTGATGTCTTTTAATGCATGGATCTCATAAGAAGTTCCAGGACTGTATGTGTATGTTACGTTTTTTAATTCTATTGACATAAGGCATTTACCAACTCTTCCGTAGTAAGGATTCCATCCGGAATATCCACTCCGGACTGTTTCAGTTCATGTGCCAGCAATGTGACCTGCGGCACATCCAGACGATACTTTTTCAGTGTTTCGACCTGAGAAAAGATTTCTTTTGGTGTTCCCTGCATCACTACATGACCGCCATCCATAACAACCACGCGATCGGCATCAATGACTTCTTCCATATAGTGTGTAATCAGAACAACTGTGACATTCTCCTGTCGATTGAGCTGGTGAACAGCTTCCAGCACTTCTTTGCGTCCGTTCGGATCCAGCATGGCAGTCGGCTCATCCAGAACAATACACTGCGGACGCATTGCCATCACACCGGCGATCGCCACACGCTGCTTCTGTCCTCCGGAAAGTTTATTCGGTGAATGATGACGATATGCTGTCATTCCGGTCTTCTGAAGACTTTCATCCACACGTTTCCAGATATCTCCGGTAGATATCCCCATATTTTCCGGTCCGAATCCCACATCTTCCTCCACTACGGTTCCGATGATCTGGTTATCCGGGTTCTGAAATACCATTCCCGCCTTCTGACGGACCTTCCAGAGCTCCGGCTCTTTCGCCGTATCGATCCCATCTATCCAGATTGTACCTTCTGTCGGGATCAGCAGTGCATTGATGTGTTTTGCAAATGTAGACTTTCCGGAACCGTTATGTCCCAGCACAGCTACAAATTCACCAGCCTGAATATCCAGATCTACTCCATCAACTGCTCGCTGCGTAGCTTCTACATTTCCGTCTTCGTCATATCTTAAATAGTCAAATGCAAGTTTTGCCGCTTTGATGATTCCCATCTTTTTAGTCCTTTCAGGCTTCCTCGGAAGGTTCTTCGCCGGTCAGAGATTCGATCAGTTCCCAGATTTCGTCTCTTCCCTGCTTTGTCTCTGCTGAATAAGGAATCACAGTTGTTCCTTTCTTAAGACCAAGACCTTCTCTTATGGCTTTCAGGTTCTTCTGAACCTGGCTGCGTTTCAGTTTATCCAGTTTCGTTGCAATAATGATCGGTTCATATCCGTTGTGAAGAATCCATTCATACATCTGTCTGTCATTTGCAGATGGATCATGACGGATGTCGATCAGAAGAAAAACGGCTTTGAGATTTCGGGAAGTATGAAGATAATTCTCAATCATCCTTCCCCATTTTTCTTTTTCTGCCGGTGTCACACGGGCATATCCATATCCCGGAAGATCCACAAGATCAATCTCTTCATTGATCTTGTAAAAATTGATCGTCTGTGTTTTACCGGGCTGTGCACTGGTACGTGCCAGTGCCTTACGGTTCATCAGTCCATTGATCAGAGATGATTTGCCGACATTTGACTTGCCTGCAAATGCGACTTCCGGCAGTCCGGTATCCGGAATTTTGCTGGTAATGCCGCATACAATGTCTAAAACTGCACTTTTTATAACCATAAACTCAAAATCCTCTTTCGATTATCGTGCAAGTGCCTCGTGAAGCACCTCATTCATGTTATCTACAAAGGAGATTTTCAGTCCGTCAAGAATCTCGGCATCCATCTCCTGAATATCCGGTTTGTTTTCCTTCGGTACCAGTACCTGTTTGATTCTGGCGTATTTCGCTGCAAGAAGTTTTTCTTTCAGTCCGCCGATCGGAAGTACCCGTCCGCGAAGCGTGATCTCACCGGTCATTGCCACATCTGCACGCACTTCTCTGCCGATGATTGCAGAAAGCATGGCAGTTGCCATCGTAATACCCGCAGAAGGTCCGTCTTTTGGAACGGCTCCCTCCGGAATATGTACATGGATATCATTTTCCTGGAAAAATTCCGGGGAAATATCATATTTGTCTGCCACAGAACGGATATAGGAAATCCCCGCCTGTGCCGATTCTTTCATCACATCTCCAAGCTGTCCGGTCAGGACAAGTTCTCCCTTGCCAGGCATTACATTGACTTCAATCTGCAGTGTATCACCGCCAACCTGTGTCCATGCAAGTCCTCTGGCAATTCCAACTTCATCTTTCTTGTTTGCCATCAGATAGCTGTATCTGGCTTTACCAAGATAGTTCTCCAGATTTTTGCTGTTGACCGTCACTTTCTTCTGATCATTTTCCATGATCTCACGTGCTGCCTTACGGCAGATCTGTCCAATCTTACGCTCCAGACTACGCACACCGGCTTCTCTGGTATAAAGTGTAATGATCTTACGGAGTGCCGGTGCCTGAATGACAAGCTTGCCTTTTGGAATACCATTGACTTCCAGCTGCTTCGGAATCAGATGCTCTTTTGCGATATGTTCTTTTTCATTTTCTGTATATCCGGAAATCTCAATCACTTCCATACGGTCAAGAAGTGGTCTCGGGATGCCGTCCATATCATTGGCCGTTGCAATAAAAAGCACCTCGGAAAGATCCTGTGGAACTTCCACATAATGATCGTTAAAATGACTGTTCTGTTCCGGATCCAGCACCTCAAGAAGTGCTGCGGAAGTATCTCCCTTGTAATCACTGCTCGTCTTGTCAATCTCATCGAGAAGCATCAGTGGATTGCTGACCCCTGCCTGTGAAAGAGCTGTCGTAATACGTCCTGGCATGGCTCCGACATAAGTTTTGCGATGGCCACGAATCTCCGCTTCATCACGGACTCCACCCAGACAGATACGCACATATTTCTTGTGCAAAGCTTCTGCTACGGACCTGGCAATGGAAGTCTTACCTGTTCCAGGAGGTCCTACCAGACAGAGAATCGGACTCTTGCCACCGGATGTCAGTTTGCGCACTGCCAGGAATTCCATGATACGTTCCTTGACATCTTTCAGACCATAATGTCCTTCTTCCAGAATCTTCCATGCTTCTTTAAGATCTGTGGAATCTTCGGATTTTTTATTCCACGGAAGTCCAAGAAGTGTCTCAATATAAGTGCTGAGCACACTGCTCTCGGCAGCACCATTATTCATACTTCTAAAGCGGTCAATTTCTTTATTCAGCTTATCCCTTACTTCCTGCGGTGCATCCAGTGCCTCTGCTTTCTGACGGTACTCTTCTGCCGTATCCGCTGTATTGTCCTCGCCAAGTTCTTCTCTGATCAGTTTTAACTGCTCTCTCAGAATATAGTCTCGCTGATTCTTGTCCACACGTGCCTTCAGTTTTCGCTGCAGATCATGACCGATCTGAAGTACCTCGATCTCATTGCTTAAAATTGCCGCAAGGACCTCATACTGACTTTCAAGACTGACGGCCTCCAGAATCTTCTGCTTATTCTGATAGGTCAGTGGCACATTCACGGATATCTGCGTGATCAGTTCTTCCAGTCCTGTGATATTCATGATCTGTGCAGCAAGATCTTTGCTGATCTTGCCACTTTCCATACAATATCTCTGGAAAAGTTCCTGAATACTGCGGAACATGGCTTCCCGAAGTGAATTTGCATAATGTGCTCCGTCCGGCTCAAAAAGTGCCGTCTCTGCTTTGAGAAACGGCTCTTCCTGTTCCAGTCCCAGAAGTTCTGCACGCTCAACTCCCTCTACCAGTACTCTGAGAAGATCATGTGGAAGCTTCACTACCTGTTTGATGTAGGCAACGGTTCCCACCTGATACAGATCAGACATTTTCGGCTTCTCTACTTCCGAATCCTTCTGTGTAACCAGAAAAATCTTCTGATCATGAAGCATTGCTGCCTCTATAGCCTTGATCGAGCGTTCTCTGCTGACATCAAAGTGTACGATCATATCCGGAAGGATGGTCGTTCCGCGGAGTGCAATCGCCGGAAGAATGCTAATTGGCTGTTTCATGTATCTTCAGTCCCTTCTTTAAGCCGTTTCCGGCTTTCCTGTCTTTCTGGAACGGGATTTTCTTCTTGTGGTACTCTGCTGTACAGCAGGCTGTTCACCATGAACCACTTCCGGTTCTCCGGTTCCGTCTACTGCATCTTTTGTGATGATGCATTTGCATATCGTATCATCGGAAGGAGTACGGTACATCAGATCCATCAGAGATTTCTCCATGATAGAACGAAGTCCTCTGGCACCAGTTTTGCGTTCCAGAGATTTTCTGGCAACTTCTTTCAGCGCGTCTTCCTGGAATTCCAGTTCCACTCCATCCAGTTCGAATAATTTGTGATATTGTTTGGTCAGAGAGTTCTTTGGCTCTTTGAGAATACGGATCAGTGCTTCCTCATCCAGTCCGTCTAACGTAACCACGATCGGCACACGTCCGATAAATTCCGGAATCAGACCATATTTGATAAAGTCTTCCGGCATAACATCTTTCAGAACTTCTCCGATATTTCTTTCTTCCTGCACAGATACATCTGCTCCAAATCCGATGGATTTGGTATCCTGCCGTGCCTCAATGGTCTTTTCGATTCCATCAAATGCACCACCGCAGATAAACAGGATATTGGTTGTATCGATCTGAATAAATTCCTGATGCGGATGTTTACGTCCACCCTGTGGCGGAACACTTGCCACAGTACCTTCCAGAATCTTCAGAAGAGCCTGCTGTACACCTTCACCAGATACATCTCGGGTGATCGATGCATTTTCGGATTTTCTTGTGATCTTGTCAATCTCATCAATATAGATGATTCCATACTGTGCACGTTCGATATCATAATCTGCCGCCTGAATGATCTTGAGAAGGATATTCTCTACATCCTCACCAACATAGCCGGCCTCTGTAAGTGTTGTAGCATCTGCGATCGCAAACGGTACATTCAGAAGGCGGGCAAGTGTCTGCGCCAGAAGTGTTTTACCGGAACCGGTCGGTCCAAGCATCAGAATATTACTTTTCTGCAGTTCCACATCAAGATTTTTGGATGCGGTAATTCTCTTATAATGGTTATAGACTGCCACAGACAGTGCTTTCTTCGCTTCATCCTGTCCGATGACGTAGTCATCCAGAATCTTATGGATCTCTTCTGGTTTCAGCAGATTGATATCAGAATCATAAACATTCTCTGCTTCGTACTGAGCCAGTTCTTCTTCCATAATCTCTGAGCAGATGCCTATACACTCATCACAGATAAAGACTCCTTCCGGTCCTGCGATCAGCTTGCGGACCTGGTCTTCTGATTTGTGACAAAAAGAGCATCTGACTTTTCCATCTCTCATTTTTTCTGCCATAGATAATTCTCGTTTCCTTTCCGTATTGATATGGCACAAAAGGAACCCCCTGAAAAGAGGTTCCTTCTGTCTGCTTTATTTATGCTCGACAACACCATCGATCAGTCCGTATGCTTTTGCTTCTTCAGCAGTCATATAATTGTCGCGGTCTGTGTCTTTTTCCACTACTTCATAAGGCTGTCCTGTGTTCTCTGCCAGAATCTCATTCAGGGTTCGTTTGGTCTGGGCGATGTGATCTGCAACGATCTGAATCTCTGTTGCCTGACCCTGTGCACCGCCTGACGGCTGATGAATCATGATCGTAGAGTGTGGCAGGGCATATCTCTTGCCCTTGGTTCCGCCTGCCAGAAGAAAAGCACCCATGCTGGCTGCCATTCCGAGACAGATTGTGGAAACATCACACTTGATGTATTTCATGGTATCATAAATAGCCATACCTGCTGTTACAGAGCCACCCGGACTGTTGATATACAGCTGAATATCCTTGCTCGGATCCTCTGCTTCCAGGAACAGAAGCTGTGCCACGATAATGCTGGCACTTACGTCATTTACTTCTTCTCCAAGAAAGATAATGCGGTCTTTCAGAAGACGGGAATAAATATCGTAACTTCTCTCTCCTCTGCTTGTCTGTTCAATGACATATGGTACTAAACTCATATATACTATGCCTCCATTCGTCGATTCCAGTGGTTCAGGATTAACGTCTGCTCAGGCTTCCTTTGCTTCGTCAGCAACGAGAGTTACGGCTTTCTGTACAGCCATATCTTTCTTCATCTGCTCTAACTCGCGGTCACCAAGCAGTTCTTTGATCTTCTCCACTTCCATCTTGTATGCATCAGCCATTTTCTTGAATTCTTCTTCAACTTCTTCATCTGTTGGCTGAATGTTTTCAACTTCTGCAATTTTTTCAAGAACAAGTCTTGTCTGGATTCTCTTCAGAGCCTGTGGCTTCATTTCTTCCTGCATTTTCTCAAGAGTCATTCCTGTGAACTGGAAGTACTGCTCCATGGTAAGTCCCTGGGACTGCATTCTTCTGGAGAAATCATCCAGCATCTGGCGAACCTGTGTATTCAGCATAGCGTCCGGGATTTCCATCTCAGCGTTTTCGATTGCTTTATCTACAGCTGCATTTTCTTTTGCAGCGCGTGCTTCTTTTTCTTTCTTTTCTGTCAGGTTCTTCTTGATGTCTTCTCTGTACTCTGCAAGAGTATCGAATTCAGAAGCGTCCTGTGCAAAATCATCATCCAGTTCCGGAAGTTCTTTTGCTTCTACTTTCTTAACGTCACACTGGAATACAGCTTCTTTGCCAGCCAGTTCTTTTGCCTGGTATTCTTCCGGGAATGTAACTTTAACTTCTACATGATCTCCGGCTTTGGATCCAACCAGCTGATCTTCAAATCCCGGGATGAAAGAACCGGAACCAAGTGTCAGCGGATAGTCTGTTCCTTTGCCGCCTTCGAATGCTTCGCCATCAACGAATCCTTCGAAATCGATTGTTGTGATGTCACCGTTTTCTGCTCCACGGTCTTCTACTGTAACTGTTCTGGAGTTTTTCTCCTGCTCTTTTTTCAGTTCAGCTTCAACGTCCTCGTCTGTTACTTCTGTTTCAGACTTCGGAACCTCTACACCTTTGTACTCACCAAGAATAACTTCCGGTTTTACAGCTACTTCTGCTGTGAAGATGAAAGCTTTTCCTGGTTCAGCCTGTGTTACGTCGATTTCCGGCTGGGATACGATCTCAAGGTCGCATTCTTCCAGTGCTTTGCTGTAGTGCTCCGGAATCAGAGAATTTGCAGCGTCTTCAAGGAAGATTCCCTTGCCGTACATCTGCTCGATCATTTTTCTTGGAGCTTTTCCTTTACGGAATCCTGGAAGAGTGATTCTTCCTTTTGCTTTCTGATATGCAGCCTGCATAGCTTTCTCTAAATCTTCAGCAGAAACCTCGATTGTAAGTTTCGCCATGTTCTTTTCCAGTTTTTCCACCTGTAAACTCATGTTTCCTGTTCCTCCTTAATTTTCAGGTTAGATTTCTTATAATCGTAGCTGATCGGTAGTTCACAGCTACTTATCTTCTACCTATAATCTTTATCCCTGTGCCTGTTTTCTATAGTTCAGGCATCTGTATCCCTGTATTAAGAGATACAATTACAGTCATTATCGTAGTATAGCACAACGTATTTAAAAACACCAGTATTTTTTTACGAAAAAGCCCTGTTTTCCTTTATTTCCGGCTGTAAACCACGGATTCAGCAATTTCATCTGCCTTTTTTTCTCCCAGAAGCTGTCCGATCAGACTGAGTGCGAAGTCTACGGCTGTTCCAAGTCCTCTGCTGGTCGTCACATTGCCATCCACAACAACTTTGTCAGAGGAGCGCTCTGCTCCGGCAAGACCATCCATGCAGGAAGGATATGCAGTTGCTTTTTTTCCATCCAGAAATCCAAGAGAAGCCAGTACAGTCGGTGCTGCGCAGATAGCCGCAACCTTTCCGCCCTTTTTATAAAAATCTGTCAGAAGATCACGGAGCGGCTGATATTCACCCAGATACTTCGTTCCCGGCATTCCTCCCGGAAGTACCAGCATATCTGCATCTGTAAAATCTGTCTCTGCAAACAGCAGATCTGTCTGCATGTTGATTCCATGAGAAGTCGTGATCTCCCTGGAATCTCTGATTGAAACAGTCTTTATGTCAATGTCTGCGCGGCGCATCAGATCCACTACGGTCAGGCCTTCAATATCTTCAAATCCGTCTGCAAGAAAAATATATACTTTTTTGCTCATAAAAAAGTTCCTCCTTTTTGAATAGCCATACTGGTATTCAGTATAGCATTTCTGCTCCAAAAGGGATATACTAAATCCACAAATAATAAATCATTTTTTCTCAAAACCAGCATTTAAAGGAGTCTTGTATATGGAAATTGAAAGAAAATATCTGATTGAAAAAGAACAGCTTCCGGAAAACCTTTCTGCATACCCGTTCCACAGAATCGAACAGGGATATCTCTGTACTTCCCCGGTCGTCCGCATCCGCAGACAGGATAATGACTACTACCTGACATACAAATCAAAAGGCCTCATGTCCAGAGAAGAATATAATCTTCCACTGACACAGGAGGCCTATGAACATTTGAAGCCCAAAGCAGACGGACTTGTCATATCCAAAACCCGTTATCTGATTCCCGAAAAAGACGGGCTCACGATCGAGCTGGATGTTTTTCATGATGATTATGAAGGGCTGCTGCTTGCAGAGGTGGAATTTGCATCCGAAGACGCCGCAAATTCCTACACACCGCCGGCATGGTTCGGACGTGATGTGACGTTCTCCACAGAATATCACAACAGTACGCTGAGCAGAGGAAGAAAGTAATTCTTATTTTTCTTCCTGTTCACAGCAGGACACATCCTCAGCCACTTCTTTTTGGTCTTTGCTTTTCTTAAATGGTGCATGTGCCATATCGCTGTCCTCTGTCATCAGGAATTTCCGGATGGCAAAGAGGATGGCAATGGCAATGACCCCGATCAGAGTCTGTGCAGGCGCCATATGTTCCACGACCATCTGTCTGGCGGTTGCAAACATCAGGACTTCTACAACTGTCTGTGCCGAATGCCGGCAGAGCATCTTGACAAACTCCACACCGACTACCAGTGACAGGGCATTCGCCAGAAACCTTGTAAAAAAGTCAATATCCATATCCATGACGGATGTCTCTGTAATTGCATAGATCAGGCGAATACCGGCAAGTGCAATCACGATCAGGATCACGATAGAAAGCACGATCTCTGTGTAGCGGGCAACATTATAGATGCCCTCGTTAAAATGCTTACGGATTCGATGGTTAACCTCCTTGTGCATAAAAACCTCCCATAAAACGTTTTTTTCAGCGTTACTTACTGTTTTATCGTATCATGGACATACATGCCCTGTCATGTTCTTTCCTCTATACATAATAATTTACTGTTCACTCCGTCCACAGTCAATTATTGGTCAAAACACCTCGCGGGATATTACCTGTTAACAGTAACCACATCTTTTCATTCATGTTTCTTTTTACGTACATGGATTTCCGGAACAGCAACTTCATCATAGGTGATGGATTCGTCTTCTCTGCTTTCACCCGACTCTTCTTTTTTATCTCCTATGTGGATTTCCGGAACAGCCAGATTTTCTGTATCCACTCTGTATTTTTTTATTTTTTCTTTTCTTTCTTTGATTTTTTTACCAAATCCAAACATGGTTCCCTTCCCCCCAATTCAGTTAAAGAAAATTAATAAAAAACGTAATCGTAAGACTGTTGATAAAATCTGCAAACAAGCTTCCGATCAGCGGTATCAGAAGATACGCCTTTACAGACGGTTCGTATTTATCACAGATTGCCTGCATATTGGCCATAGCATTCGGTGTCGCACCCATACCGAATCCACAGGTTCCCGCCGCCAGAACTGCTGCATCATAATCTCTTCCCATAATATTGAATACCACAAATCTTGCAAACAGAAACATCAGAAGCACCTGCCCCGTCAGAAGGACTACCAGCGGCAGCGCCAGTGCCGCAAGCTGCCAGAGTTTCAGGGTAATCATTGCGATTCCCAGGAACAGTGACAGGCAGATACCACCCATGTCATTAATCTCGCCCATATAAACCGTGTATTTTCCGGTATATTCAGAAATGTTACGGATAATGGCAGCACAGATCATCGCTCCGATATAGATTGGAAATGTCATTCCGGTCATAGACAGAAAATAAGACACGATCGTTCCTGCACCGACCGCAAGAATCAGCTGAAAAACAGCCGACGGATACATCGATACATGTCGTTCATGTTTCTTTTCATCTTCTGCCAGAATGCTGTCATCCACCGGCACTACCGTAGACAGAAGATTTTTCTTTTCTACCAGACGGCTTCCGATCGGACCGCCGATCATACTTCCGGCGATCAGACCGAACGTTGCTGCCGCTGTGCAGAATGTCGTTGCACCGGAAACACCAAAATCCTCCAGAACCGGTCCGAATGCACCGGCTGTTCCGTGACCTCCTACCATCGGGATCGAGCCCGTACAAAGCCCGATATAAGAATCAATTCCGAGAAGCTTCGCCAGACCGATTGCCAGGAAGTTCTGGGATATGATCAGTGTCAGTACCAGTACCAGAAATACGACCAGTGATTTTCCTCCCTGTTTCAGGACTTTCAGATTGGCCTGAAATCCTACTGATGTAAAGAAAAATACCATACACACTTCTTTCAAAGTATCATCAAACGAAAACTCCGCCACTCCTGTCGCATAGCAGACGCAGGTAAACACGGCAAAAAGCAGTCCGCCAATAACCGGTGAGGGAATACAGAACTTTTCCAGCAGGTAGATCCTGTTTCGCAAAAATTTTCCAAGCATCAGTGCCACCACGGCAACCGCAATGGTCTGATACATATCCAGTGTAATATTCATTCTCGTCTTTACCTCTCTGTTCCCTTTGTTGAAGTATTTTCAACCTGAATTCCCTGTTCTTCGTAATACTTAAGTGCTCCCGGATGGAATGGGATCGTAATTCCCGATGCTGCACGGCTGTCGTCCTGCTCAATCGTAACACCGGTAGAATACTGCAGTTCTTTTTCTCTGGTATTCATGATCTTTGTCAGGGAATATGCCACATCCTCTGACATTTTATTACTTACACACAGAACTGTTTTGACTCCCAGTGTGGAAACCTCTTTCTCCTGTCCGATGTATGTTCCGGCCGGAATCACGGTTCTTAAGTAAAACGGATACTCACCTTTCATTCTTTTTTCAACTGTATGATCAATGTCCAGTAGCCGGATGTCACACTGTCTGGAAAGTTCATCGATCATGGTTGTTTTCAGACCTGAAGTGCAGAAAACAGCATCGATTTCTCCTGCTTCAAGTTCTTTCGCAGATTCTGTATAATCCAGATTTACGGTTTTTACAAGACCATCCGTCAGACCACAGGCTGCCAGAATCTGTTCTGCATTCTGCTCACTTCCTGATTCTTCCGCTCCTACACTGACCGTTTTATCCTGCAGATCATCCAGAGATTCAATCCCGGAATCTGCTCTGACCACGATCTGCATCACCTCTGTATACGGACTTCCGATCGCACTGTATCCCTGAAGAAGTTTTTTTCCTTTGTAATCGCCCTCTCCATAATAAACGTTGTTAATGATATCTGCCTGTGCGATTCCCATCTGGATATAATCCTCAGAAAGAAGTCTCAGATTGGCCACCGATCCTGTCGTCGTCCGGATATCAAATTCATAATCTGTAATTTCCTTTTCTGCCATGTCTACCAGTGCATTGGTCATCATATAGTAGACACCACCAACCGGTGCCGAACCTGCTCGTATCGTATGTCCCGGTGCGCTGCAGCCGGTCATACCCACAAATACTGCTGTCGATGCAAGAACAACTGCCAGTATCTTTTTCATTTTTGTATTCCTCACAATATGTCCTCCATTTAGAAGATTTTGGTCGTCCACTTGCTCATATCCCAGACTTCATTTACCACATCCTGATAAAATTCCGGTTCGTGGCAGATCAGAAGGATGCTTCCTCTGTATTCTTTGAGAGCACTCTTTAATGCATCTTTGGCGTCTACGTCCAGATGGTTGGTCGGCTCGTCAAGAAGCAGAACATTGGTGTCTCTGTTGACAAGTTTGCACAGACGGACTTTTGCCTGCTCGCCACCACTCAAGACTCTTACCTGACTCTCGATATGTTTGGTCGTCAGGCCACATTTTGCAAGGGCAGAACGCACTTCGTACTGTGTATAGGACGGAAATTCCTGCCAGAGTTCTTCGATACAGGTTGTGCGGTTATCCCCCTTTACTTCCTGTTCGAAATATCCCAGCTGGAGATTTTCTCCACGCTCGCAGCTGCCTTTAAGAGACGGGATCAGTCCTAGAATACTCTTGAGAAGAGTTGTTTTTCCGATACCATTTGTTCCGACCAGTGCGATCTTCTGTCCGCGTTCCATGGTGAAATTCAGTGGTTTTGACAACGGTTCCTCATAGCCGATCACAAGGTCATGTGTTTCAAAAAGCATCTTGCCCGGAGTTCTTCCGTAACGGAAATTGAATTCCGGCTTCGGTTTTTCTGCTGCCAGTTCGATCACATCCATCTTGTCCAGTTTCTTCTGTCTGGACATTGCCATATTTCGGGTAGAGACACGAGCTTTGTTTCTCGCAACAAAATCTTTGAGTTCACTGATCTCCTGCTGCTGACGACGATATGCCGCTTCCAGCTGTGCTTTTTTAACTGCATACACTTCCTGGAAATGATCATAGTCACCCACATAACGGTTCAGTTCCTGATTTTCCATATGGTAGATGATATTAACCACTTCATTCAGAAACGGAATGTCATGAGAGATCAGGATAAACGCATTTTCATAATCCAGCAGATAGCGTTTCAGCCATGCGATATGTTCCTCATCAAGATAGTTGGTCGGCTCATCGAGAAGAAGGATGTCCGGTTTCTCCAGAAGAAGTTTACCCAGGAGCACCTTTGTTCTCTGACCACCGCTTAAGTCTGTTACATCACGGTCAAGTCCCAGATCAAGAAGTCCAAGTGCTCTCGCAACCTCTTCTACCTTTGCATCGATCACATAAAAATCATGCAGAGTCAGTTCATCCTGAATGGTTCCCAATTCTTCCATCAGTGTATTCATCTCTTCTTCATCTGCACTTCCGAGAAGATCACAGATTTCATTCATTCTCTGTTCTTTCTGAAGAAGTGGATCAAAGGCAGATTTCAGGACTTCCTGAATTGTCATGCCTTTTTCAAGGACCGCATGCTGATCGAGATATCCGGCATGCACATTTTTTGCCCATTCTACCTTACCCTCATCCGGCATCAGCTTCCCTGTGACAATGCTCATAAAAGTAGACTTACCTTCGCCATTTGCACCGACAAGCCCTATATGCTCTCCTTTGAGGAGCCGAAAAGAAACATCTGAGAAGATAGCTCTGTCTCCAAAGCCATGGGTCAGATGTTCTACATTCAATATACTCATATTTTATTCTCGCTTTCTTAAAGTGATATCTGTGGATTGCCATACAGGTTCACACCTCTGCAATCCTGATATTTCGTATTATAGCCGAAGCCATATCATGAATGCAACCTGTTTTGTATTCGCGTTGTCCATACGGCAAACCAAATTGTTCCGTACAGAAAAAAAACGACTGTACACGTTTTGATATGTACAGTCGCTTTTTTCAGATCATTTCATTTTCAGTCTGTTTCATTAAATACTTTTTTGTCAAGAGCACCATTCTGATGTGCAACAATAGTTGTGCAGACAGCATCACCTGTAATGTTGACTGCCGTTCTTGTCATATCCAGGATACGGTCGATACCCATGATCAGACCGATTGCCTCTACCGGAAGACCTACAGAGTTGAATACCATAGTCAGGGTTACAAGACCAACACTCGGTACACCTGCGGTACCTACAGAAGCAAGTGTTGCTGTTCCGATAACAGTTACGTAATCCATCGGGCTTAAGTGGATGCCAAATGCCTGTGCCGCAAAAACTACCGCAACACCCTGCATGATGGAAGTACCATCCATGTTGATCGTTGCACCAAGCGGGATGGTGAAGGAAGAAATCTTCTTGGATACACCGACCTTCTTGGAAAGAGTATCAATAGACATCGGAATGGTCGCATTGGATGTAGCAGTTGAGAATGCGAATGCCATAACCGGGAAAAATTTCTTGATAAAACGGATCGGATTCAGACCTGTAAAGATCTTGAGCAGGATCTGATATACACCGAAGCACTGGATCGCCAGGGCAAGCAGTACACCGATCATATATTTTGCCAGCGGAATGAATGCGCTGAAACCGATGTTTGCAAACGTACGGCTGATCAGGCAGAAAACTCCGATCGGTGCAAGGCTCATGATCATCATGGTCATTTCCATCATAATGTCATTGAACTGGCTGAAGAAGTTTGCTACTGTCTCTGCACGCTCTCCCATCTTTGCAAGGATTACGCCGACGATCAGGGCAAATACGATAACCTGAAGCATGGTTCCGCTTGCCAGAGAATTGATCGGGTTGTCCGGAATGATGTTGAGGATCGTATCGGTAAGGGAAGTTGCCTCCATCGTTTCTACAGACGCTGCTGAACTCTGAATCGCACTCATATCAAGTCCGACACCAGGATTGATCAGGTTTCCGACTCCAAGCGCAACGCAAACTGCCAGTGCAGTGGTTGCAAGATAAAAAGCCAGTGTTCTCACACCTACGGTTCCGAGTTTCTTGGTATCTCCGATCGCCATGCTTCCGCAGACCAGAGAACAGAATACCAGCGGTACAACCAGCATCTTCATCAGACGGATAAAGCCCTGTCCAATGACATAAAGGATACCTTCAATAATTACATCTTTCTTGAAGCTACTGTCCGGAACCAGATAGCAGAGAATGATACCAAGGATTGCACCTGCGATCAGGGCGATAAAGATCTTGGTCGTCAGACCGATTGCTTTTTTGTTCGGAGTCTTTGCTTTTGTGTTTTTTTCTTTCATCTTAGTCCTCCGTTCTTTCATCCATGTATTCTTTCAGAGACTCTTTCCAGTCCGGCATGTCATACATCTCAATGATACGGAGAATGAAATTGTCCAGAACTGCATATGGTGGTCTGACAGAAGAGAGGTCTGACTGCTCGGTCGGAACAGATTTCAGTTCGATATTCTTTCCGGCAAGCCGTAAAATCTCCTGTGCAAATTCATAACGGTTGCAGACACCGCTGCAGGTCACATGATAAGTTCCATATTCATTTGTGCTGATCAGATACAGGATCATTCTTGCCAGATCCTTCGCGCTGGTCGGAGAGCCAAACTGGTCAGATGCTACGGAAAGAGATCTGCCGGCCTCTGCGGCCTCCAGAACACGGTTTACGAAATTACGTCCGCCCTGTCCGTATACCCAGTTACTGCGAATAACGAAGTGCTTGTGTGTAAATTCTTTAACATAATATTCACCGGCTCTCTTGGATCTGCCATAAACAGTCAGCGGATTGGTGTCATCAAACTCCGTATACGGTTTCTTACTCTGTCCATCAAATACATCATCTGTAGAAAGCTGTACGATCTTAGAACCGCACTTTCTGGCAACGATACTTAAGTTTCTTGCACCAAGTGCATTGACACGATATGCATGCTCCGGATTTCTTTCGCATTCATCGGTATCTGTAATACCTGTACAGTTGATGATCACATCCGGACGGTTGACTGTACCAAAATTAATCACTTCATCCGTATCTGTAATGTCCAGTTCATCAAGATCTGTGTTCAGTGCCTCGATCTGCATCGGATCCAGTACATCATTCAGTGCCCGGCCAATCTACCCGCTTGCCCCCGCAATCCATACTTTTAACATCTCTGCTACTACCTCCTCAAAATAAAATACGGCGCTGATTCAGATCAAATCAACGCCGTTTCAATCTTTATATCTTTTAATATTTTAGCAAGTTAAAGCATGTCTGTCAAGGAAAAGCGCAGTACGTAAAGATATTCCGATGCAAAATGCGATTTTCATATTGTATTTTTCGAAATACTGCTGCTTTTTCATTGCACAGTCTGTTGTTTTGTACTATTCTTATTCAAGTCGAACACATATTTCTGATATATCCCGAATTACTATCAGACCGACCATTCTAATTAATTTCATATTTACAGGAGGTTCCTCTATGACTAAAATTGACCATGCAGCGATTCGTACCTGCGCTTATGAAGACGCGCAGAAATTCTTTGAAAACGTATTTGATATGCATATGTGGCGCGAGATCGGTGAAAAACCGGCCCGCAAATGCTGGTTCCGTGAGGGTATCCAGCTCTGCGAGACCACAGAGATCAATACCACTGCTGAAAACGGATATGATCACATTTCTCTCGCTGTAGATTCTGTAGAAGAGATTATGGAAAAGATCAAATCTTATCCGGTAAAAGCCATCAACGATCACTGGTTCTCTCTTCCTGACGGAACAAAAATTGAGCTGAAGCTTCTGGAAAACTGGAAGGTAAATGACTGATCTGCTATTTTTACCATTTTTTCTTTATATTGCAAACAAAACTCCGGAGAAACGAATTCCCCGGAGTTTTGTTTTATAAACAGTTTATTTAAATTTTCTGTAGTTCTTTTGTCAACTGCTTCTATACCTGTTTACTTCAGCAATTCATCTGAAACTTTCACAAGTTCATCACGGATCTTGATATGCTGTGGACAGACTTCTTCACATTTTCCACATTTCACACATTCTGTCGCAGATTTCCTTCCGTGTCCGCCAACCAGCCATTCTTCCTGATGCAGTGCCTGTGGCTTGCTTCCATACAATGTCAGGTAATTCATTGCGGTAAAGGAACCGGATATTCCAATCTCTTTCGGACAGACTTTTGCACAGTAATTACAGGTAGTACATGGGATCAACGGAATTTTCTTTAATTCTTCCTGAGCTCTGTCGAGAGTTTCTTTTTCTTTGTCAGAAAGTCCGTTGAAGTCTTTCATATAAGAAAGGTTGTCCTGCATCTGTTCAATGTTGCTCATTCCTGAAAGAACGGTGATCACGCCTTCCAGATTTGCTGCGAAACGTACTGCCCAGGATGCTGCAGATGCGTCCGGTTCTGCATCCTTGAGAATCTTTTCTACACTTTCCGGCGGAGTTGCAAGCATGCCGCCTTTGACCGGCTCCATGATGACTACCGGTTTGCCATGTTTCCGTGCAACTTCATAACATCCTCTGGACTGAATTGCCGGATTTTCCCAGTCAGCGTAGTTGATCTGAAGCTGTACAAATTCCATCTCCGGATGTGCAGTCAGGATTGCTTCCAGTTCTTCCGGGGTGGAATGGAAAGAAAAGCCCACATGTTTGATCAGGCCCTGTGCTTTTTTCTCCTGCACCCAGCTCCACAGATCAAAATCATCGAAATATTTGGTACGTGCTTCGCCCAGATTATGAAGCAGATAAAAATCAAAATATCCTGCTCCTGTCTGTTTCAGAGATGTTTCAAACTGTGCTGTCGCATCTTCTCTTGTCTTGCAGTTGATCCATGCTGCGTTCTTTGTTGCAAGTTTAAAACTTTCTCGTGGATAACGCTCTACCAGAGCCTGGCGGATTGCATCCTCACTTCCCGCATAAGCCCATGCCGTATCAAAATAAGTAAATCCGGCATCCATAAAAAGATCTACCATCTTTTTGGTCTGCTCAATATCAATCGTGTCATCATCAAGTTTCGGCAGACGCATCAGTCCAAATCCAAGTTTCTTGATTTCTTCTCCTAAATATGCCATAGGGATATCCTCCTTTTTATATTTCGTAACTGCCGTTGTTCGCCGTCACGGTATCTTTTTTATTTTAGCACATTTTTCTGATATGGCAAACTTTCTCTGTCTTTCAGATTTTTTCTTCTGCCTGTATCAGTGTCTTTGTTCCCTGCATCTGTCCTGCCTGCTCAGGATATCAGATATTTTTTGATTCCATCTGAGAGCCCCTTTACCATCTTTTTCTGATAAGAAGCAGTCTGCATCTTCCGGTCTTCTGAAGGATTAGACATATATCCAAGTTCAATCAATGTTGTTGGCACCTGACTCCAGTTATTTCCACTCATAGAATCATTTTCCCATACATACTCTTTGCGGCATCCAGTCGCACGGACGTAAGAATCCAGTACTGTTTTGGAAAGTGTGTAACATTGCTTTGCCATTTTTCTGGAAACAAAACGGTTTCTGCTGCTGACACTGATCGTCAGAGCGCCATTCGCACTGGAAAAATCCACATCATTTGCATGGATTCTGAGATATACATCTGCCTTCGCTTTATTTGCAACTCTGGCACGCTGTACACAACTGATCGCCGTCTTGTTGTCTTTGCGCGTCAGAATGACTTTGCATCCCTGATTTTGCAGTTCTTTCTGCAGTTTTTTTGCCACGTTCAGCGTCAGCTGATATTCATTCACTTTTGTACTGCATCCCTGCGCTCCGGAGGTATCTTTTGTTTTGCGCTCCCGTGAACCCGGTCCAAGCGGTTCGTACCCTTTTGCAACTTTACCGGAGTGCCCCGGATCCAAAACAACCACCGGGGTCCAGACACCATTTCGGTCAATCTTTCTTCCCTGAATAGTTGTATTTGTTTTCATTTTGCCGCTCTTTTTATCAAAATAACGGTAATGTTTTCCAGTATACTGCCACCCGGTATGAAGAACGCCTTTCATATCAAAACAATAATAGTCATTTCCGATTTTGCTGAATCCTTTTTTTATAACTCCATTCTGATAATAACTGCGTTTTCCTTTTACTGTTTTCCAGCCGGTATATTTGTTTTTTGTGATAGATGCCGCCTGTACAGTCTGTACCATGCCTGATCCTGTCTTTTCTCCTGCACCTGTATCCGCCAACACGCCCGCCAGAAGCAGAAGGCTAAGCAAGATACAGACCACGCGTTTTGTTTTTTTCATACGCTGTTTCCTCCTTTGTGTACTGTATAGATTTTCTCATACTATCTCAAACTTGTAAATGTATTCTTTCACGGCATTCTTTTGACTCTCTCTATACTTACTTATCCTTAGGTCATCCATTTCCGGGCATTCTTTTGACTTGCTGCTCACTTACTTATCTTTAGACTATTCTCTTGCTTTGACCTTATCACTTTTCAGTTATTTTTCCAATTCTGAAAGCATGTTATCTAATTTGTCTAATAAGTAAATTGAAGGATCTTCCATGTCTGCCTTTAGCTTATTCATTGCAATTAAATCATCTGTGTCTAAAAGAATAATGAGTTTTCCGTTCTCTCTCAGGCATCCCTTTGCCGCCCAGTAGGCGTGCTCATCATATCCATGTGCGGCAATAATTATTCCTACACTGCGCAATGCCTTTGCGTATAAATACTTCTCAGTAGTATATATTTCTTTTTGAGTTATCGGCTCGCTATAATTCTTAAACTCAAAAATAACATATTTGGACTTAAAATACCTTTCTAAAATGGACCAAAAGGTTTTTTGATTTTCATCTTATTCGTTATATCTATCAAAATCAAGTCCGGATATTTTTCAAGATAATAACTACGTTTTCTCTCATCAATTTTGCTTCCCACCACAACTGCAGGCGTCATCTCGAATGTTTTTCCAGTCAAATAGATCCGCTCCACGGCTCTTTCGTATAACTGTAAATACTTTACCTCAACACAATAACGCTTATTATCCTTCTCAGCAACAATATCTATGTCTCCTGACCGGTGCTGCAATTTAACATTCTGGTTTACTGAATATCCAGCAGTTTCAAAAATTTTTGCAACAATGCTCTCGAACACACACTCGCTCCCTACATTCAAAGGTAATTCACCTCATTTCTCATATTGCTCTTTTCACCTACTTCTTTATTGAGTTAATTTCCTTCTCTAAATTCTGTATCACCTTCATGACTTCCTTAAAAGAAGGAATATTACCATAGAGCATATCGCGCATATTCGCATAGTCTTCCGCAAGAGCATCTAAGCGATATTCCGGTGGAACTAACTTCAGGGTCCCTGGAGTTGCTTCTTGGTACTTTGCCCAGGCTCTTGGATAGAACTTCATTTTGAAGTCTACTACTGTTTTCAGTAATTCCACTTGTGCAAAGGCTGCCTCCTTCACAGGTGTCATAGACATGCGGTACAGATCATAGTAGTGCCGTGAATAACGCTGAGGCATTTCGGAACTTTCAGGCCTATTGGCTTCATGGTGCAGGATCGTTGCCTTTTCCCAGAAAGTCCGCTCCGGCGCAACAGTCAAAATCGCTGTGTCCTTTTGCGCAAATACTTTGGGGTAATAGATTGCTGCATAGGGCTCGATCTGAGCAATTTTTGCAGGCGTCCAAGCAGCCAACGCACCAATTTCCAAACGAATGACCTGTAAGGTAGCGGAATTCGTAAACAGGTGCGGATAGGCAAAGATAACGGTCTGCTTATCCTTCTCGTCTATGTAGATGTTTGCCTCACAGCCAAGCTCTTGAGAAAGTTCTACCTGAATGGTGGGACAAAACTGCTCCGCAAGGAAAACTTCCGCCCGCGCATTGGCCTCTTTGTTGAACGCATCCTGCTTCGTATTAGAGCGCTTTTCCCATGGTTCATCCTTACTATATCCCAGTACCCGCCAATCCAGAATCAGGTCAATATCTTCGGAAAAACGGCTGATCAAATTGAATGCCTTAGAAAGACTGGTGCCGCCTTTGAAGGTAATAGCGTTCTTCCAGGGGCAGCGGAGGAACAGATAATCTAAAGTAAAGCATACCCAAAAATCTTTCTCCACGATGGCATCATTCAAGCCCATCTTATCTGCTGTATTTCGGAACAGTTCGCGCCGGTCACTTTCCGGCAATCGTGCTACATTTCTCATTGTGTGTCACCTCCGCACATTTTTCGTATCGTATCATAAACCCAATCCGTGGATTCCGTTGCCTCTCTCAGACAGGCTTGCTTTTCATCCTCGGAAAGCTTTTCAGAAAGCGTCTGTATAATCTCCGGCGTCACATTGGTTCTTCCCAGAGTTTTCAACGCCTGAATCACCAAACTCGTCATGTAAGACAGGCCGGTGATTTCTTTGTTGGTTCTATGCTTAAATTCCAGCTTGGTGGAATTCCACTCATAGGTCTTATACGGGCCGTCGCTGATGTAGGACCAGACCGCTGTTACCTGTGTAGAAAGGCCCAGCAGATTCAGGGCCGTATTTCCGCATGGAGCAATGGTCCAGTGGTAACTTCGCGCCAATGCCTTTGCGACAGCGTCCGGGTCGGCCGCTACATATTCATCAAGCAACTTGCTGTACTTCGGCTTTTCGTAGACACCTTTTAGTATTCTGCGGAGCCTACCAGCCTGTGTTAATCTGTTCAGAGTTCGTCTGACCGTTTCCTGATCAGCAATATCCGCAAAATCAGAGTTCACAAAAATTGTGCCATCGACTGCGTTTCCAATTCTCTCTTGTATTTGTTTTGAGAATCCTTTTGCCACTATGCTCGCCTCCTTTTGTCCCGAATATTATATATTATTCGGGACATTTTTGCAACTGAGTAGCTCAATATATTTTTAGTATTTCCTAATTGAGTATACTCATACAGTGTATTAGGGGCGATAACACTCTTTTGCTCATCGGTTATGTTAGTAGAATTTCTATGGACAGCTATCTACCAGTAATTGTTACAAAAAGGCTTGACCACAACAAATTTTTGTGGACTTCCGCTGAACTTACTTATTTGCTGGTCATTTTTCGCTTGAATTTCCATTGGTCTAATCTGCATTTATTCTTACTCAGGTCATTTTCCCACAGTAATATCACACTATCTTTCGTGCTTTTATACGACACATGATAAAATCCCCCTCTAAGCACTGCAAAATTCTCTATTTTTTACTTTATCTGAACATTACAGAGTAATTTCCTATCAAAAAAATCCGGAAGCACTTTTCTCTTATCTGCTTCCGGATTCTGTAATTTCTATATATAGTTTTAAGCCTGCTTTTATGCTTCTGCACTTTTTCTTACTGTAAAATATGTTGCTGCTCTGTCAATGATTTTGTTGCAGATTACCGTATAAACCGCACCAAATACATTCGCACCAATACGAAGCGCTACTGCTGCCGGCATGCCGAACAGTCCTGCTGCAATAGACAGGGCACCAAAAGTATTGAACGCAGTCTGCCAGGCATATCCTGCTGAATAGCCTACGCCTATTCCACCGATCATGCCAATATACGGATACATGGATTCCGGCAGGATCAGATACAATACGATAAATAAAACACATCCTACAATATTGAAGATTCCTCGTTTTCCTGCGCGTCCCATGCAGTCTTCGGTAAAGGGCAGGCACACAGACATGCAGGCAATTCCTGCCCACATCGCTCTCGGAAGTCCCAGAAGGTTCATGAAGAGCATTGCGCTGGAAACAATCAAAGTCAGCTTCAGATACCATCTGCCGCGTGCAGAATTCAGGTTGAATTCGCGAAACAGATCCAGGAATGTTCTTTTGTAGAGACGGTTTTTCTGGTTTTTGTAAAAGATCACCATACACAGTATCATTCCAACAAGAAGCCCTTCTACTCTCTTTATGTATTCAGCTCCGGTCACATCATATCCCAGTAGAAGAAGATATCCCAGAACAAATGTGGAATGATTATACATAATCACGTTGTGGCAACCCAGAATCATCAGAAGCATGATGCAAATGATGTTCGCTGCAAATGCCGGTACTGCGGATACTGAATTTGCAATCCCTGGACCTACCATCAGAATCCCGTAAATACCTGCAATACACAAAAGCCCATGTGTCGTCCGTATTCCAAAATCTGCCTGTCTGAGTACCAGCACTGCCAGAAGGACGGTTACTCCAACCACGCTGTTATTGCTGCCGGTGAGTTTGCTGTATAAAGAGACAACCGCCACACAGAATGCCATCACGAGGTATACTTTGAAATTGTAGATCAGAATGTGTCGTCTTTTTTCCTTCGAATCTGTGGTATTTTTGATCAACTGCTTCGAGCCCACAGAACTCAGTTGCAGTTCCTGATAAAAGGTCATAATTCTCGCTCCTCGTATAATAAGTTTGTAAGCAAGAAAAACAGCTTACAGACTTATTCTTTTTTTGATTAGACAGAAGGATAATTCTAAACATCCTTTCCGAAGATTCTTCTTCCATCATGCTGGT
>NZ_JAHLQA010000008.1 GCF_018918125.1 Blautia sp. MSJ-19
AAGGGATAAACGCTGAAGGCATCTAAGCGTGAAGCCCCCCTCAAGATGAGATATCCCATCCGAAAGGAGTAAACCCCCTTGAAGACGACGAGGTCGATAGGGCAGGGGTGGAAGTGTGGCAACACATGGAGCTGACTGCTACTAATAGGGTGAGGGCTTGACCAAAAAGCGAGAAAGCGGTCAAGACAGGATGGAAACAGACTGAAATGAGTTCACTCATGTAGGGATGTTTACAGACTGGATTGGACATTTGAGAGCAAATGACACTGAATGACGAAGTCATGAGGTGACCGCGATCGAGCGAACGCGTGGTTAAAGATTCAGTTGATTGTCAACATGTATGTGGTTTTGAAGATACGATAATGAAGCCGGAGCGGACAAAATCTGTTCCGGCTTTTATGTTTTACAGAAATTTGAAGTATTTGAAGTGGACTTGTCCGCTTTGTTATAGATACTATATACACAAGCATATAAAGGGTGAACACATGGAATTTTATCAGTTAAAAATTACAAGAAAAGGAACAAAACCTCCGGTATGGAGACGCTGCCTGGTACCGGCAGATACAGATTTTGCAAAACTTGCTGCAATGTTGGAAGACATTCTGGAATATACAGGTACAGAGAAATATGAGTTTGAATTTTTCCAGAAAAAACTCAGACTTCAGAATCTGGATGCACAGACTACAGAACCTGCAAAAGGCAGCTATGAATATCTGGAAGCAAGAGGAAGAGAAACTTCCGAACTTCTGGATACAGAGGCATGGTTTACTTTCAGAGTAAAGGGAGAGGATCTTCCGGAATATCGTACAGATATCGAAAAGAAAGTAACAGATGATGAAAAAACAGACAGCCCGGTAATTCTCAAGGAAACAAAAGGAGCAGAAGATTCTTTTTGGACTGTAGAGATGCAGACAAAGAATGCAGAACTGGAAAAAAAATACAGTGATATAGGAATTGCCGATGTAGTTGCAAAGAAAATTGCAGAACTGGAAAAAACGATTGCATCAGGTGAGCAGGAAGTTTCCTTCAGCAGGGATCCAAAAGTAAAAGATTATCTGAACTCATATAATAAGGAAGATCTTATTGAAAGTGCGAAGGAACTGGGAATTGATTATGAAGGTCTTGATAAGGAAGCGTTGGCTGCTGGCATTGCTGCCAGAGTTTTGGATCCGGAAGTTATGAAGGCGATTTTCCTTCAGGCAGATGAGTGGGAAATTGAAGCGTTTGATCGTGCAACTGAGAGAAAATGTTTTCCGGCTACCCATAAAGACTGGAAAGAGCTGGAATGGTTCAGTAATAAGGGGTACATTGTAGCGTACAGCGATAATCATGCAGAAGTTCCACGGGAAGTGATTTCTGTTTACGAGCAGATCAATACTCCTGAGTTGCAGGAAAAATGCCGCAAGCTCAGCTGGATGCGTTCCTGCCAGAGCATGATGGGACTGATTTATGCGATTGCACCGCTTAAGATTGTATATCGTATGTATCGCAGACGTGATGGTTTCAGAATAAGCTATGAAGAATTTCTGGATATTCTGCATGAACTTGCTGAAAAAGATGACATGTGCATTATAAAAGAAGATAAACTGATCTGGAAAGCTGTATTGCAGGATAACCTTTATGAAAGAATTGAAGAATTTCAGGGAGACAGAGATTTCTATATTCCAACGGTAGATGAAGTTCTGGATTATGCCAAACATGGATATCCTTCCCAGAATGTTTCCTACAGAAAACTGTCTTCTTTCCTGAGAGATGAGCTTCATCTTGAAGAAGAAAAAATTGAAGAACTTCTTTATATTGTGTACAAAGAGTTTTCTATGGATGGAATGCTTTCTGATATCATGGAGGAATTCAATAAACGAGACATCGTGTTTGATTCCGATCGTCAGATGGAACGTTTTGCACCAATCATGATGGAAGTGAACAACAACACAAGAATGCTTGATTTCCGCGGATATACACCAAATGAAGTCAGTCGTGCAAATGAGCAGGAAGTGGTTCCGGTAGCACCGGCAATGCAGTCTTTTGTTCCGATGGGAAATGTTCCATCTAATAATATAGTAGATATGCAGCCGAAGAAAAAAGTTTACCCGAATGATCCGTGCCCGTGTGGAAGTGGTAAAAAATACAAAAAGTGCTGTGGAAGAAATAAGTAACTTTCAGAGTTTGTAAGTAATTAAGATATAGGTTTTAGATGTATAGAAAGGGCTGGGACAGAAGATGAAATTATTGATCGTGCGACATGGGGATCCGGATTATTCAATAGATTCACTGACTGAAAAAGGCTGGAAAGAAGCGGAATTTCTTTCTGAAAAACTTTCAAAACTTGAAATTAAAGATTTTTATGTTTCGACAATGGGACGCGCAAAAGACACCGCATCCTGTACACTTAAGAAAATGAACCGGACAGCGACGGAATGTGACTGGCTGAGAGAATTTGATATACTGATCAATCGACCGGATGTGACAGACCGTAAGATCTGCGCCTGGGACTGGCTGCCGCAGGACTGGACTATGGACGAGCGTTTTTACCAGTATGATCACTGGTTTGAAAACGAACGGATGCAGGAAGCAGATATGAAATATCATTATGACAGAGTGACCGGAGAATTTGACAAAGTTCTCGCAGAACATGGTTATGTTCGTGAGGGGCATTATTACAGGGCAGAGAAAGCAAATAACGATACTCTCGTTTTCTTCTGTCATTTCGGACTTGGCTGTGTACTTCTCAGCCACCTGCTGAGTATTTCACCGATGGTACTCTGGCATAATATGTGTGCTGCACCAAGTTCTGTAACCACACTGACATCGGAAGAACGCCGTGAAGGAATCGCAAGCTTCCGAATGAATTCTTACGGGGATATTTCCCATTTATATGCTCATAATGAGCCACCTGCTTTTGCAGCAAGGTTCTGTGAATGTTATAACAACGATGAACGTCATGACTAAATAATAAAATTATTCAGAAATGCTGATGGACAAACAAAATCCATCAGCATTTTTTATGAGAGTATACCAATATTTATAAAACTTTTTGCAAGTGATTTATAGAAAAACTAAATAAATTCTGCTTATTTATAGAGCATATGAATTTCAAATAAAACCTCAGAACAAGTATAATAAAATTATTAAGCGGTTCAAAAAAATATTAAGGAGGTTTTATTTTATGAACATTGGAGTAACGGAAGCAAGTCCAAGAGCAATCCAGAGAGCTGCCGAGAAAAAGTTTAAAGGTGGTTATTATTGTTGTGAAGCACTTATGAGTGCGATTCGCGAGGAATTTAAGCTTGATGTTCCGGTAGAAGTAATTGCAATGGCATCTGGTATGGCAGTAGGAGCAGGGAAATCCGGCTGTGCCTGTGGTGCATTTAATGGGGGAATCCTTGCACTGGGAATGTTCTTTGGGAGAACAGAGCAGAATGGTCCGACAGATCCGAAGAGTATTAAATGTATGGAACTGACACATGAACTTCATGACTGGTTCAAAAAAGCCAATGGAAAAAATGCAATCTGCTGTCGTGTTCTGACGAAAGAGTTTAATATGGGACAGGGCGAGCACAAAGAACAGTGTATTTATTTTACTGGTTTGTGTGCATGGAAAGTTGCACAGATCGTCTGTCGTGAGCTGGGAATCAAAAATCTTGATGAAATTGATGAACCAGCTGAAAGACGTAAAATTGCAGACATCTAAGAGAACGACAGCGTTTTCTGGTTGAAGACGGAAAGGACAAAGAGTTATGAAAGATACGATAAAAAAAGTACCTGTACCACTGTGTGGAGTCATGCTTGGACTGGCAGCACTGGGGAATCTGCTTCAGAGTTATTCAGAAGGAATTCGCTACGTATGCGGAATTTTTGCTGCGTTTCTTCTGGTGCTTGTGCTGTTGAAACTGATCATGTTTCCTCAGATGATAAAAGAAGACATGAAAAATCCGATCATGGCAAGCGTTGCAGGCACATTTCCAATGGCACTGATGCTGCTGAGCACTTATGTAAAGCCATTTATCGGAAAAGGAGCATATTACATCTGGCTTTTTGCGATTGCCCTGCATGTGGTATTGATTGTGTATTTTACGGTGAAATTTATCACAAAATTGCAGATGCCGAAGGTTTTTGCAAGTTATTTCATTGTATATGTAGGCATCGTCGTAGCTTCTGTTACTGCACCGGCATATGAAAAAACATTAATCGGAACCGTAGCATTCTGGTTTGGCTTTGTTACACTGGTATTGCTTCTGATTCTGGTAACATATCGCTATGTAACATTCAAAGAAGTGCCGGATCCTGCAAAACCACTGATCTGCATTTATGCAGCACCTACCAGTCTCTGTATTGCCGGCTATATACAGTCTGTTACACCGAAGTCATATGGACTTATCCTTGCAATGCTGGTCGTTGCGACTGTTATTTACATATTTGCACTGGTTAAAGCAGTGGGATATCTGAAAATGCCATTTTATCCAAGTTATGCGGCATTCACCTTCCCTTTTGTGATCAGTGCTATTGCATCAAAACAGACAATGGCATGTGCGGCTAACATGGGAAAACCACTGCCGTTTTTGAAGTATGTGGTTCTGGTCGAAACAGTGATTGCAGTTATTCTGGTAGTATATACATTTGTATGTTATATGGGATTCCTGTTTGGTGGAAAGAAATAAGATATTTTTAAGCGAATTCAGTATAAAAGAAACCTGTCAGTGGTGTGAAAAACACCGCTGGCAGGTTTTTTGACTCCAGGAACAGAACATTTTGCGATTTCGTGAAAAACTATAAGAAAACATTTTGCGATTTCGTGAAAAACTATAAGAAAACATTTTGCATTTTCGTGAAAAATCATAGAAAAACATTTCGCGATTTCGTGAAAAAGCTGGTTATACATTTTGTGATTTCGTGATATAATATTATTAGAGGATGAAATATCAAGGGTTTGAAATCTATGTAAAAATATATTTATGGAGGAGTTTGAATGGTTTTTCGCAGGAAAGCATATGCAAAGCTTTTGCAGTGGAAAGAATTAGCGGCAGGAACGTCAGCAGTTTTACTGGAGGGAGCCCGGCGTATTGGAAAGAGCACGATAGTTGAAGAATTTGCAAAAAATGAATATGATGATTATATGATTTTGGATTTTGCAAGAGAAAACAGGGATGTGCAGAATCTTTTCATAGATGATATGGACGATATGGATAGCTTTTTCCGTAATTTATTTCTCTTAAAGGGACGGGATCTGAAAGGGAAAAATTGTGTCCTGATTTTTGATGAAGTTCAGTTGTTTCCACAGGCAAGACAGGCGATTAAATACCTGGTGGCAGATGGACGGTATGATTACATTGAAACCGGATCATTGATTTCGATACGTAAAAATATTCAGAATATCCTTATTCCATCAGAAGAATACCGGATAAAAATGTATCCAATGGATTTTGAAGAATATCTGTGGGCACTGGGTGATACTGTTACATTTGCTGCAATTAAAAACTCTTATGAAAAGCGAAAGCCACTGGGGGATTCTATTCACAGAAAGATAATGAAAAAGTTTCGGACATATATGGTCATAGGGGGAATGCCGCAGGCTGTCAGTGCGTTTGTTGAGGGAAAAACTTTTGCACAGATTGATTTTATAAAAAGGAATATACTGAGTCTTTATGAAGAGGATTTGGCAAAATATGATCAGGATAATCGGGAAAAAGCATCGGTAGTTTTTCGAACGATTCCAGAACAGTTGGAAAATAAAAATTCGCATTTTAAATTTTCTTTGATTGATAAAAATGCAAGATATCAGAATTATGTAGATGCGGTAAGCTTTGTATCAGAGTCTATGATGGGGAATGAGTGTATTAATGTAACGAAACCGGAAGTGGCACTTGAACTGTTTGCGGACCGTAGTAATTTCAAACTGTATATGGGGGATACAGGGCTTCTGGTAACACAGATTATGAAGAGCAGAGATGAGACTGACGAAGACTTATATAAAGCATTGATTATAGATAATCTCGGTATCAATCAGGGTATGATTATTGAAAATATGGTTGCACAGATGCTTAGGGCATCCGGTCATGAACTGTATTTTCATGAGTACTTATATACTCCGGAAGATTCTGCCAGGGAAAAGAAATATGAAATAGATTTTATGACTGTCAAAAAGAAAAAAATCTGTCCGATTGAAGTGAAATCTTCGGGATACACGTCACACAAATCATTTGACTACCTGACGAAAAAATATCAGATGAAGATGCAGGAGCGTTATATTATTTATACGAAGGATTTGAAATATAAAGATGAAATTATGTATATACCGATTTATATGACGATGCTGATATAAATGAAATTAATAATTCAGAAATGCTGATGGACGAACAAAATCCATCAGCATTTTTTTCTTTGAAAGTAAAAATTATCGTCGTGTTCGGTAGTCATTTGGCGAACAATGATATTTTTCCTGAAATTTTTTATAGAAGAAACTGATATTTTCATATCCTGATTCATTTGCAATGGCAGTGACTGATAAAGTGGTTGTTCGCAGCATTGTGGCGGCGAATTGGAGTTTCTGTTCCTGTATAAGCTGAATATATGTGTAGCCGGTATATTTCTTCAGAAGAATAGAAACATAGTTTGGGCTGATATGAAAAAATTCGGCGACATTTTCCTGCGTACAGGTCCGAAAATTATTCTGAATATAGCGGATCATGGAAACAACAGGCATCAGCCCGGTAGAATCACTGTCCTTGGTCAGATCATTTTCGTAAATATTGATAAGCTCTGCAATGATAAGGTAAAATAAATGAAAGATGATATCGTTTGTGTTTACGGAAGGATCCAGAAACTCACAGAAAAGTTCTGAAAAAAACAGTGGAATCCGTCGGTCATTCTCGGAATGAAATAGCAGGTAATGGTCGTGGCTTGTCTGTTCATTGATCGCGTTGATAAAAAAGCGTGATAATATACTGTCTTTGGACAATTGCGAAAACATATGATCTCTGAGAAAGCTTTTGTGTATCAGGATACTGATCATAATATCGTTTTTGTCGAGAGATTCAATGGAATGCGGGCAGTCAGTATCGATCAGAAGCACCTGATCTTTCTTAAGTATTACCGGTTTTCCGTCAATATGCTGTGGACATTTGCCGGAATATACATAGTTTATCTCAATGTGGGAATGGACATGTTCCGGGACTGGATTAAACCGGGAATTTCTTTTTATGGAAATATCCTGAAAGCCAACAGGGATATCAAAAATATCTGGAGAGACAGGATTTTCACCATGCATGGAACCGAGTAGCAGCTTATCAGGGAACATGCGGTAAACTTTGCGTCCGTGGATAGTTACTTTGGGAAGGGTATCCCATCCGGAGAAGCAGTGACCGGACTGATAACGCTTTTCACTGTCTGATAATTGGGTAAGATAGTGGTGCAGGGAATTGATATTCATGGAATCACTCCTTGAAATGTTGTTGCAGAAACTATATCAGATTGTGTGGATTTGGTCAATGAATGTTGATGAAACCGTTATTTTATATAAAAGAAAAACTGACTATAATTACCTCATCAAATAAAAAAGAGAGGGAAGAAACATGGCAAAAGCAGATTATACACAGTTGGCAGAGCAAGTTGTAGCGGCTGTGGGCGGTAAAGAAAATATCGTCAATGTTACAAACTGTATGACCCGTCTTCGATTCGTTCTGAAAGATGATACGATTCCAGACAAAGAAAAAGTGACCGCTATCAAAGGTGTTCGAGGTGCGATGAACCAGGGAGGGCAATATCAGGTTATTATTGGCACGCATGTAAATGAAGTGATCAAGGATGTAAAAAAAGTGGCTGGAATTTCAGATGGAGGCATTAACAAAGAAGACCTCAAACTCATCAAGAATGACAGCCTCTGGAACCGTTTTTTCAAAACGATTTCCGGATGTATCATGCCAATGCTTGGGCCAATGATTGCCGGTGGTATTATCAAAGGGCTTCTTGTAATTCTCGTTACGTTTGGTATTTTGAGTAATACAGATGGAACATATCTTGTCCTGTATGCCGCAGGTGATGCGATCATGTACTTTATGCCGATCATTGTGGGATTTAGCTGCGGAAAAGTGTTTGACTGTAATCCATATGTAACGGCTGTGATCGGTGCAGCATTTTTGTATCCGAATCTGGTTACAGCAGTGGCAGCTGAAGGTGGAATTTCCTTCCTCAAGATTCCGGTTGCAGTGGCGACATATTCCAATACATTTTTACCAATCGTACTTGCCGGTTTCGTTGCATCAAAGTTGGAAAAACTGGCGAAGAAATTTATTCCGACTATGCTTCAGATGATGCTGGTACCGACATTCGTGCTTGCAATCACAGTGCCGTTAAGCTGGCTGGTGATCGGACCGATTATGAATACTGTTTCCGGTTGGCTTTCTAATATTGTTTTTGGCGTATTTAATGCAAGTCCGATGATTGGTGGTGTGCTGGTTGGTGCGTTCTGGCAGTTAATGGTACTGCTTGGACTTCATGCAGCGTTTATTCCGATTTTGATGAATAACTTTTTTACAATGGGAAGTGATCCGGTAAATGCAGTTATGGGACTTACCGTATGGGCTCTTGCAGGTGTAACTCTTGGCTATGCTCTGAAAAACAAAGATCCTGAGAAAAGAAGTATTGGTTTCGGTAGTCTGGCATCTGCACTTTGTGGCGTGACTGAGCCGGCAATTTATTCTGTAGCCGTACCAAACTTCAAATTATTTGTATGTGCATGGATCGGTGGTGGTATCAGTGGTGGAATTCTTGGCGCGCTTGGCGCAAGAATGTATGCATTTGCAGGTGACGGATTATTCCGTATTCCTGCAATGATCAATCCGGATGGCCTTGACGTAAGTTTTTATGGATTTATCGCATGTGCGGCACTTGCATTTGTGATTTCAGCAGTGCTTTCCTTTATTATGGCAGATGCAGGAGAAAAACCAGTTGCAGCAGAACCAGTTGCACAGCCGAAAAACAGACCAGCAGAAGCAATCACAGCAAAAGAAGCACATACCGTTTGTGCGCCGGTTGCTGGAAAAGTAATTGACAAAACGGACATCCCGGATGAAACGTTTGCTTCTGGAGCAATGGGAGACGGTGCAGGTATTGAACCGGCAGAAGGTGTTGTCACAGCTCCTTTTGACGGAGAAGTAGTTTCTGTCATGGATACCGGACATGCAGTAGGCCTTGTTTCAGAAGATGGAATGGAACTGCTGATCCATGTAGGCGTAGATACCGTTAAGATGAACGGTGAAGGTTTCCATATGCTTGCAAAAGAAGGACAGAAAGTAAAGACCGGAGAAAAACTACTCGAGTTTGATATCGATAAGATCCGCAAGGCAGGATTCAGTCCGGTCACAGCAGTTCTTGTGACAAACAGTGATGATTATAAAGAAGTAAAAATCCTTTCACGTAATGTGAAAGTAAATGACAGATTATTAAAAGTAGATTAAGTATAACGGAGGATTCTGATGAACAATTATCTTTACCCATTTTTCTGGCTTCATGGAGAAGACCACAGCGTACTTGAAGAATATATGGAAAAGATTGCCGGATCAGGTATGAAAGGAGCCTGCCTGGAAGCACGCCCGCATCCTGATTTTGTGGGAGATGGCTGGTGGAGAGATGTTTCTTTTATCATAGAGAAAGCAAAAGAACTGGATATGAAGCTGTGGATTCTGGACGATTCTCATTTTCCGACAGGGTACGCAAATGGAAGAGTGAAAGAAGATTATCCGCAGTATCTGAAACGCTATCTTGATATGCGCCGTTATGATGTGCAGGGTCCGCTGAAACGTGCCAGAATTGATTTTTCACTTCTCAAAGGCAGACCGTGGGACAGGCCGGATCCGGATCAGAAGATTCTCAAAGTTCTTTTTGCACCGAGAGTTACACAGGAAAATGTGGACGGAGATCCGATCGATGCTGAGAGACTGGTGGATATTACTGCGCAAATCAACATGGATACACGCCTTTTGACATTGGATGTGCCAGAGGGAGCCTGGAGCATTTTTGTGGTGTATACAACCAGCAAAGGCGGCGAAGAAGCAACAAAAGATTATCTGAATCCTCTTATTAAAGAAGCAACAGAAGTTCTGATCGAAGAAGTTTATGAACCTCATTATCAGCATTTCAAAGATGAGTTTGGAAAAACAATTCAGGGATTTTTCTCCGATGAGCCGCGTTTTGGAAACATGAAAGGAACAGACGGATATATCGGCAGACCGGACATGGTGCTTCCGTGGAGAGAGGGTCTGGAGAAAGAACTTGGATTTGATGAAAAATATCTTCCGCTGCTCTGGACAGATGCGGAAGGGGTGGAAAAAGACATCAGATTCCAGTATATGGATGTTGTTACAGAGCTGTACAGCAAAAACTTTACAAAGGTCCTGGCTGACTGGTGTCATGCACATGGTGTCTGGTATCTGGGCCATACGATCGAGGACAATGGCGCACATGCACGTCTGGGATATGGAACAGGACACTATTTCCGTGGACAGGCAGATATGGATTTTGCAGGTATCGATGTGATCGGTGGACAGATTGTTCCGGGCATGAATTATCATCATGATGCATTTAATACAGGTGGCAGCAACGGTGAATTTTATCACTATGCACTTGCAAAACTGGCTTCTTCAGCAGCACATCTTGACCCTCGCAAAAAGGGACGTGCGATGTGTGAAGCGTTTGGCGCATATGGATGGAATGAAGGTCTTAAGACGATGAAGTGGATTGCAGATCACCTTCTGGTGCGTGGCATTAATTATCTGGTTCCACATGCTTTTGATCCGAAAAAATTTCCTGATTTTGACTGCCCGCCGCATTTTTATGCGCATGGTCATAACCCGCAGTTCCGTTATTTCAAAGTGTTCAGCGATTATGTAAACCGTGTCGCTGAGATCTTCCGTGACGGTGTTTATCCATCGGAAACAGGGCTGTTTTATCCGGCAGAACTGGAATGGAGCGGGGCATATATGCCTGTGGAAAAACCTGCCCGTGAGCTGACAACGCATCAGATTCCGTTTGATCTTGTGACAAGAGACTGGCTTCTGGAAGCTGGTATCGGGGAAGGATTTTATGAGATCAATGGCTGTCAGATGAGAACTCTGGTGATCCCATATGCAAAAAATCTTCCGGCAGATACAGTTCCTGTACTGGAAAAAATGCTTCAAAATCATGTGAAAGTATACTTCCTGGATAAGCTTCCAGAGGGAATGACAGGCGTGAATAAAGATCAGGAAAAATTTGATTTTGTGCTTGAACATGCGGAAGTAATTTCTTTAAAAGCACTTGGAACTACGTTTATGGACAGCAAAAAAGTGCTGTTCTCCGAGGAGCAGCCTGATCTGGTAGTTGGGGAATATCAGAAAAATGGTCAGAACTATTTTATGATCTTCAATGAAAATATCGGCAGGACGATCACAACAGAAGTGACCGTAACCTGTGGTGGAACAATTGCAAGATATGATGCTTTTTCCGGAAAAACTTATGCCGTGGACATGCTGGGTGATGGAAAGTGCAGGCTCAGTCTTGCACCGTATGAATCCGTGATCCTTATCACAGGTGCGAAAAATGTAGAAGCAGAACCTTTATATAAAGTATCTGAAGATGTACTGGATCTGCCGGAAAAATGGATGGTAAGTTTTGCAGACAGTCTTTCTTATTCAGAGTTTGAGGAGAACGTTCCGGCAGATACACTCTGCTGTGTGCAGGAGATTTCCAGATGGGAAAAGAAGGCAGGAACACTGCGATTTGAGGGAAGTATGAAGCTTCAGGAAGCGGTTTATGCAGAACTTGATCTGGGTGACGTATTTGAGACAGCAGAGGTGTTTGTCAATGGAATTTCGGCAGGAGTACGGCTTTGCAAACCATATCGCTTTGATCTGAAAGATCTTCTTGTACAGGGAGAAAATCAGATAAAAATTGAAGTAACAAATTGTCTTGGAACAGCACTTCGAGAGCCGATCAGCCATTATCTTATGATCGAACCATTTGGAATCGAAGGACCGGTAACTTTGAAAAAATACAGTCAGAATTCAGATTTGGAGGCAGGAAGATGAGTTTTCCAGAGAACTTTTTATGGGGCGGCGCAACGGCCGCAAATCAGTGCGAAGGTGCATATAATGAGGGCGGAAGAGGGCTTGCGAATGTAGATGTGTGCCCGGCAGGAAAAGACCGTTTTCCGGTATGCCTTGGTAAATTAAAAATGCTGGAGCCGGACAGCAAACATTATTATCCGGCAATGGAATCTATTGATATGTATCATCATTTCCGTGAAGATATTGCAATGTTTGGAGAAATGGGATTCAAGACATACAGGATGTCCATCGCATGGACGAGGATTTTTCCAAACGGGGATGAGGAAGAGCCGAATGAGGAAGGCCTTCGTTTCTATGAAGAGATTTTTAAAGAATGCCGTAAATATGGCATTGAACCGCTGGTTACGATTACACATTTTGACTGTCCGATTCATCTCATTAAGAAGTATGGTGGCTGGAAAAACCGTAAACTGATTGATTTTTACAAAAAGCTGGTGACGGTACTTTTCACCAGATATAAGGGACTTGTAAAGTACTGGCTGACTTTTAACGAGATCAATATGATTCTTCACCTTCCATTTATGGGAGCAGGTCTGGTGTTTGAGGAAGGCGAAAATGAAACTCTTTCCAAATATCTGGCAACACATCATGAACTGGTTGCTTCTGCGGAGGCGACAAAGATCGCGCATGAGATTGATCCAGAAAACAAAGTCGGATGTATGCTGGCAGCAGGAATGACTTATCCTTATAGCTGTAACCCGGAGGATGTCTGGAAATCCATGCAGAAAGACCGGGAAAATTATTTCTTCATTGACGTTCAGGCGAGAGGGGAATATCCGGCGTATGCGAAAAAATTTTTTGAGAGAGAAGGAATCGTGCTGGATATGACACCGGAAGATGAGAAGATCCTGAAGGAGAATACCGTAGATTTTGTATCTTTCTCCTACTATTCTTCCAGATGCACAAGTGCAGACGAAAACATTGAAAAAACAGACGGAAATGTTTTTGCCACAGTAAAAAATCCATATCTGAAAGCCAGCGAATGGGGATGGCAGATCGATCCGCTGGGACTTCGCTGTACATTGAATGCACTTTACGACAGATATCAGAAACCGCTTTTTATTGTAGAGAACGGTCTGGGTGCAGTGGATGAACCGGATGAGAATGGCTATGTCGAAGATGATTATCGTATCGCATATCTACGAGAACATATCAAGGCAATGAAAGCCGCGATTGAGGAAGATGGTGTAGATCTTCTCGGTTACACTTCCTGGGGCTGTATCGACCTGGTAAGTGCCTCCACAGGAGAGATGAAGAAACGCTATGGTTTCATCTATGTAGACAAAGACGACCAGGGTAACGGAACACTCAAAAGAACTCCAAAAAAATCCTTTTACTGGTATAAGAAAGTGATCGCCTCCAATGGAGAAGATCTGGACTGAGATCCAATATAAAATACAGAAACCTGTCAGTGGTGCGAAAAACACCGCTGGCAGGTTTTCTTTGACTCCAAAACAGAAAACAAAAATCAAATTGCGAAAGAGTAGAATAGATAATATAATAAATACTATCAAAGAGTGCTGAATGGGGATTGGAAGATGGAGAATACAGGAATTAACCCAAAAGTTATATCAGAAATAAGACATTTTGCGGAAATATATCAGGTAAAAAAAGTACTTTTATTTGGATCGCGTGCACGGGGAGATTTTAGAAGAACCAGTGACATTGATCTGGCGGTAAGTGGTGGAGATTTTAACAGATTTGCTTTGGATGTAGACGAAGAAACAAGTACATTGCTGGAATATGATATTGTAAATCTCGATGCTGAAATGCAGGATGAACTACGAGAATCAATAGAAAAGGAAGGGCGGATATTATATGAAAAAATATGAAAATTTTTGTTCCTCATTAGGAAAGAAAATATCATGTATGAACTATAACAGAAAGAATGGAGAATATATTTGATTTCAAAGACAATGCAGACAATCCTGCACGCATTATCCTATGGAAATATAGAGGTGGAGGCGTCGCGGCGGCTGGCGGATATTAAGAAGCTGGATGCGATGCGTATATTTGTGAAGAAACTGGATACAAAAGTGTATAATGGCGCTTATGAAGTACCTGTACGGCTGTATTTTCCGAGTGAGGAAGCCATGAGCGGGGAGCCTGTGGATGGAGAAAAATATCCGGTTCTGCTCTTCTTTCATGGTGGCGGCTGGGTGACAGAAAGTGTGGAAAATTATGACCGTGTGTGTAGCAGGATGGCGCAGTCTACAGGGCATATCGTAATGTCTGTAGAGTATCGACTTGCACCGGAATACCATTTCCCGGTTCCTCTGGAGGACTGTTATGCGGCGGCGAAAGCACTTTACACAGGGCATCTGATCCTTCCGGCAGATCCGGACAGAATCACGATCATTGGAGACAGTGCCGGCGGAAATCTTGCAGCAGCGGTGTGCCTGAAAGCCAGAAATACCGGTGATTTTACACCGAAGAAACAGATTCTGATCTACCCTGCATTAAATAACTGTTATACAGAAGAATCTCCCTATAAATCCGTGCAGGAAAACGGTGAAGGATACCTCCTCACAGCAGTCAAAATGGAAGATTATCTCAAATTGTATGAGAGCAGTCCGGATGACAGGCAGAACCCGTATTTCGCGCCGATTCTTGAAAAAGACCTTTCCCATATGCCAGATACACTGATTCTGACAGCAGAGTTTGATCCTCTGCGGGACGAAGGAGAAGCATACGGAAAACGGCTGGAAGAAGCGGGTAATTATGTGGAAGTACACAGGATTCCTGAAGCACTTCATGGCTACTTTGCACTGGGGATCCGGTTCCTTCATGTGCAGGAAAGCTTTGAGATCATGAATAAGTTTTTGAAGAAAGAAGCGGATAAAACGTGGAAACAGGATATTCAAAATGGAGAAAATTAGATAACGCGGCACTGGCTTTTCCACTTGTTACAGACAAGAATGATACCAGAGTATTTCGTTTTTACTGCCAGCTCAGAGAAGCGGTTAACAGCAAAATCCTGCAGCAGGCACTGGATCAGACAATGGAAAAATATCCGTTATTCCAGGCTGTTTTAAGAAAAGGATTGTTCTGGTTTTACCTGGAAAGAAGAGATATTCGGGCGGTCGTAAAACAGGAAAAAAGACCACCGTGCAGCAGTCTGTATATTCCAGATAAGAAGAGTCTTCTGTTTCAGGTAAGCTACCACAAAAACCGCATTAATTTTGAGGTTTATCATGCCCTGACTGACGGTACCGGAGCAATGAATTTCTTAAGTGAACTGGTACAGAATTACCTGATCCTGTCACATCCGGAGGCGAATCTGCCGCGTGTTGAACACATAGAAGAGACGACTCCCGGAGCACAGGAAGAGGACAGTTTTTCGCAGTATTATTCTTCTGATATTCCAAAAAACAGAGAGAAAAAACCGACAGCTGTAAAGCTGAAAGGAGAGAAATTACTGCATGCAGATATGCAGATTACAGAGGTCGTGATTCCGGTAAAAGAAACACTGGAAAAAGCACGTTCTTATGGTGTATCCATTACCGTATTTCTCACGGCAATGCTGCTCTGCTCAATACATGAGGAGATTCCGAAGAACCGTCAGAAGAAGCCGATTGCATTGATGATTCCGGTCAATCTGCGGAATTATTTTCCATCACAGTCTATGGGAAATTTCTTCGGATGGATCGAAGTTGGTTATACTTTTTCAGATAAAACAACATTTGAAAATGTTCTTGAAGATGTAAAGAAACAGTTTCAGGACAAGCTGTCCAAAGAAAAGATTGCCATGGACATGAACGGTTATGTCCGTATTGAAAAGAATCCGATCGTGCGTGCAGTCCCACTGGAAATCAAGAAGTACTTCATGATGGCGGGTGCAAATCTTGGAAGCAGAAGTATTACTGTGGTGTATTCCAATATTGGAATATTGAGATTTCCAGAGGAATATAAAGCGTATATTGATCGGTTTGGAATCTTTGCGAGTACGAATTCCCTGCAGCTTTGTTCCTGCTCTTATGAGGATCAGATGGTGCTTGGATTTACGTCAAAGATACCAGATGACAGCATTCAGAAAAACTTTATGCGGATGCTTCGTGAAAAAGAGATTCCATATAAAGAAGAGAAAAATGACTTCCCGGGATGTGGGGAGCAGAAGAAAAAAGAAGAAATTAAGATCTTGCAGACATTTACATTTCTGTGCCTTGCGGTGGCAGTGATTTGCGGTATGATCAATTACCTTATGCTGGAAACACTGAACTGGTTCTGGTTCGCGGCAGCAGGATGTGCCTGTGCATGGCTGGTTGTCAATGTGGCATATTTTAAGAGAAGGAATATCCTGAAAAACCTGACCTGGCAGCTTTTGCTGATAACAGTTCTGTGCATTTTGTGGGATCACTTTACGGACTGGAAAGGCTGGTCAATCGATTTTGTTTTTCCATTCGGAACACTGGCAGTTCTCGGTTCAGTCCCCGTAATTGCAGGAGTCAGCCATCTGGAACCAGAAGAATATCTGTATTATCTGCTCCAGGCGGCTATGATTGGGTGCATTCCGGCGGTCCTGATCTGGACGGGAATCGTACACTACACTTTGCCATCGGTGCTCTGCACGGGTATCAGCTTCCTGACTTTAGCAGGAATGTTTATTTTTCAGAAGAAGGATACACTGCGGGAATTCAGAAAGAAATTAAGAATGTAAAATCAATAACAAAATCAAGATTACGAGAAAGGAAAATTGCGATGTTAGAATGTGATTATGAAGTGAAACAGATTGATGGAGATTATGCACATCTGCAGAGAATCGATCGCCCGGAGGAGGAACTGAAGCTGGTTGCGAGGGCTCTTCTTCCAATGGAAATCTACGAGGGCTGTATCTTACATTACGAAATGATGCAGTATTCCATGAAATAATTCCAGGAGAAGTACAATGGAGCAGTATTATTACAACCATATGAACAAACAGAAGCAGGCTGCTTACCATGGTATCCTTCAGGGTATCAGCAGTCTGGCGGATGAATTTCAGATTCCGGCACTGGAGGGGGAAGATTTATATAATGTTTTCTTTCAGCTCCGGCTGGATCATCCGGAAATTTTCTGGGCAACGGGATACAAATATCGATATTATAAGGATTCACCGAATATCATATTTATCCCGGAATATCTGTTTGATAAAGGCAAAATAAAAGAGCATCAGAAGGCGATGAAATCCAGAGTTGAGAAGCTGGTACGGCCGGCACAGTGCTTTTCTGAGTGGGAAAAAGAGAAATATGTACATGACTTTATCTGTCAGAATGTACATTATGACAAGCTTAAGAAGGCATATTCCCATGAGATCATCGGTCCTCTGGGACAGGGTGTGGGTGTCTGCGAAGGCATTGCCAAGGCAGTGAAAGTGCTTCTGGATGCATTGGGAGTCTGGTGTGTGATTGCAATTTGTGGAAACAATCCGGAAAAAGGAATCAAATACCGTCATACCTGGAACATTGTCCGGATTGGTGGTATATATTATCATTTGGATGCAACCTTTGATAATACACTTGGAAAGAGCGATAAAGCCGAAGATATCCGTTATGATTACTTTAATCTGGATGACAGGCAGATTTTCAAAGATCACGAACCGCTGATCGCAGCGGCACCGCATTGCATGGATCACGAACATTTTTATTATAAAGAAAAGAAACTGTCTTTTACAAAAACGGAAGATGTGTATAAGCGTTCACTTCAGGCAGCCAAAAAAGGAAAAACACTGACATTTCACTGGAGAGGCGGATATCTGACAAGAGAAGTACTGAATGAGCTTCTTGGTCTGATTCGCAGAGCGGGTGAAGAGAAAAATAAGACAGCAGTTGTCAATGTCAACTGGCCACAGGCTGTTCTGCGTCTGTATTATACAGACACACAGATGCAGGAATGCATCACGATGGAGGATGCGAATGAAGGAGAAAAAGAGTAACGTATACACAAAAATCTGATATTTTCTTTGGTAATAAAAGGGGAGACATATATGCTGGAAACATTCAATGTTTTACGTATCGATGAGCCTGATTTCGGATGTGAGGGTCGTCCGGACGGGATGGAAGTGAAGGATAAAGTCCTTCTCAGGAGTAATTATACAGGGGAAGAAATGGTCGTTCGGGAAAAAGATGCCAGGTTATATGAACTGGATATCAATGAAGGTGACCGGGTGTTTATGATTGATGGAGAAATGCGTAAACTTCGCTGATGAAGGAAATGCATATACAGTATTTGTTTAGATTTTGTTTAAGTTTCAGCCGCTTTTTATTCAGCATTATCAGCTATGATAAACATGAATAAAAATATCATCTTGGGATATTTTGTGTAAACAGCAGCAGATATCCTGGCAGATGGATGGAAGGGAGCGGACAGATAATGAAAAAAGAAAATGCGGAAAGTACCGCAAAAAACACAGTAAAAAGGCGTATTTTTCTTTCAAATACACTGATGATCCTTGTCACGCTGGTGTTGTTTCTTGTGATTAATATGGCAATCATCAAAATCTATGCGGAATCAATCGAGCATGAATTTGAGGTCAGTGCAGATCAGCTTCTGGATGATGATGCTCTGGAAGACATGGTAAAAGACTGGACAGTTAAGAAGAATGAATTTATTCTGTTGTTTCTGGCAGACGGTGTGATCTGCATTCTCGCGCTGGTGGGAGTCAGCCAGGTATTTACCAGAAATCTGACAAAGCACATCATGGAGCCGTTGGATGCACTGGATGAAGGGGCCAGAAGAGTGCAGGCAAATGATCTGACGCAGGATATCCTGTATGTGGGTGATGCAGAATTTGAGGAAGTATGTACTACATTTAACAACATGCAGGGACATATTCTGGAAGAACAGGAAAAGAATCGCAGGTATGAACAGGCGAGAACGGATATGATTGCAGGGATCTCACATGATCTGAGGACTCCGCTTACCGCGATTAAAGGCAGTATCAAAGCAATGCTTGACGGTGTTGCTGCGACACCACAGATGCAGCAGAAATTTCTCAATGCTGCTTATCGGCGGACCGGAGAGATGGATGTTCTTCTGAATCAGCTGTTTTATCTGTCCAAGCTGGAGACCGGCAATATGCCGCTGGAAATCCGGGAAATCAATCTGACGGATTTTCTTGCAAAATATGTAACCGGAAAGCAGGAAGTTCTGAATCCGGAAGAAGTGGAACTTCATGCGGTCCTGCAGGAAAGAAAGTATTTCACAATGGTTGATCCGGAGCAGATGCAGAGGATTCTGGATAATCTTGTGGAAAACAGTGTAAAATACAGTGAAAAATCTCCGGTACATGTGGAAATCTCTCTGAAATCTGCAGGTGAGAAACTTCAGCTGAAGGTTTCTGATGATGGAGCAGGTGTAGATAAAGAAAAACTTCCACATATTTTTGAAGAATTTTACCGGGCAGATGAGTCCAGAAACAAAAAAGAAGGCAATGGACTTGGACTTTATATTGTGAAATACCTGATTGAGGCAATGAGTGGCAGGGTCCGTGCATATAATGAACATGGTCTTACAATCGAGATGGAATTACCACTGACTGCACAGGAAAAAATGGAACCGGAAGAGACTCTGAAAGAAAAAGTCGATAAATAAAATCTAAAACCAGAAGAAAGGACCGAACAGAATGGCTGACCAGAACAGAATTCTGATTATAGAAGATGATGAAGATATCAGTATGATAGAAGAAGCATATCTGGCGGCAGCCGGATTTGATACAACAATTGTTTCAGACGGAGCAAAAGTCAATGAGATTCTTGATAAAGAGGAGTTTGATCTGATCCTTCTGGATCTGATGCTGCCAGGTAAGAGCGGGTACACGATCTGTCGGGAGATCCGCGACAGACTCGATATTCCAATTCTTATGGTAACAGCACGTTCAGAGTCTGTGGATAAGATTCGTGGCCTTGGTATGGGAGCAGATGATTATATCCCGAAACCGTTTGATCCGGCAGAGCTGGTTGCGCGTGTGACAGCGAATATTCGCCAGTATGACCGCATGAAGGAGAAATTTCAGAATGCAGAAGTTTTTGATGGACCGGATGAGATTCGTATCGGAGACCTTCGTATTCTGGTCAATAGCTGGAAAGTCTACAAGGGGGAGCAGGAAATTCGCTTTCCGAATAAGGAATTTGAGTTACTGAAATTCCTTGCCATGAATCCGAATATTGTTTTTTCGAAAGAGAAGCTTTTTGAGAAAATATGGGGATTTGATTATGCGGGAGACAGTGCAACGGTTATGGTGCATGTTAATCGTATTCGTGAGAAGATTGAGGATGACAGCAAGAATCCGAAGATTCTCGAGACCGTCTGGGGTGCCGGATATCGTCTCAATAAATGAGTGTTCTGAAGCACATTCTGATTCACAGTTATAAATAATTTAAGATTTGTTTAGGAAATTACCTCCTGTTTGTTTAGTGTAGACAGTTATGATTGTCTCATAAGCAAAGAGGAGGTTTTTGTTATGATAAAAGAAGGAGTAAGCGGTTTTTGCATGGCGTTGGCAGACAGTGTTCCAGGAGTATCCGGAGGAACGATTGCATTTATTATGGGATTTTATGATCAGTTTATCGGATCGATCCACAATCTGGTATTTGGCAATATGAAAGAGAAGAAAGAGGCATTTCGGTATCTGATCAAACTGGGAATCGGCTGGGTCCTGGGAATGGGAATTGCAGCAGTTCTGCTGTCTTCATTATTTGAAAGTCATATTTATGTAGTAAGTTCCGTATTTATCGGGTTTATCGCAGGTTCAATTCCAGTGGTTGTACGAGAAGAATCAAAATCTTTCCGCAAACCGGAAAAGGGTTTTCTGTTTCTTTGTATCGGAATATTTTTGGTAGTGCTGATCACCTGGTTGAATGGTAAAATAGGAATGAGCTCAGTCAACCTTGGAAATATTTCTTTTCCACTGGCGGTAAAGCTTTTTCTCGTGGGTATGATCGCAATTTCAGCGATGTTCCTGCCGGGCATTTCGGGATCTACACTGTTACTGATCTTTGGAATGTATATTCCGGTACTTAATGGTGTGAAAAGTCTGTTATCTATGGATTTTTCCTGTTTCCCGGCACTCGTGATCTTTGGATGCGGAGTTATGACAGGAGCGGTAACTGTAGTAAAAGTCATTCAGGTCTGCCTGGAAAGATTTCGTATCCAGACGATGTATATGATTCTTGGAATGATGATCGGTTCCTTTTATGCGATCATCATGGGACCGACTACCCTGGAAATTGCACAGCCTGCACTGAGCTTTCAGAACTTTAATGTCATTGCAGTGATCATCGGCCTTGGGCTGGTGCTCGGCATGCATATGCTGAAAGAATGGAGTGAGGGTTATGAACATTGAACTAAAGATTCTGGACTGGTTTCAGACACTGCACACACCGGTGCTGGACAAATTTATGGTATTTGTGACAAGCCTTGGAAATGCAGGAATTCTGTGGATTGTGTTGACGGTATTGTTTCTGACAATACCAAAAATGAGAAAAACAGGTGCAGTCATGGCGGCTGCCTTGATCATAGATGCATTGCTCTGCAATGTGGTGTTAAAAAATCTGGTGGCACGAACGAGACCTTATGATGTGAATACAGGAGTACAGCTTCTGGTGTCAAAACTTCATGATTATTCTTTTCCATCAGGACATACGGCAGCTTCTTTTGCTTCTGTGGCTGCATTGTATTTTGCCGGAGAAAAGAAGCTTTGGAAACCGACACTGGTGCTTGCCTGTCTGATCGCAATCTCGAGATTGTATCTGTATGTGCATTATCCGACGGATATTCTTGGTGGAGTGCTTCTTGGTCTTGTTGCCGGATATCTTGGATATAAGCTTGTGAGACTTCTGGAGAATAAAATCTCGGGAAGAAAGAACGGAGGCGAGCAGGATGAGCGTAGGAAATATAATGTTAATAGGACTCCTGTTGATGATTTTTCAGATCCCAGGAATCATTGATAACCATTATAATCAATAATGACAACCCGTAACGGAGGTGAGACTAAGATTATGGCATGGGTGATCATACCGGCATATCAGCCGGAAAAAGATATGATTTCCATTGCAGAACAAATGTGGGAATGCGGATGCAGACTTATCGTTGTGGACGATGGAAGTGGAGAAGGATTTGATGAAATATTTGAAGCAGTCAGTGATATCTGTGTGATATTGAGACATCCGGAAAACAGAGGAAAAGGTGCTGCGATCAAAACAGCACTGGCCTATATAGAAGAAAAAAGAACATACAGAGATGTGATCGGAATCATGGATGCAGATGGTCAGCATTTACCGGAGGATATGATCCGGCTTCTGGAAGTAGCAGGGGATTCTGCAAAGACAATGGTACTTGGTGTCCGAAGTGTAGGACAGAAGATGCCTTTACGTTCCAGACTGGGAAATGAGATTACGAGAAGTGTTTTTCAGCTGGTAAGTGGTGTGAGAGTATCTGACACGCAGACCGGACTTCGGGCATTTGGCACAGAACTGATTCCCCGGCTTCTTGAAATAGAAGGTGACCGGTATGAATATGAAATGAATGTGCTTCTGACGATGGCACGGGAAAAGACGCATATTGAAGAGGTGAGGATTAAAACGATCTACAAAGATGATGACAACTCGACTTCGCACTTTCGCACGGTTCTTGATTCTCTGCGAATTTACAAAGATATCATTAAATTTACATTTTCATCCATGTCGAGTTTTGTGATCGACTATCTGTTGTTTGGTTTGTTTATGCTGATCTTTCCACATACAGTGATGTGGATTCTGGGAGGCAATATCCTCGCACGGATGGTGAGCAGTTATTATAATTACAGCATGAACTGTAAATATGTATTCAGGACAGAGAAGGCAGCACGGACGGCCGTAGATTATTTTCTTCTGGCAGGATTTATTCTGGTGATGAATAATGTAATCCTGGAAAGTTTTGTTCAGGTTCTTCGGATTCCGGTATATCCGGCAAAACTTCTGACAGAGTGTCTGCTGTTTCTGATCAGCTGGACCGTACAGAAACATATGATCTTTAAAAAAGACAGAACACCTGTGTTAGGAGTAAAGAAAGAAGCCGGATTATGAAAAGAAAGTTTATAGTTTTGGGTGCAGATATTCTGGCAGCGGCATTCATACTTCTGGCAGTGTGGATCATTAATTATAAAATACCTCAGAAAGGAACACAGGCAGTACCTCTTCAAAAGATTACGGAGGTACAGAAAAATGTAAATCTGAGCAGTGATACTTCGGGAAGTTCTCTGCAGCGGACAGACGTGGTAATGTCTGAAGAAGACTGGCATCAGAAATTTGCTGATAAATTTACAGACAAAGTTGTGGCAACGGATACTTCCTATACCAGTCCGAATCTTTCTGTGAACCTGACGTTCAACAGCTATGATACAGGGAAACTGGACAAATCCAATGGAGGAAAACATGAGAAATACGGGACTGCTATTTCTTATGTGCTGGCAGATATCTATGTAGGTGATATTACCTGTCTGCAGACGGCATTTGCACAGGATACTTATGGAGTAGGATACGAAGAAAAACTGACGGATATGTCAACAAGGATGAAATCAATTCTGGCAGTAAATGGTGATTCTTACAGCAATAACCGCCATAAGGACAACGGGACGATTATCCGAAATGGAGTGATCTATCGGAGTATGCAGTCAGATGCAGAAACCTGTGTTCTGAACTGGGATGGGACGATGAATATTTATCCACCGAAGCAGATAGATGTACAGCAGCTGATTAAACAGGGCGCTTATCAGAGCTGGATCTTCGGACCGAGTCTTCTTGATGAAAATGGAAAGGCAAAGAAAACTTTTTATACATGGGATTATATAAGACAGTCACATCCGAGAACAGCGATTGGTTATTATGAACCGGGGCACTATTGTCTGCTTCTGGTTGATGGCAGACAACCTTCTTCCCGAGGAATGTTTCCTTCGGAAATGGCACAGCTTTTTGAACAGCTTGGATGTAAAGCTGCTTATAATCTGGACGGGGGACATTGTTCCTTTATGACATACAAAGCTCAGGTAGTGAATCATCCCTACAAACCGGAACACCAGGTTTCAGACGGGATCTTTATAACGGAGGGATTATGATGGTACAGATGAAAACAGTTTTATTTCATATCGCAGTAATCTGTGGATTTGTGTGTGCAGTAGCAAAAATTCTTGACTGGTATAATCCGTATATGGATTTTGGAGGTCATCTTGCGTGGGCAGGTATGACGGGATGTGTTGCTGTTTTTCTGTTTGGAGTACTGAGTATCTCGGGAATCATCCAGAGGGATTTGGAGATGAAGCGAACCTGTCATAGGAACGGGATGCATCATCACCATATGAAAACACATTATCATCAGGTCGTATGAGTTTCTGGTAGATTTTATTCTCTTTTAGGTATAAAATGTGTATGGAGGTAACGACATGCACAAGATCAGAGAATCCATCTGTTTTTATGGACGAGTTCAGGGTGTCGGATTTCGCTATAAACTGAGATATCTGGCTGAGAAATACAGCGTGACCGGCTGGGCGAGGAATGAATATGACGGATCGGTTTCGACAGAACTGCAGGGGCTGGAAGAAGATATTGACAAGATTCTGCAGGCACTTTACAATGACCGTTATATAGAGATTGACGATATCCGAAGACGCAGGATTCCGGCAGATGTGGAAGAACGAGGATTTGGAGTCAGATACTAAAGGAGGACGTACGGGTGGACGAATTATACCAGGCAATTGAGGCAAAAATCAAGGCAGCAGGATATCCGAGAGAGATTTCCGGACAGGCTGTTTATGAAGACATCTGTGACCAGATTGAAGGCAAAGAAAACGGCAGTTATGTATTGCTGTCCAAGTTTGAAGATGATGTGATTTTTGAATATCACATTACGATCATGGATCATGAATTTAATCTCGGAATTCTTACGATGAGACTTCCGGAGGGCATATACGCAGCGAACTTTGATGAAGATTAGGGGTTACTGTTTAACGATGATATTCCGTGAACAGTAAAACGAACTGAGCGGGTGAAAACCTGCTCTTTTTAATAAAATGAGAGAGTTTATCTCTGTAAATCTAAATGTCAAAAATATATAGGGGGGATTCATATGTGGATCTTATTTGCAATAGGGTCTTCTTTTTTTGCAGGAATTACCGCAATTCTTGCAAAATGCGGAATTCAGAAAACAGATTCTGATGTGGCAACGGCGGTCAGGACGATTGTAGTTCTTTTATTTTCCTGGCTGATGGTGCTTGTGACAGGAACATTGTCCGGAATAAAGGACATAAGTGGAAACACACTTTTGTTTCTGATATTGTCGGGTATGGCAACCGGGGCATCCTGGCTCTGCTATTTTCATGCATTGCAGAAAGGGGATATCAATAAGGTTGTACCGATTGATAAATCGAGCACGATTCTGACCATCCTTCTGGCATTGATTTTTTTACATGAGGGATTATCCTGGGCAAAAGCAGGTTGTGTCTGTCTGATCGGAATCGGAACCATGATGATGATTACCAGAAAAGAAGAGACAAAAAATAATGTTCAGAAAGACGGGAGCTGGCTGATCTATGCAGTCTTATCGGCTGTGTTTGCAAGTCTGACGGCAATCCTTGGAAAGATAGGTATTTCCGGAATTGATTCCAATCTGGGAACGGCAATCCGTACTACGGTCGTGCTGGTCATGGCATGGCTGATGGTATTTATGAAAGGAAAGCAGCACGAGGTAAAAGAAATTGAGAAAAAAGAGCTGCTGTTTATCGGTCTTTCCGGAATTGCAACCGGAGCATCCTGGCTCTGCTATTACAGGGCATTGCAGGAAGGGCCGGCGAGTGTAGTCGTTCCGATTGACAAGCTGAGCATTCTTGTCACGATTGCTTTCTCCTGGATCGTATTCCATGAGAAGTTGACACGGAAATCGGCTGTTGGAGTGGTACTGATCACATTGGGTACTGTGATCATGACAATGGTATAACAGGCAGGGAGTAACAAGAACATCTGTGCAGGAAAGGATAATTAAAAAGGGTTTCCGAACTTGTAAAGTCCCGTCCTGACATGATATTATCATAACAGAAGGGAGTGAAAAATATGGCGAATTTGAATATTCCGGTAGGTATTTCCGATTTTGAAAAAATCAGAAAAAATGGATTTTACTATGTTGATAAAAGCAGTTTAATTGCTGAAATACTTAAAGATGAACCAACAGAGGTTACGCTGATCACACGCCCACGACGTTTTGGAAAAACACTTGGAATGAGTATGCTAAGAAGTTTTTTTGATATCAGAAAAGACAGTAAAGAATTATTTGAGGGTCTGGAAATATCAGAAGATGCTTCACTGTGCAGAGAATGGATGAATCAGTGGCCAACGATTTTTTTTACTCTTAAAGATATTGATGGATTGGATTTTGATGAAGCGTATGGACAACTTGCTGCACAGATATCGAATCTGTTTAAAGAATACACATATCTGCTTGATTCAGAAGACGTTGATATAGATGATAAGGAAATTTTTCTTGCTCTCAAAGCAGGAAAAGCAGATAAAATTCAGATAAGCAGATCGTTGAATACGTTGATGCGGATGTTGCAGCAGTATTATAAAAAACCAGTGATTTTACTATTGGATGAATACGATGTACCAATTGCCAAGGCAAGCAGTCATGGGTATTATGCACAGATGCTTAATCTTATTAAGATTATGATGAGCACTGCGTTTAAAGACAATAATTCACTCCGGTTTGCAGTAATTACAGGATGTCTGAAAATTGCCAAGGAAAGTATTTTTACAGGGACAAATAATCTGGTTTCGGACACAATCACGGACTCGCGTCTGAATGAGTGCTTCGGTTTTACACAGAAAGAGGTAGATAAACTTTTAATTGCAGCTGATGCACAGAGACTAGCGGACAAAATAAAAGAATGGTATGACGGATATCAGTTTGGCGATTTTGATGTTTATTGTCCCTGGGATGTTATGAATTATCTGTATGATTTAAAAAGAAATCCAATGGCAAAACCTGCAAGCTATTGGAGAAATACCAGTGACAATGCAATTATTCGGTCGTTTATCGAATATGCAGGAAACAGTATCACAAAGAAGCTGGAAATTCTGCTTTCCGGTGGATATATTTTGCAGCAGATTGATGAGAATCTTACGTATGATTATTTGCATTCTTCAGAGGACAATCTTTGGAGCGTTCTGTATGTGACCGGATATCTGACGAAGATCAGGAATGTGGAGCTGGAAAAATCCTTACCGGAAAATATGCTGGCACTCCAGATTCCGAATGCTGAAATCAGAGAAATTTTTGAAACAACAGTTGTGAAGTGGTTTGATGACAGTGCAAAGACATGGAACAGAAGAGAATTATTTGCAGCAGTATGGGCTGAGAACAGTGAAAACCTTACCGAAGAAATGAATAAACTGCTTCGAAAAACAATCAGTTACCATGATTACAGAGAAGACTTTTATCATGCTTTTCTTGCCGGGATTTTTGCTGGTGCGGGATACATTGTAGAATCAAATAAAGAACATGGAGAAGGCAGAAGTGATGTAGTCGTGTATGATTCAGTCAATAGCCGGGTGGCAGTTTTTGAGGCCAAATATGCTGTTTCAATGGACGAAATGGGACAAAAGTGTGATGAGGCATTACATCAGATTGATGAAAGAATGTATGCAAAAGAATTTGAAGATGAGTATGACCATATCCTGTGTTATGGAATCTCTTTTTTCAAAAAACGGTGTCTCATCAGAATTAAATAAAAGTTTATGACATTATAAAAAAATGGAAGTATCGTTTACAGTTCGGAAATGATAAAATGAAGAAAAGAATAGTGAACAAATGAACAGGAGAAAAATATGGGACATTTTTATTTTGTAAGACACGGTCAGACTGTCTGGAACGTAGCAAATAAAATTTGCGGGGCAACAGATATAGAACTGACAGAGAAGGGACATCAACAGGCCATCGAGACAGGACATGAGATCCTGCGTCAGGGAATCAGGGCAGATGAGATTCTGTATTCTCCGTTGATGCGTGCGGCAGATACCGCGAAACATATTTCTGAGATTACGGGGATTCCAGCACGGGTAGAGCCAAGACTGATTGAACAGAATTTTGGAAAATACGAATCCACGGAGCGTAACGGAGAAGAATTTCAGCTGGCAAAACAGCAGTTTGCCAACAGATATGAAGGTGGAGAATCCATGCTCCATCTGGCACAGAGAATCTACAATTTACTTGATGAGATCAAGGCAGAATCCGATCATAAGACCTATATTCTTGTGGCTCATAACGGAATCTCCAGAGTGATCCAGTCCTACTTCTACGAAATGACGAACGAAGAATATGCCACATTTGGAGTGAAAAACTGCGAAGTCAGAAGATTCGATTTTGAATAATGCAGGAATAGCTGCTACAGCGCTGAAAAGTCAGTGATGTAGCAGCTTTTTCTTATTCTTCCTCAAGAGTTACAATATTTAAAGTCAAATTGGTTTCCATCAATACAATATGTTTTTTCATTTCACGTTCTGCTTTGGCTGAATCTTTTGCAACAATAGCCTTTAATATTTTTTCATGAGGTCCGATAGTATCTTTTACATTCTGTTTGATAGAGAAAGTATTATTTCTGAAATCTTTTAATCCTAAATTAAGTCTCTCCATGACATCAATCATCAGGTTATTTCCACATCTTTTAAGGATTTCTGAGTGGAATTTTTCATCAATGACAGCAAGATTATGAGCATCATTTCTTTTAGCGGCATCGCAAAATTCGTGATGGATAGCGTTAAGACAGGCAATACCCTCGTCATCGATTTTTTCGGCAGTCATTTTGGCAGCAACTGGTTCGATAGCATACCGCATCTCAAAAGCACTTCTAAGATCATTCTCATTAGCAACAAGCCAGTTTATAGCAGGAGAAGGTTTTTCGGATTTCTTTTCTGCGACAAAAGCGCCTTTTCCTGTTTTTAACTCAACGATTCCTTTGGCCTGCAGGAAACGAAATGCCTCTCGGACAGTTCCTCGGCTGACATTCAGATTTGTGCAAAGTTCTTTTTCGGTAGGCAGTTTTGTGCCAGGTTGTAACTGTTCATCTTTGATTAAATCTTTGATTCGTTCTTCTACCTGATGAACAAGAGGTACACGTTTAATTGGTTCCATACGTATGGCCCCCTTCCTTATTGCAATTTTGGGTGAAACGAATTATAAAATATAGTTTTATTTATCATATTTGATAATAAAAAATATGTCAAGCATATTGTAGGACATTATACAATATTTTTTTGAACTATAAAATATAAAAATAGAATTGTGAAAAATGCATAAAAACATATTTGAAAATAGTGATGTTTTGACAGAAATGATATTTTCTATTGACAAAATGAAAAAAAGAGTCTAGTATACGAATTGTAAGACAATCCTACAAACAAACAAACCTACAATCAAACATATAACAATAAGACAAAGAGAGGAGAAGCTGCATGAGTGTAAAATATGAAGGTATAATCCCACCGATAGTTACTCCGTTTACAGAAACGGGTGAAATTGATGAGGAGAAGATCAGAAGAGAAATGGAAATATGCCTTGAGGCAGGAGCTGATGGAATCAGTGTTGGTGGAAGTACCGGAGAAGGTCCAACGCTGCGAGATGAAGAGCTGATCCAACTAATTGGAATTGCCAGAGAATATGTAAAAGAAGGATCAGATAAAACTGTTGTTTGCGGTGTAATGAGAACTTGTACCAGAGATGCGGTGAGAGCCGGTAAAATTGCAAAAGAAGCAGGCGCAGATGCAATCATGGTTACACCTACTGCGTATAATGTTCTGGTTCCAAATGCAGAAGGAATGTTTGATTTTTACAGCACGATTTCTAAAGAAGTTCAGCTTCCGACAATTATATATAATGTAATTCCACAGAATACGATATATCCGGATCTGTTCCATCGTCTGTTGAATGAAACAGAATATATTATGGGAATTAAGCAGAGTGTTGGTGGAATTCAGGCATTGTATGCAGATCTTATGGAAGTTGGAGAAAAAGGTCGTGTATATGCTGCTACAGATGACATGATTTACTCTTGTTTTGATTTGGGAGCGAAAGGTGCGATTTCAGCAATCTTGTCAGTATTCCCTAAAGAATCAGTTGAAATGTGGAAATGTGCTCAGACGGGAGATCATTTACGAGGTCTTGAAATTCAGCAGTCTTTATATAAAAAATGGCAGGTTCTTGGTGGCAATCAGTTTCCGATCAGAATGAAATATGCGTTGAAGTGTCTGGGACGTGATTGTGGATACTGCAGAAGTCCGATCACTTATCTGCCAGAAGAAGAAAAAGAAGCAATTCGAAAAGCATTTACAGAATAAAAATAAAAAAAGGTAAAACGAAATATATTTAAAGGAGGAAAAATTTTATGAACAAATTTGTTGCAAAATATGGAAGGATTCTGGTACCGCTTATTACACCTTACGGAGAAAACGAAGAAGTTGATTATGATCAGTATGAAAAACTGATTGATTATATCATTACAAATAAACTCGGAGATTCCCTGATTGTTACAGGAACTACAGGAGAAGCAAGTCTCTTAACATTTGATGAAAGAGTTAAATTAATGGAAACAGCTGTAAAAGCAGCTGCAGGACGTATGCCGGTGATTGCCGGAACCGGATGTGCAAGTACAAAAGAAACGATTGCACTTACAAAAAAAGCAGAAGAACTTGGAATCGAAACCTGCCTTGTAGTTGTTCCATTTTATAATAAACCGACACAGGAAGGTATTTATTTGCATTATAAGAAACTGGCAGAAAATACCAAAGCGAATATTATGCTTTACAATATTCCGATTTTTGTAGGTGTAAACATGGAACCTGAAACAGTCAGAAGACTTGCGGAAATTCCAAATATCATTGGAATTAAAGATGAAGCAGGAATCAATCCGACGCAGGTTACAGATTTCTTCCTTGCAACAAAAGACGTAGATCCGGATTTTGCAATTTACAATGGTGATGATGTAATGCTTCTTCCGACAATTGTACAGGGAGCTATGGGGCTTGTATCTGGAGGGGCTCAGATTTTTGGACATGAAATTCGTGCAATCTTTGATGCATTTGAGGCAGGTGAGAACGAAAAAGCAAAAGAGACTTTTGAGCCGCTGTATCGTTTCTGCAAGAGTACAGGACAGAATGGACGTATTCTTCCAAACTCAATCATGCGTCCGGCAATTGAAGCTGTATCAGGCATTCGTCTTGGAAATGCAAGATTGCCGTTAGCACCGCCGACAGAGGAAGAAATGAATGTCACATTAGGAATTCTGAAAGATATTGGAAAAATTTGAAAAATAGTTTATAATAAGGAATGTATTCTGTAAATACATGAAAGGAGTATGCAAATGAAGAAAGGATTGGCATTACTTACTACTTTAGGATTGGCAATAACAGGGTGTACAACAAATGTTTTTGCAGCGGATGTTGTGATTAAACTTGCGGATGTGCAGGCTGAAAATGATGTTGAAACACAATTTGAATACAAATTTGCAGAGCTTGTTAATGAAAAGAGTGATGGACGTATTGAGGTTCAGGTATATCCGGCAGGTCAGATGGGAGAAATGACAGATATTCTGACCGCGGTTCAGTCTGGATCAATGCAGATGACTAGAACGAATCCATCCTGGCTTGCAGATGCAGGAGTATCATCAATGAATCTTCTTGCACTTCCTTTCGTATTTGATGATCTGGACAGTGCTAATAAAGTGCTGGAAAGTGATGTAGGGCAGAAGATTCTCGATCAGGTAGAAGAGAGCGGCACCATGGTAAAAGCACTCGGTTATCTTGAGCCGTCAGGACGCTACTTCTTCTTTAAAAACAAAAAAGTAGCAAATCTGAAAGATATTGCAGGATTAAAAATCCGTGTACAGACGAATGATCTTGCGACAAAGATGGTAAGTAGTCTCGGTGCATCTGCAACTCCTATTTCCTATAATGAACTGTACAGTTCTCTGCAGACAGGAATTGTTGATGGAGCAGATAATCCTTTAAAAGGAATTTTAAATATGAGTTTTTATGAAGTTGGGTCTTATGTGTTAGATATGCCTCATCAGTATGAAGCGAGTGTTATCATTATCAATTCTGACTTTTTCAACGGCTTAAGTGAAGAAGATCAGGCAGTAATCAATGAGGCTATGGAGGAAGGCGCAGCGTACTTCAAACAGATTTCTGACGAAGCATTAGAAGGATATCGTTCGCAGCTGGAAGAAAAAGGAATGGAATTTGTTACACCTGATAATCCACAGGAGTGGAAAGATGCAGCGCAGAGCATTTATTCAGATTTTACAGAAGGAAATGAAGACCTTCTTCAGGAAATTATAGATGGTCAGAAATAATCTGTGATAATGCAATCCGGGTGAATCAGAAATATATACTGAATCATCCGGATTGTTTCAATTATTTAGTTCTTGGGGCAATGGAGGTATTCATATGGGGAAAGAACAGGCAGATGAAAAACATGGAATCAAATTTTTCGAAGGAATCTATAAGGTGATTGAATGTGTAAGTGCACTTTGTTTATGTGGGCAGGTAGTTATTATTTCAATCGCAGTAATTGGAAGATATATATTTAGTTATACGCCTACATGGTCAGAAGAAATTGCCAGAGTTCTGATGGTATGGATGTCATTTCTTACGGCCAGCATGGCAATTAAAGATGATACACATGTAAGAATATCTGTATTTGACAAATTTTTTGGAGAAAAAGGACTTAAAATCCGGGACACAGTGTTTTCAATCATAAACATTATTTTCAGTCTGATGCTTTTCTGGGAAGGCTCTAAGCTGGTTATGCAGACTTCAAGAACAAAACTTCCGGGAAGTGGAATCTCATCGGGAGTATTATATGCATCAATATGTGTCGGAGGATTATTTATGGCTGTTATGCTGATTTACAGAATGGGGGCGAGATTATGTCAACGGAAACAGTAGGAACAATCATTCTTCTAGCAAGCTTTTTTATTATGATTTTTGCGGGAAATCATATTATTTTTTCGATAGGAATTTCTACGTTATTAACATTGTTATATCTGAAGGTTCCGCTTATGACAGTTGCTCAGCAGTCTGTAAAAGGATTAAACTCTTTTTCACTGATGGCGGTTCCGTTTTTTATTCTTATGGGAGACATCATGTCGGCAGGAGGTATAACGGACAGACTGGTAAATCTTGCCAATGCATTGGTGGGATGGATGCGAGGCGGCATGGCAATGGTGAATGTACTGGCATCCATGTTCTTTGGAGGAATTTCAGGATCGCCGACAGCAGATGTGGCATCACTGGGACCAATTGAAATTGAGATGATGGACAAATCCGGGTATGACAGAGATTTTTCTACTGGTCTTACAATGAGTAGTGCAATTCAGGGTTTGCTGATTCCGCCGAGTCATAATATGGTTATTTATTGTATGGCAGCAGGTGGAGTTTCTGTTGGACAGATGTTTATGGGGGGGATTGTCCCAGGGGTATTTCTTGGAATCGTTCTGATGGTATTTTCTTATTTTGTAGCCTTAAAGAAAAATTATCCAAAAGGGGAAAAATTTTCACCCAAGGCAGCTGTCAAAGCATTTATTGATGGAATCTGGGGTATTCTCACAATCCTCATTGTAGTGGTGGGGGTAGTAGCAGGTGTATTTACTGCAACAGAATCAGCAGCGATCGCCTGTGTATATTCAATTATTGTTGTGTTATTTATCTATAAATCAGTATCAATTAAGGAACTGTTTGGTGTATTTAAAAAGAGTCTTAAGACGTTGGCAATGGTAATGGCTCTGATCGGAGTTTCATCAGCATTTGGCTGGGTAGTTTCTTATCTGCGTATACCGATGAAACTTACTAATTTTATGATGAGTATTTCATCTAATAAAGTTGTTCTGTTATTACTGATCAATCTTCTTTTGTTGGTTATGGGTGCATTGATGGATATGATCTGTAGTATTTTGATTATTACGCCGATTATTCTTCCAATCGTTGCAGCTGTTGGAGTTACACCGCTTCAACTTGGCGTAATCATGATTTTTAACCTTGGAATCGGTCTGATGACACCACCGTTTGGCGTTTTGCTTTATGTATGTAGTGCAATTAGCGGAAGGAATATTGAACAGCTGGTTAAAGCAAGTATTCCATTTTATATCGTAATGTTTGGAGCATTGCTGGCAATTACTTTTATTCCACAGCTTACGACATTTCTGCCGGGGCTGCTGTTTGGCTGATGGAGGATATATATGATCATAAGACGTATGGAACAACAGGAGAAAAAAACCGTTACATATGATACAGTGGTAGTCGGAGGCGGAATTGCGGGAGTATGCGCCGCAGCTGCAGCTGCAAAAAATGGGAGTAAAACACTGTTGATCGAAAGTTCTACTTTTCTGGGCGGTGTTGTAACGATGGGGCCTCTGGAAGCATTAATGACTCAGTATGATACAGAGAGAAAAGTCATTGGCGGAATGGCAGATGAATTGTTTGAATTCATAAAAGAGCAGGATTATCAGTCTGGAAATGTGAACGATACAACGGGATATTGTAATAAAATTATTCCATATCAGTCGGAAAGCGTTAAATATGCGATGCTGTGTATGCTGAATAAATATCAGGTAGATTTTTTACTTGAAACAACACTTGTAAATGCATATGTTGAAGATCGGGTTCTTGTAGAAATAGAAGTACAGACCAAGCGGGAAAGAATTACTGTAGTTGCAAAAGCTTTTGTGGACTGTTCTGGAAGTGGAATACTGGGCTATTATTCCGGATGTGATATTATGTTTGGCGATGAAAATGGTATCAGTCAGCCGGTTACAGTATTGACCAAATGGGGAAATGTAGATAAACAAAAGTTAAGAGAATATGTGCGTATGCATATGGATGAGTTTACTTCTTTTAATGCTGAACTGGATCTTGAGGCGGAATTTCTGCATTTGTGGGGATTTTCTAGGACGCTGATCGAGGGATACGAAGCGGGAGAGTTAAGTCTGCGAAGAGAAGAAATGCATTTAATGGAATCAACTGTACCGGGAGAGGTGATACTCAATTTTTCCAGATTAGGAATTGATCCATATGATGCTTTTGCGATGAGTAAAGCACAGTTTGATGGATGCAGCCAGGTATATGAACTGTTTCGTTATTTTCAAAAGAAAATTCCTGCATTCAAAGATGCAAAAATACTTCAGAGTGGATATGTCGGGGTACGGGAAAGCGGACGTATTAAGGGAAAAGACGTATTGACCAGGCAAGATATCGTTTCAGAAGAGAAACGGCAGGATATTGTTGCGATGGGAGCATTTCCTATGGACATTCATCAGCAGGGAAGCGGGATGAAATTTGAGCGTGTTTTGAAAGGATATGGAATACCGGCAGGAGCTTTGTATGCAGAACATATAAAAAATCTGTTTATGGGAGGTCGTTGCATCAGTTCAACATTTGAGGCGAATGCGTCCTGCAGGATTTCAGTTACGTGTATTGCGACAGGGCAGGCAGCAGGAGTTTTGGCATCTGAGTATCAGGAAAAATCAGACTACGAAAGCCTGGTTGCAAAAACCAGAAAGGTACTTATTCAGCAAAATGCAATTATTCAGTAAAAATAATAAAGGGGCATGTTTGTGAGGCATGCCCCTCTATTTTTTGGAAGGAAAATGGGAGGTATGTTGCATATATTCCTTCGTTTCAAAGGAATTGTATATTGTACGCTCCATGCCGGTATGCTATAATACACACTAGATTACTAGGTTAAAAAGGAGTGTATGACAGTGAATCTTCATGATAAATATAAAGTATTACAGCAGAATCTGAAAGATATGGGAAGTGTGGCGGTTGCTTTTTCAAGTGGCGTTGATTCCACATTTCTGCTGAAAGCGGCATTGGAAGCGCTTGGAAGTGACAATGTGATTGCGGTCACAGCCAGTTCCTGTTCTTTTCCGGGAAGAGAATTAAAAGAAGCAAAGGAATTTTGTGAGAAAAATGGTGTTCGCCATATCATCTGTAAATCCGAAGAGCTGGATATCGACGGATTCCGGCAGAATCCGAAAAACCGTTGCTATCTGTGCAAGCATGAGCTGTTTGAGAAAATATGGGATATTGCCAGACAGAATGGTATGAACGCAGTTGCAGAAGGATCTAATATGGATGATAACGGAGATTATCGCCCGGGTCTGATCGCGGTCAAAGAACTTGGGGTCAGCAGTCCGCTTCGTCAGGCAGAACTTTATAAAGAAGAGATTCGTGAGTTGTCCAAAGAAATGGGGCTTCCGACATGGGACAAGCAGTCCTTTGCATGTCTTTCATCACGTTTTGTATATGGAGAAACGATCAGTGAGAAAAAGCTGGGCATGGTAGACAAAGCAGAACAGCTTCTTCTGGATATGGGATTCCACCAGGTACGTGTTCGTATTCATGGAAATATTGCCAGAATTGAAGTGCTTCCGGATGAAATCAGCAAGATCGTAGAGGAAGAAAACCGAACCAGAATTGCAAACCAGCTTAAAGAATATGGATTTGATTATGTGACTTTGGATCTTCTGGGCTATCGTACCGGAAGTATGAATGAAACGCTGGATGAAAAAGAAAAGGAGATTAAATAATGCTGAATCAGTTTTCCAGAACACAGCTGCTTTTTGGCAAAGAAGCAATGGAGAAGCTGGCTGGTTCCAGAGTTGCCGTATTTGGAATTGGTGGAGTTGGCGGTTATACGGTAGAGGCACTTGTTCGAAGTGGTGTCGGTGCACTTGAGCTGATCGATGATGACAAAGTGTGTCTGACTAATCTGAACCGCCAGATCATCGCGACAAGAAGCACGGTTGGAAAATACAAAGTAGATGTTATGAAAGATCGAATTCTTGACATTAATCCGAAGGCAGAAGTTAATGTTCATAAATGCTTTTATCTGCCGGAGACAAAAGATGAATTTGATTTTTCGCAGTATGATTATGTGGTAGACGCAGTCGATACAGTGACGGCAAAAATTCAGCTTGTCATGGAAGCCAAAGAAGCCGGCGTTCCGATCATCAGCAGTATGGGGGCTGGAAATAAGCTTGATCCAACCGCATTTCAGGTAGCGGATATCTACAAGACTTCCGTATGCCCTCTGGCAAAAGTTATGCGTCGTGAACTCAAAAAACGTGGAGTTAAGAAACTGAAAGTTGTATATTCGCAGGAAAAACCGACTCGTCCGATTGAAGATATGTCTATAAGCTGTCGGTCTCACTGCATCTGTCCTCCGGGAGCGGCACATAAGTGCACAGAACGTCGTGATATTCCGGGATCTACGGCATTCGTTCCATCGGTTGTCGGGCTGATCATTGCCGGAGAAGTAATTAAAGATCTGGCTGCGAAATAAACGGACCGGAATTTTGAAAATAAAATACTGAATGAATAAAAAGGGCTATTATCTTCGGTATACCGAAAGGAATCGTGGATAATGGCCCGTTTTGGTCTCACTTTATGTCGGTATACCGAAAGAATGTTAAGATGAACTTACTATATAAATCCTGTATTCGACAGAAAGGAGAGTATACATATGAGAAAGAAAAACAAATGGGCGATGTTTCTGGCAGTTGCGATTGCAATGGCTGTAACGGGAAACTCAGCGTTGGCTGTAAAGGCGGATGAGGCTGTATCTGAGAAGGCTCCCAGTGTTAAAGAAGAACAGAATACTGAGAAAGAAAAAAGTGATGATAAGGAAGAACATGTGCCTGCACTGTGCAATGAGGGGAATCATGAACTTATAGAAAATATGATGGTTTTACCGACCTGTACGGAAAAAGGATATTCTGTATACAAATGTAAGGAAGACGGATGTTCTTATGAAGAAAAGAGAGATGAGACGGATGCACTTGGTCATGATCTGAAGGAAATTTCTATGGAAGAAGCGACTGCGGATAAACCGGGCAGTATTACTTACAAATGTCAGCGAGAGGGTTGTGAGTACGAAGAGATTGTGGAAATTCCGATAAAAGATCCGAATGATGAGTCTGCAGATAAGGATAAAACAGATGATTCTGATACAAAAGAAAATGAGAAGACAGACAATGATAAAGCAGAAGATTCAGAAACTGATCCAGACAGGAAACCAGACTCAGAGGACAGTGACAGTTCTGAAGCTAAAAGTGATGTAGATGAAGATCTTCCGGATGAGGATATTGACGAAGAGTATGCAACGTATGCATCTTCTACATCTACAGTCATTACTACAGAGTATGATCCGGAAACAGCAGTCGGTACAATCAGCATTGTAAAAGAAGATGCGGATGGTCCGACAGAGACAGAAGAAGTTACGGGGATGACTGTTCCGGGTGGTACAACAGAAATTAAAAAAGATGATGCAGGAAATATCACAGATCTGGCTGTTTCTACAGAGATTGAAGAGATCAGAAATGGATTTTCACTGACGAGTGAGAATAAGAAACTTCATTCGATTTCGATTATGGATAAAAAAGATCCGAAGAATTGCAGGATTACTCTGAGCGCAAAGAAAATGGCGACTGAGCTTGGAATGCGTCTTCATATGGAAGAGGGAAGAGTGGTCGTAACACTTACAGAAAATGGCAAAACATTGTATATTACAAAGATTTCTGATACAGAAAAAGAACTGATTCTGACAACATCTACAGGCGGAACATGTACGATCAGCAAGACATTTCAGAAACTTTCTGTGAATAAAGATGAAAAGATTTCCGGTAAGGACAATCAGATTATTTTAACTGATGTAAATGGAAATAAGCCATATCTGGAACTTGCATATGCAGAAGAAAAGGCGGAGTCAGATAAGAAGAATCCGGATGAAGAATTATACTGGATTCAGCCGTATGGAGATGAGGATCAGGAACCGATCGTAATCACAATCTATAAGAAATAAAATGGATATATTGTATTCACGAAATGCCGTTTGACTGTAAAAATGTAGCTGAAAAATTGTGAAATTAATCACGAAATATGTAAAAAACAGGTCATTATCACCCGAAATGGGAGATAATGACCTTGTTCATTTTTGTATACAATTTTACAGATTTGATACGGTTGCTGTAAATGTAGCTTAATATTCACCAACAACAGTTGCTTTAAGCAGGTTGGTATTACCGGAACGTCCAAGTGGAACACCGACAGTAAGAACAACAACGTCGCCTTCTTTGACGTAGCCGCCTTCTTCGGCCGCCTCTGTAGCGTGAAGGAGAAGGATCTCCATGCTGTATTCTTCTTTGGTCAGAAGTGGAGTAACACCCCAAACCAGGTTCAGCTGACGCCAGATGCGTTCATCCGGAGTGCATGCGATGATCGGGCATCCTGGACGATATTTGGAAACCATACGTGCAGTATTACCGGAACGTGTAACTGCGATGATGGCTTTGGCGTTCAGGTCGATCGCTGTCATGCAGGTAGCATGAGAAATAGCGGTAGTTACGTTCTCTGCGTGATCCTTGGAAGAAGTACTGAACTGTTTGTTGTAATCAACATCAGCTTCTGTACGGACTGCGATCTTAACCATAGTTTTGAGTGCTTCAATTGGGTATTTGCCGGCAGCAGTTTCACCGGAAAGCATGATTGCACTGGTTCCCTGATAGATCGCGTTGGCAACGTCAGTGGTCTCGGCACGGGTCGGACGTGGGTTTTTGATCATGGAATCAAGCATCTGAGTAGCTGTGATAACCTGCTTACCGGCACTGTATACCTTACCGATGATATCTTTCTGGATAACCGGAACATCCTCAAGCGGGATCTCAACACCCATGTCACCACGGGCAATCATGATACCGTCAGCAGCTTCGATGATGCTGTCGATGTTGTCAACACCCTGCTGGTTCTCAATCTTGGCGATGATCTTGATGTCCTGTCCACCGTTTTTCTCAAGAATGTCACGGATTTCTTTGACATCGGCTGCAGTTCTGGTGAAAGATGCGGCGATAAAATCATAGCCTTCTTTGATACCGAAGAGGATATCGTCATGATCTTTTGGGCTGATAAACGGCATGTTTACTTCTACACCAGGGAGATTGACACCTTTCTTGTTACCAAGAACGCCACCGTTTACTACTTTACAGACAATGTCCTGACCTTTGATTTTCTTGACTTCAAGTCCGATCAGACCATCATCGATCAGAATATTGTTGCCTGGTTTGACATCCTTGTATAATTCTTTATAGGTGACAGAAACGATTTTCTCGTTTCCTACGATTTCTTCTGCGGTTAAGGTAAATTCCTGACCTTCCTTCAGTGTGACCTTTTCATTTTCGAATTCGCGGATACGAATTTCAGGGCCTTTTGTATCGAGAAGCGCAGCTACCGGTTTACCAAGACGTGTACGAATTTCTTTTAATTTATCAATACGACCTTTCTGTTCGTCATGTAAGCCATGAGAGAAGTTAAAACGTGCTACGTTCATGCCTTCTTTGACGAGTTCTTCCAGAACACCGTCCTTATCAGTAGACGGACCAAGGGTACAGATAATCTTTGTTTTGCGCATAAATTTCCTCCTACTTTTTTCCTAAAAAATACACCTTTATTCTAACACATAATTTCTAATGTACAAGTAAAGATTTCGCTAAATAAAACGTTAAATTTATAACATTTTCGCCTTCGAATTATAGAAAAAAGAAGAATCTCAATGCCCGATACGATTGATTTAAGCAGCAGGGAGCATCGATTATAAAAAGATCAAGAAATCCGATGCCAGATTCTATTGATTTAACTGGCAGACGGCATCGATTATGGAGGAAAGGTTTTTTTCGATGTCAGGCACCATTCATTTGGGGTTATGCCCGTATAATGGTGTAAATTGAATATTAAAAATAAATAGAGCCAAATGCTCTCCCTTTAGGTATAATAAGTTCACCACAAACAAAATTACCAAGGAGGATTCACAAATGGCT
>NZ_JAHLQA010000041.1 GCF_018918125.1 Blautia sp. MSJ-19
AAGGGATAAACGCTGAAGGCATCTAAGCGTGAAGCCCCCCTCAAGATGAGATATCCCATCCGAAAGGAGTAAACCCCCTTGAAGACGACGAGGTCGATAGGGCAGGGGTGGAAGTGTGGCAACACATGGAGCTGACTGCTACTAATAGGGTGAGGGCTTGACCAAAAAGCATGGTCATAAAGATTCAGTTGATTGTCAACATGTATGTAGTTTTGAAGGTGTGATACATCTTCTATAGCAAAGAAATTTGCAAGGCCCAGTGGCTCAGTTGGTTAGAGCGCCGCCCTGTCACGGCGGAGGTCGTGAGTTCGAGTCTCATCTGGGTCGTTCATACCAAAAGGTATGTATACTAATTAAATATGTGGGATCTTAGCTCAGCTGGGAGAGCATCTGCCTTACAAGCAGAGGGTCATAGGTTCGAGCCCTATAGGTCCCATATAAACCATGGGTGGATTCCCGAGTGGCCAAAGGGGGCAGACTGTAAATCTGTTGGCACCGCCTTCGAAGGTTCGAATCCTTCTCCACCCACTAAGCCTTATCATTGGCTAAGCCGATGTGGCTCAATTGGCAGAGCAGCTGATTTGTAATCAGCAGGTTATCGGTTCGAGTCCGATCATCGGCTTTCAATTTCATAATTATCGCGGGGTGGAGCAGTCTGGAAGCTCGTCGGGCTCATAACCCGAAGGTCACAGGTTCAAATCCTGTTCCCGCTATTTTGCCCAGATAGCTCAGTTGGTAGAGCAGAGGACTGAAAATCCTCGTGTCGCTGGTTCGATTCCGGCTCTGGGCATTTACTCTGCAAGATATTGTAGAGTGATGCAAAACTGCATATGGGATATTAGCTCAGTTGGTAGAGCACTTGACTTTTAATCAAGTTGTCCGGGGTTCGAATCCCCGATGTCTCATGATTTTAAAGGCACTATCGTTATGGTAGTGCTTTTTTTGTGTCTGGAAAGCCGCATGAAATGTGGTCTATATGGAAGTTGTATTGCATATATTATATTAAATGGGAGAAGGTACCCATTTGACATAGCCTCTGGCATTCTTGAATGTATGTGTAGTAGTAGGAAGTGCGCAGTCCTGATGCTGGACATGCAGGAGGTAAGTTGGTAAGCAGAGAAAAGGAGTTTAGCAGAGGTGGATGCTTACTGTCTGGTTGTAAAATAGAAGGAGGATCATTGTGAAGAAAATGCGAGAGTGTTTTCATATGCTGATAACCGCGGTCATTTGTCTTATGGTAAGTATGGTTCCCGGAAAAAATGCAACATCTGTAATAGTAGATGGAAAAGTTGGAGTGGAAACGTTATCCACAGAGAATACTCGCAGAGCAGACAGATTTGCACACAGATGTATGGATAAAGTGCGTGGATTGTGGATAAGCGGTTACCTGAAGCGTAACCGCTTGTGGAAAAAACTTTTTTTCTGGCTGCAGGGTCCGGGCGACAGAAAAGCTGCTTCCCTGTTATATAGAAATAAGAAAACAGCTTTTAGCAGCACGTAAATATTCAGTTTGTAATTATTTGAAGTGAAGATCAATGCTACAGATTTCGCAGTCCGTGCCAATTCGCATGGCTGGTCCCCAGACACCGGCACCGGAAGTTGTAATATTAGTCATGGCGTCCTTAGTTAGCAGGCCGCATGGATTCTCCCACATCAGTCTGATGGTAAAGTTTCCGGGGAATGTCTGTCCGTCATGCGTATGTCCGCACAGATCGAGATCCACACCAGCATCAGCAAGCTCCTGAAGTTCTTTTGGCTGATGATCGATTACAATGATAGGTTTGCTCCTGTCCAGTTCTTTAGTAAGCTGGGCGGGAGCTTTTCTTGTTTCATGTATTTTTTCGATGAGTGAAGCATCCTTTCGGCCAATTACGTAGAAACTGTTGTTGATCAGCACAGCTTCATCCTCGAGTATGTGAATGTCAGAAGCTTCCAGAAATTCTTTCATACGGGGATCTTTAACTTCAGCAGTATCTTCGCCTTTATGCTTAAAAGTAAAACCGGCAAGGATTTCTTCATTCAGATCATGATTTCCCCAACAGGCGTAGACTCCGTAGGTGGATTTTATTCCGCGAAGTACTTTTTGAAGTCTTTCAGGGTCTCGGATAGCATCGTATTCATTATCGAAAATATCTCCTGCAATACAGACAAGATCGGGCTGCTGCTTATTTATTTTGCGAACAAGTTCCCTGGCATGAAGAACGCCTGCATTGTAGCCAAAGTGTGTGTCAGCCAAAAGAATGATCCGTAAAGAGTTTTTTCCAGGAATCTGTTTTTCAATGGTGACATCATATGGTGTTGTTTTAATGTATTTGGCATGAAAGATTCCACGGGCACTCAATGTAATAATAAGAACCGTACATATGGCACCTGTAACAGTAAAAGCCATTCGAGAATGAATCCAGGATGCATGGAATGCATATTTAAATAGAAGGCGTCCGAGATCTGCTGCCAGTACGATCATCAGGATATACAAAAAGATGCCGAGAAAATAATTACTGGTAATTTTGAGCAACTGATGCAGTGAACGAGGCTTTTTGATCAGAAATCCGGACAGAAGGCTGGTTGACAGGAGTATATAGATAATAGCAAATATTACACGAAATGTCAGTGTCCGGAGAATACTGTGACACGTTCCCATCCACAGATAGGCCCACCTGAGAATATACAAATTCAGGAGTAGATAAACGGGTGCAAGATAAATTGCAATCATATAGTGTTCCCTCCAGATTTTTTATCCATTATATAATGGATAAGGTAATGTGTCAAAACAGGCAAATGATGCAGCATGTACTTATAAAAAGAAAAGAAAGTTCATATAGTAGGATAAAGTACATAAAGGTCGTAAGTATGAGAATCCGAAAGTATTTAATGTATATAGGAATAAGTCTGCTTTTTCCTTATGTGGCGACAATGTTTCTTAATGGCATGGATTTAGTTGTTCTGAACCGAAAAGTAGAACCTGAAGCTCTTTTGCCACTTGTACTGGAAACACAGATTTCGGCGAAATATGAAGCTGAGACGCTGGCTGCACAGGCGGTCATTGCAAGAAGTAATCTGTATCGAAAAGTGAGAGAGGGAAATGAATATCTTTTTTTTAAAGAACTGCAACAGAGTATAAAAACAAAAAAAGAATTCTGGAAGGAAACAGATAAAAAATATGAAAAGGCGGCAGAAGAGACAAAGGGGCAGGTACTCACTTATGAGGGGGAACTGAGACCTGTACCATATCATGAAATCAGCAGTGGAAAGACCAGAGATGGAGAAGAGGCATTTCACGATTCACAGTTTGCTTATCTTGAGTCAGTAGACAGCAGTGCGGATAAAGAATCTACAGAATACCTGACAAGTACGTATATTGCGGAGCAACAGCTTCCTGAACAACTGAAGATTGCAGAAAGAGATAAAAGCGGATATGTGATAAGTCTGAAAGCAGATGAGAATATTTTGGAAGCAGAAACTTTTGTCTTGGGTATGGGAATTGCTTCTTCTGATTTTTCAATCCAGAGAATGACAGGGCAGGTTCGGTTTTTAAGCCGTGGAAAAGGTCACGGTCTGGGATTTTCACAGTATGGTGGAAATGAACTGGCAAAAGAAGGCAAAAACTGGCAGGAAATTTTGTATACATATTTTCCGTTAATGGAGATATCTCTGATCGACGCCGTAAATCTTAAAGAGAACTGAATATTTTTACATATTCCGGACACCCTATTAATACCGAAAGGATTATGAGCAGAGGTGAAAAGAATATGACAAAAAGCAGAGTTGCAAAATATGTAGCAAATACGGCACTCCTGGCAGTTCTGGCTGCAGCGGGTATCGGGGCTTATCAACTGGGAACTTCCAGACCGGAAGAACAAATTCAGGAAAAGGCACCGTCTTATTATGATGAAGGCATGGAGGCGGATCTGGAACAAAAAGAAGAAAATGCAGTAGATGCAGGAACCACTCTTGTGGAAGCAGAAACGGATAACCAGGTAGATGCAGTACCAGAAACGACAGAGACAGAGGCGACTGCTTCCAGAGAGAGTACAAGTACAGATACAGTAACAGAAGAAAAAGCAGATACTATGTTGACTGCAGAAAATGCAGCTGATACAGAAACAGATACCGTCGATGTATCTGCCGGTGTACAGGCACAGCCCAAACTGAGTTTCTCAGAGGATACACTGATGGAATGGCCGGTCAATGGAACGCTTCTTCTTGATTATAATATGGATCAGACAATTTATTTTCCGACACTGGATCAGTACAAACTGAATCCGGCGATTGCTGTGCAGGCAGTTGAAGGTGCCCCGGTACTGGCATCTGTCGAGGGTACGGTTTATTCAATCGAGGACCGGGCACAGACAGGAACAACAGTAACGATGGAAATTGGGAGTGGATATCAGGCCGTTTATGGACAGCTTAAAGATCTGACTGTCCAGGAAGGCGACCGTGTAGAAAAAGGAACTGTAATTGGTTATGTAGCAGCACCGACAAAGTATTATAGTGAAGAAGGCAGTAATCTGTATTTTGCAATGAAGAAAAATGGAGAAGCAATAGATCCAATCGCATATCTTCCGTGAACTATTCACAAAAATAAGATCAAAACGTATAATAAAGCAGGTGGGAATAAAAAATCCGCAGTCGGTCTTCTCCTACCTGCTGTTTTTGTGAGAAAAATACCTGTCTGTAACCGACTGCTTTTTATAGAAAAAAGAATGGCTGTGCAGGAATCTGGATCCGGGCAGCTGTTCTTTACATAGAAGTGCTGAGCAACAGACATAAAACAGACAGAAAGAGGAACTTTATGAACTATACATATATGGTGGAGTGTGTGGATGGAACACTTTATACAGGATGGACAACCAGTGTGCAGAACCGTCTGAAAGCACATAATGAGGGAAAGGCTGGTGCAAAATATACCCGGGCCAAAAGGCCGGTAAAGCTTGTGTACTATGAAGGGTATGCAACCAAAGAGGAAGCGATGAGCAGAGAGTATGCAATCAAACAGCTGACGAGAAAGGAAAAGCTGAAGCTGATAGATTTTTATATGGAAGAAAAGTAGCATGGAAGTATTTGGGAAATCAGACAAATAAAGTACCCTGCCATCAGACTGGCAGGGTAGAGATGAAGCAGTACATTAAGATAAAGTGGCAGGCACTTCCCAACATGATAAAAACATGAAAAATCTCGTGAGAACCAAAGTTCTGATGTCTGGCATTGAATAAGGGAAGTTTCAGTCCGTAGATCACACCGCCGATCGTATAAATAATGCCTCCTGCAAGCAGCCATCCAAAACCTGCCCGTGGCAGAGAGTGAAAAATTGGTACAAAAGCAAGGACACAAAGCCATCCCATACCAATATAGAGTACAGAAGAAAGCCATTTCGGGCAGGTAATCCACAGCCCCTTAAGAAGCATGCCAAGAACCGCAATTCCCCAGACCAGCGCACAGAGAATATAGCCAATTCGGTTATGGAGAGCAATCAGGCATATTGGTGTGTAACTTCCTGCAATCATGACGAAGATCATCATGTGATCCATTTTTCTCAGCCGACGATTGACTTTTTCTGTGGAGTCAACAGAATGATAAACGGTACTTGCGGTGTATAGAAGAATCATTGTGAGAATAAATATGGCAAGTGCTGCAATGTGAAGAGGAGCGTTTTCTCCGGATGCGGCTTTTATGAGTAAAGGTGCTGCGCCTGCAGCAGCCAGAAGAACGGCGATGCCGTGTGTGATGGCACTCCATGGGTCTTTTAATCTGAGTTTCATAATCATGCCTCCTGAAAATAATTAAAAACACATAATGTAGTAATCAATACTACGTAACAAGTATATTGAAACTATACTGCAAATGTACATAAAAGTAAAGGGGTATCACTAAATTTTATATAAATATAATAGTTTAGGTTTCTGCAAACAATTATATGCCAAAACAGTACCGTTTATTGAAGTACTGTTTTCAAAATGGTATAATTATACGTAATAGCATAAAAATGAATATGTAGAAATGTCTGACAGAAGGAGAAAATTTATGAATAAAAAGAAAATGATTGCATATTTTACAGGGGCTGCAATGCTTGCAGGGACACTTACAGGATGTACAGTCGGAGGAACGAAAAACGCAGAACCGGTTACCCTGACAGTTTGGACTTATTACAGTGGAGAGCAGTTGGATGCATTCAATGACCTGGTAAATTCATTCAATGATTCTGTCGGAAAAGAAAAAAATATAATAGTTGAGAGTTCCAGTCAGGGAAGTGTCAATGAACTGGAAACAAATGTTATGGATGCTGCTGAAGAAAAGGTCGGAGCGTCTGATATGCCAAATATTTTTTCTGCTTATGCGGATACGGCATATAAGCTGGATGAGATGGGAGAACTTGTAGACCTTAGCGGCTATCTTACGGATGAGGAGAAAGATGCATATATTGATGCGTATCTGAAGGAAGGTGACTTCTCAGGAGACGGAAGTATCAAGATTTTTCCTGTTGCGAAATCTACAGAACTTCTTTTTCTGAATAAAACAGATTGGCAGAAATTTGCAGATGCGACAGGTGCGACGGAAGCAGATCTTGAGACCGTAGAGGGGCTGGTAGAGACCGCAGAGAAATATTATAACTGGACGGATGAACAGACTGAAGAGCCGGATGATGGAAAAGCATTATTTGGACGTGATGCCATGGCCAATTATATGCTTGTAGGAGCAAGACAGTTAGGTGGAAATCTGTTTGAAGTTGAGAATGGCAAAATGAAGCTTAATTTTGATAAGGATGTTGTGCGCAAGCTTTGGGACAACTACTATGTTCCTTATGTAAAGGGTTATTTTGCGGCATCAGGAAGATTCCGCAGTGATGATATCAAGACAGGAAACATTCTTGCATATGCAGGTTCCACTTCAAGTGCAACCTTCTTTCCGAAGCAGGTTATGACCAGTGAAACAGAATCACATGATATTGAACTGGAAGTACTTCCGGCACCGGAATTTGCTGATGGAGAGAAATGGGCAGTGCAGCAGGGGGCAGGAATGGTTGTGACAAAAGGTTCTGAAGATGAGATCAAGGCAAGTGTAGAATTCCTGAAGTGGATTACAGAGCCTGAAAATAATACAGGATTTTCTGTAGGTTCCGGATATTTACCAGTCACTAAAGAAGCGACAGATATGGTTGAGATCCGTAAGAGTGGAACAGAACTTTCCAAGTCTATGGATGACATACTTACAAAAGCTGTAGAAACAATCAATAATAATGAATTATATACCACACCATCTTTTAAGGGCGCACAGGATTCCCGTGCACTTCTTGAATATGAGATGAATGACCTTGCGGATGCTGACAGACAGACTGTAGAAGAGCGGATCAGCGAGGGCGAAAGTATGGAAGAAGCTGTGGCAGACTTCGTTTCCGATGATTACTTTGACAGCTGGTATGAGGAGATACTGACCAAGCTGCAGGCTTGTGAGGACTGAAAGCTGACGATAACTGTAACTGATCACAGAAAGTGAGGAATTCTCTGTATGAGGCAGCATAAGAAACAGGGAAAATCGATTTTTCAATTTATATTTGCGGCGATGCTGATCGTTCTTGGGATAGAAGTGCTTCTTCTGTTGGGAACATTGTATATCGGAAATGTGGGAACGCAGCTGAATCGTAATGCTGTGGATATTATGAAGAAACAGGTGGAGAACAGACAGAATTATCTGCAAAGTACACTGGAAGAAAATCAGAATCTGTCATCTCTGGCTGGAACAATCAATACAGCAGTTGAAAATCAGACTGCAAAAGAAAATATCAGTGTTGCCGATCTGGTGAATGATGAGGAACAGAGTGCCGATCTTCTTGAAAATATCAGTGACAATATGATCAGTACGATGCGTCACAGATCAGTGAATGGTATTTTTGTGATTCTGAATACAGAGGATCTGGATGAACGAGAAATTGATTCTCTTATGCCGTGTGTTTATATTCGGGATCAGGATCCGACGACTGCCGCATCGGATAGAAATCATGATCTTTTGCTGGAACGTTCACCGGTAAGACTTGTGAAATCACTGGGTATTTCTACGGATAAAGGATGGACTCCGGCAATAAAGTACAAAGGATATGGAAATAAAGGAATCCTGTACCCTGTTTTTGAGACTGCCTATAAAGATACAGAAAAACTGAACAGTCCAGATTATGGGCACTGGACTCCGGCATCTTATACACTTGAGGGAGACGACCGTCCGGTTATTGCGTATTCCATACCGCTTATTCTTTCGGATGGCACTGTTTATGGCGTTGTTGGAGTGGAAATGATGCTCAGTTATTTGCAGGATATGATTCCTTATGAGGAACTGCAGAATAACAGTACGGGAACATATCTGCTGGCAGAAACAGAAGGTACTCTTAAAGACGAGAAAATCTCTGTAAAAGTGGTAAATTCTTCTTCGAAGACAAATAAATGGCTCGGTCTTTCAGATGAGCCGATTGAAATGACACGTACAGAGAAAAATCTTTATGAAACTGAAATCTGGAATGAAAATTATGTTGCTTCTGCATATCAATTAAATCTGTACAACAAGAATGCCCCGTTTTCGGATGAGCAGTGGATACTGATCGGAATTGTTCAGGACAAGAATCTTTATGCATTTACAAATCATATCATGTGGCTTTTGAAGCTGACGATTCTGGCGACGCTTCTGGTTGGACTGGCGAGCAGTTTTATTGTAAGTCGTCGTCTGGCAAAACCGGTATCCAGATTGTCGGACGAAGTTTCTGCTGCACAGGAAAGCAGAAATGCGATTCCGAAACTGTCGGAGACCGGAATTCGGGAACTGGACCAGTTTTCTACGGCAATTACCAGCCTGAGCAGAGATGTTTTGAATACGTCAACAAAGTTCCTTCGTATCATGGAAATGGCAAGCGTGGAGATTGGTGGTTATGAGCTTCGGTTTGATACAGGGAGTGTATACTATACGGAAAACTTTTTTTCAATGCTTGGAATTCCGTTGAATGCGAATGCATCCTTTGAGCTGGAGGAATTTCGAAAGATCCTGAAGGAATTTATGAACAGCCATTTTTACAAATCCGAATCGGAAAATACGAATGTCTATTGTATTCGTCTTCCGAAAAAGGGTATTCGTTATGTGAGAATGGAGATAAAAAGAGAAGAGTGGGTACAGATTGGTCTGGTAGAAGACATTACTGTATCTATGATGGAGCGCCTTCGTATTGAACATGAGAGAGATTATGATGCGCTGACAGGATTGTATAATCGACGGGCATTTAAAAGAGAAAGTGAAGATATTTTCAGCAGACCGGAAGAAATCAGACATGCTGCTTTTATCATGATGGATCTGGATAATCTTAAGTATACCAATGATACATTTGGTCATGACTGGGGCGATGAGTATATTCGACAGGCAGGGCTCTGTCTGGAGGAGGGAACACCGAAAGGTACATTGAGTGCGCATATTTCAGGAGATGAATTTAATCTTCTGTTTTATGGATATGAGAGTCAGAATGAGATTCGAGAAGCAATCAATAAGTTGAAGAAGACGATTGACAGAAAAATTATCCGTCTTCCAAATGGACAGGAATTTCATCTCAGTATTTCGGGTGGTATTGCCTGGTATCCGGAAGACAGCAACAGCCTGGGAGCAATGAGAAAACATGCGGATTTTGCCATGTATCAGGTGAAAAGATCCGAAAAGGGCAGGATTGCAGAGTTTGATCAGGATATTTATGATGAACAGTTCCGTGACAGTCAGATCCGAAAAGAATTTCACCGTTTTGTGGACGAAGAGCTGGTTACTTATTATTTCCAGCCGCTTATATCAGCGCGTACCGGAGAAATTGAGGCGTATGAGGCTCTGATGCGGTCAGATCTTCCAATTCTGAAGAGACCGGATGTAGTTATGAAGATCGCGCGTGAAGAAGGTGCACTTCGCGAGATTGAGCGAATGACAATGTTCCATGCAACCGGAAGATTTATGGAACTCAAAGAAAAGAACAAAATAAAAGGAGATGCATTGCTGTTTCTCAACTCTATTGCCAGTCAGCACATGGAAGAAAAGGATGAAATTGAATTTGCAAGACGTTTTGGAAGTTTACAGGAGCAGATGGTCATTGAGATCACAGAAGAGGAATCTCTGGACTATCATGCATTGGAACATAAGAAACGGGCACCAGGATTTTCCGGAGTATTTGCACTGGATGATTATGGAAGCGGCTATAGCAATGAAAAGAGCCTGCTGGATCTGGCACCAAAATATATCAAAGTGGATCTTTCGATTATCAGGGATATTGATACGGATCCTGATAAGCAGCAGATTGTGGAAAATATTGTTGCTTACGCACATAAGCGTGGTATGAAAATCGTAGCGGAGGGACTGGAAACACCGGAAGAAATCCGTAAAGTACTGGAACTTGAAGTGGATATTCTTCAGGGCTTCTATCTGGCAAGGCCAGAAGCGGTTCCGGGAGAGATCAATCCGAAAGCTTTGCAGACGATCCGAGATTTTTACAGTTAAAAAGAGTAGGGGCAGAAATATGATGAAAAAATTCTGCGGATGATTATGTACATAATCCAGTTGTTTTTCCATATAATAACCATACATCGCCTGATATGGAAATTTTAACAGGCAGGGATATAAAATACGGAAAAACAACAGGAGGAATACAAAGCACATGAAAGCGACAGGAATTGTCCGCCGCATCGATGATCTTGGAAGAGTTGTTATTCCCAAGGAAATTCGGCGTACGCTGCGGATCAAAGAAGGAACCCCTCTGGAGATTTTTACGGATAAAGAGGGAGAAGTGATTTTGAAGAAATATTCTCCGATCGGAGAACTGAGCATCTTTGCAAAAGAGTATGCAGAATCATTATCCCAGACTACGGGTATGGTGGCCTGTATCACAGATCATGACCAGGTGGTGGCAGCATCCGGACAGGGAAGCAAAGAACTGATGGGAAAAGTGATCAGCAGGGAACTGGACCGGCTGATCGCAGAGAGAGAAATGAAATGTTTCCATGCAGGGGAGAGAAAAACGCTTCCGCTTGTGGAAAATCAGAAAGAGCAGTCATCGGAACTGATCGTACAGCCGATTCTGTGTGCAGGAGATGCTATTGGTTCGGTGGCATTGATTGGAAAGGGAACGGGTGAACGATTTGGAAATTCAGAACAGATGCTTGTAAAGACGGCAGCAGGATTTCTGGGGCGGCAGATGGAGCAGTAAAAACAATAAGTTTGAAACAAAAAACAGATCCGGAAGTTTTCTTATAAAGAGAAGACTCCCGGATTTTTGTTTTGCATTGTTATTTTAATGAAGTATAAAATTTATCAGCATTTATCAGCAATATCATAGATCAGGCGCTCGGTATCTTCCCATCCAAGGCATGGATCGGTAATGGAACAGCCCGGAGTCATATGATCACTGATATCTTGGCGGCCTTCCAGAAGATAACTTTCAATCATGACACCCTTGACCAGTTTTTTAACGTCTGGGTTGTAATTGCGGCTGTGAAGAACCTCGCTGACAATACGGATCTGTTCTTTGTACTGCTTGCCGGAGTTGGAATGATTGACGTCTACGATCACGGCAGGATTTTTGAGATTTTTTTTGCTGTATAAGTCATAAAGCCGCATCAGATCCTCATAATGATAATTAGGGATTGTCTGACCATATTTGTTGACACCGCCACGAAGGATGGTGTGTGCCAGAGGATTGCCGCTTGTTTCAACATCACATCCACGATAAATGAAATGGTGCGGATGCTGTGCTGCGATGACGGAGTTCAGCATAACGGACAGGTCGCCACTGGTTGGGTTTTTCATACCTACCGGGATATCCATACCACTTGCGGTCAGACGGTGCTGCTGGTTTTCTACAGAACGTGCTCCAATCGCTTCATAGGAGAGGACATCGTCCAGATAGCTTCGGTTTTCAGGATAGAGCATTTCATCAGCGGAAGAAAGACCTGTTTCCTGAAGAACGCGGATATGCATCTTACGGATCGCAATGATCCCGGCGAGGAGATCTGGTGCTTTGTCAGGATCAGGCTGATGGAGCATTCCTTTGTAGCCGTCTCCGGTAGTACGAGGTTTATTTGTGTATACTCTGGGAATGATCATTAATTTATCAGACACTTTGTCGGCAACTTTTTTCAGACGACTTACATATTCGCAGACAGTATCTTCGTTGTCAGCGGAGCAGGGGCCGACCAGCACAACAAATTTATCTGATTCACCGGTAAAGATTCGACGGATTTCTTCATCGCGCAGCTGTTTGGCTGCTTTTAATTCGTCGCTCAGTGGGTATTCATTTTTCAGGACCTCCGGAAGAGGAAGTTCATGATTGATTTTAATTGACATTGTAGATTTCCTCCATGGTTCCATTGTTCAGGAACAGTACTTTTTTATTACTGGAATACAGTAATCGTTTTTAACTGAACAACAGTATAACACGTTATATAAAAAAAATAAAGGAAATTAACGCGTTAAACTGTCATAGTGCGATTTTTTTTGAGATTGCATAGTATTCTTCCAGAACCATACCTGTTTTGGCAAGGTAAGTAGAGAGCTGGCAGCTCACATAACGGATATGCCAGGGTTCATAAGGGTATTCTGTAATGGATTCTTTATTAGCGGGATAACGAAGGATAAATCCGTAGAGTGGCGCATGTCGGGCAAGCCAGATGCCTTCCGGAGTATCTGAAAAGGCTTCGACGAGTTCCATATTAACGGCGGGACAGGACAGATCCAGGGCAAGCCCGCTCTGATGTTCACTCATTCCCGGGGCGGCAACATAGGAATCATGCCGGTAAAGTTCTTTCTGGCGGGCATAGGAGCGGTAACCGGAAATACAGTACAGACTGATTCCTTCCTGGCCGGCACGGGTGATGAGTTCCATGGCTTTGTGGGCGGCTTTCTTTTCGAGAAGGCGGCGTGGATCAGAAGGTGCGCAGGTGAATGGAAGACCGATATCGACCAGGTCGCGAGGAATATAATCAGCAGGAAGCGGATGTTTTTTATTAATAAGACGTGTATAATCCGTAATCATAAAAATCCCCCCTCATCTTCCAGTATATGATAGATGAGAGGGGAGTATGAATCCATTTACAGAAGCAGGATGTAGCCGGGGGAAAGTTTAATCGAGTGCCTTTTCACTCATTTCCTCAAGAAGATTTTTCTTGAGATCATAGAGTTTCTGGGAAAGGTCTACGTAAACTTTCTGTGGATTTACCAGACGACGGGATTCATCCCACAGTGTATTCTGCTCTTTCTGGCAGTATTCACGCAGATCCATGACTTCAGGAGAGGTATAAACACGTTTACCCTCACGGATAACAGGAACCAGAAGCTCACGAAGCTCATAAGTTCCACCGAGAACCTTGGTCTTTTTCCAGGTGTCAGCCGGGTCAAAGATGATCATGGTTTCTTCCGGATCGAAGGTTTCATCAACCAGACAGATCAGGTCAGCCTTGATCTTGCCGGTGGATTTGCTGTAAATACGGTAAACAGTTTTGTTGCCAGGATTTGTAACCTTTTCGGTGTTTTCAGACAGTTTGATCTTAGGTGTAAAGTTGCTGCTGTCTGTATCTTTGACTGCGGCAAGTTTGTATACACCACCAAATGCAGGGTTGTCCTTGCTGGTGATCAAATTGGTTCCGACACCCCAGGAATTGATTTTGGCATCCTGTGTTTTGAGGCTGTCGATCAGGTACTCATCCAGATCACTGGATGCAGAGATCGTAGCATCATCAAATCCGGCAGCAGCGAGCATCTTGTAAGCTTCTTTGGAAAGGTATGCCAGGTCACCACTGTCGATGCGGATACCATAGTGGGTAAGTTTGATACCCTCTTCACGCATTTCCTCAAATACACGGATAGCATTCGGAACACCGGATTTCAGCACATCGTAAGTATCTACCAGAAGTGTACAGGAATTAGGGTACATCCTGGCATAGGTCTTGAATGCGGTGTATTCGTCCGGGAAGCTCATGATCCAGCTGTGTGCATGTGTTCCGAGAACAGGTACATTGAACATCTGACCGGTCAGAACATTGGAAGTACCAGCACAGCCACCGATCACAGCCGCACGGGCACCATAAATACCGGCATCCGGTCCCTGGGCACGACGAAGGCCGAATTCCATGATTCCATCACCGCGGGCTGCATAGCAGACTCTGGCAGCTTTGGTAGCGATAAGACTCTGATGGTTGATGATATTCAGAATCGCGGTCTCTACAAGCTGGGCTTCCATGATCGGAGCAATAACTTTGACAAGTGGCTCCCTCGGAAATACAACAGTTCCTTCCGGAATCGCATAAATATCTCCGGTGAATCTGAAAGATCTTAAGTATTCCAGAAAATCGTCTTCGAAAATATTGAGACTACGGAGGTATTCAATATCTTCATCTGTAAAATGAAGGTTTTCAATATATTCAATCATCTGTTCAAGACCTGCTGTGATAGCAAAGCTTCCGCCGCATGGATTGACACGATAGAACATATCAAAGATTACAGTCTGATTGGTCGGGTTCTTGAAATAGCCCTGCATCATGGTTAATTCATATAAATCGGTGAGCAGGGTCAGATTGGTTGCTCTCATCTGATTTCTCCTTTTTATTCGTTAAGGTGAGTCTATTATAACATTATTCCCGAAGAACGGCATTAAAATTTTACATAATATAGAAGAATATTTTACACAGCGAATAAATACGTGTAAATTTGCAGTAAAGTTGGTACGCTAAATTGACATAAAACCACAGATAGATTATTATGTAGTTATACAAAATTTACAGAGAAAAGAGGTTTGGATATTATGGACGAAAATATTTTCCTGAAGGGACGCAAGCCAATCCAGTTTGAAGAATATTTGAAATATGACGAAAACAGCCGTGGCAATCTGGGAGAGGAACTTCCGGTAATTGTATACAGAATGCTGGAGTATTCTCTCAAGGAAGAGCTGATCCGTCGTTATGGCAAGGATGAGCAGGTCGAAGTTTTCCGCAGTGCAGGAAAAATGGCAGGAGAATATTTTGCCAGAAATATGCTGAACATGGAACAGCCACTGGATGCATTCGTCAATGAACTGCAGAAAAAAATGCGTGATATGAAGATTGGTGTCCTTCGAATTGAGGATGTAGATGAAGAGAGTGGCAAGATCGTTCTGACAGTAGCAGAGGATGCGGACTGTTCAGGATTGCCGGTACTTGGAGAAACAGTATGTAATTATGATGAGGGCTTTATCTCGGGCATTTTGTCTACATATTCCGGAAAACCGTACACAGCGATCGAAGTAGACTGCTGGGCAACAGGAGACCGTGTATGTCGGTTCCATGCGACCGTGAAAGAGTAATGAGAAACTGACATGCATGTGACTGAACAGGGCGGAGACATGTATTCTGACAGAAATATGCGGAGCGTGTCTGGAAGGTAAGAGAAAGAATCAGAGGTTATCTGCATGGAAGATAGAAACTGTGAATTATTATTTGAATATTTAAGAAGTATATTATATGATGCGAAAGTTCAGCCACTGGATATCAATGAACTGGATGAACCTTTTCAGAAGCTGGGGATGGGACTGCAGTTTCTGGACAAGGCCGTAAGAGAGATGAAAGCGTATTCTGCAGCTCTGTCCAGGGGTGATCTGTCGGGAGTCATGCCTGCACGGGATAATTTCCTGTGCGAGAATCTGAAGAATATCCATGCAAATCTTAATCATCTGACCTGGCAGGCAAAACAGGTAGCGAAGGGAGATTATTCCCAGACGGTTTCTTATCTGGGAGAATTTTCCGAGGCGTTTAATACGATGACCGAACAGTTGAGAGAGAGGGAAGAGTCTCTGAAAAGAATCGCGGAAGAAGAAAAAAGTCATGCTGAGCGAGCGGAGAGTTACAGCCAGCTTCTGATGGCAGAGGCACATATGGATACCCTGACGAAAATCGGAAATCGATTTTTCTTCCAGGAAAAGGCAAATGAACTGCTTAAGACAGGCGAGGCACTTGCATTCTGCTACTGTGATCTGGATCATCTGAAATACGTAAATGATAATTATGGGCATGGTGAAGGTGACTGGTATCTGAGATATTTTGTACATACAGTCAAAAGTCATATACGTAAGGGTGATATTTTTGCCCGGATCGGTGGAGATGAATTTTGTATGATCCTGGTGGACTGTACAAAGAAAGATGCTGAGGAACGCATTGAGGAGATGCAGAGAGAGTTTGCACAGGAAGCGACAAGAGAATACATCAAGAGCTTCAGTTGCGGAATCATCGAGATTGAGAAGAAACATGATGTGATGAGTCTGGAACAGATTATGGAAGAGGCGGATATGGTTATGTATAAGCAGAAGAGAGCACATAAGAAAGAATACCAGAGGCAACTTTATCAGTAGCTGTAGCCGCGTTTTTTATACAGTGAAATACGGGGAGAAAGTTCGAAAAAATCAATTCAAAAAAATTTTTTAAAAAAATTAAAAAAAGGGGTTGATTTTTTCGAAACCCTGTAATATAATAACATTCGTCGCGAGCGATAAGCAAGCGAAAAACAAATAAAGGGCTATCGCCAAACGGTAAGGCAACGGACTCTGACTCCGTCAGTTCAAGGTTCGAATCCTTGTAGCCCTGCTAAATGGAGCACCTCGGAAGAGGTGCTTTTTTCTTTATGAGAAATTACTTCGTAATGTTCCAATAAAGAAAAAACGCTCCGCGGGGATGCGACTAGATGCATTTGGAATATGTCTGCTAAAGCAGACTGCATCTAGCGCGCAAAGCGTAACAAGTCCCTCAAAGATTGAGGGATTTAGGAAGTTTGAAGCGGACTTGTCCGCTTTGTTCTTGCCTGTAGAGAATACCGTAATTGACCTTGAGATAAAACCCATGATAGAATAAACAACAGAGCAAAAGTGTCTTGTAATTATGAAAGAGAGTGAGCGTATGGCATATAGTTTCAGCGGACGTGTCCGTTATAGTGAAATTGGCGAGAATGGATTGTTGACACTGCCGGGAATCCTGAATTATTTTCAGGACTGCAGTACCTTTCAGTCAGAAGAAGTCGGGCTTGGAATAGAAGTTCTGAAAGAATGGAAGAGATTCTGGGTATTGTCCGCATGGCAGGTGATCGTGGAGCGTTATCCGTATATGGGAGAACGGATTAAAACCTCTACCTGGGCATATGGTTTTCGTGGATTTATGGGCCTGCGTAACTTTACCATGGAGACAGAAGGTGGAGAACGACTGGCATATGCCAATACTTTCTGGACTTATATCAATGCAGAAAATGGGCTGCCGGTGCGTTTGGAAGACAGAGATACAAAAGGATATGTCGGCAAAGACGGTAAGATGGAGCCAAAGCTGGATATGGCATATGCACCAAGGAAGATCACACTTCCGGAAGATTATGAGAAGCAGGAACCATTTCCTGTGCAGAAACATCATCTGGATACGAATCATCACGTAAACAACTGTCAGTATGTGCAGATGGCAATGGATTATCTGCCGGAGAAGTTTCAGATACATCAGATGCGTGCAGAGTATAAACAGCAGGCAAGACTGAATGATGTGATCTGCCCGGCGAGTGCTGTGGATGACAAAAAGATAACGGTTCTTCTGAATGATCAGAAAGGTGAGCCGTATGCGGTCGTTGAATTTAACAAAATCAAGTAAGTCCCCTGCTTCAATTGCGAAAAGCAATAAGCAGTGGGTGGGGACTTGCTTGTGTCAGGAGGAGTGCAAGCTCCTTCTGATAAACTGCGAAGCAGTTATTTGGGTATGAGCAAGTAGCAAAGCGGATTGCGAATATCCGCTTGACATAAAGAAGTGACAGAGCGTAAATACAGAAAATCGGAGGATAACTATGATTGAATTAGGAAAGAAACAGACTTTACTGGTTGTGAAGTCCGTAGAGTTTGGCGTGTATCTTGCAGAAGATATGAATGCAGATACGAAACATCAGGTACTTTTGCCTGCAAAACAGGTTCCGGCAGGCACCAAAGCCGGAGACAAACTGGAAGTTTTTATTTACAAAGATTCTCAGGACCGTCTGATCGCAACAACAAATGAGCCGCTTCTCATGGTGGGACAGGCAGGACTTCTGAAAGTAAAACAGGTGACAAGAATCGGAGCATTTCTTGACTGGGGGCTGGAAAAAGACCTCCTGCTTCCATATCATGAGCAGACAACACGTATTTTTGAGGGACAGGAATGCCTGGTTGCTGTTTATGTGGACAAGAGCAGTCGTCTCTGTGCAACAATGAAAGTCTATCCATATCTCTCAAAAGAGGCTCCATACAAAGAGGGGGATCAGGTCAAAGGCCGTGTATACCAGATCAGTGATAACTTTGGAGTATTTGTTGCAGTAGATAACAAATATTCTGCACTGATCCCGGCAAGAGAGGCAAAGGGCAAATATCGTCCGGGAACGGTTCTTGATCTGCGTGTGACAAGAGTTAAAGAAGACGGCAAGATAGATGTCAGTGACCGTCAGGAAGCATATCTGCAGATCAATGAAGATGCGGAAAATGTTCTGGAGATCATCGAGGAATTTGCAGGAGTCCTTCCTTTTGATGACAAGGCTTCACCGGAAGTGATCCGCAGAGAGTTTGGTCTGAGTAAAAATGCATTCAAACGTGCGGTCGGCCATCTTCTCAAAGAAGGTAAGATTCAGATCAAAGACCGCAGGATCTATCTGGTGAAATAACAGTTGGTAATTTGGAATGCATTTTGACTCGTAACTGTGAAGGTACTGAACAGTTACAAGTTTTTTATAGCAGGCAAAGGATGAGAATATGAATTTTACACATCTTCATGTCCATACAGAATACAGTCTTCTGGATGGTTCGAACAAGATAAAAGAATATGTGGACCGTGTCAAAGAGCTTGGCATGGACAGTGCAGCCATTACGGACCATGGTGTGATGTATGGTGTGATTGATTTCTATCGTGCGGCGAGAGCAGCAGGAATCAATCCGATCCTTGGCTGTGAGGTTTATGTTGCACCGGGATCCCGGTTTGACCGTGAAGCCGGAAGCGGAGAGGATCGTTACTATCATCTGGTTCTTCTGGCAGAGAATAATCAGGGCTATGCAAACCTGATGAAGATCGTATCCAAGGGATTTGTAGAGGGGTTCTATTATAAACCGCGAGTAGATCTTCAGCTTCTGGAGAAATATCATGAAGGTATTATCGCACTGAGTGCGTGTCTTGCAGGTGAAGTGGCAAGATTTCTTACCAGGGGAATGTATGAGGATGCCAAGGCAGCAGCTCTGCGTTACCAGGATATCTTTGGTAAGGGGAATTTTTTTCTGGAATTACAGGATCATGGCATTCCGGAGCAGCAGAATGTCAATCAGCAGCTGCTTAAGATGCACCGTGAGACTGGTATCGATCTGGTGGCAACAAATGACGTACATTATACGCTTGCAGAGGATGCACAGCCGCATGATGTACTGCTCTGTCTGCAGACCGGTAAGAAACTGGCAGATCAGGACCGTATGCGTTACGAAGGCGGGCAGTATTATGTAAAGTCCCCGGAAGAGATGGAAAGGCTTTTTCCATATGCGACCGAAGCACTGGAAAATACACATAAGATTGCCGAGCGCTGTCATGTGGAGATTGAATTTGGTGTGACAAAGCTTCCGAAATTTGGCGTTCCGGATGGATATACTTCCTGGGAATACCTGAATGAGCTGTGTTTCAAAGGCCTGGAAGAGCGTTATCAGCCGGTTACAGATGAACTGAAAGAGCGTCTGAATTATGAGCTTTCGACGATCAAGAACATGGGATATGTTGATTATTTCCTGATCGTGTGGGATTTTATCAAATATGCCCGTGACCATGATATCATGGTAGGTCCGGGACGTGGTTCTGCGGCGGGAAGTCTCGTTGCGTATACGCTTGGAATCACACAGCTGGATCCGATCCGTTATGATCTGCTGTTTGAGCGTTTCCTGAATCCGGAGCGAGTATCCATGCCGGATATTGATGTTGACTTCTGTTTCGAGAGAAGACAGGAAGTTATTGACTATGTAAGAAGAAAATATGGCGATGACTGCGTCGTTCAGATTGTTACTTTTGGTACGCTGGCGGCGCGAGGTGTCATCCGTGATGTCGGGCGAGTGATGGATCTGCCTTATGCACAGGTAGATACCATTGCAAAGATGATTCCACAGGAGCTGAATATCACAATTGACAAAGCCATGAAGATGAATCCTGAACTTAAGAAAGTTTATGAAGAGGACAGAGAGATTCATGAGCTGATCGATACCGCGAAGCGTCTGGAGGGACTTCCGCGTCATACGTCCATGCATGCGGCGGGTGTTGTGATCAGTCAGAAGGATGTTTCGGAATATGTGCCGTTGTCCAGGGCATCAGATGGTTCGATCGTAACTCAGTTCACGATGACGACACTGGAGGAACTGGGACTTCTGAAAATGGACTTCCTGGGGCTTCGTACACTGACTGTTATTCAGAATGCGGTGCATCTGGTTGAACAGGATACCGGTGTGAAACTGGATATGCAGCATATTGATTATGATGATAAGAAAGTACTGGATTCTCTTGGAACAGGACGTTCAGACGGTGTGTTCCAGCTGGAAAGCGCGGGAATGAAGAACTTCATGAAGGAGCTGAAGCCGCAGAGTCTGGAAGATGTGATCGCGGGAATCTCATTGTACCGTCCGGGCCCGATGGACTTTATTCCGCAGTATATCCGTGGCAAGAACCGTCCGGATACGATCAGTTATGACTGCCCGCAGCTGGAGCCGATTCTGAAGCCGACTTATGGTTGTATCGTATATCAGGAGCAGGTTATGCAGATTGTGCGGAACCTGGCGGGGTATACACTTGGCCGAAGTGATCTTGTTCGTCGTGCGATGTCCAAGAAAAAAGCAGCAGTCATGGAGAAAGAACGTCAGAACTTTGTTTATGGAAATGAAGCAGAAGGGGTTCCGGGGTGTATTGCGAACGGGATTTCTGAGCAGACAGCGAATAAGATCTATGATGAGATGATCGATTTTGCAAAGTATGCCTTTAATAAATCCCATGCGGCTGCTTATGCAGTGGTTTCTTATCAGACTGCATTTCTGAAATATTATTATCCGGTTGAGTTTATGGCAGCACTTATGACCTCTGTAATAGAAATGCCGATCAAAGTCGCTGAGTATATTCAGGTGTGCAGGAAGATGAACATTAAGATCCTGCCACCGGATGTAAATCGTGGAGCGTATGGATTTTCCGTTGACAATGGTGCGATCCGTTATGGTCTTTCTGCAATCAAGAGTGTGGGACGACCGGTCATCAATGCACTGGTAGAGGAGAGAGAGGCGCATGGAGAATATCGTTCACTGAAAGATTTTATTGAGAGGCTGACAGGAACGGTAAACAAGCGCGCGATCGAAAACTTTATCAAAGCCGGAGCACTGGACTGTCTGGAAGGCAACCGTCGCCAGAAGATGGTTGTATATGGACAGATCGTAGACAGTATCGCACAGGAAAAGAAAAATTCTTTTGCCGGACAGATGAGCTTGTTTGACCTGGTCAGCGATGAAGATAAAAAAGATTACGAGATCCGCATGCCGGATGTGGAAGAATATGACAAAGAAATGATCCTTGCTTTTGAAAAAGAAGTTCTGGGTATCTATCTGAGTGGTCATCCTCTGGAAAAATACCGCGCTATCATGGAAAAGATGATCTCTGCGAGGACGATTGATTTCCAGCCGGATGATGAGACCGGTCTGCCGAAGGTTTATGATGGTCAGAAAGTGATCATTGGCGGAATGATCACGGAAAAGACGATCAAATATACCAGAACAAATAAAGTGATGGCATTTCTGACAGTAGAGGATCTGATGGGAACTGTGGAGATCGTTGTATTTCCAAGGGATTATGAGAAGTGGCAGACACTGATCAATGAAGAGGCAAGAGTCTTTATCCAGGGACGTGTCAATGCCGAAGATGACAAGCCGAGTAAGCTGATCCTGGAGAAGGTAAGAGCTTTTGAGGATATGCCGCGCGAGATCTGGATCCAGTTCAGAGACCGCACAGATTATGCGCAGAGAGAACAGGAACTTTTGAATGATCTGAGAAGTGCGACAGGGATTTCCGCAGTCGTGATCTACCTCAAAGACGTGAAGGCGATAAAACGTCTTACGGCAGGATATCATGTGCGGATCAGCGATTTCCTGTTAGAAGAATTAAAGAAAAAATATGGCGATTCCAATGTTAAAGTTGTGGAAAAAGCAGTGAAGAATTTTTGATATTGTGGAATCGAGAGGTTAAATCCCCCGGAGCGTGCATGACTTCCGGGGGATTTGTGCTATAAAAAATTATTTTTGTTACAGAGAAAGTGACTCATCCATCAGCCAGCGGTTTCCGTGGAAGCGTTTGGGCGATACACCGGTTGCCTTCTTGAAGATACGGCTGAAATACAGAGGATCTTTGTATCCGACCAGTGTGGCGACTTCGGATACGGTGAGACCTTCTGTGAGAAGAAGTTCTTTTGCTTTTTCAATGCGAAGATTATACAGAAACTGGATAGGCGAAGAGCCTGTATTTTCCTTGAACTGATGTGAAAAATAATCGCTGCTTAAGTGACAGTACTGTGCCATGGAAGCAATGCTCCAGGGATCCATATAGCTCTTGTTCAGCTCAACGATCAATCGTTCTATCATGGCACTGTTGTCTGTGGAATCAAACTGTGACTGATAGTAGCGCTCGATCATGGGCAGCATTTTTAGGAAGGAAGCAAATGTAAAATCTTTAAAAAATGGTTTATGTACCTGAAGTTCCAGAATGATCTCATCGAAAACCTGTGTTAAAGAACGATGACGTCCGATATAGCAGTTGTGAATGTGATATCTCTGTAAGTATTCCAGACTCTGTGTACCGGAAAAATGAATCCAGTAGATTTCCGGTGTATCTTTGGCATAGTAAGTGTAGATCTGTGGCTCAGATGGCAGATAGACGACAATGCTTCCGGCCGGTATCGTCTGCCATTCATTATCAATGAAAAAATGGCCACATCCTTTGTGGATATATAAGATCTGATAATCCAGTCTTCCGGTAGGGCGCTGGATGGAAAAATCCTTTGTAAGGAAATTCTGATAGCCACAACAGCTGACATATAAAGGAAGATCTGCGTCCTCTTCATAGGTCGCGCTTCCATTTCCTTTGCGGTGTCCTGCAACTCGAATCATGTTATTTCTCCTTGAAAAGCAGAATTGTCCATATAGATGACGCTATAATATATGGAACTATTTATTTTATACGATATAATTATACTTGAAAACATGAGAAAACACCATGATTTTCGATAAAAAAACACATGTGAAAAAAAGAAAATTAGACAAAATGAACTATTTAATTGTGCGCGTAAAATTAATGAGAAAAAATTGCCAAAAATCAAAAAAGCAAGAAAAATACAAGTAAACTTTATGTTAAATCTATGTATGAGAGGAGGGGGATAATGGAGGATTGGCAGAAAAAGAGAAACAGCCTTCTGGATCCACATGACGATCAGGTAATGATCGCATCACATCGAGGCAAATTTTCATCAAGTGTCATGGAAAATACTTCGCTGGCATTTCTTGTGGCAGTGGGACAGGGAGCTGACATGGTTGAGATGGACCTCGCCATGACAAGTGATGGCGTTCTGGTGGGACATCATGATGATAATATGACAAGGCTGTTTCATGACACAAATAAAATCTCTGACTATACGTTGGAAGAACTCCGGAAGAAACCCCTGTACAATTATGTGGGAGAGATCTGCGAGGAGGAAATAGAAACATTTGACCAGATCACAGATGCATTGAAAAATAAGGCATTGCTCGTACTGGACAAATGCTGGGACATCTGGGAAAACGTATACGATGTTCTGAAAAGCAAAGGCATGCTTGAACAGGCAATCTTCAAATTCTATATAGAAAATGAAGAAGCATATCAGTGGGCCGGAGAACATCCGGACTGCATGTTTGCACCAATGTTGAAAAATGTTGAAGATCTTTCAAAGGTAATCGAACTTAAGAAAAAAGTTCCGGTTCCTGCACTGGAAATCCTGCCGGAAAAAGAGACCGACAAAGTTTTCCAGAAGGAAACGTTTGATTTCCTAAAAGAAAACCACATCAAAGTATGGTGCAATTCATTGAGTCTTGCGAAACGGCTGGTCTATGGTGCCGGATACGATGACCTCAAATCTCTGCGATATGGCGGAGACCATGGATGGGGTGTGCTGATAAACCGTGGTGTGAATATCATACAAACGGACTGGCCATATGAGCTGAAACAGTATTTAATGGAAAAGGAAGCGTAAGAGAAAACGTAATGTAAAGTACGAACGTAAAAAGGAGGAACTGATTATGAAGAGAACATTAAAAAAAGGTATCTGTATTGCAACAGCAGCGATGATGGTGGCTGGAATGACGTCTGTAACAGCACTTGCGGATGATACAAAAGCATCTGGTAAAATTAATTTTTATTATTGGGATGCAGACCAGACAAATGAAGTAAATAAAGTGATCGAACTGTTTAACGAACAGAATCCAGATGTTGAGGTAGTTGCAACACAGATTCCGTCCGGTGAATACTGGACAAAACTGCAGACTTCCCTTCCGACAGGAACCGGACCGGATGTTTTCTGGATGAACAGAAATATTCCGGATTATATCAATGCAGATCTGGTTATGGACCTCACAGACAGAATTGAGAGCGACGGTGTGGATATGAGCGTATATCCGCAGTTCGCACAGGACCTTTACAGCAGAGATGGTTCTATCTATGCGATCCCGAAGGACTATGACGGTATCGGCTTATTCTATAACAAGGCAATCTTTGATGAGATGGGTGTAGATTACCCGACAGATGATATGAGCTGGGATGAACTGAAAGATCTGGCAACAAAGACAACCAATGAATATCACTATGGATTTATTTCTCAGAATATCGGAAATATCTGCTATCAGGATTTCATTTATTCTAACGGTGGAAGAATCTCTTCAGAAGATAATATCGGATGTGAAGTGAATGAAGAACCGGCAGTTGAAGCAATTCAGTATCTGCATGATCTGATGTATGTAGATAAAGTAGCTCCGAGCTATGCAGAACTTCAGGAAATGAAGGGAACAGATATGTTTGCAGCAGGACAGGCAGCAATGATCACAGCTGGTTCCTGGAGCCTGTCAAGCTTTGCAGATGCATTAGGCGATGACCTTGGAATCTGCACCATGCCAGTAGCAAAAACACCGGCGATCACTGTACACGGCCTTGGATACTGCATTTCCTCCAAGACAGAAAATCCGGATGCATGCTGGGAATTCGTAAAATTCTGTGCATCAAAAGAAGCACAGGAAGCAACAGCAGCAAGTGCAATTCCGGCATACAAAGGATGCGACCAGGTATGGGCAGACACTTATTCACAGTATGATGCAGAAAAACTTCTTGCAGGTGCTTATTACGAAGGTTCTCTTGGAAACCCATGGTGGGATAAGAACTTTACAGATGCAAATACAATCCTGACAGAAGCGATGACAAATATCTGGGCAGATGAAAATGCAGACATTCAGGCAATCCTGGATCAGTGCGATGCAGATATTGAAGCAATTACAAAATAGGGTGATTGCAGACAAAGCAATTGTGAAACATGATACTTACATTGTAAATAAGGTGACCTTACTGATGACAGCATTTGGTTAGTGCAGCGATGCGGAGGTATTTTATGAAAAAGCTTTCTCGCACGAAAATCAGAAAGGAATGGATATGGGCGTATATTTTCATTGCGCCCATGTTCATTGGAACTCTGATATTTGGATTATTTCCAATCGTGTATTCATTTGTTCTTTCAGTGACAGACTGGAATCTGTTATCCGGATTTGGTGGATTTGTCGGGCTGAAGAATTTTGTTACTGTGTTTACATCAAAGACGACTCTTGCGGAAATACGGAACACTCTGGTTTATGCGGGAGTATCTGTGCCGATCACATTGATTCTTTCGGTATTTTTTGCCAGTCTTCTCAGCAAGAAGCTCAAAGGAAAAAGATTCTTCCGTATTGTATACTTTCTTCCTAACATCATCATGCCGGCAGCCGTTGCCATGGTATGGAGATGGCTTTTGAACACAAGATACGGTCTGGTGAATATTGTACTGGGACATTTGGGATTACCGACTCCTTCCTGGATCTCGGATCCGAAATTCATTATGATCTCACTGATCATCGTGGAAGTATGGAGCGGAATCGGCTACAATACGATTATTCTTCTGGCTGCGATTCAGGGAATTTCAGCAGAAATGTATGAATCAGCAGACCTGGACGGTGCAAGTGGATTCCAGAAATTCTGGAAGATCACATTACCGCTGGTTTCTCCGTCTATGTTTTTCCTTCTGACGATGGGACTGATGAAGGCAATGCGTGCGTTCGATATGATCTATATGTTCATTGGAAAAGATGCATGGAGTACAGGTGGACCGCTGCTTGAGGCAGTAAGAACGATGGTTTATGGCATCTACTTTAACGGATTTACCCGTATGGATATGGGAATGGCATCAGCAGAATCTGTTGTACTGTTTGTAATGATCATGATCGTAACCGGAATTCAATTCAAACTTCAGGATAAATGGGTTAATTATGACTAGGAGGAGTGCCAAATGAGTATCAAAAAGAGACAGAAAAGATCGGCTTTATTAGCATATATCATACTGGCAGTCGGTGCGGTGTTCATGATTATCCCATTCCTGTGGATGGTTCTGACTTCATTTAAAACATATCGTGAGACAGTCAAACTGCCTATTCAGTGGTTTCCGGCAGAGTGGAACCTCGATAATTATGTCGAAGTATTAAAACAGCTGGATTTCCTGCGATATTACAGGAACACGATTCTGGTTACTGCAACGACACTTATAGCCATGACATTGATCGCATCTTTGGCGGCGTATGCTTTTGCAAGGATGGAATTTCCCGGAAAAAATGTAATTTTTGCATTGCTTCTGGTCGTTTATATGGTTCCACCGCAGATGACGATGATCCCGAAATATATGATGATCACAAAACTTGGCTGGGTCGACACACTGGCAGGTATCGTAGTTCCGAATATATTCAGTGTGTATACAATGTTCATGCTGCGGCAGTTTTTTGTTTCAGTTCCGAAAGAACTGGATGAAGCTGCAAAGCTGGATGGATGTTCTTTCTTCGAAATCTTCTGGCGGGTTGACCTGCCACTGATCCGAAACGGACTGATCGCAATTACAGTATTGAATCTGCTGTGGTCCTGGAATGACCTGCTGTGGCCATTGATCGCAACAAGTACAGATAAAATGCGAGTATTGTCCGTTGCGATTGCTACATTGAATAATTCAGACGGTTCACAGTATCAGCTTCTGATGGCGGCAGGTGTGCTTGCAGTACTTCCGATGCTGGTGATCTATGCAATCTGTCAGGAATATTTTATGGATGGCATTATGTCATCAGGTGTGAAAGGGTGACGTGGAATGTCGTTGATCAGGGATTTGTTTTTTGAAAGCTGGAAGGATCATGGACCGAAGGATGCGGAGAGAAAAGCGGAGCAGTGTCCGCCGTCCGGTGTGCTTGCAAGACGGGACATTGTATACCTTAAAGAAAATGGCCGTATGGAGCTTATGGATATCTTTTTTCCGGAGAAGGCAGAGGGAACTTTACCGGTGATCGTAGATGTCCATGGCGGCGGCTGGGTATACGGAAACAAAGAATTGAATGAATATTACTGTATGGAACTTGCGAAACTGGGATTTGTAGTCTGTGATATCAATTACAGACTGTGCCCGGTGACGGATCTGAAAGGACAGGTACAGGATGTGACAGCTGCACTGCAATGGGTATTTGAGCATATTCATCAGTATGGCGGAAACAGCGAACAGGTATCTGTAACCGGTGATTCTGCGGGTGCACAGCTGGCATTTCTGGTCTGTGCGGCAGCAGCGAATGAAACATATCGCAGGGCTTATGGGATTTCTTCTTTGAAGAAACCGATAAAAGCTCTGGGACTGACCTGTCCGGTCGTATGTCTGCATGAAATGGCAAAATCTCAGGATGAAATGACAAGAGAGTGGATGCAGGTGCTTTATGGGGGAGAACCGGAGCAGTCCTCTTTGTGGAACTGTTCGGATTATGCAGACATTCTGGCGGGCTGCAAAGAGCTTCCGCAGATTTACATCCTGACAACAAAAGGTGACCAGAAATATTACTGTCAGTCGAAGGCACTGCATGATCTGATGGAGCAAGAAGAGATAAAGCATGTGTACCGGGAATGGGAATCCATGGAAAGCAAAGATTTGGGACATGTATTTAATGTGCTGTATCCGGCATACAGGGACAGTCAGACGGCAAACAGAGAAATGACGGACTTTTATCTTAGTGTTTACGGGTAATATCAGGGATATATATGAGGGAATAAGCATTGAATACAGCTATATTGTGGGCTGAACAATTTGGAATCGGAACGATTCTTCTCCGACTGTGCCTTGCATTATTCTGTGGGGGCATAATCGGACTGGAAAGGGCAAAAAAGCACCAGTCAGCGGGGTTTCGTACTTATATGCTGGTTTGTCTCGGAAGTACACTGACAATGCTGCTCGGACAGTATGAATATTATCTGATCTGTACTGCGGGCAGCGGAAGTGTGGATGTGTCAAGACTTGGCGCTCAGGTGATCAATGGAATTGGTTTTATTGCTACAGGAACGATTCTGGTCACAGATCGTCAGGAAGTAAAAGGACTGACTACCGCAGCAGCACTCTGGGCATCTGCGTGCATGGGGCTGGCGATAGGTGTCGGATTTTATGAATGCGTGGCTGTGGGAATCGTATTGATTTTTTTGTGCATTCATGTATTGCCTTTTTGGGAAAATCGAATTTCAGAAAATTCGTCTTATATGAATTTGTATATTGGCTTTCAGTCGGTAGAAGATGTACGGACGATTGCAAACTACATGAAATCCCAGAACTGGAAGATCTATGGCATTGATATTGAACGGGGAAATAAGAATACAAAGGGCAGATTTCAGGCTGCTTTTTCAATAAAACTGCCCGAAAAACAGCCGCACTCACAGGTGGTTGCGATGCTTTATGAACTGGACAGTGTAAGCACGATAACGGTAATCTGAATGCAGGAGGACGATAAATGCTGAAAATGCTGGATCCCCTGAGGGCGATCACTCTTTATTCTGTCGCTTTTCGTATGGTACTGGCCTGTATATGCGGCGGAATCATCGGAATTGAAAGAGAATATAAGCACCGGCCGGCAGGATTCCGTACACATATACTGATCTGCCTTGGGGCATCTATGACAACGCTGACCAGTCAGTATCTGTCGTTGATCATGAATTATACGACGGATATCTCAAGGCTTGGGGCGCAGGTGATCTCCGGGATTGGTTTTATTGGTGCCGGAACGATCATTGTGACAAAACGTCAGCGGGTGAAAGGGCTGACTACTGCTTCCGGACTGTGGACTGTGGCAATCGTGGGTCTGGCGGTCGGAGCCGGGTTTTATGAAGGGGCAGTTTACGCAAGCGTGGGAATTTTTCTGGCGGAAAGTATTTTTACCAAAGTCGGGCATTATGTACAGAAGTATTCGCCGGAGATCAATGTGTATATGGAGTATGCAGAGCGCAGATGTCTGAAACCAGTACTGCAGGTGTATCGGGCGAATAATGTGAAGGTTCTGGATATTGAAGTTGCCAAAGCATCCGAGAACGGAGAAAATGGATTTTATGCAATGTTTGCACTGCGAATCAATAAGGGATGTTCGGAGCAGCTGCTTGAAAAAATGCTTATGGATATCGAAGGTGTTAATCTCGTAGAAAAATTGTGAAAAGAGCATAAAAAGATAAGAAGCAGATACGGATAGTCGTTCCGGAACTTTGAGAGATATCATATCAAAGCCGGGCGACTGTTTTTTATTTGGGTGAATGTGGAAAAAGTGCGGTAAACATAATGTTTTAGCACTGTAAAAAGTGAATGAACTTTTTGAAAGAGTATTGAAAAACTTCTGAAAATGCTTTACACTATACAACGAATATGTGTAGAACGATAACAAGGTTTCCTATTATATGCAAGCTATAAGACGGGAACTGGAGATGGAGGAATGAATCATGGCAGAGAAACAGATAAAAACCATCGGTGTACTTACAAGTGGCGGTGACGCTCCGGGAATGAACGCTGCGATCCGTGCTGTTGTAAGACGAGGACTGAGCAGCGGACTGAATGTAAAAGGTATTTACAAGGGATACAACGGTCTTCTTAATGAAGAAATCGTTGATATGACTGCCAGAGATGTATCTGATACAATCGAACGAGGCGGTACAATCCTTTATACAGCAAGATGTGCAGAATTCCGTACACCGGAAGGACAGCAGCGTGGTGCAGAAATCTGTAAGAAACACGGAATCGACGGACTGGTAGTAATCGGTGGAGACGGTTCTTTTGCCGGTGCGCAGAAACTGGCAAATCTTGGAATCAACACAATCGGTGTTCCAGGTACGATCGATCTGGATATTGCCTGCACAGAGTATACAATTGGATTTGATACAGCTGTAAATACAGCAATGGAGGCAATCGATAAAGTTCGTGATACTTCCACATCTCACGAAAGATGCAGTATTATCGAAGTTATGGGACGTAATGCAGGATACCTTGCTATGTGGTGCGGTATTGCCAACGGAGCAGAGGATGTCCTGATTCCTGAAAAATATGACTATGATGAGCAGAAACTGATCAACAACATTATTGCAAGCCGTAAAGCCGGAAAGAAACACCATATCATCGTAAATGCAGAGGGTATCGGTCATTCAGAGGCTATGGCAAGACGTATCGAAGCAGCTACAGGTATTGAGACACGTGCTACGATCCTTGGTCACATGCAGCGTGGTGGTAACCCGACATGTAAAGACCGTGTATATGCATCTATGATGGGTGCACTTGCAGTAGATCTTCTTGTGCAGGGCAAATCCTGTCGAGTTGTTGGATACCGTCATGGTGAATTTATGGACTTTGATATTAATGAAGCACTTGCTATGCAGAAAGATGTATCTCCATACATGTGGGAGGTATGTAACTCACTTTCTCATAACTACAAAAAATAAAAATCAAATGCTTATAACAGCGGAGGCCACCGTCAGGCGGCCTCCGTTCTGGATTAGAGGAGTAACTGTATGATTTCCAGTGCGCAGAATACACAGGTAAAAAACATCATAAAATTGAATCAGAAGGCAAAGGCAAGACGAGAACAGGGTCTTTTTATTGCAGAAGGCAGAAAGATGTTTCTCGAAGCTCCGGATAACTGGATCGAGAAGATTTATGTGGCAGAGTCCATGCTGGAAGACGAAGAAGTGATGGCAAAAGTACGAAGATTTTCCTGGGATGCGGTTGAGAATGGTGTGTTCAGACAGATGTGTGATACACAGACACCGCAGGGAATCCTCACGGTACTCAGACAGCCTTCTTATAAGCTGGAAGATCTTCTGAGGGAGGAAAAACCGCTTCTGATGGTTCTGGAGGATTTACAGGATCCCGGAAATGCCGGTACGATCATCCGCACCGGTGAGGGGGCTGGTGTCAGTGGCGTTTTTCTGACAAAAACCTGTGTAGATATCACGAATCCGAAGGTGATTCGTGCAACGATGGGATCTGTTTACAGAATTCCTTTTTTCTACGTGGAAGATGTGGTATCATTAAAACAGAAACTTCAAAACAGAGGAATCCGCTTTTTTGCCGCACATTTACAGGGTAAAAATTTTTATGACAGGGAATCCTATAAAGACGGAACTGCTTTTCTGGTCGGAAACGAAGGAAAGGGTCTGACAGATCAGGCCGCAGAAGCAGCAGATTGTCTGATCAGAATTCCGATGTGTGGTCAGGTGGAATCCCTTAATGCAGCTATGGCTGCCGGCATACTGATGTATGAGGCGGCAAGGCAGAGGAGGGGATAGGATGGAACCGATCATGTGGCTGATCGTGCTGGCTGTTCTTCTTGTGATCGAGGCGATCACAGTGGGGCTTACTACGATCTGGTTTGCAGGTGGTGCGCTGATCGCAGCGATTGCGTCTGGTCTGGGAGCCGGTGTACTCATGCAGTGGATTCTGTTTCTGGTTATTTCGCTGATACTTCTGATCTTTACAAGGCCTCTGGCGGTCCGATATATGAATAAAGGAGTGCCAAAGACAAATGTGAACAGCCTGATCGGGGAAAAGGCTGTTGTGATTCAGCAGATCAATAATCTGGAACAGACCGGGCAGGTCCGTATCAATGACATTGAGTGGATGGCAAGAACATCTTCTGATGAAGTAACGATCCCGGAACAGACAGTCGTAACGATTGAAGCTGTTCAGGGAGTAAAACTGATTGTAAAACAAGAAAAGGAGGGTAAGTAACATGGCAGGAATTATTATCTTTGTAGTACTTATCGTACTTGTACTCTGGATCCTGGCATCCTGCATCCGTATCGTACCGCAGGCCTATGCGATCGTTGTAGAACGTCTTGGTGCGTACAAAGAAACATGGAACACAGGTATTCATTTCAAAACACCATTTATTGACCGTGTGGCACGCAGAGTCAACCTGAAAGAGCAGGTTGTGGATTTTCCACCGCAGCCGGTTATCACAAAGGATAACGTAACGATGCAGATCGATACCGTTGTATTTTTCCAGATCACAGATCCGAAGCTTTTTGCATATGGTGTGGAAAATCCGATCATGGCAATCGAAAATCTGTCAGCAACAACCCTTAGAAATATCATCGGTGATATGGAACTCGACGAGACACTGACATCCCGTGAAGTCATCAATACCAAAATGCGTGCATCTCTGGATGTGGCAACAGACCCATGGGGAATCAAAGTAAACCGTGTGGAATTAAAGAACATCATTCCTCCGGCTGCGATTCAGGAAGCCATGGAGAAACAGATGAAAGCAGAACGTGAGAGACGTGAAGCAATCCTTCGTGCAGAAGGTGAGAAGAAATCTACGATCCTTGTTGCAGAAGGTAAGAAAGAATCTGCAATCCTTGATGCGGAAGCTGAGAAACAGGCTGCGATCCTCAAGGCTGAGGCTCAGAAAGAGCGTATGATCAAAGAGGCAGAAGGTCAGGCTGAGGCAGTTCTTAAGGTACAGCATGCGAATGCGGAGGGTATCCGAATGATCCGCGAAGCCGGTGCGGATCAGGCAGTTCTTACACTGAAGAGCCTGGAAGCGTTTGGCAAGGCGGCAGACGGTAAGGCAACCAAGATCATTATCCCGTCCGAGATCCAGGGACTGGCAGGTCTTGCATCATCTCTGAAAGAGATTGTTACGGATGAGAAGAAAACTGAAGAATGATCTTTCATAAAAAATTATGATATAAAGAAACACGAGAAAGAGGAGTAACTGTTATGAACTTAAAAGGACGCAATTTTCTTACACTGAAAGATTTTACACCAGAAGAGATCACATACATGATCGATCTTGCCGCTGAATTAAAAGCAAAGAAAAAAGCAGGAGAGCTTCATGAATATTACAAAGGCAAAAACATTGCCCTGATCTTCGAAAAAACAAGTACCAGAACACGTTGTGCATTTGAAGTAGCTGCTCATGATCTTGGAATGGGCAGTACATATCTGGATCCGACCGGTTCCCAGATCGGTAAAAAAGAAAGTATTGCAGATACTGCAAGAGTTCTTGGAAGAATGTATGAAGGAATCGAATACAGAGGATTTGGACAGGATATCGTTGAGGAACTGGCTAAATATGCAGGTGTTCCGGTATGGAATGGTCTGACAAACGAATATCATCCGACACAGATGCTGGCAGATATGCTGACCATCCGTGAACATTTCGGAGATCTCAAAGGCCGTCGTCTGGTATACATGGGTGATGCCCGTTACAACATGGGTAACTCACTGATGATCGCATGCTCCAAACTTGGTATGCATTTTGTAGCCTGCACAACAAAGAAATATTTCCCGAATCAGGAACTGGTTGATCTGTGCAAAACTTACGCAGAGGCTTCCGGCGGAAGTGTCACTCTGACAGAAGATGTGCAGACAGGAACAAAGGACGCAGATGTTATCTATACAGATGTATGGGTATCCATGGGTGAACCGGATGAAGTATGGGAAGAACGTATCAAAGATCTGACACCATACAAAGTAACTGCTGATGTTATGAAAAACGCAGGAGAAAAGGCAATCTTCCTTCACTGCCTGCCAGCATTCCATGACCTCAAGACAAAGATCGGCAAGGAAATGGGAGAACGCTTCAACCTGACAGACATGGAAGTTACAGATGAAGTCTTTGAATCTGCACAGTCTCATGTATTTGATGAAGCTGAGAACCGTATGCATACGATCAAGGCTGTTATGGTTGCTACTCTTGGAGAGCCGGAGAACAAATGATAAATACTGTATATTCAAAAGAAACAATTTCAAATGAGATACATACAAAATGGGCGGGCAAAACCGTCCATTTTGCAAAAGAAACAGATTCCACGAATGAGTGGTGCAAACGCATGTCCAAAGAAAATGCAGAGCACGGAACACTGGCTGTTGCAGAATTTCAGTCTGCCGGCAAAGGAAGACTGGGACGCAAGTGGATCGCGCCGGAAGGCAGCTCGATCATGATGTCTATTCTTCTAAGGCCGGAGTTTGAGCCGCAGTATGCATCCATGCTGACCCTTGTTATGGGACTGAGTGTGGCTCAGGCAGTCCATGAACTTGGAGTAGAAGTTTCTATCAAATGGCCGAATGATGTGGTCGTTTCCCACAAAAAGATCTGCGGAATCCTGACAGAGATGGGACTTCAGGACGGAAAGATACGTGAAGTAGTAATTGGTCTTGGAATCAATGTGAATCTGGAAGAGATTCAGGATGACCTCAAAGATAAAGCGACTTCTCTGTATCTGGAAACAGGTAAAAAATACGACAGAAACCGTCTGATCGGGCTGGTTATGGATAAATTTGAAATCAATTATGAGAAATTTATCCAGACCTGTGATCTCTCCATGATGCTGGATGATTACAATATGCTGCTTGCAAATAAGAGTCAGCCGGTACGTGTGCTGGACAAGCTCAACCCGTATGAGGGTGTTGCCCTGGAAATTGACAGGGATGGTGCATTGCTTGTACGTGTGGAAAGCGGAGAGATTCGTAAAGTGTGTTCCGGAGAGGTTTCTGTGCGAGGTCTGTACAGTTATATCTGATTTCAACTTGAATGTGTGATGAATAAAGTATAGGTTGCTGTGAACGGAGTGAACAGTAACTATCTGAGCAAATATAATATAGGGAGTTATGGTTTATATGTATCAGGAAAATGTTGTGCTCTGCGGTGCAAGTGCCTATGAGCAGAAATACTATTTCAACCAGGATTTTGATTCTCTTCCGGAATCAATCAAACAGGAACTGCATATTATGTGTGTGCTTTATACAGAAGAGATCGGTGGAATCCTGACGCTGGAATTTGACGAGGATGGAAATCTGCAGTTCAAGACAGAAGCACTGGATGCAGATGCCATGTATGATGAAATCGGAAGTGTTCTCAGAATCAAAAAATTGCAGACAGAAAAGAGAGAACTTCTGCAGTCACTGGAAATGTATTATCGGGTATTTTTCCTTGGAGAAACCATTGAAGATGATGGTGAGATGATTGGTAAGGAAAGCTGATCTATGGGAGTACTTATGAACATGAAATGGAAAATCGGGTCTGTGGAGATGGACAATCCCTTTATTCTGGCTCCGATGGCAGGTGTTACAGATCTTCCTTTCCGTATTCTGTGCAAAGAACAGGGAGCGGGGCTTTTGTGTACTGAAATGGTCAGTGCAAAAGCGATTTCCTTCCATAATAAGAATACAATTTCTCTTATGCAGATCGATCCGGCAGAGCATCCGGTTTCCATGCAGATTTTTGGCAGTGAACCGGATCTGATGGCAGAAGTGGCGAAGAGCATTGAGGAGCAGCCGTTTGATATTCTGGATATTAATATGGGCTGTCCGGTTCCGAAGGTAGTCAATAATGGGGAAGGTTCTGCTTTATTGAAAAATCCCGAGTTGATTCGGGAAATTGTGACAAAGGTTTCGCATGCAGTGAAGAAACCAGTCACAGCGAAGATTCGTATTGGTTTTGAGGGATATCCGGTAGATGCTGTGGAGATTGCAAAGATTATTGAGGATTCCGGTGCTGCCGCAATAGCAGTCCATGGAAGAACAAGACAGCAGTATTATGCGGGAGAAGCAGACTGGGATACGATTCGCAAGATCAAAGAATCAGTGTCGATTCCTGTCATTGGAAACGGTGATGTGGATTCGCCGAAAAAAGCCGGGGCTCTGGTGCGTGAGACAGGTTGTGATGGCATTATGATCGGGCGTGCGGTGAGGGGAAATCCATGGATCTTCCGTGAGATGAATCATTATTTCACAACAGGAGAGCTGCTTTCTCGCCCGTCCTGGGAAGAGATTCGTGAAATGATCCTCCGTCATGCCAGAATGCAGATCGAATTGAAGGGTGAATTTACCGGAATCCGTGAAATGCGTAAGCATATCGCATGGTATACTTCCGGAATGAAACACAGTGCGGGGCTGCGCAGAGATTCCAATCTGGTCAGCAGTTATGAGGAACTGGAGAAGTTACTGGACCGAACTTTGTAAAGAGTGTTATAAAGAAATTACAAAAGCTGGTTTTTCGTGATTTATTGCGGAATTCCGGCTTTTTTAGTTCTTGACAAGGTATATAGATTTGGGTATAATACAGGAATTGTGAATATCCTAGAATAAGTCTGCCCGTTTTGAGGTATGATGTTTTGGGGAAACTGTTTACAGGTACTATCCCGCGAGATATTTGGCCGGAGTTTATGGCAGAATATCCGCCTATTTTGAAAGGGTGTAAGGATTATGGAAGAAAAGAAGAATTTATTAACATATGCAGGTCTTAAGAAACTGGAAGACGAACTGCATGATTTAAAAGTTGTCAAAAGAAAAGAAGTTGCAGGAAAGATCAAAGAAGCAAGAGAGCAGGGAGACCTTTCTGAGAACGCTGAATACGATGCAGCAAAAGATGAGCAGAGAGATATTGAAGCAAGAATTGAAGAGATCGAGAAGATCCTTAAGAATGCGGAAGTTGTTGTAGAAGACGAAGTGGATCTGGATAAGATCAGCGTTGGATGTAAAGTTAAAGTACATGACTTTGAATTCGAAGAAGATATGGAATTAAAGATCGTTGGTTCTACAGAGGCTAACAGCCTGGAAGGCAAGATTTCCAATGAATCTCCTGTAGGAAAAGCCCTGATCGGTGCACACACAGGTGATGTTGTTGAAGTAGAAATGCCGATGGGAATCATGAAATACAAAGTTCTGGAAATCCAGAGAAACGTTTAATTAAGTTAAAGAACAGAAGGAGGCCAACGAAGTGGCAGAGCAGAAGAAGCAGGATACAAATCAGCTGCTGAAGGTTCGTCGTGAAAAGCTTGCAGACCTGCAGGCAAATGGCAAGGACCCATTTCAGATCACAAAATTTGACCAGACACATCACTCACTTGAGGTAAAGAATCTCTATGAAGCACATGAAGCAGAGATTCTGAAAGACCACAAAACTCCGGATGTAGAAGGTCTTGATGAAGTACAGGCAAGAGAAGTCCTCAAAAAGGACTATGAAGAAAGAAGAGAGATCATGGATGCGAACCCGATCCATGTAGCAATCGCGGGCCGTATGATGTTCAAGCGTGTCATGGGTAAAGCTTCTTTCTGTAATATCCAGGACCTGCAGGGAAATATTCAGGTCTATGTGGCAAGAGATGCGATCGGAGAAGAATCCTATGCAGATTTCAAGAAATCTGATATCGGTGATATCTTCGGACTGGAAGGTTTTGCTTTCAGAACAAGAACCGGTGAGATCTCTATCCATGCAGAAAAAATGACAATGTTATCCAAGAGTTTACAGATTCTTCCGGAGAAATTCCACGGACTGACAGATACAGATACCCGTTATCGTCAGAGATATGTAGACCTTATCATGAATCAGGACAGCAAGAATGTATTTATCAAACGTTCCCAGATCCTGAAAGAGATCCGTAACTTCCTTGCAGGACGCGACTTCATGGAAGTTGAGACACCAATGCTGGTTTCCAACGCAGGTGGTGCCGCTGCAAGACCGTTTGAAACACATTACAATGCACTGAACGAAGATGTTAAGCTTCGTATTTCTCTGGAACTCTACCTCAAGAGACTGATCGTTGGTGGTCTTGAGAGAGTTTATGAGATCGGCCGTGTATTCCGTAATGAGGGCGTTGATACCCGTCACAACCCGGAATTCACTCTGATGGAGCTTTATCAGGCATATACAGATTATGAGGGAATGATGGAACTGACAGAGTCCATGTTCCGTTACCTGGCTGAGAAGGTTTGTGGTTCCACAAAGATTTCCTACAATGGTATCGAGATCGACCTTGGTAAGCCGTTTGAACGTCTGACCATGAATGATGCGATTAAGAAATATGCAGGAATCGACTTTGACGAAGTAGCAGATGATGAAGCAGCCAAGAAACTTGCTGCTGAGCATCATATTGAATATGAGGAGCGCCATAAGAAAGGTGATATCATCAACCTCTTCTTCGAAGAATACTGTGAGAAAGAGCTGATCCAGCCGACATTCATCATGGATCACCCGATCGAGATTTCTCCGCTGACCAAGAAGAAACCTTCTGATCCGAATAAGGTAGAGCGTTTCGAACTTTTCATCAATACATGGGAAATGTGTAACGCATACTCCGAGCTGAACGACCCGATCGATCAGAGAGAGCGTTTCAAAGCCCAGGATGCTCTTGCTGATGCCGGTGATGAGGAAGCAAACCATACAGATGAAGACTTCCTGAACGCACTGGAGATCGGTATGCCGCCTACAGGTGGTATCGGATACGGAATCGACCGTCTGGTTATGCTCCTGACAGACAGCCAGGCAATCAGAGACGTACTTCTGTTCCCAACAATGAAGTCACTGGATTCTGATAAGAATTCTGCGAAGTCAGAAAACAGCACTTCCACAGAAGAAGCTCAGGCAAACGACAACAACGGATTCTTCACACCAAATGAGAAGATCAACTTCTCCAATGTAAAGGTTGAGCCACTGTTTGAAGAAGATGTTGATTTCGATACATTCAGCAAATCTGACTTCCGTGCAGTGAAGGTTAAAGAGTGTGTTGCAGTTCCGAAGAGCAAGAAGCTCCTTCAGTTCACTCTGGATGATGGAACAGGCACAGACCGTACTATCCTTTCCGGAATCCACGCTTACTACGAGCCAGAAGAACTGGTAGGCAAAACCTTGATCGCCATCACAAACCTGCCGCCACGTAAAATGATGGGAATCGAATCCTGTGGTATGTTGCTCAGTGCAGTAAATAACCTTAAGGATTCCGAGGATGAAGAACTTCATCTGATCATGGTTGATAACCATATCCCGGCTGGGGCGAAGCTGTACTAAGATAAGAGAATATATAGAGGGGCTGGATTGAATTCCAGCCCCTCAGATTATAGACAAAGGGGCTGTCGGTTAATAATGATTTTTAACAACATCAGCTCCAAATAAAATTATCCCGGCAAGTACAAGGCTTTTATGCTTGCAGCTTGTGCGGGATAGTTTTATTTTAACGAACAGTTT
>NZ_JAHLQA010000014.1 GCF_018918125.1 Blautia sp. MSJ-19
ATTTACGTAACTGGCAGGTCACGTTTTTATTATACACATTAGGAGTTAAAATAACTGAATACATCGCTAAAGCTTCTATAGAACCACGCGACTATCGCGTGGTTTTCCTTATACAAAAAAGCAGAGCTGCTGGCAAGCAGCTCCGCCTGTTCCAAATCTTATTCTGTAATAGATGTGATTCCATCGATTGCGATATCAAATGCCGGTGCAGAACCGAATTCGGATTCATGGAAGTATCCGTCAGAAATGTATTCTGTGTCGCTGCCATCTTTCTTATAAGTAGTAAGTTCTTCTCCATCTACTGTGAATGTAGAAGTATCAAATACATGAAGAGATCCATCTGCAAGTGCATCTTCAACTTCTTTTACTTTCTCGTCTGTTCCTTCTGCTACAACATTTTCGTTGAGTGGTGTGATCTTGTCTGCACCATCGGAGAAACCTTTGCACCAGTCAGTGTCGATTGCTGTGCCATCAAGCATGCACTGTACTGCATATGTGTAATATACACCCCAGTCCATGGATGCGGAAGTAAGTGCTGTGTTCGGAGCTACAGATGTCATGTCGATGTTGTATCCAACGCAAGGAACGCCTGCTGCTTCACATGCTGTCGGAGCACCTGTTGTATCTGCATGCTGGCTGATCAGGACACATCCGTCAGAAATCAGGGCATCTGCACATTCTTTCTCAAGGTCGAAGCTTGCCCAGCTGTTTGTGTACTTCACTTCCATTGTTACGGACGGGCATACACTCTTAGCTCCAAGATAGAAAGAAGTATATCCGGAAATAACCTCTGCATACGGGAATGCACCAACATATCCCATCTTAGCTGTATCTTCTGTAATAGTGCCGTCTTCGATCATCTGGTTCAGTTTCAGACCTGCTACCACACCGGATACATAACGTGCTTCATAGATATTTGTGAAGTAGTTGTGCATGTTGGAAAGTCCGCTTGATGCTGCCTGTGTTCCGGTTGCATGACAGAACTGAACATCCGGATATTCTCCTGCTGCTTCAAGAATATAAGTTTCATGTCCAAAGCTGTTTGCGAAGATGATCTGACATCCCTGGTCTGCAAGGTCTGCTGCTGCATCGTAGCATCCTTCGTCTTCACCGATCAGGGTTTTCTCAATAACCTGAGAATCATCCAGTCCGAGATTTTCTACCATTTCATCGATGCCGGCCATATGAGCTGCTGTATAACCTTCGTTCTCATCACCGATATAGATTGCGCCGATCTTGATATCTTCCTTTGCAATTCCTGCACCACTTTCGCTGTCATCACTTGCGTATACTGGTGCTGTCATAGAAACTGCCATTGCTGCTGCAAGTCCGATTGCCAATGCTTTTTTCATTCTTCTTTCCTCCATTTTCTTCTCCTCTGCCTACAGTTCGCCGAACAAAAGAGGCACAACAGTTACTGTTCATAGCAACTTCTGTTACGCCTCTTTGCAAGTGCTTTTACTATACATTCCGATTTATAAATTGTCAATAAATTCAGGCAAAAACATATTATTTATTTGACACCCTAATTTTTTTTGTATTTAATCCGTACTATTTTTGTTTAATGCTAAATCTTTTTGTATATTAAAATAAGAAATGATTCGTCTCTTTTCAACTTCTTCTCAATTACTTTTGTTTTTAAGCTTTTCTGTTTTCTTTTCATAAACTCATATTTCCCTGTATTACTTGTTGACTTTTTCACGTTAAAGCATTATACTTTAGGAAGTTAATTCGATTCAGAACGTGAATCAACAAAACAGGAGGATTCAGAATATGAAAAAGCAGATTTTAGCAGGCGTTCTGTCTGCAACAATGGTAGTTGGCATGAGTGGCGTCAGCGTATTTGCAGCAGATAATGCAGATGATAAAACCTACAACATCGGTATCTGCCAGCTCGTACAGCACGAAGCACTTGACGCAGCAACACAGGGATTCAAAGATGCCATCACAGCAGAACTTGGTGACAAAGTAACATTTGACGAACAGAACGCACAGGGTGATTCAAACACCTGCTCCACAATCGTTACAGATTTTGTTTCTGATAATGTAGACCTGATTCTTGCAAACGCAACTCCGGCTCTTCAGGCAGCTGCAGCCGGTACAGCAGACATCCCGATTCTTGGTACTGCCGTTACCGAATATGGTGTTGCTCTTGACCTCGATGATTTTGACGGAACTGTCGGAACCAACATTTCCGGTACATCTGATCTTGCTCCACTGGATCAGCAGGCAGCAATGCTCAACGAACTGTTCCCGGATGCAAAGAACGTCGGACTTGTTTACTGCTCCGCAGAAGCAAACTCCCAGTATCAGGTAGATACTGTTAAAGCAGCCCTTGAAGAATTAGGATATACCTGTGAATACTACGCATTCTCAGATTCCAACGACCTTTCTTCTGTAGCTACTACAGCTGCTTCAGAAAGTGATGTAATCTATGTGCCAACAGACAACACAGTTGCTTCCAACACAGAAATTCTCAAGAACATCTGCCTTCCGGAGAAAGTTCCGGTAATCGCCGGTGAAGAAGGTATCTGCCAGGGATGCGGTGTTGCTACTCTTTCCATCAGCTACTATGATCTTGGTGTCGCTACAGGTAAAATGGCTCTGAAGATTCTCGTTGACGGCGAGGACGTTTCCACAATGCCAATCGAGTACGCTCCACAGTTCACAAAGGAATACAATCCTGAAATCTGCGAAGAACTCGGAATCGAAGTTCCGGATGACTATGTAGCAATCGGTGCTGACGCTGAAGAAGAATCTTCTGACGATGCGGACGCAGAGAGCACAGACGATGCAGCAGAAGAAACAACTGAAGAAGCTGAATAATTCTGATAAATAAAAACAAATCTACACGGACAGCGGGAGAGGAATATCCTTTCTCGCTTTCTGTGTCATCAGGAGGAACTGAAAAAATGAACATTATGAGCTTAATCAATGCACTTCCGGGTGCCGCTGCACAGGGCCTGATCTGGGGAATCATGGCAATTGGTGTCTATCTCACTTTCAGAATTCTGGATGTAGCCGATCTGACTGTTGACGGTACCATGTGTACCGGCGGTGCAGTCTGCGTTATGATGCTGATGAGCGGTCACAATATCTGGGTATCTATGCTCGCCGCTACCGGAGCAGGAATGCTTGCAGGTCTTGCAACCGGTATCTTCCATACTTTCATGGGAATCCCGGCAATCCTCGCCGGAATCCTGACACAGCTTGGTCTCTATTCTGCCAACCTTAAGATCATGGGCAAAGCAAACCAGGCAGTCAATGGAAACAAATATAACCTTCTTGTTTCCCTTCGAAACGTCAAAAATGTTCCAATTTATCAGAATACGATTCTGATCGTTGCAATCTTTATCGTTGTTCTGATTGCAATCCTGTACTGGTTCTTTGGTACAGAACTCGGATGTGCTCTCCGTGCTACCGGATGCAACCCGAATATGTCCCGTGCGCAGGGTATCAACACAGACGTATGTAAAGTTCTCGGACTTATGCTCTCCAATGGACTGGTTGCTCTTTCCAGTGCACTTCTTGCACAATATCAGGGATTCGCCGATGTCAATATGGGACGTGGAGCCATCGTTATCGGACTTGCTGCAGTTATTATCGGAGAGGCAATCTTCGGAAAACTTTTCCGCAACTTTGCTCTTCGTCTTCTGAGTGTTGCATTTGGTTCTATCCTCTACTATCTGGTACTCCAGACTGTTATCTGGCTCGGAATCGACACAGACCTTCTGAAGATGCTGTCTGCACTTGTTGTAGCCATCTTCCTCGCTGTACCGTACTGGAAAACAAAATATTTCTCAAAACCTACGAAACGTGGAGGTAACAACTGATGCTTGAGCTGAAAAACATTTATAAAACTTTTAACCCTGGAACAATTAATGAAAAAGTGGCTCTGAACGGACTGAACCTCACACTGAATGAAGGTGATTTTGTTACAGTTATCGGTGGAAACGGTGCCGGTAAATCAACTATGCTGAATGCAGTTGCCGGTACCTGGCAGGTTGATGAAGGTCAGATCATCATTGACGGTGTTGATGTCACGAAATTATCAGAGCATAAAAGAGCCGCTTACCTGGGTCGTGTCTTCCAGGATCCGATGACAGGAACGGCTGCTACAATGGGAATCGAAGAAAACCTTGCTCTTGCGAAACGTCGTGGAAAACTTCGTCTGCTGAAATCCGGTATTACAAAAGCAGAACGTGAAGAATACAAAGAATTACTTAAGATTCTTGGTCTGGGACTTGAGGATCGTCTTACTTCCAAAGTCGGACTTCTTTCCGGTGGACAGCGTCAGGCTCTGACACTTCTGATGGCTACCCTTCAGAAACCAAAGCTGCTGCTTCTGGACGAGCATACAGCTGCCCTTGACCCGAAGACAGCTGCAAAAGTACTTGAGATCACGGAGATGATCGTAAACCGAGATCATCTGACTACAATGATGATCACACATAATATGCATGATGCGATCACACATGGAAATCGTCTGATCATGATGATGGAAGGCAAGATCATTCTGGATATTCAGGGTGAGGAAAAGAAGAAACTGACGGTAAGAAATCTGCTGGATCAGTTTGAGAAAGCAAGCGGACAGGAATTCAGTAATGATTCTGCTCTGCTGAGCTAATGGGGAATAAATAAGTTCTTCTTTTACGCACATATTAAAAGATATGGTTGCAATATTTACGCAATCATGAAAAGATATGGTTGCAATATTTACGCAACTTACAAAAGATATATGATTTTTCAACGGCTTCATCATCCGGAAGTGCTAAGGAATAACCCGTGTGCTAAATACATTCATAAAAATCACAAACTCGCTAACGCTCAAACAGTGTGATTTTTATGAATAACACACCCGGAACATTCCTAAGAACTTCCAGGATTCTTGCAGATGTTGAATAAATCATATATCTTTTTTCGTTGCTGAGAGTTGAAGAAGCCAGACTTTATATTTGCTGTAAGTTGAAAATATTTAATTCCGCTAATTTGGAATCCGTATATCTTTTTAATCTGCTTTATTGAGAATGCTTTATTATCTTTTCTATTGATTTAAATAAAAGACTTTCTTTTGTCCAGGACGATGGGGATTCCTATAAAACAGCCAATAAAGTAAAAAAGGGCTGCAGATTCTCGGGATTTGAATGGAAGTACCAAGAACGCTGAATATGTGCAGGTGCAATGTGCGTCCAATTTCAGGAACATCTGCAATCGTCGTCCACTACCATCCCCTCCCCCACACGCACTACTAATAGCGCTGTCCGGGACGATGGGGATTGCTATAAAACAGACAACAAAGTAAAAAAAGGGCTGTGGATGCTCTGCGCTATGACGTCTCTGCATGTGTCTGTCGAAGTACTTAGGACATAGGTTTTTGCGTTAATGCAGAAAATGACACTGTCTGAGCGACAGCGAGTTTGTCATTTTCTGTATTGGTTTTAGCAAAGTTCTATGTTCTTAGCACTTCCAGGCACATGCAGCTTAGTCATAGGCAGAGTCATCCATCACCCCTTCATATCCTATTATTCCACTCTGTTTTATTTAATCCCCTTCATGGACAAGCTGATTCTCTTCTTCTTTAAATCCACTCCAATAACTCGTACATCCACAACATCCCCTACAGACACTGCCTCGAGTGGATGTTTGATATATCTCTCAGTCATCTCAGAAATATGCACAAGTCCATCCTGGTGTACGCCGATATCTACAAACGCACCGAAATCAATAACATTACGTACAGTTCCCTTGAGAACCATACCTTCTTTCAGATCTTTCATATCAAGTACATCTGTACGGAGCACCGGTTTCGGCATCTCATCACGTGGATCTCGTGCCGGTTTTTCCAGTTCTTTGACAATATCACGAAGAGTTGGCTCACCGACGCCAAGTTCTTCTGCCAGCTTCTTATAATTCTTGATCTGTTTGGAAATACCGCTCAGCTTACCGCCGGTGATATCCTCTGGTTTGTATCCAAGCTTCTCCAGAACTTTCTGTGCTGCTTCATAGCTCTCCGGATGTACGCTTGTCGCATCCAGTGGATTCTTTCCACCTGTGATACGTGCAAAACCTGCACACTGCTCAAATGCTTTCGGGCCCAGCTTCGCAACTTTGAGAAGTTCACGACGACTTTCAAATCTGCCGTTTTCTTCACGATAAGCCACAATATTCTTCGCGATCACCTTACTGATACCGGAAATATATTCCAGAAGGGATGCAGATGCAGTATTCAGATCCACACCAACCTTGTTTACGCAGTCCTCTACAACACCATTTAAAGCTTCTCCAAGCTTTTTCTGGTTCATATCATGCTGGTACTGACCAACACCGATAGACTGTGGAGTGATCTTAACCAGCTCTGCCAGCGGATCCTGCAGACGTCTCGCGATGGATGCGGCACTTCTCTGTCCGACGTCAAAATTCGGGAATTCCTCGGTAGCCAGTTTACTTGCAGAATACACGGATGCTCCCGCTTCATTCGTGATCACATACTGCACTTTTTCCGGAATCTCTTTCAGAAGTTCCACAATGATCTGTTCTGATTCTCTGGATGCAGTTCCGTTTCCGAGAGAGATCAGAGAAACATTGTATTTTTTGATCAGTTTCTTAAGTGTTTCTTTTGCAGCACGGATCTTTGCATCATTCGTCGGTGCTGTCGGATAGATCACAGTCGTATCCAGTACCTTTCCGGTCTCATCTACAACTGCCAGTTTACAGCCGGTACGGAAAGCCGGGTCCCATCCAAGAACTACTTTGCCGACGATTGGCGGCTGCATCAGAAGCTGCTGAAGATTCTTTCCAAATACATGAATTGCTCCATCCTCTGCCTTTTCTGTCAGATCACTTCTGATCTCACGTTCGATCGCCGGTGCGATCAGACGCTTATAACTGTCTTCTACTACTTCACGAAGAACCGGCTTGGTAACCGGATTATCCTTTGTGATAACCTGCTTCTGCAGCCATCCCATTGCCTCTTCTTCCGGTGCATTGATCTTCACAGTAAGGATTTTTTCTTTCTCCCCGCGGTTCAGTGCGAGCACACGGTGTCCGGCAAGCTTTTTGATCGGCTCTTCAAACTCATAATACATCTCGTAAACAGAAGTTTCTTCCGGTTTCTTTGCCGCAGACACAACGCTTCCCTTATCCATCGTCAGTTTACGAATATAGATACGATAATCTGCCTCATCAGAAATATGCTCTGCAATAATGTCTTTTGCACCACTGATCGCATCATCTGCGGATTCCACACCTTTCTCTTCTGATACAAAAGCCTGTGCCTCTTCTTCCAATGACTTGTTCGTCATCTGAAGCATAATGATGTTTGCCAGCGGTTCCAGCCCCTTCTCCTTCGCAATGATCGCACGAGTACGACGCTTTGGACGGAATGGACGGTAAAGATCTTCGACTACGACCAGCGTCTGTGCAGCCAGAATCTGTTTCTCCAGTTCCGCTGTCAGTTTGCCCTGTTCTTCAATGCTGCTGAGCACCTGTTTCTTCTTTTCTTCCAGATTTCGAAGATATGTCAGTCTTTCATGAAGCGTACGAAGCTGTTCATCATTTAAAGAACCTGTTGCTTCTTTACGGTATCGTGAAATAAACGGAATCGTGCAGCCCTCATCGATCAGCTTAACTGCTGCCTCAACCTGCCACTTTTCCACATTAAGTTCCTTGGTTATCACCTGAATAATATCCATTGTGTTCTCCTTTTCAAACACGAGTGCCAGATATCAGACACTCTTTTTTATGCCTCAGAATTATAGTCGTTACTGTTCACATCAGCCTGGTCAAAATCCCTTTCTGTATCTTCTTGTGCTGAAACAAGGCGCTGTTCAATCTCTTCCCGAGCCGCTCTCTCCTGTTCCAGTCGCTGTTCTTCCAGTTCGCCGGTCACATACAGATAAAAAGCAGTTTCCGTAAAATCCATATACGGGATCAACCATAAAAATCCAATATACATAGAGATCATAGATAAAAACATCAGTGGAAGAAAACTGAGCTCCAGTATCAGATACTGTCCCATATGACCTTTCATCATGCGGGCGCTGGTTTTCAGAGCTTCCATACCTTTCATTTCCGGGTAATCTGCCAGCAGACAGAAAACCAGTGTGAAAGGTACCGTCAATACCACACTCAGCACCAGCCACAGCACAGCCGCCACAAGAAAGATTTTGTACCAGCGCATCAGACTTTCTACTGTTGTCCCCTGATCCACCATATAAATAACATAATAAAGGGGGATCTGCGCAACTGTATTCAATAATGCCACAACCAGTCCGGCAGTCAGTACATGGTCAGACTGTTCATGAAACATATGCAAAATGTCTCCCAGTCTGTATTCTCTTCCACGATAAATGTTCAGCTGCATATAGCAGTATCCGGTACTGAATATAAGCCCGATCAGCGATACGATAAACGAAAAAATCTCACTCAGAACCAGTGTGATCGTAGAATCTCCCGGAAACAGCAGCACAGCCATAAAATTTCCAAGCAGATTAATTCCCTGCACTGCAAGCATTCCCGCGATCGCAATGCCCCATTTTCCCCGGAGGTGCGCTTTTGCATAAGTTTTCCAGTATTTTCTTTGTCCAGTATTCATTTTTCTCCTATCTGCCTTTATTACAAAGCATCAGACAAAAATTCCACCTCCGCAAATCCAAAACATATTTACGAAGATGGAATTCACATATTTTGAAATTTACTATTCCGTACTTTTACAATAATCTCCGCAATTTTATCAATCTGCAAGATTAAATGCATCGTGTACTGCGTTCATCGCTCTTACACCGTCTTTTTCATTGATCAGGACGGTCACACGAATCTCAGAAGTAGAGATCATATTGATGTTGACTCCTTCATTATAAAGGCTTTCAAACATTTTTGCCGCAACACCCGGATTGCTCATCATTCCGGCACCAACGATAGAAAGTTTCGCAATATTTCTCTCAGAATGAAGCTCCTGATAACCAAGTCTGGCTTTGTTTTCTTCCAGAACTGCAATCGCATCATCCAGATCCTTACCGTCTACGGTAAAGGAAATATCCTTTGTGCCGGCACGTCCGATAGACTGCAGGATCACATCTACATTGATATGTTTCTTTGCCAGAACATCAAATAACTTAAACGCCATACCCGGTACATCCTTCAGACCGATTACCGCAATTCTCACTGCATCTGTATCAAGCGCAACACCGCTGATCAGCATTCTTTCCACTGTAACTTCCTCCTTTACGACAGTTCCCTCACTGTTATTCAGACTGGAACGTACCACAAGCGGCACACCATATTTCTTTGCCATCTCTACAGAACGGTTGTGAAGCACTCCGGCTCCAAGAGTAGCGAGATCCAGCATTTCATCATACGTAATTTCTTTCAGCTTACGTGCTGTAGGAACTTTGCGAGGGTCGGCTGTATAAACGCCATCGACATCTGTGTAGATTTCACAGGCATCTGCGTGAAGAGCTGCTGCAAGCGCAACTGCAGTTGTATCTGAACCGCCTCTTCCCAGCGTTGTATAATCATCGTACTTGTTGACTCCCTGGAAACCGGTCACCACAACGATCTTACGGTTTTCCAGCTCTCTGCGGACACGTTCGGTATCAATTCGTTTCAGACGGGCATTTCCATGCACACTGGTTGTATGCATGGCCACCTGAAAAGCATTCAGAGATACCGCCGGAACACCCAGCTTATCAAATGCCATTGCCATGAGAGATACCGACATCTGTTCTCCGATCGTGAAAAGCATATCCATCTCTCTTTTGGGCGGTTTTTCATTGATATCCTCTGCCATGGTGATCAGTTCATCTGTGTATTTTCCCATTGCAGAAAGAACTACTACCACGTCATTTCCTTTTTTGTATTCTTCGACACATCTGTTGGCTACATTAAAGATTCTCTCTTTATTTGCTACAGAAGTACCGCCGAATTTCTTTACTATTAACATAGTATCCTCCCGGAATATAGTTTTATCAGTCTTTTACACGAATCATAGCAATCACTTCGCCATTCAGTTTACTGATTTTTTCTTTATATTCTCCCTGTTTCATGCACTCTGTGATAAAGCCGAATTCTTCTGGAAGAGAAGCAACTTTTACGATCTGAATCTTTCCAAAGACTGCTTCTGCCTGTGCTTCCGTCACACCTTTGATCCTTACAAAAAATCTTCCTTCTGTCTCATCCATCGGTGTAAGCTTCATCGGCTCATTTGACCAGTTTGTCGCAATATTTTCATGAAGATTTTTGGCTTCATCGACCACATCAGCTACCACTGCACTCGCAGTTGGCAGTTTACCTGCTCCACTTCCGTAGAACATGGCATCTCCAAGCATGTTTCCATGTACAAATACTGCATTAAACACGTCGTTGACGCTGTACAGCGGGCTCTTCTGTCCAACCATGAACGGTGCAACCAGAGCAGTAAATGTATCCTCTCCGAGTTTACGGCTGGTTCCGAGAAGTTTAATGGTCATGCCAAGTTCTTCTGCATATTCCATATCTTCCGGTGTGATCTTCGTAATACCCTCTGTATAAACATCTTCATAATTCAGGAATTTGCCATATGCAAGAGAGGACAGGATTGCGATCTTGCGGCATGCATCATAACCTTCTACATCCGCTGTCGGATCTGCCTCTGCGTATCCTTTCTGCTGTGCTTCTTTGAGAACCACATCAAAATCAGAGCCTTCTGTTGCCATCTTGTACATCATGTAGTTGGTGGTTCCGTTCAGGATACCGGTGATCTCATCAATCTCGTCTGCGGTCAGAGAGCCATTGAGTGCACGGATGATCGGAATACCACCGCCGCAGCTTGCTTCAAACAGGAAATTGATGTTTTTCGCTTTGGCGATCTCCATCAGTTCCGGACCGTGTTTCGCAACCAGTGCCTTGTTGGAAGTGCAGACGCTCTTACCTGATTCCAGAGCTCTTTTTACAAAGGTATATGCCGGCTCAATGCCACCCATAACTTCTACTACAATATCCACTTCCGGATCGTTGGCAATGATCTCATAATCATGTACCAGAACTTCCTGAACCGGATCTCCCGGAAAATCTCTCAGATCAAGAACATATTTGATATTGATTTCCTGACCTGCACGTTTATTAATGCTTTCGTGGTTTGTATTGATTACCTCTACCACACCACTTCCGACTGTACCGTATCCTAATACCGCAATATTAACCATATCTTCCTCCTGCGTAAAAAAATTCTATTCTCTTCCAAGGATCTTCAGATAATGAATACCTTCCCGACTCTCGATCTCCTCAACCATGGCTTCTGCATCTCCCTCTCCCGGAAGAATATCCACGCTGAGTGTAAGTGTTGCAATTCCATTGATCGGAATACTCTGATGAATCGTAAGAATATTTCCATGAAAATGTGCAATGGTCTGAAGTACCACAGATAAAAGTCCAGGCTCATCATCCATCTGAATAATGAAGGTAATGGTCTTTCCTCTTGCCTCTTCGTGAAAAGGAAAAATATCATCCTTATATTTATAAAAGGAGCTTCGACTGATTCCGGTCTGTTCTGCTGCATCCTGCACAGTCTGTGCCCTGCCCGAATCAAGCAGACGCTTTGCCTGTACTACCTTCAACAATACTTCCGGAACTGCCCGCTCCCTGACTACAAAATACTTTTTCTTCTCTGTTATCTTATCCATTCCAATCTTCCTGTTCCTGTTGAGTCCTTATCCTTTTACAGATTCTTTACAGTATATATCCCTCTTAGGGGATGTCCATATATCAAGGACACCTGTTTCCCTACGAGGGATATGGTATCATACCAGCCTGCACTCTGCAAGGATTTTTTATCGTACACAGCAGACTGAAAACAATACTGTTTACTCCGTTGACAGTACCTTAGAATTACTGCTGTTCTGCCGGTTTTTTGGCCAGCGCGATCCACTTCAGATATGCATTGATAAACGGATCGATGTCTCCATCCAGAACAGCATCCACATTACCGGTCTCTTCACTGGTTCTGTGATCTTTTACCATCGTATACGGCTGCATGACATAAGATCTGATCTGGTTGCCCCAGCCAATATCTGTTACCTCACCACGAATACCGGAAAGCTTCGCTTCTGCCTCCTGCTGTTTCAGAAGATACAGCTTTGCCTTCAGCATCTGCATCGCTTTGTCTTTGTTCATATGCTGAGAACGTTCATTCTGACACTGTACCACGATTCCCGTCGGGAAATGTGTGATACGGATCGCAGATGAAGTCTTGTTGATATGCTGTCCACCTGCACCACTGCTTCGGTAGGTATCAATACGGATATCATCGTCATTGATCTCAACATCCAGATCTTTTTTAATATCCGGCATAACATCACAGGACACGAAAGATGTCTGACGTTTACCGGCTGCATTAAACGGCGAAATACGAACCAGACGATGTACACCCTTCTCAGATTTCAGATAACCATAGGCATTTTCACCATTTACCTGGAAAGTAACAGACTTCACACCTGCTTCATCTCCATCCAGATAATCGAGGACTTCCATACTGAAGCCCTTGCGGTCTACCCAGCGGCTGTACATACGATAAAGCATTCCACACCAGTCACAGGCTTCTGTTCCGCCTGCTCCTGCATTCAGCTTAATGATCGCATTTTCACTGTCATATTCTCCTGACAATAAAGTCTTTACTCGAATGCTGTCAAAATTCTTCTGGAATTCGTCCAGCATCTCCTGAATCTCCGGAATGATCTCCGGATCATTTTCCTCATAGCCCATCTCGATCATGGTTTCCATATCTTCCATCTGCGTTTCCAGACTGTGATAGATTTCCATGTCGTCTTTCATGCTTTTGAGTTCTTTCATCTTTTGCTGGGAAACTTCTGCGTCATCCCAGAAATCAGGCGCTTCCATTTCGCGCTCTAATTCTTCGACCCTCTGCTCTTTGTTAGCGAGGTCAAAGTGAATCCCTCACTTCCACTAATGGTTCTGTGTATGTTGCAAGAATACTCTTGAACTGATCTAATTCAACCACAGCTTCACCTTCTTTCTATATATTTCATATACCTAACTACAATACCATAAATCTGCCTATAATTCAATGTTTTCCAGGTCTTCCGGTACATACAGATTTCCATGGAAATACTTCTTTCCTTCTTCTGTATATAATTCTTTACGGCGTGCAATATTTTTATCCTCCGTATGATACAGGATCAGGTTCTTCACGCCAAGCTGTTCTGCAAGTTCACTGGCATCTTTTGCAGTAGAATGATGTTTTTCATACGGATGGAACTGATCTGCCTGATCATAAAGACAGAAAGCCTCATGAAGCAGCCACTTGCTGTTCTCCGCATATTTTTTCTCACATTCATTATATGGCTCATCTCCACAACAGGTAAGCTTCTCGCCATTTCCCATATCCATACAGAACCCATACTGTTTTGCCTTTGTGGACTGAATGTCGAAGAATGTTGTCTTATGTCCCATCAGCTCTCTTTCTTCTCCGTCATTTACCACAACCAGATGCAGACGGTCTCCAATAAAGCAGGTCTGTTTCGCCGGATAAAGCATCTCTGCCATTTCTTTGAGAATGTGAATGACTTCCTCATGTCCATAGATAGTTGCCTCTCCTTCATACTGTCCCTGTTTCATATGCTGACAGATCATACGGATCATCCAGACAACACCCATGATATGGTCTACATGTTTATGTGTCACAAAAATTTCCCGCATATCTTTCCAGTCAAAACCGGCCTTTTTCAGCTGACGGAGCAGTGTGTTTCCACCGCCGCCGTCTACAAGCAGATGTCTTTCTCCATCCTGAAGCACAAAACATGTATTATAGCACTCTGTAACCATTGCATTTCCAGTTCCAAGCATTGTTATGTTCATGGAAAATCCTCCCCGATGTTTTTCATAATATCCAGTATATCTTATCATAATAACAGAAATAAATAAATACGCTCCACCATACACAAATTTCTCTCGTGTATGATAGAGCGTTTCAATCGCCTCTGCCTGTTATATGATTTTATGAGAAAAAGCTCTCTGCGACACTCATATCTGCCACATATCCGACTGTACCAGTCATGTAGATCGTATCGTCATCTTTGATGTCGATCTGGATCATGCCGCCCGGCTGATTTACATTGACTCTGTTTTCAACAAGCCCAAGTCTGTATGCGGCTACCGCTGCCGCGCAGCTTCCCGTTCCGGAAGCTTTTGTATAACCAGATCCTCTCTCCCAGATCTCAATATCCAGATTTCCAGTATCGATCTTGCGACAGATCTGAAGATTCATCCTCTCCGGAAACTCATCCGCATTTTCCACATACGGTCCAAGTTCTTTTGCCATCTCCGGTGTTACCTGATCTGTAAAAATAATACAGTGCGGATTTCCCACCGTCAGGCAGGTCGCTTTGTATTCTCTGTCATGAAAAGTGAACGTCTCATTGATGACCTCTCGCACTTCTCCTGTCACCGGAATTTCCCTGGAAATAAAGGAAGCTTTCCCCATCTTTACCCGAAACTCTGTTGCACGATTATTCAGACATTCTACCTCGATCGGTCCGGAAAGTGTCTCGATACTGAACTTCTGCTCTTTTACATATTCATGGTCCATCAGATATTTGGCAAAAATACGAACACCGTTTCCACTGATGGCAGCCTCACTTCCATCGGAATTATAGATATGCACGCCCAGCTTTCCATTGATCTCCACCGGTCCGTAGAGGACACCGTCTGCACCAAGTCCAAATCCTCTCTGACACAGCAGTGCAATCTTTTTTCCCTGAAGCTGCACTTTGTTCTTCTTTGGATCCAGTACCAGATAATCATTTCCAAGTCCCTGATATTTTATCATTGTAATACAGTTTTCCATAACTATATCCTCTCTTTCCCGTTGTCATTTCCGCACCTTTTGTTACAGTATATAGTTTTCTTTTTGCCATGTATATAGAATAAAATGCTTGTTATATTGCAAAAAATGCTCTCATCATATAAACTGTAGCTTAGAAACCAGATTTTTCATTTATAGTCTGGAGGTACTTTTATGGATTATTCACAATATACGCTCGAAAAAACCGGCTACCTCAAAGAAGAGTTTCGTCTCTTTCATATCAACGACCGTACAGATAAAAATTTTTCCTACCATTATCATGACTTTCACAAGATCATTGTCTTTCTCTCAGGAAAAGTCACTTACCACATCGAAGGAAAAGCCTACCATCTGAAACCAGGAGATATTCTGCTGGTCAGCAGCGGCGCGATCCACAAACCCGAGATCGATCCTTCAGTTCCTTATGAACGATATATTTTCTGGATCCGTGATGATCTGTCCCGCTCTGTGCTGAATACCTGTTTCCAACAGGCAAACGACCGCAGTTTCAACCTTGTCCGCCTGGATTCTTCCCTGCAGGAGCGTATCAAAGACCTGCTTCCCGAAATAGAAGTTTCTCTGACCGACAAACAGTTCGGTGACTCCATCCTGTGCGAAGCACTTTTTACACAATTTATGATCTATATCAACCGCATTTTTCTGCAGACTCTGGATGCACCGGATCGAAGATCCTATTCTTCCGATTCTCAGGTTGAACAGCTGCTAAAATATATCAATCGAAATCTTGCATCCAATCTTTCGATTGATCTGCTTGCAGAACGCTTTTTTCTCAGCAAATATCATATGATGCGTAAATTCAAGACAGAAACCGGCTATACGATCCACAATTATATCACCAGCAAGCGGCTTCTCCACGCAAGAACTCTGATCGCGCAGGGGCTCCCTGTCATGAAGGCAGCCGAACAGAGCGGTTTCGGGGACTATACTACGTTTGTCCGTGCCTACAAAAAGCAGTTTGGAAAAGCCCCTTCCCGTGTATGATAAACTCGAATTTTCTCGAACGATTTATCCGGCTCCATACTTGAAGTCTTTTCCTGGCAAGTATATAATAAACGCTATTCAAAAATATGAAAAACTTCAATCACGGAGATAACATATGATTAATATTGCAGTTTGCGAAGACGACTATGTCTACACGGAGATGATTGATTCGATTCTGCAGTCTTGTATCACAGTGCCTTTTCACATTGAATTTTTTTCATCCGGCACTGAATTTTTGAATACACTTACTGAGCACGGCTGCCCTTATACTTTAATCATCACCGATATCAACCTTGGAGGTCATTCCGTCAACGGTATTACCGTTGCAAAAAGAGTCAATAAGCTGAACAGTGCCACACAGGTCATTTTTGTCAGTCAATATCTGGACTTTGCATCGGATGTTTATGAAACAGCACACGTCTATTTTGTAAACAAGCAGCGGATACGTGAGTATCTTCCCAAAGCACTTCAGGCTGTACATAAAAAATTTCTTATGCGCAGCGATCATTTTCTTTATTTCCAGTCCTCATACAAAGAATATCAGGTTGCCCAGGCGGATATTCTTTATCTGGAACATATTTCAAGACAGACCTGCATTCATACACCCTCGCAGGTCTATTCCACATATGAAAAATTACAGGATCTCACCAGTCGCCTGAGTTCGGAATTCTGCTCCTGTCATAAAAGCTTCGCTGTCAATCTCTATCAGGTTGAGGCTCTGCATCATTCCAGTATCCTTCTGCGAAACGGAACCACGATACCGGTCAGTCGCTCACATTATCCCCGTGTACGAGAGGCTTTTGCAAAATTTGTAACTCAAAATCAACAGGAGGCTACCTTATGACAGAACAGGATTACACAAATTTAAAAAACTGGAACCATGATGTTCAGAATTATATGATCGGGCTTGCCTATCTGATGGATATGCGCCGTTATCCGGAAGCTTTCCGTTACTGTGAGAAACTTCTTTCCTGTGTAAAGGAATTTGCGGTCATATTTCAGAAAGATTCCGCCTGCGACTATCCCGAACATTTTCTGAAATTTCAGAACGATTTTCAAACAGGGCTCACAAACCTGGAAACTTTGCTTCGGCGCAAAGAATATCCAAAAGCACATTACAAACTTTCCCGTCTGCAGGCAACATTTGAGCAGAATCGTTTTCAACCTTATAAATCGGAAAATCTGGTAAATTCCATTTTGGAGCGACTAAAAGTATAATCCCCGTATTGCGACATTTTTTTCAATATGATACAATAAAAATGTCGGGTGATGGCGAAGAAGGCATTGCGTTTATTTGCAATGCCATTTTTTGTATCCAGATCCTGAAAAGCCAATAAGAGGGGGATTTTCTAATGAAAGAAAAGAAAAAAATGTCACTGGCCATGCAGATTTTTATCGCACTGGTCCTGGCGATCATTGCCGGTCTGCTGATGCAGAACCATGCAGCCTTCGCCGAATCCTACATCAAACCATTCGGAACGATTTTTCTGAATCTGATCAAATTCATCGTCGTTCCAATCGTTCTGTTCTCTATCATGTGCGGTATCATTTCCATGAGTGATATCAAAAAAGTCGGGTCTATTGGTCTGAAAACCGTTGTTTTTTATCTGTGCACCACCGCTTTTGCCGTAACTATCGGTCTTACCGGTGGAAACCTGTTCAAAGGACTGTTTCCGGTTGTTGCAACAACAGACCTGTCCTATGAAGCAGCAGAAGCAACTTCCTTCATGGACACACTGGTAAACATTTTCCCGTCCAACTTCATCTCACCAATGGCAGAAGCCAACATGCTTCAGGTTATCGTAATGGCTCTGATCCTTGGTTTTGCGATCATTCTGGTCGGCGAAAAAAATGTCCGTGTTGTAAATGCATTCAATGATCTGAACGAAATCTTTATGAAATGTATGGAGATGATTCTGAAACTGTCACCAATCGGTGTATTCTGCCTGTTGTGTCCTGTAATCGCAGCCACCGGTCCGGCAATCATCGGTTCTCTGGCTATGGTTCTCCTGGCAGCCTATATCTGCTATGTTGTACATGCCGTAGTTGTATACTCTCTGACAGTCAGAACTCTCGGTGGATTAAGTCCTCTGAAATTCTTCAAAGGCATGCTTCCGGCAATCATGTTTGCTTTCTCCAGTGCTTCTTCTGTAGGAACACTGCCGATCAACCTGGAATGTACCGAAAAACTTGGTGCAAAACGTGAAATTGCATCTTTTGTACTGCCGCTTGGTGCAACCATCAATATGGACGGTACTGCAATTTACCAGGGTGTATGTGCAATCTTCATCGCATCCTGCTATGGCATCCAGCTGACACTTCCGCAGATGCTGACGATCGTGCTTACCGCAACGCTTGCTTCCATCGGAACAGCCGGTGTACCTGGTGCCGGTATGGTCATGCTCGCCATGGTTCTTACTTCTGTAGGTCTTCCGGTTGATGGTATTGCACTGGTTGCCGGTGTTGACCGTATCTTCGATATGGGACGTACTACAGTAAACATTACCGGTGATGCAGCCTGCACAATGGTCGTATCTAATCTGGAAACAAAGAAAGAAGCTCGCAGAGCCCGAATAAAATAAATTTTTGTTTGACATATTCTTTGCATTTGTTTACTATAATATCAATAAGAGGGAGTAGTTATCATCCTGCATGCAGGGTGAAACAATGATCGTCATCACGCCCTGCGGCCGGTTATTGTTGTAATCAACGAGACTTTTATCAATCATTTTTTGATGTGATAAAGGTCTCTTTTTTATTCCATACCTTTATCACAGGAAAGGAGCTCATATGGAATATCTGTTACTGATTATCGGCTTTGTATTATTAATTAAAGGTGCTGATTTTTTTGTGGAGGGAAGTTCTTCACTTGCCAGGTTTCTCAAGATTCCCAGTGTCATCATAGGTCTTACAATCGTTGCTATGGGAACCAGTGCTCCGGAAGCTTCTGTCAGCATCAATGCGGCACTTGCCGGCAACAATAATATTGCTGTCAGCAATATTATCGGTTCCAATATTTTTAATGGACTTATTGTTGTAGGTATCTGCGCATTTATTTCCGGGCTTAAAACAGACAAAGATATTCTGAGGCGGGATATGCCTGTAAATATTCTGATCACCCTTATCCTCTACATTATGATTGCTAACGGAAAGCTCAGCAGAATTGAGGGTATTCTTCTTTTGGTCGTAATGATCTTTTATATTCTAAATATGATTCGCGACGCATTAAAAAAGAGAAATGAATGCCCTGCGGAACAAAATATCCCTCTTTATAAAGCTCTTTTTTTTATCATCAGCGGTCTTGCCGCTGTAATTTGGGGCGGTAACCTCGTAGTAAATAATGCAAGTCAGATCGCAGTATCTTTCGGTGTGAGTCAGAATTTCATTGGTCTCACTATTGTTGCAATCGGTACATCTCTTCCAGAGCTTGTAACATCCATCGTTGCCACCCGAAAGGGTGACAGCGGACTTGCGCTTGGAAATGCAATCGGCTCAAACATATTTAATATTCTTTTTATCCTGGGTATGTCAGCAACAATTTCACCACTTCATATTCTCTCAGAATCTGTTATCGACTGTGGAATTCTACTCATCAGTGGAATTCTACTGTTTGCCTTTGCTTTTACTAAAAAATCTGTAAGCAGAATGGAAGGTGCAGTTTGTGTACTGGCTTATATCGGATATACAGCATATCTTTTTATAAGATAAACCTTTTCCACTTCACATTCATACACAACAAAGCACTCTGTAAGATATTACTGCAGAATTGCAATTTTCAATACAAAATGGCATAATGATGGCATACAGATTTTCCTCTGTATGCCATTTTTTACATATAAGTTTTACATTTTAAGGAGGCTTGAATCTCATGGAATTTCAGAAAGTATTAGAAACAAGAAGAACCGTCCGTAAATACAGTGCCGGTGTCACAAAAGAACAAATGGAAGAACTGCTTCGTGCCGCACAGGAAGCTCCGTCATGGAAAAACTCTCAGACTGGACGTTACTATTGTGTCCTTTCCAAAGAAATGGTAGATAAAATCCGTATGGAGTGCCTGCCGGATGCCGGAAATGCCGGAAAATCCGAGCATGCTGCACTGATCATCACAACCTTCGTTCATGACCGCGCCGGTTTTCAGAAAGATGGAGCAGCCGACAACGAACTTGGTAACGGATGGGGCTGCTATGATCTTGGTCTCCAGAACGAAAACCTGATTCTGAAAGCCGCCGACCTCGGGCTTTCCACCCTGATCATGGGACTCCGCGAAGCCGACAAACTGCGCGCGATCCTGGATATCCCGGAAACTGAAACGATCGTATCCGTTATCGCAGTCGGCAAAGCAGCCGAAGAACCAATCCGCCCACACCGTAAGGAAATTGCCGAGATTGCAAAATTCTTCTAAGTCAAGAGCCCCTGTTCATTCAATATATGAACAGGGGCTCTGTATTATATATATTTCTCTTATGCTTTCATTAATTTACGTCCGCAGCACTGTTTATACTTCTTGCCGCTTCCGCACGGACACGGATCGTTCGGATAAACCTTGTCATCTTTTCTCTGGACAGGTTTCTTAACGGATGTGTCATCTTTATTTGTTCCGGTAACTTTTGCTACCTGCTCACGCTCGATCTTCTGCTCAACATGTACATGATACAGCATACGAACTGTATCTTCCTGAATGGAACTGATCATGCTGTTGAACATCTCATATGCGCTCATCTTGTATTCTACAACCGGATCTCTCTGGCCATATCCCACAAGACCAATACCCTGACGGAGAATTTCCATGTCGTCGATGTGATCCATCCACTTGCTGTCGATGGATTTCAGAAGAACGACACGTTCCAGTTCACGAAGCTGCTCCGCTTCCGGGAACTCAGCTTCTTTTGCTTCATAAAGTTTGACAGCTTCTTCTTTGAGAAGATGCTTGATCTCGTCTTTTCTCTTGCCTTTTACTTTTTCAGTAGTAAGCGGCTCGATCGGAATGATCGGGATAAGTGTTGTATTAAACTCATCCAGATCCCAGTCTGTAGAATCTACATCATCCGAGAAGCACATATCTACGATACTGTCTACGATATCTGTGATCATCTTGTAGATGGTATCACGCATATTCTCGCCATCCAGCACCTGACGACGCTCTTTGTAGATGATCTCACGCTGTTCGTTGTTAACCTGGTCATAATCCAGAAGATTTTTACGAATACCAAAGTTGTTGAACTCGATCTTCTCCTGTGCTTTCTGAATTGCATTGGAAAGCATTTTATGTTCAATCTGCTCATTCTCAGCAACGCCCAGAGAAGTAAAGATCTTCATCAGTCTCTCAGAACCGAACAGACGCATCAGGTCATCTTCCAGAGAGATATAGAAACGGGATTCACCCGGATCTCCCTGACGTCCGGAACGTCCACGCAGCTGATTATCAATACGTCTGGATTCATGACGTTCTGTACCGATGATCTTGAGACCGCCGGCTTCTCGTGCCACATCATCCAGCTTGATATCGGTACCACGACCGGCCATGTTGGTAGCGATCGTAACAGCTCCGGACTGTCCGGCCTGTGCAACGATCTCAGCTTCCAGTTCATGGAACTTCGCATTCAGTACGTTGTGCTGGATGCCTTCACGACGAAGCATCTTGCTGAGGAGCTCAGATGTCTCGATAGTAATAGTACCAACCAGAACCGGCTGCTGTTTTGCATGTGCTTCTTTGACAGCTTCCACAACCGCATTGAATTTTTCTTTTTTGGTCATGTATACGGCATCTTCAAGGTCTTTACGCTGTACCGGTCTGTTGGTCGGAATCTCGACAACGTCCATTCCGTAGATATCACGGAATTCTTTTTCCTCGGTAAGCGCAGTACCGGTCATACCGCCCTTTTTATCATATTTATTGAAGAAGTTCTGGAATGTGATGGTTGCAAGAGTCTTGCTCTCTCTCTTGACCTTAACATGCTCTTTTGCCTCAATCGCCTGATGAAGTCCGTCAGAATAGCGACGGCCCGGCATGATACGTCCGGTAAATTCATCAACGATCAGAATCTCATCATCTTTAACTACATAATCCTGATCTTTGTGCATCAGATTGTGTGCACGAAGCGCAAGGATGATGTTGTGCTGGATCTCCAGGTTTTCCGGATCAGCCAGGTTCTCGATATTGAAGAATTTTTCAACCTTCTTGACACCCTGTTCGGTAAGGTTGACGATCTTGTCCTTTTCATTTACTACGAAATCACCGGTCTCGACAACTTCTTCTCCCATGATAGCTGCCATCTTGGTCATCTCATGGCTGGCTTCACCACGCTCCAGCTGCTGTGCAAGAATGTCACAAACCTCATAAAGTTTGGTGGATTTTCCACTCTGTCCGGAAATGATCAGAGGTGTACGTGCCTCATCGATCAAAACAGAGTCAATCTCATCGATGATACAGTAGTGCAGATCTCTCTGTACCAGCTGCTCTTTGTAGATGACCATATTGTCACGAAGATAATCGAATCCAAGTTCGTTATTTGTTACATATGTGATATCGCATCCGTATGCTGCACGGCGTTCTTCCGGTTTCATGTCATTCAGAACGACACCTACGGTCAGTCCAAGGAACTCATGAACCTTGCCCATCCACTCAGCATCTCGTTTTGCCAGATAGTCATTGACTGTTACAATATGAACGCCTTTGCCTTCCAGCGCATTCAGATATGCCGGAAGTGTGGAAACGAGGGTTTTACCTTCACCAGTCTTCATCTCTGCGATACGACCCTGGTGCAGAATGATACCACCAATGATCTGTACACGGTAATGTTCCATACCAAGAACTCTTTTGGCACCTTCACGTACGACTGCAAATGCCTCCGGAAGAAGATCATCCAGTGTTTCGCCTTCACCCAGACGTTTCTTGAATTCTCTGGTTTTGTCTCTCAGCTGTTCATCTGTCAATTTTTGCATTTCCGGGCGAAGAGATTCTGTTTTCTCTACGAGTGGCATGATACGCTTAACCTCATGCTCACTTCTTGTCCCGAATACTTTTTGGAATAAATTCATAGCAAACTCCTGTTTATATATATTCTGATCACTTTTATATATACGATCTCATCGTATTTACCCTATTTAAGAAATCCATACTATTTTACCACTTTCCACGACGGAAAACAATGAATATTTAATAAACAAAGTGTGTCCATGGCGATATAACGCTGTATTTTTTATTTTGTTCGTCTTTTCTAACTCCTGCTTGTCAACAAATCCCCGATATGCTATGATAATCAGCGTATCCATTTCGTTTATATATTATTTTTCAGAAACTGAGGTATCTGTATTTGAAGAAAAAAGAACTGACTTTTATCATTGGTATCGTGATATTTGCCCTGGTTCTGTGGGCCGGGATGTATCTGGTTCGTCAGGGGCATTACGGTTCGATCCGGATCACAGTGAACGGTGAGGAATATGGCACATATTCTCTGTCCAAAGACCAGGTGATCTCCATCAGTGATACCAATGTATGTGAAATAAAAAACGGCGAGGTCAAAATGACCGAGGCCGACTGTCCGGACCATCTCTGCCTGAAGCAGAAAGCCGTTGACAGCACCGGCGGAACGATCGTCTGCCTGCCGAACAAAGTTGTGATTGAAGGGGAAAAAGGATCCGGTTCCGATGAATCTTCCCCGGAATTCGATACTGCTGTCTGACCTTTAACCTTATTGTACGAAGGAAGTTATTATGAACCAGAAAAAAATTGCCAATCTAGGGCTGTTTGCCGCAGTTGCGATCATCTTTGGCTATGTGGAATCACTGATCCCGTTTTTTGCAGGGATCCCGGGGATGAAGCTTGGACTTGCAAATCTTGCGGTACTTTTTATCCTTGAAAAATATACGTGGAAGGAAGCGGCACTTGTCTCCGCTGTGAGAATCGTTGTGATCGGATTTATGTTTGGAAATCTGTTCAGTATCCTCTACAGCCTCGCCGGGGCTGCGCTCAGCCTCACAGTTATGACTTTTATGAAGAAAAAGTCCGGCTTCAGCATCCTTGGGATCAGCGTTGCCGGTGGTGTTTCACATAATATCGGACAGCTCATCATTGCAAGTCTGATCACGATGACATCCGGGCTGATCTATTATGCACCGGCACTGTTAATTTCCGGAGTCATCACCGGACTTCTTATTGGAACCCTGACAAATGAAGTGCTGAAACGTATCCGCTTTTGACAAAACTCTCCCCTACAACACAAAAAGACACCGAAACCATCTCTCCAGACGATTTCGGTGTCTTTTTTATTTCGCATCCTTCACTGTATAAGTATTTTTCATCAGTTCAAACCGATCTTTTATACCATCCGTCAGGTACACATTCTTGTCTTCATCGACAAAAACGGCTTCTGCATTGTATTTCTCAAGTAATTCCATTGCATCATCCATCCCAAGCACAAAACATGCCGTAGAAAGTCCGTCTGCCAGAAGACCGCTGTCACAGACAACCGTTACGGAATCCAGACCGTTCCATACCGGATAACCGGTTTTCGGGTCCAGGATATGATGATATCTTTTGCCGTCTTCCATAAAATATTTCTCATAATCTCCGGAAGTCGAAAGAAACTCTCCTCCTTCCAGTGTGATCGCGCCCAGATAATCCCCTTCTGTATCCCGCGGATCTGTCACCGCAACTTTCCAGTCAGAACCATCCGGCTTCTCGCCATACGCCATAACACTGCTGCCGCCAAGATTCAGGATCATCCCGGAAACATCCTTCTGCGTTTTCAGAAAATCTGCAACCACATCACAGCCGATTCCTTTTCCGGTTGCGCCCAGATCCAGCGTCATTCCTTTTTCCAGTGTTACTTTATTTCCATCAAGAGACACCTTCTGGTATCCCACATCATTCAGAAGTTCATCCAGTTCTGACTGCTCCGGCACATGCGGATCCTCTCCTGTAATGTCCCAGAGGCGGATAATCTTGCCGATTGTCGGGTCAAATGCCCCGTCTGAATCCTGTGCAAGCTGAAAAATCTGCTCCAGATAACCAGTCAGCTCCTCGGAGACTTCCGTCGTCTCCCCGGATGCCGCATTCAGCTTTGCAATCTGGGAGTTCTCATCCGTCCAGGACAGAAACTCTGTCTCAATCTCCCGGATTTTTTCCCCAATCGTTGTGTTCAGGTCTTTTCCTGTTGTATACAGAGTCTCTGAAACCACTGTATCCATTGCAAAGTCTGTATTTGTATATTTCTGTACTTCTGTATCTGCCAGTACCGGAACTGCCATCATTCCCGTGCAGAGCACTCCGCACAGCAGTGCCATTGACTTCTGTCTGATTTTCATTCTTTCACCATTTCCTGTTCTTTGTGTGGACCAATCTGTATATTTTTGCGAGGACAGGTCACCTGGCAGGCATGACAGCAGATACATTCACCGGAAAGTGGTGTATCACCGTCAATATCCAGATGAGCCGGACATCTTTTTTTACACAGACCACATTTGGAAGGGCACTTTTCCCTGTTTCTGTTAAACAATGCAGATGGCAGGATCGGCATCATGGCAAACACTGCTCCCATCGGACAAAGAAACTGACAGAAAAATCTTTCCTGTGTACACATTCCGATCAGGATCAGAACCAGCAGAACAATTCCAACCTTGTAAGACGCATTTGGAAGTTTGTGCGCTGTCAGCATGGAAAATACATCCCATGGACTCATTCCCTGCAGCTTCGCGTACCATCCCGTCAGAATGGAAAGCAGAAGAAAAGCAAGAAGCAGATATTTGACTTTTTGAAGAATCCGCACTGCTTTCTCCGGATAGCCATGTCTGCCTTTCTTATGAAAAACTTTCTGTCGGATAAAGAGGGTCAGCTCATACATAGCATCTCCCAGTGAGCCAAATGCACATGCATATCCACAAAAATGCCTGCCAAACAGGATCGTGATCACAAGCAGTAAACCTGTGATATCAAGAAAAGAGTTCCATGTGATCTGCTGATGTGCGGCAATTGCCTGAAAAATGGACTTTACGCCTGCAAATGCCGTAGAAAACAGTGCCGGATAAAAGATAAAAAATACAAGCTGTATGGCAGCCCTGATCAGCCGGGCTTTTCTCTGCTTCTTTTTCATCAGTTTTCCGCCTTTCCAAGTGCATCTACAACTGCATTGATAATTCCGGTAGAACTGAACGTTGCTCCGGAAACAGTATCTACGTCTGTGCTCTGCGCAGAAAGAATTGAGCTGATCACGCCCTCGCCCTGGGAAAGATAAGCAGAATCTTCTCCAGGTGCGCTTGTCACCTGAATGTCTGTGATCTCATCATTGGCAAGCGTTACCTGTACAGTGATCGCTCCGCCAAATCCCTGTGCAGAACCTGTGTAAGTACCGTCTTTATATACGTTGTCAGCTTCGTCTGTCTCTTCTTCCTGTGCATCTTCACTGTCTGCGGTTGTGTCAGAAGCTGCTTTTTCAGATGCTGCTTTGGCTGCTTCTGCCTGTGCTGCCTCCTGATTTTTGGCTGCTTCCTCCAGTGCAGAAAGTATCTCCTTCTGCTGTTCTTCCAGATCATCCACCCGTTTGGTCAGTTCTGTGATCTCCTGCGCTTCCTGTGCCTGTGTATCTTTTTTCTGCATAGAATTATATCCTACTACAGCAGCAAGAATCAATAGAAGACACAAAACTCTCATACAAAAACTATGGTATTTCATTCCAGTATCCTTTCTATCGGTAATTTTCAGTCTTTCTGCTTATTTATTCTTCCGCTTCCTCAGAAGTATCTTCCGGTGCTTCGGTCGGCTCCGGTTCTTCGGTTGGCTCCGATGTTACAGTCGGTTCTGGTGTTGCCGTTGGTTCCGGTGTTGCCGTTGGTTCCGGTGTCACAGTCGGTTCCGGTGTCACGGTTGGTTCCGGTGTCACGGTCAGTGTTGGCGTTACGCTTGGAACAGGTGTTGTCGTCGGCTTCGGTGCCGGTTTTGTCAGTGCCTGATCAAGTGCAGCTTCTATGGCATTCAAAATACCATTCGAAGAATACGTTGCACCCGTTACAGTATCCACTCCATCTAATGACTGTTTCTCAAGAACAGATGGCTGAATTGTCCGCCATGCTTTTTTAAAATATGCCGGAGTATCATCATTTTTGTTTGTAATCTCTGTTATCTTGCCATCCTTAATCACAACTGTAACTGTTATTTTTCCCTGATAGCCCTGTGCTTTTGCTGTATAAGTTCCATCCTTATAATACGCTTCTTCCTCTTCCTGTCCAGGTTCCGGAGATGGTGTCGCCGGTTTTGCCGGTCTTGGCGTGATAGTCGGAGTAGGTGTTACTGTCACCTTTGCTTTTTTCTTCTTTTTCGTCTTCTTATCACTGGTGTTTGCCGCATTGGAAAGTGCATCCTGTACTGCCTCAATGATTCCATTGGAAGAATAGGTCGCTCCGCTGACCGCATCAACATTTGGAGTCTGACCGGAAATCATACGACTGATTACCCCTCTTGCAGATGCCAAATAAGAAGAAGTTTCTCCTGACGCACTCAGAATATCTATAGAAGCAATCTTTCCGTCTGCAATCTTTACCTGCACGGTGATCGTTCCGCCAAAGCCCGTTCCACTGCCCTGATAAGTACCGTCCTTGTATCCGTTTTCCGGAACACTTGTTGTTGGTGTCTCTTTCGTTCCCTGACCGGTTCCTGATGCAGCTGCCGATTTTTCAGGCAGTGCTTTCTTTGCACCGGTTTTCAACTTGCTTGCTTTCTTTTTTGAAGTTTTCTTTTTGGTTTTTTTAGAAGTTTTCTCCGTAGCTTCTGCCGCAGAATCTTCTGTCGTATAGGAATAAGCCGTTGTGATCAGTTCTTCCAGTTCCGCTGACTTCATCAGTTCTTTTTCAGAAGCCTGCACTTCTTTTTTGCTGCGTTCTTCCGCCTCTGCCTGAAAGCCATTTACAGTCACTGCTGCGATCACCGCTGCCGCAGGAAGAAGCTTCAGAAGACTTGTTCTGATCAGGCGCTGCTTTTTGTTTTCCGGTCCTTTTTCATCCTGTTTTTTCATAATCTCACTCCTGCAAATTTCTGATCTTTTTATTTTCTCCATAACATACAAAAGAAGGGGCAGTTATAAACGGCCCCCGTTCTTTCGTATCTCTGTGCTGCTATTCTATTATTTTACTGTTACTTTGAAGGTTTTGGATGTACCATTGCATGTTACAGTAATCTTTGCAGTTCCTTTTTTAATTCCCTTAACAACACCTTTGGAGCTTACAGTTGCTACTTTCTTGTTGCTGCTCTTGTAAGTTACTTTTCCAGATGGAGTTGCAGTAGCCTTAATGGTAGTAGTCTGTCCTTTCTTGATACTTGCAGAAGATTTTGCAAGTTTCAGAGTTCCGGCTTTTACCTTAACAGTTACAGTCTTGGAATATTTTCCAACCTTAACTGTAATCTTGGCTGTTCCTGCTTTTTTACCTGTAACAACACCTTTGGAGCTTACAGTTGCTACTTTCTTATTGCTGCTTGTGTATTTTGCAGTACCGGATACACCGTTCTTTGTTACTTTAACAGTTGTAGTCTTTCCTACATAGATTGTTCCTGCAGATGCTTTTGCACTGATTCCAGGATTTTTAACAGTTACTTTGCATGTAGCTTTGTAGCTTCCTACAGTTGCTGTGATAGTAACAGTACCGGCTTTTTTCGCTGTAACCACACCTTTGGAGTTTACAGTTGCTACTTTTGTGTTGCTGGATTTGAATTTAACAGTTCCTTTAACATCTTTTGTTGCTTTCAGTGTAACAGATGCCGGAGAACCTTTTACATACAGAGTTGCTGTTGCTTTGTTCAGTCTTACCGGCTGAGCAACTGTTACTGTATAAGTTGCTGTTTTGCTTCCAAGAGTTGCTGTGATCTTGGCAGTTCCAGGTGCTACTGCTTTTACAACACCGTTGTTTACAGTTGCAACTTTTGCATTGCTTGTAGACCAAACAATTGTTCCGCTTACATTTGCTGTTGCTTTCAGTGTAACGCTTGCACCCAGTTTCAGAGTTCCTGATTTTGCAGATAAAGTTACTGCTGCAGGAACCAGATTTTCCATAGCATCTTTCAGATGTGTGATCTGCTCGTCAATACCTGCCTGTGTCTGCTCGTCGATATTCTCAAGCATATCTTCGCATTCTTTTAATTCGTTCTGCAGAGTATACCAGGAATCTGTAGAATAATCACTTTCATTCAGTGCTTTCGCCTGTGCTACTGCTCCCTCAAATTTTGCAGTATCAAGGTTTCCCTCAACAGCACCAACAATGTTGGCATCGGTTGCCTGGAATGTAAAAGTAAAATCATTGTATCCAAGTGCAATTACTTTTACAGCCCAGTATCCTGTTCCATCATATCCATCTGGAAGCTGGCATCTTACAGATTTTGTAAGTCCAAGCTGGATACCCATAGATTTGTGCATCCAGTTGTCAGATGCAAATTTGGTTCCATATGTAGCAAGCGGAGTGCTGTATGTGGAATCTTTTCCATAGTATGTCCATTCTACAGCCTGCATAGCTGCACCAAGTCCGCCATAGTTACCAAGAAGGTCTACACGGAGGAATTCACCATAAGAACCATTTGCTTCTTTTACTTCAACATTGATTCCATCTGCTGTTTTCAGTGCAGTATCTTTCAGACCGGAATCTGTTCCGTTTGTTCTTCCTTTGAAACTGAAAGATCCATCTGCATTCTTGACAGCTTCTTTCAGACCATTTGTATTTTCAGTTACTGCTGCAGTAGCTGTATAGGCAGAAAGAGAAACTTCTCCGAAACCTCCGAAAAGTGTTCCGCCATTTTCAACTACGTTATATGCTTTCTTGAATGCATCATAGTCTGCTGTTTTTACTTTAACCGGAACATACTTCAGACCATATACTTCATAATGGTCAATTGCGTCGCCGTTTACTGCCCCATTTGCAAAAGAAGCAGTTGTTCCATCTGCCAGGATCATGGTATTTCTGTCCTGCCATCCCGCAAGCTGATAAGCAGCTCCGCTCTCACCATAAATAGTGGTCATTGTCTGGAAACTGCCTCTGTGAAGTCCATGGTTTGCAGTTGCTCTTGTTACAGTATCAAATGCTCCCTTGTCATATTCACCTTTTCTGTCCTTTACGGATGAAGAAGTTGTGTCGCCAGCTTTGTATACACCTTCTGCTGCCCAATACTGAGACCATGTAAGACCTGCATATACATACTGATATTCACCTGTCAATGCATCTCCTGCATCGTCTGTGAAAGTTTCCTCTGCAGCTTCTGCTGTAAAGAGATCTTCTTCGGAGGTCTCCCCTGCATCCTCGGTATCTTCTTCTGCTTCTTCTACGTCTACATCTTCAGATACCTCTTCGTCTGCAACATCTACATCTGTTTCTTCTGTATCTTCAGTTGCCTCAGCTTCTACAGCAACTTCGCTGTCTGCAAATTCTGCTGCAAAAGCAGTTGCCGGCATGCCGGAAAATGCAACGGTAGCACTCAGGATCACCGGTGCAACTTTTTTAAATAAATTTTTGTTTGCCATTTCCTTCCTCCTCTTTCTTTACGTTAGCTTTTTCTAACCAATAAATTTTATATCATATCTTGTTTTTTCTGTCCACAAAAATGTTAGATTTTTCTAACCGTAAATCGACTTTTTTTCTCAATAATTTTCTTATTGATAATATTTTTCACTGTTTTTTAGTACGAAATACACTTGTTATATTTATTTAACTTAATGGTAACAAAAAAGAAAGCTGTCTTCGCACTGTTTCTGCGCTCTGACAGCTTTCTCAGCTTTATCACTTTTTAATAATCTCTGTCATTTATTACCCGGATTCTCTGTATCCGTTTCTGCTGTTTTCATATTTCTCAGTTCTTCAAATTTCTCTTTGCTTTCCTGCCATGCCGCCGGAGTTCCGCCAATGATCGAACAACCTTCATGCAAGGTGACAGGGCTTCCGTCAATCTGTGTGATCTTTCCGCCGGCTTCCTCAAGGATCACAGACGCAGCCGCATAATCATATGGCTGAAGTTTCAGTTCCAGATAAACCGTGTTACTTCCGGATGCTCCCCTGCAAAGTCCCAGTGCCGCAGAACCACCGCAGCGAATGGAAAGGCTGTTATGAAACATCTCTTTTACCACACGAAACAGCCAGTCAATTCCCTCTTCATTATATCTGGCACATCCAAATTCCACGATTCCCTCACTGACAGATTTGTTCTGCATCTGCAGACGTTTCCCGTTCAGATAACTTCCCTGTCCCCGGACTGCCACATACATATCGTCCAGATACGGCTGATAGACAAAACCTGCAATCATACGCTCTCTGTGTGCCAGACCAACAGAAATGCAGCTGTGACGATAATCAAACATGAAGTTTGTCGTGCCATCGATCGGATCTATGTAAAAAGTAAATTCACCATCTGCCTCCGCTCCGGCATTGCCTTCTGTATCTTCTTCTCCAAAGAAAGCTGCCCCCGGAAGTATTTCCCCAAGACCTTTGATCAGGAAACGCTGAATTTCCGTATCGTAATCGGTACAGAAATTTGCAAGTCCTTCTTTTGCATGGATCATATCCTGTGTAGGACGGGCTTTTCGCAATTTTCTTCCGGCTTCCCGCACCAGTCTTTCAATTGCTGCATATCTCGGATCCGGATTCTGTACTGCCTGGATCGGCTTCTCCGGAATTTCACCTTCCGCTGCAGCTACTGTCACTTCTGTTTCCGCCTCTTCTCTGTCTGACGTACGCTTCCAGGGAACCACATCCCAGCCGCCAATCTTTTTTACACCGGCAACTACTTTATTCCGCGTTCTTTCAAAGCCCCAGTAAACAGCTCCGCCAAGCATCCCTCCCAGTGTATTGAAAAACAGGTCCGTAAGCTGAAACATCCCAATCTTCAAAAACAGCTGGCAGAATTCCATCGCAAGCGAAACACAGATGCTGATTTCAAAACTACGGAAACTCGCCTCCTGCAGTGGTTTGTCTTTCGTACGATCCTTTTCTTCTCTTGCCCAGAACAACAAAATTGTAAATGGAAGAAAAAGAAGCAGATTTACAAAATTTTCTGTATAAATTTTGCCATTATATTTCAGACTCCAGACACCAAGGACATTTTCCAGAGGATTTCCTCCGATCTCCCGACAGAGTAATGTCCGAAACAATAGAATGCAGATATAAAACACCAGGAAAAAGTGTCGCTGAAACCAGGTACTTTCCCTGAACTGATAGACCCAGGCTCTCGCGACCGATTCCATTCCCTGCTTCCTGCCAAGCATATACACACACATCAGCAGTACTGCAACAAGGAAGGCTGCTCCGGCAGCCTGATAGACAGACTCCAACAAATCCACAAGAATATTTACGATATAGTTCATCGCATCCACCTCACTCTCTGCACACCAGTTCATAATAGAAAATATATTGTTGGATGATTCCTCTTATGCCATGATATCTCCGGTTCGGAAAGCCCCGGCGATAATGTTCATCAAGCACCTGTCGGATATGTGTGTCGACAGGAAAGGCATCCATGTGATGCAGTGCAAACAAACAGATACAATCTGCAACCTTCTCGCCCACACCACTCAGCCTCATAAGTTCTTTTCTGGCATTTCGATAATATTTCATCTGATAAAGCTTCTCCAGAGAAACATCTCCCTCCAGAATACTTCTGGTCGTATCCACGATATATCTGGCACGATATCCCATGCCGAGTTCCCGCAGTTCCGTCTCCGTTGCGCATGCCAGATTCTCCGGTGTAGGAAAAGCATACAGTTCTCTGCCGTCTGTCTCCAGCTTTTCTCCGTAACGAGCGCATAGTCTGTCGATACATCCCCGGATCCTTGCTATGTTATTCTGCTGTGAGATCAGAAACGTAATGATCGTCTCCCACAGATCCTGTCGGAGAATCCGGATCCCGCTGCCGCACTCCGCTGCTTTTCTGAGGTAACTGTCTCTCGGATTGATTTTTTCTATATATCTGCTGTAATCTGCATCAATATCAAAATATGGCACCCAGTAACAGATGAATTCCATATCGCTGCAATAAAAGTTTACAATGCTTCCCTGCTGCGACATTTTGAGATATTTATCCCCTGCGATCAATTCATATGTGTCTGTTTCTTCCGTTTCCCGCATGCGGAAGCACTGTCCTGATTCACAGATCTGTTTCAGACTGAAATTGTCCAGTTCTACTGTAATCATCTTCGCCTGCGCTCCTTACATCTGATGGCGGACAACTCTGTATTCATCTCCGTTGCGGTAATACGGACATTCTCGGTATTCGGTACTGATAAAACGGTAATATTCATCTTCATCCAGATTCACATCACAGTAGTAGCTCTCACTTTCTTCATCATAAACATAATTTGCACAATAATCGCAGCTTGTTGCCTTCAATCCAATCCCTCCATGGACGCATCCGTCCCTCTTTTGTATATGTTATCCCTATTCTAATACAATCCCTCTCAAAAAGAAAGTCCAACGTTTTCCATTTGGAGATGCTTTAAAAAGTGCAAAAAAATGCCGTCTGTTTTGTACGCAGACGACACTTTTTAATTCTGTATCTGTAATAAAGCAATTCTTATTTAGCAGCTTTTGCAGCCTGCTCTTCTGCCCACAGTTTGTCGGCAACCGGAGCCCATTCTTCTGCATAGTGTACGCACTTGCTGCAGAGATGTTCCGGTGTCTCCTGAGACTGCAGGTCTGTAGAATGTGCACCGGATTCTTTGACGATACGCTGCAGAATCTCCGGATTCTCAAGCATCGGACACGGACGGAGCATATTGTCGTTGAATGGCTGGTTATCATGGTAAGCCATGAACAGCGGCTGTTTCAGAATCTCAAGGATAGTATTTTCATGAATGTTTCCATTTGAATAGTGAATAAATACGCACGGCTCTGCATCACCATTTGCATTAATATGGAAGTAGTTTCTTCCACCGGCGATACATCCGCCTACGAATTCGCCATCATTCTGGAAGTCCATCGTGAAGATTCCAGGGCCATGTTCCATATTACGGATCTCTCTTACACGGTTCTTCACATAAACACGCTGTTCCGGATTCAGGAGCAGATCAACAGATGCTGCATTTCCAACCGGCATGTAATGGAAGTACAGGGCATAACGACATCCTTTTTCTACAAGCATGTCGATAAATTCTTCACTTGTAACACTCTTGTAGTTTGCGCTTGTATAGCAGATAGAAGTACCGAATACAAGACCATGCTCTTTCAGAAGGTCCATGGCATGCATAACTTTATTGTAGACACCTTCTCCACGGCGCATATCGTTAACATCCGGCTCACCCTCAACACTTAAGCCAAGGAACAGGTTTCCAACTTCCTGCATCTGCTTGCAGAGTGCTTCGTCAACCAGAGTACCGTTGGTGTATGCAAAGAATACACAGTCATTGTGCTTTCTGCAGAGTTCGATGATGTCTTTCTTTCTTACCATCGGTTCTCCACCGGTCATCATATAGAAATAAATTCCCAGTTCTTTACCCTGTGTAACGATAGAATCCATATCCTCAAAGGAAAGATTCAGTTTATTTCCATACTCAGCTGCCCAGCATCCTGTACAATGCAGGTTACATGCACTGGTAGGGTCCATCAGAATGATCCACGGAACATTACATTTATGTAATTCTCGCATCTCATGAATCGTTTTGGTGCCATTATAGAAAGCCTCAAATCCAAGGTTCATCAGAGTTGTCTTCAGAACATTAGGATGAAGGTCCTGTACCATAGATGTCACATAACGATTCAGTGTATATTCCGGATTACAGGCAACTTTTCTCAGGTAGTCCCAGTTCACACCTTTTCCGAAATCTTTTAAATATTTTTCAGCAGTATCGATGATTTTTTCATAAGCTGCCTCAGGATTCTTGCTCACCTGATCAACCGCATAGTCAACTACTCCCGAAAAAACCTTCTTCGCTGCTGCATGTTTAATCTTGTTCATTGGTATTTCCTCCATCTCTGGCAATAATTATTTTTTATCTTTTTACATTATATTCAAATCAGCTTTCCCTTTTCAATGGACAAAAAAGGGTCAGTGGTAAATTTCACCACCAACCCGATGTTTAAACAACATTTATTTATGTTTCTGTTCAGATAGTTGTTTTCAGAATCTCTTTCTGTTCTCACTCTTACACAGCAAAGTATACGTAAGAATCTTTTCTTGGAGCAGCCTTCGGTGTTTCACCGTCCGCATAACCCAGGATGCAGTGTCCGATTCCCTCGTAATCGCCTTCGATCCCCAGTGATTTCAGGATTTCTTTTCCTTCTTCACTCTCAAATTCTTCTTTTGCTCTGTGGATCCAGCAGCTTCCGATTCCCTGTGCTTCTGCTTCGAGCATCAGATTTCCCATAACAAGGCTTCCATCATAAACATAAGTTGGCCTGCTCTTGTCAGCCAGTACGATCAGAACGACCGGTGCTCCATAAAACGGATCTGTATTTGTTCCCATGATCTTTGCATTCATGGCAGAAAGCTTATCGCGAAGCTCTTTATTCGTCACTGCGATAATGATCGGGGACTGCTTTCCCATTCCCGTTGCTGCATAAGTTCCTGCTTCAATAATCTTTTCCAGCTTGTCCTGCGGAACCATGTCACTCTTGTATTTACGGATACTTCTTCTGCTTTTGATTGTTTCCAGTACGTCAGTCATGATAAATACCTCCCTGTGATCTTGTTATCTGTTATTATAATTACTTTCATAATTTAAAACAATCTTTTTTCATTGAAAAACAAGCATCTTCTCAACTGAAAAATTATTTTTCTGCATAGGAATCTGCCAAATTGTACATATTAGCATTACAAGTTTAAATCCATAGTAAAGGAGAAATTTAGAATGAAAAAAATACGCACAATTCTGACAGGACTTCTTCTGATTCTGACACTGAGCATTTTTACCGCCTGTGGAAACAACAATGCCCCGGCGGATGAATCGGGAACATCCACAGAAGAAAACACAACTGATACAGAAATAAACGAGGATACCGATAATGAAAGCAATTCAAATAACGGAAATAATGAAGTAACCGACCGCGAAAATGTCGCGGACGATGCCGCAATCGACAATGGTGATACCATGTCTGAAGGAACAGACAATGATAATGCTCCAAACGAGGACAATAACACAGAAAACGGGACTGTATCCCAAAATCTTGGAAATGGTGTCCGTGACCTCGGAGATGGTGTCGGAAATGCCGTAGAAGACGTTGGAGATGCTGTCGGCGATGTAATTGACGGTGACGCCGAAACCAGATAGTGAAAGTATACCGTATAAAAAATTTTGCAAATAAGAAATTTATTCATTTAGCATATTAAAGTCAAAATGCTTGCATCAGATAAAAAATCATATTATCATAGCATCAGGAAATCTGATGATTTACAGTACAAGCCTCTGATTCAGGAAATCCGGGGCTTGCACTGAGTCAAGCGGATATTCGCAATCCGCTTTGCTACTTGCGCATAACCAAATAACTGCTTCGCAGTTTATCAGAAGGAGCTTGAACTCCTCCTGATACAAGCAAGTCCCCACCCACTGCTTATTGCTTTTCGCAATTGAAGCAGGGGACTTACTTGATTTTGTTAAAAAACAGGGAATTTGTAAGTATGACAAATTATTGCAAATAACATTAATGAAAGGAACTATATACAATGAAATTTCGACCATGCATTGACATACATAACGGAAAAGTAAAACAGATTGTAGGCGGAACTCTTCAAGATACCGGAAACCAGGCAAAAGAAAACTTTGTATCTGGGCAGGATGCGGCTTTTTATGCGGAACTATACAAAAATGCCGGATTAAAAGGCGGTCATGTAATTCTTTTGAATGGAAAAGATTCGGAATATTACGAAGCAACCAGAAGTCAGGCTCTTAAAGCTCTGGGAGCTTATCCAGGCGGATTACAGATTGGCGGTGGTGTCTGCCCGGAAAATGCAGAAGATTATCTGAATGCCGGTGCAAGTCATGTAATTGTTACATCTTATGTCTTTAAAAACGGACAGCTTTCCTGGGAAAATCTCCATGAAATGGAAGAAACTGTAGGCAAGGAACATTTAGTACTGGATTTGAGCTGTCGCAAAAAGAATAACCAGTATTTTATCGTCACAGATCGCTGGCAAAAATTTACTGATGTACCAGTAACACTTGAAGTAATGGAAAAACTTGGAACTCATTGTGATGAATTCTTAGTTCATGCAGTAGATGTGGAAGGTAAAGCAAATGGCATTGAGACAGAACTGGCAGCTTTACTCTCAGACTATACACAACACCCGATTACTTATGCAGGTGGTGTCGGCAGTATGAAGGATATTGAACTTCTCAGGAAATACGGAAAAAATCGACTTGATGTCACAGTCGGCAGCGCCCTGGATCTGTTTGGCGGTACCATTTCATTTGAAACCCTCAAAAACTTGTAAGCGAACGACATCAAATTTCTTACAAACTATTATTCCCGATGCCTGCAAATCAGTAATTCCAAATGCTAAACATCGAAATAACTATTCTTCCTAAAATCGATGTGTATTTTTCCAAAACCAATAGGCTCAGGCATCGAGAATTTTCTTTATTCTATTTCCGATGTCTTTTGATTCTAAAATCCAAGATATCCAGCATCGGAGTTTCTTAATTTTCTTTATTCGATGCTAAGCCTTACTAAAACATGGTCAAGTCCTTTTTTGTGTGTAAATTCCCTTTAGGTATAAAAAGTATTACGCCGCAAGCATTTTTTGTTGTTCAATAGCAATCAAGCGTAACTGCTTTTTACAATGCGATAGTGCTGTTTTATCTTTTTTACTTATATTGAGTTTTTGTTCTAGTGAATACCGCTCATGC
>NZ_JAHLQA010000018.1 GCF_018918125.1 Blautia sp. MSJ-19
AGCCATTTGTGAATCCTCCTTGGTAATTTTGTTTGTGGTGAACTTATTATACCTAAAGGGAGAGCATTTGGCTCTATTTATTTTTAATATTCAATTTACACCATTATACGGGCATAACCTGTTGAATCAAGTAATTAGCATCGATTTATATATATGATCTAATTTCTATGCATAACCCAGCTGTTATATTGATTTACCGGCATCGGCTTTTACATGGTGAAGATTTTTCGATGCTAAAATCTGCATTTTTATCTTGTCGCTGCGGTCATCTGACGTACATTCGGGATGGAGATCAGGATCGGATAGAGGATGCAGGAAATAACAAGTCCGCCGATGCCCTGGATGATGTTTGCCGGGATGCTGGCAGCAGCACCTGCACCGTAGATGAAGTATTCACATACGAAATATCCACCTGCAACAAGGATGATGTCTGCAACACCGCCGAGAACAACTGCAACGTAACGGCTCTTCTGAGTCTTGCCGACTTTCTGATACAGAAGTCCGGCTGCCAGTGCAACAAGTCCTTTGATCACGAAAGTGATCGGTACATAAACAAAATATCCACCAATCAGATCAGACAGAGCTGAACCGATACCGCCTGCAAGAAATCCCCATACAGGTCCGAGAATCACACCGGAAAGGATGACGATAGCATCACCCGGATGGATGTATCCGCCGGTTCCCGGAGTTGGGATACGGATGGACATGGTTGCTACACAGGAAAGTGCTGCAAATAAAGCAGCGAGGATTAATTTTTTCAGGTTGTTATTCATAGTAAAAGTGCCTCTTTTCTTTCAGTTCTTTACAGAACAATCTATAAAACAAAATTTTTCTTTCATATTGCTTCTATCGATATCCGTGTTTCGGATGCTCTTTATTTCATGCTGTCGCAGAAGATTTTTTCCATGCTTGCTTTAAGCGGAACGCCGAGTTTGGCAAGAGTTCCGTCCAATGCAGCAAAAACTTCACGAACATTGTAAAAATCAGCATTGTTTCCCATATGCCCAATGCGGATGACTTTGCCTGCAAGTACATCAAAAGAACCTGCAAGCATGATATTGTAATCCTTTTTGACACCATCGAGGATGGCGGCTGCAGTAGTTCCTTCCGGTACTTCAAATACGGTCACTGTGCTGGAAAATCCGCTCTTAAGATAAAGGTTCAGTCCTGCTTCGGTAATCGCCTTGCGGGAAGCCTCGGCAATCTTTTCATGTCGTGAGAGGATATCCGGGTCGGCGGCGATATTGTCGATCGCTGCGCGAAGTCCGTAGATATCACTGATCGGCATGGTGTACGGGAACCATTTTTCTTCATAATAATGTGCAAAAGTAGTCAGGTTTGCGTAGAAAGATGCAATTGGTGTCTTGCGTTCTGTCATGGCTTTCTTTGCATCGTCACTGATGACTACAAAAGTAAGTCCTGGAGGTGCGGAGACAACTTTCTGGGAACCACCGCACATGATGTCAATCTGCCAGTCGGAGATGCGCATCGGCTCACCGAAGGATGCAGATACGGAATCGACAACCGTCATGATGCCGTATTTCTTGAGTAACGGACAGATTGCGGAAATATCGTTCAGCATGCCGCTTGGTGTGTCGCCGTGAACAACGGTTGCATATTTGTAATCGTGATGTTCTTTGAGGAAGCTTTCAAGTTCCTGCACATCGAGAGTTTCACGGTAATCTCTGGAATAGAGTTCCGGACATCCTCCGTACATGGAAACAAAATCAGCAAATCCTTTGCCGTAGATACCGTTATCCAGTACGAGGACACGGTCGCCAGGTTCTGTCATGGAAGCACAGGCGGCCTCCAGACCGAGGATTCCCTCTCCGCCGAGAATGAGAGTTTCATTGTCGGTGTGGAGAAGGCGGCTGATCTCTTCACAGGTTTCTTTGTAAAATTCTACGAAGCTCTCATCGAGGTCAGGGTTTGTACATTCTCTGCTGCGGGCGAGACGCACGTTTTCGGCAACCTGCGTCGGGCCCGGTGTCATAATTTTATACATAAGATCAAGTCCTTTTTTATTATTTCTTTAAGCTGGTGTAACTGTTCAGTGCCTTCACAGTTACAAGCCAAAATGCATTCCATATCACCTTTGGCGCTGACATTTTGACTTGTGTGTCTCGGGATTTTGACATATACATGTCAGAACATCTCGCGGGATATTACTTAAATTTTCGTAAACCGACTCTTTTGGCTGCAACATTCAGCGGTGCGATTACGATAAGTGTGATGACTGCTGCAACACCGATCTGTACCAGGTTTCCGGGAATGGAAGTAACAGGTGAGAACGGGTTTCCGTAAATAACAACTTCTGCGATGTAGTATCCTACGACTTTGATCACACAGGCTGCTGCGATTGCAATCACATACCATTTGAAGTTCTGGTGTTTTTCGTCTTCAGTAAGTTTTCCTACAGTGAATCCCATCAGACCAACGATTACGAAAGTAAATGGAGCCCATAAAGTCCATCCGGAAAGCAGGTCAAACAGACCCATTCCAACACCGCCTGCGATCGCACCGGTCTTTTTACCAAAGATGATTGCGCCGATAAACAGCGGAACATTGCCGAGATGGATGAGTCCTCCGTTTGCTGCGATCGGAAGACGAACGTTGATGAATGCTGTAAAGATGTAAGTAAGTGCTACAAAGATTGCTGTCACAGTAAGAAACTGAACAGAAGAAGTAAATTCTCTGTCGTTTGCTGCTGTCTGTACATTTGTGTTTGCCATAATAATTGTTCCTTTCCCGGAAGGCAAGAGTACTTGATTTGTTACTGTACATTTTCTCTCAGTAACGGAAACTTACTTAACCTTCCTTTTAACTATGTTTTTGATTGGATATACTTTACAACAGAACTGTACATGAATAAAGAGGCAATTTAAAGAAAAAATAAAGGGACAGTTTGAGACGGGATTTCGGCATGGATGACCATATTAGGACTTGTGGTTGTTTAAGTCATCTATTTTCAGAGGGATTTTTGACCTGTTCAGTACTTGTTTTGACTGAGGCCATCCGGTTTCAACAGATTTATTGACTCCCTGAGCATTTAGTTCTGCTGAGACCATCTGTATGATTAGGAATTTGTGGGCTTTGTTTGAAGTTAGTGCTCTTAGAGTCATTCATAGTCCGCAGATTTGTGGACCTGCCAGAGACTTACTTTTTTACTGGTCATTTTTGGACTGAAAATTTGTTGGCCTAATTTGTGCTTACTTTCATCTAAGGCATTTGCAGTTTTATGCTGTGCTTGCTATTTAATAGTGCGGATGTTAAAATCAGGATTGGCAGAAAGAATATAAAAAAGCTTTAAAAATCGATTTAAAATAGAAAAATGAAGCAGTAGTAGTATAGATAGACGGGAGGAAAATCGTGAAAAAAATACTGTCCCCGATGGAAAAAATGCGATTTCCGGAAAGTGAGGAGCTTCCGGAGGGAGTGAAAGAAATCGAAGTAAAGGACACCTTCGGATACTGTACAGAACTTTATCCGGATGTGGAATATGCAGAGCACAGCGGAAAGAAACTGCACCTTCAGATCATGACACCGCTGGTCTACGGACAGGATCTGAAATGGCCGCTGATCGTATATGTGCAGGGATCTTCCTGGCATAAGCAGAAACTGTTCCAGAGCCTTCCGACACTGGTGCGGATGTGCGAAAGAGGATATGCCGTGGCGATCGTGGAGCACAGAGAAAGCGAACTCGCACCGTTTCCGGCCCAGGTAATAGACACCAAAGCAGCCATTCGTTTCCTGCGGATGAATGGAGCTCATTATGGGATTGATGCGGGTAAAGTGGTGCTCTGGGGCGATTCCAGCGGAGCACATACTGCTCTGATGGCGGGAATTACCGGAGATGCGGAATATCTTCCGGAAAAATATCCGCAGACAACGACAGAGGTAGACTGTATCATAGACTGGTTCGGACCTACCGATCTTATGGCGGCGTCGCAGTATCCGTCCGCGATCGATCATGATTCCGCAGACAGTCCGTCAGGAGTATTGATCGGTGGAAAAGCACTTCACGATCATCCAGAGGATGCTTACCCGGCAAATCCCGTGATACATCTGCGCCGTAATCGTAAGACACCGCCAATTCTTATTATGCATGGAGGCAGCGACCCGCTGGTCCCGTTTAATCAGTCCTGCATTTTATATGAGGCTTTGAAACGGATGGATAAGGAAGTGGAATTTGTCAAGCTTAAGAACGCCGGACATGGATGGGGCGGCTTTATGAGTGAGACAGCATTAGATATAGTAGAAGAATTTATAAAGAAAAAATTTTTATAATACAGAGACAGGGAGAATGATATGGAACAGGAAACACAGACACCACACAAACGAAGAGTACGATACAAGGGGAAATATCCACGCAAATTTGAGGAGAAATATAAAGAACTGAATCCGGAGAAATACAAAGACACGATCGAGCATGTCATCAGCAAAGGGAACACGCCTGCGGGAATGCACATTTCCATCATGGTAAATGAAATTCTTGATTTCCTCAAGATCCAGCCAGGTGAGACCGGATTTGATGCGACACTTGGATATGGCGGTCACACCAAAGCGATGATGGAATGCCTTCATGGTGAGGGACATATGTACGCGACGGATGTAGATCCGGAAGAATCAGCAAAAACCCGCAAACGTCTTGCAGATCAGGGATTTGGTGAGGATATCCTGACAGTGAAACTTCAGAATTTTTGTACGATTGATGAGATCGCGAAGGAAGCAGGAGGTTTTGACTTCATTCTTGCTGACCTTGGGGTATCTTCCATGCAGATCGACAACCCGAAGCGAGGCTTTTCTTTCCGTGCAGACGGGCCGCTGGATCTTCGCCTGAATCAGGAAAAGGGAATCAGCGCAGCCGAGCGACTGGACAAGATCAGCCGCGATGAGCTTGCAGGAATGTTGTATGAGAATTCCGACGAGCCGTACTGCGAAGAGATCGCCAAAGCCATCACCGATGAGATTCGCAAGGGAAACCGTGTGGATACTACCACGAAATTACGCGAGATCATAGAGAAAACCTTGGACTTCCTTCCGGAAAAAGAAAAGAAAGATACCATCCGTAAGACCTGCCAGCGAGTTTTCCAGGCACTGCGAATCGATGTGAACCGTGAGTTCGAAGTTCTCTATGAATTTATGGAAAAACTTCCGGATGCCCTCAAACCAGGCGGACGCGTGGCAATCCTGACTTTCCACTCCGGCGAGGACAAACTGGTCAAAAAAGCCCTCAAAGCCGGATACAAAGCAGGAATCTATTCCGATTATGCCAAAGATGTCATCCGTCCATCCGCCCAGGAATGCGCCCAGAACGGCCGCGCCCGCTCCACAAAGATGCGCTGGGCGATAAAAGCAGAATAGTTTTTCTATTATAAACAGCTGTGAAAACATTTTTTTATGAGTGTTTTCATGGCTGTTTTGCTGATTTCTGAAGAAATGATTATAAAAATTTAGAAAAGCGTACAAAAATGTAATAAAAAATGTTGGAAAAGCGTACAAAAACAAACCAAAAACTATTGGAAAAGCGGAAAATGTATATTGTATAAATAAAAAAATGTGACATACTAAAGAAAAAGCTGTCAGGAGGATGGAGACTTATGGAGTTATATCGTGCGATTGAAGAGGATATAGACAGTTTCTTTATGTCCAACAGGAAAGAAGCACTTCTGATTACCGGAGCAAGACAGGTAGGAAAAACATTTATTATCAGAAAATGTGCAAAGAAACATTTTGAATATGTGATTGAAATTAACTTCATAGAGAGACCAGATGCTATCAAGCTGTTTGAGAATGCCAGAAGCAGCGAAGATATCTTGCTGCGTATATCTGCATTTACCGATGTGCCGTTAGTTCCGGGAAAAACTCTTATTTTCTTTGACGAAGTACAGGAATGTAAGGAAATTGTGACAGCAGTAAAATTTCTTGTGGAGGACGGAAAATATCGGTATATATTAAGTGGCTTTCTTCTGGGAGTAGAATTAAAAGATATACGGTCAGTACCTGTAGGTTATATGACGATGATGGAAATGTATCCATTGAATTTCTTTGAATTCTGTCGTGCAAATAAAGTGTCTCAGAGAATATTTGATATGTTGGAGATGTGCTGGAACGAAAAAAAGGCGATCGATCAGATTGTTCATGAGAAACTCTTAGACTTGTTTCATTTATATTTGATCGTAGGCGGGATGCCGGCAGTGGTCGAAGGATATTTGCGAACCAAAAATCTGCAGGAAGTATTCCGGCTTCAAAAGGGAATTCTGCAATTATACAAAAAAGATATTGCCAAATATGATCCTCAGAATAAATTATATCTGGAAGAGATTTTTAATCTTATTCCAAGTGAGTTGAATAGCAAGAATAAAAGATTTATATTAAAAAATCTGAATGAGAATTTTCGATTTTCCAGATATGAACATAGCTTCATATGGCTAAAAGAAGCAGGAGTTGCTTTGCCGGTATATTGTGTTCAGGAGCCAGAAGTACCGTTGCTTTTGTCAAAAGCGACAAACCTGTTTAAACTCTTTTTATCTGATGTCGGTTTGCTTGCGGCGATGTATGCAGATGGTTTGCAGATAAAGATCTTGAATAAAGAAAAAGATATCAATTTTGGTTCGATATATGAAAATGCGATTGCACAGGAATTGAAGATGCAGGGTTTTGAACTGTATTACTTCAACAGCAAGAAACAGGGAGAACTGGATTTTGTAATTGAATACAAGGGAAATGTGCTTCCTATAGAAGTAAAATCAGGAAAAAGCTATACAAGGCACAATGCATTGGATAATGTCATGTCAACGCCGCGATATCACATAGAACAGGCTATTGTTTTTTGCAACGAAAATATTCATGAAAAGAATAAAATAGTTTACATGCCGGTATATATGGCGGGGATGTTGAAAAAAGAAACAAAAGAGGATTATATTTATTCATTGGATCTTGGAATTTTGCAGTGAAAAACAGTAGCGGATCTATTAGAAATCCATAAAAAATGAAGATTCTGTGAAATGCTTTTCGAAAGCATTGACAGCGAAGAGAATAATTATTACAATCAACCTATCATAAAAGTATGTTAAATGAGACTGTTACAGTAGAACTAAAATTTATTGTAACAGTCTTTTGTTTTGCTGCTATGGAGTAGTTTATTCAGATTGAGGCGTCATTGTAAATGAAGATGGCAGTAATACTTTTGCAGAAAGGAAACAAATCATGAAACATGAGAAACTATATGTCAGTGGAATGACCTGTATCAACTGCCAGACAAAAATAGCATCTGTGTTGAACGATCGTGATGAAATTACAGGAGTTTCGGTCAGCTATGAAACCGGCACGGCAGAATTTTCCTATGATCCGTCGAAGATTTCTCTGGAGCAGATTGTAACAATGATAGGTGACTTAGGCTACGAGGCATCCACGCAGAGCACTTCCAAAAAGAAAGTCATACTGAGGGCTGTGCGGGAAATCGCGATCATTGCGGTACTGTTTTTCCTACTGCAGAGATGCGGGATTCTGAACCGGCTTGTGCCGAATTCTCTGGCGGACAGCGAGATGGGGTATGGGATGTTGTTTGCAATCGGACTGATCACTTCCGTTCATTGTATTGCCATGTGTGGCGGAATCAACTTGTCCCAGACATTACAGAAAGATACGTCGACAGAAATCTCAAAGGCCATGTTCCGCAATACGCTGGAATATAACATCGGACGTGTGGTTTCCTATACAGCGATCGGCGGTGTGCTTGGAGCAGTCGGAGCTTTGGCAGGAATCGGCGGTAGTTTACAGACATCCACACTTTTCCAGGGAATCCTTAAATTATTCGCAGGGATTATCATGGTAGTCATGGGCGTAAATATGCTTGGGATTTTTCCAGGACTTAGAAGGATGACGATACACATTCCAAACTTCAATAAAAACACAAAACAAAAATCAGGCAGAAAGCCAAGAACTCCATTTTTTGTCGGATTCTGCAACGGCTTTATGCCATGTGGCCCGCTGCAATCCATGCAAGTCGTTGCCCTGGCATCTGGAAATCCGCTGACAGGAGCATTGTCCATGCTCTGTTTCAGCCTGGGAACTGTTCCGTTGATGCTTGGATTCGGTTCCGCAGTATCCATGCTGGGAAAACGATTCACAAGGCAGGTCCTGAAAGCCGGTGCAATCCTGGTAGTGGTCATGGGACTCTCTATGATGGTGCAGGGCGGTACATTATCAGGTCTGAACAGTAAAGTTACAGGAACACTTATGGCAGAAAACACAAACGCAGATTCAAAGGTAGAAGTAGATGGAAACAGTTCAGGTTCCACAACAGAAAATGAGACTATAAGTAAAGGGACTGCGGATATAGGAAAAGCAACAGATACAACTACAGCATCAGCAGACACATCAGCAAATACAGAAGAGACACAGTACATCACCAGTACTTTGCAGCCTGGCAGGAGCTATCCGGAAATCACGGTCAAAGCAGGCGAGCCTGTAAAGTGGACGATCGAGGCTCCGGAGGGAAGTGTCAACGGATGTAATTATAAAATCATCCAGCAGGATCTGGGAATAGAATATGCTTTTGATGAGGGTGAAAATGTAATCGAATTCACACCGGAAAAAGCAGGAACTTACACCTACACCTGCTGGATGGGAATGATCACAGGAAAGATTTATGTAGAAAGTTGAGGAAGAAACAATGAAAAAATTTATGATAACAACAGCAATGGCAGTTATGTTAATGACAACAGCGACAGCATATGGAAATATCAAAAACGTAATGGCAGCAACTTCTGATACAAAAAATATGGAAGATAAAAAATCAGAAAAATCAACAGCAAAAACAACTGGAGATAAGGCAGAGAAAATAGAAACAAAAACCACAGATGATAACAAAACAGAGAAAAAAGCATCAAAAGCAACCGACGATAAAGAAGATAAAAAAGAAACAACCAAAATAGAAAAAGGCGACAGTCTGGTCATAAAAACAGATGACTTATCCGAAGATGCAGCGTTTTATCCAATCGAAGTGGACGGAACAGAGATGGAAGTAATCGCGGTAAAAGATGCAGAAGGAATCATCCGCACCGCGTTCAATACCTGCCAGATCTGCTATGATTCCGGCAATGGCTATTACAAGCAGGAAGGCGACAAGCTGGTCTGCCAGAACTGTGGTAATTCCTTTACGATGGATCAGGTCGGAGAAACAGCAGGAGGATGCAATCCATATCCGATCCTGGATGATGACAAAACAGTAACAGAGGATGAAATACAGATTTCCTATGATTTCCTGAAAGAATCCTCAGATATTTTTGCAAACTGGAAAAGAAAATAGATATGTAAGTGGCTGTGCTCTGAATTAAACCATACTTTTTCTGTACATTTTTGTGGAGAAATGGTATATTCATCGACAAAATGCATTTTTTATGATAGAATGAAACAATCGTATAGATGAATGAAATATATGTGAGAAGTATGGAAGTTGCAGGAAAACAATAGTACAGCTATCTGGGAAAGAAGCAGTTCAGACATATACGTCAGACTGTTTCTTTTTTTATAATCAAAAATTATTTTTAAAATGTATTTGAGGAAAATACATTTAGAGGTCAGGAGTATGAAAGAGATACAAGCCAAAGTTATAAGTGCCATCAGTAATGCATTTTCATCAATGTATTATATTGATCTGAGAGACAATACGATCCAGGCATTTGCTATCCTATATGAAAAACTTGTACGGTCAATACGGCACTTCATGAGGAAATGACGGTTTCGGAAGCTTTGAGTCAGGAATATCACAGTCTGTTCAAAATTGAGGGAGATCCTTCTGAATATTCCGAGCAATGCCCTGAAATACACACCGGAAGGTGGCACGGCCACAATGGAGCTTAGAGAACTATTTTTTCTTCTGGCTGAATTAATAAGATAAGAAAGGCGGCAACATGGAAAAAAGACATCATCTAAAGTTCAGTATCGCATTTTTTCTGTTAGTTGGGATATTGTTCATTTCAATCTATACTTTTATTCTGCAGAGCAATTACAGAAAAAGCGCAATGGAAGCAGCTATGGACAGAAATAAAACCTGTTCAGATGCAATCCACAAACTGGTATCAAACAAATTCACAAGAGATGACTTTGAAAATATCACAAAATCAGAAGACATGCAGACAGAGCGTTACAGAGAACTGCAGCAGAGCCTGAATGAAATCCGGTCATTGAATTCTACCCGTTACCTTTATACAGCAAAGCGAGGGGATGATGGCAGGATTATCTATCTGATTGACGGACTGGATTTAGATGCAGATGATTTTGCTTATCCGGGGACCTATGTTGAAGAGGAGGTCGTTCCATATATTGAGGATGCATTAAAGGGAAAGACCACTTTTTCACAGAACATTCTGGATACCACATGGGGCCATATTTTTACAGCCTGTTATCCCGTAATAGCATCTGATGGAAGTGATGACATTATAGGTGCTCTCTGTATGGAAATTGATATGGAAGATACATATGTGGTTGTTGAAAAAAACAGAGTGACAACTGTGGCGGCAGCATACGTTGCGGTTGCAATTCTGTTTTTGCTGGGAATCGTGACTTATTTTGCATTACACAGATTTAATGAAAAGGAAGTTGAGAGGCAGGAACTTCTGCAGAGGGCAGCAGAAGCATCGGAAGCTGCGAATAAAGCAAAATCTGCATTTTTGTTTAATATGAGTCATGATATTCGAACACCGATGAATGCGATCCTTGGTTATACAGAACTTGCGGACAGAAATCTGAACGATTCTGAAAAGATAAAAGACTATCATGCGAAAATCAGGATCTGTGGGCAGAAAATGCTGGCTATTCTGGATAACGTGCTTGAATTATCACGAATAGAAAATGGAAAAGTGATCATTGAAGAAAGTGCGTTTAAAGCAGGGGAAGTTCTTGAAGACTGTCTGCTTATGGTACAGTCAGAGATCGACCGAAAACATCAGACACTGATTGTTCAGAAAGAAATTTTACATCCGTATATTTATCTGGATACAACTCGTGTTACAGAAATTATTTTGAACCTGCTCAGCAATGCAAGCAAATATACAGGCGAAGGCGGGCAGATACAGTGCACGATTCGACAGACGGAGAATTCGAAAGAAGGCTGGGTAAATCAGGAGCTTCTGGTAACAGATAATGGAATCGGAATGTCTGAAGAATTTCAGCAGCATATTTATGAGTCTTTTGCAAGAGAGCGAACTTCAACGATCAGTGGCATTGAAGGCACTGGACTTGGAATGGGAATCGTGAAGAATCTTGTTGAACTTATGGATGGAAGCATTGAAGTAACGAGCAAACTGGGAGAAGGCTCTACATTTAAAGTCTGTATACCATGCAGGATTGCATGCTACGAAGATACGCAGCCAAAGAGGGCAGATATATATACGGAAAAAAGGAAACTGCCTGGAAAGAGACTGCTTCTGGCAGAAGATAATGACCTGAATGCAGAAATTGCGATGGAATTGCTTTCGGAGGAAAAAATGATTGTCGACCGTGTAACGAACGGAGTGGAATGTGTGGAGAAGATAGAAAAAGAAGCCGCCGGCTATTATTCACTGATCCTTATGGATATTCAGATGCCTGTTCTGGATGGTTACAGGGCAACAGAAAAAATCAGGAAGCTGAATGATCCAGCGAAGGCGGGCATTCCGATCATTGCAATGACGGCAAATGCTTTTGCCGAGGACAAAAAGAAAGCTCTTGATATCGGAATGAACGATCATGTGGCAAAACCGATCGATATGAATGTATTGATCAAAGTTCTGGAAAAATATGTATAGACAGAGGGGATATCTGAACAATATGGAAGCAAAAAAAAGAAAGAACAGAATCGGGATGAAATTATACAGGTATCTCTGTTTTGTTGCAGGTCTTGTATTAGTTTGTGCGCTGATACCGATACCGGTAGCAGCAGAAACAGAAACTGTCCAGGTAGGATGGTATGAGGATTCTTATAATATCAGTGGCAGGAATGGTGAACGAAGCGGGTATGGTTATGAATATCAGCAGTCAGTGGCGGCTTATACAGGATGGACTTATGAATATGTAAATGCCGGATGGTCTGAACTTCTGGAAATGATGAAAAACGGAGAGCTCGATCTGATGAGCGGTGTTTCCTACACAGAAGAACGTGCCGAAAGTATGCTGTTTTCAGAACTGCCAATGGGAGAAGAACGATATTATCTGTATGCGGATCTTGCAAATACGGATATTTCTGCTTCTGACCTGAAATCATTAAATGGTAAGAGAGTGGGACTGTTGGATGGAAGTATCCATGCGACACAGTTCTATGAGTGGGAAGATGAACATGAGCTGAAATTAGAGCATGTACCGATCATTGGATTGGAGGATGCCGTAAATAAACTTCAAAATCATGAGATTGACTGCGTTGTTTCTGCTGAGACACCGCAACTGGTGGAAATCGGAATGTCTGCAATCTTTACGATCGGCGGTTCAGATATCTATTTCGTTATCAATAAAAAACGGCCGGATCTGAAAGAAGAACTGGATAACGCGATGCGTAAGATGCAGAATGACAAACCTTTTTATGCGGATGAGCTTTATCAGAGGTATCTTTCCGCAGTGTCGACATCCGTTCTTTCCAGCGATGAACAGGACTGGCTTTCACAGCATGGTGCAATCCGGATTGGATATCTGAAGCAGGATTCCGGTGTCAGCAGTCTGGATTTCCAGAGTGGCGAGATAACAGGGATACTTAATGATTATATTCAGTTTGCAGCAGACTGCCTGGATAACCAGACGCTGGAATTTGAGCTGACGGGCTTTGATTCGCAGGAAGAACAGATTCAGGCGTTGAAAGATGGCAGCATTGATATGATCTTTCATTTCAGTCAGACACCGTATGCTGCGGAGCAAAATGGGTTTATTCTGTCAAATACGGTCTGGTCAGACAATGTGGCAGCAGTTACTGTGAAGGATTATTTTGATGAAAATACCGAAAACACCGTGGCAGTAGAAAAAGATAATTTCTTATTGAAATGGTATCTTTCTTATAACTATCCGAACTGGAATACAGTCGAATGCGATACCCTGAAAGATGCTGAAAAAACGGTGAAAGATGGAAAGGCAGATTGTCTGCTGGCAGGTTTCGGACAGTTAACAAAGTATATTGAGGACAGTAAATTTCATTGTGTTTACCTGACACAGCCCGATAATGCGGCGTTTGCAGTTACTCAGGAAAATACAGTCCTGATGTCAGTTCTTGAAAAAACACTGAAAACGATGCCATCATCCATGCTTACCGGTGCATTGTCCATGTATGAGAATACTTTGAAAAAAGTTACACTGGCAGATTTCATAAAGGAAAATATCCTGATAGTTGCAGCGATATTTATTTCTGTTTTTCTGATCGTCCTGTTGATCGTCATCGGATCATTACGGAAATCAAGAGCGGCAGAGACGAAGGCAAAGCAGGCTGCCAGCCGGTCTATGGAACTGAATGAGAAACTGAAAGAAAGTCATCAGGAATTAGAGGTGGCTCTGCTGCGGGCAGAAAGCGCGAATTCTGCGAAAACCACATTCCTGAATAATATGTCTCATGATATCCGCACACCGATGAATGCAATCATAGGATTTACATCTCTGGCAGCTTCACATATAGATAATAAAGACAAAGTGAAAGAATATCTTTCCAAGATTTCCACATCAAGTGAACATCTGCTGTCACTGATCAATGATATTCTGGATATGAGCAGGATTGAGAGCGGCAAAGTAAAAATCAGTGAGAATCCGCTGCACCTTCCAGATCTTCTTCATGACATCCGGACGATCGTACAACCGAATATTGCTTCCAAGCAGCTTGATTTTCTGATTGACACGGTAGATGTAAGAGATGAAGATATCATTGCAGATAAGCTGAGGCTGACACAGATCCTGTTGAATATTCTGAGCAATGGTATTAAATTTAATAAAATTGGCGGAACGATTGCGATCAGAGTCAAACAGTTGAAAGCTGCGCCGACAGGATATGGAAGCTATCAGTTCATTATCCGGGATACCGGAATCGGAATGAAACCAGAATTTCAGAAACATATCTTTGAATCTTTTTCAAGAGAAGAAACGTCTACAGTAAGTGGAATTCAGGGAACCGGGCTTGGTATGGCGATCACCAAGAATATTGTGGATATGATGGGTGGTACGATCACGGTCAGAAGTGAAGAGGGAAAAGGCAGTGAATTTATCGTCAGCCTGACTTTTAAACTGAGTGGCGAGAAAAAATCATATGAGAAGGTGGAACATCTTCAGGGACTCAAGGTACTGGTTGCAGATGATGATACAGATACCTGCCTCAGTATTTCCAGTATGCTGACAGAAATAGGCATGCGCTCGGAATGGACGGTTTCAGGCAAAGAAGCGGTTATCCGTGCAAAACATTCCATGGAGATCGGTGATGAATTTTATGCCTATATCATTGACTGGATGATGCCGGATATGAATGGAATCGAAACAGTGAGACGCATCAGGAGAGTTATCGGAGACAGCAGACCGATCATCATACTGACTGCATATGACTGGTCTGATGTGGAAGCGGAGGCAAGAGAAGCCGGTGTAACGGCGTTTTGTGAAAAACCGTTGTTTATGTCTCAGCTACGTGATCTGCTGTCGAATCCTGTTCCAAAAGAATCTGCTCCGAAAGAAAATGTATTTGTCCACAGCGGAAAGAAAATCCTTCTGGCAGAGGACAACGAGCTGAATCAGGAAATCGCACAGACTATTCTGGAAGATGCGGGTTTTGTAGTTGATACAGTGAATAATGGTATGCTGGCAGTTGAAAAAATAGAACTGGCAGATTCTGGACAGTATGACCTGATCCTTATGGATATTCAGATGCCGATTATGAACGGATATGAAGCTTCAAAGCGAATCCGGGCATTAAAAAATCCGGAAAAAGCAGCTATACCGATCGTCGCAATGACTGCAAACGCATTTGAGGAAGACAGAGAGAAGTCATATGAAGCCGGAATGAATGGACACCTGGCAAAACCTGTCAGTGTGGATAATCTGATGAATATGATCAATAAAGTTATGAAGTAACAGCGATAACGAAAAAACGTTGTATGTATCAGAAAAAATACTTGCAATTCCGAATGATGTCATATAAAATTAGCAAGCTAAGAATAAATTATGGGCAAAGCAGTCGAAAGACTGTGACGCAAAGCTATAGGGCCTTTAAAATGGCAGCCAGTTGCAGAACATAAAAGCAAGGGGATACTATAGTCTTTTTTATAGTATCTCTTTTTTGTGCACAGACAAAATATGTGCAGACATAGCTGCGGAACAGAGACTGTGATTTTGCCGTGAGAAGAGGATATATGAAAAAAATAAAGTTAAAAATGTATAAGGGCAGTTGCTTTCTGTTGTGTCTGTTTTTGCTTTTGACATTATTTCCGGTTTCTGTAACAGCGAAGTCTGATTCCAAAGTTGTCAGGGTAGGATGGTATGAGGGAACGTATAATACCACGGGTTCGAATGGTGAACTCAGCGGTTACAGTTATGAATATCAGCAGACAGTGGCGGCTTATACCGGATGGACTTACGAGTATGTAAGGGCAAGTTGGTCAGAGCTCCTGGAAATGCTGGAAAACGGTGAGATCGATCTGATGGGCGGCGTTTCCTATACGCGGGAGCGCGCCGACAATATGTTGTATTCGGAACTTCCGATGGGCGAGGACAGATATTATCTGTATGCGGATGTTTCAAATACAGATATTTCAGCTTCTGATCTGACAACGCTGAATGGTAAGCGCATCGGTATGCTGAAAGAAGCTCTTTCAACTACACGTTTCTGCGAATGGGAAGAAAAACATGGATTGTATACACAGCATGTGGATATTACCGGTGCGGAGGATGTCCATCAGAAACTGGCAGACAAAGAGATAGATGGTTTTGTCCTGAATGAATCTCCACAGTGGGAGAAGGAAAATCTTGCAACGATCACTGTGGTCGGTGACTCGGACAACTATTTTGTTATCAACAAAAACCGTCCGGACCTGAAAGTGGATATAGACAATGCCATGCGCCAGATCGAGCATGACAAACCATTTTATATGGACGATCTTTACAAAAAATATCTTTCTGCCCAGACATTTGAAGTTCTTACGGATGAAGAACAGAGCTGGATCGAGCAGCATGGGGCGATCCGGGTCGGATATCTCAGAAGTGATGCAGGTGTCAGCCTGACTGACACAGAAAACAGCGAACCTGTTGGAATTATCAATGACTATATTGATTATGCATCTGACTGCCTGGGAAATCAGACACTAAAATTCGAAAGCACAGGATTTGACTCACAGGATGAACTTCTCCAGGCACTGAAAGATGACAAAATCGACATGATCTTTCATGTGAATCAGAATCCTTATGAAGCAGAACAGAATGGAATCGTTTTGTCGAATACGGTTTTTGAAGTGAATGTAGCGGCACTTTCCGCGAAGGAGTATTTTGATGAAAATGCAGAAAACACAGTTGCGGTAAGCAAAGGCAATCTTTTGTCAAAATGGTATATTTCCTATAATTATCCTCAGTGGAAAATCATTGAATATGATTCCTCGTCAGATGTAGAAAAAGCAGTGCAGAATGGAGAGGCAGACTGTTTTATTGCCAAAGCAGGGCAGTCATCCAAACTCATGGAAAATAATAAAGTCCGCAGTGTTTTTCTGACAAAACTGAGTTATTCTTCTTTTGGCGTCAACAGAAATCATACAGAGATGCTGGCTGTCCTGAATAAAACACTGAAAACCCTGCCATACTCAAAACTTTCCGGTGCTTTTTCCATGTATGAAAATGCACCACAGAAAGTAACTCTGATGGAGTTTGTAAAAGATAATCTGCTTGTGGTTTCTGTAGGGTTTGGAGGCACCTTCCTGATTATTTTGTCAGTGATCCTTTATCTGTTCAGAAAGACAAGAAAAGCTCTGCAGCAGGCAGAAATCGCGAATGCAGCAAAAACCAATTTCCTGTTCAATATGTCGCACGATATCCGTACCCCGATGAATGCGCTTCTGGGATACAATGAGCTGATGAAAAAAGGGCTGACAGATCCGAAACTTCTGGACTACCAGGAAAAGATCGCACAGTCAGGAAATCTTCTCCTGTCGATCATCAACAACGTCCTGGACATGGCTCGCATTGAGAGTGGCAAAGTGGAACTGGATGAGAGTTATGCGAGGGTTACAGATATCCTGGAAAAAATAAACGGTGTGTTTGAAGTGGAAGCAGAGAAAAAAGATATCTGTTATACCCATGAAATAGATGTGGAACACCAGCATATCATGTGTGACGTTACCAAGGTACAGGAAATCTTTGTAAATCTTATCAGCAATGCGGTGAAATACACACCGGATGGCGGGAAAGTGTCTGTGAAACTGAAAGAAGTACCGGGTGACAAAAAGGGAATTGTCTATATCAGAACTGAGATCACAGATACTGGTATCGGAATGAGTCAGGAATTCCTTCCGTTGTTATTTGAGGCTTTTGCCCGTGAACGGAATACAACCGCCGGGAAGATTCCGGGAACCGGTCTTGGAATGCCGATCGTAAAGAAATATGTGGAGATGATGGGTGGAACGATCGATGTCGAAAGTGAACTGGGGAAAGGAACGAAATTTACAGTGATCCTTCCGTTCAAGATCGCCGGCAGGATCTATTATGAGCAGGCAGAAGAAAAAAATGCCGCTGCAAACAGAAAGAAAATGATTCAGGGAAAACATATTTTGCTGGCAGAAGACAACGACTTAAATGCGGAAATCGCAATAACGATTCTGGAAGACATGGGACTTATTGTCGAGCGTGTGGAAGATGGAATCAAATGTGTTGCCAGGATCGAACAGGAACCGGCAGGAAGTTTTGACATGATATTCATGGACATCCAGATGCCGAATATGGACGGCTACAAGGCAACAGAACTGATCCGGGGTCTGTCAGACAAAGAAAAAGCCGATATTCCGATCATTGCAATGACTGCAAATGCATTCGAAGAAGACAGGAGGATGGCTCTCGCCAAAGGAATGAATGAGCATATTGCCAAGCCGATCGAGGTGGAGCGGGTGGAAGAAGTTTTACTTTCTGTCCTTAAGTGAAATATGTTAGAATATAGAAAAATCTGACAGGCGGAAGGTAGAAAAATATGGAACTGCGTGTACTGAGATATTTTTTGATGGCGGCAAGAGAAGAGAATATGACGAAAGCGGCGGAACTTTTACACGTAACGCAGCCAACGCTTTCCAGGCAGATCATGCAGCTTGAGGAGGAACTTGGCTGTAAGTTATTTCGACGCAGCAATCACAGCATTTATCTGACGGAAGAAGGAATGCTGCTTCGGAAGCGTGCGCAGGATATGATCGCGTTGGAAGAGCGGACGGCGAGGGAGTTTCGGAATCTTCAGGAAGAGATCGCCGGCGAGATCACGATCGGAAGCGGAGAGACACGGGGCGTTTCGGAGATCACTGAGGTGATAGCAAGGTTCCAGAAGGAATTTCCCATGGTGAGGTATGAGATATATACAGCAAATGCAGACGACATCAAGGAACGTCTGGACCGTGGACTGGTGGATTTCGGACTTCTCATGGAACCGGTCGACATCTCAAAATATAATTTTCTTCGCCTGAAACAGAAGGAGCGGTGGGGAATCGTTGTGCGGGACGATTCTCCACTTGCCGGTAAAGAGCGGGTAACGGCAGAAGACCTGCTCAGTGTGCCGGTTATTTCTGTAAAAAGGACTCTTGTCAAGAAAGAACTGGAAGGCTGGTTTGGAGAACTGTATGATCAGGTGCAGATCGCGGCAATCTACAATCTGGTCAACAACGGAATCGAGATGGTCAGAAGCGGGATCGGAGCGCTGCTTTGTTTCCCGATCCGAACCCTCGATCCAGGACTTCAGTTTATTCCACTTTATCCGCAGGTCGAAACAGGTTCCGTGCTGGTATGGCGCAAAAATCAGGTGCTGTCCCAGACCGCGTACCGGTTTCTGGAGGAGTTCAAGAAATGCACCGCAGGCATATCTGACAATAAAAATTGAGCATTAGACATAATAGATATAGAACGATAAAATAGTAGATGTGAACAGTATATAAAAGCATCTGCTATTTTTTTATACAAATATTTGTACAGGTGGAAGATATGACAAAAAAAGAAGCAAGTGAGAAATATCAGATCCCGGAAGAAATTCTGGATGAGTATGAGAAATGGAATCTCTGTGGTGAAGTAAAGAAAGTTATGGGTGTGTGGCAGTACGATGATACAGATCTGGACCGCCTGGGAATGATTATGACACTTCATGATGTTGGATTTGAGAATGAGGAAATTGAGCAATATATGAGACTATACCTGAAAGGAGATGAGACGGCAGCAAAGAGAATGAGAATTTTGAAACAAAAAAGAGATGCAACGTTGGATGAAATTCATTTTCAGGAAAAAAAGTTGGAATATCTGGATTATCTCAGATATAAGACCAGAAACGCGAATGATCAGGGAGGTAAGAATTTATGAGAAAAGCAATCGCAGCAGGAGCAGTAGCAGCAATGGTGATGACACTTGTATGTGGAAGTCCGATACAGAATGTATGGGCAGCAGCCGATACGAAGACAGAGACAAAAACAGAGTTAAATGACAGCGGTATATTGATCGCGTATTATTCAGCAACAGGAAATACAAAGTCAGCAGCGGAAATGATCGCAAAAGAAACTGGTGGAGAACTGCTGGAACTGCAGCCTGTAAAAGAATATACAGATGCAGACCTGAACTATAATGATGACAGCAGTCGTGTATGCCAGGAATATGCGGACGAATCACTGAGAGACGTTGAACTGAAAGAGGACACCGTAGAGAACTGGGAGGACATTCAGACGGTCTACATTGGTTATCCTAAAATGGAGTATAGTTTATAGTAGTGTATAGCGTGTATCAAGTTATAATTATGAGGTTGAAAACTACGGTATACACAGATGATGCAGAAAAATGTGTATTACGTTTATATAGAGAATGACATAGAAAAGGAGATGCTGAAAATGAAGAAACACATAAGTTGGATGCTACTTGCCGTTTGTATATTAGCAGGAGTTTTATTGACAGGATGCGGATCGAATAAATCAGATAATCAGAGCAGTGAAACCGCACAGAATACAGAGACTGAACAGGAGAGTTCAGAAAAAGAAAATTCAGATGAAGCAGAAACAACAGTAGCAGTGACAGAGGCGGTAGCAACCGAAGCATCTGAACAGGATAGCACAGAAGAAAACAGTAAAGTGCTGGTTGTATATTATTCTGCAACAGGAAATACAAAAGCAGTAGCAAATTATATTGCAGATGCTACAGGTGGCGATTTATTTGAGCTTGAGCCTGTAGAGCCTTATACAGATGACGATCTGGACTGGACCAATGACGACAGCCGTGTATCTCGTGAACATGACGATGAGAGTTTAAGAGATGTAGAGCTGGTTTCTACAACAGTTGATAATTTCGGTGAGTACACGGAGATTGTCCTCTGTTACCCCATCTGGTGGTCAGTTTCAGCGTGGCCAGTAAACCAGTTTGTTAAAAGTAATGATTTTACAGGAAAAACGATAATTCCTGTATGTACATCAGCTTCCTCTGGAATTGGAGACAGCGGAAAACTCTTAGAGGAAATGGCAGGAACCGGAGACTGGCAGGAAGGAAAGAGATTTTCTTCTAATGCATCAGAAGAAGAGGTTCAGGACTGGGTAAAAAGTTTGAATCTGAACTAAATGTAAAGAATGCTATGAGCAGCAGGAACAACGATAAAAAGTCGAGATTCCTGCTGCTTTTCTAATATTTGGCAACAATAGGCTGGTTGCACAGTATCTGCCCGGTCATTTCAGTAGATCTGCTGAATAGCTTTCTCCCGGAAGTGTGGTATAGTCTTGTGCTTGGAACAGAAAAACTACACAGAAGGGAGAAAACAATATGACAGTACAGCCAGATATCATCTGGAACGAGCAATGTCTGGGGATACGGATAGGAGAACAGGTATGTATCTATCTGAAAAAGCATGATGCGGAATACCAGAGACTGCAAAAGAAAATACTGGAATTTACAGAGAAGTATCCAGTGATAGAAACATTTATGGAGACGAATCAGGCAATCAGTCTAACGGAAGAAGAGCATAAGGCAGTGCATCGATATTTTCAACTGGAGAGTGAAAAGGAAATGATAGAAGAACAGTACCATTTTTATATGGGACAGGCTCAAATGATCTCTTATGGAGCGATGCTTGGAAAAATTAAAAAAGCAATACTGGGAAAGGATGATGGTGACACACAGAAACTGCTGGAGTTGTTGATGGATACCTGGATTGATGAGGTAGAAGAACAGCTGAAAGAAAATACAGTGTACCAGGGAATGCTGGAAAAAATATCAAAATATGAAGAACAGGTTCAGACAATGGGATTATCAAAAGAAAAGCGAAAAACGATAGACGCATATGTTACTGTAGTCAGTGAGAGATGGATATTATATGCGGAATCTTTATATCAGGCCGGTATGCAGAAAATCTTAGAACTACTGAATCTGTAATAAGGACGGATAAAATGGGGAAGCACGAAAGGAACTTCCCCATTTGTCACTTCTATTCGTCTTTGCCATCAATGAGAAATATGTATGAAACCTGAAAGATTTCAGCAATGGCTTTTAATTCAAGATCAGTGACATAACGCTTGTTTGTTTCGATTCTGGTGATTACATTTTTATCCATATCGTAACCAGCTAACTGGAGTTTATAGGCAAGATCACGCTGAGACATATTGTGAGTCCTGCGAAGCTCAATCAACCGTTGGCTGATCAGATTCTTCTCACCAGATTGTGTCCTTGGCTTTGGCATTTTAAATCTCTTCCTCTCTGGTAAAAGGATGGCTTGTCTCACTTTTTGCACCATCTGTATTGATTTTAACGATTGGACAAGGTAGAATCGGTTGTAAAAGTGAGACAAAAGCAGAAGAGAAGGGAGAAATGTATGGAGCAGGCAAAGATAGAACAGCTTGCATTTTTATATCTATGCAGCGAGCATGATAAAAGTTTATTGCTGAAGAAAGAAAAAATGCCATTAGCTGATTTTGACAGGTTGACGTATTTGATTTATCATCTGGGTTTTAAAGAATACCATATAAAAGTATGGATGGAATTTGCCGGAGATTTCAAAAAGGAATGGGATTGTCTGGAAGCTCTTCAGGAAACAGGTGGGGGAGTTGGAAACATAGATATTACAGAATCAGAAGTCAGACTCCATGAGATGTGGATTCAGGATTTTTGCGAAAATGCACCAATGGAAACCAGAGAATGGATTCAAGAATTGGATTAAGAAATGTAAATAAAAATATACTCTAACTCATTTTTATGGTATCATTATTGGTAGAATTTATGAAATTTGTTTTTGAGGAAACTTGTAATCATTGTGAAGTGATAAGAGATAAGTATAAAAGGAGCATATTGATATGAAGAATAGGCGAAAGTTTTCTATTTTTATAAGTTCTACCTATGAAGATCTTAAAAAGGAAAGACAAGCATTGGTAGGTGTGGCACTAGAGAATAATTTTATTCCAGTAGGAATGGAGCAATTTCATGCTGCGCCTACAAGTCAATGGAATGTTATAACAAAAATGATTGATGAGTGTGATTTTTATCTTCTTGTTATTGGTGCTAGATATGGATCAATTGATGAAGAAACTGGTATAAGCTATACGGAGAAAGAATACAATTATGCAAAAACTAAAGGATTACCAGTACTTGTATTGATTAAGCAACCTTCGGCTATTTCTGAAAGTGAAAAGGATACTGGAAATGATAAGTATGATAAAATGAAGAAACTGGATGAGTTTAGAGAAAAAGTCAAAAATGATAAAAATACAGTTGATTTTTTCACAGATTTAAATAGTTTAAAATATGTGGCATCACCGACGTTTAGGAACGCCGTTAACTATGTTGATGATAACGCTGGATGGGTTCGATATCGAGATATAGTGGATATAATTAATGAAGAGGCAGAAGGACGGAATAAGGCAAATACTGAACTTGGAGAACATCAACAGAAGATGCTAGATGATATGAAAGAGATGTTTTCTCAATTCTATAGTAGACTCACTGACCTAGAGAATAATCAGTTAACCTTGAAAGAAATTCCTACCGCAACAAGTGAAGATATCAAAAAATTGTTCCAGGTTGAAGATAATACGTTAATTATTAGAAATCCAGAAGAAAATAAATCAGTTGTAGGGCTAGATGATGTTGGAAACATTCCAGTGGACTCGGCGTTTTTATTAGTGTATGCGGCTGACGGTGATGGCCAAATATTAAAGATACGGACACTTGGTTCGCCTACTCAGATTTTTACATCAGGTAAACAGTTTATGGCTGATAATTCAAAAAGAGAATCTGCTAGATGGGAAGAGGCTTTAGACAGACTTATAGAATGGGGCTGGGTTAAAGCTGTAGGGTATAAAGGTGAAATATTTGAATTGACCGGAACAGGTTATAGCAAAGCTGATTGGTTAAAGAACAATATGGCGATAGATACTTCAAAAGAACCGCTTGATGAGTTAAAAGAGTTTGAAGATTAATAAATAGGATTAAACTAATACAGTTATGTGTATTTATTTGTAAATATGCATAGCTGTATTTTTTATTACAGGCAGGACTCTTCGGGGTTCTGCCCTTTTCTTTTCCAGACCAAAAGACTACCTGCTGGAAAAGAACAAGAAAAACCAGAAAGGATGTGGTGACTTATCATTATAGGAATTGATCATGGATATTATGCCATAAAAACTCCCCATGTGTGTTTCCCGACAGGACTGACCGGGTACGATTATGAGCCGTATACTATGCAGAATGTCCTGCAGTATAATGGGAAATTTTATGTGTGCGGAACCGGGCGGCAGACGCTGGTGAGAAGTAAGACTTCCAATGACAATTATTATCTTTTGACAATGGCAGCGATTGCCCAGGAGATCCGCTACCGCCGGGGAGAGCGGAAAACAGATGTAGTTCTGGCAGCCGGCCTTCCTTTGGCAAGTTTTGGCAGGGAGAAAAAAGGCTTCCGGGAATATCTGTTTCGGAAAGAGCAGCCTCTGCGTTTCCGGTATGAGGATGAGAGCTATGAGATACGGATTCAGGATGTAAAACTGTTCCCACAGGGTTACTCGGCACTGGCTCTCCACCCGGAATGTGTTCGGGACGAGCCTTCTGTTCTTCTCGCAGACATCGGTGGATGGACCGTTGACCTGATGCGGCTGGACAACAGTGTTCCAAACGCCGCGACCTGCCGCAGCCTGGAGCTTGGTGTAATCCGGTGTGTGGATGAAATCACCGAACAGGTACGCAGAAATACCGGGCTGTCTGTAACGGACATTCAGATAGAACGTGTTCTGAACGGCCAGAGCTGCAGCATGGACCCGGCTGCAAAAGAAATTATTGTCCGGCAGGGAAGGCTTTACACGGAGAAAATACTGTCTGCAATTATGGAAGCCGGGTTTGATCTGAAGGCAATTCCGTCCGTGATCATGGGCGGCGGAGCTAGCATCTTGAAACGGCATGTGACACCGCAGGACGGGCTGTGTCAGCAAGTTTACCTGACAGACGTACACGCCAACGCTTCCGGCTATGAGCGGATTGTGGGGCAGATGTGCGCGAAGTAAAGAGGCCTGTTTTCTCGTTCCGCCTGAACCTTGATAACCCGGACCACAAAAAGGCATGGGAGATCCTGCAAAGTGTTCCGGATGGGCAGAAGAGCAACTATCTGGTTCAGGTGATTTTAAAAGATCAGGAAAACAACCAGCTGGAGAAAAGCATCCGGCAGGCAATCCGGGAAGAACTGGCAGGTGTTTCCATTTCAGGCTCCGGGGAAAGTGTTTCAAAGAAGGAAGAAATTCCATCCCAGATGCTGGATTTTCTCTCCGGGCTTGAGGATGCATTCTGAAAAAGTCAAGTCTTTCCCGGCGATAAAATAGCCAAAATTCAAGCAGTCAAATTAGTATAAATCACGGATCTTTGAAAGGGGTGATGCCTATTGAATGTTATTAGATCTGCATCCTTTGGGGGCTTTTGAAAGCCTCATATTCGTTGGGTATTGTGAATAGCTTTCTGTCACGTTTTAGGGTATGTTGTGTGTAGAAAAAAGAAAGGAGAACAAACGCATGGAGATGAAAAACATATGCGGAAAGATCCCGGTAGAGCTGCATGAAAAGTTAAAACTGGAGGTCGAAGAGTTAGGAATCAGCATACCAAAATACCTTGAAATGGTAATCGAAGAACACATGACAAGAAAAGGAGAAAAGACGAACATGGCAGATTTAAGAACAGTAGCAGTACAGGTAACCGAGGATTTATTTTCCAGACTGAAAGCAGTCCTTGCCAAGAACGGCATGAAACAGAAAGACTTCTTAATCGGGCTTATCGAAGAGGCAATCGAAAAAGAGGAAGCCAAATGGAAAGCAGAGTCAGAGGAAGCCGAAGAAACAGAAGGAGAACCAGCAGAATCAGAAATGGAAGATCCTGAGACTGCGGAATCAGAACCGGATGAAGAGTCAGCAGAACCTGAAGCAGAAGAGCCTGAGACAGAAGCACTGGAAGCTGAAACAGACGGAGAAATGACAGAACCGGATGAAGCTGAAGCAGATGAAGAGCCGACAGAGCCAGAAAACGAAGAGCCAGCGGAAGCAGAGTCAACAGAACTGGAAACCGAAGAAGCAGAAGAATCTGAGCCAGAGGAAGCGGAATCAGAAGAATAGACATCAAAAAACAGAAACCAAGAGACTGAGACGGTGCAGAGAAATCTGCACTGTTTTTTTCGCAGCGAAGGGAGGCTGATAGCCGGAACAATTCGATTTTTTGACCTTTTCAGTGGAATCGGAGGATTCCGAGAAGGGCTGCAAAGAGCAGGAGGCTTCGCCTGTGTCGGACATTGTGAAGCGGATGCGTATGCAGACCACAACTACCGGGTGCTGTTTGATACGGAAGGAGAGTGGTTCTGCAATGACGCAAGAAATATTGAAACAGAACGAATGCCGGACTTTGATCTTTTATGCGCGGGATTTCCTTGCCAGGCATTCTCCATCGCTGGACGAAGGGAAGGATTTGCCGATGCAAGAGGAACCCTTTTCTTCGAAGTTGCCAGACTGGTTGCAGACAAACGACCTGCGTATTTTCTCCTTGAAAACGTACCCGGTCTGCTTTCGCATGACAAAGGGCGGACGTTTCACACCATCCTCAGTACGCTATCTGAACTGGGGTATCATGTCGAATGGAAGGTGCTTAACAGCAAGGATTTCGGAGTCCCACAGTCAAGGAAACGAGTGTATATTGTCGGATATCTTGATGGAAGATGTGCCGGAAAAATATTACCTTTCCCAAAAGCAAATGGAACAGCTCTTATACAAGTCCATGCTGGCAAACAGGGAGAAAGAGTCTACGCAGAAGAAGGACTGAGCTGCACATTGACAAGCGGGGCTGGTGGTATGGGTGGCAAGACTGGATTATACGAAGTCGGTATCCCAATCAAGGAAAACACCCGAAAAGGATACAAGATGGCTTATGAGGGTGACAGCATCGATCTCGGCTATCCGGGCATCAACAGCCGCAGGGGAAGAGTCGGGCATGAGATCGCCCATACTCTGACGACCGGAAACCAGCAGGGGACACTGCATTTTGTAGATATTTCCCCTCCGCCGCTGGTGACAGAGGTTGCAAGATGTCTGAATACCAGACAGGATTCCAGCATCCATAACCACAGGGGCGAAAGCTCCGGGGTGCTGGTGGAAGAAACGCCAAGGGCAGTGCTGACACCGACCAGGGAAAAAGTCCGCCAGAATGGAAGAAGAATGAAAGAACCGGAAGAGCCAATGTTCACCATTACGGCAACTGACCGTCATGGAGTGATCTACCACGGCAGAATCCGCAGGCTGACGCCAAGGGAGTGTCTGCGGCTGCAGGGATACCGGGATGGTCAGATTTCCAAGATGGAAAAAGAAACATCGGATAACCAGCTTTACAAGCAGGCCGGGAACGGTGTCACCGTCAATGTCATCGAAGCAATAGGCAGAAACCTGAAAGCCGTGGATGAAGAAATCCGAAGCAGCTCACCTGTTCCAGAAGCGAAGGGTGGGTGAAGCAGATCGACTTAAAAGATCAGTATTTTGGTACAGAGATTGAGATGACAGGTATCAGCCGTTACAAGGCGGCTGCCGCTGTTGGAAGAATGTTCGGAACAGAGCCATATCATATCCGTTCTTACGATTCCTGGTGTGTAAAAGATTCAGATGGAAAAACGTGGAAATTTTCAAGGGACAGCAGTATTGACTGTGAAAGGCTGGCAAATGGTACCGTAATAGATGCTGATGGAGATTATTCGACAGAGATGGTATCCCCAAAACTGGAATATTCGGAAATGGGGAAGCTCCAGGAAGTGGTGCGGTGTGTCAAAAACGCAGGTGCTTTTGTTAATTCCTCCTGAGGCATGCATGTCCATGTGGACGCATCCAACCATACACCAAGGAGTCTGAAAAATGCATTGACGATCATGTACTGCAAAGAGGACATTCTGTTCAAAGCATTAAAAGTGCAGACCAGCAGGGAAGATGAGTACTGTCAGAAAGTACGTCCTATGGTATTGGAGAAGATCCGCCGGATGCCCAACAGCACCATCACAATGGAAAAATTCAAAAGGGCATGGTATGAGGGAAATGACGGAAGTTCCGAGCATTACAACTGGACAAGGTATTACGCATTAAACCTACATGCTGTTTTTTCCAAGGGAACACTGGAATGGCGCTGTTTTGAAAGCACCCTCCATGCAGGAAAAGTCCGGTCGAATATCACACTGGCACTTGCCATATCCGCACAGGCAATCAACCAATCCTGTACCCATGCAAAAAAGACGGAGATCGGGGATAACCCGGCATTTACCTTTCGTACCTTTTTGCTCCGCCTTGGATTGATCGGGGACGAATACAAAAATGTGCGGAAGCATCTGCTTGCCAATCTGGACGGGGATAAGGCATGGCGGTATGAAAAAAGTACCTATGCCTGTCTGCAGAATCCAAGACGGACAGGTGATGCGAGATAACAGAATAATGAGAACAGACAGGCCGGGTGGAAACATCCGGCTGTTCTTATGCAAAATGAAGAAAAAGAAGAAAGAGGTAGAAAACATGAAGAGTAAATATCAATTCAGGCGAATCCTTTCAGGGGTGATGGCGGCAGTCACCATCTTATCCACAGTCATTTCACCGCTGACGGTGTATGCTTCGGAAGAGCAGAAAGCGGCGGAACCGCTAGCGTATGAATCCGTAAAGGATCTGCTGGATGAAGAGGAAGTGGTAAAAGCCACCGATCTGGAGCTGGAAGTCGGACAGACATTTGATATTTCCAGTGACCATACCAATCTGGAAATCAAGGACGAAGGCAAAGTCAAAGTGACATTCCAGAAAGCAGAGAATGACGCCGGGGAGAGCTTCAGCACCAGCCATGCAGACACTTACCATGCCGTTTATTATGTGGAGCCAGTCAACCAGAACCACCCGGTTTATCAGATTGGGAGAAACCTGATCGTAAAAGAACCTGTGACAGCGTCTCAGAGTGAACCACAGGCAGAACAGGCAGTTACCGAAGAGGATACAGGTTCTGATGATGAGGAAGCTGCCTCGCAGGAAGAAACTGAGACAGTGCCTGTAGAGACAGAAATTGTTGAATCGGAGACAGCTGAATCTGAAACAGAGGAAGCTGAGACAGAAGAACCGGAAGAAACAGAATCCGAATTTCAGGATGGACTTTCTGAATCCGAGTTTGATGCCGCATTAGAGGAATCCGAAACGGAAAATACAACCGATGAAGAATCCGGGCTGACACTCAGCGATGTTCTGGAGCAGGCAGGGGAACAGGATATTGACCTGATGGCAATGGAAGATGGGGAAACCGTTTCATTCACCGCAGTCAATACCAGTACAAGAGCAACCCAGGACGTGGATGTGACAAGAGGGACTGCATACTATTATGCAGACTACGGTCTGGGCTCCTATGTAACCTATAAATATACCGTTAAATTTGGAAATGTGTCTGCAACTGCCTACTGTGTGCAGCCATCCAAAGCGGGACCTGGGGATGGTGTTTATAAGATTACCAAACTGGGTGACAGCAAAGCACTGGCAAAAGTGTGCTACTACGGAACCAAAGCATCTGGTGAAAATGGATTCTTTTCTGAAAAGCACCCTGATTTTTCTGCCGGAAAACAGTTTATCATCGTCCATCTGGCAGCGTCCTATGCCAATAACAGCGGTGACGCTTTTTCTGGTACGAATGCTACCGGGCAGGCCCTTGCAAAAGAACTCTATGATTACTGCATGAGCCAGCCGGAGATCCCGGAAGTGGACATGAGCTTTTCAAACGCAGATGTGACAGCATATATCAGCGGCAACAGCCAGAGAACAGAAGAGATCACATTCAAGGCATCCGAACTGCAGACCATCACCATGAAGCTGCCGTCCGGTGTCAAGTTGCATAACGTGACAACCGGAAAAACCAGCAGTGCAGGTGCATCTGTAGAAATCTGCGGCGGTACCAAATTTTATTTATCCGCACCGTTGACACAGGCTGTGGATGTCAAAGGGGAATGGTCTTCCACCATGAAAGGAAGCATCATCAAAGACTACTCCGCTTATAAGATCACCACCGGAAGCGAAACACAGGACCTTGCCCTGGTATTTGGTGAGGGCGTGACCGATGAGAAATATGTAGATTTTAAAGTATCATGGGTAAAACAGGCAACACTGGAGATCGTAAAGAAAGACCGCAAGAGCAACAAAGCCATCGCAGGTGCAGTCTATGGCGTTTACAGTGACAAGGACGGAAAGAACCTGATCACAAAGATGCCGGCCACAGATACCAACGGAGCTTCCAGCGTTACGATCACCAAAACACAGGATACCGTATACCTGAAAGAGATCTCTGTACCAAACGGATACCTGCTGGACACCAAAGCCTACGACATAAAACTGGTGATCGGGGATAAGGACAGGCACACTTTACCCTGGACCTGCCGCTTGGAACTTATTATGTAAAAGAAATTTCCGCACCGGACGGTTTTGTATCCTCTGATGAGGTGCTGGAATTCGATGCCACCTATCAGGGACAGGACATCCTGACCATCAAGCTGAAATCTGTGAAGAAGAACCAGCCGACCACCATCGAAGTGACCAAATCTGACCTGACCACAGGCGTAGAGCTGAACGGGGCATCCCTTTCTGTTCTGGATAAAGATGGAAACGTGATCGACAGCTGGACTTCCGTAAAGGATGAGCCTCATGTAATCAAATACCTGACTGTTGGAAAAACCTATATCCTCCGTGAATCCCTTGCACCGCTTGGCTATTTAAAGACCACGGATGTGGAATTCACCGTTCAGGATACCGCAGAAGTACAGAAAGTGGAAATGAAGGACGATGTGCCGAAAGCACTGCTGATCGTAAACAAGAAAGGTGAATTCCTTGACAAGATCACTCTGCTGGACAATGTCAAAGGCGTTGTGGAGCATTTCTTTGAGTACATCACAGGAAGCCTGACAGACGTTACCTTTGAGATTTACGCTGCAGAGGATATCAAAGCGGCCGATGGCGTAAGCCCGGATTATTATGTTAAGGACGAGCTGGTGGCAACTGTGACTACCGATGCAAATGGTGTTGCAGAAGTATCTGACCTTCCGGTTGGAAAATACTATGTCAAAGAGGTAGGCACAGCATATGGTTATGTGCTGGATGAAGAACCACGATATGTAGATCTTTCCTACCGTGACCAGGATACCCCGGTTGTTGTATACGATGAGGACTGGCAGAACAACCGCCAGAAAGTGAAAGTGAACGTCCTGAAGAAAGAAAAGGATACCGACCGTGTATTAAAAGGCGGCATCTTTGGACTTTATACCAGAAACGACATCCTGTCCGCATCTGGAAAGGTGCTGATGGAAGCTGACACCCTGATCGAGCTAAAAACAACGGATGCAGATGGAAAGATTTCCTTTATTGCGGACCTGCCGATCGACGGAACCTATTATGTGAAGGAGCTGTATGCACCGGATGGATTTGTCACCACCGGAGAAGAGCAGGAATTTGTTTTTGAGTACCAGGGAGATAAAGAAGCAGAAGCGTCCTATGAGTTTGTATTTGAAAATGAGCCGACAACCGTGGAACTTTCCAAAACCGATCTGACCACAGGCGAGGAACTGCCGGGTGCCAGATTACAGCTGACCGATGAAAACGGGGCTGTGGTTGAGGAATGGACATCCACTGAGGAACCACACATCATCAAAGAACTGGTCGTAGGAAAATCTTATACCCTGACAGAGACCAAGCCGGCCGATGGATATGCCACTGCGGAAAGCATCACATTCACCGTGGAAAATACCGCAGAGACCCAGAAACAGGTGATGGAAGATGACGTGACCAAAGTGGAGATCAGCAAAACGGACATTACCGGAGATCAGGAGATCGAAGGAGCCAAACTGACCATTACAGATGAGAATGGCAAGATTGTAGATAGCTGGACTTCCGGAAAAGAGCCGCACTATATCGAAAAACTTCCAATCGGCAAATACACCTTAAAAGAAGAGCAGGCTCCAAATGGTTATGTGGTAGCGGAAGAGATCACCTTCGAAGTGGCAGACACCGCTGAGATCCAGAAGGTAGCCATGAAAGACGATACCGCCAAGGGACGTCTGATCGTTGAGAAAACGGATAAGGATACCGGAGCCGCACTGAAAGGGGCAGAATTTGAACTAAGGGATGCCGATGGCAAAGTGGTAGAAACACTGACCACCGATGAAAACGGCCATGCAACCAGCGGACTGCTTGCAATCGGAACGTATAAGGACGGCAAATTTGACAAGGCAGCCACTTATTATCTGGTTGAAACCAAAGCACCGGAAGGATACCAGCTGGACGAAACAAAGCATGAAGTGACATTTACCTATGTAGATGACAAAACCCCGGTAATCGAAGTCATCCAGAAAGTGACCAATGAGAAGCTGCCGGATGATACCCCGTCTGTAAGCAACCCGAAAACAGGCGATGATACCAACCTCTGGATTCCTGTTTTGTGCCTGGTTCTTTCCGCAGGCGGTCTACTCGGCATGAGCCTGGCATCCAAGAGAAAGAAGAAAAAAGGGGGCAGATAAGCTGAAACAATTATATTTTGCCTATGGAAGCAACATGGATCTGGACCAGATGGCATATCGGTGCCCAAAGGCGGAGGTGGTAGAAACCGTCCGCCTGGAGGGGTATCGGCTGACTTTTGCTGCCGCAGGGAGCGGTCTTGCCACCATCTTCCCGGAAGAGGGAAGCCATGTGGACGGCGTCCTCTGGTCACTGACCGGGGACTGCGAAAAGAGCCTGGATCTTTATGAAGGCTATCCGGATTTTTACGACAAACAGGAGATCACCGTCAAGGATAAAGCTGGGAAAGAGATCAAAGCGATTGTCTATATCATGACAAAAGACTACATGCAGAACTTTAATCCGCCCGGACAGTCTTATCTGACCGGAATCTTAAAGGGCTGCAGGCAGAACCACATCCCAACGGGACCGATCCTGAAAGCAGCCAGAAAACCGCCTGTGCCGGGACAGACGCAGAAAAGCCAGCCAAAGAAGCAGAGGAAAGCCGGACAGGAACGATGAAAATCGTGAAAAAACTTTTTCAAACGGTATGCTTTGCAGCACTTTTCTTAAGTGCCGGGTTCCTGATTTACCACATGGTATATCTCCCAATGGAGAATAAAAAGCTGGTGGCAGAGCTGAAAGGGAATTTCCCGGAGCCGAAAGCTCCGGGAGCCTCAGGCTCTGAAAAGAAAGACCAACCAGCTGGAAGAAAATGCCCGGTAGCTGCGGTAGACCTTGTTTCTCTCCGAAAACAGTACCCGGATGTGCAAGGATGGCTGACCATACCGGACACCGGGATTGATTACCCAGTGCTTCAGTCCGAACAGGAGAATGGGGAGTTTTACCTGAAACGGAATTACAAAAAGGAATATGACATCAATGGAAGCCTGTTTTTACAGGCAGACTGCAAAGTGTCCGAAAGTCGGAATCTCATCATTTACGGTCACAACATGAACAGTGGGGCGATGTTCGGAAACCTGGACTTATATGCAGGGGAAGATTATTATAACACCCATCGTTTTGCTTATCTTCAGACAGAGGACGGCATTCAGGAATACAGGATCGTCACGGTGCAGAAAGCAGACCGGGATCTGTTTCCGTTCCAGCAGAAACTCCCAGATGCGGCGGCAGTGCAGGAGTACTTAAAAGCAGCTAGGCAGAGAGAAGTGTTCGAAACCGGGGATGATTACCTGAAGTGTATATACGATAAGGTTTTGACGCTCGTCACGTGTTCGTATGAATGGAACGGTGCCAGGAACGTTGTTCTGGCGGTGCCGGTTTCCGGGGCAGTGTGGAGCCAAAAGTGTTCGTAAGTACCCCAAAAGTGCAGAAAATGAGACAAATGATGACCGCGTTAAGTTTTACGTGAAGTTCCCGATAGCTGCAAACTAATCTATTGCAAGGTAAATTCCCGAAAAACAGGAGTTTATCGAGAAATAATTGTAGTACGTTGATAAAAATAGTATAATAA
>NZ_JAHLQA010000010.1 GCF_018918125.1 Blautia sp. MSJ-19
AGCCATTTGTGAATCCTCCTTGGTAATTTTGTTTGTGGTGAACTTATTATACCTAAAGGGAGAGCATTTGGCTCTATTTATTTTTAATATTCAATTTACACCATTATACGGGCATAACCAGATAATCAATAGCTTGGACATCGGAAATAGATTCTGCTCATAAATCGATGCTGGTACCTTAATATAAATGGCATATCAGACATCGAGAAACAGAACAGTCATCCAACCCGATGCCATCATGCCCAAAGTGTATCCTGCACCGCAAAACAGACGTTTTTTTCAGGGCAGCTTGTAACCTACTGCCCCCACACTTGATCCAAACGTGCGTTTTCTTCCATTAGAACCTAAACTGCCAACAAGGCTGGCACTGGTATGGAAAAAACATGCCGTGTTCAGCAAAGTGGCGAAAACATTTATCAATACTTTGGAACAACTTTAAGGGGAAAGCTGACATAAAGCTTTCCCCTTGCTGTTTCCGGGATTGACAAACTGGAAATTCAGGAGTATATTTCCTATAATCCCAAATGGGATTGAATGGAGGGATAAACATGAACCGTGAAATACAAAAACTACATGATCAGGTAAACCAGGCAATCATCCGGTGCCGAAGAGTTTATTCTATGTGGGCGAAAGAAAATAATGTCAGCTATAACCGGATGCTGGTGCTTTATACGATCCGGGAATATGGATTCTGCACACAGAAGCAGGTTTGCGACTCTTATCTGCTGCCGCGTCAGACGATCAACCATGTGATCGCGGAAATGAAAAAAGAAGGAATTCTTGAGATCAATAAGGAAAAATGCACTGGAAAAGAAAAAGCCTTTGTACTGACAAAAAGTGGCGAAGAATATTCAGAAAAATTACTGCATTCCCTGAGCCTTATGGAAGAACGGGCAGTGAAGCAGCTTGGCGAAGAGAGAATCCGTACAATGACAAAATTATTTATGGAATATGACCAGATTCTGGAAGATTCACTGGAGGAAGAAGAGCGATGAAAAACGAGACCAGTACAGAGACAGAATTATTTCGGACAGAGAAAATCCCAAAGATTTTGTTAAAAATGGCACCGCCTGTCATGCTGGCACAGCTTATCCAGGCAATGTACAACATTGTAGACAGCTTTTTTGTCGGCCAGTACTCGGCAAATGCATTAACAGCATTGTCGGTTATTTATCCTTTGCAGCTGATCATTATTGCGCTGGCGGTGGGGACTGGCGTGGGTGTTAACACCTACATGGCCCGTCAGTACGCACAGAGGCTGCCTGAAAAAGCAGAAGAGGCAGCAGGAACAGGAATGGTCCTTGAAATTGCAACGTGGCTTATTTTTGCAGCTCTTTCTGCCGCATTCATGCGCCCCTATGTTATGACCAGTGCAAAAGTCCCGGAGGCGGTCACCGATGCTGTGACTTATGGACGGATCGTCTGCATCGGCAGTATCGGTGCATTTCTGGAAGGAAACTGGACAAAAGTCCATCAGTCAAGAGGAAATATGCGCCGTCCGATGGTTGCACAGACAGTAGGTGCACTGACCAATATTGTGCTGGATCCGATCATGATCTTTGGACTTGGCCCGGTGCCGGAGATGGGTGTTGCAGGAGCAGCCTGTGCGACAGTCTGTGGACAGATTGCAGCAGCGATGATCACAGCTTTCGGAGGTGTCCGCAGACTACCGGAGTGGAGAAAACTGATCCTGTATGCAAAGCAGATCTATCGGTTTGGCTATGCTTCGATATTGATGCAGGCCATGTATACGGTTTATATTGTGATCCTGAATGCGATTCTTGCAGGATTTTCAGATTCAGCAGTCACTGTGCTGGGACTTTATTACAAGATGCAGACCTTCTTTTTCATTCCGCTTATGGGACTGCAGACCTGTATTGTTCCGCTGCTCAGTTTTAACTATGCGACAAAAAGCTATCACAGATGCCGGGAAACGATGAAGGATACCTATGCATTTTCCTGTGTGGTCATGCTGATCGGCGTAGTCTGCTTTGTATTCTTTCCGGTGCAGCTTGTAAAAATATTTTCCAGCAGCAGAGAGGTAATTGCAATTGGAAAGACTGCATTTCCCATCATAGGATCAAGTTTTATCCCGGCAGTGTTTTCCCTGATGACACCGGTATTTTTCCAGGCGATCGGAAATGGAAAAGTAAGCCTTTTTCTGTCTGTCATGCGTCAGATATTCTGCCTGATCCCAATTTTCTGGGGTCTGTCACTTCTGGGACTTCGCTATACCTGGTTCGCATTTCCGATTTCAGAAGTGCTGGTAGGAGTTGTGGGATTGATATTCTATCGGAAAACGATTATAGATTGGAAAAAATGAGGATAATTTCTGCGCCAATATGATCTCTGTGTTCTTTTCTTTATGCTCACCAACTGCTATAATACTCTTATAGAAAACACAGGGAGAAGCAAATGTCTAAAGCTGAATATCGTTACTATGAACTTTCACAGGATCTTCCGCTGCTTGTTTTGACTGGTGAAAAATGGGAAACTGTTTATGGAATGGATAACATGCATTTTCATAATTATCTGGAAGTCGGTTACTGTCATTATGGAAATGGAATCATACAGTTTGCAGAAAAAGAAACGCCTTACCATGCAGGAACACTGACGTTCATTCCAAGGAACATTCCGCATCGTACCTGTCCGTCACCAGAAGAACATGACAAAAAGCAGAAATGGGAATATCTTTTTATAGACACAGACAGGATCCTCAAAAAGTTTTTTGAGGATGCGCCTGAAAAGTATACAAAAATGCAGAAAAATCTTACCAGAGAAGTCCTGGTGCTGGACAGCAGCAAAAACGCTCTGGCTGTGGAACTGCTGCAGATGATAATAGAAGAAACACAGCAGAAAAAATATCATTATAAATATGCAGTTTTATCGCTTGCGTTTAATTTTCTGTTATTTTTTGATCGGCTGAACACGCTGGATTTCAAGGATGAACTTTCACATTCTGATGCAATGAATTATGTTCGCAAGATCATAAACTACATGGAACAGCATTACACGGAGGATATAAAGGCAAAGGATTTTGCCAGAAGCTGTGGGTTGAGCGAAACTCATATGAGAAGGATTTTTTCTGAATATACGAACATGCCGCCTTCCGAATACCTGAATGTGGTCCGGATCAACAAAGCATGCGAACTGCTTGCACATGGAAGTGCATCCATCGAAGAAGTCGCTCGTTCCGTCGGCTACCCGGTTCTGTCTACGTTTCTGAGAAATTTCAGAAAGATAACAGGACTTTCGCCAAGTGCCTGGCGCAAAAAAGCACTGGAAAACCCACAAAATATAGCGACTTATCAGATTTCTGTACTGAAAGGCTGGTAAGACGTAAAACTGGAGAATATATCTTATGGAAATAAAAAACTGGACCTACGAAGAATACCCGTCTTTTGACGAAGAGATAGAAGGTGTTACAAGAATCTCGACAACCGGAGATGAGAAAGGAACTTATATTTACTCGAATGTGGAATATGCCAACATGGATGGTGTGCCGCTTCATTTACAGATCATTACACCACAGACAAGAAACACCATAGACAGTGATACATCGTATCCCTGTCTTGTGTACGTCCAGGGCTCTGCGTGGCTTGAGCAGAATATCAATGCGAAACTGGGAATGCTTTCAAGACTGGCTGAGAAGGGCTATGTCATAGCAGTTGTGGAATACCGCCACTCCGGGATTGCACCATTTCCGGCGCAGGCACTGGACACAAGAAACGCGATTCGCTTTATGAAGATCCATGCGGCAGAGTATCACGTAGATACGGACAAAGTGTTTGTCGGTGGCGATTCATCCGGTGGACATACAGCCATGTTTTCTCAGCTGCTCCACGATGATGAGCAGGATACAAACTTATATCCCGGAACAAATGCGGATGTAAAAGGGATCCTCTCTTTTTATGGTGCCTTAAGTGTAATGCTGCAAGATGGCATGCCAAGTACGCTCAACCACCATCTGCCGGACAGCCCGGAGGGAAGGGAAATGGGAGGCACAAACCTACGCGAGTACCCGGAACTGTGCCGGAAATTATCTGTAGAATGCTACATCCATGAAGACACGATCCTTCCGCCAATCCTGATGTTCCACGGCACCAAAGACCGCACGATCAATCCCCGCGTAGGCGTAACCGTTTACCAGAAACTCAAGTCCTGCGGAAAAGATGTCCAGTTATATCTCCTGGAAGGCGCAGATCATGGAGGAAGCGAGTTCTGGACAGAAGAGATACAGGAGATTGTGATTAACTTTTTAAATAAACAAAAGGAATCTTTTACGAAATGAAATTAGATGTTTTAGGTTTGATAGGGGCATGCTCTTATGCGTTGGACTGTGTGGAGGCAGAACTGGTCCATGTAACGGACAGGCATGCGAAACGTGTCGCATACATGAGTGTATGCACAGCAGAACAGAATATCAGAGAATTACCGTTGCATAATATAAAAAATGTGATCCTGTATCACCATGAAAACGCCGATGCCTGCTGACCATTAACAAAGAAAATTTGTCAGAGCTTAATTTGTCGGAGCTTAAACACATACCTGTCCATTGAGGGTTGTCCCGAACATTTGCATCATTCACAGACAAAAGAAACAGGAGTAAGAATAAAAAAGATGGAAAATTGTATTAGAATTGCGGTTTGTGATGATCTGCAAACAGACAGGGAAAAAATCATATCACTGCTTTCTTCTTATCTGGATCAGAATGAACTGTATGCCAAGATCGATGAATTTGTATCCGGAGAAGCGTTTCTGGATTCTGATATTCAATGTTACAGTCTTGCATTTCTGGATATTTTTATGGATAACCTGAACGGGATGGAAACTGCCAGAAAAATCATTCAGATGAATCACAAGATACAGATCGTTTTTGCAAGTACCAGTATTGATTTTGCAGCAGAGGCATTTGATATCGAAGCACTTCATTATATCGTAAAGCCGATTGAACAGGGACAGATCTACAAGGTTTTGGATAAGTTTTTTGAGAGTTTTTACTCGATGAGGATAGTCGAAGTAAAAGTTGGAAGATTAAAGGAAAGCGTCTATCTTTCAGATATTCTGTATATAGAGGCAAAGGGAAAGAAGACTCTGCTACACATGAAAACAGGTATCCTGGAAGCGTCGCAGTCGCTGTCGGAAATGGCCCAGATCCTTCCAGATAGTGATTTCTGTATGCCGATCCGGTGGGCATTGGTTTCTATGCGTGAGGTCACATCCATGTCGTCTGACAGATTAAAACTCTCTGACCAGACTGAAATTCCGATCAGTCACGGCAAACGAGAAGAGGTCAAAAAGGCATTCTCAGATTTTCGCTGGGCGGATATGAGAAGAAGGATACGGGGAAGATAATTCTTTTGACGGTATCATCCTCAAAAAAGACGACAAGATCTTATCTCGAAAGAGAGAAAATAAAGAAGGAATCGGCATTCAGTCGATGAAACAGATCTGTGAAAAATACGACGGGATCAGTCGATTTGAGGCAAAAGGAAATCAGTTTGAAGCAAGTTTTATGCTGCACATATAAAATACCGGCTTTCGGAATTGAACTCTTTACAGAGTATGATCCCGGGAGCCGGTATTTTTTTATTGCGGTGTATTTTCAGGAAGCACCACTGGTACGTCTGAGGATTTATTTCTTATGGAAAACAATCGCACGGTCATAAATGATCTCATAGTAGGAAGCACCAACACCTGTTTCATCCAGGTAAGCTCTGAATGCAAGAAACAGAGGGTTTCCATTATCTACACCATAGAATTTGCCTTTTTCGTTACCGGCGGAGTATTCGATCGTGGAAGTATGATCATCCATTTGAGTACGTGCCATCTTGTAAACATAATACTGATCCGGATTTTCACAATCTTCTTCCAGATACTCACTGGCACTTCCGGTATAAAGGGAATCGTAAATGCTGCACACACCATTCAGCATCGGACGTCCATAAAGTACTGCATTGGAATAACGTGCTTTCCCGTTTTTTGTATGGTTTACACCATAAACAACAACAAAATCATCGTCCGAGTCCAGAGTGAAGTCACGTGTCATAAGATACGTTGTATCGCGGTTGTCACCCTGGGAATTCATATCGTTATAATATGCTGTCAGTCCTTCCGGAACTGCGATATCTGATTTGAGCTCTTCATAAGTATAATCTGATGCATATTTTGCGATGATCGCCTCTCGTATACTGTTCAGATGTTTAGAAGGTTCATCCATTACTTCTGTCTCATGTTTTCCTGTTCCGCGAGGCGTTACAGCTGCATTTTCATACGGATCTGCTGCCTGCTCTTCTTTTGGGGTTACACGGTAGAGTACGGAGTTATCTGCAAGTGTGGAAACATATTTTTCATAAGCATCTGAATCCGCAGGCTGTGAAATACGTCCCAGAAAGCAGAAAGTATCATCCCCTTTTTCCAGTCCCATACGATACGTTTCGGCAGGAATCGGCATGATATTGATCATGCTGTCATCAAATCCAGAAGCATGGAGCTGCTCTGTTACCTGATCTGTTATGGTCTGGTTTGCGCTGATCACAATGACGGCATTGGTTCCGAACTCACTGTCATCGCTATGTTTGATATTGAGCATATTAAGAGGTTCCCCGATGGAACCAAAGATCGGATGATAAAGACCGGTAGTTTCATCCCCGGCGCTGAAAAATCCAGCTTCATTTGTGTAGTCTTTTCCCTCTTTCTGCTCTGTGAACATAATATAATTCACAAAAGAATAATAAGTACATTCAGAAGGAAGCGTAGTGACAAGTACAAGAGCTTCGTCCTGACAAAGTTTATACTGCCAGCCAGCCGGTGGGAAAGTCGGATTTGGAACTTCCTGCTCCGATGCCTCCGGAAGATCAAAAACAGTGTAAGAAGATCCGGCATTGTTTCCAAAACAGCTGAGAAGTTTTCCTTCAGAAGCGGCTTTGACCGTATCCAGTTCATAAAAACTTCCCTGCTGTACAGCAAAGCCAGAATCTTCCAGAAGCGTTTTTAACTGGGCTGTATCGCCGGTGTCCGATATACTTTCTGTCTGTGCATCCTGCTGTTCTTCAGCTTTTACAGGGGATGCGGAATAAGATGTAGAAAAAAGAGCTGCTGTCAATAAACCTGCAGCAAAAATGGAATGCAAAACTTTTCTTTTCATTTGCAGTTCTCCTTCCTGTTTTTTATTTTGCTTATAAAATAGCACAAAAAACGCCATATTTTGGCTACAGGGAATGAAATGAGAGCATACGGAATGAAATGTCAGATCTGACACTTGGGCTTGTTATATATTGGGAAAATAATGAAGATATTTTACAAGCATTTTTCATTATGCGGATGTTAAAATGTACTCTGAGAGGAGACAAAGATCATGAAGAAAGAAGTGCGAACAGTCATCTATGATGATGAACTGCGGCTGGAAGCATATTGTTTCGAGGGGATCATGCAGCCTTTCCCAAATCATTTCCATGAGTATTATGTGATCGGATCTGTGGAAAATGGAAAACGCTGTCTGTCCTGTAAGAATAAAGAATACACCCTTCAAAGAGGCAATATTGTTCTTTTCAATCCCGGAGATAATCATGCCTGTGTGCAGGGTGATGACGGAACTCTGGATTATCGTGCGCTTAATATTTCCAGAGAGAGTATGCTGAACCTGACCGAAGAAGTGACTGGGAAACGAGAACTTCCGGGATTTTCGGAAAACGTGATCTTTGATGAAGAAGTGGCCTGTTACCTGCATTCACTGCACGAAATGATCATGAAAGGTTTCAATGATCTTGGCAAGGAAGAAAATCTGCTATTGCTGATTTCTCTGCTGATACAAAGATATGGACAGCCTTTTGAGCAGTGCATTCCAGAATGTCGGGATGAGATAGAAAAGGCCTGCCGGTTTATGGAACAGCATTTTTCTGAGCATATTTATCTGGATCAGATCTGTTATCTGGCGGGACTCAGCAAATCAACTTTGCTGCGGGCATTTACGAAGTCCAAAGGTGTAACTCCATATAGTTATCTCCAAAATATCCGCATCGGAGAAGCGAAGAAATTACTGGAACAGGGCCTGACGCCTGTGGAAGCGGCATTGCAGACAGGATTTTCTGATCAGAGTCATTTTACAAACTACTTTAATCGTTATATTGGACTGGCACCAGGTGCTTACAGGGAAATCTTTTTAACGAAGGAAAATTCGGAGGACAAAAAACATGGAAAATAAGAAAAGAACAGGGCATTTGTGTGCACTGCTTACGATCATGATCTGGGGAACTACTTTTATATCGACAAAGGTTTTACTGGTGGATTTTCGACCGGTAGAAATTTTGTTTTTCCGTTTTGTCATGGGCTTACTGATGTTGTCGATTATTTCCCCACACAGGCTGACTGGTACGAGCCGCAAACAGGAACTTACCTTTGCTGCGGCAGGATTTTGCGGGATCTGCCTGTATTATCTTTTGGAAAATATCGCGCTTACCTATACAATGGCTTCAAATGTGGGAGTGATCATCTCAGTCGCTCCATTTTTTACGGCCATTTTGAGCCATCTGTTTCTGAAAGAAGAAGGACGATTACGGGCAAAGTTCTTTGTTGGATTTGCAGTTGCAATGGTGGGGATTTTTCTGATCAGTTTTAACGGATCTAAGCTGGAACTGAATCCGGTGGGAGATCTGCTGGCTTTACTGGCATCCTTTGTCTGGGCATGTTATTCCATTCTGACGAAGAGAATCAGCAGTTATGGTTATTCGACTATCCTTACGACACGGCGTGTGTTTCTGTATGGTATTCTTTTTATGATTCCTGCGATGTTCCTTCTTGACTTCCATCTGGAACTGGGGCGTTTTGCAAATCCGACGTATCTGATTAACCTTATTTTCCTAGGTCTGGGTGCTTCGGCATTATGTTTTGTTTCCTGGAATTTCGCAGTCAAGATCCTGGGTGCTGTAAAAACCAGCGTCTACATCTACATGGTCCCGGTTATTACAGTTGTGACTTCCGCACTGATCTTACATGAAAAAATTACCGGTCTGTCAGCTGTGGGTACGTTTCTGACCCTGACGGGGTTGTTTTTGTCGGAAAGTAGAAATTGAGATTATTGCAGAGTCTTTCTTTTATGATGCAAAGCGGTCGCAGAATCAATCGTATTTTTTTACGATTGATTTTGTGACTGCTTTTGCATATAATATAACTAAAATAAATTGGAAAGGATATGAATTGTATGAAGGAGACGCGAACAATAGAATTTAAAGAAAAAGTTACAAATACTTTTTTGAAAACGGTGAGTGCTTTTTCAAATTACAATGGAGGAACGATCCTTTTTGGAATTGATGACGATGGCAATGTTAAAGGTTTGCCAGATGTAAAACAGTCATGCCTGGATATCGAAAATAAAATCAATGACAGTATTTGTCCTCAGCCAGATTATACGATTGAAGTACAACAGGACCATACAATAAAACTGTCAGTTAAAAGCGGCATTCAGAAGCCCTATTTGTATAAATCGAAGGCATATAAGAGAAATGATACAGCTACGATAGAAGTAGATATACTGGAATTATCAAGGCTTATCCTGGAAGGGAAAAATATAAGATTTGAAGAGCTTCCATGTAAGAATCAGGAACTGTCATTTGAGATTTTATATCGTAAATTAAGAGAACACATACAAATTAATACATTTAATCAGGACACTTTAAAAACATTAAATTTGTATGATAACGATAATGGTTATAATAATGCAGCAGGAATTCTGGCAGATAAAAATCATTTTCCAGGAATTGATATTATGAAATTCGGCGAAAATATCAGCATTATCCAAAAGAGAGTAACCTTCGAAAATATGTCAATTCTTGAGGTATACGATAAAACAATTGATGTATTCAGAGATTACTATCAATATGAAGAAATACAGGGAAGTGACAGAAAAACAGTGGAAAAAATACCGGAGGCTGCATTCAGGGAAGCAGTTGCAAATGCGTTGATTCACCGAACATGGGATATGGAGTCTGAAATCAGAATCTCAATGTTTGATGACAGAATAGAAATTGTCTCACCTGGTGGATTGCCTTCTGGAATAACAGAAGATGAATATTTAGCCGGAAAATTATCTGTTTTAAGAAACAGGATTCTTGCAAATGTATTTTACAGACTCGGATTTGTTGAGATATTTGGAACAGGAATCACAAGAATCAAACAGCTTTATAAAGAAGGATTAAGTAAACCGGATTTTGAAGTATCAGAGAATACGATCAAAACAGTACTTCCGATTTTTGAAAAGGACCTGGATTTGACGGAAGATGAAAGGGTTGTATATAAAACTTTAAGCAAGATTATGTTAAAGCCAATCAGTGAAATTGCACCCTATGTTCCCTTTGGAAAATCCAAGACAACACAATTACTGAAAAATATGGGTAAAAAAGGGATCATAGCTGTTGAAGGTAAAGGCAGAGGAACGAAATATATAATAAAATAAGCCATCTTGCCCCGAACATTTGTTTATGGTATCCTGTATTTATCATATCTGACGTGAAACAAACAATAAAGGAGCATCTATACTACTTATGAAGGGAACTATCATTTATAAAAAAATCATACCGGAAAAAGCCCCCATCTATGCGGAATTTCCATCAAATCTGCATCCAGATATCCAGAGTTTTCTGGTGAAGCAAAATATTCAGTCCCTTTATATACACCAGGCAGAGACTTTTTGCGAGGCGGTCAATGGGAAAAATATCGTGATCACGACGCCGACAGCCAGTGGTAAGTCTCTGTGCTTTTATCTGCCGGTGATCCAGGAAATTTTGCAGAATCCTATCACACGGGCGATTTTTGTCTATCCGACCAAGGCTCTGGCAGCAGATCAGTACCGTGCTTTGAAGCCTTGGATAGAATATTTTGGTGAACACAGATTGTCAGCAGGCGTTTACGACGGAGATACCCCTCCCGATGAGAGGAAACGGATCCGGGAGCGTGCCAATATCATTCTTACAAATCCGGATATGCTGAATGGTTCCATGCTTCCAAACCACAGCAAATATGGTTTTGATTTTATTTTTGCCAATCTGAAATATATTGTCCTGGACGAGCTTCATGTATACAGAGGGGCCTTTGGCTCGCATCTTGCAAATGTATTCCGGCGGTTATCCAGACTTTGCAGGTATTATCATTCAGAGCCACAGTTCCTGTGCAGTTCAGCGACGATCGCCAATCCGGTAGAGCTTGCCGAAAAAATCTGTGGAAAAACGTTTACCTGTATCAGTAAAAGCGGGGCAGGCATGGCAGAGCGGACCTATTGTCTGATCCAGCCGCCCGAAAAACTGGATAGAGACGGAAATCCTTATGGAAAAGAATCCGTAATAAGCGTTGCGGCGGATCTGCTTCCACAGCTGATGGAAGAAAAAGAGAGCTTTCTGGCGTTTGCAAAATCCAGAAAAAACGTAGAGATCCTTGTAAAAGAAACCAGAGATCATCTGGAGAACAGCGGCTTTCTGGGAAGTGCCAAAAAAGAGGAGATATCCGGATACCGAGGCGGCTATACCCCACAGGAAAGAAAAGATATCGAAAAGCGCATGATCTCCGGAGAACTGACAGGCCTTGTATCAACCAATGCACTGGAACTTGGAATTGATATCGGAAAGATCAACACTACAGTACTTGTGGGATATCCCGGAACCAGAGCATCCTTCTGGCAGCAGACCGGACGCGCTGGAAGAGGAAAAGGAAGATGCACCAATTATCTGATCCTGGCAAATCTTCCTATGGATCAGTACATTGCCCTGGAACCGGAATGGCTTTTTGACAGCAGCAGTGAGAATGCTATTGTAGATCCGGATAATCTGCTGATCGAGCTGGCACATATCCGCGCTGCAGCAGCAGAACTTCCATTGTCTTTGGATGACGGGGCGCTTTTTCCGGATCTGGGAGAGACAATCCCTGTTCTTCTGAGAGTAGAAGAAGTCCGAAGTCTTGGAGGACGCTTCGTGTGGTCTGGAGGACTGTATCCGGCGGGAGAATTTTCCATGCGGAACATCGACCAGAATAAATATCAGCTTCTGAATAAAGAAACGGGGAAAGATATCACAGAAATGGATGAGGAACAGGCTTTCCATGAGATCCATGAAGGTGCTGTCTATATGCATGACGGCGAGTTTTACCAGGTGGTACATATGAATCTGGAAACCAAGATCGTGGAGGCAGTTCCTTTTCATGGGAATTATTACACGGTTCCGGGATGTGAGACAAATATCCGCATTATCCACAGACAGAAAAAGCAGGAATGGAAAAGGACGGAACTGTCTTTCGGAGACGTAAATATTGCGGATTTTGTATACATGTACAAAAAAATGCAGTTCCATAATCATCAGAATCTGGGATTTGAGCAGCTTCGGAAACCGTTGACGAAAAATTACGATACGGAAGCAGCATGGATCAAACTTCCTGAGAATGTAGTAGCCATGTACCGAAATCTGCTGCAGCCGGATAAACAGGGATATTATGTGCGAAATAATCATTTTGAGGGGTTGATGTTTGCATTAAAGAATGCAGCATTGATGGTGACGATGACGGAAAGCGCAGATCTTGGGGTTGCCGTTTCTTCTAATGCGCTGGAACTTGCAGGAAGCACAGAGGAAGAGGTTTACCTTTATTTTTATGACTGCTATGTAGGCGGTCTTGGATTTGCGGAAAAAATCTATGATCTGATCCCTAAAGTAGTGGAGCAGGCTGTCCGTATGGTTTCCGGCTGCCGCTGCAAAAACGGATGTGCCGTATGCATTGGTGATGACCGGCTGGATCGGAATGTCATTCTGTGGGGACTTCAGAATCTGTCGGAAGAATCTGGATTTGCAGGAATGATCAGTCTGTCAGAGAATCAGGAAGAACAAAAGATTTCCAAAGAGTTTAAACTGGAAGAATTAGAAGAAAAGTGGGATACCTTCTGTAGCAGGATAACAGAAAGAAATGAGGCGTTTGCAGGATTTTTCCGCATGGTATCTTCAATAGAAGTAAAAGGAGATTCTCTGATCTTTTATGTAAAAGAAGCGTTCTATGCAGAATGGGCAGACATGCCGGAAAACAGAACTGCCATTGTGAATATCCTTCTCAGGTATGTATCTGTTCCAGACGGTTTCCGGCTTGCTATTCTTTCCGGTGAAAAAACAGCAGATCATGATAAAAAAGAAAAAATGATGCGAAGATATCATTCATTGAAGAAGGACGAAAACAATGGAACTGAATAAATATCAGGAAGCGGCGGTCCTGGATGAGAGCAACACCTGTCTGGTACGGGCAAATGTGGGAAGTGGAAAGACAACGGTTTTGATCGAAAAGATAAAGTATCTTTACGAACAAAAGAAAATCCCGCTGGAAGATATGATCGTTCTGACATTTACAAACAAGGCTGCCGATGAGATCCGTGAACGATTAAAGATATCTGATATGGATCAGAAGGCACAGAACTGCTTATATGGCACCTTTCATGGTATTGCATTAAAGCTTTTGCAGGATGTTCTTCCAGTACAGGAACTTGGTTACACCAGAGAATTTCAGGTGTGTCTTCCAGAGGAAGAGCTGGAACTGGCTATACGTCTTATCAAAGAACATAGTCTGAAGATCAAGTACAAGAACCGTCTGAGAAAGAGACTGGATCAGAAGAACCGGACAGGTGGTTCTTCGCGGAACAATTATCAGGATGATTTTTTACAGCTTGTAGAGTTTCTTGCAGAAGAAAAACGGAAGCAGAATAAGATGAGTTATGAAGATCTTCTGATCAATGCCACCAGACTTCTGGAATGCCATAAAGAATTACTTCCAAATATAAAATGGATCATCATTGATGAGGTACAGGACTGCGATGAACTGCAGTTTGAGTTTATACGGCAGTTAAAGAAACCGAAAGTAAACCTGTTTGCCGTCGGGGATCCAAATCAGGTGATCTATAGCTGGCGGGGAAGCGTGTTTAATATTTTTTACCGTTTTCGGGAGCTTTATCAGGCAAGAGAACTTTCGCTTCCGGTAAATTACCGTTCTTCAGGGACGATCCTGGCTGTTTCCAGAAGGTTTCAGGAGACGGGAGATACTCTGGAAGGCGTACAGGATAAGGGCGAAAAAATATCAGTAAAAAATCATTATGATCCGTTTCAGGAGGCAGAATATCTGGCTGAAAAAATTCAGAAACTCCATGAGCAGCAGGTTCCATACGAACAGATCGCAGTATTTTATCGATTGCAGGATCAGTCTGAAATCCTGGAAAAAGTTTTTGCCAAACATGAAATTCCTTACGAAGTATCACAGAAGAAAACAATCCAGGACATTCCGGTGCTGGTGTGGTTCCTTCAGATACTCCGTTTTCTGAGTAATCATGAGGATATCAGTAGTGCAGTTTCTGTTCTCACGAACAAGAATTTCGGCGAAGGATGGACGGAAAAGAAGGCGCATACAGAAATTGAATCAGTGATAACAGGAAACACATTTTTCTCTAAATCACTGCTTTTTCAGAAGATGTGGGAGTATCAGGATCAAAGAAAAGATTATGAGGAACTTTGGGAATTCCTCTGCCTGGAGAGATATCTGCATCCTGCTTCCGCAGATTATGCGGAGAATCGAAAGTATATTATGCAAATGCTGGGCAGGATGAAAAAATACAAGAATATCCGTGACTTCCTGAATGAGCTTGTTCTGAATGGAATGGACCTGGAAAGAGAGGAAGATTCCAAAAGTTCCGTAAAGCTGATGACACTGCATGCTTCCAAAGGACTGGAATTCGACTATGTATTTATTATAGGAATAAACGATGGCCTTATTCCTCTTAACAGCAAGGATGAAGCAGCAGAGGAAGAAGAACGGCGGCTTTTTTATGTGGGAATGACCCGTGCAAAGAAATTTCTGGAATTATCTTTTTATACCAGCCCCAATGGAAACCGGGTATTTCCGGGCCCGGGACGCTATCTTTCCTATTTGCCTGAAAAATATCTGACAGGTTCAATACGTCAAAAGAGAAATCCAAAGGAAGCAGCAGAACATTTGCAGGATCTTAAAAAGATGGTTCTGGAAGAAAGAATAAAAAAAGCGGAAGCCACAGAAACCACTACAAAAGTACAGGAACAGCCAGAAAAAAAGCCAACTGCAACAGAAAAAAAGGTAGAACACCCCAAGTATGGAATGGGTGTGGTGATTTCTGAAACGGAAGACATCATACGGGTACAGTTTGAGGATTATGGAGAGAAGGAGCTGCTGAAGGCATTTTCGCAGTTGAAATATATATAAATAGCCTGAATTATTCATGAGCATTTCTATATGCTCATGAATAATTCAGGATTACTATTTAAATATCTGTTTTTAAAATATCTTTATAACCTTTCTGATAATGGTGTTGTTGAAAGATCACGATATGATATGTCTTTTAAATATTTTCTGGAATTAACGCCAGAAGAAGAGGTTATCCATCCCAGTCTTTTAACCAAATTCAGAAAGCAGCGTTTAAAAGATGAAAATATACTTGATCTGCTCATAAATAAAAGTGTAGAACTTGCCATGAATCAAGGTGTTTTAAAAAGCAATACTATAATTGTTGACTCAACTCATACAGAAGCCCGTTATCATAAAACTACTCAGAGAGAAATGTTGAAAAAAGCCTCTACTTCTTTAAAAGCAGCTTTAAAAGATTCTGATAAAGACATTTATCTGCCAGATGAACCTGAAAAACGAGCTTCTTTAGATGAGTATAATGAATACTGTCATGAATTATTAAACACAGTCCAGGAAAGTCCGTATTCAGAACAGCCAACGATTAAAGAAGAATCTTCTATGTTATCCGAAATTTTGGATAATCAGATTGATTGTTATGAACAATCCATTGATCCAGATGCCCGGATCGGCCATAAAACGGTCAATTCTTCTTTTTACGGATATAAAACTCATTTGGTCATGACAGATGAACGGATCATCACAGCAGCAACAATCACATCCGGCGAAGTATTTGATGGTCAGGAACTTCCAGTACTGGTTCAAAAAAGTAAAACAGCAGGTGCAACCGTTAATGAAGTAATAGCATATACCGCATATTCCACACTGGAAAATTTAAAAGATGCGGAAAGCAATGACTATAAATTAATTTCAAAGCTTAACCCGTGCATCATAAAAGGGACACGTTCAGAGGACAGCTTTACTTTTAATAAAGATGCGGATACCATGCAGTGCCCAGCTGGGCATTTGGCTATAAAATATCGAATTGACAAACGTAGTAATCAGAAAAAGAATACACGTATCAAATATTTTTTCGATATTAATAAATGCCATGTCTGTCCTTATCGTAATGGCTGTTATAAGGAAAATGCAAAAACTAAAACGTATAGTATCACTATTAAATCGGATTATCATAAAAATCAAGAGGCGTTTCAAAAAACACAATATTTCAAGGAACGTTTCAAAACCCGCTATATGATAGAGGCAAAAAATAGTGAATTAAAAAATATACACGGATATAGTCGTTGTGATGCTGCTGGATTATCAAACATGCAACTTCAAGGAGCAGTATCAATATTTGCAGTCAATTTAAAACGAATTTTAAAACTAAAGGGAGAAGTCTGCCCAAATGAGGAAAAATAGGAAAATTCATCTCTCAAAAGGGTAGATTTTGCATCCCTCAAAACACTATTTTAGCAATATTTTATTATCAAGGAACATTTTTGCACATATTTGACGCCCTGTGATACTAAACTTACCACTTTTTCAGTGGCGTCCTATAGGTGAAGGGATGAATTGCACCTTTGAGCATATCTGCTCGAATAATTCGTAGAAACACTTGTTCTTATAAAACAAATATATTATAATAAAGAAAGAACAATATGTTCGTAAAAAATAAAATCAATCCGTCAGTATATAGAAAGTCAGGGTGAGAAAGATAAACCGGGCAGTAAAAATAAGAATCTATCCAAATAAAGAACAGATATCTCAGATAGAGAAAACAATCGGCTGCTGCCGTTTTCTTTATAACCAGATGCTTGCAGATAAGATCAGTTATTACCAGAAAGAAAAAAAGATGCTGAAAAATACACCAGCCGGATATAAAAAAGAACATCCATGGCTGAAAGAAGCAGATTCTCTTGCATTAGCGAATGTGCAGAGGAACCTGGAGGGAGCTTTCCGGAAATTTTTTCGGGAACCGAAAGTGGGATTCCCAAATTACAAATCAAAAAAACATTCCCGGAAATCTTATACAACAAATATGGTAAATGGAAATATCTGCCTGCAGGAAAAGTCTCTGAAACTACCAAAGATGACACCCATAAAAATAAAACTTCACCGTTCGATACCGGAAGGATGGAAACTAAAATCAGTGACTGTAAGCAGGGAACCATCTGGAAAATATTTTGCAAGTCTGTTGTTCGACTGTGAAAACCAAACAGCGGAGAAAAGACAGGCAGAAAAATTTCTGGGGATTGATTTTGCCATGAATGGACTGTGCGTGTTTTCTACCGGTGAAAGAGCTGGATATCCAATGTTCTACCGGAGTGCTGAGAAAAAGCTTGCCCGGGAACAGAGAAAGCTTTCCAGATGTGAAAGGGGAAGCAGGAACTATCAAAACCAGAGGAAAAGGGTTGCATTATGTCATGAAAGGATAAAGAACCAGAGGAAAGATTTCCATCATAAGCTCAGTCATAATCTTGCGGAGAAGTATGATGCGGTATGTGTGGAAGATCTGAACTTGAAAGGGATGTCCGGAGGTCTGCATTTTGGAAAAGGGATACAGGATAACGGATATGGGCAGTTCCTTTCGATGCTTGGATATAAGCTGGAAGAACGTGGGAAATATCTTATAAAAGTAGACCGCTATTTTGCGTCCAGTAAGATATGCAGCGTATGTGGAAATAAGAAGAAAGAACTGGCTTTGTCAGAACGAACCTACATATGTGAATGTGGGAACCGGATGGATCGGGATGTGAATGCAGCTGTCAATATCCTGGAAGAAGGAAAAAAGATATATATAAAATGTGCGTAGCGGCACATAGAAAAATCTGTAACCAGATAAAAAGAACCGCGGGACACGCGGGGATAGCCTGTTTTTGCTTTGCCCTAAAGGGTAATTGAGCAGGAAGCCCCCACTTCAAAATCTGTAAGATTTAAGTGGTGGGAGCATGTCACTGTCTGTTTTGACTTATAATTAAGTGCAATCATAGGATCTTTGTGGTAGAATAGCAGTAAGCGATAACTAACCAAAAAAGAGGGGAGATTATGGAATTCAGAACAATGGGAAATAAAGCAAACCCGGCGATATTATTTTTCCATGCTATGGGCGTAACTGGCGACAGCAGTGTTCCGGTGGCAGAACATCTGCAGGAAAAATATTACTGCATTATGCCAACGTCAACCGTATACTGCGCCGGGCAAAAATATCGAAGCAAAAGTGATGAAGTGCAGCAGATCATAAATTTTCTCAAAAAACAGAAAATCAAAGAGATTCCGCTTGTAGTGGCTTCTTCCATAGGAGCAGATCTGGCGATGGCATTTTTAACCAGTACAGAAATTCCTGTAAAACATGTCTTTTTCGATGGAGGACAGTTTGCGCAGATCAATAAACTGACCAGAAAGATCATGGTTCCGTTTCTATATCTGGCGATCAAAAGCCTCTACTGGTCGAAGGGAAAAACTTTAAAGAAAATACTTTGGTGCGATGACGAGCAGATCAAGCCATATTTTATCGCGGCAGGTAAAAATCTGACTTACGGAAATATCAGACGTCAGATGGCTGACAGCCTGGAAGAGAAACCATTTCCTGCTTTACCGGAAGAACTCCAAAGGCGTACTTTCTGGGAGTTTGGGAATAAAGAAGATCATTTCAAATACAGAGCTGCAGTCATGAAGGCATATCCATCTGGAAACTTCCCGGTTTTTGACGGGCATAATCATATGCAGTATCAGATCCGTGATCCGAAAGGATTTGCAGAAATGTTGATAGCGATCATAGAAACCGGGGAGTTACCACAATTAGCTTTTATCAAATAATTTATTCAGAGGAATTGTGTGAAATGAAAGAAAGAATACGACATGTGGTGCTGATTCTGCTAGCTTTGCTGGTCATAGTTGGAGGAATTTCCATTTTCCTTAATAACGCAAGCTATAATCCGGATTTTTCGGTGATAGATGCGATCAGCGGAGCTACGAAGAAAACGCATGGTGATAATGACAAAAATGAAACAGTTCCTTCGTGGGGATATACGAAGGACGATCTTGCATTATCTGATGAAAACTATGCAGAAGAAACGATCATAACGGCAGGAAATACCTACAAAATACTGAAAAATATATCCGCAATTGAAAATACAGACACGATCATGCTTTTATCCGACAAAGGAAATACGGAATATCAGAGGGCAGTTCAGGATATAGCAGATTATTTGAAGGAACAGGGATACCACGTCCGGATAAAAGAATGCAGCGAAACTATGATGCTGTCTCTGGTACATGCAGGGCATTTTGAGGTGTTCCTTATGAGTGAGGAGGCGGGAGAGTGAGAAAATGGAATAATATTCTTGCGAGAGTCATAATTGTATTATTTTTGCTTCACGCTCTCATGGGAAGTCTGATGTTACTGGGCGTGAGTTCGATTTCCTTTCTGCCGCTTTCCTGGGGACTGCTTATTGCTGTGAGCGTTCATGGAATCCTGGGAATAATAGCTACCTTAGCGGCAGTCTCAGGCGGAAAAGCGAGCGGACACTGGTATTTTAAACAGAATGCAGCTTTCTGGACAAAAAGAATATCCGGTATTGCCATCCTGTTATTACTTGCTTTTCATGTAACAGCATATACAACAAGCGTAGATGGCAGGTTCTTCTTAAAAGAATTTACCCTGTGCCGGATGTTATCGCAGATTCTTTTCATACTGGCGATTTTCATTCATCTTGCGGTGAGCATAAAAGCAATGCTGATCGCAAAAGGTACAGTTAAATTCAAAGAAAGAACAACAGACTGGATGCTGGTATTATCTGTTATGATGCTCTTTTTTGCAGTAGCAGTGATCATTTATTATATACAGTGGCAAATGTGAGAAAATGATGGAAAAAACAATGATTATTATAGGTGCAGGTGCCGCAGGACTAAGCGCCGCACTTGAATTTGCGAAAAATGGAATAAAATCAATACTTGTATCTGATATGCCCTCTGAGCGGGCGCAGTCAGTAATGGCAGAGGGCGGCATTAATGCAGCTCTCAATACAGAAAGCGATTCGTCAGAGCTTCATGCAAAGGAGACCATGAAAGCAGGAAGATACATCGCTGATCCCCGGGCGGTAAGCCAGATGACGGCTGCTGCACCGGAGATCATAGAAAAACTTTTTTCAGACGGAATGGCGTTTACGTTGGATGAAGAAAAAAGACCAGATGTCAGAGCATTTGGCGGACAATCTGTAAAAAGGACTTTTTTTGCGGCGGCAGATACAGGCAAACAGCTGATGCATGTTTTGATCGGTCAGGTCCGCAGATATGAAGCAGAGGGAATCATTGAACGCCGTACAGGATGGACATTTCTTAAATTACTGCATGACAGTGAGCAGGCGTATGGATGTGTACTGCTCCATCCGATCACGCAGGAAAAGATGACCTGTTATGGAAAAGTTCTGATCGCATCCGGTGGACTTAACGGAATGTTTGGCAATGCGACAGGTTCCGTCAGAAACACCGGAGCTGTGTCGGCGAATCTTTTTGCGTCCGGAGTAAAGTTTGCAAACGGAGAATTTATACAGTATCACCCGACAACGGTAAAACTTCATGGCAAAAATATGCTGATCACAGAGGCAGTGCGAGGCGAGGGTGGCAGACTGTATGTTCTGGAAAACAACAAACCTGTTTACTTCATGGAAGAAAAGTATCCAGAGCTGGGAAATCTCATGCCAAGAGACGTAGTCGCCAGAGAAGAATGGCTGCAAATGAAGCAGGGAAAACAGGTTTATCTGGATATGAGCCATCTTGGTAAAGAAATTTATGAAAAGCGGTTAAAAGGAGTCATTGATGACTGCATCCGTTTTCTTGCACTTGACCCGAGAAAAGAACCGATTCCTGTACTGCCCGGAATCCATTATTTTATGGGCGGTATATGGGTGGATGCAGATCATCGTACATCTATGAAGAACCTTTATGCGGCGGGCGAATGTGCATGCCAGTATCATGGAGCAAACCGTCTGGGAGGAAATTCACTTCTGGGAGCACTGTATGGAGGAAGTGTCGCTGCAAAGTCGGCGATGGAGGATGAAGATATCATGGAGCCGCCGTCACCACTGGTAAGTGACAGGGAAGCGAAAGAGCAGACCGCAGGCAGTTACGTCGAAAACTGGCAGGCGCTGCAGGATATAATGAAAAATGGACTTGCTATCATCCGCAGCGAAGAAACCTTGCAGACTGCATTGGCAGATCTGGATAAACTGACAGAAAAAGTGAAAAAGGAATACGATACTACCGCTACAGAGGCAGAAAATCAGGCACTTGCAGACTGCTGCCTGCTGGGAAAGGCATTGCTTTTGGGTGCACTGGAACGAAAGGAAAGCCGTGGAGCACATACCAGAAGCGATTATCCGGCAGAGCGTGAGGAATATCAGAAACAGACAATTGCGGAATTTACCGGAGGAAAGATCCAGATTTATTTTCAGAAGGCAGGTGAGCAAAAATGACGATTGAGATTTCTGTAAAAAGACAGAAGAGTAAAGACGAGAAACCATATATACAGAAGTTTCTCTATACAGGGGACGGAAATCTGACAGTTGCCGACTGGCTGACAGAAGTGAACAGGAAGGAAGCAAAGACAGACCGTATCGCATGGGAATGCGGATGCCTCGAAAAAAAGTGCGGTGCCTGTGCAATGCTTGTGAATGGCTATCCAATGCTGGCGTGCAGTGTGTTCTTGAAAAATGTTGCCAAACGTGGAAAGATCATACTGGAACCGTTTCATAAATTTCCTCTTATTAAAGATCTCATTGTGGATCGGAGCACGATCTTTGACACAATGAAGCATATGAAAATATGGCTGAGTGAAAAAGATTCGTCAGACTATTCCTGGGATCGCGAATTGCAGTACAAGGCGGGACAATGCCTGCAATGCGGCTGCTGTCTGGAAATCTGTCCAAATTTTCTTGCCGGAAGAGAATTTGCAGGTGCTTCGGCAATGGCAGAAGCATATCGGGCAATCGAGCAAAATGACTGGGGCGATCACAGAAATGATATGAAAAAGGAATACAGAAAACGTTTCTTTGCATACTGCGGACAATCCTTCTCCTGCAAATCCGTCTGCCCACAGAAGCTGCCATTGGATGCGATTCAGGCGAGGATAAATGGATTTAAAATCTGAAATTTTATCTCCCCCATTTGAACTGGGGGAGATTTTTTCTCATTGATAGAGTTCATCTAATTCGATGAATATCTGATTTTCTTCCGGTTCACAGAGAAAACCAGATCTGGAAAAGAATCCATATTTATAACAGTCTAAACCAGTCTGATTCACCTGGCGGATTTCATTCTGAATCATATTTTCTGTTAAAGGATTCTTTCGGAACTTGGCTTCATAGAAAATGTATCCCAGATCATCTTGTGTAACAATGTCAAATTCTCCATTTTTCTTTTCGATAGGATCGTCGTAATAATATTTTCCAATCTTTTCAAAAATCTCATCCATCAGACCTTTTCGGTTTTTTCTGATCAGATACTGTTTACAAACAGTTTCAAAAATTTTGGGAACATATTTGGTTTCAAAATCATCTGCAATATATTTATCATAAAAAATGTCAGAGTCCATAATATTCATTCTGGAAATGTTTCTGAAAATGTATTTATAATAAAAAAGAGATAAATTATCTGAAATAAAATATCCAGATTTTTTTCTGTTGTTTTCATCGTTGATAGGAGATTCCTTTGCAACAACATCCATCCGGATCAGTTTATTCGGCAGAAACCGAGTCAATCATGACCGAACAAAAATAAATATTAAAAGATAGAGCTCAGAAATAATGACAATGCCTTAAATTATGAAAATCTTAAGATTTATCCCACCCCCTTTTTAATCTTTATATCGTTAAATGGATTTCAGAAAATAATATAAAGTTTAAAAGGGGGATTTTTAATTGAATTCGATTTCAAACAGTCAGACAAACGTCCAGCTTGGTCTGTTTGACGCAATAAAAGATTTGCTTTTTGTTGATCCTGTTTTTTTACTCGGGATACTCGTGATCTGCGTAATGCTGATCCTGATCTTCAGGAGAAGCAGGACGATACCAAAGATCAGAACATCGGTTTTGTTATTAGTATTTTATTACTACTTATGTGTAATGCTGACCAAAATTGTAGGTATTCCTACCCTGAAAGAATATATAAGATTGTCAGGGCTGGGAGAAGCATTTTTACATCCTAATATAAATCTGATTCCGTTTCACGATGGGTTTAGTCTGGGATTTCTTTTGAATATTTTTCTCTTTATTCCATTGGGATTTTTATGTCCTCTTATAAGCAAGCGTTATCGAAGCATAAAAAATACATTTTTCATTGGTCTTGGATTGTCTTTTTCTATTGAGGTTGTTCAGCTCTTTACCCTGTATAGAGCAACGGATATAGACGACCTTATCACCAATGTTGCCGGAACGCTGATTGGTTATTTTTGCTTCAGGCTTGCACACAAGCTGGTGATGAAGAAATCTTATTCAGTAAGTGCTCTTAAGGAATCATATTTTATGTGGCATGTTCCCGTCGTAATCATAGTTACTACCTTTATTTTGGGATTTTTCAGTTAAATATAATTTTGGAATCAGTCAGAACTCCTTGCTGAAACTTATTCCAGACATTATAATATAGTAGTGTTTACAATAAGTACAAAAGAAAAAAGGAGAAGGAACTAATTTACAAATGAATATTTTTTCAGGCTATGAGCTGTTGTGGCTGTTTTTTGTATATTCGTTTCTGGGGTGGGTTCTGGAGACAGTGACAGCTACTTTGAAGCAGCGTAAATTTTCTAACAGAGGTCTTGTGAACGGACCGTTCTGTGTAATGTATGGAATTACCGCAGTAGTGATCTCTTTTGGTCTGCAGGAACTGACAGGGTTTTGGCTGTTCTGGTATTCGATGATCTACGCTACCGTGACAGAGTGGATTGGAGGACACCTGATCGAGAAAGCGTTTAAACAGAGATGGTGGGATTATTCTGACGTCAAATGGAACCTGGATGGATATATCTGTCTGCCGGCATCTGCTTTGTGGGGTGTTTTTGGATACATAGCGGTCCGATGGGGGAACAATCTGACCCTGAAACTTCTGTCTGTTTTTCCAGTACTGTTATCACATATTGTTCTGCTGGTTCTGGTCGCATTGATGATCGTGGACGTTGCAGCTTCGTATCTTTTGCTGATAAAGAAAGGTCCTTATCTGGAACAATGTGCAGCTGCAAATGAACAACTTGATAAAGTAAGCGACCGTCTTACGTTGTGGATTACAGACTGGATCGAGCGAAGGATTCAGAAAGCATATCCAAAAGTAAGGAAAACACAGGCGGCAGAGAAGACAGAAGAAAATGTTTTTGCCCAGGGATGTGGATTTTATAAACTGATGCTGTTATTTGTTATTGGTGCATTCTTAGGGGATATTGTTGAGACTGTTTTTTGCCGGATCACAATGGGATACTGGATGAGCAGAAGCAGTCTGGTGTGGGGACCATTCAGTATCGTATGGGGTCTGGCACTGGCACTTGTCACCTGGTTCTTGTATAAATATAAAGACCGCAGTGAGAGTTTTCTTTTTCTGACAGGCACTTTTCTTGGTGGCGCTTATGAATATCTGTGCAGTGTATTCACGGAGATTTTTTTCGGAAAAGTATTCTGGGATTACAGTAAACTGCCGTTCAACCTTGGGGGAAGGATCAATCTTCTGTATTGTTTTTTCTGGGGAATCGCGGCGGTTGTATGGTTCAAAAAAGTATATCCCTTTCTTTCTGGCCTGATCGAGAAAATACCGGTGAGACCAGGCAAGATCATTACCTGGATCCTGACCGTATTTATGTGCTGTAATATGATCGTTTCTTCCGCGGCACTGATGCGCTACGATCAGAGGGCACAGGGAGTCGAAGCACAGAACCAGGTAGAAAAATGGGTGGACACGCACTTTGACGATGCCAGAATGAAACAGATTTATCCGAAAGCGAAGTCTACACATTAAGTGGGGCGAAAGGAGTGTTTTTATGAGGACTTTGGGAAATATTCTCTGGTTTATATTTGGTGGCTTACTTGGTGGGCTTGCATGGGTTTTTGCCGGGTGCATCTGGTGTATCACGATCATCGGAATCCCGGTAGGCTTACAGTGCTTTAAGTTTGCGGCACTTGCATTCTGGCCTTTCGGGAAAGAGGTCGTATATGGAAATGGAATGTTTTCATTTCTGGTAAACCTGATCTGGATCGTATTTTTCGGATGGGAAATGGCACTCGGAAATCTGATCGTAGGCTGCCTGTGGTGCATCACGATCATTGGTATTCCGTTTGGAAAACAATTTTTCAAGATGGCAAGACTTTCCTTTATGCCGTTTGGCGCGAATGTGATTGGATGAAAAGACTATAGAGAATGAATGGACGACTATCAAAAATGGTCGTCTATTATTTTGTAAAAAATAGGGATTGACAAATGTATCGTAGTGCGATATAACAAAAGTATCGAAGTACGATATATCGCACTGAAAGGGAATGCTTATGGATGCACATATAAAGAAAGTTTACGTTCCCATGACGGAGACAAGTTTTTATATACTATTATGTCTTCGTACCCCGAATCACGGTTATGGGATCGTACAGAAGGTAAAGGAACTGACACAGAATGAAGTGGTACTTGGGCCAGGGACCATGTATGGCAGTCTTTCCAAGATGGAAAAGGATGGCCTGATCTATTTTATCAGGGAAGAAGATAAGAGGAAAATTTATCAGATCACAGAACTCGGCACAGAAGTTCTGGAGCTTGAACTAAAGAGAATCCGCAGACTGTATCGCAATGCACAGGAGGTAACGCAATGAAGAAACTCAAAAAAGAATTTCGCTGGTTTAACATTATGGAATACGAAAAAGAAGAAAAGTACCTGAGCAAGAGACACCTGGAAGGTTGGAAATTTAAGAGAGTGACTTTCCCTGGAATCTATACATTTGAGAGGTGTGAGCCTGAGAAAGTAATCTATCAGCTGGATTACAATAAAGAAGGAATCAAACATCAGATGGAATATGTACGGATGTTTGAGGACTGTGGATGGGAATATCTGACAGAATTTGATGGATATAACTATTTCCGGAAACCGGCAGACAGGATGGAGCAGGACGAGGAAATATTCTGTGATGATATCTCCCGGCTGGATATGGTGAAGCGAATTTTCTGGGGAAGAGTGATTCCGTTGATCGTGATTCTTTGTGGTCTGATTCAGCAGACTTATATATCTTCGACAGATTACAGTGAACACGGATTGCTGCCAGTGTGGGTTGTATTATTAGTTATATACGTTATTACCCTTCTACAGTTTGCCATAAAATATTTTACATTTCGAAATAAGATACAAAAGTAATCTTCGGTTGGTGAAACGTTAGTATAAGAAGGGTTTGTCGGGAAATGGCATCGGGTTGGACAACTGTTCTGTTTCTCGATGCCTGATATACTATTTATATTAAGATACCAGCATCGATTTATTTGTGGGACCTATTTCCGATGCCAAAGCTATTGATTATCTGGTTATGCCCGTATAATGGTGTAAATTGAATATTAAAAATAAATAGAGCCAAATGCTCTCCCTTTAGGTATAATAAGTTCACCACAAACAAAATTACCAAGGAGGATTCACAAATGGCT
>NZ_JAHLQA010000001.1 GCF_018918125.1 Blautia sp. MSJ-19
AAGGGATAAACGCTGAAGGCATCTAAGCGTGAAGCCCCCCTCAAGATGAGATATCCCATCCGAAAGGAGTAAACCCCCTTGAAGACGACGAGGTCGATAGGGCAGGGGTGGAAGTGTGGCAACACATGGAGCTGACTGCTACTAATAGGGTGAGGGCTTGACCAAGAAGCTTGGTTATGATATAATTGCTTAGTCAACATGTATGTGGTTTTGAAGATACGATATCTTCTAATAATCCTCCTTAGCTCAGTCGGTAGAGCATGCGGCTGTTAACCGCAGTGTCGTTGGTTCGAGTCCAACAGGGGGAGTTAGCTTTTCGGACGTAGAGCCGATAGCAAATGATTGGCTCCATGGTCAAGCGGTTAAGACACCGCCCTTTCACGGCGGTAACAGGGGTTCAAATCCCCTTGGAGTCACTTCCTTTTAAGGGAATAATTAAATATGGTGCCATAGCCAAGTGGTAAGGCAAAGGTCTGCAACACCTCTATCCCCGGTTCAAATCCGGGTGGCACCTCTACGAAAGTCCAGAACATTGAATTCTGGACTTTTTTGCGTTAAATTATTTCCTGTGTTTTCATAGTTGACGCAAGATAGCATTTGTAATACTCTTTTATATAGACAAAAGAAGAGGGAGGAACGGTAAATGTTGTACAGGTTTAATAAGTTTATTGAGAAATGGATGGCCTTTGTGACTCCATTATGTCTTCTGCTGGGAGTCTGTTTTCCAGATATTGCAAAATATGGTCTGCCGTATGTAACGTATGTATTTGCCTTTATGACATTTGCTGGTGCACTAAAATCCCGTTTTAAAGATGTTGCCAATGTATTAAAAAATCCGACAAGTCTTCTGATGATCATGATTATGCTGCATGTTGTAGTTCCGGCGACAGCCTGTGGTTTGGGACATCTTTTATTTCCAGATAATATGAATCTGATTACCGGTATGGTGTTGGAATTTTCAATACCAACAGCCGTGGCAAGTATGATGTGGGTTTCTATTTTTGATGGAAACAGTTCTTTATCACTGTCACTGGTGGTAATCGATACAATCCTGGCACCGTTTATTATTCCGACGACATTACATATTCTGATTGGATCAAATGTAGAACTGGATACAGCGGGTATGATGAAAGAATTGCTTTATATGGTGGCTCTTCCGGCAGTGGCGGCAATGTGTCTTAATCAATTGAGCAGGGGAAAAATAATGGAAACATGGCCGCAGAGACTGGCACCTTTTTCTAAAATGGCTCTTATGTTTGTGGTAACATCAAACTCATCAAAAGTAGCACCATATATCCGGCAGATGAATTTGCAGCGTTTTGCTGTGGCTGGAACGATTTTGTGTCTGGCGGCGGGCGGTTATTTTCTTGGCTGGGTCATTGCAAGACTGACAAAGCAGAATCAGAAGACAACAATTTCCATGGTCTATGGAACGGGTATGCGAAATATCAGTACCGGGGCCGTTATTGCTGCGGCATATTTCCCGGGAGAGGTTATGTTTCCAGTTATGATCGGAACTCTTTTTCAACAGATTCTGGCTGCAATTTCCGGAAAAATGCTGACAAGAAGGGAGAAGACTGAGGAAAAAGCCTGATAAATAAAAACTCCCCTTGCAGACCGGTGGATTGCTGCATCAGGGGAGTTTTTTAACGATTATTTATCCACGATATACAACCTTTCCATCGCAGATTGTATAATGGATTTTTCCATAAAGTTCAGTACCTTTAAATGGACTGTTGGAGGCTTTGGAAGCAAAGTCTGTGACAGTCCATTTTTCATTTGGAGCAAAGATCACGAAATCAGCAGGAGCATGGATCTTAATACTTCCACCAGGCAGATGGTAAAGTGTAGCTGGATTACAGGTCATTTTTTCCAGAAGTTCCATCAGAGTAAGGTATCCTGGTTTTACGAGAGAAGTGATACCAAGTCCGAGAGAAGTTTCAAGTCCAGTGATACCGCTTGGTGCTTCTGTCAGAGGTTTCGCTTTTTCTTCGACACTGTGCGGAGCGTGATCGGTTGCAATCAGGTCGATCGTCCCGTCTTTAAGTCCCTGTATGATTTCCTGACGGTCCTTTTCGGTGCGAAGAGGTGGATTCATTTTTGCAAGTGTTCCGTGTTCGAGAAGTGCTTCTTCTGTGAGGGTGAAATGATGCGGTGTTGCCTCTGCGTGGATGTCAGCACCGAGCTTTTTGGCTGTGCGGACAAGTTCAACAGAATTTCCGGAACTGATGTGCTGGATCACGACAGCAGCACCACTTTGAAGTGCGAGCATGCAGTCACGGGCAACCATCACTTCCTCTGCAATCGCAGGAGAACCGACGACACCAAGTCTGGCAGAGGTTTCTCCGGCGTTGATTCCGTTATTGGTAATGAATGCCTTATCTTCTTCATGAAGACTGATAGGCATATGGAGTTCTGCAGCTTTACACATTGCTTCATAGCAGAAAGTTGCATCGAGAAGTGGGATTCCGTCATCGGTAAATCCACAGGCACCGGCATTTGCCAGATTGCTGAAATCGTTCATTTCTTTACCGCCTAAACCGTAAGAAACGGAGGCAGTCTGATAGATATGTATTTTTTCCCCTTTTGCACGGTTCAGAATATCCTTAAGTGTATCGACAGAATCTACGGCAGGTTTGGTGTTTGCCATACAGATAACAGAAGTAAACCCACCTTTTGCTGCGGCAAGAGAACCGGTGTGGATATCCTCTTTGTAAGTAAGCCCCGGATCACGGAAATGAACGTGTGTATCTATAAGTCCAGGTGCGACAGTCAGACCGGAAAGATTAAGAACTTCCTCGTTATTTTTTGCAGAAAGCTCCTTTTCTAGCTCGATGATCGTTCCGTTTTCAACACGGATGTCCATAGGTTCGTTAATTTTAGCAGCCGGGTCGATGAGATGACCGTTTTTTAGAAGCATAATTTCACCCTCCTGATAGGAATATTAATAAAAAGCAGAGAAAAGTCATGTGTGTTCTACTGTTTCTCTGATTAATACGAGTATAGAAGAAACCGGAGAGCTTTGTCAAGTCGACAAGAACTCTCCGGCATTTAAACTTAAATGGATTTTATTAAAACTGGATCAAAGGTCTACAGTATCAATGTGCTGTTCTTTGATATTATGTTTCTTGGCATATCCTGTAAGGATCAGAGTCAGGGCTCCGTCACCTGTTACGTTGCAGGCAGTTCCGAAACTATCCTGAAGAGCAAAAATGGTAAGCATCAGAGCGGTCCCTGTTTCATTGAAACCAAGAACACCTGTGATGATACCAAGAGATGCCATAACAGTACCACCAGGAACTCCAGGAGCTCCAAGAGCGAAGATTCCAAGAAGCAGGCAGAACAGGACCATGGTTCCCGGAGACGGGATGGAACCGTAGAGCATCTTGGAGATTGTCATACAGAAGAAAACTTCTGTCAGAACAGAACCGCACAGATGAATGTTGGCAAAAAGCGGAACACCGAATTGTACCATATCTTTACGAAGTGGTTTTGCCTTGCCTGCACACTGTAATGCGACAGCAAGTGTAGCAGCGGAAGACATGGTTCCGACTGCAGTAAGGTATGCCGGACCGTAGTGACGTACAACTTCCCATGGATTTTCGTGGGAGTAAGTACCTGCGAGGACATACAGAAGCGTCATCCAGATAAAGTGACCGATCAGCACGATCACAATGACTTTGAGGAATACAGGAAGCTGTTTGGTGATAGAACCTTCATATGCCAGTCCGCAGAAAGTCAGTCCGATGAAAAACGGAAGAATCGGAATGATGATCTTTGAGACGATGGAAAGAACGATTTTCTGGAATTCATCAAGAAGTCCTGTGATGAGTTTGGCTTTGTTCCAGGTAGCGGCAAGACCAACCATGATGGAGAACACAAGTGCACTCATAACGGACATGATCTGCGGGATAGAAAGTTCAAATACGACTTCCGGAAGCTCCTTCAGTCCTTCTACGTTTGTCACGATAGAAAGATGTGGGATCAGCGTATAGCCGGCTGCAACAGAAAACAGGGCTGCACCGATGGAAGAAGCATAGGCGATCACCAGAGCAACACCAAGCATGCGGGAAGCACTGTTTCCGAGCTTGGTGATGGAAGGTGCGATAAAGCCGATGATAATCAATGGTACGCAGAAATTGATAAGCTGACCAAGGACATATTTCAGAGTGACGACAATATTCAGAATTCCCATGGTAAAGGAAGATGAGTCGGTATTACTCAAAATAAGACCTGCAATAATACCAACGATAACGCCTACCAGCAGTTTAAATGGAAGGCTTGTAAAAAAACTGTTTTTTTTCATTTTATAGATCCCCCTGTAAAAGTTTAGGTGTTACTGTTTTTGGTTTTGTAGCAACATTTATGTTCAGCAGTCTTCGTTAATGTCAGCACGGTCGATCATGACATTAAGAATTTCGGTATCTGTAGCACGCATACCAACACGGCCGATATATCCCATACTCTTGATCGTTTCTTCGATATCATCTTTGATGATTCCCTCACCAGGCAGAAAACTCTTGTTCTGAATGCTGAGCTGGAATGCCATCAGAGCCGCATCAACAGAAGATGCAATCTTGGCAGCACAGGATGGTTTGGCTCCATCGCAGACGATACCGCCCACATTTCCAAGTGTATTAATGATAGTCAGAGAAACCTGCTGATAAGTTCCTCCGTACATATAGGTGATCCCGGCACCGGCACCGCAGGCGGCACTGACTGCACCGCAGTAAGCGGAAAGACTTCCTATATAATATTTCTGATGGATGGCGATCAGATTGCTGACTACAAGAGAACGACAGAGTTTTTCATGAGATACTTCCCATTCATCAGCAAAAACGATAACCGGAAGTGAAACGGTCATTCCCTGATTGCCGCTTCCGGAGTTGATAACAACTGGCATGGAACAGCCACCCATACGGGCATCGCTTCCGGCTGCAGCTCTGGCACAGGCTCTTGTGGTGACACTTTTGCCCCATACATGCATCAGTGTTTTGCCGATCTGTGCACCATAATTGTTGTCAAGACCTTCCTGCGCGATTGCAGAGTTCAGTTTGATCTGGCGGTCGATGATGGGTTGTACATCGGCTATCCGGACCTGATCAGCAAAATCCAGGATATCTTTGACGGTGAGTTTGGATTTGTCCACCGTGTTTTTGGCTTCTGCCTGGTAAGGATTATCCAGAAGCACTTTACCGTTTTTTTCAATTCTGCTAATGTTGGTGTGCTGGTGTTCGATTGTCACGGAAGCATAATGTTCACCTTTATTTACTTTGGCAGTGATATAAAGATTATCAACACCTTCGATCAGAGAACAGGAACAGACATGCTGACTGATCAGTTCACGGGTTCTGGCGATGTCGTTTTCTGTGACTTCGCTCAAAACTTCCAGAGCTTTGTCTGCGTTTCCGCCGACGATGCCGAGAACTGCAGCTACATCAATTCCCTTCAGCCCTCCGGAGTTTGGAACGGTAACACCCTTGACATTCTTGATGATGTTACCACTCAAAAACATTTCCACGGATTCTGGAAATTCTCCAAGGATCTGACGTGCCTTTGCCGCTGCGTATGCAATGGCGATCGGCTCTGTACATCCAAGAGCTGGCACCAGTTCCTGCTTTAGAATGTTCAGATAGTTTGCATATAATGCAGAGTCCATTTTTTTGGTTCCCCTTTCCTTAAATAACGCGCAAGCGTTTGTGCAGATAGTATAGTCTATTTCGATAAATAATACAATGCTTTATGCAAAATAACGGTAGAAATAAAACCGATTTACTTGGTATTTATTTAAAATAAAAATTTTTTCAAAAAAAGTTTGTGTTTCGACAAAAAATGCTTTACAAGCACAAATTCCTATGCTAAAATACTTAGCTGTGTGATATATTTTCATATCCTTGCTCTCTGTTACAGGCGGAGGGCCATGAAGACCATAAGGAGGTAAGAAAGCATGAACAAGTACGAATTAGCATTAGTTGTGAGCGCAAAAGTTGAAGACGAAGTTCGTGATGCAGTAGTAGAGAAAGCTAAAGGCTACATCGCTCGTTACAACGGAAACGTCACAGAAGTAGAAGAATGGGGTAAGAAGAAATTAGCTTACGAAATTCAGAAAATGCATGAAGGCTTCTACTATTTCATTCAGTTTGAAGCAGACGCACAGTGTCCGGCAGAAGTAGAAAGACATGTACGTATCATGGACAACGTATTAAGATACTTAGTCGTTCGTAAAGACGCATAATCTTTTTACAGATGGATTTTAGAAAGCACCATTAAGAAACCCGTTCACTCACTAAGAAGAAAGAGGTATTTTATGAACAAAGTAATTTTAATGGGACGCTTAACGAGAGATCCTGAGGTGAGATATTCCGCAGGAGAAAATGCACTGGCAATTGCTAGATATACCTTAGCAGTAGACAGAAGATTTCGTCGTGACGGAGAAGCAACAGCAGACTTTATCAGCTGTGTTGTATTCGGACGTGGCGCGGAATTCGCAGAGAAGTACTTCCATCAGGGAATCAGAATCGTAGTCAGCGGTCGTATTCAGACCGGCAGCTACACCAACAGAGATGGCCAGAAAGTATATACTACAGAAGTAGTCGTTGAGGAACAGGAATTTGCCGAGAGCAAAGCTTCCAGTGACAGTTATGCAGCATCACATCCTCAGCAGAGTGCAGCACCGGCTCCGTCAATGCCGAGTCCGGGAGCAGCAAGTGCAGATGGCTTTATGAACATTCCAGATGGAATTGACGAAGAACTTCCATTTAATTAAACTGAAAGAAATAAGAACAGGAGGAAACCATCATGGCTTACAATAGAGGCGAAAGACCGGACTCTCCAATGAAGAGAAGAGGCGGACGCAGAAGAAAAAAAGTTTGTGTATTCTGCGGTAAAGAAAACAATGAAATCGATTACAAGGATGTAGCAAAACTCAGAAAATATGTTTCTGAAAGAGGTAAGATCCTTCCGAGAAGAATCACAGGAAACTGTGCAAAACATCAGAGAGCTCTGACTGTTGCTGTTAAGAGAGCACGTCATCTTTCCCTGATGCCATACGTTCAGGACTAATCTGAATATATAGCAGAAAATTTAAAGAGCTGTATCTGGCTGGCATGAATTGCTTTCCGGATAGGGCTCTTTTTTTGTATGGTAAAATCTTCAGATATCTGGTATAATAAAAGGCAGCGTTTAAAAATCAAGAAAAAGAATGGTAAAGAGTGTTATGAGTGGAAAGTTAAAATTAAAAGGCCATCTGAAACATTTAGCCCGTTGGCCGCTGTATTTATCCGTTCTGCTGATCGCTTTGAATATTCTGGTTTATGTGATCGATATAAAGGCTGGTGTGGTTGTGACGTTGGGAATCGTCCTGTATGTTACGGCTGCCGTTGCAGTACTTTTTTATCACAGACCACTGATGTTCAATGATCTGATCGCTTTTGCCAGCCAGTATGAATTTCTTGAGAAAAGAGTTCTTGAGGAACTGGCACTTCCATATGCGGTAATGGATATGCAGGGGAGAATGATCTGGTCAAACCGGATGTTTTCTCAGATTACGGGGAAAGATTCATTTTATCGGAAAAATGTAAATACGATTTTTCCGGAGATTTCTGCAGATAAGCTTCCGGGAGCAGAAGGCAGAGATATTACGGAAATCAGTACACAATTTGGTGATCATATTTACAGAATCTCTATGCAGAAGGTGATGCTGGGTGAGTCTGTGGCACCATCCAGACTTCTGATGGAAATTCCGGATACCACCAGTCTGATCGCCATGTATCTTTATGATGAGACAGAACTTAAGGATTACATTCAGGCAAATGAGGATAACAAACTGGTAGTTGCACTGGCGTATCTGGACAACTATGAAGAAGCGCTGGAGAGCGTCGAGGATGTGCGCCGATCTCTTCTGATCGCGCTGATCGACCGTAAGATTACGAAATATTTTTCCAATTATGATGGTCTGGTACGAAAACTGGAGAAAGATAAATATTTCCTGATCATGAGGCAGAGTTCTCTTGAGGCACTGAAAGAACAGAAATTCCACATTCTTGAAGAAGTCAAAACAGTAAATATCGGTAATGAAATGACGGTCACCCTGAGTATTGGTATTGGCCTGAATGCTCCGACTTATCTTCAGGATTATGAGTATTCACGAATTGCAATTGAAATGGCACTTGGTCGCGGTGGAGACCAGGTTGTGATCAAAAATGGCGATCATATCACTTATTATGGCGGCAAAGCACAGCAGATGGAGAAGACGACCAGAGTAAAGGCACGTGTAAAGGCACAGGCGCTCAAAGAATTTATGAGTACCAAAGAGCGAGTGGTCGTTATGGGACATAAGATCACAGATGTAGACGCACTTGGCGCAGCAATCGGTATTTATCGTGCCGGCAAGACTCTTGGCAAGCCGGTGCATATCGTAGTGAACGATCCATCGACTTCTATACGTCCGTTAATGGCTGGATATATGAATAATCCGGATTACGAACCATCTATGTTTATTGACAGGAATCAGGCGATGGAACTGGTAGATGACAATACAGTTGTGGTGGTTGTAGACACGAATAAGCCAAGTTATACAGAGTGTGAAGAACTGCTGTACATGACAAAGACGATCGTAGTTCTTGATCATCACAGAAGGGGAAATGAAGTGATTCAGAATGCAGTGCTTTCTTATGTAGAGCCGTATGCGTCCTCTACATGTGAAATGGTTGCAGAGATCCTGCAGTATTTTTCAGATGATCTGAGATTGCGTAACATAGAAGCAGACTGTATTTATGCAGGTATTATGATCGATACCAACAACTTTATTACAAGAGCCGGAGTGAGAACTTTTGAGGCTGCAGCATTTCTGCGTCGTTCCGGCGCGGATATGACCAGAGTAAGAAAGATGCTTCGTGACAATATTGATTCTTACAAGGCCAGAGCAGAGGCTGTACGAACAGCAGAAATCTACAGAGGCTGTTTTGCTATTGCGAAATGTCCGAGTAAGGGATTGGAAAGTCCTACTGTTGTTGGAGCACAGGCTGCAAATGAACTTCTGAACATAGCCGGAGTCAAAGCTTCTTTTGTACTGACCACATACAACAAAGAAGTGTATGTAAGTGCACGTGCGATTGATGAAGTAAACGTACAGGTTATGATGGAGAAACTTGGCGGAGGCGGACACATCAATATTGCCGGAGCACAGGTAAAGCGTCCGATGGATGAAGTACAGGATATGCTGAAAGAAATTATAGACGAATTATATCAGGAAGAAGAGGGTAATAAAAAATGAAAGTAATTTTATTAGAAGATGTAAAGGCACTTGGAAAAAAAGGAGCCATTGTAAATGTCAGTGACGGATATGCAAGAAATATGATACTTCCTAAGAAACTGGGAGTAGAAGCTACACCTAAGAATCTGAATGATCTGAAGCTGCAGAAAGCAAATGCAGAGAAGGTTGCACAGGAAAATCTGGAAGCAGCGCAGGCATTTGCAAAGGATCTGGAAACAAAAGAAATCATTCTTACACTGAAAGTTGGTGAGGGTGGAAGAACATTTGGATCTGTTTCTTCCAAAGAGATTTCTGAAGCTGCCAAAACGCAGCTGGGACTTGAGATTGATAAAAAGAAACTTCAGCTTCCAAGCCCGATCAGAAATCTGGGTGTGACACAGGTTCCTGTCAAACTGCATCCAAAGGTAACCGGAAGCCTGAAAGTATGGATCAAAGAAGCGTAAGTGAGGAGATCTTGAGATGGAAGAAGCGCTGATAAAAAGAATACCGCCTCACAGCATTGAGGCAGAGCAGTCTGTCATCGGCGCAATGCTCCTTGACAGAGATGCGATTCTGGTTGCTTCAGAGATTCTGACAAGTGATGATTTTTATCAGAATCAGTATGGAATTATTTTTGATGCGATGGTAGAGCTTTGCAATGAAGGTAAGCCTGTAGATTTGATTACTTTACAGAATCGACTCAAAGAAAAAGATCTGCCACCGGATATCAGCAGTATGGAATATGTCCGCGAGCTTATAGAGGCAGTTCCAACATCTGCAAATGTAAAATATTATGCGAATATTGTAAGTGAAAAGGCACTTCTCAGAAGACTTATCCGTGCAACGGAAGATGTGGCGAATACATGTTATCTTGAAAAAGAGAGCACAGAAATGATCCTTGAGGAGTCTGAAAAAAAGCTGTTCAATATTCTTCAGAGAAGTATTGGCGGAGATTATGTGCCGATTCAGCAGGTAGTTTTGAATGCAATCAATAATATTGAAAAGGCATCCAAGCTGAAGGGCAGTGTAACTGGTATTCCGACAGGGTTTATCGATCTGGATTATAAGACATCGGGGATGCATCCGTCAGATCTGGTACTGATCGCAGCCCGTCCCTCTATGGGTAAGACGGCTTTTGTTCTGAACATTGCGCAGTATATGGCATTTCGCAAGGATGTCACTGTTGCAATATTCAGTCTGGAAATGTCAAAGGAACAGCTGGTGAACCGTCTTCTGGCTATGGAATCTCATGTAGATTCACAAAACATGCGTACAGGTAATCTGAAAGACGAGGACTGGACGAAGCTGGTTGAAGGTGCAGATATCATTGGGCGTTCCAATCTGATCATTGACGATACACCGGGAATCAGTATTGCAGAAATGCGTTCCAAATGCAGAAAGTACAAGCTGGAACACAATCTTGGAATCATTATGATCGACTACCTGCAGCTGATGAGTGGAAGCGGGAAGAGTGATTCGAGACAGCAGGAGATTTCAGATATATCGCGATCACTCAAAGCACTTGCCAGGGAGCTGGGAGTGCCGGTAATTGCGTTGTCACAGCTGAGCCGTGCAGTTGAGCAGAGACCGGATCACAGGCCAATGCTTTCGGACCTTCGAGAGTCTGGAGCAATTGAGCAGGATGCCGATGTGGTAATGTTTTTGTATCGTGATGACTATTACCACAAAGACACAGAAAAGAAAGACATTGCCGAGGTGATCATTGCCAAACAGAGAAATGGCCCGATTGGTACGATAGAACTTGTATGGCTGCCGAGATATACGCAGTTTGTAAATATGAAGAAATAAATAGCAGGGGATACGAACTGTTTACTGAGAAGTACTTTGCAGTTATGAAATGTCCTCAGCCATATGCAGACATGAGAACGAAACTACAGGATTTTCGTTTTTATGTCTGTTTTTTTGAGACTTACGGTGAATTCATGAGAGGTTATGTCAAACGGTTTTCGTTGAATTTATAAAAGATCCTGCTTATAATTATAAGTGATGAATTTCATAGGAGGTGCACCGCCATGGAAATGAAATATACTGTCAGACAGGCAGTGGAGATGACGGGAATAAAATCGTATGTCCTCAGATACTGGGAAGAGGAACTGGAACTTCAGATCCACAGAAATGAACTGGGACACCGTTACTACACCGGATATGATGTTCAGCTTTTTTTGAATATTAAAGAACTGAAGAAACGAGGGTTACAGCTTCGGGCGATAAAGAACCTGATTCCACAGATTACAGCATCGATGAATGGATTTGGAGAAACAGGAGTGACTTTGCTGGAGGGAGAAGTTCAGGAACTGGAAAAACCGGCACAGCAAGGTTCTGATATGCAGGAGCGTAGTACGGTGGAGATGCACAGGCCGGAAAATAAAAAAATACTGGAATTTCAAATGATTCTGGAAAGGCTGATCACGCAGGAACTGCAATCTCAGAATGAAGATGAAGAAAGATGTCGTTCGCTGGATTATGCGATCAGAAGACAGCAGATGGCAAGAAAAGAAGCTGCTGCGGCAGCAGAAAGAAGACCACGCCGTAAGCGAAAGGAAACATAAGAACATAAAAAGCTGCAGCAGATGCCGCAGCTTTTTATTGTTTGGTATGAATGGAATTATTCAGCTGGGTGAATAGCCTCTGTTGGACAGGCATCAGCGCATGTTCCGCAGTCAAGGCATGCATCAGCATCGATTTCGAAATGCTCTGCACCTTCAGCGATAGCTTCAGCTGGACATTCAGCTGCGCATGTTCCACAGCTTACACATTCGTCAGAAATTACATATGCCATTGATAATATCCTCCTTTTTTCTCGTTAGTACCCTTGTAGGTTCTATATCGTTATTCTAATATATATCTTTGTGGATTACAAGTATAAATTTGTGAACAAATCAAAAAATTCAATATTTTGGGTTGACCCCTTCTAACTTTTATACTATAATAAATCATAGTCGGGAATTTTAAGAATTCCATATAAAAAGGAGGAATTTACAATGGCAAAAGTTACCAAAGATATGCTGATTGGCCAGTTAATTACTTTAGATCCTAATATCGCACCGATTCTTATGAGAGCTGGAATGCACTGTCTCGGATGCCCGTCTTCACAGATGGAGTCCCTGGAAGAAGCTGCAATGGTTCATGGAATGGATGTAGATGTTCTGGTTCAGCAGATCAATGATTTTCTTGGAGAATAATCCATACAGATAAAAAGACTGGCTTGAGTGAGCCAGTCTTTTTATATAAGTCATGATCAAATTTGTGTAAGCTGCTGAAGTGCATTGAGACAGATCAGTTCGCCGTGTTCTTTTAAATGAGCTTCACCTGAAACAGAGAAAGCTTTGTTACTGCCGTACTCAGAAAGAATATTACAGATTTTATTGAATTCCTCCGGAGAATATTCTGACTGATGGATCACAAGCTGATAGCGGCCATCGGAAGAATCTTTGTACAGAGAATTAGAACCGGTAAAAAAGCCGTTCAGTCCGTGAGCTGCGGCAATCACATCGTCCAGATGGGAAAAACTGAAGAGCCGGATCAGATTGACTGTTGGAGCTTCGGAAACAGGTTTTTCTGAATCTTCTTTTGTTGCAGACTGTTTGCGAGGACTGCCTTTCATTTTGGCTTCACAGATTTTCTGGAATATGTCGATAATATTGTCAGCACCGTCCAACTGGAGTGGTTCTGCCTGTGCATTGTCTTTGTATGGGGAGAATTTGGAAAAACGGGTATCCAGTTCTTCCGGATCTTCGACTTTGGTTATGATCAGGATCACACTGTCCAGATTGACTGGAATTGCCTCGATCATCAGTGGAATATTATCTGCTTCAAAACCAAACTGCATCTGGGCCTGCTGCATCATATCGCGAAAAAGCTTTTTGGCCTTCTCAGAACCATAAGCAAGTTCTTTGAGATTGACTTGGTGACTTTCGAGATCTTCGCGTGTTAGAGTGCAGCGAATCTGGTTTTCATTGATTTTTTCTATTTTCATTATGATCACATCCTATTCTTGTGCACCTGTCTTCTGGTATAGTATATGATACGAACGCTCAGACAGGATATAGTCCATGACTTATTATCTGTCATCAGTATAGAGAGGATACTCTAACTAATATGACATATTATATACCACAAACATAGGGAATGTAAAGAAATACAAACTGCCTATTTATAAAATATTTAGAAATTTATTGGAAATTTTTTGCTAAAACGGCGAAAATCCTTGCATATAACTTGGAAACCTGTATAATGAGTGTAAGAAAAAATATTCGGCATGTAACTGAGAGAAGAGAATCCGAATACTTACACAATAACACAAACATATTTCTTACAAAATCGTTGCCGGTTTATCATATCGTACAGCATTCCTGCTGTGGCAATGATCATTTCCACCACAAGATTAAATTCAGTATGTATGCAGAGATATTTTTTCTTAAACCTATCAGGTGTTTTCTAAAATCAGAAAAAGGAAAGGAGGATGTAAGGACGAAAATATGTCACATGGCAAAAAGCAAAAAAAATTCCTGAAGCCACTGAAGAATGAATTAGAGAATTATCGCAAAAACGGAGTCAGTCTTTATCTGGACGGGAAACCCAGTACGCCTAAATCTATTGCGAAAGCCTGTATGATCGCAGAGGAAGGCAGTTACATGAGGGATTACACTGAAGACGAAAAAGGACATATTGCAAGAGTTGATTTTGATCATATCCGGATTACAACGCCTGTGAGATCGCAGGGCTGGTGATGGCGGACAATAATTGTCTGTTTATTGTACATAAAGGAGAAAAAGGGATTTTCGGACCAAGGCGCAGTTTCCCCCTCTCATACTTGACCATGTCAGAAAATCCCTTTGAAATAGCTGGTAAATATTAAAATTTACTAAATAGTTAATACATTGCATGCAAAACATGTTATAATATCATAGTATACACCTAAACGAAAAAGCAGAATAACTACAGTGTTTTCTGAATAAAAAGGGAGAAACAGATGAAGCGTAGAGCAAAAAAACGAGAGAACAGGCAGGTTATGCCGGTTATGATTGTCTGTATTCTGATTTTGATACTGGCGATCGTTGGATTAGGTACACATTTTATCAGGAAATATATTCCGACCAAAGAACGAATGGATCTTACGGAGTATTATGGACAGCCTGTTGAAGGTGAAATGGCAGTTGTACTGGGAAGTAGTATTATGGAAGAGCATGCACTGAAATCAGGAGATCAGGTATACTTACCGTTGGATATGGTAAATACATATCTGAATCAGAGATACTACTGGGACAGCAATGATCAGCAGATTCTCTATGCGACTCCATCAGAGCTGCAGTATTATCCTGCATCAGAGTCAGGAGATGGCGATGTCTGGCTGAAAGATGGAAATGTATATCTGCGTCTGGCATTTGTGCAGAAGTTTACAGATTTGGATGTTTATATTTATGAAAATCCGAACAGGATCGCAATTCAGTATCAGTTTACCGGAGTTAATGCAACAACAGTGAAAAAAGATACCAGTATTCGTTATCAGGGAGGAATCAAATCACCGATTCTTACAGATATAAATGCTGGGGATACATTGATCTATCTGGAAGAATTGGAGGACTGGGCAAAAGTTGCTACCATGGATGGCTATATTGGATATGTGCAGAAGGACAAGATTTCGGCTGCGGAATCAAAAGATTTTGAAAAGTCTTTTGAGGAGAAAGAACAATATACGTATCTTACTATGGACGGCAAGGTAAACATGAGCTGGCATCAGGTGACCAGTCAGGATGCAAATGCCTATCTGGCAGATACAATTGCGAATATCAGTGGTGTGAATGTGATTTCTCCGACATGGTATTATATACAGGATACATCAGGGAATATTGGAAATATTGCTTCAGCGGATTATGTGACGCTGGCACATGAAAGGGGTCTGAAAGTTTGGGGACTGATCGATAACTTTACCGCAGAAGTCAGCACAACAGAAACGCTTTCTCAGCTTGCATCCAGACAGAACATGATCCAGCAGCTGATTCAGTCGGCGACAGAAGTCGGATTGGATGGAATCAATGTAGATTTTGAGACACTCAGTGAAGATGCGGGACCTCATTTTCTGGAGTTCTTACGGGAACTTTCAATAGAATGTCATAAGAACAATCTGGTACTTTCTGTTGATAATCCGGTACCGGAAGACTTTACAAGTCATTATGACCGAAAAGAACAGGGACTGGTTGTGGACTATATTGTGATCATGGGGTATGATGAACATTATGTTGGTTCTGACGCGGGTTCTGTAGCTTCTCTTCCATGGGTGGAACAGGGTGTACAGGATACAATTGCGGAAACACCTGCAGAAAGAACGATTCTTGCAATACCATTTTATACAAGACTCTGGAAAACGACGGGTGGCGCATTGACCAGTGAGGCAATCGGTATGGATGAGGCGCAGAATGTGCTTACGGAAAATGGAGTGGAGCCTGTATGGGATGGAAGCGTCAGTCAGAATTATGCAACTTTTGAGAAAGATAATTCTACCTATCAGATCTGGATGGAAGATGCGCAGTCGATTGCTGAAAAAGTGAAACTGATTCCAAAGTATAACCTGGGAGGCGTTGCCCAGTGGAAGCTTGGGTTCGAAAACAGCAGTATCTGGCAGACGATCAGCGAGAATTTGCAGTAAAAGTTTTCTGAAAAGAGAATAAAGAAAAGCAAAAAGAAAATGCTCTGTAGTGAAATGAGAAACTACAGAGCATTTTTTCAGTATAAGAAAATAAATAAAAGTAAAAAACTCCATAAATGGAAGGAGGCCGGTACTTTCGTACCGGCGCGTATGAAAAAGAAAAATATTTTATAGAAAGCGTTCAGCCTTCTATGTCTTATACTATACCGAACAAATGTGAAAAAAATGTGATGTGAATTTTAAGAAATTGTGAAGAATAGTGTTCATAATTTGAGCATATTCAGTGAGTATTTTGGCAGAAAAAACTCCTCCGGCATAAAAACCAGAGGAGCTGTTTTTTAGAATTTTTTCCAGGTTCCCTTAAAGAAGAGAAGAATCAGCGGAAAGATTTCCAATCGTCCGGCCAGCATATCAAAGATCAAGACGCATTTGGAAAGGTAGGAGAAAGAACTGAAATTTCCCATAGGGCCTACGATTTCCAGACCAGGACCGATATTGTTTAAGGTTGCGGTAACTGCTGTAAAGTTTGTAACAAGATCAAAGTTATCAAGTGAGATCAGCAGAACAGATGCTGCAAAAATAAGAAGATAAACGCTCAGATAGATATTAGTGGATCTTAAAATATCATGTCCGATCGTTTTTTCATCCATTTTAATTTTTTTCACAGCATTTGGATGCAGATATAACTGGAACTCTTTTTTGGCAGCCTTGCACAGAATCAGGATTCTGGAAACTTTAATTCCACCTCCGGTACTTCCGGCACATGCACCTACAAACATCAGAAGGACCAGGATCGTTTTGGACAGGGCGGGCCATTGGTTGAAATCCGTACTGGAAAATCCGGTCGTCGTGATAATGGAACCAACCTGAAATGCTGCCTGCTGAAAAGCCTCGCCCAGATTTCGAAACAGGTGTGCGGTGTTTAATCCGATGACCAGGATGGCAGCGAGAATGATTCCAAAGTAGTAACGAACCTCTTCGAACTTGAAAGCCTGTACAAATTTTTTGGTAAGGAGCAGGTAATATGCGGAGAAGTTGACTCCGAAGAGAATCATAAAAACAGTTGTGACAACCTGACAGTAAGTGCTGTAGCTTCCCATACTGTCATTGGCGATACCGAAACCACCGGTGCCTGCAGTACCAAAAGCGATACAAAGAGTATCAAACAGTGGAATCCGACCGATTAGAAGAAGAACGATTTGAATCAGTGTCATTCCAATGTAAATAGTATAAAGAATCTTGGCGGTCTGCTGAACTTTTGGCACCAGTTTACTGACAGAAGGTCCAGGGCTTTCTGCTTTCATAAGATTCATGTGATATCCACCGGCAAGTGGAAGCAGGGAAAGAAGAAATACCAGAACTCCCATGCCACCGATCCAGTGCGTAAAACTTCGCCAGATTGTGACACAATGCGGAAGCACTTCCACATCCGTCAGAATACTGGATCCGGTCGTAGTAAATCCGGATACGGTTTCGAAGAAGGCATCAATTGGATGAGGAATTGCGGAACTCAGTACAAATGGTACAGCACCAAAGATACACAGGGCCAGCCAGCTTAAAGCTACCGCAACGCAGCCATCTTTTGTATAAAAAACCTTGTTTTTGGGTTTTCTGACAGTCAAAGGAATACCAACAGCCAGACAGATCATCATCGAGATCAGGAAGGTAAAAAATTCGTTTTCCTGATAAATCAGTGCGGTGATGGATGGCAGAACCATGAACATTGCCTGAAAATTACACACCCATCCGACAATATAAGCAATAATACGAAAATTCATCTGTATCTACCTCTTTTTATGCAAGGATATCGCGGATATCGCGAAGTCCCTTATGGGTGGTGACGATGATGACATTGTCACCAATCTGTATAGAATCCTGTCCTCTTGGAATTCTGACAGTACCCCCACGGGTCAGACAGCAGACAAGAAGATTACTCTTCAGGTTGAGTTTTGAAAGCGGAATTCCAACAACCGGTGAATTGTCACGAATGATAAATTCAAGAGCTTCCGCCTGATTATCAAGGACATGGTAGAGTGTTTCTACATTACTTCCGATGGTATTCTGCATCGCACGTACGTAGCGGAGAATAGAATCTGAAGTGATATATTTTGGATAAATTACACTTCCGATATCCAGCTCGTCGATGACATCCTTGTAAGGCAGACGATTTACTTTTGCAATCAGTTTTGCCTGTGTCAGGTTTTTGGCAGATAAGGAAAGGAAGATGTTTTCTTCATCCATATTGGTAAGAGTAACAAAAGATTCTACAGTGGAAAGCCCTTCTTCCATAAGCAGAGAACGGTCAGTGCCATCGCCACAGATGATGGTGGTATTTGGCAGCATTTCACTGAGTTCTTCACAGCGTTCTTTGTTTTTGTCAATAATTTTGACATTGATTTTGAGATCGGACAACGCTTTTGCGAGGTAGTAGGAAATTGTACCACCACCGATGATCAGGGTATTTCGAACCTGATGGGTCTTAAGTCCGATCTTTTTAAAGAAAAGTGCAGTGTTCTTTGGTGTTGCGATGATAGAAATAAAATCGCCGTTGTGTACCAGATGATCACCACCCGGAATGCTTAAAGTTGTTTTGCTCTCGATGGCGCAGAACAGCACATCACAACGATATTTATCAGTAATCTGAGAGACGGACATGCCGTCCAGACCGAATTCAGGGAGTACTTTGAACTTGAGCAGTTCTACGCGGCCCTTTGAGAACGGATCGATTTTGATAGCTGCCGGAAAACGCAAAAGTCTTGAGATTTCACGGGCAGTGGCAAGTTCTGGGTTAATGATCATAGAAAGACCAAGGCGCTCCTGAATAAAACCGATTTCTTTGCTGTAGATAGGGTTACGCACACGGGCAATCGTCTGACAGTGCCCGGTTTTTTGTGCAATCAGACAACAGAGCAGATTCAGCTCATCGGAAGCTGTGACTGCAATCATGATATCGGCAGTTTTTACACCGGCCTCCATAAGGGTATTAATACTGGCACCGTTTCCGACAATACCCATGGCATCAATGTCTTCTGTAAGATTGTTAATGACATCAGCGTCTGTATCGATCAATGTAAGATCAGTATCTTCTTCCTGCAATTGCTCTGCAAGGGTGCTGCCTACTTTGCCGCACCCGACAATGATAATATGCATGTTTTCCTCCGTAATAAAAAGTATAATAATATAAGCATTTCCATTATATCACTCTATATGAGTATTTTAAATATATAAAATAGCATTTGAAGGAAAATCATGCTATATTAAAAATACAGAATGACCAGCAGAATGCGGTATGATGTTACATAACATCTGTAAGAAAAACAGAAGGGAGTTCTAGTATGGATACAGTCACTGAAACAGTCAATAAAGTGGATGAAAGTCTGCAGGAGATGGGAATCGGCAGTGTGAGGGACAGCCTGAAAGATCTTTTGAATTTTAAACAGTATCTGGAAAATCAGGTTCCGACCTTTATGGGGTTCTGTCTGAAAGTTGTTCTTTCAATCTTTGTCTTTTTTGTAGGAAGAAAGATCATCCAGTGGTTACTGAAGGTTATGAGACGATCTCTTGAACGGGCCAATGTAGATGCGGGAGTGATTCAGTTTGCATCGTCTGCCGGAAAAGCAGTGTTGTATGTGCTGCTGATCATTAATATCGGAGTAAGTCTTGGTGTCAAAGAATCTTCTGTTGCAGCACTTCTGGGTACGGCAGGTGTGACCGTTGGTCTGGCATTGCAGGGCGGACTTGCAAATCTGGCGGGAGGAGTGCTTCTTTTACTGTTCAAACCTTTTGTAGTAGGCGATTATATCATTCAGGATCAGGCAAATGGCTGTGAAGGAACAGTTGCCAAAATTGAAATCTGCTATACCACCCTGCTCAGCATTGATAATAAAAAGATTGTTGTACCAAACGGAACTTTATCCAACAGTACGATCATCAATGTGACGGCAAAAGAAAACCGTAAACTTGAAATCAAGGTGGGGATTTCTTATGAGGCTGATATTCAGAAGGCAAAGAAGATCCTTGAGGAGATTCTCAGAGAAGATCCGGATACAAAAAGTGACAGCAGAGAAATGGTTGTGTTTGTGGACGAGCTTGCAGACAGTGCGGTGATCATGGGACTGAGAGTATGGGTTCCGACAGAAAGCTACTGGCCGACGAAATGGCGACTGAATCAGAAAATCAAAGAAGAATTTGATGCAAACGGAATTGTGATTCCATATAATCAGATGGAGGTATATGTACATCACAAATAAATTCGTTTTAACAAAAGAGGCTTACATTTAGATGCAATAGCACAAATGTAAACCTCTTTTTGAAATTGGTTGACAGCGAAACTTCTCTGTGATAAATTGTTAAAGAGATAACAAAAAACTTTTTATCACGAGGAGGAAGATATGAGTACAATAGCAACAACCAGAAGTAAAACGTATGATATTGTGTATATTGCCGTGTTTGCGGTGATCATGGCAATCTGTTCCTGGATTTCTATTCCGGCAGCAGTTCCGTTCACTTTGCAGACCTTTGGCGTTTTTGTAGCGGTAGGAGTTCTTGGCGGGAAAAGAGGTACACTTTCCGTACTGGTATTTATCCTGCTTGGCGCGATCGGAGTGCCGGTATTTGCCGGATTTTCAGGAGGCATTGGTGTTCTTGCAGGAACGACTGGAGGATATATCATTGGTTTCCTTTTTTCCGCATTGGTTATGTGGGCAATGGAAAAGCTCCCAGGTAAAAAATCCGTGATGCAGATTATATCTATGATCGTAGGACTGCTTGTATGCTATGCGTTTGGTACTGCGTGGTTTATGGTAGTTTACAGTAAGGCAAACGGTCCGGTGGGACTTGCGACTGTTCTGGGATGGTGTGTCATTCCATTTATTATTCCGGATGTGATCAAGATTGTGCTGGCTTATGGGCTTTCCAGAAAGCTTCGCAAATTTGTGGCATGATCAGTCAGCAGTACGTTCTGTAAAGAAAAAGAGGATAACAGCTCCGATGATACTGGCAATGGACGCAAAGAGCAGCATAGTGCTGACACCAGACTGATCGATCAGACTGCCACCGAGAAGAGCACCGATGACACTGCCGAGGGTATAAGTCATGGTGACAGTTTGTTTTAATCTCTAATGTCCTGTATATCATGGAGTTATCCGTGAGAACAATGTGCATTTGTACCAGTTTTGTACCATTTGAGATCGTGAAAAGAAGTGACATAACATCTAATAATTATATAGCGTATACAAAAATTGGACTGAAAAATCAGTCCTCTTTTTTTCCCGTTATTATTCTGATAAAGTGTCGTCCATGTTTCTAAGGGCATAAACTATCATCTGATTAATCATTTCATTTCGGCTGATGCCAATGGTTGCTGATTTATTATCTATGTCTCTTAATATTTCTATTGGAATGCGTAAAGATATTACTTCTTTTTCTGGTTTGTAAGCAATGAATTTTTCCAATTTATGCACCACCTCTCTTGATAATTGTAGTTTATTTTGATATGATAATATATATTCAGAAAACGAATACTAAAACGATATTAAAATACGAATACACAGGAGGCAGTGTATGGCACTGGTAAAATGTCCAGAATGCGGAAGAGAAAATGTTTCCGATACCGCAGAAGCTTGTCCTAATTGTGGTTATGCAATAAAGAACCATTATCAAAGAGTAAGGGAAGAAGAAGCTAAACAGGCTAGATTGAAAGCAGAAAATGAAAAGAGAATTTTAGAAGAACGGCAAAAAAAGGCTACAGAAGAACAACGTCAGAGAGATGCCGTTACAAAATTGGAAATGCAGATAAAAGGCAATACAAGAACAATTCCTGTTCTGGCAATTTTAACATTGCTTTTTGCTGTCTTAACGGTTTTGAGTTGGAATTACAGTGAGAACGGTGATCTGGGGTTTGCAATACTGTTCTGTGGTTTTGCAACATTCTTTTGTGGAATAGCCTGGATTGTTACTATCTATGCAAAAAATCAAGCACGTGAAGACCTTACACTAGTAAAACAAAGCGTAGATAGTTATGAGAAGAAAGTTGAAGAACGCAAGGTCAGGGCGGCAGAGTTGGCAAAAAAACAACAGGAATTGCAAGATGCACAGCACCCTAAATGCCCGAATTGTGGAAGTAAAAATACTAAGAGAATAACGGTTACTAATAGGGCAGTGTCAACGGCTACTTTAGGCGTAGCTTCATCCACAATAGGAAAACAGTATAAATGTAATCGGTGTAAACATATGTGGTAATATGCTTATTTTAAAGAAAGAAAAACAGGGGGGTTAAAATCCCCTGTTTTTTGCTTCATGTGTGATTATTGTTCCGTTAAAGTATTCGAATATCAAGCATTCATTGGTATAGTCGGTAACGCAGAGAGAGGTTTGATTGATTTTGGTTATGGTTATTTTATCCATGAAAAAGTGCCGTTTAATATATTGCAGAACTTTGTATTGTTCGATTGTATCAACATGAATGTACATGCTATCTCCGTACCTGTCTGTCTTTCCGACCATTTATAACACGGCTGATTGTCATTTTGGAAACATTGAATTGTTCGGCAATATAAGCCATTGTATAACCGTCATCAAACATTTGCTTGATAGTCGCCTTGTCATTGTTGGTTAATTTGTTATTATGATTTACCGTTTGCAGTCGTTCGATAAGATAATCTGGTAATTGCAATTCAGATATTGCCTTTTTCTGTACGCCTTTCATTGTACTTCGTGCGGCTTCGGATGTAATACCAAGGTACGTTGATATAGCTTTAAAACCATAGCCGCTTAATCGTAACTGTAAGATCACAGATTGTTTTTGCGTAAGTGATAAACATTCTATCATTTGTTCCATATTTTGCGCCGTGGAGGTGTCTGCGCTATACAGTGTACCTTGTCTTCCAGTACTGTGATTTAATACAGTGTTTTCAACACTGTCATACGGGGATGCCATAGCACAGCCGCCTAAATCAGCATATTTGATTAAGCGTTTATATACCTGTGTTTTCTCGCCTGTTTCGCTATCTTGTGCTATTTCTTCCAGATATGTATAGCCATTTCTTGCGTCTGTACTCATTGCTCGACTGTGTTCTATCTCACGTCTGACCGCCTTGTAAATTTCCTGTATAGGAGTGGTTTCTATAGTTTCCCAACCGTTAATACTGTCGGTTTTTTTAATCCAGACTTTTTTCTTTAATCTGCGCTCTTTATATGGAGTTCCCATAAAACCTGTAGCATATCCTTTTTGCTGTGTCTGGTCGATAATAGTTGCAGATGCCGTGTGAACTAAGTCCATTCCGTCTCCTAGTGGGTTGCGTATTAAATATTCAAGATCACGTGAATCAGTTACTGTACCAGAGTTAACCAGTCTTAAAGTTGAATAATCTTTACATAATTCGGATTTTAAATCTGCAAGTTGCGGATTGCCTGTTTTAAGTACAGTTATTTTTAAAACGGCACAAGCTATAGAAAATGATAATTCATACAGAATATCAGTATATTCTTGCGTTGAGATGTTCTGGCAATGTGCTTCGTACTCTTTAATCAATTCTTGAAAATTATTTGTTTGCATTAGTGTGTTCCTCCTTGTATTCCTTGATAAGTTTGTCAAGTGTTGGTCTGCTGATTCTTAATTCTTTTGCAAGTGCTACTTTGGATATTTCCCGACGTAAATAACGCTGATATCCGTTTTCAAAATTAGGAATGTTTTTTCGTTTTCCCCCTGTATATTTCCCATTCCTTTTTGCTATAGCTATTCCCTCACGTTGACGTTCCAAAAGATTGTATCTTTCAAATTCATTGATTGCGCCAATCATGGTTAGCATCAACTTCCCCGTAGGGGTGGAAGTGTCGATATTTTCTTTATTGCTGACAAGTGAATAATCCGGGCTGAGATCCATCACCTGTCCGGTGGATGGAAATCACCTTTCCGCTTTACTGGAAATCGCGATTCCGTTAAAAAGGAAATCGTTTTATCCTCAAATCTTTATAATGA
>NZ_JAHLQA010000031.1 GCF_018918125.1 Blautia sp. MSJ-19
GCATGAGCGGTATTCACTAGAACAAAAACTCAATATAAGTAAAAAAGATAAAACAGCACTATCGCATTGTAAAAAGCAGTTACGCTTGATTGCTATTGAACAACAAAAAATGCTTGCGGCGTAATACTTTTTATACCTAAAGGGAATTTACACACAAAAAAGGACTTGACCATCAAAATGAAAAAATTCAGATTGGATTAGAAAGTTAAATTTGTCTGGAGTGCGAACTGAGAGCGCACATAAAATCACTGGAAGGTTCGCACTATAAAAAATCTTAAAAACTCTATAAATAAAATTGACAAAGTAAAAAAATGATGTAAGAAACAATTATTAAATGAAAAATTGTATTATATATACAAAAATATAGAGTTAAATTTGTTTGATTTTGCTGTCATTCCCCACGCGGGAACGTGGATTGAAATATTTAATTTAAGATCATCTTCTTTTATAAACATTGTCATTCCCCACGCGGGAACGTGGATTGAAATAAAGAAAAAATGCTGGGTAAATGTTGGGGGCGGTCGTCATTCCCCACGCGGGAACGTGGATTGAAATATACTCAGCAAGTTTCTTGCAAGCCTCGTACAAGTCATTCCCCACGCGGGAACGTGGATTGAAATTCCATTTGACCTTACAACCCTGACCGGCCTTGACTGTCATTCCCCACGCGGGAACGTGGATTGAAATTCCGCAAGGACAGGCTGCTTCCGTCTCCTGGATCGTCATTCCCCACGCGGGAACGTGGATTGAAATTGAAGAAGAATGCAGGAGACGGTTCGCAGGAAGGTCATTCCCCACGCGGGAACGTGGATTGAAATTGATGCAGGAGAGCTCTCTTGTACACCTCGCGGGCCGTCATTCCCCACGCGGGAACGTGGATTGAAATAGACCTCTATGGATGGAGGCGTGGAGACCACGAAGTCATTCCCCACGCGGGAACGTGGATTGAAATCATGTCTGCTGAGGTCCAGCAGACCATCAAGAACGTCATTCCCCACGCGGGAACGTGGATTGAAATTCATATAAGTCTGTGGTATCTATGTCCCACTCTTTGTCATTCCCCACGCGGGAACGTGGATTGAAATTGAATGATGCCTGTCAGGATCATCTGGATCAGTGTCATTCCCCACGCGGGAACGTGGATTGAAATCCATCTCTGTGATCCTGATGATTACGAATCCCAGTCATTCCCCACGCGGGAACGTGGATTGAAATATCAAACTCTCGTCGATGTTTTCTTGCACTACGCCGTCATTCCCCACGCGGGAACGTGGATTGAAATCAATTATCGGAGTAAGAAAAACAGTCGGCGGGACGTCATTCCCCACGCGGGAACGTGGATTGAAATTCTTCGCGTAATCATTTCCCTTAATTCGATCATGGTCATTCCCCACGCGGGAACGTGGATTGAAATTTGTGTCGGGTCCTAAAAACTGTTTATATGGCGTCATTCCCCACGCGGGAACGTGGATTGAAATGATCATATGCAGGATATCCAGATATCCGTTATTGGTCATTCCCCACGCGGGAACGTGGATTGAAATCTGCTTTTTGTGATGCTGAAGTTGTTGTTCCTGTGTCATTCCCCACGCGGGAACGTGGATTGAAATATTGTGATCGTATTTGCAGAATCTCGGCTTTTTGTCATTCCCCACGCGGGAACGTGGATTGAAATTGATGTATTATTGGCACTATTTAAGATGGCGGGCGGTCATTCCCCACGCGGGAACGTGGATTGAAATATTTTTGATTGCAGCTGATAAGACCATCGACATTGGTCATTCCCCACGCGGGAACGTGGATTGAAATTTGGAAGATATAATAAAAAACTCAAAAAATATGGTCATTCCCCACGCGGGAACGTGGATTGAAATGATGATTCAGTAAAGCCAGAGGAACGGCTGGAGGTCATTCCCCACGCGGGAACGTGGATTGAAATAAGCCTGGGAGGAGTAACATTTACCAGAAAAACAAGTCATTCCCCACGCGGGAACGTGGATTGAAATCATGTTCTTTTCCTCCTCATATTTTTCATGGTTGTCATTCCCCACGCGGGAACGTGGATTGAAATAATAAAACAGAGTATGAGAAATACTATCGTGCAAGTCATTCCCCACGCGGGAACGTGGATTGAAATTACCTCTGAGCTTTCTGGCATCTGAAAAATAGTTGTCATTCCCCACGCGGGAACGTGGATTGAAATCCTCGTTGTCTTTAGCTGTTAATCCTCTGGTATGTCATTCCCCACGCGGGAACGTGGATTGAAATAAATTCTTCGTGTAGATCATCCATGAACCCTAACGTCATTCCCCACGCGGGAACGTGGATTGAAATTCCATTTGACCTTACAACCCTGACCGGCCTTGACTGTCATTCCCCACGCGGGAACGTGGATTGAAATTCCGCAAGGACAGGCTGCTTCCGTCTCCTGGATCGTCATTCCCCACGCGGGAACGTGGATTGAAATAAGACTGGTCCTGGAAACGCTGAAAGCTTTTACCTGTCATTCCCCACGCGGGAACGTGGATTGAAATATATAAATGGCTTATACAAAGCCAGGCAATCACTGTCATTCCCCACGCGGGAACGTGGATTGAAATCGTTGAAGTTGCCCCAGGCAAAAAAGCCAATGACGTCATTCCCCACGCGGGAACGTGGATTGAAATCGTTGAAGTTGCCCCAGGCAAAAAAGCCAATGACGTCATTCCCCACGCGGGAACGTGGATTGAAATCTTGGAGTAAGTGCTGGTCTTGCAGATACAGTGGTCGTTCCCCACGTGGGAACGTGGATTGAAATATCATTACAACACATTCATCGAATGGCATAGTCAGTCGTTCCTTACATGGGAACGTGAATTAAAGTAGGAGAAAAACGTATGAAATATCTAGCACATCGAGAGAAAGAAAGAGAACAACTATTATTAGACCACCTAACCGGAACAGCTGAAAAAGCAAGAGGTTTTGCGGAAGCCTTTGGTAAAGGTGAATGGGGATATTGCTGTGGAATGATGCATGATCTGGGAAAATACAGCGAGAAGTTTCAACGACGGGTTCGGGGCGAGAAGATAAAAGTAGATCATGCTACAGCAGGAGCGAGAGTTTGTCTGGAGCTGGGAGGAATGTATCCATTTCTGGAATACTGTATTGCAGGTCATCATGCTGGTTTACCGGATGATGGTGGAGACAGCGATGCAGGAAATTTCCCAACTCTAAAAGGGAGAAGAAAGAAAAAAATAGAAGATTTTCAAGCATATGAAAAAGAAGTTCATATTCCAGAATTAAAGACAGTACCTATTGACATAAATAAAACTAAAAATGCAGAGTTTTCTTTAAGTATGTTTATGCGAATGCTGTATTCCTGCCTTGTAGATGCAGATTTTCTCGATACCGAAGAATTTATGACAAATGGAAATACCGGACGGCAACGGGGAGAAAGTATGCCACAGCTTTTAGAAAAACTGGAGCAACATATCGCAGGATGGCTTGAAAATAAAGAACCTGAAAGTGTAAATGGCAGAAGGACAGAAATCTTGAGAGCATGTCTGGAAGCCGGAGAAAAAGAAAAGGGACTTTTCCGCCTGACTGTGCCGACTGGTGGAGGAAAAACAATTGCATCATTGGCGTTTGCATTAAGACATGCAGTAAAACATAATATGGATCGAATCATTTATGTGATTCCATATACCAGCATTATTGAACAAAATGCAGAAGTTTTTCGCAAAAAACTGGGAGATCAGAATGTGCTGGAGAATCATTACAACGTGGATTATGAGAGCACAGAAGAATTGAAACCGATGCAATTAGCTTCCGAAAACTGGGACAAACCAGTAGTAGTTACTACAAATGTACAGTTTTTTGAATCTTTGTTTGCAAATAAGTCATCGAAATGCAGGAAACTTCACAACATGGCAAACAGCGTGATCATATTTGATGAAGCGCAAATGCTGCCGAATGATTATCTGAAACCATGTTTGGCTGCAATAGAAGAACTGGTAGTGAATTACGAGGCAACAGCAGTATTGTGCACGGCAACACAGCCAGCCTTAGATCCATTTTTTAAAAATATAAGACAGATTACAGAACTTTGTCCAAGAATGGAAGATCAGTTTAAATTCTTCAAGAGAGTGCATTTTGAAAGCATCGGAAAACTGTCAGAAGAAGCACTGCAAAGCTTCCTCCTGAAAGAAAAACAGGCATTGTGCATTGTGAATACAAAGAAAAGAGCACAGAAAATATACCGTGAACTAAAGGGTGAAGGCGTTTTTCATTTATCTACAAGTATGTATCCAAAACATCGAAAACGTGTATTAAAACAGGTAAAAGAGAGTCTGGTCAATAAAGAAAAATGTATCCTTATTTCAACCAGTTTGGTGGAAGCTGGTGTAGACTTGGATTTTTATACGGTGTACAGACAAATCGCAGGAATAGATTCTATGATCCAAGCGGCGGGAAGATGTAACCGCGAGGGTGACCGGACGGCAGAAGAAAGTAAAGTTGTGATTTTTCAATTTGAGGAAAGTGAAAAAGTTCCAGGACAGCAATTGCAGATTGATATTTCTGAGAGTCTGCTTGCGGATGAATGTAAAATCGAAGATTTAGAAACTGTAACAAAATATTTCCAAATGCTTTATCATGTGCGAGGAGAAAGTCTGGATAAAAAGAAAATCTGCGAAGAATTAAAAGGTGGACTACATAACTTTGCCAGAGTCGGAAAAGAATTCAGGTTGATTGAGGAAAATACGAAGACAATTTTTATAAACAGAGAAGAGGAAGCACAGGAAATATTGCAGGATCTTAAGCTGAAAGGATTTACAAGATCAGGAATGAGACGGGCCACACAATACTGTGTAAATGTCTATGAGCAGGAGTTTGATAAGTATAATGGTGCTGGTATGCTTCGACCTGTTTCAGAAGATATTCAGGATTTTTACGTGCTGACCGATTCAGAACAATATTCCGAGGAGACAGGACTAAATCTGGATATTGATTATGGAATGGCCCTCTATGTATAAAAATATATTGAGATAGAATGGGGAGCTAAAAGTATTTAACTGCTTTTAGCTCCCCATATTTAGATTATTATAACTAAAGTTATTATTTCAATCCACAGGATAGTTCCTGACTTATATAAAGTATAATATAGACTTATATAGAATTCAATAAATTTAGATATAAATAATTTGAAGATGAGTATTGTATATTCTATATAAGTATAGTATATTTAAGATATTAGATGAATATAAAAGATAATTTATCGATATAATTATAATTTACAGAAAAAGGAGTTCCATATGATTTTATATCACGGAAGTAAAGAAATCGTAGAATATCCGGAAATCAGGAGAGCCAGATTCAACAAAGATTTCTATTTTGGCTTCTATTGCACAAACATTGAAAAGCAAGCCGAGCGTTGGGCAACAAGATATGGAGAGAAGGGATATATTAATAAATATGAATATACAGCAAACACGGAATTAAAAATCCTTAAATTTGAAAAAATGACTGAAGAATGGCTGGATTTTATCATTGCCTGTCGAAACGGACAATCTCATTCATATGATATCGTAGAAGGTCCAATGGCAGATGATACAATCTACAACTATCTGCAGAACTATCTGGATGGCAAAATTTCAAGAGCTGCTTTCTGGGAACTGGTAAAATTCAAATATCCGACACATCAGATCAGTTTTCATACAATTCAGGCATTAGACACACTTAAATTTGTAGGAAGCGAGGTTGTATATGGCAGCGAAAAATAATAATAATCTTTTCTTTACCTGCAGTCTGATTGAATATATGGGAAGACTGGAGAAACAGCCTCGTTCCAAAATTGTAGATTATCTTGGCAGGAAAAATCTACAACAAATTTATAAATACGCAGATGTATTTCACTGTGAACCAATAGAAAAAGTGGCTACAGAATTTATTGAACGATGTGGAATTACAGAGGGCGATTTTGATAATGTGTCAGCATGTAAGTATACAGTTCCTGATTATTGGGATATTGGAGAGGTATATGAGCGGCTGATCGAGGATATATATGGTGATGTCGAGATTGAAAAGGGAATTTGGGAAATTTATCATTCCTGGATAGACCGGCACATTTCGGATTACAATACGGATTTTTATTATCAGTCAAGAGAGTATATAGCGGCATGCTATAAGGCTGGAGAAATATTATAGCACAGAAAAGAGGAATTGCTTATGGGTATGGGGGTAAAGGTCAGAGTCTGGGGAAGTTATGCTTTGTTTTCCAGACCAGAAATGAAAGTGGAACGATGTTCCTATGATGTAATGACACCGTCAGCAGCACGAGGAATTCTGGAAGCTGTTTACTGGCATCCTGGTATGCGTTGGGTTATTGACAAAATTTACGTAAAAAAACCAATCAAGTTTACCAGTGTGCGGAGAAATGAAGTAAAAAGTAAGGTGTCAGCAAGCAAAGTACTCGAATCTTATAATGGTGGGAAGAAACCGTTGTACTTAAGTACGAAAGAAGAAATTGTACAGAGGGCATCATTACTGCTGAGTGATGTGGAGTATGTTATTGAAGCTCATTTTGAAATGACTGAAAAAGCGAATGAAACAGATAATCCGGGAAAGTTTAAAGACATTATCATGAGAAGGCTGAGAAGGGGAGAATGTTACCATATGCCATATTTTGGATGTCGTGAATTTCCAGCAAATTTTGAATTATGTCAGGAAGAAGAAATTTGTACGGCATATGATGATGTGGATGAGAAAGACCTTGGATTTATGCTGTATGATTTTGACTATTCAGACAAAGAAAATCTCATGCCGATGTTTTTCAGAGCAATTATGAAGCAAGGGGTGATAGACTTGCGGAATTGCGAGGTGGTTCGATGATACTGCAGGCGTTGATGGAGTATTATGAAAATTTAGCAAAGCAGGGAAAATTGCCGAGACAAGGATGGTGCCAGGCGAAGGTTTCCTATGGAATCAATTTGTCTAAGAATGGAGATATAAAAAATATAGTCTGGCTCAAAAGAGAAGAACAAATGGGAAAAAAACAGAGTTGGATTCCACGGCCCATGACAGTCCCTGCAATGGTAACACGTTCTTCTGGAGTTTCATCTAATTTTTTATGTGATAATTCAAAATATCTGCTTGGCATTGATAAAGATGGTACTGGAAAACGAATTCAGGAATGTTTTGAAGCAGCGAAAGAAAGACATTTGAATTTATTACAGAATGCTTCTGGTGAAATGGCTCAGGCTATCTGTGCTTTTTTTCGTAAATGGAATCCGGAGAAAGCAAAAGAAAATCCAGGTGTTATGGAAAAATGGGAAGACATTACAGATGGCGGGAATCTTATTTTCTGTATGAACGAAAAATATGCACAGGATGACGATGAAATTGGACAGATATGGGATAACAACAATAAAGAAAATGTGTCTGATGCAGGAGGGATCTGTCTGGTAACAGGAGAAAGAACAGAGATCTCGAGAATCCACAGAAATATAAAAGGTGTTCCAGGGGCTCAGTCGAGCGGCGCAGCACTGGTTTCTTTTAATGCACCGGCATTTGAATCCTATGGAAAAGAACAGAGCTATAATGCCCCTGTTGGAAAATATGCCGAGTTTGCATATACAAGTGCGCTGAATTATCTTTTGGCGCAAAGAAAATATACATTTTCTATTGGAGATTCAATGATTGTCTATTGGGCAGAAGCGGCAAAACAAGAGTATCAGGATGTGTTATTGGCACTGTTAAATCCAGTAAAAGACAATCAGGAAGAAATTCATAATATTTTTGAGAATCTCAAAAATAACAGACCAGTTGTGGTTGATGATATAGAGTTAAATCCATCGCAGAAATTTTATATTTTGTGCCTTGCACCTAATGCAGCCAGATTATCAGTGAGATTTTTTTATCAGAATTCATTTGGAAATATTATAAAAAATCTGGCACAGCATTATGAGCGGATGAAAATCATAAGACCAAGCTGGGTTGATTATGAGTATCTTGGCGTGGATGATATGCTTAAGGCAACTGCAAATCTTAATTTCAAGGATAAAAGACCTGTTTCGAATATGGCGGCAATGGTTCTTTCGGCAATTTTGCAGGATGCCAGATATCCTGCGAGTCTGTATACAGATACGTTGATTAGAATACGGTCGGAGCAGGGAAGAGTTACGTGGGAAAGAGCTGCAATCATAAAAGCATATATGATAAAAAATTACAAAAATATGGAGGGGGCTACATATATGGGATTAAATGAAGAAAGTACAGATACAGCGTATGTGTTGGGACGATTATTTTCTGTTCTGGAATCTATTCAGATAGATGCAAATCCAGGAATAAAGTCTACAATTCGGGATCGATATTTTAACTCAGCATGTGCTACACCGGCATCGGTATTTCCAGTACTGATTAAATTAAAAAACAGCCATATCAAGAAATTGGAAAGGGAAAAAGAACGCTCAAAGATATATTATGAAAAGCTTCTGACAGAGATTATGAATAAGCTTGAAATATATCCCAAACGCTTGTCTTTGGAAGAACAGGGAAAATTTATTCTTGGTTATTACCATCAGATGCAGAAAAAATATGAAAAACGGGAGGAAAAATAAATGAGTGAGGTTATTAAGAACAGATACGAGTTTGTAGTTTTGTTTGACGTGGAAAATGGTAATCCAAACGGAGATCCAGATGCCGGAAATATGCCTCGAATCGATCCGGAAAGTGGACTGGGACTTGTTACAGATGTCTGCCTGAAAAGAAAAATCCGAAATTACGTAGAAACTGTAAAGGAAGATGAACAGGGCTATAAAATTTATATTAAAGAAGATGTACCGTTGAACCGCAGTGACAGAACAGCATGTGAAAGTGTTGGAATAAAAGACACAGAAGATAAAAAGGTTACGGAAGCCTTAAAAAAATTGAAAAAAAGTGATCTGGATGTAGACTTGAAACTGAGAAATTACATGTGTGAGAATTACTACGATATTAGAACCTTTGGAGCTGTTATGACTACATTTGTAAAAGCTTCTCTGAATTGTGGACAGGTACGGGGACCAGTTCAGATTGGATTTGCAAGAAGTATTGATCCGGTAATCAGTCAGGAAGTTACAATTACCCGTGTGGCAATTACAACAGAAAAAGATGCAGAGAACAAGAGTACAGAAATGGGAAGAAAAAGTATTGTTCCGTATGCATTGTATCGTGCGGAAGGATTTATTTCTGCGAATCTGGCACGAAAAACGACTGGTTTTACAGAAGAGGATCTGGAACTTCTGTGGGATGCGATTATAAACATGTTTGAAAATGATCATTCTGCGGCACGAGGAAAAATGGCAGTGCGTGAACTGATCGTATTTAAACACAGCAAAGAACTGGGAGACTGTCCGGCATATAAATTATTTGAGGCAGTTGAGATAACACGAAAGGAAGAAATCGAATATCCAAGAAAATATCAGGATTATATTGTTGAAGTGCATAACGATAAGATTCCAGATTCTGTAGAAGTGAAAAGGATGATCTGATGGAGTATACAGAAGACGATTATCTGATGATATCAGGTATACAGCATTTTAAATTTTGCAGAAGGCAATGGGCGTTGATCCATGTAGAACAGCAGTGGTCTGAAAATGTTCATACAGTGATCGGAGAATTAATGCACAAAAAAGTACATGATCCCTATCTGACAGAAAAACGTAAAGATACGATTCTGGTTCGGGCATTGCCGGTTTCGTCAAGAACTATGGGAGTAAGCGGAGAATGTGACCTTGTGGAATTTCATAAATGTGAAGATGGGATACGGCTCTATGGTCATAGAGGGACGTATTTGATTTATCCGGTAGAGTACAAAAAAGGAAAAGCAAAGTCAACAGATGCGGACAGACTGCAGCTTGCAGCACAGGCAATGTGTCTGGAAGAAATGTTTTCCACAACGGTATCAGAAGGGGCACTTTTTTATGGAGAAACAAGACGTAGAGAAGTGGTTGAATTTACGGATGATCTGCGGAATGAAGTCAGAGATATGTTTGAGGAGATGCACCAGTATTTTAGAAGAGGATATACTCCAAAGGTGAAAACAGGAAAAATGTGCAGTTCCTGTTCACTGAAAGAACTTTGTCTGCCGAAATTAAACAAACCTGTTTCTGTGAAGTCATATATAGCACAGATGCTGAAGGAGGAAGAAACATGAAAAAACTTTTGAACACATTATATGTAACTTCTGAAAATAGTTATCTGGGGCTGGACGGAGAAAATATTGTTGTTTTTGAAGATAATAAAGAAAAGGGACGGCTTCCATTACATAATCTGGAAGGAATTGTTTCATTTGGTTATCGCGGAGTAAGTCCTGCTTTGATGGGAGCCTGTGCAGAAAGAAATATCTCTCTTTGTTTTATGACGCCGCAGGGAAAATTTCTGGCAAGAGTAACAGGAAAGACAAGAGGAAATGTGCTTTTGCGAGAACAGCAGTATGCAAGTTGCATGGATTCGGCAGTCAGTCTGGAAATTGCAAAAAATTGTATTCTTGGAAAGGTGTATAATGCAAGATGGGTTCTGGAACGCTGTGTCAGAGATCATGAGATGCAGGTTGATGCAGATAAAATAAAAATGGCATCGGGAAAATTAAAACATGCGTTAGAATTGATACAGGCATGTGAATCGAAGAAGCAGTTGAGAGGATTTGAAGGAGAGGCGGCCAGTGTTTACTTTGGAGTTTTTGACGAAATGATCTTACAGCAGAAGAAAGATTTTGTATTTCAGGGAAGAAGTAAAAGACCTCCAATGGACAATATGAATGCAATGTTATCTTTTGTATATACTTTACTGACAAATACGATCGCCGCCGCTCTAGAATGTGTAGGTTTGGATCCTTATGTGGGATATCTTCATACAGAAAGGCCAGGAAGAGTTTCGCTTGCGTTGGATATGATAGAGGAATTACGAGCAGTGCTGGCAGATCGTTTTGTACTGACTTTGGTAAATAAAAAGATTGTGAGTGGGAAGAATTTTACCAGAAAAGAAAATGGTGCAGTGCTGATGGATGATGAACTTCGCAAACGGTTATTGACAGAGTGGCAGAACAAAAAGAAGGAAACTATTACACATCCGTTCCTGAAGGAAAAGGTGGAATGGGGAATGGTTCCGTATGTGCAGGCGATGCTTCTGGCAAGATATCTGAGAGGCGACTTGGACAGTTATCCGGTATTTTTATGGAAATGAGGTACTGTTATGTTAGTATTGATTACATATGATGTAAATACAGAAACGAATGCAGGGAAGACACGTCTGCGTAAGGTAGCAAAGCAATGCACAAATTATGGAAGAAGAGTACAAAATTCTGTTTTTGAGTGTATTGTGGATAATGCGCAGTGTGTTGAATTAAAGGCAATATTGTCTGATATTATCGATAAGAATTTGGACAGCCTTCGCTTTTATTATCTGGGAAATAATTATCAGACAAAGATAGAACATATCGGAATAGAACGAGGGATTGCAGCAGATCAGTTTCTGCTTTTATAAAGTGCGAACCAAAAGCATACAGAAAATCCCTGGGAGACTCGCACCATAAAAAACTTAAAAAAGCGTACGAAAGAAATGAATAAGATAAAAAATTCAGAAAGAAGGAGTGATGTAAAATGCAGATTTGTAATACCTATACAAAAGTATAGGTAAAAACTTGTTGAAATTTGCAGTCGTTCCCCACGCGGGAACGTGGATTGAAATTTCGCAAACGTACCGGATTTCCGAAAGATCTTCTTGTCGTTCCCCACGCGGGAACGTGGATTGAAATGGTACATGATAGATCAGCTTTAATTCCGGGTGTCTGGTCGTTCCCCACGCGGGAACGTGGATTGAAATTGCCGGAAGTTCCAACACTGCTGCCGCTTTCCCGGTCGTTCCCCACGCGGGAACGTGGATTGAAATTTAAATGTTGCTTATGATCTTTCCAGTTCCGTCCGTCGTTCCCCACGCGGGAACGTGGATTGAAATCCCCTACGGGGGAAAATATTTAAAAAAGTTTTTCGTCGTTCCCCACGCGGGAACGTGGATTGAAATAGCAGGGCACAACAACAATCCGAAGATAGCAATTCGTCGTTCCCCACGCGGGAACGTGGATTGAAATCTAAAAAATGAGCTACATTTAGAAATCAGTCCCGTCGTTCCCCACGCGGGAACGTGGATTGAAATAATGTAAATGCTATTCCTCTCCTGTCGGAAACGTCGTTCCCCACGCGGGAACGTGGATTGAAATATGTAAAAATCAGTGCATTGGGGCTGACAAAGGGTCGTTCCCCACGCGGGAACGTGGATTGAAATATGGAAATACTGTTTTTGAAGAACAGTAGAGCGCTCGTCGTTCCCCACGCGGGAACGTGGATTGAAATTTATCCGATCACTGGAACGATGCCACAGGAGAAGTCGTTCCCCACGCGGGAACGTGGATTGAAATGATAGAACGTTTTGCTGAGATCTGGGATGGTACGTCGTTCCCCACGCGGGAACGTGGATTGAAATTGTGCGGGCGTATCGTTGATCGACTGTGCCATCGTCGTTCCCCACGCGGGAACGTGGATTGAAATATGGAAATACTGTTTTTGAAGAACAGTAGAGCGCTCGTCGTTCCCCACGCGGGAACGTGGATTGAAATTTAATATAAGACTGCATCTGCGTTACGGTAGCTGGTCGTTCCCCACGCGGGAACGTGGATTGAAATTGATGTACATACCGGATATCCTCGATCACATCAAGTCGTTCCCCACACGGGAACGTGGGTTGAAATAGAAGGAATAACGCCTGCTCATTTTTTGTCCCCGCGTCGTTCCCCCGTGGGAACGTGGGTTGAAATACCGATACAGTATATACCCACCCGACAACATCTGGGTCGTTCCCCCCGCGGGAATGTGGATTGAAATATAATAATGTGATGGTGTACCCTTATCGGGTGCTACGTCGTTCCCACGCGGCTATACATGAAGTATATATACTGCTGTTATCATTGAATGTGCGAAAATTTTTTTATGCAAAAGTTCTTATATGGCTGGGGTGCATCCGACCTTTCAACAAAAAGAAAAGCCATTTTTGAACATTGCAAAGCAACAATGCATATGTTATAATGCCATTAAGAAAAAGAAATGGTAAGTCCATGTGGGACAAAAAGAATGAAAGCCCTTGGAGCTGCAACTCCTTGGGCTTTCTTCTCGATTAATTATAGTGGACAATTAATGATTACAATACAGAACAAAATGAATTAGAAAAGAAAATATAGCATTTTATTAAAAGGAGCACCGCACATGAACGAGTTACTAAATAAAATCCGCACTCAAAATGCCACTGCATTTACCCACAGCGGCAAATTTCACGCAGATGACGTTTTTTCATCTGCACTGTTATTATATTTGAACCCGGAGATCACGATCACACGTGGCAACTGTGTGCCAGATGATTTCGACGGGATTGTTTTCGACATCGGCAGAGGAAAATACGACCATCACCAGAAAGACAGCAGGATCCGCGAGAACGGCATTCCATACGCAGCATTCGGTCTTCTGTGGGAGGAACTTGGTCCGGAAATTCTCGGTGAAGAGCTTGCGCAGAAATTTGATGAATCTTTTGTACAACCATTGGATAACAATGACAACACCGGAGAGAAAAATGAGCTTGCAACACTGATTGGAAACTTTAACCCAACCTGGGATGCCGAGGGCGGTAACGATGAAGCTTTTTTTCAGGCAGTCAGTGTGGCTGGGATGATCCTGGAAAACAAATTTGAACGATACAGAGGCAACGAACGTGCTGACAAACGAGTAGAAGAAATTTACACCCGACATCAGCAGGCATTTCATGACAGAGAAAAACACAGAGATGATGCAAGAATCCTCATTCTTCCGGAGTTCGTTCCCTGCCAGAAATTCCTTTCCGAAACACAGATTGCCTTTGTGATTTTTCCATCAAACAGAGGCGGCTACTGCATCCAGCCTCAGAAAAAGGAATACTCCATGAATTACAAATGCAGTTTTCCGTCAGAGTGGCTTGGTCTCGAACACGAAGAACTGAAAGAGATAACCGGTTTGAAAACAGCAGGATTCTGTCACAAAGGCGGTTTCCTCATGACGACCGATGAGCTTGCGGATGCAGTACAGGCATGTAAAATCAGCATGGAGCATTTTCATGAAAAACCAATTCTGGTAAGTCTGGGAGGTGCACCGGAATATGACGAACTTTTGCATCAACTGCCAAAACTGCAGGCAACCGAAATTATTCATCTTGATTTCCCAACCTGTCCGGAACTTGAAATTCAGGGAACCTATGCTGAAATCACTATGGAAAAACAGGAATGGAAAGCCCAGGTTAAAGAGCAGGTCAGAAAAATCCTGAAATACAAACCAGAAGCTGTTTTTGTCGGAGAAAATCTTTTTGCAGCTTATCCAATCGTGCATGCACTTCGGAAGAAACATATCCCGGTTCTTGTGCAGGCAGAAAAAGATGGGCAGAAACTGATTGTACGAATTCCGTCCGGATCATAATAAAAGAAACTCAGAATATGTATTTTGCAGGAATACAGTGTATTAATATAGAAGAAACAAAGGGGAAAACGAATATGGAGAAAAAATGGTGGAAAGAAAGCATCGTATATCAAATTTATCCAAAAAGTTTTAACGACAGTAATGGAGATGGGATTGGAGATATCAGAGGAATCATACAGAAACTGGATTACCTGAAAGAACTTGGTGTAAATGTGCTGTGGATTTCTCCTATGCTTGAATCTCCACAGGATGACAACGGCTACGATATTTCTGATTATCAGAAAATCTACAAAGATTACGGAACAATGGGAGATTACGAAGAACTGCTTGCCGAGGCACACAAACGCGGCATCAGGATTCTGATGGATCTCGTAGTCAACCACACTTCCGACGAACACAACTGGTTCATCGAAAGTCGCAAGTCCAAAGACAATCCGTATCGTGATTACTATATCTGGAAAGACCCGGCAGGTGGAAAAGAACCAAATAACTGGGGCGGTGTATTTGGCGGTTCCGCATGGGAATATGATGCGCAGACCCAGATGTATTATCTGCATCTGTTTTCAAAGAAGCAGCCAGATCTCAACTGGGAAAATGAAAAGGTTCGTCAGGAAGTTTATGATATGATGAATTTCTGGTGTGAAAAAGGAATTGATGGATTTCGCATGGATGTGATCAGTATGATTTCCAAAGATCAGGCATTTCCAAATGGTGAAGTACATAACGGATTGTATGGTGATTTCAATCCATATTGTGTACATGGTCCGAGAATTCATGAATTCCTTCAGGAAATGAATCAGGAAGTCCTTTCCAAATATGATGTGATGACAGTTGGAGAGACTTCCGGCGTGACAATTGAGGAAGCACAGAAGTATGCAGGTGAAGGCAGAAATGAACTGAATATGGTATTTCAGTTTGAGCATGTAGAAGATGCCTGCGGGGATTATGGAAAATGGACAACTGCCAAATTTGATTTTAAAGATTTCAAACGTATCATGATCAAATGGCAGGAAGAGCTCAAGGGCAAAGCATGGAACAGCCTGTTTCTTGGAAATCACGACCAGCCGAGAAGTGTCAGCCGTTTTGGAAATGACAATCCGGCATACAGAGAGACTTCTGCAAAAATGCTGGCGACCTGCCTTCATATGATGCAGGGAACACCGTACGTATATCAGGGTGAAGAACTTGGCATGACAAATGTTTATTTTGATAAACTGGAAGACTATCGCGATATCGAAAGTCTTAATATTTATAAAGAACTGACCGAAAACGGAATTATGACACCGGAATATATGATGAAATGCCTGATGCTTCGAAGCCGTGACAATGCGAGAACTCCGATGCAGTGGGATACTTCTGCACAGGCAGGATTTACAGATGGTAAACCGTGGATTAAAGTGAATCCGAACTACAAAGAAATCAATGCGGACCAGCAGCTGAAAGATCCGAATTCCATTTTCCATTACTATCAGAAGCTGATTCGCCTGCGTAAAGAAAAAGACATTATTGTTTATGGTGAGTTTGAGGCTCTTTACCGTAATGATGACCAGATCTTTGCCTACACAAGAAAACTGGATCAGGAAAAACTTTTGACTGTCTGCAATTTCAGCGACAAAGATGCAGAAGTAGAAGTACCAGAAGAATTCAAAGGTGCAGAATGCCTGATCACAAACCTCGCCAGAAAAGCATTCGAAGGAAAAATTGTTCTGAAACCATATGAAGCATTTGTATTATATAAATGAGAAAGAAAATTGTTGAAATCTGAAAAGGTAAATATAGGTAAATAAAATCAGGGCTGACAGTCGAAGAATGGATTGTCAGCCTTGGTTTTTGCAAGAAATCGATTTTATAAAAAGTTTCGTTGACGAAGTATGAATGGTCTGTTAGACTTAGAACAAAAAAGACTATACCGAAAAGGATGTACAAGAACATAATACAGCATTAGGACGGTTAATGCATGACCTTCATTGTAAAAATGCAGATGAAATGTACAGTGAAGTTCTGGCACAGCGAGTATCTGAATTAAAAGAGTCTGAGAAAGGAAGCGACAATATGTGTGAAGCACTAGAAAAACTTATTCAAGAAGGAGAAGCCAGAGGTGAGCTACGGGGAATAGCTGAGGGTGAAAGAAAAAAAGCAAAGGAAATTGCAAAAAGGCTCAGTCAAAAAGGGATGTCTGTGGCGAAAATTGCCCAGATTCTTAAAGAAGACGATGAAAATGTGGAAAGCTGGTTGATGGAAAAATAACAAGCTGCAAAAGAAGCTTGACAGGAAATGCTTCTTTTTGATAAAGAAAATATAAAATCAGGGCTGACAGTCGAAGAATGGATTGTCGGCCTTAGTTTTTGTGCAAATCCGTCATGCAATGTTCAACCATGATTAAAACGTGCAAAAAACAAGAATTTTGTTGAAAAGTTGCATGAACAATATATAATAAAATATATGGCTGAGCGCGAGAAAAATCAGAAAAATGCTCAACAAAATGCTATATTTATGCAGATTTAAGGGTTGGACAGACATCTGAGTATGAAAGAGGAGGATGCAACATGAGAAAGAAGATACTGAAAAGCCTGATGCTCACGCTGGTGAGTGCCAGCCTGGTTACAACGGGTAGCAGTGTCACGACATTTGCAGCTGAAATTGAGGAATTCAGCGACAGTCTGGATCTTGATGCAGAAGAAATAAATGTCGATGGAGACATATCGGATACTACTGATGTAGAAGAATCGACTCAGGAAGCAGATACTGCAGAAGAGCCTGAGATTGAAGTGCAGGATCCGGAAGAAGAGAGTGAGACTGCACAAACCGGTGATGGAGTTGAAATGGATATGTTTTCAGATGGCGAATCTACCACAGAGGAGGAAATGCCATCAGGTGGCACGGCCAATTCCTTTATCATTGAAGGAACTGTTTTAAAGCAATATACTGGCAGCGGTGGGCAGGTAGAAATCCCGGCGGGAGTCACCGAAATTGCAGATTATGCTTTTGCGAACTGCACAGGTGTTCAATCCGTCTGGATTCATAGTGGTGTAACCAAAATTGGTTATCGTGCTTTTTCAGGTTGTACGGGCCTTAGAACTGTTACACTTTATGGAGTAAAAACTATTGGAGAATATGCTTTTGCAGACTGTACCGGACTTGGAACGGTAACACTTGATGAAGGGCTGAAAACCATTGGTGCATATGCTTTCCAGGGATGTACAGCAATGAAATATATTGCAGTTCCAGCTACCGTTACATTGATTGATGCGTTTGCTTTTGATGGTTGTACAGCATTGAAAGATATAGCATTGCAGAAGGGTTTGCTGGAGATTGGCAGATCTGCGTTTTCGGGTAGTGGATTGGAGTATCTTACAATTCCGAAAACGGTTACTTCTGTGGGGAATAGTGCATTTCAGGACTGTAAGAGTCTAAAAAAGGTAAATGTCCTGGGAGGTGACTGGCAGGTAGGAGATTACTGTTTTAAGGATTGCGAAAATTTACAAGAGATTAGATTTGAAAATGGAATCAGGGAAGAAATCGGATATGAGGCCTTTCAAAACTGTAGTTCGCTGGGAACGATTACGCTCCCTGCAAATATAACAAAGATTGGCGAGTATGCGTTTGATAACTGCCAGCGTCTGAAAACGAATATTCCATCAAAAATTAAAACAATCCAAGGCAGGGCATTCAGAAACTGTGCGGCATTGACAACAGTGACGCTGCCAGATACGCTTACGGAGATAGGTGCTTCTGCGTTTGAGAATACAGGGATTACCAGTGTAACGATTCCGTCATCCGTTACAGATATGGGATCTTATACATTTGGAAATTGTGAGAACCTGGTTCGTGCAACGGTATATGCATCTGCTGTTTCAAAGAGTTGTTTTGAAAACTGCAATTCATTGCAGACAGTTGTGGTAGGGACAGGAGTAACAGATATACAATACGGAGCTTTTTGTAACTGTACTTCACTTACCAGCATATACATTGCGAGCACAGTAACTATGATAGGAAGTTATGCATTTCAGGACTGTTCGGCATTGTCCGAGATTTATTTTCCAAGTAGTGTGACCAAGATTTCTGACAGGGCAATGCTTGGCTGTAAGAATCTGAAAAAAGCAGTAATTCCAGAAAGTGTAACGGTATTAGAGGCACATATTTTTGGTGATTCACCAAATGTGACGATTTATGGAGCCACAGGATCTTTTGCAGAAAATTATGCAAAAGAATATGGAATCCCTTTTGTAAACAGTATGCCGGCGCAGCCGATCGCAGTTACTTTCGGTAAAGATAAAGATTCGGTGACAGCCGGAGATACGGTACGTCTGTGGACTCAGGCATTGGGAGGCAGCGGATATTATGTCTATAAGTTCTGGATCAGCGATACAAATAATCAAAACTGGAAAGTTCTGCGCGATTATGGAAAGAGTAGTACGTATACCTGGACTTCGGAGGGCAAAGGTAAGAAACATCTGTATGTAGATGTCAAGGACAGCAATGGAACGGTAAAAAGAGCCGGAATTGTGCTTGAAGTAAAAAATAATCCATTGACAGCAAGTCTGAATACGAATCCTTCAGGAAATGCATTGATCGGAAGTCAGGTAAAACTGACTGCAGGTGCAGGCGGAGGAAGCGCCAGCTATGTCTATAAGTTCTGGATCAGTGATGCAAACAACCAAAACTGGAAAGTCCTGCGTGATTATGGAAAAAGCAATACGTATATCTGGACAGCAGATACGCTTGGAAAGAGAAACTTCTATGTAGATGTGAAAGATGGAAACGGGACTGTAAAAAGAGCTGGAATGGTTCTTGATGTAAGAAAACCAGTAACGGCAAGTCTGGGTGCAAGTCCATCAGGAAGTGCGGTAAAGGGAAGTCAGGTGAAACTGACAGTGAATGCAAGTGGAGGAACCGGAAGATTTTTCTATAAGTTCTGGATCAGTGATGCAAATAATCAGAACTGGAAAGTTCTGCGTGATTATGGATCGAGCAATGCATACATCTGGACTGCAGATAATGTTGGAAAGAAACATTTTTATGTAGATGTGAAAGATGGAAACGGGACTGTAAAAAGAGCTGGAATTGTATTTGAAGTGAAAAACAAGGCATTGACAGCAAGTCTGAGCATAAGCCCGTCAGGAAGTTCCGTAAAAGGAAGTCAGGTGAAACTGACAGCGAATGCAGGTGGAGGAAGTGGAAGTTTTTCCTATAGATTCTGGATCAGTGATGCGAATAATCAAAACTGGTACATGCTGAGAGATTATGGAAAGAGCAGTACATATACCTGGACTACGGGAATTGTTGGAAAGAAACACCTGTATGTAGATGTGAAAGACAGCAGCGGAACTGTAAAAAGAGCCGGAAGCGTATTTGAAGTGAAGAACAAGGCATTGACGGCAAATCTGAGTGCAACTCCGTCAGGAAGCGCAGTCAGCAAGTCAAAGGTAATTTTGAGAGCAAAAGCAAGTGGAGGAACCGGAAAGTATACGTATAAGTTTCTGATTCGTGATGCCAAGGGAAACTGGTATAAGATTCGGGATTTTGGAACCTCTTCGACTTGTACATGGGTTCCAGGCACAACTGGTAACAAAACCTTATATGTAGACGTAAAAGACAGTAACGGAACGGTAAAAAGAGCTTCCCTTTCCTTTAAAGTCAGATAAAAAGAAGATGAACTGAATAAATGCGATATCTCAGGGGCTGCCAATTTTCGGCAGCCCTTGCTTAAAAACTGGTTGCTAACATATTGCAACAAACACAACTACAGTATTATTTGACTGTTTGAAGAAGCAACAATAAAAATACATGGATATACAAGACACAGCTCATAAAAGGGCAGGTGTCTTTTTTTATTGGTCAAATAAAAAAAGGTTAGTTATTGTGGAGAAAGAAAAAATATACTAAAATAAAAACAGAACGTGTCGAAAAATGTGAAAAACATACAAGGATGGATGTTGAAACATAGCAGGATCGGTGAATGTGCAAGTGGAAAAGATTACGCTTAAAATCTAAATAGCACCGAAAATTCATATGTTTTTTTGCACAAAGGAGGAACTGTGTATGAAAGGGAAAAAATGGGGGCTTGTACTGCTCATCTGCATGCTCTTTATGCTGCCAACGGTCGTGTTGGCGGGCAGCCAGGGACAGGATACAAAACGAACGCTGAAAGAAGCAGAGACGAGCATGTCTGTGCAGGAAAGTGCGGCGGCTGATGATGCGGAGTATGATTTCCAGGAGGATGTGATCGAGGTACCGAAGGAGGAAGAGGTCTCTATCAGTGGTGATGGAACAGAAACGGAGGTCACGATTCAGGATTCCGATGTAGAAATCGAGGAGGGAGATACCTTTGTGGTATATCAGGATTCCCTCCCGATCGCATATAAGGCAGAAAAAGTTGAGGCCCAGGACGGAGATTCCGTCATTCAGGTTTCACGTGCCGGGGATGATGCGTATGGAGAGCTTGGTGATCAGCAGGGAACATTGCGTTTGAATGCTTCGAATACAGAATTTATTCCTGCTGAAAACGTAAACGTCATAACAGATACATTTTCGGCAGGCACAGTGGACACCGGGAATACCAGGCTGGAGTATAAAGACGGACAGATCGTGCTTTCTACATCACTGAACGGCTCTTCGGTGAAGATGGGGCT
>NZ_JAHLQA010000024.1 GCF_018918125.1 Blautia sp. MSJ-19
CTTTAAAATCTTTTCACATAGAAGACATTAAGTGTTTTATTCCTTGTGACTTTGCACCCGGATTGTCCGTTCCATATCCTTCTAGCAGATTGATCACTCCCCAGGCTGCAAGTCCGGCTCCGATCGCACAAACCAATGTTTTTAAGGTCGTAATTGCCGTTGTAAAAAATGCCATAAGTGTACCTTTGGAAAACTTACATTTTCCAGTCCTTTCTTAGATTTTTTCCAGAAAGGGAAGAAAACACTATATAAACCCTGCCTTTTGTGCTACACTAAGCATAGGATTTTCTACTTGGAAAATTCCTCACACGTACAGTCGGTATATTCATTTTCGTCGATGGATACCGACTGTTCCTTTTTTCCAAATTACTCATGATTTCCTCCCATGATCCACTTCCCGACAATTTGTCGAGAAGTTACATCTGATACAGTTCCACTTCATCCTCTGGTTTCAGTATCAGATTAGTACTCAGATATTTTTCAATATCAAAGGTATTCTTTTTGTCATAATCGGACAGATATTTGTAGTTTTTATGTTTGCAAATATCGTATTTATTTGAGAAAAATGGTCTGACACCTCTCACCTGCAGAATACATTTTCCCCCGTCCATGACTGCTATTTCATCCTGGCTCATCAACTCCTTTCCTGTTTTCTGGTAGTTCATTCCATAAGACCGCTGACTGCCTCTCGTATCCGATGTGTTATAAAGATCTATGGTTTCTTTTCCCAAAATCTCCGCTATTTCCTTTAATGTCGTTTTTTCCTTTCCACCCAGGAATAAGGTCGTATCACAGTTCCCTTCGATGGTATCGGCATTATCCTTATAAATTGCCTTAAGCTGAGACTTTGACTGCAAAATAATAGAAGCTGAGATTTCCCGGCTTCTAATCGTAGCAATCAGTTTTTCGAATTTAGGAATTTGTCCGATGTTCGCAAACTCGTCCAGGAGACACCGCACATGAATTGGAAGTCTGCCTCCATATACATCATCAGCTCTGTCACAGAGCAGATTAAAAAGCTGTGTGTACATAATAGAAACAATAAAATTAAAGGTATCATCGGTATCTGAAATAATAACAAACAATGCAGTTTTCCTGTCACCAACCAGATCCAGTTCCAGTTCGTCATAACTCATAAGCTCCCGCAGTTCCGCAATATCAAAGGGTGCGAGTCTTGCACCACAACTGATCAGAATAGATTTTGCTGTCTTACCAGTAACAAAATGTCAATAGTTTTTTAATCACTTTTTCCCGAAAATGGGCAAAAAAAGAACGCCAACATATAATCGACGTTCTTTTCTTAAAATTTAATCTTTTATTGCAGAATAGAGCCTAAAACCTGTCCTATTTTATCTACATCTATCGGTTTAGCTATATGACCATTCATGCCAACAGACAGTGCCATTTCTTCATCTTCCTTAAAGGCATTTGCAGTCATAGCAACAATTGGTATATTAGCTTTATCCTTATCTGCTAACCGCCTAATAGTCTGTGTTGCTTTATAACCATCCATATTCGGCATCTGGATATCCATCAAGATCAGATCATAGCTTCCCGCTGGCATCTGTTCTATCCTGCTGACACATTCTATCCCATCCTCAACGCGGTCAATCTTCAATCCCATTTCTTCCAGAATCGTAATTGCTATTTCCGCATTCAGATCATTATCCTCTGCTAGCAGAATATGTCTGCCTTTAAAAGCTTCTTTACGGACATTTTCAACTATACCTGATTTCTGATTGTAATATTTTTCATCTGCGATTCTATGCCGGAGTGTTACTGTAAATTTGGTTCCCTTTCCTAATTCGCTTTCAACTTCAATATTGCCGCCCATCATCTCTACAAGTTCTTTCACGATTGGCATTCCAAGTCCTGTCCCCGTCACTTTTCCGGTCGTTGTATTACGTTCACGGGTAAAAGCATCAAATAATTTCGGAAGATATTCTTTGCTCATCCCTATCCCATTATCAATAATCTCCGTTTTTATAAATATAAAGCCTTCCGTATCACATGGAATTTCTTGTGATCTTAATATCACCTTTCCTCCTGACGGGGTATACTTAACCGCATTACTGACAAGATTTACAAAAATCTGCTTGACCTTTGTAATATCACACATCACATGCTGATGCTGTACCTGCTGTTCATATATGAGCTGAACTTCTTTTTTCTTTGCAGTTGAAGCAAACACGCCCATAATTTCTTCCCAGATATTTCCAACCACTGCATAATTTTCATCCAGCTCCATTTTCCCACTTTCGATACGTGCCATATCCAGTACATTATTGATGATAGATAACAGCAGATTTCCGGACTGCTCCATTTTTCTCTGATAATGTAATAATTTAGGGTCTGTCAGTCCATTTTTCATCAACTGATTGTAACCTAACAGTGCATTCATTGGGGTACGGATATCATGAGACATATTAAAAAGGAAGTTTGACTTTGCAGCATTCGCATTTTCTGCCTGTATCTGAGCTTCTTTAGCTTTTTCTTCTGCAATTTGTGCTTTCTTTAAAAGTCTAAGAATCACAGCTAATATTAGGAATACTATTAAACCAAAACTTAATGCGACCGCTAACAAATTATCTTTAATAAAATCCGTTATTGTAACCTTTTTCAGAGTGTCCTCATACATAGATACCGCACCCGTCAGCTTAGATGTCTGAATGGATTTCAGTGTCTTATTTAAAATGGATAATAAAACCGTATTACCTTTCAAAACACCAAATGATGAGTTAGCTGATTTTGTCAAAAACGTACAATGAAGTTTCGTATTACCTAAAAAGTTTGTCGCCTGACCTGCTCTGGCTATCAGACAATCTGCTTTGTCTTCCTGCACCATTTTTTCAGCATCTTTAAGAGAATCACATTCTATAATTTTCCAGTCCGGATAACTATAGGAAACATACCATTTAAATTTTGCATTTTCCTTTGGCACAGCTATTGTATTTTCTTTTGATTCATCAAAGCCTTCCAGAGATGTCACCACTGCTAAAGGCACTGATAATACGGTGTTAGACAAAGATATATTATTTTTTTCTGCATAATACGGATTTTGATTGACATGAAAAATCATATCAATTTTATCATTCTTTAATGCCTGTATCTGTTCTTCCTGAGTGTCAAATCCAACTATCTCAAACTTCAATGTCTGCCCCAGGGAATTTTTAGCATAATCCATATAATCATTAAGTACGCCTACAAGCTCACCGTTTTTTGAATCTGTAGCACTAAATCCCGGATCATCCTTTAAATATCCAATACGGATTGCTCCATGTTGTTTTAACCATTCCTGCTCTTCCTTTGAAAGGACTGCTACTGACTGTGTTGCGATATACTCTTCATAAAGCTTATCGGAATAAAAAGGTTTATCATTTTCCATAGAACGCATTGCACTGTCAAGTTCTTCTTTTATGTCAGGACGATTCTTACTGATTCCATAATATATTTCTGATCCACCTGTTGTAACAACCGAAGACAATCCGGCATCTACCCATATTGAAGTTTCCGTTGAGATAACACCTTGAATTTCATGTTTTTCTAGTAGTTCCTTTGCCTGGTCAATGCTATCGACAAACACATGATTGGTTTTTACGTTATATTTTTTCTCCCACTCACTGAACTGCGTTGTCTGCACACTACCTTCCATCATGCCAATCGACTTACCATTTAATGTTGACAGATCAGAGGCGGAAATATCCGAATTAGTAAGATCTGCATACAGATAATATTTTTCTTCTCCCATTGGCTGGTCAGAAAATAACATGGTCTCGGCACGTTCATCGGTATAGAAAAGAGCACTCATCATGTCTATTTCACCATTTTGTAACTTTTGAAACAATTCCTCCCAGCTTCCCTGTACATATTCATAATCCCATCCAGTGTATGCAGAAACTGCCTGTTCATACTCATATCCGTATCCGCTCCGATTGCCATTTTTATCCGTGATATGATAGGAATCCTCGTACCAGCCCACACGAACAACTTGTGATTTTGATTGTTTGTTTTCTGTTGCCATTGATACTGATTCTTCTGCACTCACATGAATCGGTGTTAATACCAAAAACATTGTAATGCAAAATAAAATGCAACTTAGTCTGCATGATTTTTTGTGGATTCTAATCATATTCTTCCCCTCAAGATAATACTATCTTTCTTTCTCATATTCTCTTTTATAAAACAATTCGATTTTTACTTATAAGGTATCAATTATATTATACCCCCCCCCGAATAATATCGTCAATCAAGAGTATTACACGTTCAGCGGATTCATTTTCATTGCTTCATTTTTTAATATTTATTGATATAACAATCCCACTTTTCTACTCTAAATAAAAACATCCGAATTTTGAAATACTATTTCTATATCATTTTCTTATAAGGTTCAAAAGTGGACTCATATTAGTCCCATTATATCATTTTCGACCGATATGATAAAGATAAATATGGACTAATTTCAGTCCTCTATCTCAGGTGATGTGAATGGAACAAAAAATTAAGCAGGTTGGAATTGATATCGGTGGAAATATTCGTCGTATCAGATTACAGAAAGGCTACGGTCAAACTGAACTTGTCCGTATGCTCCAGTTAAAAAATATAGACATGACCAGAGAATCACTGGTAAAAATCGAAAGAGGAATCCAGCATATTACAGGTACGCAGCTTCGTGGTATCCGGGATTGTCTGAATACTACTTATGATGAGTTACTCAGCGAATCATTTCACAAAAAATAAAAAGCCTACCATTATCCGTAGAATACTCCACAGATAATAGTAGGCTTGCTTTATATCTCTTTTTTATCAAACTGCCTGTCGGCTTGCTTCCGTAACCAGCATCCTGTTGATTTTCTCCTGCATAGTTTCTTTTGCATCTTCATTGAAGTGATAACGGACAATATATACTGTCTGCCCGATTTTCTTTGTAAATGTGTTTCCTTCTGTCTTTGTATTCATCATTTTTTCCATAATCATCTATTTCCTTTCTTTCCTGTGCCCGACAGAGATAGGATTACTTCTGTCCCTGCCGGAAGTTTATTGATACGCTGACAACGTAAGTGTCAACATGGGGGGTGAAACTTTTTACTGGTTGTTTTTTATTTTCCAAAATACTACTGAAAAGTTTTTTGAATGTTCTTGTTGACACCTGTTAAAAAGTAGCTGAAACACCAGTAAATACAAGGGATTTCAGTGTCAACAAAACTGTCAACAAGAGATAAATTTACGGGGAATTTGTAACCTTCCGGTGCCAAAATCAGCCTTTCTCTTTGTCGGGCAGGTCAAATGGCAGCTCCAACTGTTCTGCCTTCGTCAGCTTCATAAATCCGTCTTTGTCCGGTTCGTTGCCACCCTCTTCTTCTGTTCCTTCCCTAATCCAACTCCTCTGTCTGCCATAGCCTTCCTTTGAAAATCTGTGGACTCCTGCCCTCTTCCATCCGGTGATCTGCGTATCCATAATAGAACATATCTCGTTTGTCTCGAATTTTTTCGGTTCCCGGTCAAAATGGTCAAAGGCTTCTTTCCAGATCTGGACGGAACATACATGAGTCCCTTTATAGGCATCCAGCCATCCCTGAATCATTCCTGCCATTGTATCTTCCTGCGTGAACTGTTTCCGGTATTCACTGATCTCCTGTTCCATTTCTTTTGAAAACTTCAACAGGCTGTTCTTATTCTCTGTTGACCAGTAGATTTCCATTGCTTCTGCCCAAAGCTGGTCAAAATAGGCTCTGGCTTCTTTTTCATCATCAAGGATATGCTTCTCTGCCTTGCTGCTGTCAATGGCAATCGGCAGGAACCGTCTTGCCCCGGTACGGTCAAATGGAATGAACTGCCTTGTATTCGTCGACCCGGCAAAGATACACTGTCGTTTTCGGTCTTCCTCATATTTATCGTAGGGATTCCGGTAGGTGTCTTTCTGCCTGGTCAGGAATGATTTAATCTCTTCATTGCTTTTTGCACTGATTGCTGCAATCATCTCTGACATTTCCATGATCCAGTGTCCCCGGAGATGCTCGTATATCTTGCTGTCATTCAACTGTTTCAGATCATCAGAGAACCAGTCATCATTCAATGCAAGGAAACGGAAGAATGTGGATTTCCCGGCTCCCTGCTGACCTACCAAGCAGAGCATTTCATCTGCCTTACAGCCCGGACGGTAGATTCTGCTCAACGCTTCCATCAGGAAATGTTTCACAACCTCATAGACAAAATCCGAAGCATCTGCCCCCATATACCGTTGCAGGACATAACGGATTCTCTCCTGCCCGTCCCATTCCAGTTGTTCCAGATACTCACAAATTGGGTGATATGCCCGGCTGTTGGCTTCTATACGGAGTGCCTTATCCATACATTTTTCACTTGTGAGCTTGTAATACCGTTCAAAAAAATAGTAAAAATAAGTCCTGCCATCATCGTCCAGCTTGCAGATTTCCTCATTCCACCAGAGCTTTTTCACAATATCAATCCTGCCTGTCAGCCTGTTATACTTCATGCTCTCACGCACAAGCGGATCATTTCTCAGCACGACCATATAATTCCCCACCGTTGCTTTCGCAGTTCCTTTTTGTGTATATTCCAGCATCTGTTTCACTTCATCTACTTTACTTTTATCTACCATCCGCAGCATTTCTTTCATGGCATCTTTCTGTTCTTTTGTGGCAATCTCCTTTATCTTCTCTTTCGCATTGCTCAATCCTCTCCACCTCCTTCCATTTTTCTCTCACAAGTGCTTCCTTATCTGCCCTGTCCCCAAAGAGCAGGATATCCAGATAATACTCAACAACCGTCAGTTCCCTGAGAGCAGTCATAAACTTTTCATGCCATTCTTCTGTCCATGTTTCTGGTGCATACTGCTCTTTCCATTCCAGAAGCAGGCTGCGGTAATCCAGATATACTCTCAGACATCTTAGATATTTTTTCTGCCAGATTTCTTCCGGTGTCGGCTCCGGCTTTTTTATCGGAACACTTCTCCTGTTCTTCGGTGATCCCCTGTCCCTGCCGGAATAAGGAATCCCAAAATCATCTGCCAGCTTCATGGCTGCATCTTTCAGGCCCATACCAAACAGTTGTGCTGTAAAATCAATGGCATCCCCGGTACAGCCACACCCAAAACAGTAATATCTCCGGTCAACTTTCATACTGGGTGATTTGTCATTATGAAAAATACAACGGATCAGTCCGCTCCTGTTGGGCTTCAAGCCATACAGCTCAGCAACCTGCCGGACGGTCACGTTCTGTTTTACTTCATCAAATAATCCCAATTCATTTCCTCACTTTCTTATAACCGCTTCCCAAATCCGGGAAGCACTTTTTACTCAAAACAAAAAAGGCACTTTGTCCTGTCCTTACGGAATCAACAAAATGCCCTTATAGTTCCAGATCACTGGAACGTGATTTTCCTTTATTCAGTTGTTTTCTCTCTGCCTCTTCTCTTTGAATCTTTGCTACATTCTGTGCAAGTTTTTCTCGGATAGACGGCTTCACCTCATTCTTGATTTCTTCCACAACCGCTTTCTTTTTCTCTGGTTGTTTTAACTGGCGGACGATTTTTACAACAGCTTTTTCCATCGCATTTTCAATTTTCCGTATCAGTCCATCTAACCTTTTTATCGCATATTCCTTTTCTTTTCGTGATGCTTTTCGTTCCGGACTCTGTATCCAGCTTTTAGAATCTTCAGCCAGATAAATATCATCTTTTCTGGTAGCCAGCACAGCTTCCTTTGCCACCTTCTCTACTGCCTTGTCATAGGCTTCACTGGATACTTCATCAAGCAAGGTTTCCACATCTTCAATACGGACGGTAAGCTGTTGCAGTTCCTCTCTCTGTTCTTCAATCAGCTCACCCTGACTTAGAATCCTGTCAGAATTGGAAATGAAATTTTCTTTAAACTCTTTTTCCTGCTGTTCTATTTTTTCTTTCTGCGACTGGATAACCCTTTCATTTGCCCGGACATGATTGGACTGCCTTGCAAGTTCCAGATGATTTGCATTGACCTTATCCCTCTGCTGGTTGAGCATTTCCTGCTGGACCGCAATCTCTTCTTTCTGCTTCATGCGGATATAATCCTGTTTCTCCAGATACTGCCTTCCACCATAGGACGGTTCTTCGTCGATTTCCAGTCCATGACGTTTGCAGATATCCAGGAACATTGTCCGGCAGGCAGAATCAAAAACGACCTTGCGGTTATTTGTCTTTGATCTCTTCTTTTCCGGATTCGGAAGTTCAAAGCCAAGCTCTTCCAATGCCGCTTCCTGTTTCGGTTCAATCTCTCCATATCGGTTTGTAGCATCGAATACATGACGCTCATGGATATGCGGTGTTGCTTCATCCAGGTGCAGTGACCAGTCAATGATATGCACATTAGAACCAAACCGCTCATCGAACTCTTTCTTAAATTCATCAAACACTAAGACCAGCGTTTCCACAGAAGCGTGTTCATCTATCGTCCCAAGCTGATAGATGCTTTCTTCCGGGCAGGTCTTTTTATTTTTCAGGACATCTTCCACCCCTTTGCATCTGTCGGGGTGTCTTGCTTTCTCATGACGCTTATTCTGGTTGATGACATAGTCGCTGTAATGCTCCACATAGTATGCCATCTCAATCTGGTTGAATGAAAAATTATTGTCTTTCCCCCGGTCTGCCATTGTGGTATATCCCTGATAGCAGTCCCAGTAAATATTTTGCCGGACTCTTTCATTGTCGATATGCTCACTGTGTTCCGGGTCAAATCTCCGGTCATTGTGGAGCGGATTGTAAACACCATCTTTTCCAGATCTGCCGTTATGCCTTGTGCCTTTCAATTCACATCTCTCCTTTTTTCAAATTGTTTCCCCGGAGGGGATTGCAGCGAAGCTGCCAAAAGTCTCTGTCCCCGTTACAGACAGTACCCAGTACCATATGGCGAAACGCCATATCACTGGGCAATGGCTGCCGCCCTTAACCTGCTAAGGGCTTTGCCCCTTAACCCCAGCAAGGTGCTGCCGCCCTTTGCAATCCAGGCACAAAGGACTTCCAGCCCTCTGTACTCCCGGCAGACAAAACGTAACTCCTGCCGCTGTCCCTTCGGCATGATCTCCGTCCCGTCTGTTTTTCAAAAATCCTCTGTATCGGATTTTGTGAAAATGTAAAAATGGGCAAAACAAAAGGCACTAACTTTTTACGGTTAATGCCCTTTCCTTTACTCATTCACATTTTTAAATGCTTCCTGTATGTATCATTCTGCTAATTGCTTCAGAACCATTTTTACAATCTTCCTGAGTTTCATTCCATCCCTCAATCCCAGTCTGTAAAAAAATTCTTCAGTCTCTGCTCCGCTGTTAAATATCTGGTCACAGTATTTTGTAATGATCTCTTCCTGTTCCGGTGGAAGTGTGGCGATCACTTTCTTATATTCTTCCTCAACTTCATCCGGTTCTGTCACAGACGGCTGACCCAGTTTCCAGTCTGCATACGATTTTCCCATATGCTCCGTTATGGTCAGGTTGATAAATTCTTCAATCTCTTTTGTCATTTTCATTTGAGAATCCCATTCCTTTCTCCGTCGGTCTACTCCATCAATGCTTCCAACATAACCTGAACGACTTCTCTCAGCTTCAGACCGTCCCTTAATCCCATGCGGTAATAAAACTCATTCAGATCACTGTTATTATTTGAAGTTTCCGTCATATAGTCAAAAATGATTTTTCCCTGCTCTTTCGGCAGCTTCCGAATCAGCTTTTGCACTTTCAGCTCCAGTTCTTCATTGAATGGATCATACTGCTCTCCATCTTTTTCCTGATAAACTTCTTCCATTCGTTTCCCAATCAGGTCATTCATGAACTCTTTCATCTTTTCCGTTAATTCCATCTTTTTAATCTCCCATCAATCTGATTTTGAGTGTTTCCAGCCACACTACTGCCCAGCCGGAAAGCACAGGCAGGATATAAAGTATAAACCCTGCCACAAGCATCCTGACCGCTTCTGTGCCTGTCTCCTGTCCGAATCCATAACCCAGGACTGCTGTGATACAGATGATTCCCGACAGGATATGAAATACCGTTGCTGACAGCCATGTGAAGAACATAACCACCAGTTGTATCATTGTAAGGCATATCCGCACTGGCAATAATACGATTTTCATAATGATTCTTACAACTACCATGACTGTCCACCCCTTTCACTGTTTCAGATAACTGCGGTAGCTGTCTATCACAGAATCGGTCACACCGCTTTTGTAAATCTTTCGGATATCAACGATCTGTTCATCTTTCAAAAGTTTCAGCCATTCCAGTAAATCTTTTCTACTGTTTGCAAAGTTACAGCATCTTCCATCTGCATATTCAATCCGGTATCTCATAAGCCCCTCCTACACATAAACCAGTTCATTTAAAATCATTTCATCTACCAGGCTCCTTACATTGTTTACCCGCCGAACCCATTCCATCTGGTCTCTGCTTTTCAATTCTTCTGTAATGCCTTCCTGTTCCATCATCTGATCCATAAGAAGATCCCTGCGTTCCATACACTGCTCATTCAGATCTGCAAGGTAAGTCCAGAGCTTTCCGCTCAATGTCAGATAGGAATACAATCCGCTCTTATAGTCTTTCAGATAATTTCTGTGAAGACTTCCATAAAAACCGATATCTCTTCTTTCTTCCGGCACTGCGATCAATGGCAGATAGATTTCCCCGACAAGGATATAATCCAGACCATTACTGTCATCGTGAATGATTTTCTCTAATTTGCTCATGCTGATGCAACTCCTTTCTTCGGTTCTGCAGGTGGAAGCAGTGATACCGGAATGAACACACCTTTTGCAATATCTTCCTGCCGGATTTCTTCTTTTTTGGCATCCATCTCAGCTTTCTTTTTTGCCTTTGTCCGTTCATAGTATTCCTGCTGCTTTCCATTTGCTTTTCTTTTCAGATAATTCTGGTGAAGCCTGTATTTTCTGGCTTCCCTTTTTTTCATTTCTTCCATTTCCTCCGGTGTCATTTCCACTTCACCGAAATGTGGCGGTAAATATCTGCCAATGAAATTAAAATAGATTTCCACTTCCTGTGTTGTCTCAACGCTTCCTTTCCGGTCACGCTCATGCACCACAATCTTTTCAACAAATTCATTCAGCATGTAAGTAGTCAGTTCATCAAAGTTTTGGTATTTATCAACCAGTGAAATAAACTTCTCCGCTGACCTGCGACCTTCCTCATAACTGGATAACTCTGTTTCCATATCTGCGATCTCTGCGGATAACTCCTTCTGTTCTTTGGAATACTGCCCGTCCAGAATCGCATAGCGTTCATCTGGCAGCTTGCCGAGAATGTTATCCTCATAAATCCGGCAGATCAGTTTTTCCAGTTCCTGCACACGCTTTTTCGCTTCCGATAGTCTGCTTTTCAATCGTGTAATCTCACTGGACTGCTGTGAAGTCTGTGCCTTTTTTACCGTCTCTATGAACTCTTCCCGGTTAAGCTGGGAATATTCCGCAACAGCCTTTAAAAGCTCCCTAATCAGTTCCATGACCACATCAGCATTGATTCTGTGCTGTGTCGGGCAGAGCGTTCCAACCGGAACTTTAGAATATGCGGAGCAGGTATATTGTGGCACCCTCTTTCCATTGTTTACCCGGTGGACATACATTTTGGAACCGCAGTCTGCACAATACATCAAGCCTGTCAGTGGGTGGGCTTCCCCCCAGCCATCTGGATACCTTTTCACATTGCTTCGGATTCTCTGCACATTATCAAAAGTTTCCTGATCTATGATAGCTTCCTGCGTATTCTCAAATACCGTCCAGTTATCCTCAGATACATAATGGCTTTTCTTGTCCTTAAAATGCTTTCTGGTTTTGAAGTTCACTGTATGACCAAGATACTCCCTTTTCTTCAAAATCCCTGCAACCGTAGAGGAACCCCACCCATACGGATCTTTGATTTCCTCCACTCTGCCTTTCCATAAACCGACATCTTTCTTTGCCATATGCACCGCTGGTATCTCAATCTTATCTTCTTTCAGTATCCGGGCAATCTGATAAGGCCCGTATCCGTCCATCGTCATGTGGAAAATTCTCCGTACAACTGCTGCCGCTTCTTCATCAATGACCCACATATTCGGATCGTCCTTATCTTTCAGATAACCATACGGTGTTGTACTTGCCACATGCTTTCCTGACTTGCCCTTTGCCTTAAAGGTAGATTTAATCTTTTTGCTGGTATCCCTTGCATACCACTCATTCATAATATTTCGGAATGGGGTAAAATCATCATCCTCCCGGAAGCTGTCCACGTTCTCATTGACTGCGATCAGCCGGACGTTCTTCTGCCGGAGCAGTTCCATGTACTGTCCCACTTTCAGATAATCTCTTCCCATTCGGCTCATATCTTTTATCAGGATCGTCCCAACTTTCCCGGACTCCACTTCTCTCATCATGGCAAGAAAGCCGGGGCGGTCAAATCTTGTACCTGAGATTCCATCATCTGTAAAATGCACCAGATTGGTAAAACCATGCTCTTTTGCATACTGTTCCAGAAGCTTTTTCTGGTTTGAGATACTGTTGGATTCCCCGTTTAATTCATCATCACGACTGAGACGCTCATACAACGCTGTCATGAATCCCTGTGTCTGTGCCATTCTCTGACGCCCTCCTTTCTTCGTTTTTCCGTTCCTGTGTTCATCCCATATCCGTTCCTGTACCGGGTTCCGATGTTTCCGGCACGTATTTCCAGAAGAGACATGCAAAATGCACATTCAGGTCTGGTATCCCTATGGGCAGGCTGTTCCGTTTTCAAGGTTCGTGTAAGAAACCTCAAAAATCTCTTTACACGAAACCCATCGCCCAGCTCCACTTTTACAGTGTGCCTGACGGAACTTTTTGGTTTTGTGTCATTCTGAAATGCTCCTTACACTAATTACATGTCTGGAGTGCCAAAAGGTTGGTATGTTTCAGAATGTTTTTAAAAAAGTACAATTTTGTGTTTTGCGTAAAAAAATAAGCCTCAAGAGACTTTTTAATCACTTTGGAGCTCCAATTCTTAAAAAAATAGTGATTAAGAAGTCTCTTCAAGCTTATAACACCTGCAGCCAGCTTGTATTTTTTGTACTGCCTTACCGCAAAATGGTTCGGGTCTTTCTGCTCCAGTTCATCAAACATCAGATCCACTGGATTCTTGAAATTCTCATCATCTTCCCTGGCTTCTGACGCATTGATCATTTCCAACAGAGTATTAAAATTTTTTTCTTCTTCCCTGCCTTCATACCAGATATAACCAATCAGGGCACAATAATAGAGTTTTTCCGCCTTTACCCAAAAATCCTCACCCGATTGCTGCCCTTCACCTTTGGTATTAGCAATAATGGTTGTTACCAGTTTTAGAATATCTTTTTCACTGCGGATATATACAAATGGATTATAGTGCATGGATTTTTTGAAATTAATTGTATTCAAAACTTTGATTTTATACGGTTCGTATATAATTTTTTCCTCTTTGTCCCGTACGATTTTTCCATTCTCATCCGTCATCGGACTGCCTTTTGCCAGCATACTGCCAACTTCCAGAAGCACAGTTCCCTTCGGATCAGTAATCACATAAGAGCTGTGCATCTGCATAATGTTAGGCTTTACAAAAAATCTGGTTTTTCCAGAACCGGAACCGCCAATTACCAGAATGTTTTTATTCCTGGCGTATTTCGGATTCTTTGGTCTGCTTGACATAGTAAGACTCTCTGTTTCTGTGAGAATAATATTATTTTCAAATTCAGGATCCGCATATGGTCGTATATCTTTTTCTGTTCCCCATCTGGCAGAACCATACTCCACACCCAGCCGATATTTCCTGGCATTTTTCGTGCGGTAAATAATAACAAATTTTACAACCACGCCTCCTGCGATTCCCCAAAACAGATCCATATAATTCAAACTTGGCCAGAGATTCCGAAACGCCAGTTCAAAATAAGTAATAGTGTTCATAAATTTATCCCAGGAAGTTGCTCCGGTGTTTACCCGATACAGCCAGGCAATCTTATTGAAAAAATAAGCAAACATCAGATAGGGGAAATTAGCTAAAAACAGCTTTTTCTGATCTGTCCTCTTCAATTCACTTGCCTTATCCGTGATCAGATTTTTCACATCCGCAAGCATTTTTCCTGGGATACTCTCTGAGGAAAAAACAGCTTTTCCAGATATTTTTCTCTTTTTCGGAGAGCCTCTGATATGCTGAACTTTTCCTCTTTTCTTCTTATGCTGCTGTTTTTTCTCCGTCATAAACTCTGCCCTCTGTCTTTCTGCTGTTCTCTTGCTCGTTCTCTGTTCTTTCCTTTAGACACAGCATCCTTAAAGTGCATAAGTTTTTTCATAATAGATGGCTTATCCTTTTTGTTCATCTGTACACCCAAATATTCCTTAAATGCCAGATTCATCATTTCTGTATCCTGCCCTTTAAAGAACACATAGTAGGTCGGTGGCTTGGTCGAACTGTCTTTTTTCAAGGCAAAATCTAAACGGTATTTTTTCGCCACACGCTCAAAGGACTTGATATTTCCATCTGTGATTTCAATATTGGATAAACCAGAACCCTGGCTTTTCAGTTCTTTGTATGACTGTTTTCCAACCTTATAAGGATTCTTTCCTTTTTGTTTCTGTCCTGACAGATACTTCCGCAGCATATTTTTTAACACGTCGGCAGTCACTCTTGCAGTTTTAACCGACAATGCGATTGTTTTCTGAGTAACTTCTTCCTGCAATTTGCACGCCTCCTTTCGATTCTGATCAGCAAATTATGGTGGAACTAACAGATGGGGGAGATATATTTTCATCGGAATTTGGCTCCTTTCCACTTCCCGACAAATTGTCGAGAAGTCATGGGTTTTAATTTTTCACTGTCTGCTTCAATAAATAAATTGTGCTGAACTGCACATATAACTTTTCTTCTTCCCAATCCATCTGATCCATCAGTAAACACTGAAATAATACATCTACATCCTGCAATTTATAAATCCTGTTGCACGTTTCTGACAAACCTTTTAATTCCAGAACCTCTTGCATTGCGTTTCGCCTGTGCATAAGGCATTGCAGATATAATGCTTCCAGATGTTTCTGACTGAAAATAAGTGCTGTGATATCCTGTTCATTAACAGTACATTTACGTTTTTCTAACTCTTCCTGGGAAATATCCAGAAAACACCGGATATTTTCGACATATACATCACCATCAAATGTTGGATGCTTTTTCTTAATCCATCGTTTCGCCGCTACCTCCATATTCTTTCTGTCTCGATCAGATCTGGCACTACGGAAATTCAGCCTTTTGCCCATTTCTGCATAGATATTACTTTTCACCTGCCGATCTGCCAATGCTGCGTATTCTTCATTGCGAAAAAAATAATCTAAAAGTTGGTTCATCTTAGCCTGACTATCTACCAAATGATAACATTCCTCGGAAAACCCCAAACCCGCAAATGCAACTGGCGCACTTCCTTTTTTGATTTCTTTTTCAATTACTCTCAAAATATCTCTCTTTGATTCCATTTCTTGCTTTCCTTTCTCTTCTTCAATTTTCTGATTCTGTCCACAGATCATCAATAAGTTTTCATCTGCTCTTTTCGCTGTCAGTGTTAATGAATAACAAACCAAAACCAGAAACAGTGATATCAATACACTTCCTACACCAATCATAAAAACTTTTCCCCCTCCAATACATGAAGCAATCCGTCCCACTTAAAAAACGGACTGATTTTTTTCAGCATAGCAATCAAGTCCGCTTCATTTTCTATTTCAATATTCAAAAATTCTATTACACTAATTTCAAGTCCATCCGCAATTTTCTTTAATTGTTCTACTTTCGGCTTTCGTATGCCTATTTCATACTTCCGAATTGTATTCACATTAATTCCTGTTCGTTCTGCAAGCAGCTCCTGCGATAGCCCTCTCTGTTTCCGAAAATAACGAATCTTTTCATTTATCTCCATGTCTTTCATCTGTTGAACTTCTCGACAATTTGTCGGGAAGTTGTTCCCTTTCCCAGTTTTCTTTTCCTTCATATCCATACATAGATATTTCCTCATCCAATAGCCTTGCAACCATAAAGCAACAAGACAGCAAAAACAAAAGCACTATTCCTGCCATAATAATAATTATCAAATCAATCACATCTCATCCTCCTATGTAAGCGGTACAGAAAAAGCAGCCTTGACAGACTGCTTTTTCAATCACCATATTCTATTTTTGTTCTCATGTAAAAAGGCTTCCGAAATTGTGCGAATCCCAAACGCTAATCCATCTATGTAAGCGTCTCTCTGTTCTGTTTGTTTAAGATTTAAAGTATATTCCTTGTAATCCTCAAACATTGCCTGCAGATCCGGACTCATTAGACTTATCATTTCCTTTTCTAATGTTTCACACAGTTCCTTTGTCTCTTCATAACTTTTACTTTGTGTCTCACATTGATTCATTGGATAAATGCTATAATACAATTTTTCCAGTTGCTTTTCGCTCATTTTTGATCACCATTTCTTTCAGTCTTTTTATGATCCATATAATTCCAGAAATGCCGTTTTTTAGCAAAATGCCTGCTACAGCTAATAATCTCCAGGCAAGAACCCCTATTCCAATCAAACTTCCTACCATCAGTTTAAGTACCACCAAACCAAGCATTTCCCCTGTCCCCACATTTCTTGGAACGACCAACAAAAACATTTTCTGGATTCCGAAAGGTATTCCCACAAAAAGCAATAATTTTCTCCAGTCTAATATTTCACCATTCATGCACATAGGGTGAACAATTAAGCAGATAATCATAGCTATTGCACCAGGAATTATCAATTTTGTTATAATTTCTTTTCCTCTCATATGCCACCTCCGTACATATCATGATTTACTTTTGCCTGGTAATAATTGCCTATTGTCGTTATTGAATTCATAAGACAGGTAAGCAAGTACGCTTTTATGTTCTTTACTTCCCTGGTATTCTCATGCAGACAGTCAAGTACATACTCTATGTGGCTTTCTTCCAGCAACAATAATCTACTTTTTACGAACTGATATGGGTATTTCACTCCACTGATTGTAATATTCTCCCGTTCTATGCTGATTGTTTCCACAATTAGTGCCACAATTTCATCCAACTGTTGCTGTTCCCCTAATCTGCATCGTTGTACAAGACAGTCATATTCAATATTTCTTTTTACAAGTGCAGTATTCATCTGGAATAGCTTCATCTCTTCCATCAAATCCATTGACTGCTGTTCGGAAGAATCTGAAAGATTGATAAGATCAGTATTACTTCTGTCAGTATTACTAATATCAGTATAATTATAATTAGTATTATTAGGGTCGGTTTTTCCGACTTCTGTACTTCGGTTTTTCCGAACTCCAGACTTCGATTTTTCCGACTTCCAGACTTCGGTTTTTCCGAACTCTTGACTTCGACTTTCCAGAACTCCAGACTTCGGTTTTTCCGAACTCTTGACTTCGGCTTTTCCGACTTCTTGACTTCGGTTATCATTCTCTGCCGAATCTAATACTTTTTCTTTTCTATATACAAAGCTCTTTACATAAATAATTGTTGGTTTTCCCAATCCTCTCTTTACTCTTTCAATCAAACCAATTCCTTTATCAGTATCTAATTCTGCAAGAATTTTCACACCTTTGTCTTTTCCGCAGTTCATATATTCCATCACTTGTTCCAATGTAAATATGATATAAACTTTCCCCTCATTGTCCACCCAATTATTTCTGATAGACAAAGCCATTCTGTCCAGCATCAGCCCATAAAGAACCTTTGCATCGCTGGACAGATTACGGAAATATTCATCTGTGAATAATACTTTGGGAATACGGTAAAAAGCAAACTGTTCCGATTCATAATCGTGAAAATAACCAAACTCTATTTTTGTGCTTTCGGATTTTGCCATTTTGCTTTCTCTCCTTCCCTCGTTATTGGCTTTTCTTCCAGTTATCAAGCAGTTCATAGATAACCTGTTCAATCTGTTCTCTGTTATATTCCTTTGGGAAATACTTTCGTATTTTCTTTTCAGTTAAAGTAACTTTTCCTGTCTCTGTTTTCTTTTCATTCAGAATAAGCTGTACCGCTAATTCTGTCAGTTTACCTTCACCGCTGTATTGCTTCAGTTTTGTTGCCATTGAACCTGTAACAGAGCTTGCTCCAGACACTATGCAGTCTTTCACCCAAATCTGCTCCGTTTCTGATAAATAGGTTAATGAAACACCTACTGTAAAATTAATCTTTCCTTCATCCAACAATTTCAGCAATTCCGGAATAAGACAGGTCAAGCGTATGTAACGCTGAACGGTTCTTCCACTGTCACCGGCAGCCTGTCCAACCAGATCTGCACTGTCAACAGAAGCTGCGTTTTCGTCTTTTATGCCCTGATGTTTTACTGCATCCATCTTCATCTTATAAGCATATGCCTTTTCGCTTGGAAGCAAACTTTCTCTCTGTATATTAGAATCCACCATAACGATTACGGCTTCATCATCGGTATAGTTCCGTATGAGTACTGGCATTTTACTTTTTCCAGCCAGTTCGCAACCACGTTTTCTCCTGTGACCAGCAATCAGTTCATATCCTCCCTCTGCGCGAGGACGTACCAATGCAGGATTTAAAATGCCATAATTCTTGATACTTTCTACTGTTTCAGCCATTTTTTCATCATCATTTACATGAAATGGATGATTTCTAAAAGGATGTAACTCATTTAATGGCACTTCAACAATCTGATTAAGAGTATTCTGTTCGGCTTCATTGATTCCAAGCAATTCATCATAAGAAGTAAGCTGAATTTCTTTCTTAGGTTTACGCATGATTCAACACCTCCTGGACAAGTGCTTGATAACTGTACGCACCTTTTCCTTTTGCATCGTAAGAAAAAATACTGACACCTTCTGATGCAGTTTCGGCAAGAGCTTCTGTTCTTGGAATCGTCTGATCAAAAATTATAATCTCTGCTCCATAAGCATCTCGTACTGCCTGCTTATTTCTCTTTGAATTATTATAATGACTGCTGTCCATTGTAAACAGAATCCCTTCAATCTGTAAATCAGGATTAAATCTCTGATGAATGCCTTTCACAACTTTCAGTAATTCCATGAGGCCATCTGCCGCATAGTATTGAGGCTGCACCGGAATCAAAACGCTATCAGCTGCACTTAACGCATTAATTGTCATCATTCCCAACGAGGGCATACAATCAATCAGGATATAGTCATAATCATTTTCCAAAAGTTCCAGATATTCTTTTAAGACTTTTTCTCTGTCCTCTACCGTAAATAATGACATGTCCATTCCCGAAAGAAGTTTATTAGATGGAATTACATCTATTCCTTCCTCATGGTGTAAAATTGCTTCCCTGGGATCAAATTCTAATCCCATAATGATATTTTCCATCATTGTTTTCAATGTTACCCTTAAGTTCTTTGGAAAACCAAGTCCCATTGTCAAATGTCCCTGTGGATCAGCATCTATCAGCATTACACGTTTTCCAACCTTAGACAGTCCTACTCCAAGATTAATAGTTGTTGTAGTCTTTGCTACTCCACCTTTTTGATTTGCGATTGCGATTATTTTGCACATGATATAATTCTCCTGTATTTCTACTATTTTTTATTTACATTACTTTTTTCAATTTCAGCATAAGCTCTATAATATTTGCTCGTCCCTTTATTGGAATAAAGTTCCGATAATTCCATAACTTCAATTTTAGGATGACGCTGCAGGATTTTCTGAAACCATGCAATATCATTTTTTGTTCCCATCAGTCTCACTTTCAGCATTAATCTATTCCTCCAAGCATGGCATGTAACTTTTGATTGTACACTACATATTCCGGATAACGGATCTGTATTGCCTGCCAAAAATATGGTGCATATGCACAGCAGAAGATATCCTCTACTGTATACTGTCTGCACTCGTTTACCTGTTCCTCTGCATCTTCATAATCCCAAACGCTTGGCGTGCTGTTACAGTACAGATTAAATGCCATCCTTACCACTTTTAAGCTACCGCTTGTCTGTAACCGCCAAATAATCCAGCGGATTTTCTAATTCTTTGAATCCTTCTATAATTATAGCTGCTAGATACTTAGACTATTTCACTACAATTATGGAGGATAGGCTATGGCCAATACTCGC
>NZ_JAHLQA010000011.1 GCF_018918125.1 Blautia sp. MSJ-19
AAGGGATAAACGCTGAAGGCATCTAAGCGTGAAGCCCCCCTCAAGATGAGATATCCCATCCGAAAGGAGTAAACCCCCTTGAAGACGACGAGGTCGATAGGGCAGGGGTGGAAGTGTGGCAACACATGGAGCTGACTGCTACTAATAGGGTGAGGGCTTGACCAAGAAGCTTGGTTATGATATAATTGCTTAGTCAACATGTATGCGGTTTTGAAGATACGATATCTTCTAATAATCCTCCTTAGCTCAGTCGGTAGAGCATGCGGCTGTTAACCGCAGTGTCGTTGGTTCGAGTCCAACAGGGGGAGTTTTTTATACCTGGCTCCATGGTCAAGCGGTTAAGACACCGCCCTTTCACGGCGGTAACAGGGGTTCAAATCCCCTTGGAGTCATTCAAAAAATAAAAAATGTGATTTTTGGTATGGCTTGATTACGACATTTGGTGTATAATACATCTTAGTTAGTTATATGCCGATGTGGCTCAATTGGCAGAGCAGCTGATTTGTAATCAGCAGGTTATCGGTTCGAGTCCGATCATCGGCTTTTTGGACCTTTAGCTCAGTTGGTTAGAGCAACCGGCTCATAACCGGTCGGTCCTGGGTTCGAGTCCCCGAAGGTCCATTTACTTATTTTTTTGGCCCAGTGGCTCAGTTGGTTAGAGCGCCGCCCTGTCACGGCGGAGGTCGTGAGTTCGAGTCTCATCTGGGTCGTTTATGGGGTCTTAGCTCAGCTGGGAGAGCATCTGCCTTACAAGCAGAGGGTCATAGGTTCGAGCCCTATAGGCCCCATTTTTTCAATTTAATATGCCGCAGTGGCGGAACTGGCAGACGCCCGGGACTTAAAATCCCGTGGGTAGTGATACCCGTACCGGTTCGATTCCGGTCTGCGGCACGACTTAAGAAGTCTCAAACTTTTATAAGATTAAAGGTTTGGGGCTTTTTGTTTTCTGAAGAATTCTCTTCGATTTCTCAAAATGATAATTTGTTAACAATCTTATAACTTTTCCGCTTGTATTATGAATTATTTTGCTATATACTGTGTGGAAAGACATCGAAAGGCGGTCAGACCAAAATTGGACGTAATAAAGACATTTGGCAACTATGTGGAAAATTGGTGTGAAGATCATCCGGAGAGAGCGCGCTGGCTTCTGAGAACAGGATGGGAAGCACAGAATCTGAAGTTTGGGATACTTCCGTCGAAGCGTATGAATCCTTCGGATCAGTATCTGGCTAAAATGATGATGAACGTGATGCTTAAACCCCTGAAACATCCGGAAAGCTCTGTCCTGGTCAGTGTATTCACTCCGTGTGAGCTGATACAGGAAGCGGGCTTATATCCATATAATGTCGAAAGCTTTTCCTGTTATCTGACTGCATCCCAGGCAGAACGTGCATTTCTTCAGAGTGCTGAAGATTCCGGCCTTTCAGAAACACTCTGCAGTTATCACAAGACCTTTATTGGAGCGGCAGAGAGAGGACTTCTGCCGAAACCAAAATGTATTGTATATACGAATCTTGCCTGTGATGCGAATCTGCTGACATTTCACAGGTTGGCAGATTTTTATCAGGTGCCGGTATTTTCCATTGATGTACCGTCGAGGCAGACTCCGGAAAATGTAGCTTATGTAGCAACACAGCTGCGAGCATTGAAGGGATTCCTGGAGCAGACGACGGGCAGAACGATCAGCGAGGATGCACTGCATCAGAGGATTGCAAGAGGACGTGAAACACTGGAGGAGTTTGATGCATTTCAGAGTGCAAGGGCAGACCGTTATATTCCTTCTGATCTTGTATCACCTCTGTACAGTGGTATGACTAATAATATTCTTCTTGGAACAGAAGAAGAAAAAGAATATACAGAGAAATTGCTTAAAGATATAAAGACTGCGCCTCCTAAAAAAGGAAAACACATCTACTGGATGCATACGATCCCATTCTGGTCAGAGGCAGTAAAAGAGGCACTTCTTCTGAATGACAGTGCACAGATTGTAGGATGCGAACTGTCTCAGGTAGCGGATCTGTCAGTGCAGTCTGACGATCCTTATGAAGAGATGGCGATGCGTCTGGTATACCATGCGCTCAATGGTCCGATTTCCAGAAGAATCGAAGCTGGAATCCGCCACGCCAAACAGGCAGGTGCTGATGGAGCTGTCTGGTTTAATCACTGGGGCTGCAAACATACTTTAGGTGGTTCCAGAATTGCCAAAAAACGTTTTGAGGAGGCGGGTATCCCCATGCTGATCCTGGATGGTGACGGATGTGACCGGAGCCATGGAGGAGAAGGTCAGACATCAACCAGATTGGGAGCTTTTCTGGAAATGCTGGGGGATTTTGATCATGAGTAAGACATATTATGTATGTAAATATACACCGGTGGAACTTCTGAAAGCACTTGGTGGCGAATGCGAGATCCTAAATGAGATGCCGGAAGGCTTCGACCGGGCAGAACAGGTAGCGCATCCGAATATCTGTGGATTTGGAAAATCTGTTCTGGAAGAGGTTCTTGCAGGAAATATCAAAGAACTGGTGCTTGTAAATTGCTGCGATACAATTCGCAGTGTTTATGATATACTGGAAGACAGCGGACAGATGGATTTTCTGTATATGCTTGATATGCTTCATTGCGATATAGAATGCAGCAAAGAACGTACTGCCGCACAGCTTAAGGATCTTGTGAAAGCATATGGTGAATACAAAGGAACGACCTTTGATAAAAAAGCATTTCTGGAAGCTTTTCAGCCCAAAGAGAGAACACAGGAACCACATCTGGCGGTTCTGGGTGCCCGTATGGGACAGGAGTTATTTCAGATGACGCAAGAGGCTATGCCGCTTCCTGTAGTGAATGAGACCTGTGTATATAATCGTTCTGTTGGGGAGAATCTGCCGACAGAAGACATGAATTTTGATGTCCTGATGGAATGGTATGCAGGAGAACTGCTTCACCAGATTCCATGTATGCGAATGCTGGATCATGCAGGACGAAAAACACTGTATCAGGATCCGAGCCTTAAGGGAATCATTTATCATACCGTGAAGTTCTGTGATTTTTACAGCTTTGAATATGCAGAGATCAAAGGGCATACAGATGTGCCGTTATTAAAGATCGAATCAGATTTTACACTGCAGAGCAGCGGGCAGCTGAGCACCAGACTGGAGGCATTTGCAGAAAGTCTGGGGATTCAGGAGGATACAAAAAAGGAGAAAGTCATGGGAAAAGGATATTATGCTGGAATCGACAGTGGATCAACAAGTACAGATGTGGTGATCCTGGACAGAGACAGAAAGATTATTTCCAGTGTGATTATGCCAACGGGGGCGGGAGCTGCCAATGGTGCAGAAAGAGCTCTTGAGGAAGCACTGAAGCGGGCAGAACTGAACAGAGAAGATCTGGATGCAGTAGTTACTACCGGATATGGAAGAACCGCGATTTCAGATGGAGATAAGAGTATCACAGAGATTACCTGTCATGCCAGAGGCGCTCATTTTCTGGATTCCAATGTACGGACAGTTGTGGATATCGGTGGACAGGACAGTAAAGTGATCCGTCTGAACGAAGATGGTTCTGTAAAGAACTTTGTAATGAATGATAAATGCGCAGCAGGCACAGGGCGATTTTTGGAAATGATGGCGAAAACGATGGAAATGAGCCTGGATGATCTGAGCCAGGTAGGACTTTCCTATCAGGAGGATATTACGATTTCCAGTATGTGCACAGTATTTGCAGAGTCAGAAGTAGTTTCTCTGATTGCGCAGAATAAGCGTACAGATGATATTGTACATGGGCTGAATAAGGCGGTTGCTGCCAAGACGGCATCGCTGGTCAAACGAGTAGGTGGAGAGGAAGCTTATATGATGACTGGTGGTGTAGCGCAGAATAAAGGGCTTGTAAAAACCCTGGAGGAGAGGCTTGGAACCAGGCTTGTGATCAGCGAGAAATCGCAGCTTTGTGGAGCACTGGGTGCGGCATTGTTTGCGGCAGATATGTAACGTGATTGAACGGGATGTTGACATACTGATAAAAGGGGAGGAAAGAAGTTGGCTGATTCCAATATTACAAAAAGTGCACTTGCATCAGCACTGAAAGAACTGATGGAAACGACACCTTTTGCAAAGATTACTGTTTCAGATATCTGTGCCAAATGTAATATGAACCGAAAAAGTTTTTATTATCATTTCAAGGACAAATTTGATCTGGTAAACTGGATCTATGATGTAGAATATCTAAGCCATGTACAGATTGGAGAAAATCTGATCGGATGGGACAGTGTGCTTCATCTTTGCGATTATTTTTATGAAAATAAAGACTTTTACAGAAAGGTAATGAAGGTAGAAGATCAGAATTCTTTTATCAACCATTTCAGAGATATTGTAAGCCCGCTGATGGCAGAAGATATCCGGGAGATTCTGGGAGAGAAAACAGATGCGGAATTTTATGTAAACTTTTTCTGTGATGCGGTAATCTGTGCGCTCGGACGTTGGATGTCACAGAAAAATCCGCTGCCACCCAAAGAATTTGTGGAGCTGATGAAATCCTGTATCCGGGTGGTTGCGATCACACAGGAGCGGCTGGAAAATGAGGAGCAGATTGCTCATTGAATAAAATAATAAAAAGCAGTTTCATAAGAAGTGTAAGGAAGTTTTTGCCTGTACTTCTATGAGACTGCTTTTCTTTTTCTGAAGAAGCTGACCGGTTTAAACGTGTATTCCGGGGAGCAGGCTTCTAATTTATCAATGTTGACTTACTGTATCTCGTCAGTATCCATGGAGAAGGATTCTTTCAGGATATCTCTGAGAGATTCCTTAAAGACATTGTGAGACATAGGCTCGCCATTGTGAGCTGTGTTATAAAGTGTTCCGTCTGGTCTGAATCCGATCACACTTGAAGGTGGGGAAATAATATTGCCAACTCTTTCTATATCGTAGATCAGATCCAGAGGAATTGTGCGATATTTCTGTGCAACGCGGGCACCGACAACAGCTTTGTATACATTTTCTCGAACAGGCGTGCTGCAGTTCGAATCGGCAAGGACTGCGACAAACGGGCAGTGCATTTCTTCTGCGAAGCGGGCATAGGAACCGGACAGGATCTCTTCACTTTCTTCATCTGTATATATCCAATAGACAGAGTACAGAAGACGATGATCACGAAGTACGAGGCAGGCACTGTCAGTGCTATCGTCATATGCTATGCCGATCAGCATATTGTCCAGAGATTCGGCAGCGTCAGCAAAATCTTCGGTAACAGAGGCAGAATCGCACAGCAGAATCATGGCACAATCCGGATTATTCGCTATAAGAGGAAGGAGTTTTTCCGGTTCTTTGTCTGCATAAAGAAAATAAACATAGATTCCAAGTTCTTTTCCCTGATCAAAGATTGGCTGATAGCGGGAAAGCAGATCTTCACAGGATGAATCGATATTCAGGAAGAAAAGCCACGGAACATTGATGTTTTCCGTTCGCTTGAGTTTGCGGACGATATGTGCTCCCATGGTGCATCCATTGTAGCCAAGATTCATTCCGAATTCGATCAGTTTGTCCTTATTCATATGCCGGAGCGTGTCTTCGATCAGAGGATAATAAGGACTGTTTTCGTTATTCAGCATGGCACGGGCCATTTCAAAGAACTCCTGCTGAAAACGTCCTTTGGAAAAATGAAGCGCCATATCAACAAGATTTCTGGTACACCGCTCCGGTGATTCGTCTGCATCCTTTAATGCAGTTTTGACGAATGTTTTTATGATAATGCGAGAAGTTTTTGCTGTCATTTGTCATCCCTTCAATATATAAGAATTATGATAGAATATACAAAATAATACAGACGGAAAAAAATACATTAACCGTCTGTATTTTATCTACTTCTCATTTAATCACAAAGTGTTTTTGGGTGCAATAGACATTCTGGTTTACGTGTCCAAAAAATCAGCCTTTAACTGCACCGGCAGAAACACCTTCCACGATGAATCTGGAAAGAAGAATGTAAACGATGATAACAGGGAAGATGGAGAATGCGATCATTACATAAACCTGCCCCATATCAAACTTCAGGAAGTCAGCGCTACGAAGCTGCGCGATCAGTACCGGAAGGGTTTTCTTCTTGTCAGAATGAAGTACCAGTGCCGGGATAAAGTAGTTGTTCCAGCTCTGCACAAAAGTGAAGATAGCCTGTACCGCAATGGCTGGCTTCATCAGTGGAAATACGATCGTGTTGAAAGTCCGGAATTCACCGGAACCGTCAATACGGGCTGCTTCGACAAGCTCCAGAGGGAGGTTGCTTTCCATATATTGTTTCATATAGAAGAAAGTGACTGGAGCTGCGATGCTGGGAACAATCAGAGGAATAAAAGAATCGTCCAGATGTATTTTGCCAAGCAGCTGCAGGAAACCAAGTGCGGTTACCTGTGTAGGAATCATCATGACTGCAAGGATAAAGGTAAACATAAACTTTTTACCTTTAAAATTGTATGCATGGATCGCGTAAGCAGTCATTGTGGAAAAATACGTACATAAAACAGCAGAACAGGTGGCGATAAAAATGCTGTTAAACATGCCGTTCCATACCGGAAGGGTTCCGGCGAGAAGATTTTTCCAGTTTTCAATAAGGTGCCCCCCCGGAATTGCTGTGAATCCTTTTTTCAGAGCACCGTTTGATCTGGTTGCGTTGATAAAAAGTACATAGAACCAGAAAAGGCAGAAGAAAGAGAGAATAACCAGCACTACATAAGCAAGGATACGCTGACTCTTCATGCTCATCCCTTTTTTGGTATTTTGGTCTTTTTCATTCATCCTTCTCACCTCCTGTCTTTGACTTTGTTAAACTGGAATACGATCAGGCTCAAAAGCCCCGTGATAAGGAACAGGAATACAGACAGTGCACCGCCCATTCCGTAGTTCTTACTGAAGAGATGCTTGTTCAGATACATGATGAGAGTCATGGTTGAACGCATCGGGTCACCGGTTCCGTTTGTCAGGATCTGCGGTACATCAAACATTTGCATACCACCGATCAGCGATGTGATCATAACGTAGATCAGGATCGGGCGAAGGAGCGGAAGAGTGATCTTGCGGAAGATCTGTGAAGAGGTTGCACCGTCTACTTCGGCAGCTTCATAAAGAGATGGATCGATACCCATCATACCTGCCATCAGAAGGATGGTGGTGTTTCCAAACCACATCAGGAAGTTCAGGATCGCTACAAGAGTTCGGGCACTCCATTTGTGACTGAAGAAGGAGTACGCCTCTTTCAGGATTCCGAAATGTACCAGCATGGCATTGATCGGACCGCCGTCTGCAAATAAAGTAAAGAACAGCATTGCAAAAGCGGAGGCCATGATCAGATTGGGAAGATAGATCACGGTTTTGAAAAATCTCTGTCCTTTGAGTCGGAGACTTGGGTTGGAGAACCAGGCACCGAGGAGCAGGGATACCAGAATCTGAGGAACAAATCCCATAACCCACATGATCATCGTGTTTTTGAAGTAGATCCAGATCTCACCGCTCTGGAAGAGCTTTGCATAATTGGCAAATCCCACAAAGTTTGGCCCGATCTGCGTCAATCCTGATCTGTAATTTTCAAAGAAGCTGTTATAAATGGTACTGATAAGCGGAACGAGCTGGAATATGAGGTATACTACTACAAACGGTATCAGAAAGATATAGCCCCATTTGTTATAGCTGACCGCCTTATGGTTATTATTCTTTGCCATTCTCTTCCTCCATAAGTTTTGGCACCGTAAGTAATGTGCGGTAATGTTTACTGGTATGCTGACAAAGTGTGCCTGCCTGATGGTCAGGCAGGCACATCGCTTTAATCAACACTTATACAACAGAATCTGTCTGTTCTGATCAGTAAGTAAGTTCCGGATATTTTTCTACAACTGCTTTGTAGAACAGGTCGAGTGCTTCATCATAAGATGCGTTGCCTTCGAAATAGTTCTTCATAGCATTCTGGAATTCTTCGGTGCAGCCCTGATCATAAATACTCATATTGCTGAGGTCGATCTTGTCAGCACCTGCACAGAACATGGCAAGTGGGTTCTGGCCGCCAAGAACTGCATCGCCGTAACTCTCATCAGCTGCCATTTCTTCCATAGCCGGTTTATTGTTTACGAAGTCGTTATCCTGTGTAACGATTTCTTTCATTGTATCAACGTCTGTTGTCATGGTTCTCATGATATCGCCAACCAGTGTCGGGTTGTCTGTACCGGTAGCTGCTGCGATCCATGTTCCGCCCCAGTAGAAGCCCTGTGGTCCTTCTGTTGCAGCCCAGCCGCCGTCTTTACCAACGGAACCATCCTGATCTGCACTCATAGAGAAGTCGATGAACCATGCAGGTCCGAAGTATGCGAATACATTACTGTCTTTGAAGAAACCTTTGCTCCAGTCATCACTCCACAGTTCATAGGTGGCTGTCTCACCTGCATCAACCATTTCTTTGGACATATCAACCCAGTTTTTAATATTATCATCAACTGTGATCTTGCCATCAACAACCCACGGAGTGGATACGTTGTTGGAGAATACACGGTAGGAATCGTTTACAGTAGAGGTCATCTGATAACCTTTGTCTTTGAGTTCGGCAGCTGTTGCTTTGAAAGTATCCCAGTCAGCAACTTTTTTCTGAACTTCAGCCGGATCATCAGTTCCGAATACTTCTTTGGCGATATCTCTTCTGTAGATCATGGTTCCAGGGCAGCCCTGCCAGGAAAGACCTTTGAGATTTCCGTCAGAATCTGTCATAACATCTTTGGTGTACTGATACTGATCTGCAACTTCATCTTCTGTGATTCCCAGATCTGCTACAGACATGGTATAGTCTGTGTTTACATATTTCAGTGCGTAGTCGGCTTCTACAAGGAAGAGGTCGATCTTGTCGTCATCAGATGCATCGGCCTGTTTCAGAAGAGCTTCGTCCAGGTTATTCTGATATGCATTGTCATCAGATGGTGTGATGTTCCATACAACATCTACATCGCCGATCTTGCCATGGGTTCCGTCAACTTCTTCGTATCCCGGATAGTGCTCGGTCAGACGGGACTTGAATTCTTCATTCCAGCAATAGATGTTTAATACTTTGCCTTCATCAGCGGCTGCATCGTCAGCCCATACAGGTGCTGCGGTTATGCCTGCAAGCATAGCTGCTGTTAATGTGATAACCATCATCTTTCTCTTCATGTTATTACCTCCCTGTGATTAATAATTTTTGCTTTATATTTTCCCATATTTAATTTTCTACTTTGCCAGATTTCTGACTGATGCACCGGGGAAGAGTGTCCCGTCAACGGTGAATTTGTCTATGATCGTAGCCTTGGGGTTTTCGATCAGATCAATCAGTTTCTGTGCGGCAAGCCGTCCGATCGTTTCTGTGTCCTGACACAGAGTTGTCAGCCGGGGCTCCAGGATGCGTGCAAAAGTAAGTCCGTCATATCCTGCAATGGAAATATCATCCGGTATCCGGAGGCCACGTTCGTGGATCTCGTTGATACCGCCCAGTGCAGAAAAATCATCCGGATAAAGAATGCAGGTAGGCGGATCTTTCAGATCGAGAAGTTCTGAAGTTGCCACCGCTGCGGCTTCTGCATCGCGATAAGGGATAACCGGCATATATTCATCAGGTACATCAATCCGTTTTTTCTGGAGAGTTCTGTAAAAACTTCCGAGTCGGCTTCGTGTAACGGAGGAATCTTCTCCGTGAATATAGGCGATCTTTCGGTGTCCCCGTTTCAGAACGTAGGAGACGAGATCTTCCATCCCCTGAATGTTGTTGGAAACAACAGCAATTCTTCCGTCAAATACATGATCGATCGTGACCACCGGGATTTCGGATTGTACAAGCTTCTGTACTTCTTCAGTAAAGAAGTTAATGCAGGCGATCACAACTCCGTCGACCCCTCTGTAGCGGCAGTGTTCATAATAACTGAGACGCTGTCCGGAGAGATTCCCGCTGGTGAAGGTGATGTCGTATCCTCGGGATTCAGCAGTGCGCTTGAAACTTTCGAGTACATGATTGAAGTAATCATGTGTGAGACCGCTCATGGCTTCATCTACAAAGAGAACGCCAAGATTGTAACTCCGTTTGGTTTTTAGCGCTCTGGCTGAAGAATTTGGAAGATATCCCATTTCTGATGCAGTTTTTAAAATAAGCTGCCGGGTTTCTTCGCTGATATCCGGATAACCATTCAGAGCTTTGCTGACACTTGCAACGGATACGCTGCATTGTTTTGCAATGTCTTTCATGGATACCATATACATGTCCAGCCTTTTCTGTTTTTTGTTTCTAAATCGTTTTCGCAATCTCATCGTACTTTATTTTCGGAAAACTTTCAAGAGAAAATTGTTATATTTATACAATTTATCCCTGTTGCACAAAAAAGAATTTATAATAATTTATCAATTTCACAAAAAAGACATTATGTTTTTGCGAAAATTTTCGTAAGTATTTCGCGAAAACTAAAACTGTAATTGTGCAATATTTTAACGTGTAAAAATACAGTTGATTTTTGGAAAAAACTGAATTATACTAAGCTTATTCAAATCTAATTTACATTATAGATATAAAAATTCTAAACTTATTCGTTTTCGCAAATCTGTTTTCAGTCTTTAATTCGTGATCGCATACCCTTATTGTTTTAGGTTTAATTTATGAGTATTTTTTTAGGAGGTCTCTCTATGAAATACGGATATTTCGATGATAAAGCCAGAGAATATGTTATTACAACACCACATACTCCGCTGCCCTGGATCAATTATCTGGGAAGTAACGATTTTTTCTCATTGATTTCCAATACCTGTGGAGGATACAGTTTCTATAAAGATGCAAAACTGATGCGAATCACAAGATATCGTTATAACAACCTTCCGATAGATTCCAATGGAAAATATTATTATATTAACGATGATGGTGTGATCTGGAATCCGGGAACTATGCCATCCATGACTGAAACAGATACATATGAATGTCGACATGGACTTGGATACAGCCGGTTTTGCTCTTCAAAAAACGGACTGGAAGCAGAGCTCCTGGCATTTGTGCCGGTCGATGCAGCCTGTGAGATCAATTGCCTGAAATTGAAAAATACTTCGGATTCCGAAAAAAATATTTCGCTGTTTTCATACGTGGAGTTCTGCCTCTGGAACGCTGTGGATGATGGGACAAATTTCCAGAGAAACTTAAGCATCGGTGAAGTGGAAGTTCACGGAAGTACGATCTATCATAAGACTGAATACAGAGAAAGACGAAGACATTACAGTTTCTTTACAGTCAATACACCGGTTCATAATTTTGATACGAGCAGAGATGCTTTTCTGGGAGCGGAAAATGGAAATGCATTCCCGGAAGCTGTTCGTAAGAAAAAATGCAGCAACTCCATTGCAAGCGGGTGGTATCCGATTGCAGCTCAGCAGATTGATCTGACACTGGCGCCGGGTGAAGAAAAGGAATTTGTATTTGTTCTGGGATATTGTGAGAATCCGGCGGATGATAAGTGGGAGGCACCGGGAATCATTAATAAAAAACCGGCAGAGATCCTGATCGAAAGATTTAGCACCATGGAAAAAGCAATGACAGCTTTTGCACAGCTGAATGCTTACTGGGAGAATCTGCTGGCCCGTTTTGCTGTATCCAGTCCGAACGAGCATGTTGACCGTATGGCAAATATCTGGAATCAGTATCAGTGCATGGTTACATTTAATATGTCAAGGTCGGCATCTTATTATGAATCCGGAACGGGACGTGGTATGGGATTCCGTGATTCCTGTCAGGATCTGCTTGGCTTTGTACATCTGATTCCGGAACGTGCAAGAGAGAGAATCATTGACATTGCATCCACACAGTTTCCGGATGGAAGTGCCTATCATCAGTATCAGCCGCTGACTAAACAGGGGAATCTTGATGTTGGAAGTGGATTTAATGATGATCCGTTGTGGCTGATTGCAGCAGTAGCAGCCTATATCAAAGAAACAGGAGATTATGGCATCCTTGATGAAGAGGTACCGTTTGACTGCAAGAAGGGGTCTGAGGTACCACTGTTTGAACATCTGGAAAGATCCTTCCATTTCACCGTGACACATCTCGGTCCACACAAACTTCCTCTGATTGGAAGAGCAGACTGGAATGATTGTCTGAATCTGAACTGTTTTTCCAGTGAGCCGGGAGAATCATTCCAGACAACCGGTCCGTCCGAGGGACCGGTTGCAGAATCTGTATTTATCGCCGGTATGTTTGTAAAATATGGAAAAGAATTTGAAGAGCTTTGTAAACGTACCGGACGTGAAGAGCTGGCAAAAGAAGCAGAAAAATCAGTCGATGCCATGTATCAGGCAATTCTGGATGCAGGATGGGATGGAGAATGGTTTCTTCGTGCATATGATTCTTATTCAAACAAGGTCGGATCCAGAGAATGTGAAGAAGGTCAGATTTTTATCGAACCGCAGGGATTTTGCGTAATGGCAGGAATTGGTAAAGAAGAAGGCCTGGCAGAGAAAGCCCTGGATTCTGTTCATGAACATCTTGAAACAAAATACGGAATCATGATCCTGCAGCCGGCATATACCAGATATCATCTGGAACTTGGGGAGATTACTTCCTATCCGCCGGGATACAAAGAAAATGCAGGTATTTTCTGTCATAATAACCCGTGGATCTCCATTGCAGAAACAGTAATTGGAAGAGGTGACCGGGCATTTGAAATCTACCGTAAGATCTGCCCGTCCTATATTGAAGAGATCAGTGATATTCACAGGACCGAACCATATGTATATTCTCAGATGGTTGCCGGAGCGGATGCACCACGGTTTGGGGAGGCGAAGAACAGCTGGCTGACCGGAACGGCCGCATGGACGTTTGTAAACCTGTCTCAGGCACTTCTGGGTATCCAGCCGGAATATGACGGACTTGTTGTGGATCCGTGTCTCCCGGGAAAATTCGGCGATTTCAAGGTGGAGCGTCAGTTCAGAGATGCGAAATATTACATTGAGATCCACAAACCGGAGGGTGTGCAGAAGGGTGTCAGCTGGATGGAAGTGGATGGAGAGAAGATCAGCGGAAATCAGATTCCATTGGTTGATGGTAAGAAAGAATATCATGTAGTTGTACAGATGGGATAATATATGTATACAAAAAGGGGCTGTCGGTTAATAATGATTTTTAACAACATCAGCTCCAAATAAAATTATCCCGGCAAGTACAAGGCTTTTATGCTTGCAGCTTGTGCGGGATAGTTTTATTTTAACGAACAGTTT
>NZ_JAHLQA010000028.1 GCF_018918125.1 Blautia sp. MSJ-19
AGCCATTTGTGAATCCTCCTTGGTAATTTTGTTTGTGGTGAACTTATTATACCTAAAGGGAGAGCATTTGGCTCTATTTATTTTTAATATTCAATTTACACCATTATACGGGCATAACCCTATTTTATGAAGATGTTGGCATCGGATATAAAAAAAGTTACTATTTCGATGCAATGTTCTTTGAAATTGGTTTAATTAGCATCGAGTATGAAAAAAAGAACAATTTCGATGTGAGTGTTGATTACGTTTTCTTTTTCAGTACTTGCATTGACTGAAATTTATGTTATTATAGGAGAATATGAATATAGTGTTTGTATAACGCATTAACTTGCCAAAGTGCTGCGAAAATCTGCGATAATCTATAATGGGAGTACCAGATAATAAGCAGCAGAAGGAGATGAGGCAGATGATAGATAAAACCGGACAGCGTATCCTGGATCGAATCGATGCACACAGAGATCAGATCATTGCATTTGCGGAGGATATCGCAACACATCCGGAACCTGGATATGAAGAAGTGCGCACTGCGCAAAAGGCGGCGGAATTTCTGAAAAGTCTGGGGTATGAAGTGACAGAGCACCTTGCACACACCGGGGTAAAGGGCAGTATGAAGCAAAAAAAGGGTCCCACGTTGACGGTGATCGGGGAATTGGATGCAATTGGATGCCATTCTCATCCGAAGGCAGATCCGACGACCGGTGTGGCGCATGCCTGTGGTCACCATGCACAGATGGCAGCAATGATCGGCTGTGCGATTGCAATGGCAGATCAGCAAGTGCAGAAATGCCTTGATGGAAATCTGAATTTTCTTGCAGTCCCGGCAGAAGAATACATTGATGCAGACAAACGTGCCAGATTAAGGAAGGAAGGCATCGAGTTCTGCTGTGGCAAAAGCGAGATGATCCGTACGGGTGTATTTGATGATACCGACATTGCTCTGACGACACACGTACACATGGTTCCGGTAGAAGAGGATTTTTATCTTGGTAATCCGGCATGTAACGGTTACAGTGCCGAGAGAGTGACGGTGCGTGGTAAAGCAGCACATGGAGCTATCGATCCCTGGAATGGGGTCAATGCACTGAGCATCACGACCAGTGCCATTCAGATGATGGGATTGATGAGAGAGACTTTTCGAGAGGAAGATCATGTGCGCCTCCATAATGTAATTCGTAAAGCAGGTGATGTGATCAACAGTGTGCCAGATGAAGCAGTTGTTGAGACAAAAGTCCGTGCAGCATCACTTGATAAGATTGAGGAGATCACAGAGATGATAAACCGGGCTTATGCCGGTTCAGCCTATGCATTTGGTGGGAAAATAGAACAGGAAAAGCTTCAGGGCTACATGCCGATCATTCCAAGAGCAGCAGACAGAGCACTGATTGAAGCTGCTGACGATCTGGGACTGGATTATCGTACAGTACAGAAGGGGGATTTCAATAATGCCTGTACAGATGTAGGAGATTTGAGCCACCTCGTTCCGGTTGTAAATTTTACATTTAAAGGATTTGAAGGGAAGCTTCACGGGGCAGATTTTCGGATTACAGATCCGGAAAAAGCCTATATCTTACCGGCAAAGCTTCTGGCACTGACGGCATACAAACTTCTTAAGGATGATGCACAGGAAGCAAAAGAAATTACAGAAAACTATACACCAGTATTTGATAAAGAAAGTTATATTCAGTATGTAAGGCATACAATTGAATAAGATCGTAACGGTTCACAGCAATAAAAAATTTACAATAGAATAATGTAAGGAGTTGCTGAAGGTGGTAATACGATAAAACAGCAGGAGGACAGACAGAAAACAAATGACAGAAAAATGTTTGGAATTAAAAAATATAAAAAAGTCTTTTACCGAGGATGAGGCTGTTTTGAAAGAAATCAGCCTCTCCATTGACAAAGGTGAATTTATTACACTTCTTGGTTCTTCCGGATGTGGAAAGACTACAACTCTGCGTATCATAGCGGGCCTTGAGACACCGGATTCCGGACAGGTGTTTCTGGAGGGAAAAGATGTGACATCTCTTCCGCCGGAAGCACGTGATGTAAATACTGTCTTTCAGAATTATGCATTGTTCCCGCATATGACAGTTGCCGATAACATTGGGTATGGTCTGAAACTGAAAAAGACACCAAAGGCAGAGATTAAAAAGCGTGTAACAGAAATGTTGGATCTGGTACAGCTTCCGGGTTATGAGAAACGAAAACCATCTGAACTTTCCGGTGGACAGAGACAGCGAGTGGCGATTGCCAGGTCATTGGTCAACAATCCGAAAGTCCTTCTTTTGGATGAGCCGCTGGGAGCACTGGATCTCCAGCTTCGCCGTGCAATGCAGCTGGAATTAAAGAAATTACAGAAAAAACTTGGAATTACTTTTATTTATATCACGCATGATCAGGAAGAGGCGATCAACATGTCTGACCGAATCGCTGTAATGAATCATGGAACATTTGAACAGATTGGAACTCCGGATGAGATCTATAACCATCCAAAGACCAGTTATGTGGCAACGTTTGTTGGAAATGCAAATATCCTGAAGGGAACTGCACAGGAAACTGATGGAGAAAACATCAAAGTTTCTCTTGCAAACAGCACGGTTTCTGTCACAGCCGAAGGGCGTAAGATTGCTCCGGGTACACCTGTAACACTGGCAGTACGCAGTGAGAATCTGATCTTTGATGAAAATTGTCAAAGTGGTCTTGAAGCAACGGTTATTGAGAAAAGCTTTGCAGGAGGACTTCTTCGTGTTGTTTTGAAACTTGCAGACGGTACAGAAGCAGTTGCAAACAGACATGGTATTGATGCTGGTGTGCAGCCGGGGCAGAAAGTTACCTGTCATTTTGAGGCAGAAAATGCAGTACTCGTTGATCTTCCATCTGAGGCAGAAAGCGGGGCAGATATATGAAAAAACATAAATCCGGTTCTGTCTGGATGATCCTGCCATTATACATTTTTACGATCATTTTTGTTGCAGGTCCACTGCTGTATATGGTGGCATTGAGCTTTGCACAGCCAAAAGCAGGACATGGTGTGGAATGGGCTTTTACTCTTGCAAACTATAAGAAAATTCTGGATCCGGTCTATATGAAGACATTTACAGGCTCTTTTCAGCTGGCAGTGACCAGTACGATCATTATCTGTCTGATCGGTTATCCGTTTGGTTATTTTATGGCAAAACTTTCTGATCAGTGGAAAAAACGTGCCATGATCTTTCTGATGTTGCCGTTCTGGGTCAATTCTCTGATCCGTCTGTATGGATGGATGATCATTTTGCAGACGAAAGGTCTTCTGAACCATGTGCTGAAGAGCCTTGGCCTGATCGAAAAGCCGCTGCGTATTCTGTACAGCTATCCGGCTATTGTGATTGGTATGACTTATGTGCTTCTGCCATTTATGATTCTTTCTGTATATTCCAGTGCAGAAAAACTGGACTGGTCGTTGGTAGAAGCTGCACGGGATCTTGGAGCAAGTCCGTTTAAGGCTTTCTGGACCGTTTCTTTTAAACTGACTTTACCTGGACTGTTGTCCGGTGTGATTCTGACATTTATTCCATCCATGGGACTGTTCTTTATTGCAGATATCCTTGGTGGAAATAAAATTGTCCTTGTCGGCAGTCTGATCCAGGAACAGATGACCAAAGGAAACAACTGGCCGTTTGCAGCAGCACTGGCGGTTGTCCTGATGATCCTTACAACACTGATGATCATGCTTTACCGCAAAGTAACAAATGCAAAGGAACTGGAGGGTGTAGGATGAAAAAAAAGAATTCAAAACTCTCAGGGTTTTATCTCGGATTGATTTTTGTACTGATGTATCTGCCGATTGCGGTAGTTATCGTATTTTCCTTTAATGAGTCGAAACTTCCTGTTCGATTTACAGGATTTTCCCTGAAATGGTATCAGGAACTGATTCATGACAGTGCTATGATCGAGGCACTTGGAAACAGCCTTTTTCTTGGAGTCGTAAGCTGTCTGGTATCTGCGGTGATCGGAACACTGGGAGCTGTAGGACTTTCCAGGATCCACTGGAAGACAAAAGGCATTCTGGAATATATTTCCATTTTGCCGCTGATGATCCCGGAGATTATTCTTGGCATGGTACTTATGGCATTCTTTTATATGATGAACCTGCCGTTTGGCATGCTGACATTGCTGATCGGTCATACAGTATTCTGTGTGCCATATATCCTGATGGAGGTTAAGGCGAGACTGGCGGGTATGGATCCGTCACTGGAGGAAGCTGCGAGAGATCTCGGGGCCGGTCCTTTCCGGGCATTCTGGGATATTATCCTGCCACTTATCATGCCGGCCGTACTGTCCGGTTCCCTTCTGGCATTTGCAATGTCCATGGATGATGTTGTGATCAGTATTTTTATCAATGGTCCTCGTCTGGCAACTTTGCCAATCAAAGTTTATACACAGATCAAAACTGGTGTTACACCGGAAGTAAATGCCCTTTGTACGATCATGCTGATATTTACACTGTTGATTCTTTTTATTTATACGATGGTCGGAAAACTGACAAAGAAAAAGACGAAGCAGTAAAAATGAAATGGGCGAACACAAAACAGGAATAAACTCTTTTCAATGAAGAAAAAGTAAGTTATACTTAATAGGGTATATTTAAGCTATTGTTTACAGGCAGTATCCCGCGAGGTGTTTTGTCATAAATATGACAAAATCCCGAGACATATGGGCAAAATGCTATCACCGAAGGTGATTTGGAATGCATTTTGACTAAATTGCTGTGAACGGAGTGAATAGCAATTTATGCTTCATGAAAAGGTTTATAATAGAGACAAGAAGAGGAGAGAAGACTATGAAAAAATTAGTAGTATGCGCATTATGTGCAGCAATGGTCATTCCGGCTATGAGCGTATCCGTAAGTGCGGATTCCAAGGAACTTGTACTTTACACATGGGAAAACATGTTCCCACAGGAAGTACTGGATGGTTTTGAAGAAGAAACTGGAATAAAAGTGGTATATTCCAATTTCGACACCGATGAAAACATGCTTGAGAAACTTTCCATGGCAAAAGGTGGAGATTATGATGTCGTTGTTGCAGATGATTATATTATCGAAACTGCGATTCAGGAAGGTCTTGTAGAAAAACTGGATACTTCCAAGCTGTCTGGATGGGATAACATCAATCCTTTGTATCAGGGACAGTTCTATGACCCGAACGATGAGTATACTGCACCATATGGTGCTGGTATTCCACTGATCGTATATGATCCGGATCTGGTAGATATTGATATTAAGGGTTATAATGATCTCTGGGATGAATCTCTTGAGGACAGCATCGCACTGACTGCAAACTATCGTGTTATCAACGGTATTACAAACCTTGCACTTGGTCAGGACTTTAATGATCAGGATACAGATGATATCGCAAAAACAGGTGAGAAGCTTCTGGAGCTTGCACCGAATGTTCGTCTGATTCAGGATGATAATACACAGGATTCTCTTCTGAATGGAGAAGCAAGTGTTGCATTCCTGTATACTTCACAGGTAACAGCAGCACTGCAGGAAAATCCGGACCTCAAAGTCGTATATCCGGAAGAGGGACTTGGATTTGGTGTTATGGGAATGTTTATTCCAAGTCAGGCACCGGATAAGGACGAGGCATATCAGTTTATGGATTATATCCTTCAGCCGGAAAATGCAGCAAAATGTTTCGATTATATCGGATACTACTGCACAAACAAAGCAGCAGATTCCCTGCTTGAGAATCAGGACCTTGTTGTACCGGATTCTGTAACAGAGGGATCAGCAGTAGAAAATATCAGCGCAGAAGCAGAAGAAGCTTACAATAAGAACTGGACAGAGTTCAAAGCAGCCTGCGACTGATAAAAATAAGGGGGAAGCAGGATGGAAATCTATAAAGGTATTGCTACCTTTTCAGGAATAGCCATCGGCAAAATACTGTATTACAGTAGAGGGGAGTACCAGATACGTCAGTGTCTGGTCAGTAACATCAAAAAAGAAATCAGTAATTTTCAGGAGGCCCGGCTTCAGGCAGTTCAGAAACTTCAGGAACTGTATGAAGCCAACAGGCTTCTGAATGAACAGGAAGCAGGAGTTTTTTTGAGACAGATCAAGCTCCTGGAATCCGAAAGCTATCAGAATGCAATTGAGAGCAGTATTTCCAATGAAAAAGTGAATGCTGCATATGCAGTTATGATCAACAGGGATGAACTGGTTGAGACATTCCGACACCTGGAAGAACCGGTTATCCGAAGAAGAATCAGTGATATGCAGGAGATTTCCAACCGTCTGATCCAGATTCTTGGTGGTGCGGCGATCCGTATCAATCTGGGAGATGAACCAGTGATCCTGGTTGCGGAGGCATTGTCTCCGACAGAGATCATGGAGATGGATAAGGACAAACTACTGGCAGTGGTCATGCATCATGGCTCTGCAGTATCTCATGCATCAATTATGGCGAAAACAATGGAAATTCCGACCCTGGTAGACATCGCGGCAGATGACGAATGGGACGGAACGACAGCAATCGTAGATGGCTATACAGGTACATTTTATCTTGATCCGGATGCGGAGATCCAGAGAGAATATGAGATTCGTCTGGAAGCGGACCGCAGGGAGAGAGAAGAGCTTCTGAAGCTGAAGGCTCAGAAGGATGAGACAAAGGACGGAAGACAGATCGGACTATATGCCAATATCGGCAATATGAGTGATCTGAGCAGTGTCCTTTTTTATGGGGCCAAAGGCATTGGCCTTCTGCGAAGCGAGTTTCAGTATCTCGGCAGGGAAAATTACCCGAGAGAAAACGAACTTTTCCGTGCATATAAAAAAGTAGCTGAGACGATGGGCGAGCGTCTTGCGGTCATTCGTACTGCAGATCTTGGGGCTGATAAACAGGCTCCGTATCTGGATATTCCGCAGGAGACCAATCCGATCATGGGCAACCGTGGTATTCGTCTCTGCCTTGACAGAAGAAGGATGTTCAAAGCACAGCTTCGTGCAATTTACCGGGCAAGTGCATATGGCAACCTGGCAATGATGTTTCCGATGATTGACTCTGAAGAAGAAATGGATGAGATTGAGCAGATCATACAGGAAGTAAAAGAGGGTCTGCAGGAAAAAGACATTCCATTCAGAGAAATTAAGATCGGAATCATGATTGAGACACCGGCGGCAGTGATGATCAGCCGGGAGCTTGCAAGACGTGTTGATTTTTTGAGTATTGGAACCAATGACCTGACACAGTATACACTTGCGATGGATCGTCAGAATCCACTTCTGAAAGATAAATATAATGATCACCATCCAGCAGTTTTACGCATGGTTCGTATGGTCGTGGATGCGGCACATCAGGAAAAGCGTAAAGTTGGCATTTGCGGAGAAATCGCAGCCGATACCGCATTGACCGGAAAGTTTCTGGATATGGGTGTGGATTTTCTTTCGGTGGTTCCGGCATGTGTGCTTACGGTCCGCAAAGCAATTCGTGAAACAGATCTTGGAGCAGCATCTGACTCTGTTGTTGAATGAGGATTATAATGAATAAAAAAAGCAAAGTTATTCTTCTTCCCTGTAATTCCTACAGGGAAGAACTTGTTTATGAGAATCTTGAAATCGGTCTGGAGCTTCTGGGCGGTATTGAGAATATTGTTAAAAAAGAGGAATCCATTCTGCTGAAGCCGAACCTTCTGAAAAAAGCAGAGGTTGATAAAGCGGTGATCACGCATCCGGTGGTTGTCGGGATGTTTGCCAGATTAATGAAGGAAAAAGGATATCAGGATCTGGCACTTGCAGATTCCTGCGGGAATGGAACAACTTCCAAAGTCATCCATGGAACGGGAATGGATACCTATCTGGAGAAATATGAAATTCCGGCAATTGATTATACAAAGGGTGTTCGCGTGGAAAATCCTGAGGGAATTCAGGCAAAGGAATTTATTCTTCCCAAAGAACTTCTGGAGAAGGATTGTGTGATTTCTTTGTGCAAGATGAAAACGCATGCATTGGAGCGTATTACCGGTGCGGTGAAGAACAGTTATGGATTTGTGTATGGATTTCATAAGGCGAAGGGGCATACTTTATATCCGAGTGCGGACAGTTTTGCGCGGATGCTGATTGATCTGAACCAATATGTGAAGCCACACCTGTATATTATGGATGGGATTGTTGCGATGGAGGGAAATGGTCCTGGATCCGGAGATCCGGCACCGATGAATGTGATACTGATGTCGCAGGATCCGGTTGCATTGGACAGCGTGTTCTGTAATCTGATTCATCTGAAGCCGGAGATGGTACCGACAAATTATCATGGCGAGAAGATGGGACTTGGCACATGGAAAACAGAAGAAATTGAGCTTGTTACGCCTTCCGGTCCGATTACGATGGAAGAAGCCGTGGCACAGTACGGTAATCCATATTTTGATGTGGATCGAAGAATTGCGCGATCCGGTATGTGGGAGCGTCTGGCAAAGGCTCTGAATATTTTTCAGAAGAAACCATATATTGAGGCGGGACGCTGTATCCGTTGCGGAATCTGTGTGAAGAGTTGTCCTGTACCGGATAAGGCTGTTGACTTTCGAAAAGGGAGAAAGAATCCTCCAGTGTACGATTATAAGAAATGTATCCGGTGTTTCTGCTGTCAGGAAATGTGCCCGGAGAAAGCAATTAAAGTGAAATGATTAAAAAGAAATGTTGAAGTGGAACGAAAGAAATATTGAAATAGAACATTTCTATCCAATTGAAAGCAAAATCTTGATGCCGCTTGTAGTGGAAAATGGGTGGGAAGGGCAACGAGATGGAATGATTTTTAGTAGCCGATGCCGATGCCTCTGGATTTGTGGAACAAAGCATCGAGAGGGAAAAAGTTATCTAGAGCGATGCCGATAACTACTGAAATTTATGAAATATTGCATCGGGATATTTATATCTACTATGTGCGATGCTAGGACCAGCTGAAACAAGTGAAATCAAGCATCGGATAGAAAAGAGCCCCATTTATCGAGGCAAAGCAATATGGATAATGTTGGAAGAAAGCATCGGAAAGTTGTATTTCTATAAATTGCTGTAAAAAGGCTGTTACATTATAGATGCTTGTACATCCATTCTGTAACAGCCAGGAGAGCAGAAGCGAATATCACAAAGTTCTGCTCTGGTGATTAAATTGACGCATATATCAGTTTGGGGAGAACATTTTATGTTTTGCGTAAACACAAAAACTAACATAAGACATGTCATTGGTTATTGAAAATAAGAATATGGAAATTATTCACTTTGACCGCCCCCAGGGTCGACTATTTCTATCTTATCACATCATGTACTGCTTTAATAAAAGCCGGGGTGGTGCCGCAGCATCCACCGACAACAGAAGCGCCGCTCTCAATCAGGGCTTTCATATGACGGGCAAAATCATCTGCATTCATGCTGTAGACTGCATTTCCCTTGTCATCAATGACTGGCATGCCTGCATTTGGTTTTGCGATGACCGGGATAGAAACATTTTCTTTAATGCTTCTTACGACAGATACAAGCTGATCCGGACCTACAGAACAATTGATACCTACCGCGTCTGCACCGGCTGCTTCCAGAGAAACAGCAGCTTCTACCGCATTACCGCCGCTGAAGATACTTCCGTCTGCTTCTACAGTCATGGTGCACATGATTGGAAGATCACATACAGAAGCTGCAGCATCAACAGCTGCAAGAGTTTCTTCAATATTAATCATAGTCTCAGCTGCAATCAGGTCAATACCAGCATCAGCCAGAATACGAATCTGTTCCTGATACATCTTGAAAGCATCTTCATAAGTATAATCACCGTCTGCTGTAATAAAAGATCCGGAAGTTGTGATATCACCGGCTACATAAACACCATTACCTGCAAGTTCTCTGGAATATCCGACCAGAGTACGGTTGATTTCTTCAATCTTATCTCTCAGTCCATGCTTTTCAAGGTTCATACAGTTTCCACCGAAAGTTGGAGCGTAGATTATCTGACTTCCTGCCTGGATGTAGGCACGCTGCAGATTCTGGATAATGTCCTTGTGTTCAATGACCCAGGTTTCTGTACAGATTCCTCTCGGCATACCGCTTGCCATCAGATTAGAACCGGTAGCACCGTCCAGAAGGAGTATGTTGTCTGTCAGTTTTCGAAATTCTTCTTTAGTCATATTAAGTTCGTTGCCTCCTTGATGAAAAAATAAATGTATAAGCAACTTACCTGTAAGCTCCGCATTTCTGTCGGAAAGTGCTTATTTCAGTTTTTTATTATAGCATGGAGTGGGGAGCAATGCTATAGTAAAATCACCGAGCTTGCTTCCCGGACCGAGCATATTTCAAAAACACGTTATTGTTTTATAGACAGTATTCCGTAAAAATCAACGAAAAGACACATTTCGACGGAACTCGAAATTGCACTGAAAGAGAAGTTGTGTTATTTTTAATGTATATTCTACACCGGCAGTTCTGTCGGATGATTTCCCAAATACAATATTATTATCAGTAATTTAATCAGGAAAACAGGAGGTAAAAAAATTGAATCTGTTTGAGTACACGTACTGCGGAAACTACAACCGGCAGATACAGAATCTTTCCAGGATCGTTCCGGAGAAATGGAGCTTTGATGGTTCGGATGATAATGGAATCCTCAAGGGATATCTGGAGCATACATTTCAGAGAGTTTATGAAGAAGGAAAAATACTGGAAACAGAAGAATATGCGATTTTTAATACAGGATTGTTTAATCTGTACTATCAGCCTGTATATGCGTACTTTGTTCCAAACTTGGTACCGGACAGGCAGCGGTGGTTTCTGGAAGGATTTTATACAGAATATCATTTGCTGAAATCAGGAATCGTCAATCTTCCGACGCGGGCGGAATATGTCAGAGATCCCGCAGAGCTTATGTTTGATACCAGCCTGGATATCATTCCACAATACGAGCATATTTTTGAGGAAACAGAAAACAATCTGCGTCTGCCTGAAACAATCCGAAGCAGTGTGATGAAAGTGCAGCTTTTTGATGGTGCCCTGCAGCAGACCAGGCGGATGCTGAAAGCGGATTATCGTACTGCAATTCCGCAGTATTACAATCATAGCATTCAATTTTTGATTCCGGTATGTCTGCAGAATCCGGCAAAGGCAGATCTGGCACTTGCATGTGTCAGGACTGAAGATGGAGGAAAATATCTGGGCAGGACATGCCTGACACTTCGAATGGCTTATCACAATGCACGTTTGCTTGCAAAAATCCACAGCAGCTGGCTGCATCCGTAAAAAATCTGTTGTATTTCTAAAAAGCGTTAAGTTTTACGTGAAGTTCCCGATAGCTGCAAACTAATCTATTGCAAGGTAAATTCCCGAAAAACAGGAGTTTATCGAGAAATAATTGTAGTACGTTGATAAAAATAGTATAATAA
>NZ_JAHLQA010000037.1 GCF_018918125.1 Blautia sp. MSJ-19
AAGGGATAAACGCTGAAGGCATCTAAGCGTGAAGCCCCCCTCAAGATGAGATATCCCATCCGAAAGGAGTAAACCCCCTTGAAGACGACGAGGTCGATAGGGCAGGGGTGGAAGTGTGGCAACACATGGAGCTGACTGCTACTAATAGGGTGAGGGCTTGACCAAGAAAGCATGGTCAATTGATTCGGAGATGTTTAACATGTATGTGGTTTTGAAGATATGATAGAAGTTTAGGAGCAGAGAAATCTGCTTCTTTTTTTGTATCTTTCTTTAAATATATTTGTTATACTAGCAATATGAATATTGTTTATGAAATTTATAATTAAAAAATGTATTTCTCAGAAAATGATAAATTATTCTTTCCCAGTAACCAGCTTCCACGATCCGATATATGGATAACTGGTTACGTGAGAGAACTATAATACCTACATACGAGAACCATAATACCTACATATGAGAATCACAATACCTACTATATAAGAAAGGAATCACCATGCCATCAATTACCCGAATCAACCGTGACGATATGCTCGAACTTACCCGCCGAATGACAGTTGCCCGAACATCCATGACCCGCATTGCAGGAAGCTACATGGACGCAGACGGATTCATCGACGGAACTTTCAATACCAACTTTCTGAAACTCAAGAATTCCGAAAAAGAGAAGAATCTTTCCATAGCAAAAATCATCCCATTTTCACCAACCAATCAGAACCTCAAACGTTACAAAATCCCCAAAGAGGCATACACTCCAGGTGCTATCCGCCAGCTCCTGCTCGGGATAAAATCCTGTGGTCTCAAAAACGATGCTCTTCTCGAATCCTTTTACGAATATATAGCAGAAAACTATCACACAAATCATGACTATGCCGTATACCTTTTCCATAACACTTACGATATCCCCCTCAAAGCGGCAGATCACGAAAGTCTCTGGGAATCCGAAGAAATTTATGAGTATATCATCTGCGCGATCTGTCCGGTGTCCGGTGACTACGAACCAGGTAAACCAGAATGCGGATTTCTTTTTCCTTCATTCAATAACAGAACAGAAGATCCGGACTACATTGATATCTACCAAAGTAATCCGGATCTTCCGAAAAAAGACTTATTAAAAATACTGCAATTGTGTGATTAATTGTGCAATGCTGTCATTGGTCGGATCACATGCCCTTTCATCCATCGGAACACAACCAAGCAGATGATAACTGACAATAATGATCCACATGCCGTCGCAATCCCCATCGGGAACAGCGTAGTCGGGAACCACAAGGAAGTCAGGTAAACTCCCGGAATACGTACAAAGAGGATGGACACAATATTATGCAGGAAAGAAAAACCTGATTTTCCATAAGCACAGAAGTATCCACTGAAACAGAAATGAATTCCTGCAAAAATACAGTCAAAGATATACCCACGTATGTACTGACTACCGAGTACAATAACCATTGCATCTGTTGTAAATAATGATACCACAGGTTCTGCAACAAACTGGATTACAATTGAGACAATTACTCCAAAACCAACAGCAATCAGAATTCCATAACGAAGTGTCTTCGAAGCACGATCATGTTTCTTTGCACCAATATTCTGTGCGCACAAAGCAGAAACCGTGGAAAGCATAGAAGAGGGAACCAGAAATAAAAAGCTGATGATCTTCTCTACAATGCCGACAGCGGCGGCTGTATCAAGTCCGCGTCTGTTTGCAATGATCGTAATCACAATAAAAGCAATCTGAATAAATCCATCCTGCAGTGCAACCGGTATGCCGATGCTCAGAATCTTTTGCAGGGATGCATGATCTGGACGAAAATCCTTTCGTGATAAAGAGATTCCTGTATCTTTTTTCAGAATCACAACCAGAGCAATGATCACACTCACAAGCTGAGATAACGTAGTGCCAAGTGCAGCTCCAACCGGTCCAAGGTGAAAATACCCCATAAACAGATAATCCAGTCCGATATTCACCACACACGCAATTGCAATAAAATACATCGGGCTTTTGGAATCTCCAAGCCCGCGAAAAATTGAACTGATGATATTATATGCTGTAATACACGGAATCCCAATAAAACACACCGTAAGATAAACTACAGTTCCACTTACCGCTTCCAAAGGGGTAGACATTACCGATACGATCGGATGAACCAGAAGAAGCAGGATCACCATTAATCCAACAGCAACAGTCATAAACAAAGTAACCGTGTTTCCAATTGTTCTGGAAGCACTTTTTTTGTCCCTGGCGCCGATTGCCTGTGCAATGGTGACGGTAGACCCCATGGCAAGACCAACAATCATAACCGTAATCATATGCATGACCTGGCTTCCAATCGAGACGGCTGTAGTACTGGCAACTCCCTCAAACTGACCGATGATAAAGAGATCTGCCATACCATACAGGGTCTGCAGAAAATAAGATAACAGATAGGGCAGTGAAAAGTAGAGAATATTTTTTAGGATACTGCCGGATGTAAGATTTCTTTCCATAATAAAATGTTGATTCCTTTCTTTCTATATCATAGTAAACTCTATAACAGTTGTAGAGTCAATACTTTTTCAATTAACCGATTTAAATTTTCGAATGTTAATATAATAACTGGCAACAAGAAGTACTGTTGCTCCTGTCCATGCGGCAATCTCCGCGTAAAAGATCCCATTCTGACCGACAAGTTTCGGAAGCAGCAGTGCCACACCGACTCTGACAAAAAATTCCACAATTCCACTCAACATAGGAATCATTGTATTTCCAAGCCCCTGCAGCGCAGAACGGTAAACATACAGGAAATACAAGATGCAGAGGCAGGAAGCCATAATAGACAGATAGTGCCATGCAATGGCAAGCACCTGTTCTGTCTGCGTTGGGTCACCGGAAATAAACATAGAGAGCAGTGTTTTTCCAAAAAGAAACATCATAATACTAATGAATGCTGATGTCAGGAATGCCAGAAAAGCACTGGCATGTACTCCTTTTTTGATACGTGCGATCTTACCTGCACCGAGATTCTGTCCAACATAGGAAACCACCGCATATCCATAAGAAATCGCAGCCATCTCCAGAACACCATAAAGTTTATTCGTTGCAGTAAATCCGGCAACAAACAGAAAGCCATATCCGTTGATCACAAACTGCACAGCAAGACCGCCAACAGAAATGATCACATCCTGAAATAAGATCGGTGCGCCGAGTCCAAGAAGCTTCCGGTTCAGTCCCGGTACATGCTCAAAATCATTTCTGGAAATATGTACAATATCGATTTTTTTCACTACAACGAAACAGTACAGAGCAGAAAAAGCCTGAGCAGTAACTGTAGCAAGAGCAGCACCGGCCACACCCCAGTGAAGTCCGGCAACAAAAACAAGATCCAGGACCACATTAATAACAGAAGCAATGATCATAGCGATCAGAGGTGTCCGGCTGTTGCCAAGAGCACGCAGCACCGAGGCAAAAATATTGTAGGCGGCAACGATCGGAATTCCGCAGAAAACGATTCTAAGATAGATCAACGACATGCCAATAATATTATCCGGTGTATTCAAAAGAACCAGGATCCATCTGGCAGCAAGCTGACTGACAACCAGAAGCGAAACAGCAGTGACCGCCGTAAGCAGATAACTGTGAGCGACTGCTTTTTTGAGATTGTTCCATTTCCGTGCACCGTAATGCTGCGAGATTAAAATAGAAAATCCCTGTGTAACTCCGGTAGAAACGCCGAGTACCATCCACATGATCCACTCAACAGCTCCAAGGGCAGCAAGAGCCTGAACTCCCGCAACCTGCCCTACAACAATTGTATCCACCATCGTATACAACTGCTGAAAAATATTCCCCAGCATCAGCGGAACTGCAAACAGCAGAATCAGCTTTGCCGGGGAACCCTTCGTCATATCACGAACCTGATCTGACATAAAAAATCCTCCAATAAACAAAAAATAAAATTCATTTGTATCTATATCATTTTCACATGGACAGATGTCTCTGTCAAGCATGGTTATTCAGGGCAAAACATTTTGCAAGATACTTAACTGTAAACAGTCACAAAACGTATACAAAAACCTATTTTAACAAGTAAGCGGCAATCTGCCTGAAATCCGCAGGTAATTCTCCGATCAACCGGACCTCATGCTTCTCAAATGGCTGCCGAAAGGATAGCTTCCAGGCATGGAGGGCGGTGCGGGTAAAGACTGGCAGTACAGAGGAAGAATCAGGTCTTTCTTTATAATATAAACTATCTCCCAGAAGTGGATGCCCGAGAGCTTTCATATGAACACGGATCTGGTGTGTGCGGCCGGTATCCAGGCGGAGAGATATCAGTGACCATTTTTTTGTACTGTAAAGCGTACAGTAATGCGTAACCGCGGGCAGAAGCGAAGAAGCAGCGGTACTGCAATTATCGTCAGGATCAGGAACAGCCTGCATCCGCAGTGGATGGTCAGATACTTTTTTTACAGGAAAAGAAATGGTATGCCAGAAATCAGCAGGATCTTCTGGCAGATGTCCAGCCACAACGGCAAGATATTCCTTACGAAAAATATGCTCTTTACGCTGTGTTTGAAGCCGCTGCGCCGCAACCTGATTCTTAGCAAACAGAACAATACCAGAAGTCTCTTTGTCGAGCCGTCCGATTGGGCGGACACGAATGGAGGCTTTTTTATTTTGAAAATAAGCAGCGACCTGATTAGAAAGGGTATCCGCATAATGGCTACCGGACGGATGAGTGAGTATGCCAGCCGGTTTATTTACTGCAAGAATATCCTGATCTTCATACAGAATCGCAAGGGAAGAAGAATCACCTGAAACAAGCTGTTCAGAAGCAATTTCCGCAGTTTCCAGACAGACGCGGATCTCGTCACCGGGAAGGACAGATTCTGTGATCCGGCAGCGGACACCATTTTTCTGAATGCCGTTCGGAAAAAATTTGGCGCGGCTGATCTGTTTTTTTGTCAGGTGTCCCTGAGAACGAAGAACCTGATCGACTGTAGAAGCGGCTGAATCAGTCAGGACTGTAAGGTTAATATATTTTTCCATAAGAAAAGTTCCTTTATATGAAAGAGATTTGCCGGTAACCGTTTACAGGTGCATCGGCTTTTTTATTCAAGTATTCCCATATTGGTCGGGAGGTTAATATTTTTGTACGTGTGAAGAAGTTTTTCCAGCTCATAGATTGCAGGGGTGAGGAACTTGTTTTTGTGGTAGACCAGTTTGAATTTGCGGTTCCATTCGCCATTCTGGTTATAAAAAACACGAATCGTGTTGCGCTGGATCTCATGTTTCATAAGCCGGAGAGACATGACAGAAAGTACACGGTCATAAAGCACCGCATTCAGGAGTGTACGGGGACTGTTTGCCTCCCAGACGGTCTGAACAGAAATCTGATGTCTGGTCGTATAATTTTCAAAAAGCTGCCGGGTTCCGCTTCCCTGCTCACGCATGGCAAAGGATTCCCCGGCAAGATCCTGTACCTGGATACAGTTTTTCTGATAAAAAGGATGATCTTTACCTGCGGCAAGCACCAGACAGTCATCTATGATCGGGAGAACAGTAAGGTCAGGAGAAAGAATCTCACCCTCAACGATTCCGGCATCCAGTTCAGAACGCAGGAGCTTTTTTTCAATGTCCTTGGTATTACTCACATAAGAATGAACCCTGACATCCGGACAGGCCTTCTGGAGTTTCGGGATCAGAAAAGGAGTCAGGCATGTTCCGATCGTGATCGTGGAACCGAGTTTCAATGTGGAGGACTGTCCCTGATTGAGCATAAGTTCTTCAAGCTGCTGGAACTGACGGATCAGACTGCGCGCCTGCGGCAGAAGCAGATTTCCACGTTCAGTGAGGTATAGCTTTTTGCCGAGACGTTCAAAAAGAAGTCCGTTGTAATGCTTTTCCAGTTCGCGGATCGCCTGACTTACGGTAGGCTGTGATAAAAACAGAGAAGCAGCAGCGGCACTCATGGAGCCCTGGTCAGCTACTGCGACAAAAATAGTCAGATGTCGTATGGTCATTTTACATTCTCCTAGTATAGGAAATACCTATCATTTATATAAAATAATATCATTTTTCAAATACATACTCAAGTGGTATATTATCAATCATGGATAAAAAATAGGGAATGAGGTATAGAGATGTCAGCATTAACAATCAGCAAAGAAGATGAAAGAGAGAATTGGTTTTGAAAACATGGAAAAACAATTGCTTGGATAAGCGATATCTGATAGGATAAAGGCAGCAATTCGATGGGGAGATGAAGCATATGGAACAAAGACAAAAAGACATGGTCGTTAAAAAACTGATCGATACACATACGACGATTTCCACGATGGAGAGCTGTACATCCGGCATGATCGCATCTACGATCACTGATACAGAAGGTGCATCTGCAATCTTTCCGGGAGGCTATGTCACGTATCTGAATGAGACTAAAATTTTTATCGGAGTGGATGAAGAAATCATTCGGAAGTACGGTGTATACTCCAGGGAATGTGCAGAAGCAATGGCAAAGACGGTGCAGGAAAAAATGCGAACGGATATTGCCATTGGAATAACAGGAACGACCGGAAACATTGACCCGAACAATGCAGACAGTGTACAGGGAGTGGTATACTTTTGTATTCGTGTAAAAGATAAAGTAAATATATTTGAAATGCATGCAGAGGTTGCAGGAATGAACAGGCATGAAATTAAACAGATGTATACAGATATGGTATTTGAAAAGCTGCAGGCACTTGTGATGTAGAGTAAAAAAGTGTATATTAAAGGAAGACTGCCAGAACAGATGGATTTTAGCAGGAAAATGTGATTTGGAGGAAATGATAATGAGCATCAAAGAAGAAATTCATGGATTAACAGACGAGATGCTGACAAATCTCGGAAGACTGGTTGCAATCGATTCACAGCTTGGAACGCCGGCAGAGGGAATGCCATTTGGAGAAGGTCCTGCAAAGGTACTTGAGGAAGCACTCAAGATTGCCGATGAACTTGGATTCAAGACCGTAAACCTGGACAATTACTGTGGTTATGCTGAGATGGGCGAGGGCGAAGAAATCGTTGGTATCGCCGGACATCTGGATATCGTTCCGGTCGGTGGTGACTGGACTTATGATCCGTTCAGACTTACCAGAGAAGGTGACCACGTTTATGGACGTGGAACCACAGATGATAAGGGACCGGTTCTGGAAGCTCTTTACGCAATGAAACTTCTCCGTGATTCCGGAGTGCAACTCAACAAGAGAGTTCGTCTGATCATGGGATGCAATGAAGAGACAGGTTCCAAATGTATGGAACATTACAATGAAGTTGCAGAGGAAGTATCCTGCGGATTTACACCAGACGCAAACTTCCCGTGCATCCATGGTGAGAAGGGCATGGTAATGATGACAGCGTATTCCAAGAATACCAAGATCATTTCCATGAACGGAGGTTTTGTTTCCAACGCTGTATGTGATACCTGCAATACAGTTGTTCCGGCAGAAACAGGACTAAAAGACAAACTGGAAGCCGCTTTTGCAGAAACAAAACTTCAGGAATACAAAGTGACAGAAGAGAACGGCGAGATCAGCATTTATGCAAAGGGAGTTCCTGCACATGCCAGCACACCGACTCTTGGCGTCAATGCGGCAGGTGTGACATTTGAATGCCTTGCCAAAGCAGGATTCGAAGATGACTTTGTGAAATTCTATAATGAGCATATCGGTACAGCTTGTGATGGCTCCGGTCTTGGACTTAAGTTTGCAGATGAATTTGGTGAGCTGACTCTGTGCAACGGAATCGTCAAGACAGAAGATGGAGTGATTTCCAGTACGATCGATATTCGTGTACCGGTTACTCTCAAAGCAGACGAAGTCCGTAAGATGTGTGCGGACAGACTGGAAGATGAGAGCGGATGTATCGAGGTTCATATGATCGGTGATGCACTGTTTTTCCCGAGAGAATCCCCTCTTGTAAATGCTCTGTACAAGGCATACGTAGATGTTACAGGCGATACAGAGAACAAACCGATGGTGATCGGCGGTGGAACTTACGCGAAATCACTCAAAAACATCATCGCATTCGGACCGGAAATGCCGGGAATCGACTACCGCATCCACGGCGCAGATGAGTTTATTCTTGTATCAGGAATGGAAGAAGCTGTGCTTATTTATATGGAAGCGATCAAGAATCTTCTTGCAATATGACAAAAGACGAATGGTACAGACAGCTTTTTGAGAATCTGGGAAAATCAACATTCCGAAGCAGATTTCATCTGAAGCAGACAGATATTGACTATATCAACAGCAAGGGGCTGGACAAAATAGAAGAACATGCACGCGATTTTATCGCAAAGCGCGAAGTACCGGCAGAGATCCCAAACGATGGAAAACAGACCCCGATGCGCGGTCATCCTGTATTTATCGCACAGCATGCGACAGCGACATGCTGCCGTGGCTGCATTAAGAAATGGCACAGGATTCAGCCAGGGAAACAACTGAGCCAGATACAGCAGGACTATCTCGTGGACGTGATCATGACCTGGATCCGGCGGGAGATGGAGGGCAGATAAGAAATGAAACTGGTCACAAAAACCTTTGATGAATTAACCACCGCAGAATTATACGAGATCTATAAACTACGCATATCCGTCTTTGTCGTGGAGCAGAACTGTCCATATCAGGAAATCGACGATGCCGACAAAGTTGCCATCTGTGGCTGCAGGACGAAGACGGCATCCCACATGTGCTGATGGAATACAAGAAATAAAGCTATACCATCTGCCGTACACATAGATCATTTCCAGAAATTAGTTTTGCATCGAGAAAAGTACAGCAGGGTAATCCCGATGCCGATAAGTATACAAAATTGGTTATGCCCGTATAATGGTGTAAATTGAATATTAAAAATAAATAGAGCCAAATGCTCTCCCTTTAGGTATAATAAGTTCACCACAAACAAAATTACCAAGGAGGATTCACAAATGGCT
>NZ_JAHLQA010000023.1 GCF_018918125.1 Blautia sp. MSJ-19
TTGTATTGTCTGAAAATAGGCGAACAATCTCCAAAACAAAAAAAGTAGGCAGAGATAGGAATTCCAATATCTCTGCCTAAAAAGGAACACCACGCCAATGCCTTAACTAAATGACATTGCTTTCGTGGGGACACCTTTTTTATGACCTGAGATAATTTTTCATGTTTCTCAGTGCATTCTTTTCCAGACGACTGACCTGTGCCTGTGAAATACCAATCTCTTCTGCAACTTCCATCTGTGTCTTTCCCTCGTAAAATCTCATTTCAATAATATGGCGTTCTCTTTCTCCCAGACGCGCCATTGCTTCTCTGAGCGAAAGATTTTCCAGCCAGTACTCTTCTTTATTTTTCGCATCACTGATCTGATCCATCACATAAAGAGTATCTCCCCCTTCCGAATACACTGGCTCAAACAGACTTACCGGACTTTGGATCGCATCAAGGGCATATACGATCGTCTCTTTTTCAATCCCTATTTCCTGTGCTATTTCCATAACCGTTGGCTCACGAAGATTTTTTCGGATATAATTTTCCTTCGTATAGATTGCCTTGTAGGCAATATCCCGAAGCGATCTGCTGACACGGATGCTGTTGTAATCCCTAAGATAACGACGGATCTCTCCAACGATCATAGGTACAGCATATGTGGAAAATTTCACCATAAGTGTATCATCAAAATTATCGACTGCTTTCATCAGCCCGATACAACCTATCTGAAAAAGATCATCTGCATTCTCATTACTGTTCTGAAAACGTTTGATAACACTTAATACAAGGCGCAGATTGCCTTTGATATACTTTTCCCTGGCTTCTCTGTCCCCTTTTTTTATCTTTTGAAACAATTCATCCTTTTCTTCTGCTGTCAGAATCGGAAGTGAAGATGTATTTACCCCACAGATTTCAACTTTATTAAGTGCCATCGAAATATCCTCCTTATCTCATTTGGTACTAAAAATGATTCTCAGGGAGGATACGAAATATACTGTTTCTTCAAAAATAAAAAAAATTAAAGCCCTTGACAGTTTTAGAGAAGGTGATCTTTGTGAAAACATTTCTCTTCCTGAATTTCCACCAGAATAATATCCTCTCCGATCTGACAGATACATTTCCACGGAATCACATATTCGCTTTCTCTTCCAAAAAAACTGCAGAACTTTCCAGGTCCGGGAACGACCAGTGCCGTGATCTCCCCTGTTTTACAGTCAAATTCCAGATCAATAGGACAGCCCAGACTCCGGCAGGTACAGGTATTAATGATTTCTTTCTGTCTCAGTTCACAAAGTCTCATAAATTTACCGTTTTTATAAAAAAATATGTATCATTTATCTGAAATATTCAGGGTCTTTTGTTGACACTTACAGAAAAAATACAGTATAATTAACACATTAAAGGGGAAAGAGGGGAAAACACTGTGAGATGCCCATTTTGTAATCAGGATAACAGCAAAGTTGTGGATTCCAGACCTGTCGAAGATACAAATTCCATCCGTCGAAGGCGCATGTGCGAATCCTGCGGAAAACGTTTCACTACATATGAAAAGGTAGAAACAATTCCATTAAGTGTAATCAAAAAGGATCAGACACGCGAACAATATGATCGTGCCAAAATTCAGGATGGCATTCTCCGTGCCTGCTACAAACGACCGATTTCTGTAGATAAAATAGAAGCTCTGATGGATTCTATAGAGGGGGATATTTTTGACAAGGCAGATAAAGAGATTTCCAGCACACAGATCGGAGAGATTGTGATGGAACATCTGAAAGACCTGGATGCCGTCGCTTATGTGCGTTTTGCATCGGTCTACCGGGAATTCAAAGACGTAAGTACTTTTATGGACGAACTGAAAAAATTTATGGAACCGTAAAAAAAGCCCTCTTAGCTGAGGGCCTTTTCTAATTCTTTTATTACGATCTTAAGTGCTTTGATACGTGCATATTTTTTGTCCACAGATTCCAGAATATGCCATGGTGCAAATGCAGTACTGGTCTTCTTCAGCATCTCATCTACCGCTTCTTCATACTGATCCCATTTTTCTCGATTTCTCCAGTCTTCATCTGTGATCTTCCAGCGTTTTTCCGGATTATTCTGGCGATCATTAAAACGTTCCAGCTGCGTATCTTTGTCAATCTGTACCCAGAATTTAATGATCACTGCGCCCCAGTCATGCAATTCTTTCTCAAACTCGTTCATTTCATTGTAAGCACGTTTCCAGTCATTTTCACTGCAGAAACCTTCCAGACGTTCAACCATGACCCGTCCATACCAGGTACGGTCAAAAATGGCAATGTGCCCATCCTTCGGAAGTCTTGTCCAGAATCTCCAGAGATAGTGACGTGCCTTCTCATGTGGCTCCGGACTGGCAATCGGCTGCACCTCATATCCCCGCGGATCCAATGCCCCTGCGATTCGTTTGATATTGCCGCCTTTTCCTGCCGCATCCCAACCTTCATACGTAATGATTACCGGCACACGTTTGCGATACAGCCGATTATGCAGTTCTCCAAGTTTTGCCTGCAATTTTTTGAGTTCTTTCTGGTATTCTTCTTCATCTATAGTCTTGCCTTCCAGCTCCACATCTTTAAGCTTTGGCATTTTTACCAGCGGAAAAACATTCTGAAGGATCGGCACAGAATGACTATGGTTCTGCAACGCTACCTCAATACTGCTCACAAGCGTATCCATCACCTGCAGTTCTGCCCATTTTTTATCCTTTGCATCAACGATATACCACGGTGAACTGGACATATTGGTATCTTTCATATAACGGTCAAAGACATTTTCGCATTTCTTATAATGTTTGTTCTGCCACTTGTCAAATCCAGTCACACGCCATTTGGTATCTTCTTTTGCAAGAAGCTTTTTCATGCGTTTTTCCTGTTCCTCTTTATCAATCTGCATAAAAAATTTAAGCACCAGATATCCGTTATCTGTCAGCTGACGTTCAAAACGTTTGATACTTTCAATACGTTTCTCATATGTCTCTCCTCCCAGATCTCCGTTCAGAACTTCTTTTACCGTCTGTTCCATCCAGCCGGAATCCAGAAATGTAAATTTACCCTCCTCCGGGATTTGCTTCATATAACGATACAGAAACGGCCTGCGCACCTCTTCTTCGGTCGGATCAGACATAGTTGCAACCTTAAAGAAACGAGGATCAATGTTCTTGATCACCTTACCGATCATGCTGCCTTTTCCAGCTGCACTCCATCCTTCAAAAAGGACCAGTACCGGAAGTTTATGCTCTTTAATCTTCATCTGAAGATCATAAAGCCTGTTTCTCGTTCTTTCAAGCTGTACTTTCATTTCTTCTTTGTCCGGTTCTTCCCCCGGTGTCCATGATTTTAGCATTATAGATCCTCCAATTTTCTTTTTGTTGATAGTATACCATAGTTATCTTGAAATTACATGATATTTTTGTGCATTATACACCATTTTTTCTCAAATATAACATTACAAAAGGCAGAACCTCTGTTTTCAGATAGTCCTGCCTGCTATTCAAAAATATTCTTACGAAAGTTCCAGTTTACCGGTATACAACTGATAATAGGTTCCTTTCTGTTTGATCAGATCTTTGTGATCACCTCTCTCGATGATCTTGCCATGTTCCAGAACAATGATTGCATCGCTGTTGCGTATCGTGGAAAGTCTGTGTGCAATAACAAATACGGTACGCCCCTTCATCAGATTATCCATACCCTTCTGCACAATGCTTTCCGTACGTGTATCGATGCTGGAAGTTGCCTCATCCAGAATCAGTACCGGCGGATCTGCAACGGCTGCTCTTGCGATAGAAAGAAGCTGTCTCTGTCCCTGAGAAAGTTCCTCACCATCTCCGCTCAACATCGTATCATATCCCTTCGGCAGCATCTGAATAAACTGATCTGCATGAGCCAGTTTTGCCGCCGCATAAATTTCCTCATCCGTCGCATCCAGCTTACCGTAACGGATGTTATCACGGATCGTTCCTGTAAAAAGATGTGTGTCCTGAAGAACAATCCCAAGTGAATGTCTCAGGTCATCTTTCTTGATCTTGGTAATATTGATTCCGTCATACCGGATCTTACCTTCCTGAATATCATAGAAACGATTGATCAGATTGGTGATCGTTGTTTTGCCTGCACCGGTAGAACCAACGAATGCAAGTTTCTGACCCGGTTTCGCATAGAGGCTGATGTCGTGGAGAATCGTTTTGTCCTCGTTATAGCCGAAGGTCACATCCTCGAATCTCACATCACCTTTGAGTTCCGTGTAAGATACAGAACCGTCTGCAGAATGCGGATGTTTCCATGCCCACATGCCTGTTCTCTCTTTGCACTCTGTAATGTTTCCGTCGGCATCCTTTTTTGCATTGACGAGAGTTACATAGCCTTCGTCATCCTCCGGCTTCTCATCGATCAGGTTAAAGATACGCTCCGCACCGGCAAGTGCCATGACGATGGAGTTGAACTGCTGGGCGACCTGCATGAACGGCTGTGTAAAGCTCTTGGTAAACTGCAGATAAGAAGCCATGACACCAAGGGTGATTCCTCCGACTCCTGCAACAGAAAGGATTCCTCCCAGAACCGCCGTCAGAACAAACTGAAGGTTTCCGATATTTCCGATCACCGGTCCCATCATATTACCATATTTATTTGCCTGTGATGCACTCTCAAAAAGAGCTTCGTTCAGTTTATCAAATTCCTCTTCGGATTTCTTTTCATGGTTGAATACTTTGACAACACGCTGTCCATTCATTCGTTCTTCCACAAATCCGGTGACATCTGCAAGTGACATCTGCTGACGTACAAAATATTTGCCACTCTTCGCTCCAATCTTACCTGTCACAAAAAGCATCAGGAAAATGATCAGGACTGCCAGAATTGTCAGCAGAGGACTTAATACCAGCATGGAAATAAAGGTAACGACAATCGTAAACAGTGCCATCAGTGCCTGCGGAATCGCCTGGCTGATCATCTGTCTCAGGGTATCCGTATCATTGGTATAAAGACTCATGATCGAACCGTTTGTATTCTGGTCAAAATAGCGGATCGGCAGAGTCTGCATATGTTCAAACATATCGTCTCGCACTTTCTTGAGCACGCCCTGACCGATATATACCATCATTCTGGTATAGATAAAAGTCGCAACAACTCCTGCCAGAAAGATACATCCTAGAACTGTCAGAGCCTTATAAAGTCCGGCGAAATCCGGACTGGTCTGTCCGATCAGCGGAAGAATAAAATCATCCAGCAGATATCTCAATGAAAGAGAAACTGCTGTCGTTGCGACTGCACTGATCAGGATACAGAAAAACACAAGGACAAACTGAAATTTGTATTTTCCTGTCATATATTTCATAAGACGCTTTGCTGTCTGCAGGTCTTTCTTTGTCATTCGCGGTTTCTTATTTTTGCTGTTATTACTCATCCTCTTCGCCTCCTTTCACCTGAGATTCGTATACTTCTCTGTAAATTTCATTTGTCTTCAGAAGTTCTTCGGAAGTTCCCACTCCGGCGATCTTACCGCCATCCAGAACAATGATCTGGTCTGCGTCTTCAATGGAAGATACTCTCTGTGCGATGATGATCTTGGTCGTATCCGGAATTTCCTCACGGAACGCTTTACGGATCAGGGCATCTGTCTTGGTGTCTACTGCACTGGTAGAATCATCAAGAATCAGGATCTTCGGTTTTTTCAGAATGGCACGTGCGATACAGAGACGCTGTTTCTGACCACCGGAAACGTTATTTCCACCCTGAACGATCATGGTATCATAGCCATTCGGGAATTCTGTAACAAATCCGTCTGCCTGTGCCAGCTTACATACTCGTCTTACTTCTTCATCAGAAGCGTGCTCATCACCCCAGCGAATGTTTTCGTAGATGGAACCGGAGAAAAGAACATTTTTCTGGAGCACCATGGATACCTGATCACGGAGCACTTCCAGATTGTAGTCTCTTACATCGATCCCGCCAACTTTGACTTCACCGCCGGTGACATCATAAAGTCTCGGGATCATCTGAACCAGTGTGGATTTGGCACTTCCTGTTCCACCGATGATTCCGACGGTCTGTCCGGATTTAATATGAAGGTTTACATCTTTCAGAGAAAGATTTCCTCCCTCTCCGGCATAGCTGAAGTTTACATGGTCAAAAACGATATCGCCGCTTGGAACTTCTTTTACCGCATCAGCTTTGTCCTGCATCTCAGGCACTTCGTTTAAAACCTCTGTGATACGGTCCGTGGAAGCCTCTGCGATCATGATCATGACAAATACGAAAGTTACCATATTCAGGGACATCAGAATCTGCAATGCATAAACGATAACACTTGTCAGTTCTCCAGTCTCCATAGTTCCAAATACAATACTGCGTCCACCGATCGCTGCGATCAGAAGAACAACTGCATACATCATAAACTGCATGACCGGCGAGTTCCATGCAACGATCTTTTCAGCTTTTGTAAACAGAGTATAAACGTATTTAGATACTCCATGAAATTTGTTCACTTCATAATCTTCTCTTACGAATGCCTTCACTACACGGGAAGCATTAACGTTTTCCTGAACGGAATTATTCAGTTCATCGTACTCGTCAAATACTTTGATAAAGTGCGGATGTGCTTTTTTTGCAATAAACATCAGTGCTCCGCCCAGAACCGGGATCACAACCAGGAACAGGAGTGCAATCTTGACATTGATCAGAAGCGTCATGACCCAGGATAAGATCACCATGATCGGAGCTCTCGCCAGAAGACGGATACTCATCATGTATGCCATCTGTACGTTTGTGATATCGGTCGTCATTCGTGTGACCAGACCAGATGTAGAAAAATGGTCAATGTTCTTGAATGAAAAATCCTGTACCTTGTAAAAAATATCGTGACGAAGATTTTTCGCATATCCTGCCGCTGCAACTGCTGCCATATTTCCGGCCTGCACACCAAAAAACAGAGCAAGCATCGCCATTACTACAAGGATGATTCCCCTCTGTATGATGTATCCCAGATCCCCGTTGGCGATACCAACGTCGATGATCTTTGCCATCTCCAGAGGAATGAGTACCTCCATTAACACCTCCAGAATTACCAGAAACGGTGCCAGTATCGACTGTTTCTTATATTCCCGGATAGATTTAAAAAGTGTCTTATTCATCTTTTCTGTCTGCCTCCTTACCTGTCTGATTGTTCATTTCAGAAAGATTGTGATACATCTGACACAATGCTTTCTTACAGATCATAACATCTTTCTCCGAAATTCCCTTTGTGAGATGGTTTTCTGTAAACGCAATATGCTCCAGAAGACTTGGTCTCAGTTCTTCTGCCTTTGGAGTCGGCACAATTTTTTTCAGACGGGCGTCCTTTTCCACGCTTTCTCTGCATATATAACCATGCTTCTCTATCAGCTGCAAAATTCCGGTCACTGTAGATTTACGAATCTGAAATTCTTCCTCAATATCCTTCTGATAAAGATCTCTGTGGAGAGATTCCAGAAGAACAAACTTCAAAACATGTTTCTGCATGATCGTCAGCTCATCATTCTGGATGGCTGATGCCACACTGTTGGCATTTCGCTTCATCTGATGCGAAAGCATATGCACCAGTCTTCCCATGTGCATATTCTCAAGCTTCTCATCAAATTCGTTCATATTCTCTCCTTTCCAAAATTAGTTCGTATCCTAACTTTTGACATTATACAAATCAATACAAAGAAAGTCAACTGTTTTTTTGTGTTCTTTTGGACACAATTTGGCCCTGCAAAAAAGATGCCCCATTACAGGCAATGTCATTTAGTTAAGGCATTAAAGAGCTACTTCTTCCAGGGGCTGTCGCACTAACGTGTGGCAGCTCCTTTTATACCCAACACAAAACGCCGGGCTTCGAAAAGTCCGGCGTTCGTGGTATAATCAGTTTATGCTACTAAACAAAATAATACAGAAA
>NZ_JAHLQA010000030.1 GCF_018918125.1 Blautia sp. MSJ-19
ACAGGTAATTACAAACTTATTATATCGGTTATAGCGAAAAATGCAACTCCCCAAAACGGCATTAACCCATGCAAATATAAGAAATATGTCAGATGCGGAAGTTACCTTTTCATATAACCAATTTGGTTTTGTTCGTTTTTATCGTTTGTTTTTATTTCACGATAGTATGATTACTTAAAAATCTGCATATAATATTTATAAGCATTTTCTACTTGACTTTCCTGCAAAGTCATAGTACAATTTGCTCAGTGATCGTACTGAGGAAACTTGTGAAGCCCTCAGTCCGGAAGGCTCCTGCGGGAGCCTTTCGTTATATATAGAAATATTTTCGGAAAGGAGGACTAAATGGCTAAAATTTTTAAGTCATATGATGAACAGATTGCTTTTCTTAGAGAGGAAAAGAATCTTATCATTACCGACAATGAATATGCCAGGCACATCCTCGCAAAAACCAGTTATTTTTCTCTTATCTCCGGTTACAAAGAAAGTTTTAAGAATCCCACTACTGGAAAATATATTGATGGTACAAGATTTGAAGATATTTATGATCTATATTGTTTTGATAATGAACTTCGAAGTATTTTTCTGAAATATATGCTGATCGCCGAGCATAGTGTTAAATCTTCTCTTGCATATCATTTTACGGATGTTTATGGTGAAAATCAGAATGAATATCTATCTCTTTCTCATTACTCTGTTACAAAATCCAATCAACGGAATATCCAAAAGCTGGTAAATATTTTGTCTTATCATCTCACACATAAAAGTGAATATAATTACATCACACATTATAAAAAACGCCATCAGAATGTACCGTTATGGATTCTAATACAAGTTTTAACTCTTGGTCAGTTTTCCCATATGTATGATTATCTTAATGCGACCGTTCCAATTAAAGTATGTCGAGATTTTCATGATATAGGAAGAAAAGATATGCACTCTTTTCTTTCTATCCTGACCAAACACCGTAATGCATGTGCGCATGGAGACCGTTTCTTCAATTACATTACAAAAGACAGTATTACTGATACCTCTATTCATAAGAAACTGCATATTATACAAAAAAACGGGCGTTATCAATGTGGTAAAACTGATATCTTTTCGGAGGTTATCATATTAAAATATTTGTTAGACAAGGATGATTTCCGGAATTTTTACTACGAACTAAAATATTGTCTGAAAAAGTACTGTCCGAATCAGCAGATTATTCCTCAAATGGGATTCCCTGAAAACTGGATGTCCATTTTACGTTTAAAAATATAAAATAAGCTGAATACTACAAATAACTTTTTCACTTTCATAACCATTTAGTTGTCTCCCGCAGAAACAGCCCATCCCGCCTGCACTCTTTGTATCACACTGCCATCGCGTGCATCGATCGTAAGGAGTGGAACGCCAGCATTATCCATAGTCACGTTTCCTATAACAGGCTCATCCCCTGCACCATTTCCGTACTCATACTCCGGTTCTTCGGATGTCCAGATTCCATAAAAATCCCATACTGGAATCAGAATTGCCTCTGTATCATTGCCTTCACTACTCTGCATCCGCATATAGCCCAGTTGAACCTTAGTTATTGTCATCTCCGCGCTCTGTGCATCGATAGATGGATAACGATAGTCACTTCCTCCATCAACAGAAATCAGTCTGTTTTTGTCCTCTGTCATAATCTGTAATGTGATTGTCTTCTCAAAAATATCTTTGATCTCATCAAAAGGAAGTAAAAACAGCCCTTCATCGGAAACATTCGATGCTTCAATTGGATTTCTGTGTAAAAAGCTCTGAAGTGTCCCACTGCAAAAATCCATCGTAAGTACTTCACTTTCCCATCCTTCGGACTGTCCTTCGTGAAGTGTTCCATCTGCGTTTTCCCATTCAAGAGCCTGCTCATTAACAGGCAGAGAAGTTTCCCTCACATAATTAACCGGAATTCCATCTATCATCCGTTCAAAAATAAAATCATCTTTTTCCAGGGCAGTGCTTCCTTCGGTAAGTTCTTTTGAAGAACTTTCAAATATCTCCCAATCCCCGGAAACAAGACTTGAAACTTTGTCCTTTGCTTCTTTTTCAGACACTTTGCCGCTTCCTGCTTTTATATAATTTTGAAAACGTTCTTCCCTTTCTTTTTTCTCGCTCGGTGCCAGGGTCATATCTCCACAATCGTCAAAGATAAACTTTGCGATCCGAAATCCAAGTTCCTCCACATCAGATTCCTGTTCACTCTTTGTATAAGAGTACCGATAGGTCAGTCCATCTACTGTATACCTCCCTGCCTGTTCATTCTCATTGTTCTCTTCCTGCACGGACTGTCCTTTGCCGAATGTGTCTTTTATCTTATTCTGTTCTTCTTCAGGAATCGCCACCCTTTTTACTTTTTTTAAACAGATTGCATCTACATCCGGCACTTTTACCGGTGCATCCGCTGTCAGGGTAAACTTCATCGGATTTTCTTTATCCTCCCGCTCCGCTGATCTTAAGTCTGCCTGGATCGTTGCCTGATAAGTTTCCGGTGCCTCTACCTGTTCTGCAACTGTTTTCTGAACCGTTTCCTTGTTTTCTTCTTTTTTCTGATCTGTTTTATCCTTCTCTTCCACAACAGCGGACTGGACAATACGATCACATCCTGATACCGCCAAAAGATTCATACACAGAACGGCTCCCATGAACATTTTTATTTTTTTCATCACTTCCCCATCCTTCCTTATCCATAGTCAAGCGGATATTCGCAATCCGCTTTGCTACTTGATTTTGTTAAAAAAGGTACCCTCTTCTTATGAGAAAAGAGTACCATATTGCCTTTCCAATGTATTCATCAAAATGTAAACAACTTGTAAATCAGAAAACAGCCCTTACCGTTGTCCCCTCTCCCGGCTGGCTTTCGATCTTCAGATTTCCACCATGAATCTCTGCCACCTTCGCACAGAGTGCCAGTCCGAGCCCGGAACCGCCTTCTTTTCGGCTTCGTGATTTATCCACCATATAAAACGCATCTGTGATCTTCCCCAGTTCTTCCTCTGGAATTCCTATTCCGGTATCAGCCACTTCAAAAATCTTTTTTCCAGATTTCTCATATGCTCTTACCTGAATACTTCCACCGGCATCCGTAGCCTTTAATGCATTGTCGATCAGATTTATCAGAAGACTTTCCATCAAGGCAGGATCCATCTTCATGGAAAATGTCTCATATTCCATCTTTAACTGCACTTTTTTCTTCTCTGCCTGATCCTTTTCCATACCAATGACATGGTTTAAAAGGTCGCCTGCCGGAATCATTTCCATCTGTATGGCATGATTCTGATGAAGTCCCAGCAACTGCAGCATTTTCCCCGAAAGAGCCTCAAGACGTTTTCCCTCCCGGTTGATATGTTCCAGTGCCCGATCTTTCTGTTCATCTTTTAGCTTTACATGACGCAGGGTATCAGAATAGCCAATAATGGATGTTAACGGCGTTCTCATTTCATGGGAAAGTGCTCCCATGAGCAGTTCCTGTTTCTCTGCCACCTCCTGCAGTTTCTCCATTCGTTCCACGGTTCTTTTCATCATCATGTAAATAAAAAGACCTGTGATCAGAAAGACTGCCAGATAGATTCCTGCAAACCAGACAGCGGTCTGCCTCAATTCTGTGAAGAGTCCTGTGACTTCCCGGACAGAGAGGACTTCGTATCCTTCTGGTTTAGATAAAGCGACTTTTTGAAGAAGAAGGTATTTCTTCCCCAGTTTCTGTATTTTATAAGCATACGGATCCTTTTCGTTCTTCAGACCTAAGTTTTCAATTCCCACCACTTCATAATCTGTCAGGTTTTCAATAGTAGCATTGCTTTTCTTATCAATCAGTGCCATGCCTGCTCCACAGCATCGTTGGAACTGAAATCCCATATAGGCTTTCTTTCCGGTCTCTGACATCTGCTCATATTTGCTGTTATCCCAAAATTGTTCCAGAAGTATCTTTCCATTTTCTAATTGTCTTCCATAGGTCTCAGCGGCATTATTTAAACTTCGTTTTCCTGTGACATAAATGCTTAGTGCACCAACTGGAATCAGCGCGCACAATAAAGTTACCAGCATAAGAAGTACTGTCCGTTTCCACAACTTCATACATTTTATTCCTCCAGACGGTATCCAAGCTTCGGGATTGTCCTGATCTCGTCATAAAGTTCCAGTTTTTTTCTGAGCTGTCCGATATGAACATCTACCGTCCTGCTTTCTCCCAGGTAGTCTTCTCCCCAGACCCGTTTCAACAATTCTTCTCTTCCGAGGGCAATGTTTTTATTTTGGAGAAGCAGCACAAAGAGATCGTATTCCATTGGTTTCAGATTCACCGGGATTCTATCTTTGAAAACCTGGTGGCTTTGCACATCCACCATAATATTCCGAATCGTCAGGATTTTCCTGGCTCTTCCGGTCCTCTCCAGTACTTTCTCAATGCGTACCAGAAGTTCCAGCATCTCAAATGGCTTTACCATATAATCTTCTGCACCCAGTTTTAATCCCTTTACCTTGGAAGCGACATCATCCTTTGCAGTCAGGTAAATTACCGGAAGATTCTTCCTTTTAAAATCTTCCATCAGCGCAAACCCGTCTTTTCCCGGCAGCATGATATCCACCACTGCCAGATCTGCATCCTCATGCCATAAGAGCAACCGCTGGGCTTCCTCCCCATCATAAGCTGCCACAGTCTCATATCCTGCCGCCCCCAGGTTCATGCACAGCAATTCTGAAATTGCACGGTCGTCCTCGATCACCAAAATTTTATTCTTCATTCCGCTGTCACCTCTGGTATTTTTCTACAGTATAACTTTTTTTACATCTCACGTCTACATGGCACTCTATCTTCGGATCTTATGAAAAAAGAATTTCATTCTGATAAAATATTGAAAATATTAATATCCAATTTCTTTAAGAATCGCATCAATCATTCTCGCATTCGCCAGGGAAAATTCTCTGGTCACTCCCGGTGTTTCGTCACCTGTCACACAACGTCCAAGTTGTTCCACTTCGAGACGGTAATTCTGTGGAACAGAGACTGTTTTTGTTTCTTCCTTGCCGTCGAAGGTTATTACTGTGTAGCTGAGTTCACCATCTCCATTGAACTCAAAGCCGGTTCCTTTAATGCTGCCCTTGGTTCCCTGAATCTCGAATCGGTCGATATGTCTGTCCAGTTCAGTTGCCAGTGCCATACCACAGGAGAAAGCTGCCTTTTTGCCGTCTGCGTATTCCATTACAACCGAAGTAAGTTTATCAATCTTTTCCTCAGAAAAGCTGGCAATCGCTTTAACCTTGGTCGGTTCATCAGCAAGAAGACGCAGGATCAGACTGGTGTTGTAAACGCCAAGATCATAGGTACAGCCACCGAGGGTGTCTCTTCTCATACGAATATTGCTTTTATTGTAATCGGAAGTGATATAGGCGGATTCCATATAGCGTACATCCCCAATCGTTCCCTTTTCGATTTCTTCTCTGACTGCTGCAATGTATGGACTGTGCTGATATGCAAATGCTTCCATCAGGTATACCTGGTTTTCTTCTGCTGCCGCAAACATTTCCTTTGCCTGTGCTTCTGTCGGTGCAAGTGGCTTTTCGCAGAGTACATGTTTGCCACTTTTGAGTGCTTTGATCGTCCACTCATAATGCATAGTATTTGGAAGCGGGATGTAAACTGCCTCTACTTCCGAGTCTGTAAGCAGTTCCTCGTAGCTTCCGTATGCTTTCTGAAAACCATATTTTTCTTTGAACTGTTCTGCTTTTTCTGTGTTTCTTCCTGCAATTGCATACATTTCACAGTTGTCTGCCTGCAGCATTCCCGGGAAAGTGCTTCTCTCACAGATGAATGCTGTTCCCATAACACCCCATTTGATTTTTCTCATAGTCTCTGCCTCTCTTTCTTTTTTGTCTCAATACATTCATTGTAAAATTTCTTTTTGTTAAGATTTCTAACCCAAAAGTCTCCCGTCAAATACTGCCGTCAAAAGTGCTCCCGTGCAGCCGTATACAGTAGCTTCGTCTTTAAATCCTGATTTTACGACCTGTATCTGACGGTATTTTCGCTCAATATGTCGTTCGTTGACCATCTGCTCTACCTGATGGAGATATTTATCCGGGATCCAGTATCCCTCATGTCCGATAATGATTTTCTGTGGATTCAGGCTGTTGACAAAACCTGTCAGCGCGCAGGAAAGTTTTTCTGCCATTTCTGTGAAGATCCGGTTCATGTTCTGTGCTCTCTCAGTAAAAGCTTCGGCTTTCTCTTCGCTTGCCCAAATTGCTTCATCCATTTCCTGACAGAACTCCCGGAAACTCTTCCTGTCTCCCGTTGCCTCCTGGAGTTGTTTCTCAAGTATATTACTGGAAATATAACGCTCCAGACAACCTCTGTTTCCACAGCCGCACAATTCTCCCTTCCAGTCAATACTTGTATGTCCCAGTTCACAGATCATTCCGCTTGTATTAGAATACAATTCTCCATTTACAACCAGCCCTGAACCGACACCATTTGCCAGATCCACATAAATAAAATCTTCACAGTCCGTTCCTGCACCATAATATTTCTCCATGATTGCGGCACAATTACTTTCTCCGTCAAAAAAGACGGGCATATGGTAACGTTCTTCAATCTCTCTGGTAATTTCCAGATCATGCAGTCCGTAAAAATTTGGCGGTGCCAGGATCTTGCCCTGATTCTTGTCTACCGGTCCGATTGCACCGATACCGATGCCATATACTTTTTCAGCATCTAATGTTTCCACAATCTGATCCAGTGCTTTACAAATATTCTCCATCAACTGTGATGCTGTTTCTTTGTTGACCGGAAAACTGATCTTTTTAAGCAGTTTCAGTTGCATATCACACAGAACCACACTGCATTTTTCACGGTAAAGATGTACTCCGATCAGCTTCGGGGCCTTCTCTGAAATGCAGAGCTGCACCGGATTCCGGCCCTTTCCCTCCACCTGAACCTTTTGCCGTTCCTCAAAAATCCCACTTTCCAGAAATTCATTCACGATATATGTAACTGTCATCTTGGCGAGTCCTGTTTTCTGTGAAAGTTCGATTCTGGAACTGCATTGACCTGTAGCGATCAGTTTCAGAATCAGCCCCCGGTTTCTCTGTTTTAAAAGTGTGTTGTTTACTCCTGATTTTGACATTTATCCTGCTCCCATATGATTTTCATAAAAAATTATCTGTTTCTATCATACCATAGAATTCTGCAGTGTTCACATACAGCTTTATTTCAAAATCATCTCGCCATTGTATAAATCCTGATCATAATGTCATGGTCAGTTCCGGGTCCATAATGGCAAATTTCGCATCTCTTTTTCCCTCAAAGAAATCCCAGACATCACCTTCATTTGCGACGCCATAACCAATTGCCTTGGCAGAATCAATAACACTGCCGCCACCAACTGCATCAAGAGAATTCTTAATGCGGTCAAGCAGTCCTGAACGAATAGCACTTTTTCCACCGTAATGAATCAGAGCTTTCTTACAGTTCTGTGCTTTTACCAGTTCACCGGTCTGACTCTCTGTGTTTTTACCAAAAATAACCTTTGTTGGTGTGTAATACTCAAAATTCTGATACATAAATCCCCTCCATAAATTGTAGTACGCTTCATTTGGTACAATGTTTTTACTTTATGTTTATATAATACAATCTTTTTACTATTTGTCAAGAACAAATCTCAAAATTGCTACAAATAATTATCCACCCGCATAGCGGGTGGTTTTTCGGTTTCGGGCATAGCCCTTTACTACTAGCCACCCACAAGTGGGTCTTTTATTGGCCTGCCAGCCACGCGTAGTTTTACTTGCTA
>NZ_JAHLQA010000020.1 GCF_018918125.1 Blautia sp. MSJ-19
GCCATGGTCACCAGAACTGCCAACACACATACGGAAACCAGTAAAAACAGAAACTCAGAAATAAGCATGCCGTAAAAACGGCATCTAATTTGTAAAGGTACTCGGGTTGCACCGTTTACCTTCGACTTATTACCAATGGGTGTGATATTTCGGAAGAGACGTCAACTTTGATAAAGGAATATTATGATTATATTACATACAATCAAGAATATGGAAATCATAAGATTATAATTTCTATAAGTAGTGACATATATCATAGACAAAGTGGGGGCAATCCAGAAAAAGCATATGATATCTATAAAAGCGTGTTTTCGAAGTATCCTTTAGTGGAAATTGCTTTGTATGATATTAGTAGTATACCGCTTGCGATAGGAAGAGCAGAATCTCTTGAAGAAGCAAATGAAAACATTGAAGCATACATGCCGCTTAAAAAGATTGAAGTCATGAGTAAAAATTCACATCATTACTGTGTTGCAAGAAAGTATTATAGACTTGAAGATGGAATTGACGAACTTATTATGTGTCCGATATATGTATCTGTTTATGGACGTGTACTTCATGCAGAAGATTCGCAGATGGAATTTGAACAGGAAGACAATACAGGTGTTAGTCTTGAATGTGAAAATTTGATAGATGCAATCAAAGAACATAATCGAGATGCAGAGTATTGTGTGGCTTGTATGCTTGCCAAACAGCTTGTTAAAGACACTTTGCTTGACGGGGACATTATTGTCAAGTGGTTTAAGTTTATAAATAGAAAACTCAATGGATATTCCGAACGAGTACGAGCTGTGGATGTAGATAATTTTAATAATCTTGCGGAGGACGGGACTAAATATAGCATATCAGATGATGAGGCTATTGCTGTTGTAAAAGAATGGTATGATGACGTTGGAGAAGATGGAGTTTTAAGAGTCAAAAAAATAATTAATGAAGTTTTTGAAAAACATCTTTTGGGAGAAGAGGGAATATATCAACGACAAAAAGCAGAAGTAGCAGAAATGTTAGTGAATCTTGCCAAAACCGCAAATACTATAGAAGCACCACAGGCTCGCGGTTTTATAAAAATAATTGCCCAACTGGCTAATATTGTAGAACGTGGAGAAAACGAAGAGCACTTTAAAAAAGAAAAAAGATATTTTGATAAACATGGGGAAATATTTGTAAAAGAAGATGAAGAAATAGTGCGTGGGCTACATCCGCAGTGGTCACATAAGGATTGCGTGAGATATGCCAATAGTGAAAAATGGATTAAATACTATTCTGGAAGAACCAGTGATGAGGACAAAATTCAGTTAATACGGCATCAAATGATACTCGAAGATATCCGAAAAAAATATAAAGCAAGTGATACCATAAATGCCATGTTGAATATTCAAGAAAAATAGAATACTAGTTTTATTTATTCTAATGTGGAAAGGAAGTGTTTCAGAAAAATGTGTGAATATTCGATAGTAGATAACGAAACAGGTGTAATAGTAGGAGTGATAAAGAGCGGAGACGTAATAGTTCCGGCAGAAGAAAGAAAACGTAGATGTGAAATGCGAAAAAAGCGTGAGGGCAGATACAGAAGCAAAGGAGAAAAATACATCTTTGTAAATGCGACTTTTGATTTTTCGGATTTACCACCGTCGATTGTCACGAAACTCATTTATCTTAGTACATATGCAGATTACAATAATTCCTTAGTTGCCAGTATTAAATCCAAAACGGCAATTAAACGATGTGATCTGCCTAAGATATTAGGTGTATCCAAAAGAACCAGTGAAAGATTCTGGGAAAGTGTTAAGGACAAGTATGTGCGAGAAGACGAAAATGGTTCACTTTGGTTGAATGACAGTATATTTAAGCGAGGAAAATTAAAAAACAAAACAGCTGTTGAATATCAGCAGTTTTATTTTAACGGAGTACGGGCGTTATACAAATCAGCTAAAGGAAAGAATCATAATCATCTGGGGTATTTGTTTCAGTTAATTCCACTTATCAACAGAGAGTGGAATGTTCTTTGTAAGAATCCGTTAGAAACAGAACTGGATAACATACAGCTTATCACAATGGAAGATTTTTGTTCCTATATCGGATATAAAAATACATCTAATATAAGCAAACTGAAAAAGATTTATGATGCGGTGGAGTTCGATGTGCGTGGGAAAAAACAAAAATTCTGTGCATTTACATACAACGGACTGGACACCACAAAAGCTAAGATATGTGTTAATCCAGAGATATTGTATGTTGGTTCTAATGGAGGACGTGTTGAGGTGTTAAAACTGTTTTTCAAAGAGTAAATTGTGCTCGTACTTTTTGACGCAACAATATTGCAGTCAAAAACACGGCTATTATGGGAACATCAAATAATAAAAATCCTTGAAAAATGTGCTGAAAATGCGGTTATTACTGTGCTTTTGGCACATTTGATTTTACTCGTATTTTTTGACGTTGCCAAAAAGAGATTTAATCAGCTGTGTGTCAAAAGGTTAGCACCTATAAGTACTAAGAATTGCTTTTCTTCTTCGGAGAATATGCAGTGAAAGCAAAGCGGAGGTAGCCAATGAAACAAGAGATTATATGTGATGTATGCGGTGAAGACTGCGGAATTACAAGTTATAGAATCCAATTCAGTGAAATTTATCATGGTTTGGAAATGCCAGTTGGAGATATACAGATTTGTGATGATTGTGCTTTAAGAATTGGAGAGTTTATCCAAAAGATGATGGGAGTGAGTAAGAATGCAATGCAATAAGTGTGGTAAGGAAATGGATATATGGGATAGACAGGAGAATTTTTCTATCAATGGTATCTGCGGATATGGAACAAAATATGATGGTTCCAAAATCCAGTTGAATTTGTGTTGTGACTGTATGGAAGAATTGATTGATACTTGCGTAGTGTCTCCTGTAATTATGGAAAGGGGGAGTGATGATTGAATCCAGATATAATATATACAACGGCTAATAACACAATTATCATATACGAAACAGTGTATGATAACGAGCTATGCTTTTGCATCGAACACGTGAAGAGCGAGCATAAGGAAATAGTAAACTATGATGAAGCCTTACTAAAATCGATTATCGACAAAATGGAAATTACAGGCGCATTGGTCTGTGACAGAAAGCGACATGAAAGAAGATTGCTGAAATTCACAGAGAAGAACGGACAAAATAGTGTGTCATTGAGAAAATATGTATATGCATATTATCATAATATTCCAGTAGATAAGCTTGATTACAAGAGGATTGATTTAGTAGATTCTTCTTGCTATAGCGATAATCTAATGGATTTACGAGAAAAAAATCTGTTTGCGCCAAGAGAAAGTGGGGAAAAATGGGTAGAGATAATAAACCGTCCTAATAATCCAAGAGAAAAATATATACTTACATGCCGAAACGGGCATATAAATATACAAGATTATTCGGAGAAACTGTATTCAATGTTAGTAGACAGAAGTATCTGTATTCCAGCTCCTAATAAAGGAAGTAGGCAAAGAGTACAAATTCATTACAAGCATGGACGCAAGGGGTATATGCTAATGAACTTATCGAGATTTGTATATATGTATTATCAAGAGTATGACTATGAGGGTTTTATACACAGGATTCCAGAGGCAGTCCGTAGCATGGGAACGGGAAATGATTGTGCCCATGTGAATGCAGATAATTGGAATAACTGTGTTTGTAATTTAATGGCAATGGAGCAATCCGTAAATATGCAAATGAGAGATTATATTAAAGCTTTTTCTGGTCGTTATTTTGCATTTCCTATTATGGTGCGTGAAGATGACAGAGAAATTGTTATTTTAGAGATAAGAAGTGGCAGCAGGTTCTTTTACTATAAGTGTTGCAGTTCGGAAGATTATCTTGATTTGCAGAAAGTGTTATTAGGCAAAGCGGTAATAACAACCCATGTAAAGACAAATATAGTTAATACTCGTGATCAGTTTTCGTGTCACATTCCAACACCAAAAGAAGAAGTTAGAAATACGGATTTAGTATCAAATAATGTGATAAGGCAATTCTGGAAGTGGTGTGATAACAGGGACAGGCTTTTGAATTTGTACAACACAGTGCCGTCTTTATTTACGGAATGGATAGCATGTGAAAAAAATATGAGCGTACAGATATTGCTTAATCAGATAGTCCCCGTTTTCCTTGGGGATATTGTCTGAAAAGTATAAAAAGGCGGTAACAAGGGGTTTTTCTATCATATAAGTAAAAAATATCTATTGGTTGTCAAAACGTTTTTGCTTTTTAAAATACGTGAAAAGGTACGGAAATATAGGGTTTACAGGGCATGAAAACAGAGGAAAAGTAAACACATATTACGGTAATGCCCGTGTTTACAACGGAAAATAAAAAGCAATTATGAAAAAATATAGCGATAATATCGGTAGTTATCGGCTTAACTATGGAGAAAAGAGGATTAGGATGGAAAATATAAATTGTATACCGTATTGGAATCAGTACACGTTGACTATTGAAGAAGCATCGGAGTATTTTCGCATTGGAGAAACAAAATTAAGGAAATTGGTACATGATAACCCAAATGCTAAATATCTTTTGCGTAATGGAAATCGTATTCAAATAAAGCGTGTCTTGTTTGAAAAGTTCATAGATTCCTTAGATGCCATTTGAAATTGTGAGTGAATTGTTGACAGCGGGAGTGTGGCATGGCATACTGAAATCAATGTTATGTCACATTCTTTTCAGCTTGGAAGAAAGGAATCATTATGAGCGAAAAGAGACGTGATACTAAAGGAAGAGTATTGAAAACAGGAGAACATCAGGAAAAAGACGGGAGGTATTCATATCGGTATACAGACAATATGGGAAAACGCCGTATTATAAGAAGTTGGAGATTAACCAATGCAGATGTAACACCACCGGGAAAGAAAGTGACACCCTCTTTGAGAGCGCAGGAACAGGAATTACAGGTACAAATATGCAAGGGAATATTTCCTACAGAAACGACTGTCTGTGAGCTTGTAGAGCGTTATATAACTACTAAAACGGGTGTGACGCATAATACAAAAGCTGGTTATAAAACAGTGCAGAATATACTGGAAAGAGAAGAATTTGGACATAAGCAAATTGATAAAGTTAAGTTCTCTGATGCAAAGATTTTCTTAATCAAGCTACAGGAAAATGGGAGAAGCTACAGTGCAATACATTCTATACGTGGTGTCTTGCGTCCTGCTTTTCAGATGGCATTTGAAGACGAGGAGATCGGCTACAATCCATTTAATTTTGAACTGGCAAAAGTTTTGATTAATGACAGTGTACAGAGAGAAGCATTGAAACCACGGGAGCAGAGATTATTTTTAAACTTTGTAAAAGAGGACAGGCATTTCAGTAAATATTATGACGGGATAGCCATTCTTTTTAAGACTGGCTTGAGAATCAGTGAATTTTGTGGTCTGACAGTGCATGATATAAATTTTGACGATCATACGTTTTCTGTCAATAATCAGTTACAGCGGACACGGGAGGGAGAATATATTATTGTTCCGACCAAAACGAGTGCAGGAAAGAGAGTTCTTCCAATGACAAAAGAAGTTGAGGAACATTTCAGAAAGATAATTGAAGAACGGGAGAAGCCACGCATAGAGCCTATGATAGACGGTAAAAGCGGTTTCTTGTATTTGGATAAAAACGGGAATCCGTCAGTTGGGCTACATTGGGCGCACTATTTCAAGCATATATGTCAGAAGTACAACAGTATTTACAAAGTGCAGATGCCTACAGTTACGCCACATGTATGCAGACATACATATTGTTCTAATATGGCTAGAAGTGGTATCAGTGCTAAGACGTTGCAATATTTAATGGGACATTCAGATATTAGTGTGACATTGAATGTGTATACACATTTAGGTCTGGAAGATGCACAGCAAGAATTGAAACAGCTAGAAAAGCGTGTAAATTCGCAATCTTCAAAGGTTGTCAATTTCTAAAATTATATTATTTATGCCGTGAAAAAGTGGAAAATATTATGGTGTTCCAGATTTAAGAGAAATGTACCAATTTTTGTACCAAACGTCACAGAAATTATAAGAAATTGTGAAAAGATATAAGACAAACGGGAATTTGTTAAAAGCTGACAAATGCAGTAAAAACAAGGACTTGAAAAGAAACAAGGAGATATAAGAACAATGATAAAAATACTATTTGTCTGCCATGGCACTACCTTAGCAAAATTCTGAAAAACCTTGATTTTACAGTATATTTTTGAACCAGTAGGGATGTTTTACTAAGTTTTTACTAAAGAGGAATCCCTAGCACGAATTTAGAAAAGTAACATATAGTATGACCTTATTAATTGGTAGAACAATTGGTAAGGTCCTTTTTTATTTCAAGGAGGTTCAAAATGAAAAGTACAGCGTTAGGAGCAGAAAACATTATTTTTATCAGTGATGCACATGAAAAATTCTACTATGAAAAATTACAAGAAGTACGGTATCAGGATGTGTACCATAAGGCATTGTGTTATTGTCTGGGTATTAATGGAGATACCAGAAAAAATGCTGACAGAATTTATAATTTTAAAACGGGGTCTGTTAAAACGAAATGTTTACATGAAGGATGGCAGACAAGCGTAACCGCCAAATAATCCTACGGTCAGATATAAAATCACTCCAACTTTTTGAGAGTTGGAGTAATTCACTACAAGTTACTTGTGATCTTTGATAAATTGGAGTTTTTCACTCCAGGGAG
>NZ_JAHLQA010000012.1 GCF_018918125.1 Blautia sp. MSJ-19
TTTTACCCGTTCTGCAAATATCATAGACGTTACCTCCTAAAATGTATTACATTCAAGGGGCTTCGCCGCAAATTTTCAGATATTTGTCAAGTGTTTTTTAGAAAAAGTTACAAAAAAAGAGCAAGGTACATATTTCTATCTACCTTGCTCTGGAAGAAGTAGCTCTTTAATGCCTTAACTAAATGACATTGCCCACGAAAGGGACACCTTTTGAAAGTTTATGAGCTGTAAAGGATTAAACAATACCCTGAGCGATCATAGCATCTACAACTTTTTCGAATCCTGCGATGTTAGCACCTGCAACAAAGTTGTCTGTCAGGTCATAACGTTTTGCAGCATCACTGATTTTTGCATAGATATCAACCATGATCTGATGAAGCTTAGCGTCAACTTCTTCAGAAGTCCAAGAAAGTCTCTGAGAGTTCTGGCTCATTTCCAGTGCAGAAGTAGCAACACCACCGGCATTTGCTGCTTTACCTGGCAGGAACAGAACACCATTTTCCATAGCGTATTCAGTTGCTTCTCTTGTGGTAGGCATGTTAGCACCTTCTACGATATATTTGCATCCGTTGGCAACCAGAGTCTTTACGCCGTCAACATCAAGCTCGTTCTGAGTTGCACATGGAAGATATACGTCACATTTGATGTTCCAGATGCCGACACCTTCTGTATAGGTAGCGCCTTCTACACGATCTGCATATTCTTTGATACGTCCACGTTTTACTTCTTTGATATCTTTGACTACGTCAAGGTTGATTCCATTTGGATCATGGATATATCCGTTGGAATCACACAGTGCAACAACCTTTGCACCAAGCTGAGTTGCTTTCTGTACTGCATAGATCGCAACGTTACCGGAACCTGTAACAACAACAGTTTTTCCGTCAAGAGAATCATTGTGATCTTTCATCAGTTCATTAAGAATATATACAACACCATATCCGGTTGCTTCTGTACGAATCAGGGAACCGCCATAGGTAAGACCCTTACCTGTCAGAACACCTTCATAGAGGTCACGAACACGTTTGTACTGTCCGAAGAGATATCCGATCTCACGTCCACCAACACCGATATCACCAGCCGGTACGTCTGTATCTGCACCGATGTATTTGCAAAGTTCTGTCATAAAGCTCTGGCAGAATGCCATAACTTCTCTGTCAGATTTACCTTTAGGATTGAAGTTGGAACCACCTTTACCGCCACCGATCGGAAGACCTGTAAGGGAGTTTTTGAATACCTGTTCGAAACCGAGGAATTTAAGAATGCTCTGGTTTACTGTTGGATGGAAACGAAGACCACCCTTGTAAGGTCCGATTGCACTGTTGAACTGTACACGGTATCCTTTGTTTACCTGTACAGTGCCATTGTCATCTACCCACGGAACACGGAAAGAAATAATTCTTTCTGGTTCTACCAGACGTTCCAGAATGGAAAGACTGCGATATTTTTCTTCATTGCGGTCGATAACAACTTTCAGAGAATCCAGTACTTCTTTTACTGCCTGGTGGAATTCTGGTTCGCCAGGATTCTGTGCAACGACTCTTTCATAAACTTCTTCTGTGTAAGACATGTTGATTTCCTCCTCATTCGTTTTCTGAATCATGTCCATCTGTGTAAGACATTTGTCCAGGGATTATTATACACGAAAGTGGTAACGTTGAAAAGAGCATGATATAAATTTTTTTAAAAAATATATTGAGCCAGGCTTACAAAATTTTGTGATATAAGATATGGAGAATTTTACCTTGCGAAAATGGATTGAATATGAGATTATAATACAATACGAGTTACTGCAACACAAGTATGTAGTAACACTATGAATAAGAATCCCACGGAGAGGAGTGAAAAAATGAGAACATTTGACAAATCAACAAAACTCGATAATGTACTGTATGATGTGAGAGGACCGGTGGTTGATGAGGCGGCCAAGATGGAAGAGGAAGGCAAAGAGATTCTGAAACTGAATATCGGAAACCCTTATCCATTTGGATTTTCGGCTCCTCAGGAAGTGATCCTGGACATGCTCAGCAACATTCGTACATCTCAGGGATATTCTGATTCCAAGGGCATTTTTTCCGCACGTAAAGCAATCATGCAGTATGCACAGCTTCGAAATATTCCAAATGTTTCCATGAATGATATTTATACAGGAAATGGGGTCAGTGAGCTGATCAATCTCTGCATGCAGGCTCTGTTGGATAATGGTGATGAAATTCTGATTCCGGCACCGGATTATCCGCTCTGGACAGCGACAGCAACACTGGCAGGCGGTAAAGTTGTTCATTATGTATGTGATGAACAGTCTGACTGGTATCCGGATATTGAAGATATCAGAAGCAAAGTTACTGATAAGACCAAAGCAATCGTTATCATCAATCCGAATAACCCGACAGGTGCGGTATATCCAAAGGAAATACTTGAACAGATCGTGCAGATCGCAAGAGAAAAGGAATTGATTATTTTCTCTGATGAGATCTATGACCGTCTGGTTATGGATGGCTATGAACATACATCCATTGCTTCTCTGGCTCCGGATGTTTTCTGCGTGACATTTTCAGGACTGTCAAAGTCCCATATGATTGCAGGTTTCCGCATTGGCTGGATGATCTTAAGTGGTGCAAAGGACAAAGCAAAGGGTTATATAGAAGGAATCAAGATGCTTTCTTCCATGCGACTCTGTTCAAATGTACCGGCACAGTCTATTGTTCAGACCGCATTGGGTGGATACCAGAGTGTAACAGAATATATTAAGCCGGGCGGAAGAGTTTACGAACAGAGGGAATGCATTTACAATGCGCTGAAAGACATTCCGGGAATTTCTGTTGTAAAACCACATGCAGCATTTTATATTTTCCCGAAGATTGATACGGAGAAGTTCAATATTATAAATGATGAGCAGTTTGCACTGGATTTCCTGCATGAAAAGCAGGTATTGATCGTTCCGGGCAAAGGATTTAACTGGATGGAACCGGATCATTTCAGAATTGTTTATCTTCCGAATACAAGACAGCTTGAGAAATCAATGGAAAAACTCAGAGAATTCCTGAGTACTTATCGTCAGGTACGATAAAAAAGTTTTCATAGCTGGACTGTACAGAAAAGTAATGTTATAATTGATGTAATGTCAGAAATTTATCAGATTTATTGAGGAGGGCCTGCGGGAAAAAGAAGGAATAGTCGAAAGGAGTATTATTGCATGGCAGGATTTAACACAAAAGTAACACCGGAAATTGAAAATCTGACACAGGAGTGCGTGAATCATTCCAGTATGGATGTGTCACTTTATGGAAAGTACGATGTAAAAAGAGGTCTTCGAGATATCAATGGAAAAGGCGTGCTTGCCGGGCTGACCCAGATTTCCAATGTACAGGCGGTCAAGGTGGTGGACGGTAAAGAAGTTCCCTGTGCGGGAAGTTTGTATTACCGTGGATATAATATTAAGGATCTGACAGCTGGTTTTGTCAGGGACAACCGTTTCGGATTCGAGGAGACGACTTATCTTCTTTTGTTCGGCAAGCTTCCAAATGCTAAGGAACTCGAGGATTTTAAGAGCCTGTTAGCGGAGCAGCGTTCTCTGCCTCGGAATTTTGTCCGCGATGTTATCATGAAAGCACCGGGCCGTGACATTATGAATGCACTTTCCAGAAGTGTGCTTACTTTATATTCCTACGATAATAATCCGGATGATATTTCTCTTCCGAATGTGCTCAGACAGTGCCTGAATCTGATCAGTGAATTTCCGTTACTGTCTGTATATGGTTATCAGGCATACAATCACTATGTAAGAGGAAAAAGTCTTTATATCCATAATCCAAAGAAAGAGCTTTCTACAGCAGAAAACATTCTGCGCATGTTAAGACCGGACAAAAAATATACAGATCTTGAGGCCAAGATTCTGGATCTTGCACTGATTCTGCACATGGAGCATGGCGGTGGTAATAACTCCACTTTTACGACGCATGTAGTTTCTTCTTCTGGGACAGATACATATTCTGCGATTGCTGCAGCACTTGGATCATTAAAGGGTCCAAAGCATGGTGGTGCGAACATTAAGGTTATTCAGATGTTCCAGGATATGAAAAAAGAAGTTCATAACTGGGAAGACGAAGATGAAGTCAGGGCATATCTGAAACGACTTCTTCATAAAGAAGCATTTGACAGAAGAGGGCTGATCTACGGTATGGGACATGCGATCTATTCTGTATCCGACCCTCGAGCAGAAGTGCTCAAAAGCTTCGTAGAAAGTCTTGCAAAAGAAAAAGGCCGTATGAAAGATTATCGTCTGTATTCCATGGTTGAGTGGATGGCACCGGAGGTTATTGCTGAGGAGCGTCGCATTTACAAAGGTGTCAGTGCCAATGTGGACTTTTACAGTGGATTTGTGTACAGTATGCTGGATCTTCCGCTGGAACTTTATACACCAATGTTTGCGGTGGCACGAATCGTTGGATGGAGTGCACACCGTATGGAGGAGCTGATCAATACAGACAAGATCATTCGTCCGGCATACAAGAGCGTTCTGCCAGAGGCAGAGTACATTCCGCTTAGCGAAAGATAAGACAGGAGAAGATAATGTTTCGATGTTTTTTTCCGGATGAATATCTGGATTCCGCATATGCGATAGATTATGACCGCCTTTACCGTGAAGGGTATCGCGGTCTGATCTATGATATTGATAATACGCTTGTGCCTCATGGGGCGCCGGCGGACGAACGTGCGATTGCTTTGTTTGCACATCTGAGAGAGCTTGGCTTTGGATATTGTCTGTTGTCGAACAATCAGATTGAGCGGGTATCGTCTTTTGCAGAAGCAATCGATGCGCAGTTTATTGAAAATGCACACAAACCATCCGTTCGCAATTACAGGAAAGCAATGGAACTTCTTGGAACGGATACGGGAAATACCATTTTTATAGGAGACCAGCTTTTTACAGATGTATATGGAGCCAAGAGAAGCGGCATCCGTAATATTCTGGTGAAGCCGATTCATCCAAAAGAAGAAATCCAGATTGTGCTTAAGCGCTATCTGGAAAAAATAGTATTATATTTTTACAAAAAGGAGGAGGGGATTTCATGAACCACGTTGTGATCATCGGGTTTATGGGTTCAGGAAAAACGAGAGTTGGAAAGCAGATTTCCAAAGATTTGGGATTACCATTTGTAGATCTGGAAAAACTGATTACAAAAAGAATGAATCTTTCATCCAGAGAAATCTTTGAAAGATTTGGAGAACCGTATTATCGTGCATTGGAGACACTGGCACTGAAACAGCTTATCCAGGATCCTGAACGTAAAGTGATTTCGCTGGGGGCGGGACTGCCGCTTCAGGAACAGAACGAAAAGTATCTCAAGGAACTTGGCACGATCGTTTATCTCAAAGGTTCTCTGGCAACACTTAAAAAACGTCTGGAGGGATCTAAAAAAGATCCGATGCTGGATGGAGATGACAGAGACGATAAGATAAAGAAGCTTTTAAAGCAGAGAGATCCTGTATATCAGAAGTTTGCAGACGTTCAGGTTACGACAGGAGAAGTTCCTTTTGAGGAACTTATTAGAGAAATTGAAGAGAAATTATCTACATATGAAAAAAAGTAGTTGAAAAAACTTTGTGTATATTATAAAATAACTGATAGCGAACACAAAACGAAGGAGGATAATAAAATGATTTCTGCAGGTGATTTCAGAAACGGTGTCACAATCGAAATTGAAGGAAACGTATGTCAGATCGTTGAATTCCAGCATGTTAAACCTGGAAAAGGCGCTGCGTTCGTAAGAACAAAATATAAAAACATTATCACAGGAGCTGTACTGGAAAAATCTTTCCGTCCTACAGAAAAATTCCCACAGGCACGTATTGATCGTGTAGACATGAGTTATCTGTACAATGATGGAGATCTTTACAACTTCATGAATACAGAAACATATGATCAGGTTGCACTTACTAAAGAACAGGTTGGAGATTCTCTCAAATTCGTTAAAGAAAACGAAGTTGTTAAAGTTTGCTCCTGGAATGGAAATGTATACGCAATTGAGCCGCCTCTGTTTGTAGAACTTGAAGTTATCGAAACAGAGCCAGGATTCGCTGGAAATACAGCACAGGGTGCTACCAAACCGGCAACTGTTGAGACAGGTGCGCAGGTAATGGTTCCACTGTTCGTAAATCAGGGAGATAAACTGAAAATCGATACAAGAACAGGTGAATATCTGTCTCGTGTATAATTAATAGGAAATGAGTTGCCACTGTGAACGTAGTGAGCAGTAGCAAGTAACGATACCACCGGAGAGATTCGGTGGTATTTTTTTCTTTACGGGGAAGTGTGTGATCTGGCTGATTGTGGCAGGTGCATGCATGATTGGGAGAAGGTATCGATTTTGAATGATTTGGAAATATTCGATGCGGAATATTGCTGGTTTGGGGTTATGCCCGTATAATGGTGTAAATTGAATATTAAAAATAAATAGAGCCAAATGCTCTCCCTTTAGGTATAATAAGTTCACCACAAACAAAATTACCAAGGAGGATTCACAAATGGCT
>NZ_JAHLQA010000038.1 GCF_018918125.1 Blautia sp. MSJ-19
TTGTATTGTCTGAAAATAGGCGAACAATCTCCAAAACAAAAAAAGTAGGCAGAGATAGGAATTCCAATATCTCTGCCTAAAAAGGAACACCACGCCAATGCCTTAACTAAATGACATTGGCTGATCAGCTCCCTCCACATCAGAAAGATCTGCCAGATATCCCTGTTTTCCCATATTCATAATAACATCTGAATTCGCAAGAATAATATCGTCCCCTGCATTTTCCTGAATTCGTTCCACACAGGCTTCATCATAAGTTATCTCTGCCCCATCCGCTGCAAAATTCTGAAAAGTAAAATTCAGATCCGGAATCAGTGTTTTTGCATAGGTGAAACACTGGCCACTGGCAGATTCCTGCCATTCAATATCATCTGGAATAATTGTAGAAGAGGAAAAAAACTGAATATCTGTGGTGTCCGATGTGCTCTCAACCTCACCGGTCCTTGCTTCTTCCTCCGGCTTACTTCCACATCCGGACGCTGAGAGCAGCATCACTGCTGACAACGAAACCGGAATTCCATAGTGCAATACTTTTTTCAAATTCATCTGTGCTCATCCTTCTTTCTTCTTTTTTAGTACTTTACTGATCGTCTTTTTCAGTACCACCATATCAACCGGTTTGGCAATATGACCGTCCATCCCTGCCTGCAGTGCTTCCAGTACATCTTCTGCAAAAGCATTTGCTGTCATGGCAACAATCGGAATTGTTTTTGCTTCAGGGTGAGAGCCTGCACGGATCGCCTTTGTTGCTTCATAACCGTTCATATCCGGCATCTGAATATCCATCAGAAGTAAATCATAAGTTCCTGGTTCAGAGTTTTCAAATTCTTCGACTGTTTTCCGGCCATCTCCGCAGATTTTGCAGACTGCCCCTTCCATATCCAGAAGCTCTGTCAGGATTTCCGCATTCAGTTCATTATCCTCTGCTGCCAGAATATGTAATCCATCCAGCGAAAACTCTTCCTCTTCTGTTTCGGCTGCCGAATCAGTCAGTGCAGACACCGGCTCATCCGCAACCGGAAATTCCAGTTCTACCGTAAATGTGCTGCCTTTATGAAGTGTACTGTTTACAGTAATGGTTCCTCCCATCAGGTCGATCATATTTTTTGTGATGGCAAGTCCCAGAGCGGTTCCCTGAATCTTTCCGGTCATGCTGTTATTCAGACGGACAAAAGGCTCAAAAATTGTTTTTGCATAATCCTCATCCATGCCATAACCGGTATCCTGAACCACAATACGCAGCTTCTGAATGTTTGCTTTTGTCTGAGGTATTCCTTCAACAGTGAACCTGATCCTTCCACCCTGCGGCGTATATTTCACTGCATTGCTGAGCAGGTTCAACACAATCTGACGGATGCGCATCGCATCTCCCATCAGGTACTCATGCGTCATGTTTTCGATGCTGACATCAAATCTCTGCTTCTTTATCTCTGCCTGCATTCGAATAATAGATTCTACTTCATTCACCAGTTCTCTGATATGAAACATGGATATATTCAATGTAGTCTTACCGCTCTCGATCTTGCTCATATCCAGTACATCATTGATCAGACTGAGCAGATAATCCCCGGAACTGGAAATTTTTTCTGTATATTCCCGTACTTTTTGAGGATCATCTGCTTCTTTGCGGAGAAGTGTTGTATATCCAATAATCGCATTCATAGGGGTACGGATGTCGTGAGACATATTGGACAGAAAATTGCTCTTGGATTTATTGGCTGCTTTTGCAATATGCAGGGCATCATCCAGTTCTTCATTATGGCGTTTCTGAATGATCTCATTTTTCTTATTCGCATAAATGATATTTCCAAAGAAAAACAGAAGCATACATAAGATCAGAAGACTGACACTGGCAAGCAGCGTGACCAGCAGATTAATTGTGTGAAGCACGCTGATACGTTCGCTCTGCAGTGAATCTACCTTGGAAACACCGGAAAGATAGTACTCACCATCATCGATCGGCCAGAGGAATACAACAAAATCTTTTCCTGTCATTTTTCCATCTTCCATACGTTTAAGAGTGAGCAGTCGCATATAATACTGGCGGTTCTTTATGGCCTCCTGAACCTCTGATACGATCTGAGCCGCAAGTTCCGGATTATCTGTCTGATATTTCAGCACATTATAACTGATATGTGTTCCTGAACCATTGCGGGCCGGAATGTGGATGTATTTCATCGTATCTGCTTCCATCAGTGATATATCATGAATGTCTGTCACATTTGACGGAAGAAGGGAATAAAACCGGCTCATTGAGAATTCGCCATACAGATAGCCGACTGTTTCGCCGTTTTTCAAAACAGGTTCCCGCATCAGATAAACATAATCTCCTGTTTCAGACATGTATGCATCCGAACGTACCTGACCATTTTTGTGCTCTGTAAAAACATAATCCGATAGAACCAGAGTCTTGTTGTTTTTTCCATATGCAGTATCAGATTCCAGGTCACTGTAATAAAGATTACGCACTTTAGATGTGTCAGTTTCCACTTCCTCTACCCATGTCTGTATATCATCTTCCGCAAAAGCCACGGTCGACGCCAGTGACTGCATATAAGTCTGATCAGACGCGAATGTAGAACTGACTGTGCTGGAAATCGTCTGCATCATTGTTTCCATGTTCTGATAAGCCGCATCATCCATAATTTTACGTATTTTGTCTGTCTGCTGTGAGGTAACAACTGTCATTATAATGAGCAGTATCACGATACTCCCAAGAATAAGGGCAACAGAACGCTGCCTCACTCTCCTGTCACCTGGCGCAGAAGAAACTTTTTTTGCCATACCATCATATACTCCTTAAGTTTGACCCGGCTATATCCGCAAAAAAGCAGGGCAATATCATAGACATCAGACTATAACACACCCTGCACTTATTTTTGCAACTGGCTGCCATTTTACAGGCCCTATAGCTTTGCGTCTCAGTCTTTCGACTGATTTGCCTATAATAATTTCTTTTTTATTATATCTTTTTCCCTCCTCTGTGTCCATGAAATTTTATTAATTTCGCAGATATGGCAAAATAAAAAAGCCTTCCTTCAGATTTTTCTGATGATCTACAGCCCAAATCTCCGCTGCACGATCTCAGCCAGTACTTCTGCGGTTCCTCTGACTCCAAGCATACTGGAATCGATCATGATCTGTTTACTGTCCGGATCTTCCGGTGCATATTTGGCATAGCGCTTATGATATGCAGTACGGGCCTTATCGACTTTGTAGATCATTTTGGTTGCTTCTTCCGGCTTCATCCTGAGCACTTCCACGCAGTTTTTGTAACGTGCCTCCACCGGCGCATAGATATATATATTTAAAACATTTCTGTGATCACGGAAAATATAATCTGCACATCTTCCTACAATAATACAGGACTGCTTTTCTGCCATCTCACGGATAACCTGCTTCTGCAAAATGATAAGAACAGAAATCAGCACAACATAAAAAACGGCTCCTGTTGTGTAGGCCTGAATGGTCTTAAAGCTGATCGCAGCATAGTTCTGGATCTGTTTGGTGATCTCATTTACAACAATAACAGACAGAAGTGCTGTGTCCTTTACAGAAATAATAAACTGATTAAAAAGTGCCGGCAGCATGGAACGAAAGGCTGGCGGAATGATCAGATGGACCATCGTCTGTGTCGGAGTAAGGCCCAGTGAAAGACCTGCTTCTCTCTGCCCCGGATCAATACTGTCCAGAGAACCCCTGACAATCTCAGCGATAAATGCACCTGAATTGATCGTAATAACAATAATTCCCGCTGTATTACTGCTCAGGTCAATGCCCGTCATCTTCGGAATTACAAAATATACATACAGTGCCTGTACGATCAGAGGTGTCGCACGGATGATCCATATGTACACACCTGCGACCGCCCTGGCAATACGGCTTCTGGTCTGCAGGGCGAACCCTGCAGCAGAACCCAGAAGAAATCCGAGTAAGATTCCTACTACCGCAATATAGATCGTCACTTTTAACCCACGAAACAACATGGGAAGCAAAACGCTTAAAAAACTTAAATCCATAGGGCAGTCCCCCTTACTCAAGCCACTCTGTTACCAGTTTGTCGATTGTGCCATCATCTGTCAGATCTTTGATCGCCTGATTGAATGTATCTACAATTCCATCATTTGCCCCTGAACAATCTCTGGAAATCGCAATTGCATATGGTGCCTGACCCTGATTGAACTCATCACCTACAACTTCCAGTTTTGTTCCGTCTGTTGTCTTAATATAATAGTAAGCATTCGGTCCATCCTGGATAACCGCATCTACTTTTCCCTGTTCCAGAGATTCATAAGCAGTTGTGATCGTATCATGTACCTCCAGGCGGTCATCAGAAACGCCATTGTTTGTACAATAGAGGTGAGAAGCGGTTCCTTTCTCTACTGCGATCTTGTAATCTCCTTTTACCAGAGTGTCAATATCTGTGATCTCAGCAGGAGATGTTTCCTTATTGATCATAACAACCTGACCGGAATCACGATAGGTTTCTGTAAAGTCCATAACTTCTTTTCTTTCATCCGTTGCACAGAGAGCTGCCATACCAAAATCAAGTTTTCCTTCTGCAAGCGATGTTGTCAGTGCTGAGTAATCCATTACCTGAATCTCTCCGTCCAGCTCAAATCCCAGATAATCTTTTAATGCATTCATCAGATCCAGGTCAAAACCGATCAGTGTAGTTCCATCTGTATCATAATAAGTAAACGGGGCAAAAAGTGCGGTAGTACCAAAGGAAAGTTTTACTCCTTCCAGTGCACCTTTTACAGAATCAGAGGAGTCATCTGCTGCAAATACAGTTGCATTCATTCCAAGTGCCATAGCTGCTGATAAACCAATTGCCATAAATTTCTTCACTGTTTTTCTGTTCATAATAATGTCCTCCTTATTATCCGTGAAAAGAACAACTTTCTGTTTTTGAGTAACAAAAAAGACGCTCACTTGATTCAGTGAACGCCGTTGTTCTTGTCCGTCGGTTTATGGTGTGTATCTTATCAGTGCCCCCGGAGATTGTCAACACTTATGACCCCAAGGATTTTTTATGGTTTTTTGAATGTAAATAACAAATTGTAATGTCACAGATACCCTCAGATTCTTTTATGAATGTCATGCGAAATCGTAATGTGCAATTTGCCGTTTGCATATTGCCAAGGTCATAAGCATCCGTTATAATTGGCTCAACCAAAGGAGGTAACTCTTATGAACCACATAGGAGCTGCCTCCTTTCTTTATTTACAGCAGAAAGCAATTTGGTAAATAGTCAAGAGTTATTTGAAAAAGATTTTGATACAAAAGGGTAACTTTAATAAACCTACGGCTTATTTTCTAAAAAAGACGTAAGTTAGGAACTCGATATGGAT
>NZ_JAHLQA010000013.1 GCF_018918125.1 Blautia sp. MSJ-19
TCGTTGTATAATGTTTTTGTCGTACAGGGTCACTTTCCTTTGTAATGTTTTCAGCAAATTCATTATACATCAGAAAGCCCTGTACGATATTTTTTTATGAAAAAGTTGTAAAGTGGTGTTATGTTATACTCTTTACAGGGACACCAGCAAACAGAAGTATTCCAAATAACAGCAGAAAGGCAATAAATACCATGATCATACAAACTGGCATGCGGACAGATATCCCGGCGTTTTATTCCGAATGGCTTATGAACAGAATAAAGGAAGGCTATGTACTGGTTCGCAATCCATATAATCCGTTACAGGTAACGAAATATAGTCTGTCGCCGGATGTCGTAGACCTTCTTGCATTTTGTACAAAGAATCCGGCACCAATGCTTAAGCATATGGACCGATTAAGGCAATATGGACAATACTGGTTTGTGACAATCACACCATATGGAACGGAGGTCGAACCCAATGTGCCAGATAAAAAAACAGTAATGGAAGATTTTAAGAAGTTGTCAAATATTGTAGGTATTGACAGCATCGGATGGCGCTATGATCCAATACTGATCGACCAGCTGCATACCGTAGAATGGCACATACAGGAATTTGAAAAAATGGCATCGAGTTTGTCCGGCTATACCCACACTTGCGTAATTAGTTTCATTGACATTTACCAAAAAGTAACGCGAAATTTTCCAGAAGCAAAAGCCGTTACAGCCAGCGACAGCATCAGAATCGGAAAAGAATTTATCAAAATTGCAACTAAATATGATATGGTAATTCGGCCATGTGCAGAGGGAAATGAGCTTGCGGCCTACGGAGCAGACTGTTCAGGATGTATGACTGTAGATACATACGAAAAAGCATTGCATACACATCTGGATGTGCCAAAGCAGAAGATGAACCAGAGAAACGGAACATGTGCCTGTCTTCTGGGAGTAGACATTGGAGCATATGATACCTGCGGGCATTTGTGCAGATATTGTTATGCGAATGCAAATAGTGCTCTGGTCCGAGAGAACATGAAAAGACATAACCCGAAATCACCATTTCTTCTTGGTGGAAGCATGCCGGGAGATATCATACACGAGGCGAAACAGACAAGCTGGATTGACGGACAGATGACGCTGGATTTATTTTCGTAAAAAACTGATATCAGGAAACCACCAACTACCAAAAGAAATGAAGAAAGGTACAAAAAATTGTTAACGATATTGTATGGAGCAGATCACGCATGCAATATCGTTATTTTTATGCTATACTAGATGAACTGAGATGGAATTCAAAGAAGCAAGAGAGGAATACTGTATGGAAATAAAATACGCAACAACAGAAGATATTGCGGCAATTGCCGCAGTTGAGGCAGAATGCTTCCCGCCTGCGGAAGCAGCAACAGAAAAGGAATTCATTGAAAGAGTGAAATATTATGGAGATCATTTCTGGCTGATGTATAAAGATGAAAAGCTGATCGCATTTGTGGACGGTTTTGTAACAGATGAGCCGGACCTGACAGATGAAATGTATGAAAAAGCCACTATGCATAACGAAGATGGTGCATGGCAGATGATTTTTGGCGTTAATACATTACCGGATCATCGCAGACATGGATATGCCGGCAAACTGATACGCCGTGCGATCGACGATGCAGAGCAGCAGGGGCGTAAAGGACTTGTCCTGACCTGCAAAGAAAAGCTTATCCCATATTATGCAAAATTTGGCTTTTCCGACGAAGGCGTGACAGATAAATCCACTCATGGAAATGTTGTGTGGCATCAGATGCGGCTGGTGTTTTGATAGATTGGGATTGACCGAGCTGAAAGCGAGGGATGCTTCTTGTCCGTAGGGCAAGAAGATGGAATTGAAATAAATTAAGACAATCGGGATTTGTGAGTCTTGCGGAATCCCGCTTTGCCTTTCTTGTTGAGTGAGCGTAGATGTTCATTGTGGTACTGACATCGGAATGTCCTAACAGCTCCTGTACATCTTTCGGAGCATCCCCATTTGAGAGTAGGTTGCAGGTGTAGGTGTGCCGTAACTGGTGGAAATGAGCTTGATTCAAGAGTTTGTAACAGGTGCAGATTCTTTCGGACAGTTAAGCAGTGGAATCTCAAATAGTATCATTTTCGGTGTTCCCAGATCCTGTGGGAATTATGGACATCTACACCGAGCGTTGGCTAGTCAAAAAAATATAAACTGCGGATCGTTCAGCAAGGCAAGACCTATCCCAATCCGATGTTTCATACCACCTGAAAATCTTCCGACAGGCTCATTTTGACGGCCTTTCAAATCTATAAGCCGAAGAATCTCCTGGATTCTCTGCTCCAGTTCCTTCATATCATGAAAATAAAGTGCTCCATGAAATTCCAGGATTTGCCTCCTTATTGCGTGTTACTGGCATGGCATGATATACTGCCGTTGCAAACCTATTACAAAATGTGCCACATCATAATTAGCAAATCAATGTAAGAACCTGTTACACGGGAAAGGAGCAATATGGAAGCAAAAAACATCCTCAATATAACAACAAGGGCAGAATTTCGGCAATGGCTGATTGAAAATCATCGAAAAGAAACTGAGTGTTGGATGGTAGCTAAGAAAGGAAAAAATCCACCAGAAAATTGTGTATGGTATCTGGACTCAGTAGAGGAAGTTTTATGTTTTGGCTGGATAGATACGACTCATAAAAAGATAGATGGTGTGGATTTGCAAAAATTCACACCCCGTGCAGTCAGAAGTCCGTGGTCTGAATTGAATAAAGAACGTTGTAGACGATTAGAAAAACTGGGGTTAATGACAGATGCAGGTCGTGCAGTGTTACCAGATATGTCAGAGAAAAGTTTTGTAATTGATTTTGAGATTATGTCAGCATTTAATGCAAAGTAACCGCCAAATAATCCTACGGTCAGATATAAAATCACTCCAACTTTTTGAGAGTTGGAGTAATTCACTACAAGTTACTTGTGATCTTTGATAAATTGGAGTTTTTCACTCCAGGGAG
>NZ_JAHLQA010000033.1 GCF_018918125.1 Blautia sp. MSJ-19
GCATGAGCGGTATTCACTAGAACAAAAACTCAATATAAGTAAAAAAGATAAAACAGCACTATCGCATTGTAAAAAGCAGTTACGCTTGATTGCTATTGAACAACAAAAAATGCTTGCGGCGTAATACTTTTTATACCTAAAGGGAATTTACACACAAAAAAGGACTTGACCGCATAATAGCCATTCCCTGCATCGGAAATATATCTTGCGTATATATCGATGCCGGAGACTTAATATAGCGACCATATCTGGCATCGAGAAATAACTCCATCATCCAGCCCGATGCCTTTAAGCATTAAACGAGAAATTCACCAACCCTTGAACATATTGATTAAACAATTTAAGGAACAAAGCGGACAAGTCCGCTTCAAACTCCCTGAATCCCTCAATCTTTGAGGGACTTGCTACGCTTTGTGCGCTAGATGCAGTCTGCTTTAGCAGACATATTCCAAATGCATCTAGTCGCATCCTCGCAGAGCGTTTTTACTTCATTGGAACATTACGAAGTAATTTCCTATAAAACTCCCATGCCACGATATTTGGCACCACAATGAATGAAACATCGCAGGCGATAGTTTTTATAGTTACAAGCCGCAAGTTTTGATTTATACTAAACTTATCGGCAAAGGTCGGTTTTTACCTGGAGCATATAGCCCGCCTATAAAACTGACTTGTGGCTTCCTCATTTGTACCACCATCTGTCTCGCTATATATGTCATATAAGGACGTAGAGTAAAATATCAACAGACAGGAAGCCATGCCGTAAACTTATTGCCAGGAGGTATTATCATGGATCGAGTTTACGACAAGTGTTGTGGTATTGATGTGCATAAGAAGCTCATCGTAGCCTGCTTTAAAAATGGCAACAGACAGGAAATACGAGACTTCGGTGCAACAACCAGAGAACTTTTCGATATGGCTGACTGGCTCAAGAAAGGCGATTGCGAGATGATTGCCATGGAGAGCACAGCCTCCTATTGGAAGCCTCTGTATAACATTCTTGAAACCTGTGAGCTACAGGTTATGGTTGTAAATGCACGCCATATGAAAGCAGTTCCCGGTCGCAAGACTGATATCAAAGATGCAGAATGGATCGCAGATCTACTCCAGCACGGACTTCTTACAGCAAGTTACATTCCGGACAGGGAACAACGTGAGCTCAGAGAGCTTGTACGTTATCGTAAGAGTCTCGTAGAAGAGCGTAACCGAGAGCTTAATAGACTCCAGAAGATGCTGGAAGGAGCGAACATCAAGCTTTCAGGAACAATAACTGATATCAATGGCAAGAGTGCAAGAAACATCTTAGAACACATCCTGTCAGGAAAGCAGATTGACTCAGCAGAGTATGATATTTTATATAAGCAAAAGGTCATTGCACATAATCTGAAAGCTACAAAGGAACAAATCATTGATGATCTCAATGGAGTAATGTCAGAACTTCAGAAAAAGATGATGCGAGTACTACTCAACCATCTGGATGAATTGAATATCCACATCAAAGAGTTAGATGATGACATTAATAACTTCATGAAACCAGATCAAAAGCAAGCCGTTGCTGTCATACAGGATATTCCTGGCATTGGCAACACCAGTGCACAGGCAATAATCTCTGTAATTGGTACTAACATGGAACGTTTTCCAACAGATGCACATATCGCATCGTGGGCAGGTTTATGCCCGGGAAGCAATGAAAGTGCACATAAGCGAAAATCAGGCAGGACAACCAAAGGCAATGCATTGCTGCGAGAGACTTTGGTTGTGTGTGCACATTCAGCCGTAAAGAACAAAAGCAGTTATTTCTCGGCACAATTTGCACGAATAAATGCACATCGCGGAAGGAAAAGAGCTTATGTTGCGGTTGCTCATTCTATGTTAGTCGCCATATATCATATGCTTAAGGATGGCGTTGTATTTAAAGACCTCGGAGCCGAATACTATAATCATTTCAACAGGGAACGTAAAATTAACGCATACCTTAAAAAGTTAAAAGCACTTGGCTGGGAAGCTAATACAGTTGCCGTATAAACCGTTCAGCTAAGTTCAAAATATCCCAATAAGAACTCTAGAGGGATAATTTGCGCTTTTTTGGCTATCCGGTAGTATTTGTTTCAGAGTAAGTAAAAAACAAGGGGCTGTCGGAAAATAGACGCTTCTAGAACAGGGAAGGGGCTGTCGCACTAACGTGTGGCAGCTCCTTTTATACCCAACACAAAACGCCGGGCTTCGAAAAGTCCGGCGTTCGTGGTATAATCAGTTTATGCTACTAAACAAAATAATACAGAAA
>NZ_JAHLQA010000045.1 GCF_018918125.1 Blautia sp. MSJ-19
TTTCTGTATTATTTTGTTTAGTAGCATAAACTGATTATACCACGAACGCCGGACTTTTCGAAGCCCGGCGTTTTGTGTTGGGTATAAAAGGAGCTGCCACACGTTAGTGCGACAGCCCCCTCTCCTCTTAACTTAGTTCATATATGGATATATTCTATTTCAGAGAATTCCAAATTCCCTCATCAAGTGTTCTCTGAAATCCCTATCTTCTGTTGCTTTTTGCAAATCTTCCAATCTTTTTTCTTGCAAAAGTTTTAGTGTAAGCACAGACATTCGTTCTGTGCCCTCTTCCCTTCCACGTACAACACCATCATCAAAGATCATCTGACCAATTCTCGTCATCGCAACCGCCTCCTTTACTTCTTCCAAATCTTTTCCTTCCAGAAATTTATCTGCCAGTGTGTAAAGCATTGCCATTGTTTTTTCTGCTGTGATATTTCTTTCTGTCTTACTCAGCTTTAATGACTCCAAAATAACATCTTTTCGTTCTTTGTTACTGTTCATCAATGGAGCGATTGCAAGCTGTGCAAAGTCTTCTTCTGTAAATACTTCACCATTTTGTTTCTTTTCCTGCAGACGTTTCAGGACGGTATCTGCATCTTTGTCCGACAGATATACTGGTATCACTCGATAAGTATGTGTGCCACAGTCCATCTCCGTAACTGCTCTCTTGATCCCGCCGGAATAGATCACATATGTAATCACATTTTTTCCTGTTTTATGTGAAAATACACCTTCATATGCCCGAAATCTGCGTAAATCTTTTTTGCCGGAATCTGTTGTCTGAAATTCTATATGGATATAGAAACCTCCAGTTGTCAGAAATGTAAAATCCATATACAAAGAATAAATTGTTAACTCTACAAGTTCGGTGATCCCAGATTCTACAAAATCATAGTTTATCCCCAGCGTCTTCAAAATCGTGTCACGAAAATAGTCAAAACCCATTTTCAAAATCGCATCTTCATGTTTCGTATTTGCCATACGGCTTCCTTTCCTTCTTCGTTCAGTATCGTATGCTTTTGTATTTTGAAAATGTCTTTGGTTTATTTATATGTTTATCTATAGGAACTTATTTTCTGCAATCTGATCTCATCTTTTGCAATATGTGATTACACTCCTCCTCTGAACTTATTGTACTATAAGTTTCATTTCTCATCAATCAAAATCTATACTACGCTCACAGACCTAAATTTTTTATTTAAATTCCACCGCCAGCTTATGCGGTGGAATTTACTCCTGCACAGTTGATATTTACTCGTTCATATAAAAATGATAGGCTTATCTTTCCTTCTGACAGCAGTTGGAGGAATAAGACTATGAGTAAATATATACCTGGTAACCAGAAACACTTAACTTTGGAGGATCGTATTTACATTCAAAATGAGCTTTCCAAAGGTACCTCTTTTAAGGTAACCGCCAAATAATCCTACGGTCAGATATAAAATCACTCCAACTTTTTGAGAGTTGGAGTAATTCACTACAAGTTACTTGTGATCTTTGATAAATTGGAGTTTTTCACTCCAGGGAG
>NZ_JAHLQA010000040.1 GCF_018918125.1 Blautia sp. MSJ-19
ATCTCTATGATACGGTTATTAGACAGCTTTTTATGTTTGGTGAGCTTTCGTTTCCTGTTCTTTTCAATGGTCTCACGGACTTTATCCATCCCTTCGATCACAAACATCTGTGCATTTCTAATCCCATACTTTGAAGCATACGCATGATCCTGTATGAAAGCATTATACTTTGAAAAAAGCTGATCGATAGAATCCAGCAGGCCAGCAAGATGATAATTGATGCTTCCACGCCAGACAAAGGTATATCTGTTGGCATTTGCTTCTATTTTCGTGCCATCGATAAAAAGCTCTTTTAATGTGACCAGCCCTTCTTTTTCCAGGCGGCGCATGAACTGGTAATTCAGATCATCCAGGATACCAGAAGTCAGCTTTTTATTTTTGAATTCATAAAAAGCATCCCGTTTTGGTTTTTGTCCCCGTGTCAGCCAGATAAAAGCAAGATCCCTTGTGCAGAGATCAACAATACGGTCAACAGAACGTATCCCACGCATGTTCGCGTAAGTAACTACAGCATACATCATGATCGGGTTGTACCCGGTTCTTCCCTTATCCGAACAATTGGCTAACAAGCCAGAAAAATCTAATTCCTCCATCACTTTTTTAAGGGTATAGACGGGATCGTCGTCAGGTAAACACAGATCATAGAAATTAAAATGAATTTTCTGTTGCCCTAATTCGAAAAATTCGTTATAATAATCTTGTTTGTGCATAGTTACATTATAACATGTAACGGAGAGAAAGATGGTTATCGTTAGCCATCTTTTTTTCTTTTTTTTTCTTTTTTAGTAAAAGCAGGGAGGGGGCTGTCGCATTAGCAGATATTTTTGCTGGGCGGCAGCCCTGTTTTATGCCAAAATGGCATCGAAATCACCTATCGTTTCGATGCCATTCTTCATAAGCACAGTTCATCCCTAAGCATCCCTCTCAGCATGCCTTATTTCAAACTGTTTTGCTTTCAATTTTCAAAATCTATGCCATCTTTAAGGCAAACAGGTGACTTCCGG
>NZ_JAHLQA010000022.1 GCF_018918125.1 Blautia sp. MSJ-19
TCAGAGATCTCCGGATCAATGGATATTTGCTCCTCCCCGAAGCTTATCGCAGCTTATCACGTCTTTCTTCGGCCCTTAGTGCCAAGGCATCCGCCCTGTGCCCTTTCTGCTTGACCTTTCGCTCTGATACCCTAGCGTAGGTATCAGCGGTCTTGATTCTCGTTGCTTTTGATAAATTTAATTATCGATGTCTTCCTATCTTACGTTTGTATATCAAGGATATTTGATTAGTTAATCAAATTTCATGTATGCAGTTTTCAAGGTACGATATTGACTGAGCTTTTATCAGTCATATAAGAAGAAAAGCTTTCTTTTCATCTTATATCACTGGTAAAACCAGTTATTATAACAGCTCTTCCCGGCTGATACGGGTTAGCATCGGACTTATCGATTGTTTACTGGCTCCACCCTGTTTCCGACAGGGCTCACTTTCCAATGCCTGTATTTATGTTCAGCAGACTTGCGTCTGTTGTTTTCTTTTTTGATCTGGCGGCCACCTGCTCTCCCACATCGTCTCCAATGCAGTACCATCGGCCGCCTGCGTCTTAACCGTCGTGTTCGGGATGGGAACGGGTGTTTCCCACAGGCGCATCGCC
>NZ_JAHLQA010000036.1 GCF_018918125.1 Blautia sp. MSJ-19
TCAGAGATCTCCGGATCAATGGATATTTGCTCCTCCCCGAAGCTTATCGCAGCTTATCACGTCTTTCTTCGGCCCTTAGTGCCAAGGCATCCGCCCTGTGCCCTTTCTGCTTGACCTTTCGCTTCTGATACCCTAGCGTAGGTATCAGCGGTCTTGATTCTCGTTGCTTTTGATAAATTTAATTATCGATGTCTTCCTATCTTACGTTTGTATATCAAGGATATTTGATTAGTTAATCAAATTTCATGTATGCAGTTTTCAAGGTACGATTTAGGCTTACTCACTTAACCTCACGGCTAAATTCACATAAGCCAATGGGCTTAAGTGGACTCGAACCACCGACCTCACGCTTATCAGGCGTGCGCTCTAACCAGCTGAGCTATAAGCCCATCTTTGAAATCTTTCGATTTCAAGTGGAGATGAAGAGATTCGAACTCTCGACCCCCTGCTTGCAAGGCAGGTGCTCTCCCAACTGAGCTACATCCCCATTTGATCTGGCGTCCACCTGCTCTCCCACATCGTCTCCAATGCA